>CAVWDX010000017.1:0-279161 GCA_963753745.1 uncultured Acidobacteriota bacterium
GGAGTCAGCCGCCATCATGTGAAAATCCTGCTTGACGAAGCCCCTGCGGTTCCAATGGGTGAACTCGAATGCATCCAGCGCAACCCGGAAATCTTACTGCTGCACGCTTCTTTGGATTCGTGGGAAAGGCCGTAAATCAGTTTTTCGAAATTCGACGAAATAACGTGCATTGACAACCTGACCGCCGAACCAAGCAGCTGCGAGGATTACTTCCGTGTAGCCGACCACTCGTCCGGAACTGTCGGATAAGTTGGAATGAGATATATCTCTCGCGATATCGTTGCTCCCGCGTGCTCCTTGGTGTAGAGATGGAGATATTATGGGGACGCTGATTCAGGACTTGCGTTACGCCCTCCGTATGCTTCGAAGGTCCCCCGGCTTCACCGCCGTCGCTGTTCTTACGCTCGCACTCGGCATAGGCGCCAACACCGCCATTTTTAGCCTCATTGATGCAGTCATGTTGAGCATGCTGCCAGTCAGCAGGCCTGACGAGCTGATGCAATTGAAAAGGCAAGATCCCCGATACGGCGGCTCAGCCTCGGCCAACCCTCTTTCTTTTCTGTGGTCCGGCGGAGCCTCGCCCTCCTTCAGTAACCCTCTGTGGGAACAAGTACGAGATCAACAGAATGTTTTTTCGGGCGTGTTCGCTTGGAGTAATAACCGCTTCGATCTCGCCAGAGGTGGAACAGTACAGCCCTCGGAGGGGTCGTTTGTGAGTGGTGACTTCTTTACGACCTTAGGGCTCCGTCCGGCTGCCGGACGCTTGATTACAGGGTCTGACGACCACCGCGGCTGCCCGCCCGTGGCTGTCCTAAGCTATGGGTTCTGGCAAGGTCATTATAGCGGCGCAAGTAGCGCCGTTGGCGGTACCCTGTCGCTCGATTACCATCCCTTTGAAATCATCGGCGTCGCTCCGCCTGGCTTTTATGGAATGGACGTGGGTCGAGAGTCCGAAGTCTTTGTGCCGATCTGCACTGTGGAGATCTCTGGTATACAATCACTGGAAGCGCGCTCCATGTGGTGGCTGAACGTGGCCGGCCGGATCAAGCCCGGCATCAGCCGAGCCCAATTGATCGACCGACTCCAGGTACTTTCCCCTCGGATATTCACCGCCGCTTTGCCCCAATACTGGCCTGCCGACGAGCAGCGGAGCTTTGTGAAGGAGAAGCTGGTGGTGACTTCAGCTGCGACAGGCACTTCGGCCTTGCGGCAGCAATTCGACCAGCCCTTGCAGGTTCTGATGGCCATTGTGGGCCTCGTGCTGCTAATTGCCTGCGCAAACATTGCCAGCCTGATGCTGACCCGCGGCGTTGTCCGTGAAAAGGAAATCGCGGTAAGGTACGCATTGGGCGCAAGCCGGTGGCGGCTAATTAAGCAACTCCTTACGGAATGCATGCTGATTTCTCTGATGGGCGCGATCGTCGGATTTCTTTTTGCACGCTGGGGCGCCGTTCTTCTGATTCGCAGTATCTCCATTCACAATATCTACGCGCTCGGGAACATGCCTGTGCTTCTCAATCTCTCGCTCGATGGCCGTGTTCTTGGATTCACCGCTGCGGTTGCCATTCTCACCGTGGCTCTTTTTGGCATCCTCCCCACCCTCCGGTCCACAAGTGTATCGCTGATCTCGGCCATGAAAGGTATCCGAACGGTCGAATTGGACCGTCCGGCTCGGTTTCGGAGCCGCAAGTTGATCGTGGCGTCGCAGGTAGCGTTTTCGCTGGTGCTATTGGTGGCCGCTGGATTGCTGTTGCGTAGTTTCGCGAAGCTGGCGACGCTCGATCCCGGCTTTGATCCCAAGAATGTCCTAATCGTGTATACCGACTTGTGGCCGGCGAAAATACCTCGAGATCAGCGTCCCGCCGTACTCGACCGAATCGAGAACCAGCTGCGGGCTCTTCCTGGCGTCCTTTCTGCGAGCCGCTCATCCGTGACACCTGCCGAAGTGAGCTACGGGGCACATAACGTTTACACAGAGTGGTCCAAAGGCTTCACAGATGCGGAATCTCTGTCTATGTCCGTCAACGTCTCGCCTGAATATTTTGGAACGTTGCGAATGCAATTCGTGGCGGGCCGCGACTTCAATGGCAGCGACACAGCTACCTCTCCGATGGTGGCGATCATCGACCAGACGGCGGCACGCCGCTTCTTTCCAGGCCTGGATCCCGTTGGCAGGACGTTCTGGATTGACGGCGTTGCGGGGCAACCCGGACCGCCGATCGAGGTTGTGGGTGTCGTCCGGAATGCCAAGTACGTGTCACTGCGCGAGGAGATTCATCCCACGGTCTTTTTCCCTGCCACTCAGGCTCCCGACCTCGGTTTGGCGGGTGCGCTCGAGTTGCGCACCGCAATACGACCTACAGCGCTCATCTCGTCGGTCCAGGCGGCGGTAGCCTCTGTGAGTCCCGCGATTACCCTCGAGTTTCACACGCTGGCACAGCAGGTAAGCGACTCGATGGTCCAGGAGCGCCTGCTCGCCCAGCTTTCCGGCTTCTTTGGTTCCTTGGCATTATTGCTGGCGGTCATCGGTCTCTACGGCACGGTTAGCTACATCGTTGCACAGAGGCAAAGAGAGTTCGGAATCCGCATGGCACTGGGGGCGGAGCCGGGTTCAGTCCTCCGGCTGGTCATGCTCGACGTTATTTCCGTTGTCGCTGTCGGTCTCCTCGCGGGTATAGCCATGACACTGGCGGCCACAAGACTGCTCCAGCGACTATTATTCGGGATCGGTTCCCGCGATACCGTGACTCTCGTCGTGGCAGTGGCGACACTGTCCATCGTGGCGCTAGTCGCAGGTTACTTCCCCGGTCGACGGGCGACGAAGATCGAGCCGATGGAGGCGCTAAGGTACGAATAGCCCTTCTCGCGCGACTCTTCCTCGGAAGAATCTTGGGCAAACGTCAGGGGAGTTGGTGACATTCCCGACTATCGTTCCCGAGTGACGGGCTAACCCGAAGTCAGCCGCCATCGTGTGAAAATCTTGTGTGAAAATCTTGCTTGACGAAGCCCCGGCGTTTCCTGTAGAGTAAATCTTGTAGAAAACTACGCTTCGACAGCGGGAGATCGCTCTCCCGCTTTTTTTATTTTGGGGCGCTTGTAGCCCCTGTTCTCTCTTGGTACGAGCTGCGGATTCGGAACCTAGGCCAAGCCTCCGCTTTGGATCCTCGCTTCTCCGTGAACTCGGTGCTCTTCCCTCTGTGCCCTCTGCACGAACGCATTTTTTGATTGGCGCATCCCATGCCAGACAAACAGCAAATCGTAAGTTCCATCGCAAAAATCGCCAAAAAGCTCGGTCGCGCTCCTTCCCAAGAGGAATTCAACTCCCTCTCGGAGTTGTCCACCTACTACGTCCTGCAACATTTTCGTAGTTGGAACGACGCCGTCCGCGCTTCCCGCGTCCGCCCTTATACCCTGAACATTAAGCCCAAGGACCATGCCCTCCTGGAAGACTGGGGCAGAGCCGTCCGCCGCCACCGTGGCGTTCCCCCGCGCCGCGTCTATTCGCGTGAGGGAAAATACAACCCTGGCACTCTCGAAAAGCGTTTCGGGCCGTGGTCAAGATTGCCGGAAGCGTTTCGCAATTTCGCCCGGCGCAAGCGCGAATGGACCGATGTCGTGTCTCTTCTTCGCGGTCCCTTGCCGCCGGGCCGCCCACCGGCAGGAACCCGCTGGCATCCGCGGAACAGCTCCTCTTTCTCCGCCCCACCCCGCGAAAAGTGGCATCCCCACCGAAAAGGCCGGCCAACCTACGGCAGTCCCACTCGATTCCCCGGCTTGCCGCACGAACCCGTCAACGAACAAGGCGTGGTCCTCTTGTTTGGTATGGTGGCGAAGAAGCTCGGCTACCTGGTCGAAAACGTCCAAACCGGCTTCCCCGACTGCGAAGCCATGCGCCTCATCGCTCCCGGCCGCTGGCAGCGCGTTTCCATCGAATTTGAATTCGAGAGCCGCAATTTCCGCGACCACGGTCATCCTGAAATCGGTTGCGATGTGATTGTATGCTGGCGCCACAATTGGCCAGACTGCCCCAACCAAATCGAAGTCCTCGAACTGGCCCGCGTGATTGAATCTATACGGAAGACCAGTAGTGTCCCAACGTTTTGGTTCTTACTTTCCATAAATTATTGATGAGAAACGCGTAAGCGACAAATTCTCCTGGTCTCGATTTGAACTCGGAACGCGGGTTCTGCGACCCTGCGAAGCATAACTTCGTGGGGGCCATCGATGAACCGAGGCAAGCTGGTGTTTGCGCAGCTGATGCAACATCTTCCGTTGACCACCTTCCGTCGTTGCGTCACCCGCTATCGAGGCGCTTTCAAAGTGAAGTCTTTCTCGTGCCTGGATCAATTCCTGTGCATGGCGTTCGCTCAGTTGACCTTTCGGGAGAGCCTTCGAGACATCGAAGTATGTTTGCGCGCGCAAAGTTCCAAGCTCTATCATCTCGGGATTCGTTCGGCGGTGGCTCGGAATACGCTGGCCAATGCCAACGCTGTACGCGACTGGCGCATCTATGCTGAATTTGCCCAGAGCCTGATCGGCATCGCCCGGTCGTTGTATGCGCAAGAGTCCTTCGGTGTCGATCTGCAGGAAACCGTCTACGCGCTCGACACCACGACTATCGATCTGTGTCTGTCGGTATTTCCGTGGGCCGTGTTCCGTACGGCCAAGGCAGCCATTAAGCTGCATACGCTGCTCGATCTGCGCGGCAACATCCCCACCTTCATTCACATTAGTGATGGCAAGGTGCACGAGGTCAACATCCTTGACCAACTGTTGCCCGAGCCCGGCGCCTTCTACATCATGGATCGTGGTTTCCTGGACTTCGAGCGCCTCTATCGCTTTCACGAAGCCGGCAGCTTCTTCGTGACCCGCGGCAAATCGAACCTCAAGGTCCAACGCCGCTACTCGCATCCGGTCGATCGCACGACGGGGTTGATCTGTGACCAGAGTGTCGTCCTTACTGGCTTCTACTCTCATCAAGGCTTCGAGGCACCGCTGCGGCGCATCCGCTTTAAGGATCCTGAAACCGCCAAGACCCTCATTTTTCTGACCAACAATTTTGTCTTGCCAGCATTTACGATCACCGAACTATACCGCTGCCGCTGGCAAGTAGAGCTCTTCTTCAAATGGATCAAGCAGCATCTGCGAATCAAAGCTTTCTTCGGAACTTCGGAGAACGCGGTCAGGTCACAAATCTGGATCGCCGTCTCCGCCTACGTTCTGGTCGCCATCGTCAAAAAGCGATTGCGTCTATCGGCCAGCCTGTATGAAATTCTACAGATCCTCAGCCTGACCATGTTCGAGAAAATCCCATTGGATCAACTACTTGCACAAACAATGAGAGACGAAATTCAGCCGATTTCCGATAACCAATTGATTTTGTTCGCATAACGTTGGGACACTACTGACGGAAGACGGAAAACTAACAGAGGCCACATATTTATATGGAGTGCGGCAGCCGTGCTGACGCTTTTACTTTCCTTTGCGCTTCCCGGGCAATCCACGCGTCCAAGTGGAGGAGAATGCGGGAGCGCGGCTCCCGCACTCCAAAACTACGCGCGAATCAGGCCGGGGAATTTGCGTGGATTGTTGTCGAAGCCTGGGAAGACTGGCGCGAGATCCTTTACGCCGATGTGCTTTGTGAGCACTTCGCCAAGGACGCTGCGAAAATCCGTGGTCAGCATCAGGTCGCGCCCCTCATTGAGCTGGTGATCCTCAAGTCCGGGCCATTTGCCGTAGACGTGGCCGCCCTTGACGTCGCCGCCCATCACGAACATGCAGTTCGCGTGGCCGTGGTCCGTGCCGCGGTTGCCGTTTTCATGTGCGGTGCGGCCGAATTCGCTCATGGTTACAAAAACAATTTCCTGCATGCGGTCGCCCATGTCTTGATGGAACGCCGCCAAGCCTTGTCCCAAATCGCGCAGCAAATTGGAAAGCTGGCCTTGCACGCCGCCTTCATTGACGTGGTTGTCCCAGCCGCCGCAATCGACGAACAAAACTTCCACGCCGATGTTCGACTTGAGCAGTTGCCCGATTTCCTGCAAACTCTGTCCCAGCCGGTTCTTGGGATATTCCGCGCCGTTCTCCGGCTGGTATTTCTGGGGATCGGCGGTTCGCAGAAGATCGATGGCCTCGAACGTTTCCGTGCCGGTGCCGTGCAACGCATGGTCGACCGTTTGCGCATACATCGCTTCAAATCCACCTTCCACGATTTGCCCCGATCCGGGAGATTGCGCCATCACCTTGAACTGTTTCAAATCCGGCAGTGCAATTGCCGGAGCGCTTCCGCGCAGCATCAGCGGCAGGTTCGGTCCCATGGCCACCGCTCGGAACGGCGAGGCATTTTCTTCGGGCACCGTTTCGAGGGCCCGGTTTAGCCAACCGTCATCCGTCGCCCGCAATCCTGGCGTTCCGGACTCCATGAAGTCCTGCGCATCGAAATGCGAACGCGTCGGATCAGGTGATCCCGCCGCGTGCACGATGGCAAGCTGATCTTTGTGGAACAATGGCTCGAGCGGTGCAAGGCTCGGGTGCAGCCCGAAAAATCCGTCCAGATCAATCGCCGCATCGCCTCCTCCGCGCCCTGGCTGCGGAATCGCAATGCTCGGCCGCATCCGATAATAATTCGGCTCGCCAAAGGGCACCACGATATTCAAACCATCCGCGGCCCCGCGCTGAAACAAAACGACGAGCTGCTTCTTGTTCGGCATCGGCGTCGCCGCCACGGCGCGCTGCAAGAACGCGGGCATCGCGCTCAGGCCCACCATGGCCACGCCACCCTGCTTCAAGAAATATCTCCTCGACAATTTCAACCCTCTCACGCCTTCGCAACATTCATGGCTCATGGGAACCTCTCGACTGCTCGCGATTCTTCCCTTCACTTTCAACTCTCAACTGCCGGTCACTGTATTCTTATCTCCGCTGAAACTCCGGCGCGCCCAAAACCAACCCCGCCACAACTCCCAAATCTACATGCTTCATAGGGTCGTCCAATTTTGCCTGCACCACCTCTGGGTTATCGAGTTGCTTCTCCAGCGTCTCCACGGTTGTCGGCGCCGCTTGCCCATCCAAAAAGACCTGCACCGCGCGCTCCAGCGCCGCCTCCGCGTCGACCGTCGTCTCAACTCCCAACAACGAGCCGACGTCCGTGCGCGACCCGCGCATCCTGTTCCCCGCTAGCGCCAGCGAAAAATTCAGCCGGTTGAGCAGCGCGCCCGTATTCACCCAAGCATCCGCTTTATCCGCGTATCCGGTTGGCGGCTGGCACTGATACAGCGGTTCGCCGATGCGTCCGACCCAGGCCACCAGCGGCAACGGCGTGTCCACGTCGGTTCCCAGCGCGCGCGCCGCGGAAACCACCAGTTCGAACGGCGTCTTGATTTTCGCCCGGTACGCCGCGCGCGACCAAAACTCCCGGGAATAGATCATCGTCCTCATCACTTCCTTGATGTCGCCGTCGCTTTCCGCGAACGTCTTGGCCATCCGCGCGACAAGCTCCGGCGGAGGATTATCCGAAACAAAGCGCCGCGCCAGTTTCGTCGAAATAAATTTCGCCGTGCTCGGATTGCGCGCGAGCAATTCAATCACTTCCTGGCCGTCTTTCATTCCGCCGGCATGAATCTTTTTGCCCAGCACAATTTTCGGGTCTGGATCGTGCAGTCGATCGTCAAACTTGAATTCCGGATTCTGCCGCGGTTTCTCGATCGTCCACCCCGTGAAGCACCGCGCCACTTCGGTCACATCCTTCTGTGTGTAGCCGCCATCCACCCCCAGCGTTTGCAGCTCCATCAGCTCGCGGCCGTAGTTTTCATTCAGCCCGCGGTCGTTTCGCTTTTTCTGCTGCCCTTGTGCTGGACGTGGCGGAAAGGGCTGTCCAAACCGGCCGTACCTCATCTGCTGGCGCATGGCACGCTGCTCCGCCAGCCTCTCCGCCGAACGCGGATCGACGCTCAAAAAATTATCCAGATAAAAGAGCATCGCCGGGCTCTTCGCCGATGCCGTCAGCAAATCCTTGAATTTCCCCAGCGTGTGCGGCTGAATGACGTCGCGCTCATAGGAGGTCAGATACCAGAGGTCTTCGCCCTTCCGCGCATAAACATTGAAATGATTGAACCAGAAATCGTCCATCACTTGTTGGAGCTGCCGCTCGCTGTAAATCGCGCGCGTTACCTTCGCCATGGCCAATTCCGCTATCACCCGCTGCGGCCGCTTGCTGTTTTCGCCGAGGGCCTGCGCAAAGTTCTTCGAATCGTTCGCACCAGAGAATTGCCGTTTGCCAGCGTCTTTCGCCCCCGGATTTTCCTGCGCCGGATCATCCTTCATTGGGGAGGGGACATTTGCATCGCCACTCTCAGACTGCCCGGCGGAAGAAACAGAAGAAGTCTCCTTGGCATCCATCGCTGGTGTTTCCGGCGATGTCGAAGCCGGCCCCGCCTGCATGTCTTTTGCGACGACTTCCGCCGCCCCGTCCGAGCGCCGCTGCTGGTCTTGCTCCAATTGCGCCTGCGCCCGCTTCGATGCTTGCTTCTCCACCTGCTTCGGACGCGGATACTCTGCAATCAGCTTCGCGGACGACATTTTCAGTGTCGGAAAATTTTCCAGCCGTGCTTCCAGCGCCTTGTCATCCATCGAATTGGGATTCAGCTGCTGTTCGATCCAGTTAGCAAGCCCCATCTGCTTCACGCGTTCGACGTCGCCGGGACGCGGGCCGTACGCCAGCCGGTTCAGAGCGTGCAAAACCGCCTCATCCTCGCTCAATTCGGTAATCGGCAGATTTTTGAGGACAGGATCTTTTTTTGATTTCTTAACTTTCGTGGCCGCGGGCATCGCCGAAAGCGAAGGCACATCGATGCCAATCGAGAACATGCATGCCACGGAAAGAACCGCCGCCAGGAAGGACCGCGGGGTCGTCAATATCGAAGCGTTCTCTGCGGCAAGGCCTTGCTGCATGCTCATGACACCCTCCTGCCGGGCAAAATGGTCCGCAAACACTTGGGCCTTTCTAGAATAACCCTCTGCCCGGCTGAAAGTTGCGCCTAGCAAGGTCCAGTGTCGAATCCCTACTTCGCCCGGTCGTACAGGCTCGGGCGAAGATTGGTGCGTGGAGAGAGGAATACCACGAGGGAAGGCCGCACAGCAGTTTGGGAAATTTGGGTGTCGTATGATCCCGTGCGCGGAGCCAGGGGCGGGTCAAAGCCAATGACGAAGCAGAGAAAAGCTGAAGAGAAAGACCCACCCTTTCAAAAACCAGAATCGAAAGGGTGGGGCACCCGAAAGAGAAAAGCAAAGTCAAAATCGTCTGGCGGCGTTAAGGCTGTCCCACCCGCCCGGAGTGATTGTAACGCGGGAAAGCGCGGAGAGGAATCTCCGACGCGAGGCGCAGAGGGCGCGCCTCGGATGCGGAGAACTAAGGTGAGCGCGAAGCAGAGCCATCTGCCGACAGCGTGAGAGAAAATCACAGCCTATAATTAACATCGCTCGGCTCCTTTTTCCGAGATTTGGTCGTTTGCACAACCATGTTTACTCGGTTGAGGGAGCCGACAACGTCTCCAATCAGCCTTTTTTGTCCGTGTTGAGAAATCTCTTCTCGAATTGTAGGAGGTCGTCTAGGGAGTCACAACGGACATCGGCGTAATGTGCTCCCTCCGTCCATGCGAGGACGGCGGTGGGTTTGGCTGGAAGTGTCGAGGGAACAAGGACGACTACCAACTTGCCTACTTCGTGGCCTTCCTTGTCGGTCTTAGGTGTACTTCGAAGCACTTTGACTGAGGACTTTAGCAGCCTTTCAAGCGCTCCCGCACTGCGAGCTGCGGAGGGGAAATCTATGAAGGTCTCATAGACTATGGAGCCGTTTGAGGATCTGAAGCTAGTGAAGTACGTAGGTATTCCGTCATCAGTTCGACCGTCGCCCTGAACAATTACCTCGAACTTCAGTTGCTTAGACCCATGGTTTTCGCCTGGGTTCTCAACCTTGTGGGCTTTTTGGCTTTCTCGAAGGTCGCTCACTCCATTTAGGGGAATTATAGCCATGATGCAAAGCCAGAGCGTCGACGCAAGTGCAAGTTTTCTTGCCACACTGTAATGCCCAAAGTGGAATGTTCGATTCATGGCTATTACCTGGTCCAACGCTCCTTTATGCCGCTATTTTCCGCCCTTTGCAATGCAGTTGACAAGAGCCCGGCCGGGAGATCTGTTAATTCCTTGGTTGTCGTACGTGCGGTCCTGTTGCACCATTTGCGGAATAGAGGCTGGGTTAACAATGGCCTGGAGCGAGTTACCAAGTTCCACTAATTGAGTAAATGGCGGGTGGCCCGGACGCGTTTCCATGATCTGTTTTTTCCGCCTGGACTGGGATCATCATGGCGAATATACCATGTTCGTAGGTGAAGGGAGGGTTAGGATGTTGATGTTGGGGGTGCCCCACACGTCGGGGTTACGTGTGGGGGTTTTGGAGTGGTGCGATGCCGAAGGGACTGAAGCGCTACTATGGACAGGGTCATCTCCATTTTCTGACGTTTAGCTGCTACCGGCGGCTGCCGCTGCTGGGAACGGCGCGGGCCAGGAATGCATTTGTTGCGGCGCTGGGAAAAATTCGAGAGCGCTATCGGTTTCGCTTGATTGGATATGTGGTGATGCCCGAGCATGTGCACCTGCTCGTCAGCGAGTCGGCAAAGTGTACGCCGTCGCTCGTGCTGAAAGTGTTGAAACAGCGCGTATCGCGGGATTTGAGAAAGCGGAGACGGCGTGGGCCGAGGGGACAAATGCGCTTGGTTTTCAAGGAAGGCGATGCGGGGTTGCCGCGATTTTGGCAGCCCCGGTTTTACGACTTTAACGTGTATAGCGCTAAGAAGATGCGAGAGAAACTCGAGTACATGCACACGAATCCGGTGAAACGAGGATTGGTAGCGAATCCGGGGGAATGGATTTGGAGCAGTTTCCTGTCTTATGAAAAGGGAGAGAAGGGATTAGTGCCGATCGATTTCACGGATTGAAGACGCATAAGAACTCCCGGGAAGGGAAAGTGGGGAAAAGAAACCGACAAAGTCAAAAGCCCCACACGTAAAACCGACGTGTGGGGCACCCCGATTCACTCCCCATTTTATGTCCGGGCCACCCGCCACCCCGATTCACTCCCCATTTTAGGTCCGGGCCACCCGCCTTCGGACGCGGTATTGACGACCGGCAACTCTGCCCGTATCCTCGGTCTGTTTCTCTCGGCATATTGTGAGGGCCAAGTGCTCGTTCGGAATTTCATATTCTGGTTGTCCACCAAGCGCAGCGTTACGGACCGCATCGCGCGGCGCGGCATGCAACACGGCTTCGCACTCCGTTTCGTCGCCGGCGAATCCCTCGACGAAGCGCTTGCGGCCAGCCAACAACTCTGTTCCCAGGGCCGCAACGTCAGCCTGAACCATCTCGGCGAAAACGTCAGCACCGAGGCGGCGGCGCGCGAAGTCTGCTCCGGCTATATCCGCATGATCGAAGAGCTGCACGCCAAGAATCTCTCCGGCAACATCTCCATAAAATTGACGCAACTCGGATTGGACATCGACAAGGAACTTTGCCGCTCGATGGCCCGCGAAATCGCCGCCCGCGCCGCCGCCCTCGGCCGCACCATCGAAATGGACATGGAAGGCAGCGCCTATACGGACGCCACCCTCGATATTTTCGAAAGCGTGCAACGCGAACTCCGCAATTGCGGCTTGGCGGTCCAGGCCTACCTTTTCCGCACGGAGAAAGACTTGCAACGGCTGGCGCCCATCAAGCCGAAGATCCGTCTTGTCAAAGGCGCTTATCGCGAGTCAAAAAAAATCGCGTTCCAAAAGAAAAGCGATGTTGATGCCAACTACAAGAAGTTGACAACTTTTCTACTCGAAGGCGCCGTTCAGGGCGCGTTCCTGCCTGCCATCGCTTCCCACGACTGGGCCATGGTTGCGCACGCGCAAGCCGAAGCAGCCCGGCTTAAACTGGAGAAGAACCGCTACGAATTTCAAATGATCTATGGGATTCGCCGCGACCTCCAGGATCAAGTCCGCTCCGCGGGCGACACTCTGCAGGTTTACGTGCCTTTCGGAACCGACTGGTGCCCCTACTTTATGCGGCGGCTTTCGGAGCGTCCGGCGAATTGCTGGTTCGTTTTGCGCAGCCTCATCGCCGAATCGGGCAGCGCTTCACGGCAGCCTGCCGCCTGACTTGCCTCCCGGCCCTCCCGCGCCATCTCCTCCGCGCGTCATTCCGTAACGTCGAAATCGACCACGCGATTCTTGGCGTGGTGCCCCGCTCCATCGATGGCCATCACCACCAGGCGATAACTCCCTGGAGCCAGGTCCTTCACCTTGATCTCCAGCCCCACGGGCACCATCGGACTGCCCTTTTGAACGAAGTCATCCAAGCGAATTGTCCCGGTCTTAAAAAGGACTTTCTCGCTCGCGCGATCGAGAATCGCATAACCGGCAGCAACCTCCGGGGGATTCGCGGAGGTAAGCAGCGGCTCGTAAATCTCCGTATACACCGCCACATTATCCGTCTTCTTGAATCGATTGCTTGCCGAGGGATTGATCTGCCTTCCTTTCACCACGAGCGGCGTGCGATCCTCGAGCAACGCCGAATCGAGATCCGTTGGAATATCCGTAAGCCGCTGCATCGAGTTCGAGAGCACCACGCCTCCCAGGCTGAACTCCTTGCCGTCATACGGATCGATTTGCAGCGGAGATTCGTACTTCCCGAAGGTGTCGCTTCCCGAGCTGACCACCACCGTCAGCTTATAATTGCCCGGTCCCGCGTCGAACTGGTTCTCGTAAGAATAAGGCTTCTTTTCGAATTCCTTCATTTCGTCTTTTTCCAAATCCAGATTCACCGTATCGCTGAACTTGGCGCCAATCGAGCCGTCCGGCTTGTAGGCGATGCCCAGCACATTCAAGCTGGCGTGATATTTTCCTTTCTCCTTTTCAAAATGCACGGTGTTCGAAGGAATCTCCATCGACAGATTCACCCGCGCCACGTTTGGCGCCGTGTAGAAATAGGGCGCTTCGAACGGGCCCTTTATCGTTCCCGCTTGCGTCCCGGTTGCTCGCGCCTCGAGCTGCTTCTCCACCGGCGTGCCTTCCAAAACGTTCGTTGACTTTGTGTTGCAATAGCCGCTGCGCGACCTTACGCGCAATCCCCCGTGGTTCATCTTGACCTTCAGCGTATGGCAGCTTCCCTCCGCCGTCTGCGGCGGCACGTAACCCAAAATGTAAAACTCGTTCTGTTCCCTTCCGATCTTCTCCAGACCTCCGAGCAAATCGTTGGTGTTGAAAATTGAAAAGCCGCCCGTTCCCTCCGCAAGGGCCGCGAGAATTTGCTGATTCGTCGACGCCGAAGACAGGAATGGCGGAACGATGGACCGCGGCTGCGTATAGATCGAGTTTGGATTATAGGCATTTGGATTCCCATAGCCGCCGCTGCGCCCCGTAGTTCCCCCGCCGGTTCCGCCTCTGCCGCCAGTGCCACCCGTCCCGCCGGTGCCTCCGCGACCGCCTGTTCCTCCAGTTCCGCCAGTGCCGCCGGTTCCGCCCCTTCCTCCTGTGCCGCCTGTCCCGCCAGTGCCGCCCGTCCCGCCGGAGCCTCCTGTTCCGCCTCCGCCTCCCGGCCGTCCTCCTCCTCCACCGCCGACGCCGCCACCACCGCCGCCAGGACGTTGCGGCTCAAGGAGCCCAACAGAATATGAAGACAGGACCACATGGCCCCCGCCGTAGTTTCTTTCGGCAGCGGCGGACCTCACTGCAACCTCGCGTCTTCCGTCGTCGGGAGTTTGCAGCCGCGAACTTCCGGCGAGAGGCGTGGCCACCAAGCCGCGCACGTCGAGGGCATAGATCGCCACATTCGCTTTATTGCAGGCGTCAATCGTTGCCGTCAACTCGGACTCGCTCTCGCTCGTCAACGGAAAACCTGCGGAAAATAGCACCACCATTTTGCGCCCAGGAACTCCGCGCAAATTTTTCGCCAGACTGCGCAACGACAAAAGCATGCTGCGCGCCCCAAAATCCGCTTCCGCGTTGCTCATCGAAGAAAATGGCGAAGAGAATCCGGTTGTGCCGGACGTCGGAGCTAACCCGGCCGACGCCACCTCCACGGGAGCCTGAGCATTGGGATCGACGGACGAACTCTTCACGCCGCTCACGGCCGCCTGAAGCAGCCCTGCGTTCGCCGTAAAATTCTGCACGATGCGCAAAGTTCCGCCGAAATCCACTACGGCCATCAGCTTGTCCGGCCCCGCATTGCTGTCGATGAACTTCTTCGCCGCTGCTCGGGCTTGAATCTGGTCTGGCGCAGCCATCGTCGAGTTGTCGAAGAACAGGATCAAATACCTCTTCTGCCCTTGCGCTTGAATCGTCGTATCCGCTCCGAACGAAAAACTCGCCACGCTCTGTTCCTTGTTGTCTTCGTAGACCTTGAAATCGTTCTGCGTCAGGTCGTGGACATAATCGCCCTTCTTGTCGGTCACCACCGCATCCACGAGGACCAGCCGGGACTCCGATTTGATCACCGCGCCTGGCGCCTGCGTCGCTCCTTCGGCCGGCGCTTGTGCCGGCGGCGTCTGCCCCGCAACTTGCAGCAGGAATAAGCACGATGCAGCCGCTGCGATTCCAGCAATCCAGCTCCAAGTTCTCGGCCCGCGGTTCTTTCTTGTATTCATTGGCTCCCCCATCAATTCGGTATCACTACGGCGCCGTTCCGCGCCGCGAGCTGCGCTCCCTCCGAGTCACGCACGACCTGCCTCACCAGATAACTGCCCGGCTTCACCTCGAAACTCGTCTTCAAATTTAGTCCGGATCGCATCAGCCGATCGTACGTGGGGTCCAAAAGCTTCATCTCCACGATTTTCTCGCCGCCCGTCACGTAATTTCCATTCTCATCGAAGATTGCCGTCGCCACGGTCAGGTCGTCTCGCGTGCGCCCATCGGCCTTCCGGAAGTGCACGCCTGAGATATCCACATGCGTGAGCACCGCAAGCCGCGCCTCGTCGCTGGTCGTTTTGAAAAACTGCGTGTGCAAATCCACCGGCAGATCGCGAATCTCGTCTTGCGAAAATAGCGCTTCCTGAATCTCTTGCTTAGCCTCTTCGACGGGGTCTTTGACATGTCGGGGCGCGAAATATCCATGCCGTGCCTGGATTTTGTAATTGGTCTTGCGCACGAAAGAGACCTTCAAGGTGTGCAAGCTCCCGTCGAGTTTCAAGTTCTGCGGAGAGAAACCCAGGAGATACGTGATTGCCGGCGCGGCTCCCGCTTCGCGCAAGCCCTCATCCACGTCGTTGCGGTTATGAAAAAAAGTCCCACCCGTCCCATCCGCAAGCTGGGCCAGGACGTCTTCCTGCGCCAATTGAGCTGCCACTCGGTAGGAGGCCTTATAACCCGCAATTTTGGGCGGGTCCGTGTAGGGGTCGCCAATGTCTCCCATATCCGGCGGATACAACCCCCGCGCATCGATCGTGTTAATCACGATATTCGCCTTGGCCGCGCGGTCCACTAAATCGCTGATCTCCAATTGCAGCGTCGATTGAATGAATCCCGGCGATACGAAAACCATAATCCGCTGTCCTGGCATCGTCGCTAGCCGCCGCATGACGTCTTCCATATGCCGGTAGACGTATTCCGTGGACGAATCCTCTCGGCCCAGCACGGCGCTGGTCATCGAAACCGCCATCATCTGCGCTGCGGCCTGCTGCGTCTCGTCGCCTTGAAACGCGCACTGCACCGCGTCTTCCGTCGCCACGGCCAGAGCTTGCGGGTCGCGCAGATTCTGTATCAGGTCTGCCTGGTAGTAACTGATGTCCGGGCAATCGTGGATTCCTGCAGTCGGCGAATGCGGCTGTATCTTTAAGAGCGCCTTGCGCAGTTGCTCGTGGTCACTCGTGAATTCCAGCGTAAATTGCCCCGAAGTCGAGTAGATGCCGACTCGATCGGAGGCCGCCAGCGAGTCAAAAAAACGGCTCGCCGCGTTCCGCACGAACATCGCATCTTGCATCGAGAGATGTTGATCGTCGAAAACTACGGAGACAAACCGCTGCGGTAAGGCGGCCGCGAGCACCTTTGCCGCAGCCGGATCGGCCGAAGCATTAGCGGCGGCGCTTGTCGTGGCGGCAACTCCATGCGACTCCGGTGTCTCCACGCTGAACGTTGAGATCGTCTGCCGCTTGCGATTGTCAGACAGCAGAAAATCTTCCTTCTGCAGGTTCGGCACCACTCGGCCCTGCTGATCGCGCACAACCACTCGCACTAACACGAGGTTTACGCGAACTTTAAACGTCGGAGCCGTATCTCGGCTCGAGACTTCGGCATTCTCATTGGAACTCGGCGCTTGCGGATTCGCCGGCTGTGCAGGTGTCTGGGCCGCGGGACTTGTTGCAGGTGCAACTGGCGGGGCCGGTGTTTGCCCTCGCATCGGAGCGCTCACACAAGCCATCAGCAACAACAACAAGAATACACACATCGAGAATCGCGCCAACGGGAACTCCGGTAGGTAGGACATCCCTTTCCTTCTCTGATCCGTATCCGCAGGCACCACCGGCTCTCGGCAGCCGGCACCACGGGGGGAACCTTAAAACCACATTCGAGATGACTATACGCTCTGGTTAATTTTTATGTCAACGCGTTTGCCGGCCGCGCGAAACGCGGTCAGGCTCCAACCATCCTGCGCGTCATCGTGCCGCAATACATAGCGGTCTCCATTCCCGGTGAGCACGCGAAAATAGGTCGCACCCGGCGAGTACCAGCGGTCTTCCACCTCCGCAATCTCCAACGTTTGCGTCTGGAACACCAAACGCACAGGCCGCTCCTCCGCTTTACGGCCCGAATAACATTCCACACGAACCAGTCGCTCACTCATGTTGCTCCACACGTTATTCAGCTACGGGCGCTCCCCGGCGGTTCTCCGCCAGCTCCGCGTTCCAGGCCGCGCCCAAAAATACAATCACCGCGGAAAGCTGCATCCAAATCATCAATCCGATCACCGCCGCAAGCCCTCCGTACACCACGCTGTATGGCACGCGGCGCACATAAAACCCGAATAAGACGTTCACCAGCCACCAGAGTGACGTCGCCACCATCGCCCCCGGCAGGACGTTTCGCAGCGTTTCCTCCCCCGGCCGAGCCACGCGATAGATGACTGTCAGCGCCAGCATCGCCAGCACGATCGCCGCTGCGGGGAAAAAAATGGCCCACCATCCCTGCAGGGGATGATGCGTGCCTAGTTCCTCGGCCAGCCAATGCCGCAGCGGCCTTCCGAGAACACCCAGTATCGCCGCCGCCAAAAGCGGTGCAATCGTTACCAGCAGCAAAACCAATCCTCGCAGTTGCCTGTGCAGGAATCCAGGCTGCTCCTTGTCTCCGTAAATTCTATGAATGCCTTCCATCAGCAGCCGCATCACCTGCGAACCCGCCAACAGCGTACCCGCCCACCCCACCAGCGCCAGTTTCCAGGCTTCCGGCCCGCGCTTCACCAGGAACTCGGAAACGATGCCCTGGCTACCCGGCGGTAAAAATGCCGTTAGATCCGTG
Source organism: uncultured Acidobacteriota bacterium (assembly GCA_963753745.1). Classification (GTDB taxonomy): domain Bacteria; phylum Acidobacteriota; class Terriglobia; order Acidiferrales; family UBA7541; genus Acidiferrum. Next base: position 17,541 of record CAVWDX010000017.1, read on the forward strand.
ATCAGATCGAGCAGGCTCGTTCGTCCGCCGATGCGGCTGGTTGCGAACCCCACCATGATCAGCAGCGTCGGGAAAAACGCCAGAAACAAATTATACGCGATGGCTTGCGAAACCATGCTGCAGCGCGGAAACACGCGCGCGAGCGCCCGAAAGGTTCGTCTGAGATGGGACGCTTTCGAATTCATGCCGCGACATTATACGCATGATATCCGTGCAATGCCGCCCTCGCTTCAACGCCTTCGTTCTTGAGAATCGGCTTCTGCTTCCCCTCTTCGACTTACAGCTGCCGGTACATAATCAGCGCATCGACGGCTCCCCGCACGGGATGCATGAACGCTCCCGGAAGCCGCCCTGCAATTTCAAATCCCATGCTCTGCCACAGCCGCACCGCGCGCTCGTTGCTGCTCACCACAAAGTTGAATTGCATGGCCCGAAATCCCCGCGCCTTGGCCCGCTCCAGCGAATGCTGGCACATGGCCCGTGCCACGCCCCGTCCGCTCGCCCACGGCGCGGTCATGTATCCACAGTTCGCAACGTGCGCTCCCCCGCCCTGCTGATTGGCGCGCAAATAATACGTTCCAAGAATCTCCCGGTTCTCTTCGGCGACGAAAACTTCGTGTTCCGCCGGCCGCCAATAGGCGAGCGCGCCCTCGCGATTCATATCCGCCGGCAACGCGTACGTATCCCCGCCGCGAATCACCGGCTCAAGGATTCTCCAGATCGCATCGTTGTCCTGAGCGCTTGCTTCCCGAATGATCATTTCGCTTTACTCGTTTGTCGCGCTCCGCCCTCGTGCAATTGTGCACGCTTTCTTCCTTACATCGTCAGCACCACGCGGAACTGCGCCTTCCCGCTCATCATTCGCGCAAACGCCTCGTTCGCCTTCTCCAGCGGGTACTTTTCAATCATCGCCCTCACCCCAGACTGTGACGAAAATCGCAGCGTATCCTCCGAATCCATCGCTGTTCCGCTAGGCCAGCCCTGGATATCTCGCCGCGCCATAAGCAGCGACGGCACCGACACTTCCATGGGCTCAAACGGCGCGCCCACAATCAGTAATTTTCCGCCCACTCCGAGCCCGCCGATCAGCGCCGCCATCGACTTCGCATTTGGCGCCGTGGCCAGGATCACCTTCGCGCCTCCCATCTTCGCTAGCTCGTCCGCCGGATTTGCCGCATTCGAATCAATGTAAACGGCCGCTCCCAGTTTTTTGGCCAACGCCGCATTCTCTGGCCCGCGCCCGATGGCCGCCACGCGATATCCAGACTTTGCCGCAAACTGGATTCCCAGATGCCCCAATCCGCCAATTCCCTGCACACCTACTAAGTCGCCGGGTTTTGCTCCGCTATGCCGCAGCGAATTGAATGTCGTCACACCCGCGCACAGCAGCGGTCCCGCTTCCGCGGCATCCAGATCTTCCGGCATGCGCGCCACCGCTTCGTGCCGCGCCAGCATGTATTCCTGATAACCCCCGTCGCGCGTGATGCCCGTGATCGCTTCATTCTTGCAGGTAACAAAGTCTCCTCGACGGCATGAGTCGCATACAAAATCATGTCCTCCGTGCCAGCCCGTTCCCACCCGATCGCCCTTCTTCCATTCCGTTACTCCCGCGCCCACTTCATCCACCACGCCCGCAACTTCGTGCCCCGGCACGCGTGGATATACGATTCCAGGCCAGAGCCCATCCTTTACCAGATGATCGCTGAAACAAACTCCGCAGGCTTGTACCTTGATGCGCACCTCGCCAAAGCCCGGCTGAGGTATTTCCCGCTCCTGAATTTCAAGAGCCGCTCCCGCCTTCGGTACCACCGCTATCTTCATCTTCGCCATCTCTCATCTCCTTCCGTCTCCACGCTCTTTCGTCTGAAACTCCCCGCCTTTGATGCGGCAAGTTGCCGAATGGGTAGGTAGCGCGCTACGGAAAACCCACGAAGTGAACGCAGCACCGCAAGGAACCGCTCAACGGTTGCCCCGTTAACGAGAGGTTCGCCAAGCGTGGCGCCGGCAAGTGGTTCTTGTCACAGAATGATTGAGGATGCATACTGAATCGAAGAGGTAGCCGTTGATGGCAGAGAAGCATCTTATCGCGGCAGTGACGCGCAGGCTTGAAAGAATGAGCCGGGGTGAACGAATCGCCAAGGTTCGCAAGCTTGCGGCGGCTTCGCCAGAAGACAAGAAATTCCTTCGCGAGGCGTTTCCAGATCTTTACCGTGAAGCGTTTCCTAGCCGTCGCCCCGTGGCGGGTGTGCGCTCGGAATCAAGCCGGAGGCGTGCGCAATCCGGAGCGCGTCGCTAGGAGCTCTGCCTAAGAGTTCCCCCCATTCCACAACCATTTTGCGCCGCTTTTCGCTTCCATACACTCCACGCAATACTTCTCGAAGAATGTCCACGTCGGAGAAACCCGACTCGCGCGCGATACGGATTAACCGAAGTTTGCCCGCAGTGCTCATGGAGGGGATGCCGCGGCATCATAATACAAAATCAAGGCTATTGAACTAGCAAGTTACTCCACCGAAGAGATAAAAGTAGGCATTGTAGGTAGCTGTTTATCCCTTGCGGCAGGAGCACACTTGCCGCACATTTCCCCGCATCGTACACTCGAACAGCAGAAATCTAACTTCTAGGAAGCGCCCATGACCACGCCCGAAAAGCCAGTTCAGCCCACGATGTCGCGCAGCGAAGAAGTCATCGCCAAGCACAAAAAATACATTTGGCCCTCGGTCACCAACTACTACCAGCACCCGCTGGTCGCCGACCACGCCGCAATGCAGCATGTGTGGGACGTCGAAGGCCGCAAGTATCTCGATTTTTTTGGCGGCATCCTGACCGTCTCCGTGGGCCACTGCAATCCGAAAATCACCAGTAAAGTGAACACCCAGGTCAACAAGCTCCAACATCTGTCCACGCTCTACCCCAACGAGCAAATTGTCGCGCTCGCCGAAAAAATCGCGCAAATCACTCCGGGAAATCTTCAGTCGAGTTTCTTCACCAGTTCCGGCAGCGAAGCCGATGAAGCCGCGATCCTCATCGCCCGCATGGCCACCGGCAGCTATGACGTCGTCGCCCTCCGCCATGCCTATTCTGGCGGTTCCTCGCTCATGAAATCCGTCACCGCGCATGCGCCCTATCGCAAAGCCGCCGTCATCAGCGTGGGCATCGCGCACGCCATCAATCCGTACTGTTACCGGTGCCCGCTACACCTGAAATATCCCGAATGCGAAGTGGCCTGCGCCGGTGACGTCGAAAATCTGATCCAAACGGGCACCAGCGGCAGCATCGCCGCCTTCATCGCCGAGCCAATTCAAGGCGTCGGCGGTTTCATCACTCCGCCCAAGGAATATTTCAAAATTGTATTCAGTATCGTGAAAAAATACGGCGGCTTGTTCATATCCGACGAAGTGCAAACCGGCTGGGGCCGCACCGGCAAAAAATGGTTCGGCATCGAGCAATGGGAAGTCACGCCGGACATTCTGACCAGCGCAAAAGGCATGGCCAATGGCGTCCCCGTGGGTCTTACGGTCACAACGCCGGAAATCGCCGCCGGCTACCAGGGACTGAACATCGCCACATTCGGCGGCAACCCGGTGACTTGCGCCGCCGCTCGCGCCACCATCGAATTAATCGAGGAAGAAGATCTCCGCGAAAACGCCCACACCGTTGGCAACTATTTCCGCGCCAAACTCGAAGAGCTTCAACAAAAATACCCACTCATCGGCGACGTCCGCGGCATGGGCTTGATGCAAGCGCTCGAACTTGTCAAAGACCGCAAAACCAAGGAGCCCGCTCCCGCGCAAACTACCCAGGTCATGGAACGAGCCCGCGACAACGGTCTGCTTATCGGCAAAGGCGGCCTCATGGGCAACGTCCTGCGCCTGGCCCCCATGCTCAACACCACCAAACCCGACGTCGATGAAGCCATCCGCCTCCTCGACAAATCTTTCAGCGAAGTCGCGAATTGATTAGAAGCATGTCCACCGTTCTCGTTTCCGCGCTGATTCTCTTCTCGGCGCTGCCGCAGGCGCCGGCTCAAGAAAAAAAGCTTGTATGGAAACCCCTGCAATTCGCGATCGTGCGCTTCAACGAGGAAGAGCCGCAAGCGTGGAACATCTATCACGCGGAAAAACACAGCGTGCTGCTGATGAAGCTTTGGAAGCGCTATCTACTGCTGGATATCAAGGAGCAGGAAGTCTACGAAGTCGATCCCCAAACCATAAAGGCGGACGGCAATAACGTCGTGTGGTCCCTTTCCGATCTGCCCAGCGATCCCATCGAAACTTCCGAGTGGAAGGAGCGCGACGCGGGTCTTGTGGAGCGCATCCGTTTTCGCTTCGGCAAAACCGGCCACTTCCTCGATATTCAGTTGCCGCTAAAGCCCAACGGCAAAATCGCTTATTGAACCAGTGGCACAGGCTTCAGCCTGTGCATGCTTTTCTTCGCCGCCGCCTGACTGTGCTCACCGCCGGTACACCCCGTAATACCACGGTATCCCCAACGCCCCCGGCTCCACCGCCACCGTCACCATATCCCCATCCTGAAACCGGTCGAAATCATCCGCATCCACCGCCAGACGCTCCACCTTCTGCCCTGGCCGCCACGAACGCACCATCAATCGCCGGCTCCCTCGCACAATTCCCTTCATGTTGAACTTGCTCACCACGACGGTCGGATAGTACGTCAGGTTCTTTTGCGAATCGAGCCTCCCATTCACAAAAAGCGTTGCGGCAAGAATCCACGGCAGGGGAATGAAGCCAGAATAAATGCGCTTGAGGACTTCCAGCTCCTTGTGCTGCCGCGCACGGCTTTCGAGAATCACCGCGATGGCCAGCGCCAGAAAAAAGAACAGCCCGAAAAACACCAACATCAGGTCCAGATCGAGCGGAGGAAAGATTTGGCTCACATACGGGAACGCCAGCGAGCCCACAAGAAAGAATGCGGTCCTCGCCACCAGCCGCCGCCGGAACAGCAGCTCCGCGGCATTGGAGGTCAAGCCGCAAGCGGAACACTGGTCCGCGGTGCGCGGCGAGCCGCAATCTAGGCATCTGGTCATACCACCTCAAACGCCGTTCCCAAGGAACGCACCAAATACAATTTCATGATGCTCTCGGCGCGCCAAGAATTCCTCGCCGCAGCAAGCATAGTATAAGTCGAGCTTAAGAGCCTGTCTTGGAAAGAGAATCGAGGAGATCTTGATAGCGCTGTTCGTGCTGCCCTTGGGAGACCGACAAGGAAACGCCCATGCCTCGTCCTGGTTCGATACGCTTTACGGAACAATCCACTTTGACCGGCCGGTCCAGCGCCAACTGGGCCGTGAACCCCGCCCCGATCCACAAGGGGTCCGCCGATTCGATGAACATTCCGTTCGCGCTGATGTCGCGCGTGCTGGCTCGCAGAATTGCGGAGCCCCACTCGATCTCGAGGTTGGCGCGAAACGAATACCGCGGCGCCCACCGGCGATCGGAACGCCGGGGCGCATTGTCCCCACTGCCCATAGACCTGGTGAGCCTCCCCGCCAAGAATCCCAAGGAACGCCGCCAGCGCAATCGCGCCGCTCGGTCGTCTTAAGCATACGCCTGCTACGAGCACTCCCATACGACGCCGGAACCAGATGTTTTGTTCCCGGCAATCCGCGGATTCCGCCGGACACGTTTTCTTGATATCGAAATCCAGCGTACGGGTCGAAGGACACTTCCTATTCCTGGTTAGACGCAGGCGGAGACTCCGGGGTATCGTCCTTCCTCTTGGCCTTGTCTCCCACGCGAATCCGCCGCTGCACTTCCGCCTCAAGATACTTCCGCAGACTCTCCGGAACGATTCCCGGCGCGGCCAACTCGCGCAAATCGGAAACGGTCAGCTCTGGCAGGTATGCAAGAACGGTGGCCAGCGGAGACAACGGATGCCGCACCAGCGCCAGCCGCACATTGTAGGTAATCGACCACTTGCGGTGTTGCGTAATGGCGCGCACGACCACCGGCGGCAGTTTCTCCCGCGAAAGCACGCGCAACACTTGTGCCTCGGTCAAAAATGCGTTGTCCAGAACAATCTCAACCAGTTGCGCGTGCCCTTCCGCAAGCAGCGCCCCGGCCAGACGCGCCGGCCCGCGCCGCGCCAGCGTGATTTTTTGCCCGAGCGGCAGTTGCGGCAACCGCGAAACCAGCTGATCCTCCGCACTCCGCTTCAATTCCGTGGGAATCCCCGGCAAAAGTGTCAGCTGCACGAGGTCCATCAAGTAAAGATCGCGCAGCAGCCGCAGCGTGACGAGCCTCGGCGTCCGCGGGTGAAACGCCAACGCGCGTTTGACGCGATAATTTTTCAGCAGCGGTTTGCGCCGCGCCACTTCTTCGAGAATCTCTGCCGGGAGATTTTTTCGTTCCAGCAGCATGCAAAGCTGCGCTTCCTCGAGCGCTGGATTATCGAGCAGCGTCAGCAGAACCTCCGCGTCGGTATGGTGAAGTAAAGCCGCCAACTCCTCGCCGGAAGCCGCGAGCGCGCGATCTACATTTTTGTTCGCGCCTGCCATCTCATGGCCTTCCTGCGTTTCCGCCCGTTGCATTCTCGCCCGTTCGACTGCCGGGCGCTAACAGCCGCAACGCCAGCCGAGCCGCCGCCTCCGCCGGAGAAATCTGCAACCCTCCAAGCTCCGCCATCGGAAACAGACTTCGCAGCCGTTCCTCCAGCTCGTGCGTCGAGAATACTTGCACCGTCCGATCATTCCGCCGGTCTTTGCTAGAAAGAATTTGGTGTCGCGCAACTTCAGTCGCTCGGCGAGATTCTCCGCTAACATCGCGAGATCAAACGCAGCCGCTCGCAAAATACCCTGCGCCGAAGACTTGGCGGCAGGTCCCACTGAGGACTCGTACGCATCCCCCAGCGCCGCAACCACGGAAAACAGACGCGGAAAAACTTCGTCCGAAGCCGCCTGTGCACGCGCTTTGACCTCGGACCAGTTTGCACAACCCAGCTCTCGCAACACTCTCTGGCCGAGCACCGGATCAACCCCAGTGCGGTCGTTTTCGTGCATGGCCGTCAAGACCGCACGTCGTCCAATATCGTATGCGCTGCCTTCGTCCCCGATTTGCGAACCGTAACCACCCGCGCGCGCCGTTTCGTTTGCCGCATTCCGCCCGACTGCAAACGAACCTGTCCCCGCCAACAACACGATTGCTGGTCCGCCGCCCGTCGCTTCCAGCGCGAGATCGAGGTCGGTGCAAACCTGAACCTTCGATTCCGGAAATTCCGCGGCAAGAAGCGCGTGAATCTTTTCTGCTGATTCGGCCGGCCCCGCTCCCGCAAGACCAGCACAAATGGCGCTCGCTGATGAATCTCCGAGCAACGAAGCCTGTGCGATGGCCTGCCGCGCCGCGTCACGAATCGCGGAAATCGCCGCGCCAAATCCGACTCGCAGCGGATTCGAAGGCCCCGCCTGCGCTCGCCCCAGAATTTTCCCGGACTCCTCCATCAAGACGCAATCGGTCTTCGTGCCACCGCCGTCGAACCCTAAAACAAAGCGCATCCAAAAAGCATAAGCGAGAAACGCACCCAATGCATTCGCGGAGGCAAACCAAGTTGCGCAATCGTTCGCCCTGCCGGCCAAATCGAAAATCAACCGGCCGATGTGCCGCTCCCGCCGTTCCCGCTCCGCATGGACTTCTTGACCTGCGTGCCCCCTGCCACTATTCTCGCTTCACTTTTTTGATCGACAAAATTTGAGCACTGGGAGATCACCGCCGCACAATCCACTCATGCGCATCCACCCTCTCGACCTCGCCATCGTCATCGCCTACCTCCTCGCCGTAACCGCTCTCGGCATGCGTTTCCGCCGCAGCAAAAAAGACGTCGCCGGCGAAAATCGCGAAGCGGTCAGCCTCGATTATTTTCTCGGCGGCCGGACTGCTCCCTGGTGGGCGCTCGCTCTCTCCATCGTCGCCACGGAAACCTCCACGCTAACCATCATCGGCACGCCCGCTATCGCCTACGCCGGCAACATGACCTTCATTCAATTGGTCATCGGCTATCTAATCGGCCGGGTCCTCATCGTATTCCTTCTCCTTCCCGGCTATTTTCGTGGACAATTTCTCACTGCTTACGCACTCATCGAAAAACGTTTCGGCAAAAAAATGCGCGCCGTCGCTGCAAGCACATTTCTCATCACCCGCGCCATCGCCGAAGGTGTCCGCGTTTCGGCCATCGCGCTCGTCGTCAGCGTCGTGCTCGGAACTTCCGAGCACCTAGCCGTCGTCATCGTCATCGCCCTCACCATCCTTTACACCTTCGAGGGCGGCATGAAAGCCGTCATCTGGACCGACGTCGCGCAGTTGCTCCTTTACCTGACCGGCAGCGCCTTCACCTTCTGGGTTCTCCTCCACCGCATTCCCGGCGGATGGACCGAAGTCGCACAAGTCGCCGCTGCCGCCGGCCACAAACTGCAATTCCTCGATTTCTCTTTCAAGCTCTCCACGAAATACACATTTTGGTCCGGCCTCATCGGCGGCGCTTTCCTCACCATGGCCAGCCACGGCACCGACCAAACCATCGTCCAAAGGCTTCTGGCCGCCCGCAATGAGAAAGGACAGCCGCCGCGCCCTTCTCACCAGCGGCGTCATCGTCCTCATCCAGTTCACGATTTTTCTTCTGATCGGCGTTTTGCTTTACGTCTTTGCACAGCACACGCCGCTCCTCGCTCCCGGCGACCGCGCCGACCGTATCCTTCCTCTATTTCTTGTCCGTGAAATGCCCACGGGCCTCGCCGGTCTGCTTCTCGCCTCCATCGTCGCGGTGGCCATGTCCAACGCCAGTGGCTCGCTCAATTCTCTCGCCGCTTCAAGCGTCCTCGATTTTTCCACGCTGCGCGGCCGCTCCGCGAACTCCGTGCAATTCTTGCGCTTCTCGCGCCGCATGACGCTCGTCTGGGGCCTCATCCTGATGGCCTTCGGCTTCATCAAGTGGGGTCCGCTTCTCGAAGCCGGCCTTACCGTGGCTTCCCTCCCCTTCGGCAGCCTGCTGGGTCTTTTTCTTCTGGGCACTCTCGACCGCAAAGCCACCGCCACCGGCGCGCTCGCTGGTATGTTCTTGGGATTGGCTGCCATTCTTTGCGTTTGGCGCTATACGGACGTGGCATTCACGTGGTACGTCTTGATTGGCGCGGCCATCACCTTCTTCGTCGGCAGCGTCGTGAGCCGCGTGCTAAAAAATGAAGTCGCGTCCGCTTGAAAATTTCGTGCACGAATTTGTAGGGGCACGATATATCGTGCCCTTCTGTGCCTATTGTGAATTCGAGGAAGCTTTCGATTAGGTGCTCATGCCCGAAAAACGTCTAGAACTTATCCGCGGCCTCGGCGCCTGGGCTTCCGGCGCCATCGTCGTGGGCACCATGATCGGCACCGGCATCTTTCTCAAGCCCGCCGAAATGGCTCGCGAAGGCCGCACTGTCTCGATAGTTTTTGCCGCGTGGATCGTCGGCGCCATTCTTTCCCTCTTCGGCGCACTCTCTTTTGCCGAGCTCGGCGCCGCCATCCCTGAAGCCGGCGGCGAGTACGCCTATCTGCGCCGCGCTTTCGGCCCCGCGTGGGGATTTCTTTTCGGCTGGATGCACGCCATCGTCGGCCGCCCCAGTTCTCTCTCCTCCATCGCCGCCGGCTTGATGCGCTTCATGAGTTTTCTGCTCCCCATCGTCGCTGTCCCCATTTTCACGCTCCACATCGCCATCCCCGGCCTAGCAGGTTGGATCAAGCCCTACGATTTCGTTTTCACTTGGGCGCAGCCCCTCGCCGTTCTCTGGATTGTGGGCATGACCGCCATCAATTATCTCGGCGTTCGCCTCGGCGGCGCCGTCCAGGTCTTTCTCACCGCCATTAAAATCATGTCGGTAGTGATTGTGATTGCGGTTGCGTTCTTCGCGCCAGCCGGCCCGCCGCGGGCCCCCGATCCTTTCTGGCCGCATGCGCTGAATGGCGGCATCTTCGGCGCGTTTCTCGCCACCCTCGCCGCCGCTCTCTGGGCCTATGATGGCTGGGAAGACCTGAATCTCGTCGGCTCGGAAGTGGAAAATCCGCAGCGCAATTTTCCGCGCGCGATGTTTGGCGGCGTGACCCTTGTCGCGGCGATCTATCTTCTCTTCAGCGCCGCCTGCCTCAAGGTCCTGCCATTCAGCGCCGTAGCCTCTTCGCCGCACATCGCCTCTGACGTCGTCCAACACGTCGCGGGCCCTGCCGCCGCCGCGTGGATCACTATCGCCATGATTATCAGCGCGCTCGGCACCATGAATTCCTCGGTCCTCAGCGGCGCACGCCCCGCCTACGCCATGGCCCGAGACGGCATCTTCTTCAAAATCGCCGACGGCGTTCACCCAAAATATCGCACGCCTGGCCGCGCCCTCATTTTTCAATGCGTGCTCGCAAGCCTGATGGCCCTGACGGGCACATTCGAAGAACTCACCAATCTCTTTATCTTCGCAGGCTGGATTTTCTACGGCTTGGCGGTCGTCGCGCTGTTCCGCCTCCGCCGCACCGAACCCGACATGCCTCGCCCCTATCGTTGCTGGGGCTACCCCGTAGTCCCCGCAATTTTCGTAGTCGGCGCCATCGCGCTCACTCTCAACATCTGGATCGACCGCCCCGGCCGCTCGTCCCTCGGCCTCCTCCTAATCCTCGCCGGCCTCCCCTTCTACCGCTACTGGAGCCGGAAACTTTCAGCGGCTGGGGGCGCCGCGAAAGCCTAGTCGGCGCGACATGAAGATCTGCACTGGCAGCCCCCCAGCGAGTAGTGCAAGCCCTGGCAGGAGTACCCACGCGATTAGACCGATGAATAGGGCGCTGAGCATAATGTTGTGCGCGACATGATCATCGAGAATCAGCGAAACAGGAAACGCAATGATAAAAAGAGCCAAATACGGAAGCACAGGAAAAACGATGGAAAGGACCATCGTGCGCCTCGACGCGCCCGACCGGCCCGCCAAGTAAGCTCCCATCGCTCCGATGGGAAGCAACGATAGCAGCCACGGCACGTAAATCACTGCCAGAGGAGCCATCAGCCGCCAGCCGTGAGTACCAACGACAAGCGGCTTTGGGCCAATAAACTGTATGACCATAAGCAGCACCATCGAAAGCGATAGCGTCAATAGGCCCGGCAACCAGAACTGTCTGACTCGATTTGTCATCGTGTTTTCCTCGCTTCGTGCCGCTTGAATGTTCCGTCGCAAATTTTGCCAACTTCCCGCTTGAGATAACGTGCGCCGCAAAGCCTCTTCTTCCGCCACGCCCTTACGAAGCAGGCCATCGAAGACTTCATCAAGATGCGAAGCGAGCTCGGCCACAATCTCCGTGCGCTCCTGAGGCTCGAGCACCAGCCCAGCGAGTTCGCGCCGCACGAACTTCTTCCCAATCAGGCATCGTTCGCCTCGCTAACCGATCGCCGTGTGACGTGACGAGGACCGTGCGCTAAATAAAAGCTGCGTGAGTAGCCCGCCCACCAGCAAAGCGGCCCCTGGAACTAGCACCCAGCCGAGCAGCGCCATGACTAGAGACATTGGTCCTATCATGTGCGCCATGAAGTGATCGGAGAAAAGACTGACGGGAAGGACCAATAGAATCGATATGAGAATCGGCAAGACGGGAAAAACGATGGACGAAAACACCGCGCGTCTTGAACCGCCGGCGCGATGAGAGAGATAAGCTCCCAGGGCTCCGATCAGCGGGAGCAGTAACAGCCACGGGATGTACAGCAGCCCGACGGGAAGAACGCCCCGCAAAGTAACAATCCAGGGCCTTGGACCGAACTTCTCAAGCAGACCGAGTGCTCCTCCCGAAAGCACAAACGTGACAAGGCCCGGCAACCAGAACTGTCTGACTCGATTTGTCATCGTGTTTTCCTCGCTTCGTGCGGCTTGAATGTCACGTCGCAAATTTTGCCAACTTCCCGCCTGAGACAACGTGCGCCGCAAAGCCTCTTCTTCCCCCACGCCCTTACGAAGCAGGCCATCGAAGACTTCATCAAGATGCGAAGCGAGCTCGGCCACAATTTCCTTGCGCTCCTCAGGCCCGAGCACCAGCCCAGCGAGTTCGCGCCGTATGAACTTCCTTCCCAATCAGGCATCGTTCACCTCGCTAACCGATCGCCGTGTGACGTGACGAGGACCGTGTGCTAAATAAAAGCTGCGTGAGTAGCCCGCCCACCAGCAGAGCGGCCCCGGGAACCAGGATCCAGCCAATGCCATCTTTCAGCAGGGCCGCCGCCACAACATCAAAATAGACGCGAGTTCCCGTGATTCGCTCGAAGCTCCAGCCAATGGGAGACATCACGAGAAACGCAAAAGTAAAAGCAAGTGCAGGAAAAACGCTCGCAAGAAGCACCGTTCCTCGCGAACCGCCGGCGCGGGACGATAGGCAAGCTCCCAAAGCTCCGAAGAAAGGCAGCGAGAACAGCCACGGCGTATACAAAAGAATGCCATTCGGGCCACTTCCGAGGTTACGAGGTTGGAATCCAAGTTTCCGAAGCACAGCCAAGCAAAGCATCGAGAGGATCAACGTAAGGAACCCGGGAATCCATAGCTGCTGGGCGCGTTTTTCCATGACTTGTTCTCTCCTCTTGGCCGCAAGAATATTGCGCTTCAAATCCCGCCAATCTCCGACTTTCGACAAAGCTCGCCGTACAGCATCTTCTTCCGTCACTCCCTGCCTGAGCAGCTCCTCGCAAAGATCTTCCAGATGCGCCGCTACTTCTGCGATTACCTCGGCCCTTTCCTTCGGCTCCAGTGCCAGCCCTGCGAGCCGCTGTTCGACAAGCGCCTGCCAATCACGCATGGGACACCTTGGTCAGCCGCTTCAACGCGCGGAACAGCTCGGCCCATTCCGCACGAATCGGCGAAAGCTTTTTCTTTCCTTGAGGAGTAAGCCGGTAGCAGCGCCGCCGCCGTCCCGTCTGACTGGTTTCCCAGGCGCCGCGCACCCAGCCGCGCTTTTCCAGCCGGTAAAGCAGCGGATACAACGACGCCAGCGTAAATCGCAGCGAGCCATGCGTCTGTTCCTCGATGCGGCGCGCCATTTCGTAGCCGTGCAATGGGCCGTCTTCGAGAACACTCAGCACCGCAAGTTCCGCCGTCCCGCGCTTGATTCCTGGAGCAATCATAAGGTCCCTCTTCTATGTATAGGAACATTACATATAGCCGCAGGATATGTCAACTGCTCTGAAGAACGGGTGTGCGTTACCGCGGAAGTGTGCCGGCTTGTTCAGCCCCAGCCGCTTGTCCCTACAATTGGTCGGCGGGGATTCTGATCGCCATTCGCCAAGGGGGGCGGCAATGCCCAAAAAGACCAGCAAGACGCGATTTAGCCGGAGCATATCTTTGTCAGCAAGCTGGCCAACGCGAGTCCCGAGCTTTGTTTTCGGAACCGTGGTCACCTTATCCACCATCAGCCGGCACTCCGCTCGCAATCCGTTGCTTTCGCTCGGCTTGATCAGCAGCCGAAAGAGCGGCGCCTCGGTCGGGTCCGTCGTCAAAGCACACACCGTTACCGAGTTCGTCTTGTCGAAACGGTCGTCTTGCAGAATCACTACTGGGCGCGGCTTACCGGAATAATCCGCGCCGCCTGCGACTGTCCAAATCTCTCCCCGTTTCATGCCGCGTCCGGGCTAGAGATGGCATCGATAAAGTCCTGGTCCCGCTCGGCATGGGGACTCTTGGCCACGGCAAGGGACTGCCTGCGGGCTTCCTTCGCAAAGACGGGCGAGCGCAGATCGGGTACCCAAATTTGAATAGGACGTAGACCTAGCTTGCGCAAGCGGCGGCGATGCGCCCTCACCTTGTCGCGAGACGTCTTCGGCTGGCTCTTTGTTCCCATGTCCACCCTCCTGACGGGTTACATGTAACTTACCACAAACGAGGGTTACGCTCCACGCTGTATGGCCAAAAATTGCCTTAACACCAAATCGATGTGGGGTTCCGCAAGCGTTTCAAGTCCCGTGCGTTCAGGCTGATGCGCGAAGGCGAGAAGGAAAAGCGGTTACTGGCGAAACAATGGGAATCGCAACGCTCTGCGCTTCCGGACTGACCGCAAAACCGGGGTAGAGGATTTCCGCGAGCGCTTCGATGCCATGGATCAAGCGCGGTCCCGGCCGCGACAAATAGCCGCTGGCGTCCAGCGCATACACCCGCGAATTGTGCACCGCGGGAATCGCGCTCCACGATTCGGGAAAAATCATCGCCTGATACTCATCGCGCGCCTGCTTTGCGCTGTAACCGCATTGCGCGATCAAGAGAATTTCCGGAGCGGTTTCGATCACGTCTTCGGCGGAAACACGGAACGAGGGCGTACGCTTTCCGGCCAAGAACATCTTCCCCTCCCGCGATCTCAACCATTTCTGGCACCCAGTGCCCTGCCACGTAAAACGGCTGCAGCCATTCAAGAATGGCAACGCGCGGGCGACGCTCTATGCGATCGAGCTGGGATTCGATCTCGCCAATCCGTGTTCCAATTTTCTTCAGCAGAGCTTCCGCTTCATGCCCCCGGCAAGTCGCTTCGCCAACCCACAAAATGTCGCGCCACACATCTCCCAAATCCTGCGGGTTCAAACAAAGTACTTCCGGGGGCTCGAGGATAAATGCGCGAGGGTCGCGGCCAAATCGTCCGGCGAAGCGGCGCAAACCTGGCACAAATCCTGCGTGATGATTAAGTCCGGCGCCAATTCCTCGAGCGCATCGGAATCCACGGAATAGAGGCTTTCGCCGCGCGAGACATATTCCCGCACCAGCCGGTCAATCTCAGCAGGCGCCGCATCGTGCGGCAGGCGCGAATGAATCACCACGCGCTTCGTCCGCGCCCGAGGCGGAAAATCACATTCGTGGCTCACGCCGACAATTTCCTTGTCGAATCCCAAAGCAAAAAGAATCTCGGTAGCCGAAGGCAGAAGGGATACGATTCGCATAGGCAGATTAAACCATCTCTTAGTTGACAGTGTCGATATTCTTGGTGTCAACTACCATCGCTCGACGCCCACATCTCGGAATGTATGGATGCCAAAATCCAAAACCAAGAAGAACCCACCACCGCCCGCCTGTAATTGCGATAGCGTCCGGTGCGATATCGGCAATCACTGCTGCAAGAAGCCCCTCTGCGAGCACCTCAAGTGGAACGAAATTCCGCCTAAGCGAAAGCCGCCTCGGGGCGGCTGACGTCGCGCGAGCGCGCCTTCTTCGCCTCTTCTTTTTTCACCCATTCCACAAAGAGCTGCTGAAACTCGTCCTGAGTGTAAATTCCCTTGTGAATGAGCAGCGTATTCATGGCATAGATTGTTGCTTTGAACGCTTCATCCCGGGAGGCTAACTGCATGGCTTCTTCGTAGGACATAAGTTCCTTTATCGCCGGTGATCGCACTCTCGCAGCTGCGGTCAACCTGACTCAATTTACGCTGCCGTCACCTGTTTTACAACGGCCAACTTTGCTGTCCGGTGTCCTCCGTGTTCGACGGCCGGAGCGTGACCTACTTGTACAGAAAATATTTGCGGCGCGTTTGATCGTAGCTCGCGAGGGCGGAGGACCAACTTGCCACGATTTTCTCCGGTGCGACACCGGCCTCGAGCTGCTTAACCGTATCCTCGTTGCCAAGAAGGGTAATCAATTTTGCGGTATGGAATTGCGCGGGATAAAGCTTGTTCAAAATGGCGGCGATTTCCAAGCTTGCGCTCACGGACCGAACAGCCGCGCGGTCCGTAATCCGTAGGGCCACGCCTCCGCAGCGTTGCCCTGCGTAAAGACCAGACACGGGGATGAAAGGCTGATCGACGAAATGCAAACCGGGCAGATGCCGCCCGTTCAACCGCGACGCGACGTCAGCTCCGTCGATCCATGGCGCGCCGAATTCCTCGAAGGGCGTCTGCGTTCCGCGGCCCACGGAAACGCCGGCGCTTTGCAGTATTTCGATGCCCGGATAAAGTATCGAGCCCTTCACCGTCCGCAGATTCGGCGAAGGAGGAACCCAGCGAATGCCCGTGCTATCGAAAAAATAATTGCGATGCCAATTCTTCATGGCAATGACGTGCAAATCGCATCCGATGTGATTCTCCTCGTTGAAATATTGCGCCAGCTCGCCGATGGTCAGCGCATAGCGAATCGGAAGCGGGTAATAGCCCACGAAATTTGTTTTGTCGGCATCGAGCATGGGGCCCTCGATAATGTCTCCGCCCAGAAGATTGGGCCGGTCCAGAACATAAAAAGCGATGTGGCGCTTGGCCGCTTCTTCCATCGCATACGCCATCGTGACCGTGTACGTGTAAAAGCGCACGCCCGCATCCTGGATATCGAAAACGAGGGTATCGATCCCCTTGAGCATTTCGTCAGTGGGACGAAGCGATTCGCCGTAGAGACTGTAAGTGGGCAAACTGGTGGTCGGGTCTTTCGAGGAGGAAACTTTATCATCGGCGCTGCCGGAGATGCCGTGCTCCGGGCTAAAGAGCGCGACCAGTTGCACGCCAGGCGCATGGAACAATCTTTCAATCGTCGAGCGTCCCTGGGCGTCGAGGCCGGTGTGGTTGGTAATCAGGCCGACGTGCTTGCCGCGCAGTGGCGCGAACTTTTCCGCTTCGAGGACGTCGAGTCCCGTTTGAACTCGCTCGACTCGCCTGCCGTGTCTAGCGTGTCGTACGGCGGCGTGCGTGGAAAAGCAGAAGACGGATGCAAAGCAAACGGAAATTACGAACTTTCTGACGAGACCGCGGCGAGAATGGCGCAAAGCATTTCCTCCGGTTGTGCATCACCAATGATATTCTGGAACGCTTCGTTCGGGGCTGCGTTGTGAGGGTGAAGTGCGTGTGTTATATACAGGCGCAGGATCCGGGCGACAACCGGGAGACCCATATCTGATGAAAGGGCGCGGTACCAGCTTTCTGCTGCTCATTCCTTTTGGTTTGTTCCTTCTTCTTATGGCCCACACGACGCGCAGTCAGAGTAAAACTTCCGCGGCGCACCCCGCGAAAAAAGCGGCGGGCGCCAAGAAAACCGCGGCAATTCCGAAGTCTTCGCAAAAATTGTCGCCGGCCGCCGCGCGATGGGTGGAAACAACTCTCGGCAAAATGACGCTCGACGAAAAAATCGGGCAAATTATTTTTACAACCTATCACGGCAGTTTCACGCCTACCGACGCGCCCGCCTATGCAGAGATGATGCGCGACGTGGAAAAGTTGCACGTCGGCGGCTTTATCAACATCACGGAAAGATCTCCGCTCGGCATCGTGAAAAGCCAGGCGTATCCGACGGCGGTTCTCACCAACCAGCTGCAAGCGAAATCGAAGTTGCCGCTCCTATTTGGAGCGGATTTCGAGCGCGGCACGGCCATGCGTTTGGATGAAGGGACTTCTTTTCCGACGGCGATGGCACTGGCTGCCGCAGGAAATCCGAAGGATGCGTATACGATGGGAAAAATCACCGCGCTGGAGGCGCGTGCCGTTGGCATTCAATGGGTTTACGCGCCAGTCTCGGACGTGAACAACAATCCGGATAATCCCATCATCAACACGCGCTCGTTCGGCGAGGATCCGCAAAAAGTTGCGGAATATGTGACGGAGTTTGTGCGCGGCGTGCAAGAAAACGGCGGCATGGCCACGTCAAAACATTTTCCGGGACACGGCGACACATCCACCGATTCGCATATGGATCTTCCGGTCATTAAAGTTGACCGCCAGCGAATCGAATCCTTGGAGCTGGTTCCCTTTCGCGCGGCGATTGCGGCCGGAACGGATAGCATCATGACGGGACATCTCTCGATTCCGGCCCTGGAGCCCGATCCGAATACACCCGCAACACTTTCTTCAAATATTTTAACGGGACTTTTGCGCGACGAGCTGGGATACCGGGGGCTGGTGGTTACGGACGCGATGGACATGGGCGGGATTACGGTACGGTACGCGCCGGGAGACGCGGCGGTGCGTGCATTTGCCGCGGGAGCGGATGCGCTGCTCATGCCGCCCGTGCCGGATGAGGCGTTCGATGCTCTAAAGGAGGCCGTGAAATCCGGACGCATCCCGCGCGGGCGGCTGGATGCATCCGTGCGGCGCCTCTTGCAGGCGAAGGCTCGGCTGGGGCTCGACAAATCCCGCATGGTGGACGTGAACGCGCTGAACAAGAACTTTGGAAGAGTGGACTGGCAGAAGGAAGCGCAGGACATTTCGGACCGGGGCGTGACGCTGCTGCGAGACGCACCACATCGCTTGCCGCTCGATGGGACGAAGCCGATACGCGCGCTGCTCGTCTCGTTGTACTCCGATCCCGAACCGTATCCCGGAGAAGATCTCGAACGTGAGCTTCGGCAGCGAGTGGATACGCTCACGGCGCTGCGTGCCGATACAAAATTTGCGAAGGCGGACAATTTGAAACTGCCTGCGGCGGACACGTATGACGTCTGCATTCTCGCGTTGTTCGTGAAAGTGAGCGACCGCAAGGGAAACGTGGACTTGCCCACGGAACAGGCCGATTTGGCCGACAAAATTTACAAAACTGGGAAGCCGGTCATAACCATCGGATTCGGAAGTCCCTATCTGGTCGAACTTTTTCCGCAAGCAGAGACTTGGCTCGCGGCCTTCGGCATCAGCGACGTGGCGCAGATTTCCGCCGCGCGCGCTCTTTTCGGGGAGATCCCCGTGCGCGGGCGCTTGCCCGTGACGGTGCCGGGCGTGGATCTGAAAGCGGGATTTGGAATCGAAGTGCCTGCCGATCCGATGACCGTCCAGCCGATGGAAGTCAAGGCGGAAGCGAGACTCCAGCCCGCCTATGAGGTGATCGAGAAGGCGATTGCGGAGAAAGCGTTTCCGGGAGCCACGCTGGCCGTCGGAGACAAAGACAAAGTGGCGCTGCACGCGTTCGGAACGCTGAGCTACGATGCGAAATCGCCGCAAGTGAAATTGCGAACGATGTATGACGTTGCGTCGCTGACCAAAGTGATTGTAACAACGACGCTGGTGGAGAAACTCGTCGAAGGAGACTTCCCTTCCCCGCTGCAACTCGATGCGCCGGTCGAGCGCTACTTGCCGGAGTGGGCCAGCGGGCCGCAACCGGAGTGGCGGCGCCGGGTGACGGTGCGGCACTTGATGACGCATACGTCGGGGCTGCCGCCTTTCAAAGAGTATTGGCGCACTTCAAAAGGCAAGGCCGATACGCTGCGCATGATTTTTGCCGAGCCACTCGAATATGAGCCGGGAACAAAAATGGAGTACTCCGATCTCGGCATTATCCTGATGGCGGAGATTATCGAGCGCTTGACGGGGCGAACGCTCGACGACCTGGCGAAGGAATACATTTTCGCGCCGCTGGGGATGCACGATTCGATGTACAAGCCGCCGAAGAAAATTTGGCCGCTGATTGCACCGACGGAATTCGATGCGATCTACCGCCACCGGCTGATTCAAGGCGAAGTGCACGACGAAAATGCCTATGCCATCGGCGGGGTTTCCGGACATGCAGGATTATTCAGTACGGCGCCAGATTTGGCGGCGTTCTGCCAGATGCTTCTAAACGGCGGCGTTTATGCGCACCAGAGAATTTTGAAACGCTCAACGATTGCGCAGTTCACGGCGCCGCAAGAACTTGCCAAGGGCACACGGACGCTAGGCTGGGTGGTACCGACCGAGGGCAGCTCCAGCGGCCACTATTTTTCTCCGCACAGCTTTGGGCATACAGGGTTCACGGGCACCTCGATTTGGATCGATCCAGACCGCCAAGTTTTTGTGGTGCTCCTCACCAATCGCGTCAATCCGACGCGCGAAAATCACAAAATTGCCGAGGTGCGGCCAGCGCTGCACGATGCGGTGATGCAGGCACTTGGATTGGCGACGGCTACGCCCACCCCAAAGTAACCTAAGTGAGTGGCACGACCGCGGCCGCTTTGAGCAGCATGCTCCCCCTCCCTGTTTTTTGTAGGTGTTGCTGATAAAGGAGTTACGCTCTGCGTAACTTCTGCGGAAGCTTACCGTTGCGGGAGTTTTTGTAATTGTTCATTCTGCTTGGGTTGCGAGTTGAGGTGAAAAGCCGAAGATGCCGGGCTCCCGACCGGGTCGGGACAAATTCCGCCCGGCGCTGAGGTTGTGCGGGGAAGGCGGGTTGACGGGGGCGGAGTTGGGGTGGGAGGAAAGATGGAACGCGCGACGGAGAGGGCGGCTTCGGCGTCGGCGGGCGAGTGACGAGCTGCACTTGGAGGTTGTGGCGCCGCTGCGGGCACCTGTGGATGCGAGGGAGTCTGCGAGGAGGTAGATATGGGTTGCTGCGGCTGGGATTGCTGCGGTTCGGGTTTGGGGGCGGTTGGGAAGCGGTAGTCGAAGTTGGTGTTGACGGAAGTGCGGACGGCTTTGCGCCAGCCGTCGGTGCCGAAG
This sequence comes from uncultured Acidobacteriota bacterium, assembly GCA_963753745.1. Classification (GTDB taxonomy): domain Bacteria; phylum Acidobacteriota; class Terriglobia; order Acidiferrales; family UBA7541; genus Acidiferrum. Next base: position 37,888 of record CAVWDX010000017.1, read on the forward strand.
GCGTTGATGTATTCGTGTTGGGAGATGCGGATGGATTGCATGAGAGTTTGCATCAGGTAGGCGACGGTGCGGGCGAGTTTGGGTTTTATATCGCCGCGGACGACGGCGGGGATGAGGCGCGCGAGGGCGGTGCTGAGATCGCAGCCGGAAAGGTAGTCGCCGGAGAAGAAGCAGGCGAGGTCTTTGCCGAGAGTTTCGGCGGCGCGGGCCTGGGCTTCTTTTTGGGCGTGGTAGAAACAGAAATGGGGATGGTTGCCGGTGCGGGGAGTGCGGCAGCGGCGGCCGTCGGAGAAAGAGAATAGACAGAGGGATACGCGGTCGTTGGCGGTGAGAGAAGGCATAAAAAGCTCCTTAGATTTAGTTTCTAGATTTGAAAAAAACACGGTCAGGATTCATCGCGCGAAGATCGGGCGATAAAAAGAGCGTGGGATGTGCTGCTAACAACAAAGACCACAGGCAAGAATGCCTGTGCCACTAAAAACAAAAACGCCTCGCGGCTGGCGAGGCGCAGTACTGAGAAAAAGCATTATACCGCACTGGTAATGCGAATCAAATTAAAAAATCTGGGAAACCAAACAAGAAGTAAAAGAACAGAGAGATTTCTCGTTGCGCAGCCAGTAGCTTTTGGGCAAGGCACATGGACGGTGAAAATACAGGCACTGACATTGGTCCCAGCCGTTGCCCTGCGAGAAGAGTTTCTCGAAGTCGAGTCTGGCTTTTTTGGAGAGCACTTTGGTCGTCAGTTCCGGAAGTTGTGGTGCCAAGATGAGAAAACTAATGTGTCAGAGAGCTTCGCCCTTTGCCGTCTGGCTGGGCAGCAGGAAGGTTTTCGGGTATGAGCCGTGACCGCAGATTTTGAAAGAGCCAAAGTCCTTGAACCAATCGCCTTCCGGTACTTCCGGCTGCGACGCAATCCAAAGGCGAAGCTTGTTGAGGTCCACGATGGTGATGGCCCGTTCACGCATGCGATCAACGAGATGCTGGCGGACATTGGCGGGCAGATTGTCCCAGGACTCGATCCTGGGCATCAGTCACCGAAAATCATTCTGCCGAGTTCATCGCCAAGGCGCTTGGCTACTTCCGGGTCATCAGCATTGCGGAAACGCTCGGCAAGTTCGAAGAACTCTTGTTGTTTGCGCTTCTCGGCTTCGATGCCGTTCTCGATGAGTTCAACCAGCATGCGATTGGAACTTAATTTGCGAGTCTTTGCCAAGTTGCGGACTTTGGCGGCGGTGGATGCCGGGAGGCTGACGCTTTGTCGTATGGTCTTGTTTGCGGAGCTCATAGCATCATTATGCACCATAATGGTGCGTTTCTACAAGTTGATGAATTCTGGTGTTAATGCGGGATCTCTTTCTGCAAATCGAGGGCGGCTTGGGCTAGGTCGGCGGGTTTGCCAAGGTCGCGCCAGTAGGAGTTGTCGTGGCGGAAGGCCAGGATTTTTTCGCCTTGGGAGGAGAGGCGGAGGTAGGAGTCGATGATGGAGAAGGGGCCGGTTTCGGTGAGCAGGGGGAGGAGGCGAGGGGAGATTACGTGGATGCCGGAGAAGGCCAGGGGGAGAAGTGGCGAGTGGCGAGTGGCGAGTGGCGAGTGGGCCGAGACCCGGACGGTTTCATCGGTGGTTGATTGAGCTGAGATTGTGCCAGGGTTCTTCGTTTCGCTCAGAATGACAGAATCGTGGCCGGAAATGCGGCGGCCGGAGAGTTGGAGTTGGTTGTTGAAGAGGAGTTGGCGCCCGGAGGGGCGGGATTGGACGGCGAGGGTGGCCAGGGAGTGATGTTCTTTATGGAATTGGAGCATGGTGTGGAGGTCGATGTTGCTGATGATGTCGACGTTGTGGAGGAGGAAGGGGTCGTCAAGGCGGGCGGAATCTTCGAGGAAGAACCAGGCGGCTTTTTTCAGGCCGCCGCCGGTGTCGAGAAGTTGGTCGTCTTCGCGGGAGAGTTCGATGCGGAGGCCGAAATTGTTTTTGGATTGGAGGAAGGACACGACTTGATCGGCGAAGTGGTGAACGTTGACGATGAATTCGGTGACGCCGAAAGAGGCGAGGCGCGTAATGGTGATTTCCAGGAGCGTGCGAGCGTTGATTTCGACCAGAGCTTTGGGGTGATGGTCGGTGAGGGGGCGGAGGCGGGTGCCGAGGCCGGCGGCGAGGATCATTGCCTTCATAGAGGGGCTTTCATTGAGGGGCCTTCATTGCGCGGCCTTCATGAGTGTCCCAGAGAGTGAAGAGAGATTGCTCGCTGCGCAGGCCGATCGGTTCGCGAGAGCGAACCGATGCAGAAAAATCGGCCTGCTCCGCTCGAAATGACAGTTGAGAGCGATGTTGGCTACAGTCATTTGCGGAGGTTCTCGAGGCCGAGGTGGCGGAGCTGGACTTCTACGGCGTTCCTGGTGCGGAGGCGTTTGGCTAATTGCTCGGCTAGATAGACGGAGCGGTGCTGGCCGCCGGTGCAGCCAAAGGAGACCATAAGATTTTTGAAGCCGCGGGATTGGTAGCTGGCGATGGTGGCGTCGACTAGCGAAAGGACGCTGGCGAGGAATTGATGGACGCTTTCCTGCTGGTTGAGATAGTCGATGACCGGGGCGTCCTGGCCGGTGAGGGATTTGAAGCTTTCTTCGCGGCCGGGATTGGGGAGGCTGCGGCCGTCGAAAACGAAGCCGCCGCCGTTGCCGGTGTCGTCCTGCGGCAAGCCCTGATGAAACGAAAAACTGAAAACGCGGACGACGAGGTTGTCGGCGTCGCGGTCCAGGGCTTGCAATTTTTCCGAGGCCAGCATGCTTTGGAACGCCGACATCAGCGTGGGGAGCGTAATGGGCAGTTCGGTTTGGTGCAAGAGCCAGCGAAGATTTTTTAGGGCGTAAGGAACGCTTTGGAGAAAGTGGACTTTGCGTTCATAGAAGCCGCGGAAACCGTAGGCACCGAGGGCCTGCATGATACGGACATAGACGTAGGCGTAGAAATAATGCTGGAATGCTTCGCGATCGACGGGGATGAATTTTTCGAGGGCTCGAAGATAGTCAAAGTAGAGCTGCTGGCGAAGCTCAGGGGGGAGATCGGCTTTGGCGTCGTAAAGAAGAGAGGCGAGGTCGTATTGCAGGGCGCCTTTGCGGCCACCCTGGTAGTCGACGAAATAGGGCTGGCCGTCACGGAGGAGGATGTTGCGCGACTGGAAATCGCGGTAGAGAAAATAATCACGCGGGGCGCTAAGCAGGAAATCGGTGAGCCGGCTGAAATCGTCTTCGAGGGAGTGCTCGTTGAACGGAATGCCGGCGAGACGCAAAAAGTAATATTTGAAATAGTTGAGGTCCCAAGCGATGGACTGGCGATCGAAGCTAGCGATGGGATAGCAGACGCTGTAATCGAGATCGCGGCCGGCTTCGACTTGAAAGCGTGGCAGGACGGCTACGACTTTGCGATAGGCTTCGACAACTTGGGGCGCGACAGTGGCGCCTTGGCGGTTTTTCGAGAGCAATTCGAAGAGCGTGGTGTCGCCGAGGTCTTCTTCGAGGTACGCGCCGTGATCGAGAGCTTCGGCATAGATTTCCGGGACGGGGAGGCCATGACGGCGGAAATGTTTGGAGAAGGCCAGAAAGGCGGCGTTTTCTTCCTGGACGTTGTAGAGAATGCCGATGGCGGTGCGGGGGCCAGCACTTAGGCGGATAATTTTTCGGCCTGAGCCGCCGAGTTCGCCCTGGAGCGGTTGGACGTGCTCAACCGGCGAGTGGAAATGCTGCTCGAAAAGAGTTTTGAGGACGTCGATGGACATGGTTTCCAAGTATCCAGCCGAAATGCTTTAACGGTCCAAGATAGCAGACTGATTTCTAGCATAGCCGATTCCCTGGGGAAAAATTTGTGCGATGGCGAGGCAGTGTGCCTAGAAGTGTCGGGGATGATGGAGAATGGCGCACAGGCTGAAGCCTGTGCCACTGACGCGGCTATAATTGTCCGATGCGTTCACTAACAAAAGACGAGAGAAGTACAGAGCAGCGGTTGCGGGTGTCGAAAAACCTGGACCGCATGACGACGGCGGAGATTGTGCGGCTGATGAACCGCGAGGACCGCAAAGTCGCGGAGGTCGTGGGCCGGGAGTTGCCGGCGATTGCGCGGGCGGTGGATGTGATTGTGGCGGCGATTCGCGGGGGCGGGCGATTGATTTATGTGGGGGCGGGATCGAGTGGCCGGATGGCGGTGTTGGATGCGGCAGAGTGTCCACCGACGTTCGGGATTTCTCCGAAAAGGATGCGCGCGTTTATTGCGGGCGGAAGGCGCGCCGTGACGGGAGCGGTGGAAGGCGCGGAGGATTCGGTGGCGAACGGCGAGCGGGATCTGCGGCGGGTGAAGCTGACGAAGAAGGATGTGGTGGTGGGAATTGCGGCGAGCGGGACAACGCCGTACGTGCTGGGAGCGATGAGCTATGCACGGAAGCGCGGGGCCATGACGGTGGCGGTGACGTCAAACCGGCGGATGGCGGCGACGCGGCTGGCGAAGATCGCCATCGCGACGGAGGTGGGGCCGGAGGTGTTGACCGGGTCAACGAGGCTGAAAGCGGGGACGTCGCAGAAGATGGTCTTGAACATGCTGAGTACGGCAGTGATGGTGAGGCTAGGGCATGTGTATGAGAACTTGATGATTGATGCGGTGCTAACAAATAAGAAGCTGCACGGGCGGGCGGTGCGGATTTTGACAGAGGCGAGCGGGAAGAGTGTGTCCGCGGCGGAGGACGCTTTGCGGGCGGCGGGACACAACATGCGAGTGGGTTTGGTGATGTTGAACTTGGGAGTAGGAGCGAAGGAGGCGAGAGCACAATTAAGAAAGGCGCATGGGAATTTGCGGGTGGCACTGGGCGAGTAAAAAAACAATTACACACAGATCGCTGAGGATGCAGTGGGGACAGAGAAGAGCGGATGGATAAGTTTCTAATTCGGGGAGGGAAGGCGCTGCACGGGAAAGTGGCGATCAGCGGGGCTAAGAATTCCGCGCTGCCGGTGATGGCGGCGGCTCTGCTTACGGCGGAAAAAGTTGCGGTGCACAACATTCCGAAGGTGCGCGATCTTGTGACGATGAGCAAATTGCTGGCGTTCATGGATGCGAAGGTCACCGTGACTGAAGTGCCTGCGAGCGACTATGTGATTGAGGCACCGAAGTTGAAACATGTGGAGGCGCCGTACGAGCTGGTGAAGACGATGCGAGCGTCGATCCTGACGCTGGGACCGCTGATGGCGCGGGTGGGAGTTGCGCGCGTATCGTTGCCGGGAGGGTGCGCGATTGGGGCGCGGCCGGTGGATTTGCACTTGAAGGCGCTGGAGCGGATGGGAGCGGAGATCACCACTTCGCACGGGTACATCGAAGCGAAAGTGACGGGGAATGGGTCGAAAGGCAGGCGGTTGAAGGGCGCGCACATCGTCTTCGAGAAAATTACGGTGACGGGGACGGAAAACATTTTGATGGCGGCTACACTGGCTGAGGGAGAGACGGTGCTGGAGAATTGCGCGCGGGAGCCGGAGGTGACGGATCTGGTGGTAATGCTGCGGAAGATGGGTGCGGAAATCGAGGGGGACGGGACGGCGACTTTGCGGATTCGCGGCGTGGCGGAATTACACGGTACAGAGCACCGCGTGATTCCAGACCGGATCGAAACAGGGACTTTTCTGGTGGCGGGAGCGATTACCGGCGGCGACCTGACGATTGCGAATTGCGAGCCGGAACATCAAGGGGCGGTGATTGCGAAATTGCGAGAGGCGGGTGCGTGCATCGAGACGGTGGACAAGACAACCTTGCGGGTGCGCGGCGGGAAAAAGCTAGTGGCCGCGGACATGACTACTGAAGAATATCCAGGATTTGCGACGGACATGCAGGCGCAATACATGGCGCTGGCGACGCAGGCGGAAGGCACGTCGGTGATTACCGAAACGATTTTCGAGAATCGCTATTTGCATGCGAGCGAAATGATTCGAATGGGCGCGGATATTTCGATTGAAGGACGGCGGGCCGTGGTGCGCGGGCCAGCGGCGCTTTCTGGAACTACGGTGCAAGCCTCGGATTTGCGGGCGAGCGCGGGGCTGGTGCTGGCTGGGCTGGTGGCGAGCGGAGAGACAGTGATCGAGCGTGTGTATCATATCGATCGCGGGTACGAGCACATTGTCGAGAAATTGCGCGGGGTGGGCGCGGAAATCGAGCGGATCCACGGGACGGCGTTATAGGCGAGCACGCGGCGGATTTGTTATTTTTCATTGAGAAAAATCCAGATAAAAGTGGGTTGACACCAGGAACGGGCATGACTGATAGTCTGCATCGTGGAGGCCCGCATGATGCATGCTAAGGAACTTTTTCTTTCGCGGCGCGGACTGCTCAAGACTTTGGGGGCAGCGGGCGGAGGGCTGGTCTTGAGCCGATGGTTCGGGACAGGACCGGCAATGGCTCAAGAGCCGGCGGCGGCAAAGGCGATGGAAAACTTCACAGGACCGGGTGCGAATCCGCACTGGAATTCCGTCGGACCGTACATCACAGAACCACAAAAAGCGCCGCTGTTACTCTTGACCGATCGGCCTGTGCAGATTGAGACGCCGCGGCACTATTTTTCGGCCGCGTTCACTCCCAACGAGGCGTTTTATGTGCGCTGGCATCTCGACGGTATCCCGAACAATGTCGACTTGAAGGAATGGAAGCTGCAGATCGAAGGAAATGTGGCCAAACCGCAGGCGTTCAGCCTTCCCGAATTAATGCATAAATTCAAAGCGGTTTCGATTGCGGCAGTGAATCAATGTTCCGGCAACAGCCGCAGCCGGTTGCAGCCGCGAGTGCCAGGCGGCCAGTGGGGCAATGGCGCGATGGGGAATGCGATGTGGACGGGAGTGCGGCTCCGCGAGCTGCTTGATGCAGCAGGCGTGAAGCCGGGCTCGGTTCAGGTACAATTTCAGGGTCTCGAGACGGGCTCCGGACCGAAGGGCCTGGGTTCGGGCCGTTTCATGAAATCGCTGGATCTTAGCAATCCCGTCTTGGATGAATGCGTTGTGGCGTACTTGATGAACGGCGAGCCCCTGCCATTGCTCAATGGATTTCCGGTGCGGCTGGTCGTCCCGGGATATTTTGCGACGTACTGGATGAAGTGCCTGAGTTGGATTCGCGTTCTCGGGGCGACAGACGAAAATTTCTGGATGAGACCGGCCTACCGCATTCCGGACACGGCGCGAGGAAATACCACACCTGATGAAGTGAAAGCGGGAAAAGTGAACATGGTGCCGATCGCAAAGATGCCAGTGCGATCTTTCCTGGCATCGCCCGACGGATCGTCGAAGATTCCCGCGGGAATGACGGTCACGCTGCGCGGCATTGCGTTTAGCGGATACGGACGCGTGACGCGAGTGGAGATTTCGGATGACGGAGGAAAGAAGTGGTCGGCTGCCAAGCTGGGCGAGGATTACGGCGCATATTCGTTTCGCACATGGGAAGCACCATGGACGCCGAAGGCTGCGGGCAGCTATTCCGTGGCTGTTCGCGCGACGGATGAGAAAGGCAACACGCAGCCCGATGAACCGGTGTGGAATCCCGGCGGCTACCTGTGGAATCGCATCGAAAAGCAGGAGTTCGTCGCGGGAATCGCGGGATGAGGAGTGAAATGCAAATGAAGAAAAGAGTGCCCGTAGCTGTTTTGGTGTTTTGCATAGTGTTGACGCTGGCGGGAGTTGGTGTGTACGCCGAGTTGCAGAAGGGCCAATATCAGGCGGCAACTTTGGGGCAATTTCCGCAGGCGGGGCCGAGCGAGAGTTCGCCTGATTCGCAGTACGGAGCAGGATCATACCCTCTCTATCCACCGGAGCTAGCGGCGGGAGAAGGCAAGGCGGAGGTCGAGGGTTACTGCAGCGTGTGCCACAGCACGCGCTACATCACCATGCAGCCGCCACTGCCCGCCGCTGCGTGGGAAGCGGAAGTGACGAAGATGCGGAAGACCCTGGGCGCCACGATTCCAGATGAGGCCGCCGCAAAAATTGTCGGATATCTCAAAACACACTACACGCCCGAGACGCGCAAACACTAAACAGTTCATGTTTTGCATGGTCTAACCGAAAGTAACCTGGCCGACGAAGGCTCACGGGTTCGCAATAGAAATTTCGAGCACCGAAAAGCCGACGGCTTTGGCAGCCTGTGCCAATCGGCGGTCCCCGCAGATAAAGCTCTTGCGGGAGGGCCGTTTTTGGCACCAAGTCAGAGAAGCGGCCAGTTGCAGGCTGTCGGCCGCACGCAAGAAATAGTTGTCCAGTGACTCCATCGCCAGATCGCGAACCTGGTCGTCAGGAAGAACTTCTCTCCATCCGCGGCTGAGCAATCGCAGGCGGGCGACAGCGCCTTGTTTGTCAACGTCGGTGATCTCCTGCGCGCGATGGAGGCGGCAAATCGCGCTATGGACTTCCACGAAGCTTCCCCACCAAACAACAAAATCAAATTTTCTGAGGTAGAGCTGAGCCTGGCGGCTACCCGCTTGACGAACGCACAAAGGCACAAGCGCGCTGGAGTCCCAGAACGCTGGTGTCCTATTCACAATCCTTCTTCCCGGTCAGCAAGAAGGGCATCCACAGCCTTGTTTCCTTCGACGGTTCCTGTCGGAATTTTCAAAAGAGCCTTGATATCAAGCCGCTCGATAGGCAGGCGCAATTTTCCGGCCGCGACCAGGGACAGTTCTTGTTCGTCGGCACCTTCCGCCGTGAATGGAACTAGTTTGGCAACGGGAAGATTGCGGTCGCGGATGACGACTTCTTCGCCGCTCTTGGCGAAAGTGAGATACTTACTGAGTTGGTCTTTTAGTTTTGCCACATTGACGCTGCGCATTCGGTTTCCATCCTTCATGGCTATTATAGCCATAAACCAAGATTGGTAGAAGCCAAAAAGTGGAAGCGGCTTTTCCATGTCAGGAGGGGACCGAGAGGAACGAGGAAGAAAACGCGGAGGCGCAGAGTAGACAGAGATTCGCAGAGAAACGAAAAACCAAAAGCAAAGGCCCCGAGATAATCGGGGCCTTTTTTGTCCAACAGATTTTGGTAGTTATTCGGCCGCGCCGGAATCGCCGCCGGAGCTGCCTTCATCAGCGGAAGGGCTGTGGCCACCGCCGCCGCTGGCTGCGGCTTTCTGCTGCTTTTCGCGGGCTTCTTTGATCAGGGCTTTGCGCGAGAGGCGGACTTTGTTGCCCTCGATGGAGAGAACCTTTACGAGGACCTGGTCGCCTAGTTTCAGTTCATCGCGAACGTCGCGGATGCGATGTTCGGAAATTTCGCTGATGTGCAAGAGGCCGTCGGTGCCGGGGAAGAGCTCGACGAAAGCGCCGAACTCCGCGAGGCGGACGACTTTGCCGAGATAGGTTTTGCCGATTTCGGCAGAAGCGGTGACATCGCGAACCATTTGCAGGGCGGCATCGCCGCCGGCGCCGCTGGTCGAGAAGATGTGGACCGTGCCGTCCTCGAGGACGTCGATTTTGACGCCGGTGGCTTCGATGATGGACCTGATTTTCTTTCCGCCCGGACCGATGAGGTCGCGGATTTTGTCCTGAGGAATCTTGAGCTTGAAGAGGCGGGGAGCGTACGCGGAAATTTGCGTGCGTGCTTCGCCAAGCGTCTTCTCCATGGTGTCCAGAATTTGCAGGCGAGCTTTCTTGGCTTGAGCGAGAGCTTCGCGCATCATGGCAATGCTGATGCCAAGAACCTTGATGTCCATCTGCAGGGCGGTAATGCCCGCGCGTGTGCCAGCAACTTTGAAGTCCATGTCGCCGTAATGGTCTTCGGCGCCGGCGATGTCGGTAAGGATGGAATACTTTTTGTCATCGCCCACGACTAAGCCCATAGCGATACCAGCGCACGGAGCCTTGAGCGGCACACCAGCATCCATGAGAGCGAGCGAGCCGCCGCAAACGGTGGCCATCGAGGAAGAGCCGTTGGATTCGAGAATGTCCGAAACGAGGCGCATGGCGTAGGGGAAATCCGCCTCGGGAGGAAGCAGATTGACGAGCGCGCGCTGCGCAAGAGCGCCATGGCCGATTTCACGGCGTCCAGGGCCGCGGAGAAATTTCACTTCGCCGACGCTGAACGGCGGGAAGTTGTAGTGCAGCATGAAGCGATTGAACTGATCCTGCTCGAAGAGCAGGTCGAGGCGCTGCATGTCTTCTTTCGTGCCAAGGGTGAGCGTGGCGAGAGCCTGCGTTTCGCCGCGGGTGAAGAGCGCGGAACCGTGGACACGGGGAAGCAAGCCGACTTCGCACGTGATTTGGCGGATTTGATCGAAGGCGCGGCCATCGGGACGCCGGCGGGCATTGAGAACGTCGTCGCGGAAGATATTTTCGCGAAGGCGCTCGAAGGCGCGCTTGGTGAGCGTGCGCTTTTCGTCCATTTCCTTCTTGGGCTCTTCGGGGATGGCCTTGATGATCTCTTCCTTGAGGGCATCGACGAGTTGGTAGCTTTCGTGCTTAGGATGCTTTTCGGTGTTAAGAGCATCCCGAAGCTTCGCGCCATGCTTCTTGTCCAGATCTTTGTAAATCCCTTCATCAAACGGCAACGGCTTGACGACGACTTTTACGGGCTTGAGCTGCGCGTGCAGCTCCTTGATGGCGGCGACAATTTTCTTGACCTGAGCGTGGCCGAATTCCAAAGCGTCGACGACGGCTTCTTCGGAAACTTCAAGAGCGCCGGACTCGACCATGACAATCGCTTCTTCCGTGCCGGCGATCACGATGTTGAGCAAACTCTTCTTCTGTTCAGCGACGGTCGGATTGGCAACCAGCTGGCCATCAAGCAAGCCGACGCGGACGCAGGCAATGGGCTTCTCAAAGGGCAGATCGGAACAATAAGAGGCAGCGGACGCAGCAGTAACGGCGATGACATCGGGATCGTTGTCGCTGTCCGCGGAAAGCACCATGGCGACGATTTGCGTTTCATTGCGCCAGGACTCGGGAAAAAGCGGGCGCATGGGGCGATCGATCAGGCGCGAGGTAAGAATTTCCTTTTCCGAAGGGCGGCCTTCGCGCTTGAAGAAGCCGCCGGGAATTTTCCCGGCAGAATAGGTGTTTTCGCGATAGTCGACGGTCAACGGGAGAAAATCGCGGTCGTTGGCCGTGGGCGCCATGCAAGCCGTGGTGAGCACGACAGTGTCACCGTAACGGGCGGTAATTGCGCCGTTTGCTTGCTTGGCGATTTTTCCAGTTTCGAGAATGAGGGTGCGTCCCCCGACTTCAACGGAAACCTGGTGTGGTGCTGGTGTATGCGTGTTTTCAGACATAAATAATCATTTCCTTTGGCTCCGATTCATACGGAGCATTCTCACGGCGTCCGCGGGAGTGCCGACTACGCAGGAAGGAATGGACCCATTGCGGTCCTGAAACCCATTCCCTGCTTCGAGTAGGTCGGCGATGGCCCGGCCTGGATAACCCCAGAGAAGAAAAGAGGCGAGAACTACGATGGGAGGCGTGCAAAGCGATCCGGATTACACCACGAGAAACGCCGGCGGAAATGCAGCCGGATACCCGACTATTTCACTGACGGCCCAAGTGGCTAGGGGGCCGACAGACAGACTTCGCGTGGAAGTTGTCCATTCGTGAAAACGCAGAGGCTTCTGCCCTACGTAAACGTGAAATTCAGGGCAGCTACTTGCGCAGGCTAAGGCGTTCAACAATCTCGCGGTACCGATCCGGGTCACGACGGTTGAGATAGTCCAGCAAACGACGGCGCTTGTTGACCATCATGATCAAACCGCGCCGGGATGCATGGTCTTTTACGTGGGACTTGAGATGCGTTGTGAGGTAGCTGATCCGCTCGCTCAAAAGTGCAATCTGGACTTCCGGTGAGCCAGTATCTTTCACTTCCCGCCGGAATTGTTCGATCAACACCGCTTTGGCTATGCTCAAGTGCCCCTCTCCGTCGTCCCCTGAATTTTTCCTCTTCTCTTCGACGTATTCAGGCTAACACAAATCTGTTTTGAGTGTAAAGGAATGTAAACATGCTTCGAGGGCTCATTTTTCGAGGCGGTTGGTATTGGGAGTTGCGTTGAGGCGGCAAATTGGGTTGAATGCTTGGTGTGAGTGGGCATATGGATTCAGAGGAGGAAAAATGAAAAAGCAAATCGCGATGATTTCCGGGCTGTGTCTTAGCCTGACGATCCTGGCTACGCAGGCGTCCTGCCAAGCGGACAAGAGCAAGCGACCGAGTCCCCCAGCACAAGCGCAGTGCGACTTGGGGGGAGGCAAGACGCTTACGGTCGATTACTCGAGCCCGCGAGCGAAAGGCCGGAAGATCTACGGAGACCTGGTTCCCTATGGAAAAGTATGGCGCGCGGGAGCAAACGAAGCGACCACATTTGTGACGACGGAAGATTTGAAGGTCGGCGGGAAAGAAGTGCCCGCGGGCCAATATACGATTTTCACGATTCCCGAAGAGAACAAATGGACGCTGGTTATCAGCAAGAAAACCGGAGAATGGGGAATTCCCTATCCAGGAGAAAAATATGACTTGGTACGCACGGAGATGAGCGTATCGAGCGTGCCGGAACACGTCGAGGACTTCACGATTGGGTTGGAGAAGAGCGGGGACGGTTGCAAGCTGCAGATGACTTGGGAGAAGACCCAGGCTTCCGTAGAGATCGCGAAGAAATAGAGATCCGTGGGACAGGCATTCTTGCCTGTCGGCTTCTTCGGACATTCTGGAAAGCGAAAAAGAAGGAGACAGACAGGAATGTCTGTCTCACTTCAGGAATTTTTCGTGCGGACGAGAGAAAGAAATTCGTCGCGGGTCTGCTTGTTGTGACGGAAACCGCCGAGCATGGCGCTAGTAACAGCCTGGCCGTGCTGCTTTTCGACGCCGCGCATCTGCATGCAAAGGTGACGGGCTTCGATGATCACGCCGACGCCTTCCGGGCTGATTTTTTCCTGGATAGCCGCGGCGATTTGGCTGGTGAGGCGCTCCTGAATCTGCAAGCGGCGCGCGAACATATTGACGAGGCGCGCAACTTTGCTGAGGCCGATGACACGCTTATTGGGAAGATATGCGACGTGGCACTTGCCAAAAAACGGCAGCAAGTGGTGCTCGCAAAGGCTAAAGAATTCGATGTCCTTCACCACCACCATTTCGTCATAGGAAACGCTGAAAGTCGCGCCATTGAGAATGTTTTCCGCGTTTTGATGGTAGCCGCTGGTTAAAAATTTAAGCGCCTTTTCGTAGCGCTCCGGCGTCTTGCGCAAGCCTTCACGATGCGGATCCTCGCCAATCAGCTTAATGATTTCGCGAACGTGGCAGGCAATCCTGCGCGCGTCCAGTTCTTTCTCATCGTTCAGAATGATTTCTTCCGTCGGTTTGGCCATTGTTTTTACCTCTCGATGCCTTCTGGGTTATCTCCAGCGTACTCGAAACTGTTGTTCGACGTCTCCTGAATGCGAACGCGCTCAAGCTTGGCATTGGGAAACGGCTTCAGCCGGCGGAAAATCTCGATGCATAGATTTTCCGTCGTGGGAACCTGGCCGCGAAATGCGGCGACATCTTCATTGAGAGATTTGTGGTCGAAGGGATCGAGGACTTCGCGTTGGACAAAACCGTCCAGATCGGTGAGATTGGCGATCATTCCCGTGGCGGGGTCGATATTTCCGGACAAAAGAATCTCCAACACATAGTTATGCCCGTGCCCGTAGGGATTGTTGCACTTTCCGTAGATGCGGCAGTTCTCTTCTTGGCTAAGATCCGGGCTGTGCAAGCGGTGCGATGCGGCGAAGCGATAGCGGCGCCCCAGCTCGACCTTAACCTCGCCGTGCAGTGCGCCGGGACTCATCGGGCTTTTGCGCCTCCCGATCCGTTGCGATAACAATCCGCGAACAGGTCCGGCGTTTCGTACAGCCGTACGCGGTGCAACTTCCCTTGCGTGATCTGCGGATCGAGCAAGTTCCAGATGACGCGCGCGATGTTCTCGCAAGTGGGAATCTGGCCGGCGAACTCGGGAACTTCGTAATTCAGGAAACGGTGATCCATGCGCTGCATCACTTCGCGCTCGAGAATGTCTTTCAAATCTTTCAGGTCCAACACCATTCCGGTTACGGGGTCGGGCTCTCCGGCGACGGTCACTTCGAGCGTGTAGTTGTGTCCGTGTCCGTGCGGGTTGTTGCACTTGCCGAAGACGCGCCGGTTCTCCTCCGGGGAGAATTCCGGATTGTGATAGAGGTGCGAGGCGGCGAATTCGATTTTGCGCGTAAGCAGGACCATGGATGGAGTTTCGCGTATCGTTTCGTTCTATCTGTGCGTTCCGGGAAGCGTGACCGGGACTTCCCGTCCTTTCCACTCGACTGTACCCTTCCTAAAGCTCCGGTAGGAGGCCCAGAGCACACCCGCGTAGAGAGCCACTGCGGGCACGTAATAGATGATGAGTTTGGAGGGGAATTGGTTACGAGTTAGCTCCGTGCCGTAAATGAATTCGCGTATGAGCAGAAAACAGACGCCCAAGAAGGTTAGAAACGGGATTTTTATTCCTACAAGAATGATAAGCAGCGGCATCCACGGGATGGTGGACTCGAGTTCACCGAAGACTGCGCCGGGAGTTCCGCCAATCAGCGGGTAGAGATTTTTCTTCCAGCCAAGCCACATCGCGCGAAACGACCGGTACATGCGGACGCGCACGATTCCCTGTCCGGAAGAGAACCACAGGCGAAATCCAGCGGCTTTTGCACGCTTTGCAAGAGCGACATCTTCGAGAATCTGCGCGGCAACGGCCGCATGGCCTCCGATGGAATCATAGGCGTCGCGTTGGATCAATAAGAATTGGCCGTTGGCGGCCGCGGCAGGGGAGGCGGGATTATTCACGGCGTCGTATGAAAAATGCTTGGCCAGGCGAGTAAACACGAACGGAATGAGCGATTTCTCGTACCACGTTTGGGTAACTTGCTCCGGGGAAAAAGAGAGCAACGCGGCGCTCTTTTCTTGCGCGATTTGCAACGCACGGGCGGCGGCGCCGGGTAGTAACTGAGCGTCAGCGTCGGTGAACAGCAGCCAGGGACTCCTAGCTTCCTTTGCGCCGAGATAGACAGCGTTGTTCTTGCCAACCCAGCCGTGCGGGACTTCCTGCGTCTCGAGTAGCCGCAGATGCGCGATTTTGGGCATCAAGCTGCGGACGATTTCCGCGGTCTTGTCCGTGGACTGGTCATTGACGACGAGGATTTCCGCGATTTCGGGTTGCAGGGCCAACGATTCGATGCAGGAGGCGATCGCAGCTTCTTCATTTCGCGCGGGCACAATAGCGCTGATGGATGGCGGCGGAGAGGCCGGGGGCGGATTCGAAATTGGCAATTCGTTGGTCACGATAGGGTCAGGTGATAAGACCGTTTTCCGAATGCAGGCAGATGAGCTAGTATAGCATTCGATGAAAATAGGACCGAAAATTGTAGCGTGGGGAGGGCTGCTGGCCTTCCTCGGAATCTTCATGGTTTTTGCGCTGCCCAGCTACCGGCATGGTGAAGCTTCCGTGGCCGGGACGCAGGCGGAAAACTTCGCCCTGGAGCTTGGGGGCAAGCCGGCGCATCTTTCCGATCTGCGCGGAAAGGTTGTGGTGCTGAATTTTTGGGCCACGTGGTGTCCTCCATGCATCGAAGAAACTCCCGAGCTAAACCGCCTGCAGAAATACATTGCTTCGCGCAACGGTGTCGTTCTGGGCGTTGCGGCCGATGGGGATGAAGCCGTTTACGAACAATTTTTGCGCGACCACGGAGTCATTTTCCCGACCTACCGGGACCCACAGACGAAAGACAATCATTCACCGATCGCCGAGTCTTACGGCACCACGATGTATCCGGAGACTTACATTATCGGCCGCGACGGCAAGATTGCGCGCAAGATCATCGGATACCAGGAGTGGGATTCGCCAGATATGCGGGCGTATCTCGATTCACTCCTAGGCCAGACCTAGAAAAAGCCGTGGGACAGACATTCCTGTCTGTCTCGACTCAGAGCGAAGTTTTGCGTAGACGCAGCGCGTTAGCAATTACAGAGACGGAGCTGAAGCTCATGGCGGCACTTGCCAGCATGGGGCTGAGCAGCCAACCGAAAATCGGGTAAAAAACGCCGGCGGCTACGGGGATCCCCAGCGCGTTGTAGAGAAAAGCAAAAACCAAATTTTGTTTGATGTTGCGAATCGCGGCGCGGCTGAGTTTGCGCGCGCGCACAATCCCGCGCAGGTCGCCCTTCACGAGGGTGATTCCGGCGTTCTCGATGGCCACGTCAGTGCCCGTGCCCATGGCGATGCCGACGTGAGCTGCTGCGAGGGCCGGAGCATCGTTGACGCCATCGCCGGCCATCGCCACGATGCGGCCTTGATCGCGCAGCCGCTTGATCACTTCTCCTTTTTGTTGAGGCTGCACTTCGGCTTCGACCTCTTCGATTCCGAGTTCGCTGGCAACTTTGGCGGCCGTGGCGCGGCGGTCGCCAGTCAGCATCACAATGCGGATGCCCTCGTCTCGCAGCGCGCGAATCGCTGCCGGGGTCGAAGCTTTGATTTTGTCGCTCAGCAGAAACATCCCAGCCACTTTCCCATTGACCGCCAGATAGACCGTCGTGACGGCCGCGGAGGCTGGCTCGTTGCCCGAAGAATTGGTGTTCGCGGGCGCTTCAATTCCTTTCCCTTTCAGGAATGCGGCGGTGCCGGCGAGTATGTGTTTGTTCAAAACGCGGGCTTCGACGCCTCCGCCAGCGGTGGCGAGAAAATCGCTGACTGGCGCGAGGGGCAATTTTTTTTCCTCGGCAGCGCGCACAATCGCGCGGGCCAAGGGATGCTCGCTCGAACGCTCGAGGCTCGCGGCCAGGGAAAGCAGAGCGTCTTTTGTAGAGCCGGCTCCTTCGAAGAGTTCCACGCCGGTGAGTTGCGGCTTGCCTTCCGTTAGAGTGCCGGTTTTGTCGAGGACGAGACTGTCGACCTTCGCGAGCGTCTCGAGAGCTTCGGCGTTTCGAACGAGCACACCTGCATGGGCGCCGCGGCCGACCGCGACCATGATGGACATGGGCGTGGCAAGCCCGAGGGCACACGGGCAAGCAATGATCAAGACGGCGACCCCAGCGATGAGCGCATGAGCAAAGCGCGGCTCCGGACCAAACAGCGCCCAACCCGCGAACGCCAGCACGGCGGCAATCACCACGGCGGGCACGAAATAACCGGCCACGCTGTCCGCCAGGCGCTGCATTGGCGCGCGGCTGCGCTGCGCCTCACTGACAAGTTTGACTATTTGCGCGAGAAACGTTTCGTTGCCGACGCGTTGCGCTTCCATCACGAAGCTTCCGCTGGTGTTGAGCGTGCCTCCGGTGACTTTGTCTCCAGTGGTTTTTTCCACGGGCATGGGCTCGCCTGTGACCATGGATTCGTCGACGGCGCTGGCGCCTTCGCGGACCACGCCGTCGACAGGAACGCTTTCGCCTGGCCGCACGCGCAGGCGGTCGCCAGCCTTGACGAGGTCTAGCGCGATGTCTTTCTCCGTTCCGTCAGGTGCGATCCGGTGGGCTTGCTTCGGCGCCAAATTGAGCAACGAGCGAATCGCGCTGCTCGTCTTCTGGCGTGCGCGCAATTCAAGCACCTGGCCGAGCAAAACCAGGGTGGTGATGACGGCGGCGGCTTCGTAGTAAGTGGACACGGCACCCTGCGCATCGCGAAACGAGGCGGGGAAAATTTGCGGAAAGAAAGTTGCCACAACGCTTTCAAGATAGGAGGCGCCCGTGCCCAACGCGATCAGCGTGAACATGTTGGGGCTGCGATGGATAAGCGACGACCAGAAGCGCTTGAAAAATGGCCAGCCGCCCCACAAGACAACCGGCGTCGCGAGAACGAACTCGATCCAGTTGCGGGCACTCGACGAGAGGGGGAGTCCGAGTGCATCGCCAAACATGGCGATCAGCAAGACGGGCAGGGAGAGTACGGCGCTAACCCAGAACCGGCGCAACATCGAATCGTATTCGGGATCGGCTTCCACTTCAGCGAGCGCGTCCATCGGCTCGAGTGCCATGCCGCATTTCGGACAGGTTCCCGGCCCAATCTGGATGATTTCGGGATCCATGGGGCAGGTATAGCGAACGTTTTTGGCTGCGGGCGCGGGGGAAGCAGGAACATGCGCCTCTTGGGCGGAGTGCCGGTCATGCCCGGCATCGGGAGCGGCGCCCATCCCGGCGGTGCCGGGCGCGGCCAGGAATTTCTCCGGATCCTTTTCAAACTTTTGGGCGCAACCCTTCGAGCAGAAATAGTAGGTCTTATCGCCGTGCGTAACTGTGCCGGCGGGCTTTTGCGGATCGACCATCATTCCGCAGACGGGATCCTTCACGCGCGGCGCAGAAGCGAGAATCGGCAGTCCTGATTTTTGGGGATCGGGTCTAGGAATCTGTTCGGACATGACACTATGTTAGATGATTTGCGGTTACATGCGGCTACGAACTAAATTCTTGCGCAGGCTGGTATAATCCCGGCATGACACTCGTGGAAATCACTTACGAACTGCAATCCCCGCTTACGCCGGAACAACTGCGGCTTCTTGGCGAGTTCTCGAACACCTACGGGCTGCGGCGCTTTCGCTTCGATGAGAGCAAGAAGCATCTCTCGTTTGAATACGACGCTTCGCGCCTGCGCGACACGCAGATCGCGCATGTCCTCGGGCAAGCAACGATCGCGGTCGCGCGGAGAGTTACAGAGACAGGTGTCCGGCCTGAATTTAATAATTAGGAATGAGAGCGGAGCGGCAGCGCTTTCCCGTGGGGCTGGCGAGGCAATACGGCCTGCGAGATTGAACGCGTAGGCTGCGAATCGATGGCTCTATTTAACCGGTCAGTTCAATACGGCTGAGGGCAGGGAAAAAAATGAGGCCCCCGCTTGGGATCGGGGGCCTCGGAGAGTGCGTTTCGTTGTCAGTGTCGTTTTCACACCGACGCGTGGGGTCATCCATCCTAGCTTCCCTCTCAGAGGCAGGTGGGAACGAATTGCGAAAAACGGCGAGCAAGCCCCTTCCCCCTCGCTCACCGCTCTCCTCAACTCGTTATATGAAACGCACTCATGCGCCTCTCTTGTGCACGGGTTGCGCCAATGTCGGCGGCTGGATAAATTTCCATCAAGTCATTTATTAACAAATACTTGGCTTAGCGGCGGAATTTTATTCACCGCCCCAAATCCGTCCGCCAGGTTCAATTCGGAACTCCATAAAACTGAATCGGGAACCCTGAGATTGGCCAGCTCTTAATTTTAGGCATTCCAAGTAGTTCCAGGACTGCGGTAACAAAATTTTCGGCCTCCTTGTGCTATCGGTTTTCTGGAGCGTGGCTTGCAAAATGGCTTCATGCCCGCCCCTCCTCGCTGCCAGACCCTTCGGAGAAGCCTCGGTCTTAGAGCCGCTGTCTTGTTTGCGTGTTTACTCGGCGGATCGCTCATTTTAATGGCAGATACACCTCGAGAGCTGCGGACTGCCAGGGTGGGCGGTTGTTATTGCCATTGTGCGGGGTCGCGCGTGCACCGGGGCTGCGTGAAACTGTGCGAATTGCCCAAGTACGCCTCGCGGCAGTGGGCCACAAAGTGCGCCAAACCGCGCCTGGAGCCGCCCTTCGAGAAACGCGACGCTGGACCACGTTTTGAGCATCCGGGCCGCAACGAACGGGCGCAACTCCCGAAGCCAGCGGCAGGAAGCTAGACTGAAGTTTGCGACTGGCTTGTCTCGGTGGCAGCGGACTTTCCGGAAGTTGCTTGCTGCGCCTCCAAAAGTTTGGCTAACATCTCCGGAATTTCAAAGATGGCGCGGTTGTGGAGAGCTGCGACGTTTTTTCGAAATTCAGCCAGCCTGGCTGGTTCCAAGATTTGGCGAACTCCCTCAACGACATCGCGAAAGCTCTTCAGGACGATGCCGACGCGCTTTTCCGTGACCCACTCCGCGTTGAAGCGCTCCTGGGGCAAAGTCCAAGCGTTGCACTCGATCAGCACGGGGAGTTTGCGAACCATGGCTTCCGCGATGCTGCCGGGTCCGGGCTTGCCGATCAAGAAATCCGCGGCGCGCATGAGCTTGTGGACTTCCTTCGTGAAACCAACCACATGCACGGGCATTTTCCATTTTTGAGAGCGCAGTTTAGCCGCCAAATCTTCGTTGCGACCGCAAATCAGGATCAGTTGCAGCGGCAATCCCGCCGCATCTAAACGCTCGGTGATGTCGTACATCACTTTCGAGCCGTGGCCGCCAAAAAGAACTATGGCAGTCGGTAAATCAGGCTGCAATCCCATCTCTTTACGAAGAGCCGCCTGATCAACGTTTTCCTCGACGTAGAAGTCGGGGCGCAAAATCATTCCAGACGCTTGAAAAATATGGGCTTCGTCGTGGCCAAAAGCGCGCGCTTGTTCGACGGCGCGCTCGGTGCCAGCAATGACGTACTGCTCCTTCAATGGCTCGATCCAAAAATGCGGGGGATAATCGGCGAGGTCCGTAATGAGGGTCACAAACGGCCGCCCTGGATAAACTGCATTCCAGCTCTCGCAAATCTCACGATTGAAATGGGGAATGACGGAGACGAGAAGATCGGCGGGGTGCTCGCGCCAGAACTTTTCGAGCAGGCGAACCATGGGCCCATGGAAAAGACGGATCGTAAACTGCAGAATCCGCAAAACATATTTGCTGCCGAGGGTCCAGCCGCTTTGCAACATCATGTTGTAGAGGTGCTGAATGCGAATGCCGGTTAGCTTGCGCAGCACGTCCAGCCGATCCGTAAGATCCTGAAACTGAACCAGCTCCACTTGCCAAGGCCGACCCTGTTGAGCGGCGATTGTTTGTAGGGCGATTGCCGCGTTGCGGTGACCGCCGCCGCCATCGTGGAAGACCAGGTGAATTTTTTTCATGGCCGAGATAGTGCCATAGGCTTCGTGTTGGCCGCGAAGAGCATGCTCCATGCCATGTGGATAACTATAGAAGTCCAATGTGTTCAAGGAGTTCCATGGACACATTCACGAACAATTCGCGACCTCTTCATGGCCTGTTTATATCATGGATTCACAATGGCTTCATGTGCTGCGACCTCCACGTTCACTCCATCGCATCAGGCATGTGCAACACGCCCGTGGTGAACCGGATTTGCCGCGAGTCGTATAACCAACCTGCGGAAGTGTACACCCGGCTGAAGCAGCTAGGGATGACCCTCGTCACGCTAACCGACCACGATGCCATCGACGCCGGAGAGGAGCTCCGGAAATATTCTGACTTTTTTCTCAGCGAGGAAGTGACCGTGCAAATGCCCGGCGGAACCGAGATGCACCTGGGCGTTTACGGAATCACCGAACGCGATCATGTGGAGATCCAACGGCGCAGTAAGGACTTCATCTCGCTGATGATGTACCTGACAGAGAGAAAGCTGTTTTTCAGCGTCAATCATGCTTTCTCCGGGTTGACGGGGCGGCGCAGCGAAGAAGATTTTACCTGGTTCGCGTCTTACGCTCCGGCGTTTGAAACGCGCAACGGCCAGATGTGGCCGCAAGCCAACGAGAGCGCCGCCCGCTTGGCACGCCGCCTGGGCAAGATCGCGGTGGGGGGAAGCGACTCACACACCCTTGCGGGGGCCGGGCGCACATACACGGAGGTTCCTGGGGCGCGCACAGCCGATGAATTCTTTAGCGGTCTTCGAGCAGGCCAAGGGCAAGTCCATGGTGCACATGGGAGTTACGCGAAGCTGACCGCGGACGTGTTTCGCATCGTGCGGTCTCTGTGGATGGAAAAGCCGTGGGCGCTTGCACTTATGCCGCTGTCACCGCTAGTGCTTCCATTCACTGCGGGCCACTGGCTGAACGAGATGCGGTTTTGCCGGAAATGGTCGGCGGCTCTAGAAGGTGGGGAGAAACGGCAAAGGATGTTCTGGGATATGGATTCGAGCTTCGAGGCCAACTGGGGCTAGATGGACTAAAAGCATGGCTGTCGCACGCACGCTCTGGGGATACATCGAACGGCGCGATTACCGTGTAATGCGCCGGATGAACCGCTGGCGCGCGCCGCGGTGGTTCCGCTTGTGGATGATCCTGGCGACAAGGATGGGCGACGGATGGCTATGGTATGGACTCGGGATCATGCTCTTAATCGCCGGAGGACCGCAGAAGTTCTCCGCCATCGGGGCCGCAGGTTGCGCCTCGGTTTTCGGGATTTTCGTTTTCAAGGCATTGAAAAGACTAAGTCAGCGGCCGCGGCCTTGCCAAGTGGAGCCGCATTGCTGGTCGAAAGTGCTGCCTCCGGACCGGTTTTCGTTTCCGTCTGGCCACACGATGACGGCATTCTCGATCGCGTTGGTGGTGAGCTACTTCTATCCGTCGCTCGAAGGGCCACTTTTCTTTCTGGCTGTCAGCATTGCGGTATCCCGCGTTGTGCTGGGGATGCATTTCCTGAGCGACGTGCTAGCTGGCGTGGTTCTGGGCATCGCGCTAGGCTGCGCATCGATTACGGCTTTCGCATCCTTCGGCTGGGTTTAGCCGACCTGGCGGTGCTCATCGGCACGTCTTTTCAATGCTGGTCGGCCCTAAAGTGGTTTGGGGTGAGCGGCAAATGCTTCGCGGAACGTAGCGAGATTGCTCTTGTCGATGATGGCTGTCCCCGTATCGACCCACGCTGGCAGAGGATCTGTTGGGGCGGTACGCCAGTCTTTGAACTCGTGGACGGCATTGTGATGGAGGTCATCGGCAAACCTAAGGCCGTAGTAGGCCATGACGTAAGGCTTCTGCACGACCGTGGCGTTGATCCAGCCTTTATCAATCCCATCAAGCGTTTCCGGATCCTTGTCGAAGGAGAGGATGGCGATCTTGCCCGTCAGGTCCAAGCGGTGCAGAGCTTCCGCAACGCCTGATCCGCCGGAGGCTTCGAGACAAATCACGCCATCCACCTTCTCCTTCTTTGCCAAGAGCGCCGAGACACCATCATTGGCAGCACGGGGATCACCTTTGTCGTCGATGGTCTGAGCGATCTTGATGCCGGGATATTTCTTCAGAGCTTCGGCGACGCCACGGACACGCTCGTCCAGATTGGGTTGCCCAGGGACGGTGACGATGACGACCCGCCCCTGGCCCTTGAGAATGTCAGCCATGCGCTTTCCGCTCTCCTCGCCTGCGCGGAAGTTGTCGGTCCCGACGAACACGATGCGGTGTGAGTCGGGGGCGTCGGCGTCGATGCAAATCACGGGGATGCCCTGCGCGACAGCGGCGTCAATCGCCGGTTTGAGAAGCTCCTGACTCATGACGGAAACGAGAATGCCCGCGGGGTGGAGGGCCACGGCCTTTTGAAAAGAGTCCAGCTCGTCTTTTGGTGAGAGGGTCGTGGGGCCATCCATTTCGGCTTTGACGCCCATTACTTGAGCAGCGTCTCTGAGGCCGGCCTCGGCTTCCTGCCAGTAAGGCAAGTTGATATTCGCGGAGATCAAATAATACTGCTCGTCTTTCTGATGATACGGCTCCTGGCAGGCGGCCAGAGTCACACCAAGAAGGACAGCCGAGAAAGCTACGGTTCTGGAATAGAGTTTCATGGAAGGTCTCCTTTGCACGAAGTACCGGCTCGGGATCGACGAAAAAACAAGAGACCCGAAGTTCCTGGCGCAGAAGGTTACCACAAGCATTGCAGAGTACAACTGCTGAGCGCGCAAAAACGGGGCTTGCTGGCCTCGTGATCGGCGCGGCACCATCCAAGCTGCTGATCGCGACGATCTTGCGCGTGGAGGCGGTACTGGTCTAGTTTTTTTCGGAGATCCGGTCATCACGAGAATTCTTGTCTAAGGAGCTGCATGGTTTCTATTGGAGGGCATGGTGATTTGGAAGAATTGCCCCGGCAAGCGAAAGGAAATGCGCCTGTTTATGCAGGGATGGGCGGCAGCCGCGCTTGCAGGAATGTTCTGGATTTGGACGAAGGGCAGCGTGCGAGATGCCCGGCATATCGCACGCTTATGGGAGTAGTTCAAGAAATAGTCCTCTATTGCACACTAATTCTTTTCTTCACCACACCAACCTTCCGCCTGTGCAACTCATCTAAGTTATAGATTTGGAGCCGGCCCCGGCGGGCCGCCAATGAAATTCACGTTGAGATTCGGAAAGCAAATAGACATTCACCAGACAATGCATAATGCGAACTGCATGAAGAGGCGGTTCGCGCCAGCCTTGGTCTTCGCCGTATTATGCATGTCGCAAGCCGTGCGCGCCGGCGCTCAGGATCGCGCTGACACTTCTACGTTATGCGGTGACAGCGGTTGGACCGCGCAACAACACGAAGATTCCCCAGCTCCGTCCGCGTCCGCGCCCAATCCCACCGTCGCTCCGATACAGCGCGAGGCAACCTGGCGCACGCTTCCAGGAAATTTTCTTCAAGACCAAAAGAATATCTGGCTTTTTCCCGTCAAGCTGGGAGAGGGACATCACTGGCTGCCCACTGCACTGATCGTCGGAAGTACTGCCGGATTGATCGCGGCTGATCCGCAGACGATGCCGCATTTCCGCCAGACGAGCGCGTTTTCCGGCTTTAACAGCGCTTTCAGCAGCACTTCAACTGCGGGAATCATCGCTGCCGTTCCGGTCGCGTTTTATGTCGCGAGCCTGATTCGCAAGAACTCCTACGACCAGAGTACGGGGCTGTTAGCCGCTGAAGCGGTCGCGGATGACGCGGTGCTCCTGATGGTGATGAAGTCCATCACAAGAAGGCAGCGGCCAGACGAGATCGCGCTGAACGGGAGCTACTCAGACACTTTTTTTCAAAGCCATAGTTCCTTTGCCGGGACAGGCTCGAGCTTCCCATCGGGGCACGCGATGATGAGCTTTTCCGTGGCCACGGTGTTTGCACGGCGGTATCGCCAACATCGATGGGTTCCCTTCGTGGCCTACGGTCTGGCAAGCGTGATCAGTTTTTCTCGCGTGACCACCGGTGCGCACTTCCCTTCTGACGTATTCCTCGGCGCGGCCTTGGGTTATGTTATCGCGCGTTTCGACGTGGTCCGACAGTAACCGATCGCCCTTCTCTACCTGCTCCGTCTGCTAAGCTACTGCCCGGTGCAAAATACCCGAATGCTCGAGATCAGTGTGGAAAGCGTGGAGGCAGCGCTGGCTGCCGAGCGCGGGGGAGCGCAGCGCATCGAGTTTTGCAGCAATACGAAGGAAGGCGGTACCACTCCAAGTCCCGAGCTGATGCGTGCCGTGCGCGATCGGGTCCGCATACCTATCGTTTCCATGATTCGGCCGCGCGGAGGAAACTTTGTTTATTCCGATACCGAGTTTGCGGCCATGCAGCGCGAGATCGAGACCGCCAAAAATCTACGGATGGATGGGATTGTCCTGGGTTTGCTGAAAGCCGATGGACAGATCGACATCGAGCGCACAAAACAACTCGTCGCGCGAGCGAGGCCGCTGGAGGTGACTTTTCACCGCGCCTTCGATGAGTGCGCTGATTTGCGCAGGTCGCTTGAGGATGTCATGAAAGCCGGGGCGACAAGGTTGCTCACTTCGGGCGGGAAGCAGACAGCGCCGGAGGCACTGGAGGTGCTCGGGAATCTCGTTCGAATCGCCGGGAAGAGATTGATTGTGATGCCCGGCAGCGGGCTGCACGCGGGGAATATTCGCGCGGCCGTCGAGAAGACCGGCGCACGCCAATTCCACGCAGGATTGAGTTCCGTGATTGCATATCCTGCGAAGAACCTGAGCGCTTTCGAGGAAGAAGTAAGAAGGCTTGCGGCTGCGCTACGCGAATGTGATTGAGGTTGGGAGAACGGATTCATGGAGCAACGCGGTCGCGCGTAGAATGCGGCGTGGATTTCTGGACAGTGCTTCAACAAAAGCAAAGGGCACGGCCTGCCGTGCCCCTACAACAGCTTGGGAAGAGCCAAAGGGCGGTTAGGCTTTTTGGGCCTGGCGGCGGAGGAATGTTGGCACGTCGAGGTCGTCGGCGGGAACTTCGTGGCTGACGTCCCGGACGTTTTGCTGGACTTGATGGACCACGTTGGGCAGCGTTTGCTGCTGTGGCCCGGGCTCTTGCATCTCGCGACCGGCTTTCCACGTTTTGGGCAGGAAGGACGGCTTCTGGGGAATGTTCTTCTTGTTGGCTTCCTTGAAGCCTGCGGCAATCACGGTGATTTTCACGGCGTCTTTCATCGAGTCATCCATAACCGCGCCAAAAATGATGTTGGCGTTTTCATGCGCGGCCTTCTGGATCACTGAAGATGCTTCGTGAACTTCGTGCAAGGTGAGGCTGGAGCTGCCGGAAATGTTGATCAAGATGCCTTGCGCGCCCTGGATGGAATTGTCTTCGAGCAAGGGACTGGAAATGGCGCGGTTGGCGGCGTCGATCGCGCGATTCGTTCCCGTGGCGATGGCAGTGCCCATCACCGCGTAGCCTTGGCCGTGCATGATGGCTTTCACATCGGCAAAGTCGCGGTTGATGATGCCGGGCACGGTGATGATGTCGGAGATGCCCTGCACGGCTTGGCGAAGAATGTCGTCGGCGATGCGGAAGGCGTCAAAGAAACTGGTGCCGCGCTCGACGGTGTCCATCAGGCGCTCATTCGGAATTACGATGACGGTATCGACGGCGCCGATCAGTTCTTGCAAAGCTTGTTCTGCCTGGAGCATGCGGCGTTTGCCTTCGAAGGCGAAGGGCTTGGTCACGACCGCGACGCTGAGTGCGCCGAGCTCGCTGGCGAGCGAAGCCACCACGGGCGCGGCGCCACTGCCGGTGCCTCCACCGAGGCCGGAAGTGATGAAAATCATGTCCGAGCCTTCGAGGGCTTCAATAATTTTGTCGGTATCTTCGAGGGCGGCTTTGCGGCCGATCTCGGGATTGGCGCCAGCGCCAAGTCCTTTGGTGAGTTTCGCGCCGAGCTGCAACTTGACGGGAGCTTGCGAGAGCTTGAGCGCCTGCAAGTCCGTGTTGGCAGTGATGAACTCGACGCCCTCGACTTTGGCGCGGATCATGCGATTGATCGCGTTGCATCCGCCCCCGCCCACGCCGATGACCTTAATCTTCGCCGGCTGCAGCTCCTCGCTGAAGCTCATGCGAATTCCTGCGTCTTTTGCTGTCATACGTCCCTCAGCCTTCTCCAGATTCGCGGTGCTGCGCTCGGGCAGGGTCACGAGGCACCGGCGAACATGGACTTCAATTTGGAAACCAGATTCCCAGCGCGCTGCGGCGCATTGCGCCGCGTTTTCGCGCCGTACATCACCAAACCAACGACGGTTGCATATTCCGGCTGGGCTACCTGTTCCGGCAGATCAGCCAAACCTTTTGGCTCCGCGATACGAACGGGCAAGTGGAAAGAGTCTTCGGCGAGATCGACCAAGCCGTTGAGCCTAGCGCCGCCTCCGGCAAGCACGAATCCCGCGGGGATTTGTCTGTCCAGGCCGGCGCGCTGAAGATCCTCGCGGATGAGAGCGAGCAACTCCATCGCACGCGGCTCGATGATATCGGTGAGCATGCGGGCAAAGATGGTGCGCGGAGGACGATCGCCAACACTGGCAATCTCAATAGAAGTATCTTCGTGGAGCAGCGCCGAGGCAGCCCAGCCGTGACGGCGCTTGATTTTTTCGGCTTCAGGGATGGGCGTGCGCAGACCGACGGCAAGATCGTTGGTGAAGTGGTCGCCGCCGACGGGGACGGCGCTTGTATGGCGCACCACGCCGCCGCCGTAAACGATTAGTTCCGTGGTGCCACCACCGATATCGAGGAGGCAGCAGCCGAGGTCGCGCTCGTCCTGCGTGAGGCAAGATTCCGCGGAAGCCAGAGGCTCGAGGACGGTGTCGTTGACTAGAATGCCGGCGCGATTCGCTGCGGTCACCAGATTTTGCGTGGCGGCAATGGAAGAGGTCACGAGGTGTACGTTGGCCTCAAGGCGCTGCCCGACCATGCCGACGGCATCGCGAATGCCATCTTGCGCATCGACTCTGAATTCGTGCGGGAGAACGTGCAGAACTTCCCGGTCTTCCGGAAGCGTGATGTTGCGGGCCGCATCGACGGCGCGGCGCACGTCGTCGCGCTCGATGTCGCGCGCACGATTGCCGAGCGTCACGCCACCGCGGCTGTTGACTCCGCGGACGTGGCTGCCCGCCACGCCGATCACAGCGGACTCAACCGGCACATTGGCGACGCCTTCGGCTTCTTCGACGGCGCGGCGAATCGAGCTTACGGTGGAATCAAGATTGACGATGAGGCCTTTACGCAGACCTTTAGACTCGGCCGCGCCTAGCGCCAAAAACTTCACCTGCTCGTCATCGACTTCGGCGATCAGCGCGCACGTCTTCGTGCTGCCGACGTCCAGCCCTATAATGTACCGGTCTTTCTTTGACAAGCCGCCGCCCCCGCCTTGGTTCTATCTAATTTTCAACTTCTAATTCTTCAACTTCGCCGCACTTGCGCTGGCGTCCGAGTTCACAACCACCTGCCGAGAATACTGCAAATCGATAGACTGGACGCGCCCGGCGTTGGCCTGCCACTGCGCAAAATTATCCACGAGCATGCGGTACTTGCCGGTGAAATCGTCGTTGCCAAAATGAACGGTCACTGCTTGAGAATCGTTCGCGGAAGCCAAGCCGGTCATAACCACGCGCAAATCCTTTGCGTTCGAGAGATCAACCTCACTGACGTGATCCGATGAGCCGGAGCGCACCAAGTCTGCATCCCCAAGAAACTCCTGATAGGTCTGCATGCGTTTCTCACGCTCTTCGCGCGGCATGCTGTCGGGAAGTCCGGTGACGATGGGGAAATGCAAGGCCTGGCCTTCAGGGCGGTCCAAAATCACGCCGTGTGCGTCGATCAGGGCCAGTTCGTTGCCGCTGCGCAAGAATGCGATGGGCGTGCGTTCGGTCAGCTCGACGCGGATGCGATTCGGCAAAATGCGTTGGACGCTGGCGGATTCGACCCACGGCAATTCTTCCAACTGGCTGCGGCGGGCGTCGAGCGGAATGCGAAGGACACTGTGGTTGCGATCGCGCGCAAACGGTTGAAGGACCGCTTCGCGGCTCACGATGTGGTTGCCGCTCAATTCGATTTGATCGGGCTTGAGTAGAAGTACGCGCGGCGAATAGAGCAAGAAGCGTCCGGCCGCGATAGCGAAGGTTACGGTCGCGGCTCCGGCCATAGTCCAGACCAGGACGCGGCGATAAAACGGCCAGCTTCGCCCGCCGAATTTTTTCCGGCGAATTTCGAGAGGCTTTTGACGGCGCAGGTAGCGCGGCTCTTCGTCAGCGAGCAATTCAGGCCGGTAAGGTTCGGCGGCAGCCGCGGCAGCGCCCCGCTGGATGGCTTTTACGCGTTCCAAACCACCACCTCGTGTTCCAGAATCACTCCGAATGACTTTTGCACGCGTTCGCGGACGTCGGCGATCAGGGACAGCATGTCTTTCGCGGAAGCTTTGCCGGCATTTACAAAAAAATTGGCGTGGCGGTCGCTGACTCGGGCGTCGCCAACACTCAGTCCCTTAAGTCCAAGGTCATCAATCATGCGTCCTGCGGAAGCGCCTGGAGGGTTTTTGAAGATGCAGCCAGCGCTTTTCTGCCCAAGCGGCTGGCTGGCGCGCCGTTTTTCGTTGCAGATACGAATCCCTTTTAGAATTTCGCGATACGGTTTGGAGGGTAATTCCAGCTTCACTGCGAGCATCATATCATCAGGCGCGAAAGAAGTGTGCCGGTATTCGAAGGAAATTTGATGGCCCCGGAGAGTTTCGAGCTTGCGCTCGGCAGCCCGGTAAAGCTTGACTTCGCGGACGTAACTGCCAATTTGCATGCCATAGGCACCGGCGTTCATGCGGAGAGCGCCGCCGACCGTTCCGGGTACTCCGATAAGGCCTTCCATGCCGCCGAGGTCGTTTTTCGCGCAGAAAGTTACAGTGCGGCCAAGGTCGGCCGCGGCGTCGACTTGGGCAAAATTGCCTTCGAGGACGATATCGGGCTGCGAAGAGACGAGTTGAAGCACCACCCAGGGTAGTTCGCCGTCGCCCACGAGCAAGTTCGAGCCGCCCCCGAGAAACTTGTGCGGAACGCTGTGGGAGTCGAGGAGATTCAAGAGATCTGGAA
The DNA here is from genome assembly GCA_963753745.1 of uncultured Acidobacteriota bacterium. Lineage (GTDB taxonomy): Bacteria > Acidobacteriota > Terriglobia > Acidiferrales > UBA7541 > Acidiferrum. Next base: position 67,904 of record CAVWDX010000017.1, read on the forward strand.
TGGCCTCGTGCTTGTGTATAAGCAGCAAGTCGGTGGTGCCGCCGATGCCGAGGGAGGTGAGTTCAGCCAAGGAAGTCCGTGGCTTTGACCGGACACCCATCTCGGGCAGCGCTGCGACGATTTTGGGGTCCTCAACGCGCATAGTGCGTGGGATGCTCCGTGCCCAGAAGAACCATCAATTCGTTGCTCGCGCGGCTGACGTTTCCCGCGCCAATGGTCATGATCGCGTCGCCCGGCCGCGCTTCGCGCAGCAAGAACTCAATGCCCGCCTGCATGGAGCGGAAGTAATGGACGTTTTTGTGTCCGGCCTCGCGAATGGCATTGGCGAGAGCTTCGCTGGTAATGCCAGGAATCGCGGCTTCGCTGGCGGCGTAAATGTCTAGCATCACCAAGACATCGGCCTGATTGAAAGCTCTGCAAAATTCGTCCCAAAGGTGTTGCGTGCGCGTAAAGCGGTGCGGCTGAAAGAGCACAAGTATGCGATTGAACTTGCAGCCGCGGGCGGCCTCGAGGGTGGCGCGAATTTCCGCCGGATGATGGCCGTAGTCGTCAATTACCGTGATGCCGTTCACAACGCCCTTGATATCGAAGCGGCGGCCGACACCCGCAAATTTGGCGAGGCCTTCGCGAATCAAATCGCTGGGAACGTTCAGGTAAAGCGCGACAGCCGCGGCAGCCGCGGCGTTGCGGACGTTGTGTATGCCCGGCGGATGCGACAGCCTGAACAAACCCAGGTCTTCGCCTTTGAATGTGAGGCGGAACTCACTGCTAAGACCTTCCAGCTTCACGTCGCTGATGACCAAATCCGCCTGGCTCGAAGTGCCGTAGGTGATGATCGGGCGCTTTACGTCTGGAAGAATGGCTTGCACGTTGGGTTCGTCGAGGCAAAGAATCGCGGCGCCATAAAACGGAACGCGGTTCACGAATTGCAAGAACGCACCCTGAATGTCTGATAGCGATGTGTATTGGTCGAGGTGTTCGCGATCGATGGTGGTGACGACGGCCACGACGGGCGCGAGCATCAGGAAGCTGCGGTCGCTCTCGTCGGCTTCCACGACGAAATATTCACCTTTGCCGAGCCGGGCGGTCGTGCCGGCCTGATTTACTCTGCCGCCGACCACAAAGGTCGGATCGAGATGCGCGGCGGCCAGAACCGAGGCCACCATCGAAGTCGTGGTGGTCTTGCCATGCGCTCCGGCAACGGCGATGCCATATTTCAAGCGCATCAGCTCGGCAAGCATTTCTGCGCGCGGGATCACTGGGATTTTTTTCTTATGCGCTTCGACGACTTCGGGATTGTCCTGCCGGATCGCGGAGGAGGTGACCACGACGTGCGCGCCTTCGACGTTGATCGCCTTATGGCCTTCGTGAATCGTGGCGCCGAGATTCTGCAGGCGCTCGGTGATGTTCGAGGGTTTGGTGTCCGAGCCCGAAACGGAATAGCCCAGCGTCAGGAGCACTTCGGCGATGCCGCTCATACCAATGCCGCCGATACCGACCAGGTGGATGCGCTGAAAATTGCGGAAAGAGACCATCATGTATTTGCCCTCTGACCAATTCCCTGCACGTTCGCGGCCTCTTCGATCAAGTCGACGATGTCCCGAGTGGCGTTTGGCCGGGCAAGCGATCGCGCTGCCATCGACTGCCTTTCAATCTGTTCCGGCTGGTCGATGAGGGAGAAAATCTCGCTCGTTAGACGTTCCGCGGTGAGCTCTCGTTCGTTGATGACGAGGCCTGCGCCCGCCCGCTGCATCTCCTGCGCGTTGCGCAGCTGGTGGCTGTCGGTTGCGGCCCCAAAGGGAATGAAGATGGCGGCGCGGCCCGCTGCTGCGATTTCCGCCGCGGTGATGGCTCCTGCTCGGCAAACAATCACATCTGCCCAGGCAAAGCGATCGGCCATGTTCGTGAGGAAGGGCAATACCTCCGCGTTTATCTCGCGCCGCGCGTACGCGGTGCGCACCGCATTATAATCGCGTTCGCCGCTCTGATGCACGATGGACAGGTCATTTTTTCGCAGAGCAAGCCGGTCCATGGCGTCGACAAACGTGCGGTTGATGGGCAGCGCTCCTTGGCTTCCGCCGGTCACAAGCAAGCGAAACGGCTTTTCGAGTTTCCGCGGCGGAATCGAGAAAAACTCGGCGCGCACCGGGCAGCCCGTAACCACGGCCTTTTTTCCCCAGGCCCGGGCAGAAATTTCATAGCCCGTGGCGATCCGCTTGGAGAGCTTCGCGAGCAACTTATTGGTCAGCCCCGGTTCGGCATTCGGCTCGAAAATCACATTGGGCACGCCGCTGAGCCATGTCGCCAAGAGCATCGGTCCCGCCGCGTAACCGCCCACACCAAAGGCCGCGATTGGTTTGTGCTTGCGCAATACGCGGCGCGCGTCCAGCATGGCGGGCCCGAGCATGGCGAGATTTCTTGCCAGCGTTGCGCCTCCTTTGCCTTTCAAGCCAGCCACGCGCAAGGTCTCGAGAGGCAGCCCGGCTTGAGGTACTAACTTCATTTCGATCCCTCGTTCTGTTCCCACTAGCACGACTTCTCTCTCTTTGCCGCGCGACAACCACTCTTGCGCGATGGCCAGCGCAGGGAAAACGTGGCCGCCTGTGCCACCTCCCGCGATTAGGAGCTTCATGGCTGGGACCTGAGCTCGCAGACGGTGCGAGCCCCGCCCCTGCAATGACACTTTGGATGTTGCTTCATGTTTCCGTGGCCTGCTGACCGATGTTCAGCAACACTCCCGTGGCCAGCAGCATCACGAGCAGGCTGGAGCCACCGTAACTCACGAACGGCAACGGGATACCCTTGGTCGGCACCATGCCCAGCACCACCGCAAAATTGATCAGCGCCTGGCTGAGCACCAGCGCGGTAATTCCCAGAGCCAGTAAACGGCCGAATCCGTCGGGAGCGGCGAACGCGGCACGCAGCCCGCGCCAGCCGTAGACCACGAACAGAGCAAGTACCAACATCGCGCCGATGTAGCCGAGCTCTTCACAGATCACCGCGTAGATGAAATCCGTGTGCGCTTCGGGCAGATAGAACAGTTTCTGCTTGCTTTCCATCAAGCCCACGCCGGTGAATCCGCCCGAACCCACGGCGATGAGCGACTGCATCAACTGAAAGCCCGCACCCTGCGGATCGGAATTCGGGTCCAGAAAAGCGGCGAGTCGCGCCTGGCGGTAAGAAACTTGGGTGATCAACAAAAAAAGCGCCGGCAAAGCAGCCACAGCGCCAGCCGCGAGCCATTTCCAGGACAAACCCGCGGCAAATAGAATCGCGGTCGCCACAAGGACGATGTCCAGGGCGGTGCCTAGATCAGGTTGCAGCAAAATCAGGCATACATAAATCAGCACGGGGCCGGCGGCCGGAAGAATCGTTTGGAGAAAATCCTGTTTGCAGAACTCCATTCGCGCCTTGGTGCGCCGCCTCTGATCGAGGAACCAGGCGAGGTAGAGGATCACGGCCAGCTTCGCCAATTCCGAGGGCTGAATCCCTACCGGCCCATAGCGAATCCAGCGGTGCGTGGCGTGCGCCTTGTCCAGAAAGAATGTTCCGACGAGCAGGAGCAGCACGAGGCAGACGGTGGTGTAGACCACCGCGGGTTCGCGCAAGCGCCGGTAATCCGTACGCATCAAAGCGAACATTCCCAGAAGACCGATCAGCAGCCAGGCGGCCTGCCGCAAGAGAAAATAGTACCCGTGGCCAAACTCTTTCTCTGCCGTGACTGCCGAAGCGCTGAAGATCAGCACCGCTCCGAACAGGCAAAGCGCCACCGTCACACCAAACAGCCAGCGGTCCATTTCAAGACGTCTCGGCACCTTGTTTTACCTTTTTCCGGAACTTGCATCAGCGGTTTGCTTTTCAAGTTCTCGTACTAAATCCTTGAAGACGCGTCCGCGGTGCTCATAGTTTTGAAACTGGTCAAAGCTGGCGCACGCCGGGGCGAGGAGAACGACATCGCCGCGTTGCGCCGCGTGCGAAGCGGTTTGCACCGCCCGATCGAGCGTTTCCGCGTGTTCCAGAGCCACGCTTCCCGAAATTTGCTGTTCGATTTTCCCCGCTGCCGCGCCGATCAAAAGCGCGAGAATCGCTTTTTCGCGCAGCGGCTTTTTCAGCACGGTGTAATCGCTTCCCTTGTCTTTTCCACCGAGAATCACGAGGATGCGGCCGGGAAATGCATCGAGGGCCTTGAGCGTGGCGTCCACGTTGGTGGCTTTTGAATCGTTGAAGTAGCGCACGCCTCCGATTTCGGCGACGAATTCCAGCCGGTGCTCCACTCCCGCGAACGATCTAACGCCTTTCGCAATCGCCGCAGCGGGCGCGCCCGCGAGACGCGCCGCGACGGCGGCGGCCAAGACATTTTCGACGTTGTGCGCGCCAGCGAGGGGAATGTCCCCCAGCTTAAGTAGTATTTCTTCCGCGCCATTTTGCCGGAACACGATTTCCTCATCGCGAACGTACGCGCCCTGAGCGACACGCTGTTTCCTGCTAAACCAATACACGGGCGGAAGCGACGGAGCGTACGACGTGGCCGCCGCATCATCTGCGTTCAGAACCGCGGCGTCGTCGTCGGTCTGATTCTCGAACAAGCGCGCCTTCGCGGCCCCGTACGCTTCCATGGTGTGATGCCGATCGAGATGGTCCGGCGTGAGATTCAGAAACACGCCGACGTTTGGACGGAACCTGTCGATAAGTTCCAGTTGAAAGCTGCTTAGCTCGGCCACGGTCCAAGTGTCGTCCTTCATCGCCTCGACACACCCGATAAGCGGAGTTCCGATATTTCCCGCGAGAATGGTCTGCATTCCAGCCGTTTTCAAGATATGTTCGACGAGCGATGTCGTCGTCGTCTTCCCGTTCGAACCGGTTATTCCAATCAAACTGCCTTTCAGAAAGCGATAAGCCAGTTCAATTTCGCTCCACACCGTGACGCTTTTGGCGCGCGCGGACTGCAAGTGCGCTTCGTCGGCGGGCACGCCCGGGCTCGGAATAATCAAATCTTGATCGAGAAAGGTTTTCTCCCGATGGCCGCCGAGTTCGAGCCTCACGCCCGAATCTTTCAGCCTGGCGATCACTTCTCCCATTTCGATTTCGGTGCGTGAATCCGTCGCGGTCACTTGCGCGCCTCGGCCCGCGCAAAAAAGCGCAGTAGACACGCCCGTCCGGGCCAACCCCACGACCAGCACGCGCTTTCCTCGCAACTCCATTCCACCTGGCATTGTTGTTTTCCGAGCTCGCCCAGCTTCAAGCGCTCCTACCTCAACTTCAGAGTCGTCAGCGCAAACAGCGCAAATACGAGCGCGGCGATCCAAAATCTCACGATGACCTTCGACTCGCTCCACCCCATCAACTCGAAATGATGGTGAATGGGCGCCATGCGGAATATGCGCTTGCCGCGCAATTTGAAAGAGCCAACCTGCAAAATCACCGACAGCGCTTCGATGACGAAAATCCCTCCAACAAAAAACAGCAGGATTTCTTGCTTGATGATGACTGCCACGGTCCCCAGCGTTCCGCCAAGCGAGAGCGAGCCCACATCGCCCATGAAAATTTCGGCGGGGTGCGCGTTGTACCAAAGGAAGCCGAGCGACGCGCCCACGAGCGCACCGCAAAAAACGGTCAGTTCGCCGACGCGCGGGATGTACTGAATCTCGAGATAGGTAGCCCAGCGCGAGTTGCTGCTGACATAAGTGAGCACCGTGAGCGCTCCCGCGGCAATGACCGTGCAACCGATAGCCAAGCCGTCGAGTCCGTCTGTCAAATTCACGGCATTCGAAGAGCCCACAATGACCAGGCAAACGAAGACCAGAAATGGAAGAAACGCCAGGGGCCAGAAATGCGGCGATTTCATGAGCGAGTGGATGACCAGGTCCGGCTGCAGGCGCTTGAGGAACGGAACCATCAACCGCGTCGAGTACGCGAAATGCGTAACGAGAACGAGCAGCGAAATTCCAACGACCAGGCTGACGAGCACCTGAAAATAAATTTTCTTTTTCGCCGTTAGCCCCAGATTGCGCTGTTTCGATACCTTCGCATAATCGTCGATGAAACCGATGGCCGCAAAACCGATCAGCGCAAAGAGCGAAAGCAAAATAAAAGGATTGGTAAGATCCGCCCAAAGGAGAGTGGGTACGGCCGTCGACAACACGATCAGAACGCCGCCCATCGTCGGCGTGCCGGCTTTTTTCTGATGCTCTTGAGGGCCTTCTTCGCGAATGTACTGACCGATTTGCAGCTCGCGCAGGCGGCGGATTAACCAGGGGCCAAAGACGAGGCCAAGGAACATGGCCGTCAAACTCGCGTAGACGGTTCGCACCGTGATGTAGCGAAAAACGTTCAGCGGGCTGAAGTAAGGCTGCAAAACGTGGTAGAGGAGGTAATAGAGCATTTCAGTGCCGAACCTCCTGCCGCGGAACTTCTCCGGAAGCGGAGTGACGCGTCAGCAACGCTTCGACGATTCGTTCCATCTTCACTCCTCGCGAACCTTTCACCAGCAGCGCGTCGCCGGCCGTAAGGAAATCCTCCAAAAATTTCGCCGCTTCTTCCGACGAAGAGAAAAATCTCGTTTGCGCCCGCGGAATGCCCGCGGACACGGCGCCTTCCACGATTTGCTGCGCGTCGCCTTCGACCCCGATCACCCAATCGACCCTGCCGGTTCTCGCCGTGAAAATCCCCGCTTCGCGATGCAACGAGGGGGAAGCCGCGCCTAGCTCTCGCATCTCGCCCGCTGCCACAATGCGCCGATGAAAATTCGGGGTTGCCGCCAGGACTGAAACCATGGCGTGCAACGCGGCCGGACTCGAGTTGTAGCTGTCGTTGATCAGCGCCGCTCCATTCGAAAATCGCAACAATTCACCGCGCATCGCGGGCACTCGCAACGTTCGAAAGACGCTTTGCGCTTCTGCGGCCCCGATGTTCCAAACGCTGGCTGCCGCGAGCGCGGCGAGCGCGTTGTAAATCGCATGCCGGCCTGGCACAGGCAGCTCCAAGCGCACGCGGCCTTCCGGACTCACATAGTCAAACGCGGAGCCAAGAGCGCCGCGGTCTTCAATCGCTGCGGCCGAAAAAAAAGCTGGCGAATCGATTCCATACGTCAGCACACGCCCTGGCGCAATCGCCCCGAACGCCGCGACGCGCGGATCGTCCGCATTGAGCACAGCAGTGGATTCCCGCCCATTCAGTCCTTCGATCAACTCGCGCTTTGCCAGCGCAATCTCATCTACCGAAGCAAAAAATTCCAGGTGCGCAGGCGAAACGCGCGTCACAACTCCCACGTCAGGACGCGCGATGGCCGCGAGACGCGCCAGTTCCCAGCGCCGCGACATTCCCATCTCGAGCACTGCCGCTTGGTGCGTTTCGTCCAAACGAAACAGCGTCAGCGGCAAACCGTACTCGTTATTAAAATTACCTTCGGATTTCAGAACCCGCAGCTTCGAGCCCAGCAGTGCCGCCAGGATCTCTTTCGTGGTGGTTTTGCCCACAGAGCCTGTGACGCCGGCAATTTTCCCGCCCCAGGCTTCGCGCACCGCGCGGGCGAGTTGCTTGAGCGCTTCGAATGTATCGCCCACGACGATGCAGCGATTCTGGACACTCTCGGCGTACCGACTGACTTGCTGCTGTGCCACCACCGCCGCGAGCGCTCCGCGCCCCAGTGCACCTTCCACGTAATCGTGTCCATCGTGACGCGGTCCGTGGACGGCAACGAACAGTTCTCCTGTACGTACCGTGCGAGAATCAATCGAGACGCCGGCCACCCGGGCCACGGGGTCGAGTCCCGGCCCCGCCTTGACACCCAAAGCGCCAGCCACTTGTGCAATCGTCCACCGCATAAATGCCTCAAGGGGTTTGCTTTACGCAGATACCCCGCGCATCGGTCTGTTTTCACCGTATTTTGAGGGCTCCTCCTTTCGCGAGTTGACTACTGGCCCGCGCGCCCTCGCCACACTGCTAGACAAGCGCGCTACGTGCCAAACCCTGAGCCGTTTTTCGGCCTCCCGGCGTCAATTTCGGCTTGCTTCTCGCCATAGCCCCGATCGCGCAAGGCACGCCGCGCCACGTCGCGGTCGTCAAATTCGAGTGTTTTGTCCGCGAGAATCTGATAATTCTCATGACCCTTCCCAGCCAGCAGAACGATGTCTCCCGCGCGCGCTTCGTCCATCGCCACTCCAATTGCTTTTTCGCGGTCTGGTTCGATCAGATATTTCCCCGCCGTTTTCTGCAATCCTACAATGATGTCACTTATGATTTTCAGCGGATCTTCCTGTCGCGGATTGTCGCTGGACAAGATGGTCAGATCGCTCATTCGTCCGGTCACTTCTCCCATTACCGGCCGTTTCGTTCGGTCCTTTCCGCCTCCGCATCCGAAGAGTGTGATGATTCGCCCCTTGGGATTCAATTCTCTCGCGGTTCGAATCAGGTTCTCGAGCGCGTCGTCCGTGTGGGCGTAGTCGACCACCACAAAAAACGGCTGGCTCAAATCAATGCGCTGGAAGCGCCCGGAAACGCTCTCGAGATTCCGGATCCCCGCTTCGAGGATCTCCGTCGAAAATCCCAGAGCTTGCGTCGCGCCAATCGCTGCGAGGATGTTGTAGACATTGATGCGGCCCACCAGCGGCGAGGTCACTTGCACTTTTCCGCCTGGCGTGTGCGCGGTGAACGCCAGGCCGTTGAAGGTCAGTTGGAATTTTTTGGTGCCGATGTCTGCGTCGGATTCGAGCCCGTACGTGACGGTATTCTTCGCGAGTCCACTCAACCGCTTGCCGTACTCATCGTCCGAATTAATCACCGCGACCTCCGGCGAACCAGCGCCGGTGCCTTCGAACAGCCTCTTCTTTGCAGCGAAATAATCTTCGAACGTTTTGTGATAATCCATGTGCTCGCGCGTCAGGTTGGTGAATACCGCGGCGACGAAATGACAGCCCCACAAGCGGTCCATGGCCAGCGAGTGCGAACTGGCTTCCAGCACGGCGTACTTTCCGCCAGCATCCCGGATCTCCGCAAGAAATCCTTGCAGGTCCACGGATTCCGGCGTGGTGTTGGGCGCGGGATACTCACCGAGCGGAGTGTGATACGCGATCGTTCCGAAGAGACCGGTCTTCGCTCCGGAAGCTTTCACGATAGAGTCGATCAACGAAGTCGTCGTGGTTTTTCCGTTCGTACCAGTCACCGCAACAAGCTGCAAAGCCTTCGCGGGATGCCCAAAAAAATTAGCTGCCGTAACCGCGAGGGCCTTGCGCGCCTCGCGCACTTGAATCCACGCCACGCTTGCCGGAATCGACGCAGGCGCAGCGTCTTCGCTGACAATGGCCACCGCGCCCCGTGAAACCGCGTCGCGGATAAACGCGTTCCCATCAACTTTGGCGCCATGCAGGGCAAAAAACAGCGCGCGCGGCTGCACCTTCCGCGAATCGCAAGTGACCATGCGGATTTCCAGCCCCTCGGCGGTTGGGGAAATGCGCGTCTCCGTCCCTTCGAGTAAATCACGTAGTTTCATGCTTCGCAGCGAGACTCGTGGCGGCGATGAATCCTTGCGGCCTTCATCGGCGTGGTTCGTTTTCGAGTTGCGGGCTTCTTCTTCGATAGGTCTCAATCCAGTTCTCATCCTAATTCCTGTTTTCCAAGCGCGGCTTCGATTTCTTCTCAAGCAGTGTCCCGAAGCGCACCGTGATTTTCGCGCCGCGTCTTACTCTTGCTCCCGCTGCCGGCGATTGATCGATAGCAAGATTGCTGCCAACCAAAACAGGATCGAGCCCCAGCCTCAGCGACATATCTGCCACCTCGCGCATGGTCTTCCCGCTGAAGTCCGGCAGTTCGACTTCGCTGCCCTGATCCACCGCAACCGTCAGAGGCGGCTTCTTGCTGTCCGTCCGCCTCTCGACTTTCGTTGTCTGTGATGCCGCTGGCGTCGGATCGGACTGTCCAGAAAAATCCACCGACGAGAGATCCTCCAGAGAATTCCCCTCTTCCTTGGCTTGCTTCTGATAAGCTGCCTGAATCAGCTTGGGATTGAGCGGAACATCGCGCGGTACATCGAGATAAGCTAGAACCTCTTCCGCAATGCGTTTGAATACTGGTGCGGCCACTTCGCCGCCTTCGTGCTGCCCGACGGGAGAATCCAGCGACACAAGAATGGCTACTGCCGGATTGTTGATCGGCGCAAATCCCGTGAACGATGCTATGAATTGCTTGCGCGAGTAGCGCCCCGTCGCCGGATCAATTTTTTGCGCGGAACCCGTTTTGCCGGCGGAAGTCCATCCATCGAGATGCGCTTTCGTCCCCGTCCCATCGAGCACCACGCCTTCCATCAAGCGCCGCAACGTAGCCGCTGTTTCGGGACGGATCACGCGGCGCGCCTCGGCTGCCGTCAGTTCCCCCTCAGCAGGCAACACGCGACCATCGCGTTCCAATTCCTCCACGACATGCGGCCGGTAAAGCAAACCGCCATTCGCGATCGCGGATACCGCCGTGATCAGTTGTATGGGGGTGACTCCGATCTCCTGCCCCATGGAGATCGAGCCAATCGAGAACGAACCCCAATCATTCACTGGGCGCAGCAAGCCTTTGCTCTCTCCTGGCAAATCGACTCCCGTGGGTGCGCCAAATCCGAAAGCGCGGATGTATTCGTAGAATCTCGGCGCCTGGAGCCTCAGCGCAATCTTGATGGCACCGACATCGCTCGATTCGGCCAGAATTTGCGAAACGTTCAGCAATCCAAACGGCTTATGGTCGTGAATCCGGTGCCCCGCCACGAGCACGCTGCCGTTTTCGCAATCGAACACTTCGTCCGGCCGCGTGATCCCCTCGTTGAATGCCGCTGCGAGCGTAACCAGTTTGAACGTCGAGCCCGGCTCATAGAGCGCACTCACGGCACGATCCATGCGTGCTTCCGCGGGCGCTTCGCTGGCCTTGTTGGGATTAAACGTAGGCCAGTTCGCCAACGCTAGAATCTCTCCGTTGTTCGGATTCATGACGATGGCGGTCCCCGCGATGGCGTGCGTGCGAGAGATCGCCGCGTCCAGCTCGCGCTCCGTGAGGTACTGAATTTTTTCGTCCAGCGCTAGCACGACATCGGCGCCGTTGTTCAGTTTCGATTGGCTGCCGTCAAACCAGCGCCGCCGAGCGTCCTCCATCACCACGATTTTTTCGCTCTGCCCACGAATCTCGTTGTCCAGCTCGTACTCGATGCCCCCAAGCCCTTTTTCGTCCATATCGACGAAGCCCAGGACATGCGCCGCGAGGTCGCGCTTCGGGTAGAACCGTTTGTTTTCCTTTTGCAGGTAGATGCCCTTCAAGTTGAGAGCGGTAATCGCTTCGGCTTTCTCGGGGGGCAGCTTGCGGGAAATCCAAACAAACGAACGGGAGGATTCGAAGCGCGCTTCAAGCACTTCCTGTGGCACATCGACCACTCCAGAGAGCAACCGCGCCGCCAGATGCTCATCGGCAATTTCAGAAGGCACTCCGAACGCCGAATCCACCGGAATGCTCATGGCCAGCGGCCTTTTGTTCCGGTCGTAGATCGCGCCGCGCTCCGGAGTTATCTCGATGGTGCGCTGTTGCTGGCGCAGAGCGCGCGCCAGGTATTCGCCATGGAGAAACAGTTGCAGGTAGGTGAGCCGCCCGAAAATCGCGGCCATCCACAAGAACGCCACGCCGGCAATGACGAGCAAACGGACGTGGACGCGGTCTTGTTGCATGGCGAATTCAGGTCGGCAAACGCTCCGGTTGGAAGCTCAAAATAACTGGAAATTTTTTGTTTGGGAGCGCAACGCCAAATGGCGGGTTCACGGCGCGCGGTTCGGGCGCACATACCGCGCCGCAGCCACTTCCGCGCCGTCCGGTTCATCGTACTCTTGCACCTGCGACGGTAGCGGTTCGGTCAGTCCAAGACGGCGCCGTGCGATCACGTCGATGCGCATCGGATCGCGCAGCCCGGCAATCTCCAGTTTCAGTTCCGAATTCAACGCCGCGGCTTTCACCTGTTGGCTCTTCAAATCTTCCAACTGAAAACTTAAATCGATGCAGCGAAAGTGCTGGAATACGTAAAGCATGAAAAACGCCGCCACCACGCTCCCCAGCCCCACGGTCCGCCAGAGATTCCGCATCTTTGCCGGCGCCACATTGCGCACCAGGCGGGAGTTATCGATGCGCTTGACGGTGTGAAACTCCGCCATTCCTGCTCTTTTTCTTTTGCCCCTCATGACTACACTCTTTCTGCACACCGCAGTTTCGCGCTTCGCGAACGCGGGTTGGCCGCCTTCTCTTCTTCGGTCGGCTGGATCACGTGACGGGTGAGCACCTGGAGCGTGCCCTCACGCTCTCCCTCTTGAAACGCGTGCTTCACCTTGCGGTCTTCGCTCGAGTGGTAGCTCAGCACCACCCAGCGCCCGCCAGAATTTAATGTGTCAGGGGTCCGCGTTAGAAACTGCCCGAGTTCCTCCATCTCTCGATTCACCGCTATCCGCAGCGCCAGAAACGTTTTTGTTGCGGGATGCAGTCTCTGCCTTCCCCAGTGCTTACGGGCCCCTGCCACAATCGTTGCCAGGTGCGCGGTATCCCTGATGGGCCGCGCTCGTACGATCGCCCTGGCGATCCTTCTGGAATCGTGCTCATCCGCTTCGCGGTAGAGCAAATCGGCCATCTCTCGCTCCGGCCATCGATTCACAATGTCATCTGCCGTCACTTCGTCTTCTCCACTCATCCTCATATCCAACGGACCTGCTTCGCGAAACGAAAAACCCCGCGCCGCCTGGTCCAGTTGCATGCTAGAAACTCCCAAGTCGGCCAAGACCCCGTCCACCTTCGGAATCCCCAACTCTTGTACGGCCTCCGCAATCCTCGAGAACGGCGACTGCACCAGCATCACCTTCGCCCCAAAACCCTTCAGCCTCTCCCGCGCCAGCCCTAACGCCTGTGCGTCCCGGTCCAGGCCGATCAACCTGCCAGAGGTCAGCCTCTCGGCGATCGCTGCCGAGTGCCCGCCGGCTCCCAGCGTGGCGTCTACGTATGTTCCTTCCGGCCTGATGCCCAGCCATTCCAGCACCTCTTCCAACATCACCGGCGTATGCGCCGCACTCAATCTGTTTAGCCCTTCGTCTTACCGCGCCACCGAATTCCCTGTTTCGAATTTCGTATTTTGTTTCTTCTTCAAATCCCCAGCGCCGTGTCGTCCGCCGCCGTGTACGGCTCATTTTTCAACTTATCAAGCACCCGCGCGTGGTTCGTCACTTCCAAATAATTCAGCGTCCCGAGAACGTCCACTTCGCCGATTGTTTGAGCGGCTTCGCGCAGTACCGCGGGCAATAGCACTCTTCCCTGCCCGTCCAGTTCCGCCTGCTGCCCAAAATAGCTTGTCCTTAACAGGAACTTTTGCTTCGCTACGTGCGTGCTCGGCAATTGCGCCAGCTTGTCTTCGATTTCCGACCATACCTTCATCGGATAAATTCTTGCCGTTTCGCCGGTCGTGCTTGTGATATAAAACTGATTGCCGTACTCCTTCAGCTCGTCCAGATACACCGAGGGAATCTTGAGACGCCCCTTCTCGTCGACTTTCGCCGGACAGTTTCCCCGCAGCTTCATAGTTCCTGCTAAATGGCTGATTTTGGATTCCCAGAATGCCCACGTTCACGATTGCCCTCGAGAACGCCTCAACAGCCCCGTGTAGACTCTACTACACTCTACTGCTGGCCACTCTTTCCCACTTCTCGCCACATCATAGGGTGCTTTCGGCCATTGTCAAGAGAAAACATGCGATCTTTTGAAAAATTTGTGTTCTCTTACTATCCAGCAAATGTGAATTTTCCACTACTACAGGTTGTGGTTTTCCTCGCGGCGCATCTCCACCCTTCGTAGGCCGACTCTGACCCCTCCATTGCACCCGTTTTCCCACGTGCTCTTCCTTCCGTTTGAGCTATGTGCTATATTTCGGTGGCTGTGAATTTTGATTCTCGTGTCTTACTAGGAGCCCTTCGCCATGGAATGGACCACCCCGCAGCACGAAGAGATCGACTTGAATTGCGAAATTAGCTCGTACGCCAACGCCGAGCTCTAATCCTGTGACCGCGCCCCGCGGTCATCTGCCGGCGTGCCGGAATGCGCGTTAAGATCCTCGGCTCCGCAGCCGGGGGCGGCTTCCCCCAATGGAATTGTGCGTGTACTCAATGCCTTGGTGTGCGTTCTGGCTCGTTGAAGGCTCGCTCTCGGACTCAAACTCAAGCCGCGATTTCAAACGACGGCGCCCGCTGGTTCCTCCTGAATGCTTCCCCCGATCTAAGGCAGCAAATCCTTTCCTCGGCTGATTTTGTTCCGCCCGCGGGTTCGCGGAACACCCCAATCAACGCCGTGGTGCTGACCAGCGCCGACGTGGATGCGGTCATGGGTCTCCTCCACCTTCGAGAATTCCAACCACTGCAGATTTTCTCGACGATCGCCGTCCGGCGAATGCTGACGGAAGAAAACACCCTCTTCCGTGTTCTGGCGAGATCAAACCCTCCGGTTCGGTGGGAAACTATACCGCTGGATCGTCTCTTTCCGCTCATTCCTGCATCGCTAGAGGAAAAGAGAAGTGGTTTCTTCTGCAAAGCTGTATCGCTCAACGGCAACTTCCCGGACTACGTGAGCGACTCCTTGCGCAATACGCTTGCTCCGGAAGAGGCGGTCATCGGCCTAACCCTGGTCTCCAAGGAAAAGAAGCTCTTCTACGCTCCAAATCTGCCCGGCACAGGAGACCACTGGCTCCGCTGCATTGAAGAAAGTGACTTGGGGATCCTCGACGGCACCTTCTGGAAAGACGAGGAATTGAATTCCATCCAAAAAGGCAGCAAATCCGCCAGGCAAATGGGGCATCTGCCGCTATGGGGCGACCGCGGCCTGCTCCGCCAGCCCTTCCATCCGAGCAAGACTCGCCGCGTGCTCATTCACATCAACAATACCAATCCCATCTTGAATGAGGAGAGTGAGGAATCCCGCATCGTCCGTGAAGCGGGCTGGGAAATCGCTTATGATGGAATGGAACTCGCGATATGACCCAACTCGCCGATATGCCGCTGCTTTCGGAAGCCAAGTTTATCGCTGGTTTTCACGCCATTGGCGAAGAGCGCTACCACCACAAACATCCCTTTCATGCGTTGATGCACGAGGGCAAACTCACGCGTGGGCAGCTTCAAGCTTGGGCGCTCAATCGCTATTACTACCAAAGCCGCATTCCCATCAAAGACGCCTCCATCCTCGCGCGAAGCGAAGATCCCTCCTTTCGCCTTGCCTGGCGCAAGCGGATCCTCGATCACGATGGCGACGGCGTTAAACCCGGCGGAATCGAAAAGTGGTTACAACTGGTTGAAGCCACGGGCCTTTCCCGTGATCAAGCTCTGGGTAGCGCGGGCATCTTGCCCGCAACGCGTTACGCTGTTCAGGCCTACGTCGATTTCGTTTCGACGCGCTCCCATCTCGAAGCCGTGGCCTCTTCCCTCACAGAGCTTTTTTCAAAAAAACTCATCACTTTACGCGTGGATCGTCTGCGCCATTACTACCCTTGGCTCTCAAATGGCCTCGATTATTTCACTGGCCGCCTCACGCAAGCCCCCGAAGACGCCGAATTCGCTCTTGCCTGGGTAGTCAAACACGCGGCAACGCGCGAACATCAAGACAAGGCTCACGCCGCGCTCCGAGCTAAGTGCGACATCCTCTGGGCTCAGCTAGACGCCCTCTATTTCGCCTACGTGCAGCCTGGCTGGCCTCCTCCCGGCGCGTTTCGCCCGGCGGCAGAGGCAGGCTCCCAATGAGCATTGAACTCGAGAGCCGGCCGCGCCTGGCTCCCGGCTGTCGCATGAACGAGAAAACTCAGCAGCCACGCACATTGCTCATGCCGGAGCGCGCCTTGCGCCTCAATGGCCCCAGCCTGGAAATTGTCGAGCGTTGCGACGGCGAACACACCGTTCAACAAATCATTACCGAGTTGCAGCAGCTCTACTCTAAGGCCGACCCGCCCAAAGTGGAAGAAGACATCCTCGGCTATCTGGCTCTACTGCAAAAGGAACGTGCTCTCGACTTTGAACCATAGTCCATGGAGTCCGGGAGCCCTGCTCACGCTTTTCGCAACTTGCGCCAAACACACCCATGACATCTGCTATCGCCAATCCGCTGGCCCTCATCGCCGAACTCACTCACCGGTGCCCGCTTCACTGTGTCTACTGTTCCAACCCGCTCGAACTGCAAGCTCGCAGCACTGAACTTTCCACCGAAGACTGGTCCCGCGTGTTCCGTGAAGCCGCCGCTCTCGGCGTTCTGCAAGCCGATTTCACCGGCGGCGAACCCCTCACTCGCCCTGACATCCTCGATCTCATCCGCGCCGCACGCGCCGCCGGCCTTTACGTCAATCTCATCACTTCCGGCCTACCGCTCGACGAATCGCGCCTCACCGCTCTCCTCGAAGCTGGCCTCGATCATTTTCAATTGAGCTTTCAAGGCGCCCGCGAAGAAACCGCCAACGAAATCTCCGGCACGAAAGCCCACGCGCACAAACTCCGCGTCCTCGAGTGGCTCAAACGCCATCGCCTCGCCGTCACTCTCAATTTCGTCATTCACCGCGGCAATACTGATCAGCTCCCCGAAATGCTCGCCCTCGCCGAATCCTCCAGCGCTACTCGCGTCGAGTTTGCACATGTTCAATACTATGGCTGGGCTTTCGCCAATCGCGATTCCCTTCTCCCCACGCGCGAACAGCTCAACTCAATCCATCGATTTTCTAAAAAGAGCGCAAGAGCGCCTGGCCGGAAAAATCAAAGTAGAGTATGTCGTTCCAGACTATTACGCGAAATATCCGAAGCCCTGCATGGGCGGCTGGGCCCGCAAACTCATGCTCATCACGCCGAACGGCGATGCGCTTCCCTGCCACGCCGCACGCGTCATTCCCGATTTGTCCTTTGAAAACGTAAAAAACCGCGGGTTGAAAGAAATCTGGGAATCTTCCGAGGCCTTCCAAAAATTCCGTGGCGAATCCTGGATGCAAGAACCATGCAAAACCTGCGACCGCCGCGCTCAGGACTTCGGTGGCTGCCGCTGCCAAGCTTTTCTTCTCGCTGCCGACGCGGCCGCCACCGATCCCGTTTGCTCGCTATCCCCCCTGCGCCCCAAAGTCGACGCCATCCTCGCCGCCGTCAATGGCTCCACAGTGGCACAGGCTTCAGCCTGTGCTCCGACGATCCCCACTCCAGCTGACACTTCGCCCAATCCCGCTCAGAATAGGCAGATGTTCGACGCTTCCAGCTTACTCCTGCTGCCTCCAAACCCGACTGGCTCTACCGTCCTAATCCCTCCTAGGCCGCGGCCGGCGCCTCCGGCTGCGCGCTGTAACGGGAATGACCACTCGGAAGAATAAAAACCATGCTTCCCAGAAAACATAGCGTTCCAAACACCGCGAGCGTATACGGCGCGCCGATCCGCGTAGCAATTCCTCCCGCGATCAGCGACCCGATCGGCTGCACCCCCATGAACATCGTCGCGTATACCGCCATGATGCGCCCACGCAACTGATCCGGCACGCGGTTCTGCAAGGTCGTATTCGTCGCCGCCATCTGCACCGTGGCGCAAAATCCAACGACCAGGAGCATCGCCATCGAAAGCCAGAACACGCGCGACTGTGAAAAAAGCACCAGCCCCACGGCGCATACCGCGGACGTCGCCCCAATCCACCGCGCCAAACCTTTGTAACTCGTCCGCGCCGCAAAATGCAGCGCACCCAGCACCGCGCCCACTCCGGCTGCGCTCATCAACAACCCGAATCCTTTCGCGCCCCGGTGCAAAACGTCGCTAGCAAAAATCGGCAGGAATACCGAGTATTGCAATCCCAGCAGACTCAGCATGCTCAAGAGCAACAGCGTCGACCGGATCGGCAAATCGCTCATCGCGAACCGAAATCCCTGCATCAAACTCTGGAACGGCGAACCCGCTTCTTTCT
The DNA here is from genome assembly GCA_963753745.1 of uncultured Acidobacteriota bacterium. Classification (GTDB taxonomy): domain Bacteria; phylum Acidobacteriota; class Terriglobia; order Acidiferrales; family UBA7541; genus Acidiferrum. The sequence continues at coordinate 85,848 of CAVWDX010000017.1, forward strand.
TCGAGACCTTCTTTACTAGACGCATCGCCAGCAGAGCCCCAATCACCGCCAGAAAACTTACTCCGTTCAGGAAAAAACACCAGGCCGGTCCCTTCCACGCCAGCGCAAATCCCGCGATGGCCGGCCCCACCACCCGCGCGCCATTGAAAATCGAAGAATTCAGCGCAATCGCGTTCGGCAAGTCCTCGATGCTCACCATCTCGACCAGAAATGCCTGCCGAATCGGCACATCAAAGGCATTCACCACACCCACAAGAAATGCGACGAAGATCAGCTCCCAAACCTGGATGATATTCGCGAAAGTCAGTGCCGCAAGGAGGAACGCCAGCACCATCGAAACCGTTTGCGTCCAAATCACGCCATGATGGCGGTTGTAGCGGTCGCCGATATATCCGCCGAGCGCCGCTAAGAACAAAATTGGAACTTGATTCGCAAATCCGAAGACGCCTAGCAGCGCCGCGGAATTCGTCAACTTGTAGACCAGCCACAACTGCGCCGTCGTCTGCATCCAGGTGCCGATGAGCGAAGTAAGCTGGCCTGCTATAAATAGTTGAAAGTTGCGGTGCTGCAGTGCGCGAAAGCGCGGCGGCAAGACGGGAATGGCTCCCTCCCCCTCGTTTGATGCGCGCGACGTGAACTAATCACGATGCCGTGCCGCTCCTGCCATTGTCAATCTCGGAGCAAATTTAATTGCGGCCAATTTGTCTGACGGAAAACTTCGATGGAAGGAATTGCCTTTCTCGAACTCTGCGCGTAGACCACGAAGCGGAAATCTGGCGCTGTCTCACTCGTTCGGCGGATCGGGCGCGCCTACATGCAAATGGCTCAAATCCCGCAGCGTCGCCTTATCCTCGTTGCTCATCCCTGCGGTGAAGTTCGGATCATTCAATCGTTCATTCCGCGCGAACTCCGGCATGTTTTGCAGCACGCGCAGTCTCTGCCGAATCGCCTGCCTCCGCTCCGCAGGCATCTGCCTCCACTTTGGCAGCACGTCGTTCCTGATGTGGCTCCTTTGCCCCGGCGTCAGTCTGTTCCAAGTCGCAATCCGCTCCCGCAATTCTTGCCTTTGTTCAGGTGGCATCCTATTCAGCCGGTTGTAGTTTTCGATGACCCTCTGTTTTTCCTGCGGGCTCAGATCGCTGAATCTCCTTTGCGCCGAAGGCGGAGTGTACGCAGACGGCGGCCGGTTTGGATTGCCGTTCGGACGCGCCATGGAATCCGGGCGGTTCACCCGATTGCCCTGAGGATTGCCCGCCTCCCCGTTCTGACGTCTTGCCTGTTGAGCCCCTCTCGCCGCATTCCTCTCTTGCTGTCGCGGTTGCTGGCGTTGCTGCTGCACCTGGCCCCGCGTCTGAATTCTTGGCGGCCTATGATCCTGCGCCGCCCAATTCGCGCGACCGCGCTGCGCCAAGCAAGGCGCCGCCAGCACCGTGCTCAGCCCCATCGCGATCAGGTATCCTGCGAGTTGGAGTCGAAGTCTCATGGATTACATCGGCTGATTCTGTGTCGGGCTCTGATTCTGCTGCTGATTTTGATTCGAATTCTGCTGCTCTTGGTTTTGATCCTGGTTGGTGTCGCCAGTACCTTCCTGTTGCGCCGGTTGCGGTAGATCGGTCAGTGCTCCGAAATCCGAAATTACGTCAAGGTTCTCAAGTTCCGGCAAGTTCTGGTTGATCTGCGCTTCCTCCGTCGGCGTCAGTGCAAGCTGCGCCGGCTGTGGCCGCGAAGCCACCCACACCGTCGCCAGCAACAACAGCGAGGCCGCAAGCGCGACACGCGGCGACGGCGTCAACCACGCCCACCAACCCTGCTTCACGGGCTCCGCCGCCACTCGCGCGCGCACTCGTACGTCGAACGCCGCCGACGGCTCGATCTGCGGCACTTCATCCAGCAACGAAGTCACCGCGCGAAACTCGTTCACGCGCAGTTGGCACGCCGCGCACGCCGCGAGATGCTTCTCGACGTCAAGCCGTTCGCTCTCTTTCAAGCGCCCGTCCGCGTACGCCACAATTCTGTTTTCCATTCGCCTGCAGCTCATAACTTCCTTCCTTCTCTATCCCTCAGGTCTACTTTCACTTTCCTTGCTTCGCCACGAGGGGGGCTAGCTCCACTCGCAGCGTTTCGTATGCCCGAAAGAGCAGCGACTTCAAGGCGCTTTCCGAGCATTCGAGAATCTTTGCAATGTCTCCATAATCCAGCTCCTGATATTTGTGCAGGAGCACCGCCGCGCGCTGCTTTTCCGGCAGTTTATCAATCGCGTGCCGGATCATTTTCTTACGCACTTCCTCGACCATGTACTGCTCGATGTTCGGATGTTTCTCGGCGATGTCCAGCGCCTTCTCATCGCCGTCTTCCGCATCCACGGTCACTGGCGCATCCAGTGAGATTTCCATGCGCTGGTGACGATTGTCCCGCACGGAGTTCAACGCCAAATTTGTCGCGATCCGAAAAAGCCACGTCGTGAATTTGGCGCTCGGCACATAATCCTTCCGCGCGCGATACACTCTCAAAAATACTTCTTGCGCCAAGTCTTCCGCCTCTTCCCGCGCCCGAACCATGCGGTAGAGAAAGTTGACAAGGGGTGTCCTGTAGCGCTGGAGAAGAAGCTCGAACGACTGCTCGTCGCCCGCCTTCACGTCCAGCATCAGTTGGACGTCCGACCTGGCCATAGCCGCCACATTCTATCGAACCCCAGCGGGCTCTTAAAGTTGCAAATGTTTATCTGGTGTTAAGGCGAAGGCAGGGCGAATCTAAACGTGGAATAAATTCTGCATTATCAACACGGTGGCGACGCCCACGAAAACAAGCATGGCCATCCTCCAATTCGGTTCCCGGTTCACTTCCGGCAGCAAATCCGTCGCCGCCACGTAAACCGTCACTCCCCCGGAAATCGGCAGCGCGTACTTCAATTGGCTCTGCAAGACACTCGTCAGCAAAACTCCCAGCAGTGTTGCCGCCCCCAATAACCCCGCGGCGAGGATTGCGTTGCGCCGCCCTTGCCCGCTCGCGAGCACCACCGACGCCACCGTAAACCCTTCTGGCAATTTGTGGAGAAACACCGCCACGAAAATCATGGCCCCCAGCCACACGGAAACCAGAAATCCCGCCGCAATCGCCACTCCATCGAAGAACGTGTGAATGGTGAGTCCCAGCAGAACGGTCGTTCGCGCGTGATGATGGCTCACCTCTTCCCTATGCGTCTCTTCTCCGAAATGAAAATGCGGCGCAATCGTGTGTTCAAATAAATGCACCAGAAAAAAACCAATCAGCACAAACTGCAGCGACTGCTCGCCCCCCAGCTTGATCGACTCGGGAATTACATCGACAAACGCCACCGCCACCATGTATCCGGCGCCCAGCGCCAGAAAATACTGCAAGTACCGCCGCGGCCAATCCCGCCGCACAACAAAATACCCGCCAATTAAATTCCCCGCCGCGGCCACTAGCCCCAGCCCTGCCGCCAGTCCCGTCCGAAATGCCAGATCGTGTGCCATTGTAAGTGGCACAGGCTTCAGCCTGTGCTTTCGTTACCCCGTCCCCGCGCCGCGCGTGAGCCGCTCAGCTTTCTCGTGACATTCTTCTCCCTGCTCTCTGTGAACTCTATGTTGCAATCCCCCCTTGCACGGAGCCGCACTATCCGCTGTGCCTAAACAAAATCACATCCCCCTCTTGCACAATGTACTCTTTCCCCTCCAGCCGCACCTGCGCCTTCTCCCGCGCCGCCGCTATACTTCCCGCCGCAAGCAAATCGCTCCACTTCACCACTTCCGCCCGAATAAATCCCTTCTCTATATCACTGTGAATCGCTCCAGCCGCCTTTTGCGCCGTAGACCCCTTGCGAATCGTCCACGCCCGTACTTCCGGCTCGCCCGCCGTAAAAAACTGGATCAATCCCATCAGGTCGTACGTCGCGCGGATCAACCGATTCAACCCCGGCTCTTTCAATCCATACGAAGCCAAAAGTTCCGCCGCTTCTTTTTCATCCATCTCCGCAAGTTCCGCTTCCAGCCGCCCGCAAATCGCCACCACCGCAGAATTCGGCCGCCCCTGCAGCGCGCTCAGCTTGTGACGCTCCACCGCCGTATCCAACTTGTCCGCTTCATCGTCGCCCAAATTCAGCACATACAGCACCGGCCGCGCCGACAAGAACAAGAATCCTCCGATCGGCTTCTTCTCCTCTGCCGTCAATTCCAATTCGCGCAGGGGCTTTTCCGATTCCAAGTGCGCCTTGCACTTCTCCAAAACCGCTTTCTCCGCCAGCAAGACCGGATCGCTCTTCTTCTTCAGATCCTTTTCCAGTCGCTCCAACCGCCGCAAAATCTGATCATGATCCGAAAGAATCAATTCCAATTCCAGGTTGGTGGCATCGCGCAAAGGATCAATACTCCCCTCCGAATGCGGCACCGACGGATCATCAAACACGCGAATCACGTGCGCAATCGTATCTACCTCGCGCAAAGGCGCCAGCGCATCGCGGTTCCGCTCCTTCTGCATCCCGCCCAGATCGACGTACTGCACCGTCGCGTAGGTAATCTTCTTCGGATTATACAGCTTCGCCAATTCGATCAGCCGCGGCTCCGGCACCTTCGCCACGCCAACATGCGTAGTCGACCCGCCGCCCTTCCCCTCGACGTTCGCCTTCGTCAAAATCCGAAACAGCGTCGTCTTACCAACCTGTGGTAGTCCAATAATTCCTGTCTGCATAAACTCCCAATCCTAGCACACACTTACCCGTGCTCTCGCTTCCCTCCATCGAACCATCAGGTACAAGATGCAATTACGAATTCATCCTATGATAAACAGATTGCTGCTATCCTTTGCGTGATTGGCCCAAATCGGACTCAAGACGAGGTGACTTCCATGCGTTCAGCCAGGAGCCTATTCGCACTTTCGCTGGGATTGTTGTTGTTCGGATTTGTCCTATTCTCTCATCGTGCCGCCGGGCAGTCTGCATCTGATGACGTACCGAAAATCATCGTTTCCGGGTTGGATGCATACAAGTCGGACGGTCCCGAGGCAGCAATCAAGGCCTGGCTGAAGGGAAGTTCTCTGGAGGGCAGCAAGGAGGCAATCAGCCAAGCAAACGTGCTGCGAGAGGTGCAGGATTATTATGGAGCATACAAATCCTTCGACCGAATTAGCACTCGAACCATTACGCCTTCGATACGAGTGCTGTACCTGAGTCTAAATTTCGAGAAGGGGCCACTCTTCGCCAAGTTTGTGGTGTACCGCGCCGAGTCTGGATGGATACTCGTAAATTTTGTTTTCAACACAAAAGAAGAGCTCATCCTTCCGAGCACCCCCTGACCCACTAAACTTCAACAATCCCGTCCGTCTCACGTACAACCCTCAGTTTTTGTAACTTACGCGTCTACTTTCACTGGATAATGGACGACTTGCGCGAGGGCACCGTCAGCGCATTCTTTCGATGGACATCACTCTTCTAGATCTCTCCGCCTATCTCGGCCTCATCGCCGTCGGCGCCGTCACCATCAACATGCTCCTCGGCGTCCTGATGATCTTTCGCTACAGCCCCGTCCGCTACTGGCCGCATCGGCGCTTCAATTATTTCCAGGTGCACAACTGGACCGGCTACATCGCTCTATTTTTCGCGACACTCCATCCCATCGTCCTGCTCTTCAACAAGTCCCCGAAATTTCGCGTCCTCGACATCGTCTATCCTCTCCATTCCCCGCAACAGGCGCTCGAAAACACTATCGGCGCCATCGCTCTCTACATCGTCGCCCTCATGGTCGTCACTTCCTATCTCCGCATCCAACTCGGGCGGCGCCTCTGGAAAGCTTTCCACTTCACCGTTTACCTCGGCGCCGTAGCCCTCTTCTGGCACTCCCTCTTCACCGACCCCGACCTACAGCATCACCCCGTCGACTGGCTGGACGGCGGCAAACTCTTCGTCGAAGTCTGCGCCGCAATCATCCTCGTAACCATGCTCCTCCGCTACCAGCACGCCCGCAAAAAATCTCTCTCCCTCAAACAACCGTCCCGTCAAACTGCGTCCATCTCCTCCTGAATTTCTTGCCGTCCGGCACCGCGGTCAGTTGTTCTCGATTAACCAAAATGGACGGAGCGCGGCAACTTCCGGCGAGTTTCTCGCGGAAGTTATAACGCGCAACAAAAAACTGAGCTTGTAATGAGTCGCGGTGCCTTAATGTCCCGCCACATGCGGGCTGGCCAATTCGTCCAGATAGTCCGGCTTGCTCCCGTCGCGCACCAGATGCGGGAAGCGCTTCCCGCCGTGGTAGTCCACGCTGCAAGTTTTGTAATATCCATCGATGACCACGATCAACGTAATCGGCTCGGCGCTCTGTTTCGATCCGGCAATCGCGTCGGCCAGCAAATCATGGTCGTAAACGCGCCCGTTCACGCCGACGACTTTCATCCCCGAACTGATTCCCGCCTGGAAGGCAGGTCCGCCGACGATCGAGTCGATCACCGTGCCGTCATCGCCCAGATGCAAGCCGATCGTGTACACATCTCCCACGTCGCCATGGCGCGTCTGGTGTTTCGGCGGCTCATCGTTGAACAGGAATTTCCAGCCGCCGTTTTCGATTCCGCCAAGCGGTGGATTCGGCGACGTCGAATTCAGCCGCTCGTGCAGAAATTTCGCCCAGCCATACGGCGCAATCGCATTCAGCCCGCGAACGATGTCTTCGAACGTGTACGGCTTGATTTCCGGGCCGTTGTTCGACCCGCCATAAAACGCATGGCAGAAATCGTCGATGCTTTTTTGCCCGTGCGTTTGCTGGTGGATGATCGTCGCCGCTTCGAGCCACATCAAGTCGCCTTCATCATAATAATCCGTGCCGCGCCGCCAGTTTACCCATCCCCGCGCGAATCCTTCGCCCGGCACGGCCACGGCCGTATCGAGCAGCGGACGCCACGTTCGTCCCGGCCGTCCCTCACCCAATGCAGCGGAGATATTCGCGAGATTGTTGCGGTAGTCTTCGGCAGTCCACAAGCCGCTGCGCGCTGCCAGCAGCGGGCCCGCAAACTCCGTGAACCCCTCGTAATCCCACAACAAATCGTCGCGCATGGGCGTTTCGTACTCCGGAGTGGCTAGGTCCGCGGGCCGGCGGAATTTCCCGCTCCACGAATGCGCGTACTCGTGCGCCAGGAGGCCGCCAATCGCCAAGCCCGCGTCCGGCCCGAGCAGAATTCGTTCCGGCAAGCGGCTATCGTTACATTCGTTATGCTCCAGTCCAAAGTGCGCCACGTGATCGCTGAGCGTCAGAAGAAAATGATATTCGTGGTAGTGGCGCGAACCGAAAAGTTTCCCGGCTTCCGCCACCAGATTTGTAAGTCCTTTCTGGATTGCCGGACTCATATTCAGCGCCTCTTCGCTATCCGCCACCATGTCGATTTCGTGGTGGATCGGTTCGCCCGGCGGCGTCAAATCGATCGCCCGGTAATACTGCCCCGCAATCACAGGCGAATCGACCAGCCGTTCCAGCGAAAGCGGCACGAACGAGACCTCGTTTCCTGCTTGACTCTCCACGTGTTGCGGCGTTCCGAACTTCCATCCTTCCGGCAGCACCAGTTTTGGATGAAACATAATCTCGCCCGCCGGACGTCCCGCCGGGTAGAGCACGTTTTGGTTCCATTCGATCACGATGAGTTTGTCGGTTGCCGACATCGCGGACGTCGCGAATCCTCCTCCGCTTGGTTCCAGATAGTCGAACGCCGCGTGCAGTTCAGTGGCGCCTGCCGGAACTTCGAGATGGAAGATGAACACATCCGAAAGATCGCGTTGCCAGGGAATCGTCGTTCCGTTCGCCTTAAATTTCAGACCAGTGACGTTGCCGATCGGCCCGTCCGGTCCGTGCTCGCCTGGAATCCACTTCGGGTAGTAAAGCGTCAACGGCCCGGGCTTCACCGGAATCGTTTCCTGCGTCCGGATGATCTTCAGCGGCGTTTGCGTCGCATCCACCGTCAGCGAAATTGCGCCGGTCTGTGCTGATGCGCTCCACGCCGCCGCGAGGAAAAGAGCGGCAAGCGCGACCCATCTTGCGTGAGCGACGCGGGACAAAGCGCTTCGAACGATGAACGATGATCCGACTCGAATCTCAAGACTCATGACGACAAATCCTCCAATCGTGGTATTCCCTGCACTCGCGCGCGAAAATCCTGGACTGCAGCGCAGCTCGATTTGTCGAGCGTGCGTCCTTCGGCGCAAGGCTCCTTCGCAATGCAGGCATGAGCATATCGAATCGCCTGAGCTTTTCCTATATTCGAACGACCGCCTTCTCCAATCATTGCCGCCTCAGTGCCTCGTACGTCCAGCATCACCGTGTCGACTCGTCCGACGGCGGAAGGTCTTCGTGGAATTCTGCGCCGCGATCATCGTAGTGGCCTCCCTCCTTCGCTACTTCCGCTCGCGCAAGAAACCTCATCTCAAACAAACTTCACGTTAAGCCTTCGCTCCCTTCTGGATTTTGTCCGGTAAACCATCCATCAGTCGCGGCCACCCGCGGATGATGGGCGTTCAATTCAGTGTCAGCCAGAACAGGCACCGATTGGCTCGACGTTCTCCGGGCAGTGTCCGCAGTCGGCGCAAAACTAAGGAGGTGAACAAGAACTTGGCCACTGGTATAAAGATTGCACTAGTTCTGGAGCGTCGCGCATCGACCTTCTATGATTACCCGTCCATTTGCGACCAAGCTGCCTGGGCTGTTGGCAGCAATCCTGGCAACAACAACCTTTGCGTTCCCTGCCCCCGTGGGCAGGGACACTGCCCCACCACAGGCCGAATTGAAAACATTTCCTTTGCACAATAGCCCACATTCCGCGGATATGTCCCCGGACGAAAAATCAGTGGTCACCGAATGCACCTTCCAATCGCAGACCGGAGATGCAGGGACGAGGGGCTTTACGGAGGTCGTGCAGCTCTGGAATTTCGAGGAGGATAAATTGGTCGCAGAATTCCGCTTGCCACAGGTCAAGGTGGGTGCAGACGCGAACGGCAACTTTAGCGACCCAACCCACCGCGAACGATTTGTTCGATTTACATCCGATGGAAACATGGTGGTGGCTCTAATAGACAGGACAATCCACTTGCTGCGTGCGGCGGACATGGCGGAGCTTCGCTCGATTCAGCTCCCCGCATCGAATGAGTCGGTGGTACGCGCTCTGGAGGTTTCTCCAACGGAGGATGTCGCGGCAGTCCTGTGGATTACAGATGACCTGCACGGTCGAATCGATATATACGACCTTGCATCAGGCGCATCTCTTCAGAGTTGGGAGACTCCGTTCGGGCTTGTATGGTTCACACGGGGACTTGCATGGCATCCGAATGGGAAGCTTCTTCTCGTGGCGGTCCCCAATGTGAGCCCGTGCGCGTCCCCCGACAGCCGACCTGACGTCTTCGCATTTGATGTGGCTACTGGCGCCATCAAGTACAAGTTTACGACCGGTTTGCTGGCGGGCAGTATCGCGGTTACCGCCGACGGGCGTGTACTTGCCGTGGATGAGAACTGTTTGGGAGTCTTCGCAAATCACGCCCCCAAGCTCCGTGTATTCGACCTGGCGACCGGTAAGAAAATACGGGAAGTCTCAGGAAGGGGGACGGGTGTGCGTTATTCCGTCACCCGTTCTGCCGATGGGAGCAGGTTCTTAGCTTTCACAGGCAAGGTCAGGATGAGGTTCGATTGGTCTGACGCGGTTCCGCAGGACGTGAAAGTTGATGAAACATTCTCGGTTTGGAATCTCTCCAACTACGAGGGAATCGTCACATCGCAGAATCTACCCGGATTGAACCAATACGAATATGGAATACGGCTAAGCCCCAAAGGTGGATATGCCACCTCCATCGGGAGGGCTTCGCTGGTTTACCAGCTGCCACCGCACTGACCCGCCGCGCTGCCTTTCGACTTCGCTAGCGATTTTGCTAAGCTATTCCCTCGTTTCCAGAATGGAGTAAACGTGTCTTCTTCAATTCCCACTCCGTCCTTCGATTTAGTGGAAGCAATGGAATCCCTCGCCGAGCGCGACGAAAAGCTGAAATTCCTGATCGCCGAAACACAATCGTTCCAAATGGACTTGGCATCCGACGGCATTCACAGCCCTTACGAAGCCCTCCTTGAAGCTATCACCCACCAATCCATTTCAGGCAAAGCCGCGGCCACTATCTTCAACCGCATCAAATCCCTCAGCGCCTCGGGCGGCGTCCCGACTCCCCAAGAAATTCTCAAACTCCGCAAACAAGCCCTCCGGAAAGCCGGCCTCTCCGGCGCAAAAGTCGTAGCCATGAAAGATCTCGCGCAAAAAACAATCGAAGGCGTCGTCCCCACCCTCGAAGACGCGCAAAAACTCTCCGATGAGGAACTCGTCGAACGCCTAACTTCGGTCCGCGGCATCGGCGCCTGGACCGTCGAAATGTTTTTGATCTTCCGCCTCGGTCGCCCCGACGTTCTCCCCATCCACGACCTCGGCGTACAAAAAGGCTGGTCCATCACCTACGGAAAAAAACACAAGCCCAAACCCAAGGAACTCCTAGCCTTCGGCGAGCGCTGGCGCCCCTACCGCACCGTCGCAAGCTGGTACATGTGGCGCGCCTGCCACCGCGCCGGCAACGCCGCCATGCGCAAAATCCGCCCCGCCAAAGTCCGCAAGCGCAAACCAAAGCCTAAATCCGCGTCGCGAACTCCGCGCAAGCGCCCGCGCCTGTAAGGGAGGGGCTTGCCCCTCCCTCTTTCTACGAGCCCGTCGCCGCCTTCCTTTCCAATCCCCACATCCCGCTCCCCACCAGCAAAAACCAAATAGCCTGCCCAAAAATCAAGATCGCAAACCCGTGCCGGTCCGGCGTCAAAAGTCCCGAACAAATCCCCGCCGCGGTCACTACTCCCAAAACAACTCCGTATATCGCAACTCCCATTCCCAATGTCCGATACCGCAAAATCGCTCCTGACCACAAGAGTATCGCCAGCGATGCCCCCACCGCATACACCCGCGCAAACGCCTGATTCACCTGAAAGTTGTAACTCAACATCGCTTGCCAAATCTCGCGAGTCTCCGGAGTCGAAGCCACAATCTTTCGCATCAACCCCGGCGCCACCAATCCGTTGAGCGTTCCCGCGCTCATCACCGCGACGCTCGCTAGCCCGAACAGCACCAGCCCCGCCCACGCCAACCGGTCTCCGCCGTCCAGCCGCCGCGACATTCCCCACGCCCCGAGGAGCAGCACGGGAATACTCGCCAGCGCCAGCGAATGCACTCCAATGTTCAGCCGAATCATTTGCTCGAGTTGTTCCGGCGCGATCTTCCCGCCCGGATGGAAAATCATGGTTATAATCATCCCTGCTGATCCTGCGATTAGCGCTATCGCGCTCCTGCGTTCGTCGGTCATGCGTCAAAAGTAGGGATGGTTCGAAGAGCCGTCAACGCGTATTAGCTGCGCGCCCCGAGATACCGAACAAAGAGCCGCCCAATGTCCAGAAACTCACCGCCGCCTTCGCCAAAGACCGCTCGCGGAGCCGCGCCGCAATCTTCCAACTGGCCCGCGGCAAAGAAAAAAGTCCCCTTCTCATCCGTCAAAAAGAAAATCGACCGCCGCGTTCGAGCTACTCGCGATAACCTTGGCGACGCCCTGATCGCCCTCATGCACGAAAAGCCGTTCGAGACCATCACCGTCCAGCACGTCCTCGATCGCGCCAAAGTCAGCCGCTCCACCTTCTACTCCCACTACAGCGACAAAAACGATCTCTTCCTCAGCGACGTCGAGGACTTCTGGGAAATGATGTCAACCGCGCTGATTCGTCGCGGAGACGCTTCCAACCGTGTCGCTCCCGTCCAGGAACTCTTCTCTCACGTCGCCGACATGCGCCAGTTCATCGCCTCCATGACCGCCTCCCAAAAAGTCCGCGACGTCATGGAGCTTGGCCAGGGCCATTTCGCCCGCGCCATCGAACAACGTCTCAGCACCCTCCCTGCAACGCGCACTCTTTCCCCGACTCGCCGCTCCGCTTTAGCCCACGCCAGTGCCGGCTCCCTCTTCTCCCTCCTCAACTGGTGGCTTGCTCACGGCAACGCCGCCACTCCCGCCCAAATGGACGCCCTCTTCCACCAAACCCTGTGGTCCGGCATCAACCCAGCCCGTAAGCCCGCCCCTTCCACTCCGAACCGGCCTACAGCCCGCAAGTCCCTCTGACCCCGCCCAACTCTCCCCGACCCGATTCTCTTGCTGACCCGCCCTCCGTTCACTCCCAAAATCCGACCGTCCACTCCCGATTTTTCACCGTTCACTGTCTTTTCCTAGACTCACCGCCCCGTTTCCCAGTATCCTGGCCATTGAAACTTCCACGTGCCACGCCCTTGTAGGGGCGCAGCATGCTGCGCCACAGCTAGCCCAGTACTTTCCAGTCTGCCTAGGCGACCGTCAATTCTTCCAGTCACTTGAGCTCCGCAGCCGTAGCAGCGTGGGAATTGCACAATTTTTGTGCAACGTAAGTCATTTAGAATCCGCTCTTATGGGCAGATCCGATAAGTGTTGATTCTAAAACACTTACAGAAACGTTAAATCCTTTAGAATCCACACTTACGAAAAAAGGGGGAGGGGTAGGTGAAACTCATCGGTAATCGACCAGCTTCCTCAGTGAGCGGCTAACTCCCTTACCATCAGAAACATAGCAGCAATTCCAGCCAGCAGGACCCCGCTTTCGAGCGACACCGAAACCATGTGCAGTCGGCCGAACTCCGCCAGCAACGGACTATCCGCCGCCGTAGCTTGGATCGATCCCATCTGCACCCGCAGTACCGCCATCCGCGCGCTCACCGTATACTGCGAGATCGCCGTCAGCACAACCATAAGCGCCACGCAAATCGCTGCCGGAGTCACCAAGCTCGCAAAAGTTCGCGTCCGCACCAGCCGCACAAAGAGGAACACGATCCCAAGCGCAATTCCGCCAAGATGCATGCGCGTCAGCGAATACCCGACCATGGCTCCAGCCTCGTCTCGGCTCGCCAGGATCCCAAACGCATCCGGCGCCACCACAAAGCTCAGAAACACGTCGCTACCGAGCCACAGGCTAACGCATAGAAACTCAATTGTACGGAAGACAGTGGACATCGAAAATTTCCGTTAGAATATCTTGAGGCGCAAAAGCGAAAGTGGTGGGCGACAAAGGACTTGAACCTTTGACCTCTCCCGTGTGAGGGGAGCGCTCTAACCAACTGAGCTAGTCGCCCGGCCCGTACTACCGCGACGCTCCGCAGCGTCATCTATTTGTAACAGGAAGGACTTGGGTTTTCAACCGATGTCCACGGCCACATCGCAGATCGTTTCGCAACTCCAGCGCTCCATCGCCCGAGCGATCTACGGCAAGGAAGAAGCCATTCAGCTCGCGCTGATCACGCTTCTCGCTCGCGGCCATCTGCTCATCGAAGACGTCCCCGGAGTCGGCAAGACCACTCTCGCCCAAGCTCTCGCAAAATCATTCCATTGCACTTTCCAGCGCATCCAATTCACTTCGGATCTTTTGCCCAGCGACGTGCTCGGCGTCAGTGTCTACAATCCCGAATCGCGCGAATTCGAGTTTCGCCCAGGGCCGATTTTCGCCAATGTCGTTCTCGCCGATGAAATCAACCGCACCACGCCGCGCACGCAGTCCGCTCTTCTCGAAGCGATGAATGAAGCACAGGTCACCGTCGACGGCAAAACGCTGCAGCTTCCGCATCCCTTTCTGGTCATCGCCACGCAAAATCCCGTCGAGCATCATGGCACTTACCCGCTGCCGGAATCGCAGCTCGACCGATTCCTGATGCGCATCAAGATGGGTTATCCCTCGCACGAAACCGAGCGTGAAATTCTGCGCAAGCACATCCACGACGATTCGCTCGCCGCGCTTGAACCTATCGCCGGCATAAGCGATGTCCTCGAAATGCAGGAATCCGTCGCCCGCGTGAAAGTGGATGCAAGTCTTCACGACTACGCGCTTGAAATCGTCAACCGCACGCGCAAAACCGAACAGCTTGCTCTTGGCGTCAGCCCGCGCGGCACGCTCATGCTGCAGCGCGCCGCTCAGGCCCGCGCTTTTCTCGATGGCCGCGATTACTGTCTGCCGGACGACTTCAAGCAGCTCGCCGTCGCCGTTTTTTCGCACCGCGTGGTCGCCAGCGCCCGCCACGCCTCGCTTCAAAGAAAATCGGAGTCAACCGAAGCCGTTCTGCGAGAGATCGTCGACTCCGTTCGCGTACCTCTGTGAGTTTATCCACGACAGCCGCGCAACTTTGGGCCAAAGCCGATCGCTCCGCTGTGCGCGCCTTCTTCGTTTCCATCGCTGCGCTGGCTGTCGCTTTGCTCCTCGCGCTCTATTCCGGCGCAGCCGGCCAGATGGGCCATCTGGTTCTCGCAATCGTCTCCGCGCTCGGTGCGCTCGTCCTCGCGGCGTGGGTGGCCGTCACATTCGTCCCCATTCTCGCCAAACGCACCGCCCTTCGCTGGATCGGCTACAGAATGGAGTACCGCGTTTCGCGCGAAGGCTGGTTCTACATTTTGGGAATCTTTTTGGTGGCCATCGCCGCGCTGAATACCGGCAACAATCTTCTCTTCCTCATTCTCGCCTGTCTGATCGCCGTTATTTTGATGTCCGGTATTCTCTCTTCCATTACTCTTTCTGGCGTTGAAATGAAGCTGCAGCTGCCCGAGCACATCTTCGCGGGCCAGCCGGTTCGCACCCTCGTCGAGCTGCACAACGAAAAGCTGACTCTTCCATCATTCTCTCTGCGCGTCGAGGCCGTCCGCGGTAAGAATGCCTCCAACGCGGCAATGCTCGAAACGCCAGTCTATTTTCCGTACATTCCGAAACATGACCGCGTGCAGCAACACGTGCCCATGACGTTTCCGCGCCGTGGCATCTATCGTCAGGAAGCATTCCGCATCGTCACCAGGTTTCCATTCGGTTTTTTGCAAAAAGCAAGGCGCGTCGATTTGAAATCGGAGGCGCTTGTTTATCCTTCCGTCGAGCCCACGCGGAATTTCTTCGAGGTTCTTCCCGGCATGCAAGGAGCGCTCGAAAGCCTTGCCAAAGGCCGCGGCCAGGATTTGTACGCATTGCGCGATTATCAACCTCGAGACAGTTCCCGTCATGTCCACTGGAAAGCTTCGGCGCGCCTGGGTTCTCTAATGGTTCGCGAATTCACCCGCGAAGACGATTGCCGCGTCGTTCTCGTCCTTGATCCGCACATGCCTAGCAGCCTTGCCGCAAACGAAGCCGACGCTCGCTTCGAGCATGCCGCTACGTTGTGCGCCGCGCTGGCCTGGCATTTCTATGAACGCAACGCCGTCTTGCAATTTCGCACCGCGGGCTTTGAAACTCCGCTCGTCGCAGCCGAAGAGATTATCTTCGACATCCTGCGGCATCTTGTGACTGCAAAACCATGTCCGCCCGATCCTCAGCGCACGCTGCTCTCGGATTTGTCTGGCGCCCCCGAAATTTTCCGCGTCATCGTAACCAGCGAGCCCCGCGGCGCCATCCCCGCCAGCATCTGGAATCAATCCTGGGTCATCTTCCTCGAAGATCTAGTTGTCTAACCCTTCTGTTTGCGCTCTCCAGCGGGCCACTGCGTCAACTGTGCGAGAATACGCGGTGATCATGTTGAATGGCCGCGATCTCGCTTCTTTCCGCTACCAATTGCTTGATTGGTTTCGCCGGTTTCAGCGGGATTTGCCCTGGCGGCGCACGAAGGATCCGTACCGCATCTGGATTTCGGAGATCATGCTGCAGCAAACGCGCGTCGCGGCCGTGATTCCTTACTATGCACGGTTCCTCGCTAGGTTTCCCAATGTGCGCGCGCTGGCGGAAGCGCAGCAAGAAGAAGTTCTGCGGCTATGGTCCGGTCTGGGCTATTACAGCCGAGCGCGAAATCTGCAAAAGGCGGCGCAACAAATCGTAGCAAGGCACGGAAGAGAATTTCCGCGCGACGAAGAAGCCGTTCTCGCTCTACCCGGAGTTGGGCGTTACACTGCGGCTGCAATTTTGAGCATTGCATTCGGCGCAAAACACGCTGTCCTCGACGGGAACGTCGCGCGCGTCCTTGCTCGGCTCGGCACGATCCGCGGCGATCTGCGCGAATCGCGGCGCTGGCAATCGCTTCAAGAAACGGCTGGAAAGCTCCTAGCCCCGAATTCGCCGGGCGATTGGAATCAGGCCATGATGGAGCTGGGGGCGATAGTCTGCACCCCGCGCGCGCCGCAGTGCCTTCTCTGCCCGATTGCAAAATTCTGCCGAGCGCGGAAATCGGGCGATCCGGAATCTTTCCCGGAGAAACGCAAGAAGCGCAAGCCCGTGCAAATTATTCTCGCCGCGGCGGTGCTTTACTTCTGCGAGAGGCAATACCCTTCTTCTGCCACCGCCGAGAAACAGAATGACGAACAAACCCACTGTCCGCCGATGATATCGCCACGCTCGTTTCGCGAATGTGGCATTTCCCAACCGTTGCGGTGCGCTTGGATCCGCAATCAGCATTGCAGCTATTTCTCGAACGACTCTTGCTGGTGAAGAAGGGAGACTTTCGACTTCAGCCGCTCGCCCGCGTCCGCCACGCCGTGACCTACCGGAACGTCACCGTTCTTCCTTTCCGTGTCGACGATCGCAAAAATCCCGCGCATCCGCGGAGCAAAAAGCATTCAGTTGGAGGATTTGGCCACATTGCCAGTCTCGAATCTCACCCGCAAAATCGCCCGCGCCGCGCTTTCGCAATCACCGCCGGCGCACGCCGATCCGGGGAAGCCATGAGCGTTACGGTTTCGCGCTGTGTCCATCCCGCCGCGCTGCCCTAATGCTAGGATGGAGTGTCCCCTTATGGCTGCCTCCGCATCGTTAACAAGTGTCCCCGCGCTCCCGGCTGAGCGTTTCTTTCGTACTTCTCTGCTCCTGCTCATGGCCACCGCCGTCGTTACTCTTGTCAGCACCGGGAAGCTCGATCTATTCACGATGATTGTGGCGCCTTCGGCCGTTCTCTATAAAGGGATACGCTGGTGGCGGCGCTGTCCCGCGGAAATTCCGCAACGCATTGCGACTCGGCTTGTCCTCGCCTACCTGCTGGTTTTTCCATTGGATGTTCTCTTTCTTTCGCGCGCTTTTGTCGCGGGATCGTCCAATCCCGGGCTCTATGCCGCTCTTCTCGGAGCGGTTCATTTTCTTCTGTTTGTAATGCTCATCCGGCTCTACAGCGCCACGACGGATCGCGACGCGGTGTTTCTGACCATGCTCTCCTTCGCGGCGATTCTGGCGTCCGCAGTCCTTACCATCGACACCACGTTTCTCGGTCTTTTCTTTCTGTTTCTCTTGTTTGGGGTGGCCACTTTCGTCGGTCTCGAAATGCGGCGTGGGTCGAAAGGCGCGATCGCGCCGGACGTTGACGCGCAGCCTCTGCAAGAGCGCCGCCTCACTCGCGCGCTGGCCCTCGCGGCGCTTAGTGTTGCTCTCGGCGCCGTGATCACCGGCAGCGCGATCTTTTTCTTCTTTCCGCGCTTCAGCGCCGGCTATCTCAGCCGCACCAGCATGCAACCTACACTGATGTCCGGCTTCACGGACGACGTCGAGCTGGGCCAAATCGGAGAGATTAAGAAAAATTCCGCGGTTGTCATGCGCGTGCGCACCGGCAAACCGGTGGGTTATCCCGGCTTGCGCTGGCGCGGTATCGCACTTTCCACATTTGATGGAAAACGCTGGAACTCTCCGGATCGCGACGACGTCATTATTCCCGCTGGATCGAACGGCTGGATAAACCTACGGGACCGGCCTGGGGAGCAGGATCGAACTGCGACCATCTTGCACTACACCATTCTTCTCCAGCCCGTAGCGACCGATACGATCTTCGTTCCGGCGAATGCCGTCTCCTTGCGCGGAAATCTGTCGGGGGAAGGCTCCAACCAGGATGCGGGCGCGCGCCACAGTTACATCGTCCGCGACGCCACTGGCTCGCTGTTTAATCCTTTCCATAATTTCAGCACATTGCTTTACGAAGGATACTCGTCTGCTGCCTGCGATGAATGTGCCCCAGCTGCGCGCCGCTTCGACCGACTACCCCGAGGACGTTCGCGATATCTACCTGCAGCTGCCGGCGCAGCTCGATTCGCGAATTCCCGAATTCGCGAAACAGATCACGGACCGCGCCGGGAATCCTTTTGACAAAACGGTCGCTTTGGAAAATTATTTGCGCTCGCACTTTGCTTACACTCTCAACCTCACAGGAAAACCAGGCGACGATCCCCTGGCCCATTTTCTCTTCGAGACGCGCGCGGGCCACTGCGAGTATTTCGCTTCCGCAATGGCCATCATGCTTCGCACGCTGGGAATTCCCACGCGGGAAGTGAACGGTTTTTTACCAGGCGAATACAACGATGTCGCCGGAGACTACATCGTTCGCGCCAGCGACGCGCATAGCTGGGTCGAAGTCTATTTTCCCGGGACAGGCTGGATGACTTTCGATCCCACGCCGCCGGGCGCCGAATCCGACGGAGGCCTGCTCTCGCGCCTTGGCGAATATATGGACTGGTTCGAGCTTACCTGGAACGAGTGGATCATTAACTATGACTTCGCTCATCAAGTTCAGCTCGCGCGCATCATGCAGCGCGACACGCACGCGTGGGCGGAGGCTGCACGAAGCTGGTTTCTGAATCAGCACGAAAGAGGACGAAGATGGATGAGATCCTGGAACAACGGGCTCAGCCTGCTCCTTCCTCTGGCCTTCCTCCTTTTTTTGATGGCGCTGCACTTCGATCTGGTGGTCGCTCTCGCGCGGCGGCTGTGGCTGTCTTGGCAGCTTCGCTCACCGGAAATCGCTCGCACCAATCCGCTGCTTGCTTCGCGGCTTTACGGGGAACTCTTGTACTTGCTCGAGCGGCGCGGCTTCACGCGTCCGCCGACGCAGACGCCGTTTGAGTTCGCCGCGGCCGTTTCGCAGCCTCGTCTCGCGCCAGCCTTGTACGAATTCACGCAGCACTACGCGCAGGCACGTTTCGGCGGCGCACCTTGCGACACGATTCGCCTCCGCGCTCTCCTCGAGCAGATCCGGTCGTCCTTCGCTTCGCATTGAAGCTTCAGGTGCTTGCCGGTTTTTTGTCCTGCCGCTTCTCGCTAAGTCACGCCAGTTTGGTTTGCCTGCTCCGCCGCATGTTACAATGGGAAATTACGCAGAGCCGCAAATTTACTGCCTATGATTAAGGTCGGATTCATCAGCTTGGGTTGCCCGAAGAACCTCGTCGACAGCGAGGTGATGATGGGTATTCTTACGCGCGAAGGCTACGAGCTTACCCCGCGCGCGGATGAGGCGGAAATTCTCGTCGTCAACACGTGCAGCTTTATTGAATCCGCACAAAAAGAGTCCGTCGATGCGATTCTGGAGATGGCCGAGCACAAGAAATTTGGCGCAGCGCGCAAGCTCATCGTCGCCGGATGCCTTGTCGAACGCTTTCGCGCCCAGATTCTTGAGCAAGTTCCAGAAGTTGACGCCGTGGTGGGAACCGGCGAAGTCGAGCGCATCCTCGAAGCGGTCGACGGCGATTTGCGCGTATTGCCTGCCGCACCGCCGGCATTTCTCTATCACGACTTGACGCCGCGCGTCATCACCACGCCGCGTCACGCCGCATACATTAAAATCGCCGAAGGCTGCGATCATCCATGCACGTTCTGCATCATCCCCCAGCTGCGCGGCGCATTCCGCAGCCGCCGTTTTGAGTCCGTAGTTCGCGAGGCGGAAAATCTCGCGGCAGCGGGCGCGAGAGAGATTACCCTGATTGGGCAGGACACGACTTCTTACGGCGAGGATCTTGGCCTTCGCGATGGCCTCGCGCAATTGCTCGAACGCCTGGCGCAAGTTGAGGATTTGATCTGGGTGCGGTTCCTTTATGCCTATCCGAATCGCGTGACGCAAAAATTGCTAGACACGCTCGCTGCCCATCCGCGGCTCGCCAAGTACATGGACATGCCGCTGCAACACGCCAACCGCAGCGTTCTAGCGCGCATGAAGCGTGGCTCGCATGGCGACGCCTTCTTGAAACTTCTTGAACGCATCCGGACGACGATTCCCGGCGTTTCGCTGCGGACTTCGTTTATCGCCGGCTTTCCAGGCGAAACGGAAAAGGACTTCGACGAACTTTGCGATTTTGTGCGCGCCGCGAATCTGGATTGGATGGGCGTTTTTGAATATTCAGACGTGGATAACGCGAACAGCTACACTCTCAATGAAAAAGTTGACGCGGAAACAATTACCGATCGCCGCAACCGACTGATGGCCATCCAAAAGAAAATTTCTCGCGAGAAACTTCGCTCCTGGAAAGGCCGGACGGCCACGGCGCTTGTCGAAGGCCCTTCGAAAGATAATCCCCTCGTTTGGGAGGCGCGACTCGAAGGCATGGCGCCGGATATCGATGGGAAGCTGTATCTGACGGACATTGAATTGCCGACCGGCGAAACCGCGGCGGCGGGAGACGTTGCGCGCGTCGAAATCATCAAGGCCGATGCTTACGACTTGATTGGGCGCGTCGTGGAGATTCTGCCGCGACCGATCGGGCGAGGAATCCCCGATCGCTCCGAAGCGGCGTCCGTCCCTCGCGTTCCTCCAGCCGAAAAGCTCACGCGCATTTCCACAGGCGCTCCGCTACGCCTCCTCAGCTAGGCTATACTCCCATTTCAGGAACCCTTCTCTGGGGTCTCGGGAGTTCTGTGCTAGGAGGGGATTTCAACACAGAGTACGCAGAGTTCACAGAGAAGAAAAAAACAATTGGCTGCGTGATTTGGCGAGAGGCGAGTTACGAGCCATCCGGAGTGGACTACGATGAAGCATCGCTGCCCGATTTGCAAGACGCCGACCGACTCCGAAACTAACGCGGACTTTCCATTTTGCAGCGAGCGCTGCCGCGACCGCGACCTCGGCAACTGGGCCACCGAGAAGTATGTCGTGTCCGAACCGGTATTTGATATGAGCGAGCTTGAGTCGAGGAGCGATCCGGCCAAACAAGAAGCGGAAGAAGACGAGGATTTTAAGGGGTTCCGCAAGCCCGATGACACCATCCACTGAGATTTCTGGCGGCGGAACGGCTCCGCAAAAAAAGCCGAGGCTGGCTATGGCAATTGCCACCGTGCTGGGTGTTGGGTACATGCCCAAAGCTCCGGGAACGTTTGGCTCGCTTGTGGGGGTCATGACCGCCGTTCTCTCCGCCGTCTTTTTTCTGCATCCAGAATCTATTCGCGGGATTTTGTCCCGGCACCCGCTTTCGGAAGCCGTGTTTTCCGACAAGCACTTCTTGTTTCCCGGAAGCGACATCCACAACTCCGCCCTAGCTTTGCCACTCGTCTGCGCCTTGGCTCTTCTTGTGATGCTTGCGGCGATCGGCGTGTGGAGCGCCTCGCGGACGGCGGACTTCGCCGGGATCAAAGATCCGCAGTTTGTGGTAATCGACGAAGTCGCCGGACAACATCTGACTTTGATCTTGCCGCTGATCCCCATCGGGTTGCCGCATCTGACGCAGCACATGGACTTTTCCATGTACGCCATCTTCTTCACGCTGAGTCTGGTGAATTGGAAATTCTTGCTGCTGGGATTCCTGCTGTTTCGGCTGTTTGACATTTGGAAGCCCTTCCCGGTCCGGCAACTCGAAAGACTTCCGCGCGGCTGGGGCATCATGGCGGATGATTGGATGGCGGGCATCTACGCTGCTATTCTGTTGCGGGTAGCACTGCATTTTGGTTTGCTTGGCTAGCTATGAAATTCGGCTTTGGGTCTTCGGCAGAAAAAAACGGCATCCCCCGAATCGATAGAGTCGCGCCTGCCGCTGCCATTCCCGGCGGCGAGATCGTTATTCACGGCAGCGGCTTCGCTTCGCGCGCCCACCCGCGGCCCGTGGTGCGTTTTGGAGAAGCGGAGGCCGGCCTGGCGCTGGCCAGCGAACACCGATTGATTGCCGTCGTCCCGGAAGGCGCTAGCGGCGGAGCGGTCCGCGTGTGCAGCGCCGCGAACGAGAGCCAGCCGCATCCCGTCTCAATCGGAGTGCAAATTGCCGACAACCTGCACCCGGTCGCAAATCCCGCGGTCGATGCGTACGGCAATACCTACGTTACATATTCGGGGAATCGGGGGCAGCGCGTTCCCGTTTCTCTCTATAAAATAACCGCGAACTACAGCGTAAAACCTTATGTCACTTCGCTGGTGAATCCCAGCGGTCTGGCGGTGGATCGCGGGGGTAATCTCTTTGTCTCCTGCCGCAACGATGGCACGATACACCGCATTACGCCGGAGGGCCGCGCCGAGCAGTGGATCGAAGGCATGGGCATCGCCACGGGCATTGCGTTCGACCGCGCCGATAATCTTTACGTGGGAGACCGCAGCGGAACAATTTTTAAAATTAGTCTAAGCCGAGAGATTTTCGTTTTCGCAACCATCGAGCCGTCATTCGCCGCGTATCATCTGGCGTTTCATCCCAACGGCGACCTGTACGTCACCGGACCGACGACCTCCAGCTATGACCGCGTCTATCGCATCACGCAAGGAGGCGACGTCACCACGTTTTTTCGCGGCCTTGGGCGTCCACAGGGATTAGCCTTTGATCGCGACAGCAATCTCTACGTCGCCGCTTCGCTCGGCGGACGTCGCGGCATTATCCGCATCACGCCGCAAGCTCATGCCGAAGTAGTGCTCAGCGGCTCCGGGCTGGTCGGCATGGCCCTGCAACCTTCAGGCCGCGCGATTCTCGCGACTACCGGCGCGCTTTTCACACTGGATTGGGATGTCCGCGGCATGCCACTGCTGGGATAATTGAGATTATGAAAGCAGAAATTATCGCAGTGGGTTCGGAGCTGCTTACGCCCGACCGGCTGGACACCAATTCGCTCTTTCTGACGGAAGAGCTGAATAAAATTGGCATCGAGGTGGTGCGAAAAACCATTGTGGGCGACAACCGCGATCTGCTCAGCGAAGCGTTTCGCGACGCGCTCAATCGTGTGCCACTCGTTATTTCTTCCGGCGGCCTCGGCCCTACCGAAGACGACCTCACGCGCGAAACCGTTGCGGAACTTCTGTGCCGCAAGCTCCGCCGCAACGACGAAATTCTCCGCTACATCGAAGGGCGCTTCCGCTCCCTGAACCGCGAAATGCCGGAAGTCAACGTGCGGCAGGCAATGATTCCGGAGGGCGCGGAAATCCTGGTAAATCAGCGCGGCACAGCGCCGGGGTTGTGGCTCGAGGACGCGGGCGCTCGATCGTGCTTTTGCCGGGCCCGCCGCGCGAACTGAAACCGCTGTTCCGCGAACAGGTTCTGCCGCGCCTGGAGCGCCGCGTCTCCGGCGTGCGTATGTTTCACCGCGAAATCCGCGTCACGGGCCTGGGCGAATCCCACGTCGAGCAGCGCATTCTGGGCATCTACAAGCGTTTTCCAGAGGTGAACACCACGGTCCTCGCGGCCCCCGGCGAAACGCAAGTCCATCTGCGCATCTGGACGGACGACGCGGAGTACGCCAAGAAAACGCTGGATGAAATCGTGAAGGGCTTTGAGATCGCCCTTACGGACCGCATCTTCAGCCAGAATGGATCGCCTCTCGAGGAGGTTGTCGCGGCGGAATTGACGATGCACAATGCCACGATTTCCGCGGCGGAAAGCTGCACGGGAGGATTGCTGGCACAGCGCTTGACGAGCATCGCGGGCAGCTCGTCCTATTTTCTCGGTGGAGTGGTTTGCTACAGCAACGAACTCAAAACGGCGTGGGCGGGCGTGCCCGCGGAGCTCATTCAGGCCAAGGGCGCGGTTAGCGCGGAAGTCGCCGTGGCGCTCGCGGATGGAATCCGCCGCCGCGTGGGCAGCACGTTTGGCGTCGGCATCACAGGGATCGCGGGGCCAGGCGGAGGAACGGAAGAAAAGCCCGTCGGAACGGTGCATATCGCGCTCGCGCATGGCGGCGGAGTCAAAGAACGCGGCGTGCGCTTCCCCGGCGACCGCGAATCCATTCGCTGGCAGGCTTCCCAGGCCGCGCTGGACATGGTCCGCATCCACTTTCTCTATAATGGCATGCAACCTCCGAAGCGAGCCTGAGCGTGCGCCTCTTCGTCGCGCTGGAGATTCCCGCCGCTGTGCGAGACAATCTGGCAACGTTGGTCAGGGACCTTCGCACTTTGTCATCTCAGTTGGCGGATAAGCGCCCGCGTTGGGTGCGCCCGGAGAATCTTCACGTGACTCTCAAATTCATCGGCGAAGCAGATTCGGCCAAGCTCGAGGGCATCCGCGATGCGCTCTCGAAAGTTCGCTCGGTTGCGCCTGTGGATCTCCATTTTCGCGGACTCGGTTTTTTCCCCAATGAAGAGCCGCCGCGCGTACTCTGGGCCGGATTGGAGGTCTCGCCGAATCTGCCAGTGCTTGCTGGAGACATCGATTGTGCGCTCGAAACTCAGGATTTTGCGCGGGAACGGCGCGCGTTTGCGCCGCACCTGACGCTGGCAAGGTTCGAGCCGCCCGGCCTGCACGAAAAACTCCGCGCGGCCATCCACAAGAACGGCGCGCGCGAGTTTGGTTCCTTCCAAGCACGCGAATTTCGTCTCATCGAAAGCAAGCTGAAACCTTCCGGGGCCGAGTACACTTCCCTAGCCACTTTCCCCTTTACCGTGGAGCCCTAGCGCCGATGGCCGAGCCGAACGCGACACTCATTTCAATTCCCGCGGCTGCGTATCTTCTCGGATCGATTCCATTTGGACTTTTGCTAGGCAAACTTTTTGGCGCGGCTGACGTTCGAAAAGCGGGCAGCGGCAATATTGGCGCGACCAATGTGCTGCGCGTCGCCGGGCCGCTGGCGGGGATGCTCACGTTGCTGCTGGACGCCGCGAAAGGCGCGCTTGCGGTTTTTCTCGCGGCGCGGTTTTCGAACGAAAGCGCAACGTGGATGATGATCGCCGGACTGTGCGTAATGGCGGGGCATTGCTTCCCTATCTGGCTGGGATTTCGCGGCGGCAAGGGCGTGGCCACGGCCGCGGGCGTATTCCTGGTGTTGTGCCCGCTTGCGTTTCTCGGAGCCGCAATTCTATTTGTTCTGGTCGTGCTTTATTGGCGTTTTGTGTCGCTGGGTTCGCTCTCGGCCGCGGCCGCGATGCCCTTGCTGATCTATTTTCTTTGGGCGCCACATCACGCGCCGCCGCACATGGTCACCTTTGGAACGCTGGCCGCGACGCTTTTGATTGTGTATAAACACGACGGCAACATTCAGCGAATGGTCCAGGGCGACGAGCCGAAATTCACGTTTCGCCGGAAAAAAAAGGATGCGCCTTGAAGCGCATCGCCATTCTTGGCGGCGGAAGCTGGGGTACGGCGCTGGCCATCGTGCTCTCTCGCTCGCATAGACCCCATGAGATTTCCTTGTGGGTTCGCGACGCGGCGCTCGCGGAATCCATTCGCCTCGGCCGCGAGAACAAGCTCTATCTGCCGGGCCACAAGGTACCGGAGAGGGTCCGGGTCACGCACGACGCGGGCGCAGCTTTGGAAAACACCGAAGTGGTCATCGGAGCAATTCCCGCAGCTTACGCTCGCGGCGTATATGCGCGTGTCTTCCCCCATCTCTTGCGAGGCACTGCTGTCGTCAGCGCCACGAAAGGGCTCGAACCCGGCACCCACGCACGCATGAGTGAAGTCATTTTCCAAATCATCCCGCCGGAATTTGCCTCGCGCATCGCGGTTCTTTCTGGACCGTCCTTCGCCGCCGAGGCAGCGGCAGGCCAACCCACTGCGGTAGTTCTCGCATCGCGCGACGTCGCACTCGCGGATGAACTTCAGGAGGAATTCGCCGCACCGAATTTTCGCTTGTACACCAACGGCGACGTGCTCGGGGTCGAGCTCGCCGGCGCCATGAAAAATGTGATCGCGATCGCGGCGGGTGTCTGCCAAGGACTGGGCTTAGGCTCCAATCCGTTGGCGGCACTGATTACGCGCGGCCTCGCGGAAATGACCCGGCTTGCGACCGCCCTGGGCGCGCGCCAGGAAACGCTCAGCGGCCTTGCGGGCCTGGGCGACCTGGTCTTGACCTGCACCGGCTCGCTAAGCCGCAACCGCCATGTCGGCATAGAACTTGGCAAGGGCCGTCCCCTGGCCGAGATCCTGGAAGGGATGAACAAAATGGTCGCCGAAGGCGTAGGCACTGCCGGAGCTCTTTTGTTGCTGGCCCGCGAATCTGGAATTGAACTGCCGATAACCGAGCAAGTGGAGGACATCCTGCATCAAGGCCGGTCGCCCCGGGATGCCATACGGAGCATCATGGAGCGGCCCCTCAAACGCGAATAAGGTATGGTGGAGAGGCCTCTCGTCGGGTCTCAGAGACTCTTCGAGGGCGCTGCGCGCCACCGGCCACTAGTACCAAGGTTCCAGTTGCAAGTGCGCGACGCCCCATTGATCGCGGCCCCCGTTGCCGCCTCTAATCCCATAAAATTGAGAATTGTGACGCCCGAACCCGGCTCATCCATGTGGCAGAACCTACGCAAAGGACGCGTGCGTATTTTGTGGCTCGTTCTGGGCGCGCTGCTGCTCGTCAGTGCGCTGCCCATTGGGCTTTACCACCGCCAGGTGCTGCAACTGAGCCAGGACAAGTTGGTCGACACCGAACGCGTCCAGCAATCCGCCTTGACGCGCTCCCTAGCTCAGGAGATTCAGCTCTTCGAGGCTAATCAAACACAACAACTGTTCAGCGAGCGCCAGATTCTGGCTTTGACGGGACTTATCGACAATGTCGAAGATTCCGCCGCCGAGCCCAAGGTTACACGCCTCTTGCAGGAGTTTGTCGAGAGCAATCGGGAAACCTTTGTTTATCTAACTGCGGTCGACAAGTCCGGCAAAGGCACGAAGGCATCGCAGGGCAACTTCCAGGCGGAACAGGATCCCTTCGTTGCTAAGGCACTGCAGCGCGCGTTTGTGACCTGCATGCAATCCGAGGAGCTGCATAGCGTCAAGTTTCGCAGCGATCCGATTGCGCTCGCACCGAACAACCAGCCGGCTTTTGTGCTTGCCGTTCCTCTCGAGGACGTGAGCGGCAATTTCACGGGCATGCTTGCCGCGGTCG
Source organism: uncultured Acidobacteriota bacterium (assembly GCA_963753745.1). Lineage (GTDB taxonomy): Bacteria > Acidobacteriota > Terriglobia > Acidiferrales > UBA7541 > Acidiferrum. The sequence continues at coordinate 112,889 of CAVWDX010000017.1, forward strand.
TTTCTCTCGAGCCGATTTCCAAGCGCTTGCGAGAAGCCAGCGTGCGCGGCCGCACGGTATTCGTGGTGGATCACTCCGGGCACATCGTTGCGCATCCGGACAACAAAAATTTCGTGCCGGGAGACCAGACCGGCGGAAAACTCGTAGACCAAATTCGGGCTCTTCCCGCGGACCTTCGCAATACGGAAACCATCAACTTTTCGGAAATCGAAAAGAAGCGCCCGGTCGAGATGATCGGGACCTACAGCACACTTCCCGAAGTCAATTGGGCGGTGATAGCGGAGCGCAGCCTGGATCAGGCGCGTGCCGACGCAGGCGTGACGGAACTAAACCGCCAGGCGCTGGCCTTCGTCAGCGTCGTCATACTCGTGGCCATCCTCTTCGGCTACTTTTTTGCCGTAGGCATCAGCGGGCCGATTCGTGGCCTCGCGGCTTCCACGCGCGCCATCAGTCGCGGCGAATTTCATCAGCGCTCTCCAGTGCGCGGCGCCTCGGAGATCAGCGAACTGGCCGAAAACTTTAACAAAATGGCTAGCGACATCGAGGAGTACATCGAGAAGCTGAAGGAAGCCGCGGAAGAAAACCGCGAGTTATTCATCGGCTCGATTCGCATGCTCGCCGCAGCCATCGACGAAAAGGATCCCTACACGCGCGGTCACTCCGGCCGTGTGGCGAAGTACTCCGGGCTCATCGGGAGGGAGCTTGGCCTTTCGAGCGAAGAGCTGGACAGGCTGCGCATCGCGGCATTGCTGCATGACGTCGGCAAAATCGGCGTCGAGGACCGGGTCCTGAAAAAGCCCGGCGCGCTGACGCCCGAAGAATTCGATTTGATGAAGCAGCACACCGTAAAGGGCGCAAACATCATGCGCCCGGTTTCACAATTGAAAGAGATGCTCCCCGGTATCGAACTGCACCACGAACACATCGATGGCCGCGGATATCCGTATGGCTTGCAAGGCCAGCAAATCCCACTAATGGCGCGCATCATCGGTGTGGCGGACACGCTGGACGCCATGACCACCAATCGTCCCTATCAGTCCGCAATGGACATTGACTTCGCGCTGAACCGCATCAAGTCGCTCACCGGCTCGAAGTTCGACGCCGTCGTCGTCAATGCCCTCGAATCCGTCATCAATGCCGGAAAGCTCCGCCTCAGCGCCGTCGAAGTAACGGTTTAGCTCCGTTTGTCGTTCCTGTGCCTCCAGGGAAAAAGCTCATCGCCAGCACAGCAGGCTCGCATCGAGCGGTTCTGTTACAATTTTAGGTGGCGCTTCGTGCAGCGCGTTCAACCGCATGATTTCTCTCTTCGGAAAACCGGAAAAGGTCGAACCGTCGCTGCTTGAGCGGCTGAAAGCCTCGGTCAGCAAGACGAAGGCGGCGCTGTCCGAGTCGGTGGAGAACATCTTTCTCGGCGAGCGTCAAGATCGACCCTGCGCTGCTGAAAAAGCTCGAAACCGCGCTGCTTTCCGCCGACCTGGGCGTGAAACCGACGCGCGAAATCCTGGATGCCGTGAGGGAAAAGCTGGATCGCCATGCGCTCTCCGATGCCAGCCAGCTTAAGCGCGAGATCAAGTCGCACATCATTCGCATCCTCACCATGAGTGAAGGCAATGTGCGGCGACACTGCGGCCGGCAGCACAGCGGCAGCGCCCGCCCAAAATATGGCGAACACGCCCAACGGCGCAGGGCCGCGCGTCATCTTTATCGTTGGCGTGAATGGCGCCGGAAAAACCACCAGCATTGGCAAGCTCGCAAATCGCATGCGCCAGGAAGGTCTCAGCGTTGTGCTGTGCGCTGCCGACACTTTCCGCGCCGCCGCCGTCGAGCAACTCGAAATCTGGGCACAGCGCAACGGCATTGACGTGATCAAGCAAAAGTCCGGCGCCGATCCAGCCGCGGTCGTTTTCGACGCGGTCACCGCGGCCAAAGCGCGCGGCGCGGATGCCGTCATCGTGGATACCGCCGGGCGCCTTCACACCAAAACCAACCTCATGGCCGAACTCGAGAAAATGAAGCGCACCGCGGCGAAAGTCATTCCCGGAGCGCCGCACGATGTGCTGCTCGTGCTCGACGCGACCACCGGCCAGAATGGCCTCGCTCAAGCGCGTGAATTTACTTCGACCGTAGCCGTCACCGGCATTATCCTTACGAAGCTCGATGGCACCGCAAAAGGCGGCATCGTCGTGGCTATCGCCCGCGAACTCGGCTTGCCCATCCGTTTTGTCGGTACCGGCGAGCAGATCAACGATATGGTGCCCTTCGACGCCGAAACTTACGCAAACTCGCTCTTCGATTGAACCTTCGAAAAAATAATGGACGCTCACGCCACTCGCTTCATGGAACACGCGCTGGCTCTGGCCCGCAAAGGCATCGGACTTGCGAGCCCCAATCCCATGGTCGGCTGCATTCTAGTTCGCGAAGGCGAAATTGTGGGCGAAGGTTTTCATCAGTACGAACGGCGCGATCACGCGGAAATTGTCGCGCTGAAATCCGCCGGCGAAAAAGCGCGCGGGTCCACGATGTACGTCACGCTGGAACCGTGCAATCACACCGGTCGCACTGGCCCCTGCACGGAGGCGATTATTGCGGCGGGCGTGCAACGCGTAGTCGCCGCCATGGAAGACCCCAATCCCGTCAACTCTGGCCGCGGGTTCGATCGGCTTCATGCTGCGGGCATCGAGGTTTTCACTGGAGTGGGTGAAGAAGACGCTCGCGGCTTGAACGAGGCGTTCGCCTGCTGGGCTCGCACCAAAAAACCGTTCGTGACGCTGAAGTCCGCGCTAACGCTCGATGGCCAGCTCGCTCTTCCTCGCGAGCGGCACGAACTGCACAAGAGAAACAGCAAGCAGAAAAGGACAAACTGGATTTCCTCGGAAGAATCGCGGTCGGAAGTTCACCGCATGCGCCACGCCTCGGACGCTCTGCTGACCGGTATCGGCACCATCCAGATCGATGACCCGCTTCTGACGGATCGCAGCGGCTTGCCGCGGCGCAGGCCGCTCTTGCGCGTCATCCTCGATTGCGGCCTTACGCTCTCGCCGCGTTCGCGCATCGTGCGAACAGCAGACAACGACATTCTGGTGTTCACGAAGAAGAACGCGAGCACGCGAAGGTTGCGCGCCCTCGAACGGGCCGGCGTAGAGGTCGTCACCGCCGATTCGCGCATCGGACGAATCAATCTCGAAGCTGTTCTCGCCGAGCTTGGGCGCCGCGAGATTCTCAGCGTTCTTCTCGAAGCGGGCCCGACGCTCAATGGTGCCGCGCTCTCCGCAGGAATCGTGCAAAGACTTTTTCTTTTCTATGCGCCCAAAATTGCCGGCGAAACGCGCGTGCCCTTCGCCATTGCCCCCAAACTGACTCTCCCGACGTTACAAAATGTTCGCACGCAAGCATTCGGCCCTGATCTCGCTATTGAAGGCCACTTGCAGGACGTCTACCGTTAAGTTTGGAGTGCGGCAGCCTTGCTGCCGCTCTTGCGACGTCACTTCAGCGTAGACCCCGAAGGCGGAGCCCGGCTCCCGCGCTCCACGGCGCTTTGTCATTCGCTGACGCGCAGCACGGCCGCGCCTTCAATGGCGTCATTCTTCAACGCATTCAACGCGCGATTGGCTTCGCTGAGCGGAAAAATCTGCGTATGCATCCGAACCGGAATCTCCGCCGCGATTCGAAGAAAACCCTCGCCATCTTTCCGCGTATTATTGGCAACGCTGCGAATCATTCGCTCCTGGTAAAGCAAATCGTAGCTAAAGGACGGAATCGGACTCATGTGAATCCCGCCCAGCACGAGCACGCCGCCTTTGCGCAACGCTGCCAGCGCCGCGGGCACAATCTCTCCCGCCGGCGCAAAAACAATCGCGGCATCGAGTTTTTCCGGCGGCGCATCGAATGTTCCGCCCGCCCACGCTGCGCCCAGTTCCAGAGCCAGCTTCTGGTGACGCGCGTCGCGCGTCGAGGCATACACCGTCACGCCCCAATGCCGCGCCACCTGAATCGCCACGTGCGCCGCCGCGCCAAATCCATAAAATCCCAGCCGTCCGCCGGATTTGATTCCTGAGAGCCGCAAGCAGCGGAATCCGATGATTCCCGCGCAAAGCAACGGCGCGGCTTGCACATCGGAAAAGCCATCGGGAATCGCGTAAACAAAATTTTCAGGCGCAACAATGTATTCCGCATAGCCGCCGTCGACGCTATAGCCGGTGAACGTCGGGTTCGTCACAAAGATTCTCTTCACCGATGCGACAGTACATGCACGTTCCATCCGTGTGGTGCAGCCAAGCGACGCCGACGCGCGCGCCAATAGCAAACCGTTGCGAGCTTTCTCCTTTTTTCTCGACCACGCCGACAACTTGATGCCCTGGAATGACCGGCGATTTTCGCGGCGGCAATTCGCCTTCGATCACATGCAAATCCGTGCGGCACACGCCGCAGGCGCGCACGCGGACCAGCACCTCGCCCTTATCAGGTTTGGGCACAGGAACGTCCCTGAACTGGAGGGGATTTGTTTCGATTCGCGCGGGAGTATTTAGCAAGCAGGCTTTCATGATGCAACCTCAACTGAATACCGTGAAGCAGTCGACTTCAGTGTAGTGCTTTCTGCTTGCGCGGCGAAATGCTGTAAACTCGTTGGCGGGAATCTCGCGCGCAATCAAGAGGAAATCGTGTTCACCGGAATCATCGACCATGTCGGCACCATCGAGGCTCTTGACCTCAAGCCAGAAGGCGGACAGGTAACCATCCACGCGCCGAGAGTTGCGGCGGCGCTCGCCATTTCAAACAGCGTCGCGGTGAACGGCTGCTGCCTCACCGTCGTCGCTCTCGGCAAAGAAAGTTTCTCCGCCGATCTCTCCGGCGAAACGATCCGAAAAACATCCTTTGGTGTGAAAAAAGACGGCCTGAAAGAGGGTTCGCGCGTCAACCTCGAACAGCCGCTCACCGCCGGCAAAGAATTTGGCGGCCATTTCGTCCAGGGACATGTGGACGGCACGGGCCGCGTGACGCGCCTCGATCCTGAAGGCCCGAACAGTGGCAGTTGGTGGTTCGGCGTGAAAGTGCCCGAAGATTTTGCGCGCTACATCGTGCCGCAAGGTTCCATCACCATCGACGGCATCAGCCTCACGGTCGCGCAATGGAATACAAACACGCGCGTCGCAGAGGTCGCCGTAATTCCCTTTACCTACGAACACACCAATCTTCGCGACCGCAAGCCCGGCGACGCCGTAAACCTGGAAGCTGATGTTCTCGGCAAATACGTCGAGCGCTATCTCGAAGCGCGGAAGTCCGCGGCACCTTCACGAATCACGATGGAAGCGCTTTCCCGCCAGGGTTTCACGCTTGACGTTCCTTCTGACGCGATCGACTAAGCGGCGCCGGCTTCGCTTTCTCTAGCTTTCGTGCGCGCTCCGCGCCAATAGAGCATCAGCCCAAACAGCACCGCTGCGGCCGTTCCGCCGATCAGCTTCTCTTCAAACAGAACTTTGTTCACTTCTTCGCCAGGTGGAATCAGCGAAAATGCGATTCCGCAAAGTACGACGACAAAGCCAAGACCTCCCGCGATCCACACGCCAAACTTTCCGCCAGGAATCAAGACGGCATGGGGATTCTCGCGCCGGTCTTTGCGGCCCGCCAATTTGATTGCCGCGGCGTACATATACAGGAAAGGAATGAAATAAAGGATGATCGCGGCGTCCACGAGAATCTGATACGCGCCGCGCATCGTTTCTTCCTTGACCTGGCTCAGCAGTAGCACAATTCCGGAAATCGTGGCTTGCACGAGAATGGAAACGTAGGGCGTCTTCCACTTCGGGTGAATCTTTCCGAACGCCGCAGGCATATATTTGTCAATTCCTACGACGAAGGGCACGCGCGCAATCCCTGCGACAGTGCTTCCCACTCCACCGGCGTTGCCGACGGAAACCAGCATCGCCGCCAGGACTCCTACGAATCCGATCCGCAGCGCCGTCGAACCCAGCGTGATGGCCTGAAATACGCCGCTCTTTGGATCCACATCGCCGCTGGGGACGAGCGCCAGCACCGCGAACGTGCCCAGGATGTAAATGGCCGCAATCAGCGCACCACTGCTCAGCACCGCGCGGGGTAGTGTCCGCCGCGGATCCCTGATCTCATCGCTCATTGCCGAGACTAGCTCGAGTCCGGTAAACGCAAACGCGATCTGCGACCAGAAATTCACTGTGTCCCAACTCCAGTGCGGCATCATATTGGCCCAGGTGAAGCGCGTCACCGAACCGTGATGAAACCACAGAACCGCCGCCACTCCCGTGAGCATGAGCAGCGGAAGATACGTGGAAACCCCGCCCGCGTTTTGCAGCCACTTCCCGACATTCATCCCGACAATGTTGAACACCACGGCCACGATCAGCAGGACGAAAGATCCCACCAAAAGAAACGTCGTGTTCTGCGCCAGCGCCACGCCGCCGGAACCGGCCACGTAACCGCTCATCGCCGCGCTGGCCAGGAGCAGACCTGGAAAATAAAAAACGGTATAAATCCAATAGGTCCATCCGGCCACGAATCCGTGAAAATCTCCGAAGGCTTCCTTGGACCACACGTACAGGCCGCCTTCATGAGGAAAGCGCGACGACAATTCATTGATGACCAATGCCGTCGGAACAAAAAAGAAAACTGCCGCGAGCACCCACAAGCTGATCGAAGAAGTACCGTTGTGCGCGGCGGCGGCAATCCAGCGCGGGCCGAGGACGGTCGCAATATTGAAAAACAAAACATCCCAGAAGCCCATCGTCTTCGGCAATTGTTTGATGGGATCGGCAGAGCCGCCCGTCGGCTGGCTCACAGAGTCACGTCCAGCGCGGGGATCAGCGCATCCTGCATGCGGAAGTTATGGATGAAGGGATCTTTCGAATCTTCAAAACCGTCCCAGGGCCCGAAAAATGCAACGCGCCCTTCCTGAAGAAATACCACGGTATCGGCAAGCTTTTTCGCGAGGTGCGTGTCGTGCGTCACCACAATCGATGTGCGGTGAAACGCGTCCTTTAGCCGCAAAATCAAGTCGCCCATGTGCGCCGCCATGATGGGGTCAACCATAGTGGTTGGCTCGTCGAACAAAATCGCGTCGGGATTCTGCGCGAAGGCTCGCGCCATGGCCACCGCGCGCCGCATTCCTGTCGATAGTTCGCCCGGCAGTTTGTCCAGCACCTCTTCGACTTCCAGCATTTTCGCGAGCTTGTCCACGTAAGCGTCGATGTCTTCGTCTTCGAGCCCCGGCTGTTTTTCCAACGGAAAAGCGATGTTCTCCGCGACCGTGAGCGAATCGAACAGCGCGCCAGACTGAAACACCATGGTCACTTTGCGCCGTACTTCCTCGAATTGCTGTTCGCTGAAATCCGTCACGTCTTCGTCGTCCACAAAAATCCGTCCCGAATCCGCTTTCATGAAACCCATGATGTGCTTCAGCGAAACAGACTTCCCCACGCCGCTGCGCCCCATAATCACGCACGTCTCGCCGCGCTTCACGGTGAAGCTTACGTTTTTCAGCACCTCGTTCTCGTCGAAGGACTTACAGACATCACGAAACTCAAAAAAGTTTTCGCTCTTCGGCTCCGCGCCGCTGCCGGTCGCGCTGACACCCGGTTTGTCGGAACGGCCGCGCGCGCCGCCCGATTCCATCGCCGCAACACCTCGGTTGATCTCGTTTGCGTCTGTCATCCCGCGCTTCCGTCGACCTCTGCGTCCGCTATCCTAACGTCCTCTTTTTTTGTTCCGTTTCCATAATCCGGCGAGCTTCCTCGTAATCCGCCGCTGTATTCATGTTCCAGAATAGCCGCCCTGCGCTATCAAATCGTTTCCAGTCCCGCTCGTCAAGAACTTCCGACTTCAACTTTCCTATCGCCTCAGTCACCTTGCGTACACCCTTCTCGAACTGATCCTGGATGGCCGCGCGCGCATCCGTTCGCCAAATAGCACACAGCGGCTCCGGTCCATGCGCGGATTGTGGAAGCACGACCTGAGCTTCACCCTGCGCCGCCCGCTCGCCTAGATACTTCATCCAATCCGCGGTTAAGAACGGCATATCGCAACTCACGATGAAATTCCACACGCACCGCGCCTCATTCTGCTCAGCGTGCAGAAGCGCAGTCACTATTCCCCCGAGTGGACCTTCGCCCGGCCAGCGATCTTCCAAAGTTTCTATTGCGAAATCCGTGTATTTTCCCGGCGCGGCAACAATTCTCACGCCTCCCGCGTGCCCCTGCATCAATCCGATCATTCGCGCAAGCATGGGTTTTCCCGCAAACTCGACCAGCGCCTTGTCGCGCCCAAATCGCGTGCTTCCGCCTCCCGCCAAGATGTAGGCGCCAATTTTCAGATCGTTCGTTCTCGCGTCCATTCTCAGACTCTCTGCCTGCATTCCCTTCTCCGTGTCCGCTGCGCTCTCTGTGAATTCTGCGCAATCCTCTATTCTTCTTCCGCCGGCCCCCGCCCCGGCCGCCGGATTCCCAATTCGCGCAATTTTTCCTGCAGGCTCTGCCGGTGCAACCCAATCGTTGCCGCTGTCTTTGACACATTCCAGCGATGTTCCACGAGCTGCTTTGTAATGTAAGCGACTTCAAACTTCCGCTTGGCCTCGCGAAAATCTTTTTCGTCGAATCCATTCTTATTCGCGCCATCGGAATTTTTGTGAGGCACAGCCTCCCCGCTCACCACTTCCTGCGGCAAGTCTTCCACGCCAATCTCTTCTCCTCGGCACAGCACCAGACTTCGCTCCAGCGCGTTTTTCAGTTCGCGAACGTTGCCCGGCCAGTCGTAGCCTTCGATGGCCGCCAGCGCTTCACGATTGAGCCGTGCCGTGCGCCCGAGCCGCGTTCCGTGCATCTGCAAGAACGCCTCCGCAAGCACCGGAATGTCTGCTTTGTGGGCGCGCAGTGGCGGCAACTCGATCGTCACCACGCGCAAGCGGTAAAACAAATCTTCGCGAAATTTCCCCGCGCGAATTTCCGCCGCCAGATTCCGGTGCGTCGCGCTGATCACTCGCACGTCCACCGGAATCGGCTGCGTCCCGCCGAGCCGCTCGATGGTTCGGTTTTCCAGCGCACGAAGTACCTTCGCTTGTGTAACAGGATTCATGTCGCCAATCTCATCCAAAAACAACGTTCCGCCTGACGCCTGTTCGAATTTGCCCTTCTTCTGCTGCGCCGCGCCCGTAAACGCCCCGCGCTCGTATCCGAATAACTCCGATTCAATCAGCGTTTCCGGCAGCGCTGCGCAATTCACCGCCACATAAGCCTTGCCCGCGCGAGGCGACCTTGCATGAATCTCCTGCGCCATCAAATCTTTTCCCGTTCCGCTCTCGCCAAGTATGAGCACAGTCGTATCCGCCGGCGCCACGCGGTCCGCCATTTCGAACGCCCGGCGCATCTCCGCGGTCCGGCCAATCATCTGCCCGAACTGCCCTTCCGTCGCCATGCCGCCTGCCGCAGCGAATCATTTTCCTTTTCGAGCGTCGCCAGTTTCAGAAGATTCGCCACGCGCTGCCGCAATTCCTCCAATTCGAATCCCTTCACCAGATAATCCGCCGCGCCGAGTTGCAGCGCTTCCACCGCTGTTTTCGCCGTGTCCAGAGCCGAAACCATCAACACTGGCACGTCACTCCCCTGCTCTCGCATCCACCGCAAAAACTCCAAACCGCTTTGCCCCGGCAACACCACGTCCAGAAGTACGAGATCCGGATGTTCGCTGCTCAACGCCAAGCGCGCCGACTCCGCCGATTCCGCTTCCGCAATCCGGTACCTCGCTTCCAGCGCTCGCCGCAATCCGTAGCGCGCTGCCGGCTCATCATCGACAATCAGTATCGTCTTCATGTTTTTTCCTATTTCCTTACCCCGTCACTTCCTTGCTTCTTCTCTCGGCATCGTCACTTCAAACCGCGTTCCTTTGGCGTCCTTTACCGGGCTCTCCCAATCCAGCGTTCCGCCAAACTCCGCAACCCGCCTCGCCACAATCGCCAATCCCAGCCCCGTGCCCTGCGTCTTCGTGGTAAAAAATGGCTGCAAAATTTTTTCCCGTGCGCTTTCCGGAACTCCCGGGCCATCGTCCTCCACCGCAAACAAAAACCCATCTCCATTCGCGTGGCCACTCACTTTCACGTGACCACCGCGCGGAGTCGCTTCCAAAGCATTCACCACGAGGTTCGACAAAATCTCGCTCATTGCTTCAGAACTTGCAGAAAGCCTTGCTCCCTCCTTGCCGACGTCGACCTCAAGCCCGACGCCGCGGCTCTCGGACTCGTGTCTCAAAACTCCGCTGACTTCTTCTGCCACGGCGCGAGCGTCGCAAGTCGCCGCGATCGCGCCCCCGCGAATCGCTGGCCGGCTGAATTGCAGCAACTGGTTCAGCTTCGACGACAACCGCCCAATCTCCTCCAGTACCATCTTTGTTTCGCCGCGAATTGAGGCCGGCAATCCCGGGTTCTCCAGCTGCACCTGCAAAATCGTCTTGATCGACCCCAACGGATTTTTCAAATTGTGCGAAATGCTAGTCGCCATCTGCCCCAGCACCGCCAACCGTTCCCTCTCCGCCAGTTCCCTCTCCAACTGCAGTTTCTCCTCAATCAACCGGCACAAATCCAGCGCTCCCGGCAATTGCTCGCACAAAAACTCCAGCGCCGCCCCCGTCTCGCCCGATAGCATTGCCCCATGAGCTTTCACGCGCAGGGTTCCCAAAGTGCGGCCGGATTGACGTATTGCGAACACCTCTTCGGGCGCACTTCGGTTGCGACCCGGCCGTCACAGAATTGCCGAATGAAAGTTTCATCTCCGCGAGTTGCAACTCCTCGCCGATCCACTTCTCGATAAAAGCCGCTAACTTTGCAAGATTGCCGAGCCGCGCGACTTCCTGAATTGGCGCCATCATGCGCTGTGCATGATCCATCTCTGACTGGGCGGTGCGGTGCAGTATCCCTCTCATGAACCGCTGAAGCGGCTCAAAGAACACCACAGGGAGAAAAAGCAACAGGGCAGCCGTTGCCTCCGGGGGCAGATACGGCTCCATCCACAAACTGGCGCGGCGAACCAGGCTCAGGTACAAGAGCGCAAGAAAGGTCGCAAAGACGGCATAGATGAGATTCCGCTGCTTGCCGATCTGCAAAAAATTGAATTTTTGAACGTTGCGAAGGAGACTGACGAGCGGCACCAGGGCAATGAGAGCTAGGAGCCATTCGTAGGAGGCAGCGCCACTCTCATTTCGCGGCCATCGCCATAGGAACGCATGACCAATGAATATCAACAATGCCAGTACGATGAAATTGTTTTGCAATTCCCGATGGAAAGATCGTTGTTCCTTATCCGGGGCGGCCTTCATAAAACGTCTTTGCCAAACCGTGCAAAGCAAGATTGCGCTAAAGAGCCAGACCTGGAAAGGGATGCGCAAAGAAATGCTTGGCAAATCCAGGTCCATGCCGGACCGCAGACGCAAGGCCGCGTAAAGATATGGAAGAAGCAAGATTGCAGGAGCGTAAGCCCCCACAAGCCACATACCTTTAGTCTTCCCAGAGCCAATCATGCTTCGGACGTCGGCATATTCAACATGCAGATGGAGCAGCAAAGACGGTAAGAACCACAATCCCACGCAGAGAATCGTCCAAGAAAAAATCGTCAGAGTCTGAGGGACCTCTGTGTAATAGAGCTGGGCATTGAGGGCTAATAGGGAGCATCCAAAAAAGAAAACCAGCGCCAAGCACACGAAGAAAAATATGCGCTCAAAATTCCGTTGCCGCCGATGGCCGAGGATGACCACAATCCAGAAGAATGGCAGTAAGGTCCCAGCCGTAAAGACGATAAGCCGAGGATAAACTTGAGAGGACAACAGATCACCTCGCGCAGATTCTATGCTGACAAGAGCTGCACGGCAATCGCCAAGTGTCGTATTTTCCTTGCACCATTTAAGTGGCTGATAACAAATTACTTAAATGCATGCAAGAAGTCGGATAGAAATCCACTCAACTGTCTGAGAAATGCTTGACATGCAAGGAGTTTCTGCTATATTAGCAGTCGACTGCGAGGAGTGCTAATGTCCCTTCCGTGCTCCCAGTCTCAGTTCAAACCGTAAGATCACCTATGGAGGTTCTTCCAAGATGGCAGTGAATCTGACCCCGCTCCACGACCGTGTGATCGTGAAGCGCATTGAAGAAAAAGAAAGCGTCAAGGGAGGCATCATTATCCCTGACTCCGCAAAAGAAAAGCCCATGGAGGGTGAAGTCATCGCCGTCGGCGCCGGCAAGCGCGAAAAAGGCGAACTAATCCCCCTCGACGTGAAAGCGGGCGACCGCGTTCTGTTCGGCAAGTACAGCGGCACGGAAATCAAACTCGACGACGAAGAGTTCCTCATTCTTCGCGAAGAAGAGATTCTGGCGAAGCTGAGCGGCGCAGCCAAAGCCGCGAAGAGGTAGTTTCAGTTCCGTAGTGGTGGGACGTTTCACTCTGTCGGGACGTTCCGATCTGTAGGGGCACGGCATGCCGTGCCCGTCGGTGTAACGAGCAAAAATTTCGCAGTTCGCAGAAAGCTGATCAGGAGGAAATACCAGTATGGCGAAGCAGATTGTAACAGGTGAGAATTCCCGCCAAGCGATTCTACGTGGCGTGAACGTCCTCGCCGACGCAGTAAAGATCACCCTCGGCCCCAAGGGCCGCAACGCAGTGATCGAAAAGAAGTTCGGCGCGCCGATCATCACCAAGGACGGCGTGACCGTGGCCAAGGAAATCGAGCTGCCGGATCCGCTCGAGAACATGGGCGCGCAGATGGTTCGTGAAGTCGCCTCCAAGACGTCTGATGTCGCCGGCGACGGCACCACCACCGCAACCGTGCTCGCGCAGGCTATCTTCCGCGAAGGCGTCAAGACTGTCGCCGCAGGCGCCAGCCCCACCGCTCTCAAGCGCGGCATCGAAAAGGCAGTCGAAGTGGCTGTCGAAGAGATCAAGAAGCTCCACAAGGACGTCAAGGGCGACATGATCGCCCAAGTTGGCACCATTTCCGCCAACAACGACAAGCAGATCGGCGGCATCATCGCCGAGGCCATGAAGAAGGTCGGCAAGGATGGCGTCATCACCGTCGAAGAATCCAAGACGATGGAGACCACCCTCGAAGTAGTCGAAGGCATGCAGTTTGACCGCGGCTACCTCTCGCCTTATTTCATCACCGACCCCGATCGCATGGAATGCGTCCTGGAAGACGTTCGCATCCTCATCCACGAGAAGAAAATCAGCTCGATGAAGGACCTGCTCCCGTTGCTCGAGCAGACCGCCAAGATGGGCAAGCCCCTCTTGATCATCGCTGAGGACATCGAAGGCGAAGCGCTGGCCACCCTGGTCGTCAACAAGCTCCGCGGCACGCTGCAGTGCGCCGCCGTCAAGGCCCCCGGCTTTGGCGACCGCCGCAAGGCCATGCTCGAAGACATCGCCACCCTCACCGGCGGCAAGGCCATCACCGAAGACCTCGGCATCAAGCTCGAAAACGTAAAGCTCGAGGACCTCGGCCGCGCCAAGAAAGTCACCATCGACAAGGACAACTCCACGATCATCGAAGGCGCCGGCAAGTCCGCGGACATCGAAGGCCGTGTGAAGCAGATCCGCTCCCAGGTCGAAAACACCACCAGCGACTATGACAAGGAAAAGCTCCAGGAACGCCTTGCCAAGCTCGTCGGCGGCGTTGCCGTCATCAAGGTCGGCGCGGCCACGGAAACGGAACTCAAGGAAAAGAAGGCGCGTGTCGAAGACGCTATGCACGCCACCCGCGCGGCTGTCGAGGAAGGTATCGTCCCCGGCGGCGGCTCGGCTTTGCTCCGTTGCATCGCGGCCATCGAGAAGCTCAAACTACACGATGACGAAGCTGTTGGTGCAGGCATCGTGCGGCGCGCTCTCGAAGAGCCTTCCCGCCAGATCGCTCTCAACGCTGGCCATGAAGGCGCCGTTGTGATCGGCAAGATCCGCGAGTCCAAGGAAGAAAACTTTGGATTCAATGCCGAGACCGGCGAATACGGCGACATGGTCAAAATGGGCGTTATCGACCCGGCCAAGGTCACCCGCCTTGCCCTTCAGAACGCGGCTTCCATCGCGGGCCTCATGCTCACGACCGAAGCTCTCGTCGCTGAAATCAAGGAAGAAAAGGCTGCAGCTGCTGGCGGCGGTGGAGCCCCTGGCGCAGGCGGCATGGGCGGCATGTACTAAACATAGTGGCACAGGCTTCAGCCTGTGCTCCGGGCCGGCTTTACCAGCTCGCCCCAAACCTCAATCCAAAGGGCGTCCCGGTGCAAACCAGGACGCCCTTTTTGTTTTGGTGTGGCCTCTGCGGTCTCATGCCGTTTCCATCGAAAAGCTCATATCGATTCCGTGTAGAATCCTTCTCCGTCATGCCGGCGCAATCCCCTAACGTCCTGGAACCCCGTTCGTGGCTGCGTCGTCATCCAGCCGCCTGCTATTTTGGATTGACGTTCTGTCTATCCTGGCTCGCCGCGTTTCTCGTAGCAGCTCCCCGCCTTCTACGCGGCCAACCCCTCCCTAACCTAACGGGTATTCTAATGTTTCCCGCGATGCTCGTAGGCCCCAGCCTCTCCGGCATCCTCCTCACTCGGTTTTATGATGGCCCCGCCGGTCTGTGCGATCTTTTCTCCCGCATGTGCCGCTTCCGCTTTCCCCCGCGCTGGTACGCCGCGCTCCTGATACCCCCGGCCTTCGTCCTCGGCATTCTTCTTCTGCTCAAGACGTTCGCTTCTCCCATTTACTCCCCCAATCGTTTTTGGCTGGGTCTTGCGTTCGGCATTCCCGCCGGTTTTTTCGAGGAAATCGGCTGGACGGGCTTTGCCCTGCCGAAAATGTGCCTGAAGATGCCGCCGCTCCGCGCTGCTATCTTACTCGGCATTCTCTGGGGCCTATGGCACATTCCAGTCATCAATTTTCTCGGCACTGCCATTCCCCACGGCAAGTACTGGCTGCACTTTTTTTTCGCATTCACCGCCGCTATGACCGCCATGCGCGTGCTTATCTGCTGGATGTACGCTCACACACAGAGCATCCCCTTAGCACAGCTCATGCACGCTTGCTCGACCGGTTCGCTGGTCGTCTTCAGCCCTCCCGCCGCCAACCCCGCCCAGGAAGTGTTCTGGTACGCGATGTATGGCGCTGCGCTTTGGCTCCTGGTCGCAACGCTGGCCCTTAGTCTGCCCGGTTTTCCGTCGC
The DNA here is from genome assembly GCA_963753745.1 of uncultured Acidobacteriota bacterium. Taxonomy (GTDB): domain Bacteria; phylum Acidobacteriota; class Terriglobia; order Acidiferrales; family UBA7541; genus Acidiferrum. Next base: position 128,086 of record CAVWDX010000017.1, read on the forward strand.
TATCCAAACGAGCCAGTTCCGAGAACGCGTGAGGGCCGCCCCACGCCTGCCGATGTTCACGTTCCTTGCCTCTGTCCCCCTTCCTCCGCTAAACTCTTCGGGCCTCGCATCACCGGCTCTTTCAGGGGAGAGTCAACCACCATGAACGGACTTTTGCAGCGGATTCTTCCGCACGAACAGGGTTTCTTCGACCTTTTCGCGCAGCAAGCAGAAAATATTCACGAAGGCGCCGAATCCCTCCTCAAGATGCTCTCGCACTACACGGGCGTCCCCGAACAGGTCCAAAGCATCAAGGCCATCGAGCACGAAGGCGACGAAATTGCGCATCGCCTCCTCACCAAGTTGAACCAAACCTTCATCACGCCCTTTGATCGCGAGGATATCCACGAGCTTTGCAGCCAGCTTGACGACGTCATCGACCTCATCGACGCCGCCGCCAGCCGTTTTGTCCTCTATCGCGTCGACTCCATCCGCGAGGGCACCGTGGACCTCGTCAAAGTTCTCGTCTCCGCCACCGTCGAAGTCACCGCCGCCGTCAAAGCCCTAGGCACTCCTGAAAAGGCTCTCAAGCACTGCATCGAGATCAACCGCTACGAAAACGAAAGCGACCGCCTCTGCCGCACCCTCATAGCCCAGCTTTTCGACGAAGAAAAAGATTCCGTCCAGATCATCAAGTGGAAAGAGATCTTTGAAGTCATCGAAACCGCCGTGGATAAATGCGAAGATGTCGCCAATGTAATCGAAGGCGTCATCATCAAGAGCGCTTGATTCGCCGATGACCAGCTTCCATCTCCTAATCGCCGTAATCGTTCTCACGCTGGCCTTCGAGTTTTCCAACGGCTGGCATGACGCCGCCAATTCCATTGCCACGGTCGTCTCAACCAGGGTCCTCACGCCGTTCCGCGCGGTCATCTGGGCTTCTTTCTGGAATTTCGTTGCCGCCTTTATTTTTGGGACGGCCGTGGCCACCACCATAGGCAAGGGCATGATTCACATCGAGCTGATCAATCAGCAAGTCCTCCTTTCCGGCCTCCTTGGCGCGATTTCCTGGAACCTGATTACCCTCACGTTAGGCCTCCCAACCAGTTCTTCCCACGCTCTCATCGGCGGCTACGGCGGCGCTGCTGTCGCTTACGCCGGCTTCAAAGCGTTGATCCTCCCTGGCTGGGTCATGCCGGTGCTCTTTCTTGTTCTGTCCCCCGTCATCGGCATGATTCTCGCGATGATATTGACCATCATCACCAGCTGGATTGTGCGCCGTCAGCGTCCTCAGAAAGTGGACCGCTGGTTCCGCCGCTTGCAGTTGCTCTCCGCCGCGCTCTTCAGCCTCGGCCACGGCACGAATGACTCGCAAAAAGGCATGGGGCTAATCACCACCGCGCTTGTCGCTGGCGGCCTGCTGAAATCGTTCGCCGTTCCAAATTGGGTGATTATCTGCTGCTGCCTCGCCATGGCCGGCGGTACGATGGCTGGCGGCTGGCGGATCATCAAGACCATGGGCCAGCGCATCACCAAGCTCACCCCATTCGGCGGCTTTGCCGCTGAAACTGCTGGCGGACTGACTATCATCGCGAATGCTGTATTCGGCATCCCCGTCAGCACCACCCACACCATCACCGGCGCAATCGTCGGTGTCGGCGCCACCCGCCGCCTTTCCGCCGTCCGTTGGGGCGTCACCCGCCGTATCGTCTGGGCGTGGGTCCTCACCATCCCCGGCGCCGCACTCATCGGCGCGGCGATCTTCCATATCCTCGGCCCCATCCTTAGTTAGACCTGTTGCCCCTCGTACTGATGTAAGGCTCTTGCCCCATTACCGCACTGGCCATAGCCGCCACTCCCAGGAATTTTTCTTGGCTTTTCTTCACCTCTTTTGATACACAGTCTAATCACACAGAAGGAGATCTCCATGAGCGCAACTAGTCCTCTGCCATCCGCAAGCGCCCGCGAATTGAATTTTGAGCTTCTGGTCATGCGCCTGGCCTGCTCGCTTCCCTTCATTTACCACGGCAGTGCCATCCTCTTTGGCGCTTTCGGCGGTCCCGGACCGCACAACTTTGCTGCCTTCATGAAAATGCCGCTGGTCGTCGGCTATCTTGTCGGACTCGCTCAATTTGCCGGCGGCATCGCCATCTTAGTCGGCGCGCTCCTCCGCGTTGGCGCCGTAAGCGTCATGATCGTCATGCTCGGCGCGATCTTCATGGTCCACCTCCCACACGGTTATGACATCGGTCATGGCGGCATGGAATTCGCTCTCACGGAACTCTTGCTGTCCTTCGGTTTGTTGCTGGCAGGCCCTGGCAAGTATTCTCTGGCCAGTGTCCTCCCCGCTCCGCTCAGAAAGTTGTAGCCGGTTGTAGCCGCCGGTATCCCCGCTTCGGGCTTGCCCGTGCTTGCACCACGCGGAAGCACGCTGAGGTTTGCGCTTGGACCGCCTTGTGGGCAGCGAGTTACACCTGCCCCTTATTTGGACTTCGGACCAGTTTTCCCAGGTCGCGCCCGCCTGTAAATTGGAGCTCCCCCGGTCCAAGGTGAGGATATGAGCGCTTTTAGCGATTTGCTCCAAAACAATTGGTATGCCCTGGCCAACATTCTGGTTCAACTTCTGTTCCTGATCGCGGGTGTTTGGTTTGCGCGCAATATCTTGAGAGCGATGAGAGCTTCGCAGGAGCAGTTTGGGGCCCTCCTGAGGCTTTCCATTACCGGCACAGCTGGCGAGCGAGACTCATCCAACACTAACGCCACCGCCAAGCGATTCAAGGCAGATGCCAGCCCCTACTGGCTCGTGCCCTCGGAAACCGCTCCTCCCGCCGTGCCAGAGCCCACAGAAAGCGGCCCTGGTCGATTCGCAATTGCTCGGCGCAAGGTCACTCTTTGGCTGCAAACACCAATGAGCAGCGCCGAGGTCTCCCCCTGGCGTCGAGTCATCACCTGGCTCCAAGCCCCCGCCGGGCACTGATCTGGCCGATGCCGTTACGCTGAAATGCAACACTTGCGCTAAACCCCCGTGCACAGCACGTTTCGTTTTGCGGCTCCATTTCCCTAGGCTGATCCTGCAATCCCTATGAAAAGGACAGTATCCTTTCCGAAACAGAAGTACTCCCAGTCTATTGCGCGCCGCGGCCTGTCTCCACATCCTAGAATGACACCAGGAAGCTTTGGCCGGCGTTTGTAAACTGCCGAACTTGACGAGAACAGGAAGACAGAACCGTGTCTATGCTGAATCGTAAGGACTTGGATCATCTCGAGCGGCGCGAATTGCAGCTCACCGTACTTTCTGCGGTCTTCGTCCTGGTGCAGGCGGCCGGACTGGCCGTGCTCATGTACCCCCTGGTCTTCGAGCGCACCGATGGCGGAAACAAGTGGACTCTCCGCGTCGCTTACTTCGGCTTTTGCGTCTTGACGTTGCTTTTTGTTGGCTACCTGCTGGATCGCCAGCGCTTGGTCCGCAAGCTCAAGCAAGATTTTCTCGAGCAGCTGGAACGCAACGTCCAAATTCGTCAGCAAGCCAACGTCGACATACTGCACTCGATGCCCGGACAAGATCATTTCTGGGATCGACTAGCAATGGAACATCGCAGGGCCATGACCATGCATAAGACCCTCTCTCTTCTGCTAGTTCAGTCCAAGCGGGGCTCCGGCGCGAGCAATGCCGAAAAAAACACCGCCGCAGCGGGGGACGCCGCCAAGGCCATGTCCCGCAAACTGCGTCCTACGGACTCAATCTACAATCTCTCGCCCGATATCTTCGCCGTGGTCCTGCCTGAATCAGATACCTTGAATGCAAAGCAAGTGGCTGCTCGCCTTCAGGAAGAGTTGCGAGCGGTCAGGGCCACCCACGGCATCTCTTTTGAAATATCCGTCCACAACTATCCGGAACACGTGCGCAGCTCCCACGAGATGGAAGACATCGTGAAGTCGCTGCTTCCCGATTCGCAAAAGAGCGAGCTGCCCGTCCCTGCAGGAACCGTCTAACCGCTCGCAAGCTAACCTTGCCAACCCTTTGAAACAAGAGGAGTTAACGTACACTTTTTCTGCTTGACAAAAAGTGAACGCTCGTGTATAGTTTTTAATAGGTAATACCACGGACATCGCCCGTAGCGCCAGCATCCTGCTGGCGTTTTTTCTTTCTGTCGATCAGCCACATGGCCTAAATCCGCTCCATCCAGCCTCTATGAAAATAGCCTCTAACGAAAACGCCGCATCATACGGCCCTCAGACCAAATCGTTGCCCCTACCTTCCAAGACCCCAAACCCATTTAGAATCTGCACTTCCGTAAAAGCGACAGTAACTCTCATAGAATCAACACTTCCAAAAAACAGGACTTAAAACCCTTTAGAATCCGCACTTACGAAAAAACCGGGAGGGGCACAGCCAGCCCCTGCTCCTAACACCTGCCTACAGGAGGCTTCACAAGTCACGAGTCTCAAGTCACATGCCACGTTCTGCGACTTGAATGGCTTTAGTTTCATCAAATTCGGTAAACTAAGCCTTTAGATGCCTCGGGGGACAGTCTTTAGTCAGTCTCCTCCGGGCGATCTTCTATACTTGAGAATCCCATGACCAGCCACGGCGCTAATTTCGCAACCGTAGAAGAAGCCGTCGAAGAAATCCGCCAAGGCCGCATGATTGTCCTGGTGGATGACGAAGACCGCGAAAACGAAGGCGACCTCACCATGGCCGCCGAGAAAATCACCCCCGAAGCCATTAATTTCATGGCCAAGTTCGGTCGCGGCCTGATCTGTCTGGCGCTCACCGAGCAGCGCTGCGAGGAGCTCAATCTCCCCCTGATGTCCCCCATCAACACGAGCGTTCACGGCACCGCCTTCTGCGAAGCCATCGACGGCCGCCTCGGCGTCACCACTGGCATCAGCGCTTCCGACCGCGCCATCACCATCCTCACAGCCATTGACGAAAAAACCCGCCCGCAGGACCTCGCACGCCCCGGCCACATCTTCCCGCTTCGTGCCCGCAATGGCGGCGTTCTCGTGCGCGCTGGACAAACCGAAGCCAGCGTGGATCTCTCCCGCATCGCCGGGCTCAACGCCTCCGGGGTCATCTGCGAAATCATGAACGAAGACGGCACCATGGCCCGCGTGCCGCAGCTCCATGAATTTTGTAAACAACACGATTTGAAAATGCTCACCGTTGCCGATCTCATCCGCTATCGCATGCAACATGAGCGTTACGTTCGCCGCGTTGCGGAAGCAGTTCTTCCCACGCGCTACGGCGACTTCCGCATCATTGCCTACGTCAGCGATGTCGACCACGATCAGCACATCGCCCTCGTTCGCGGCAGCCTCGATGGCGAAACGCCCGCGCTTGTCCGCGTACATTCGCATTGCCTGACCGGCGATGTCTTCGGCTCGACCACTTGCGATTGCAACGAGCTTGTTTCCCAGTCGCTCGCGACAATCGCTAAGGAGGACCGCGGCGTTTTCCTCTATCTCCATCACACCGGCCGCGGTTTCAGTGTCGATGCACCTGAGTCCGCCGGCGTGTTGCCCCAAATTCATGTTCACAAACGCGGCCAGCTCGACCGCGAACCCGCTCGCCAGCGCATGGTCCAGCACGAAAGCGGCATCGGCGCCCAAATCCTGATCGACCTCGGCCTAAAAGATATCCGCGTCCTAACCAATCACCCCAAAAAGGTGGTCGCCCTCGAAGGCTACGGCATCCGCATCGCCGATCAGGTTCCTCTACGCGTCGAACAGCCCAAGCCCACTCACCAGGTGCTCTGACGGAGGAAAAGAAGCGCAGCGTGACGGCAACGTATCCGCACGGTGACCGGGTCTTCATTTCGCAAGAATTCTTTTGGGCGAAGGGTGCTACCGGAACGATCTCCAGGCCACCCACAGAGGTGACCGCGATCAGTGGGCCTTGGAAGAATGGTCTAACCCGAACGGAACATAGCGCCCTCGGCGAAGCAACCGTTTACTGAGTTTGGTTTGACGAACCGCAGTTGGATGCAGATGGTGAGGGCCCCTTCAGGGGAGGAAGCATTTGGGAGAGCGCGTTGAGTTTAGTCCCGCAAGTCTCGACCTGACGCTGCTAACGGTTCTGATGACTCGTGGGCTGAACCGTTGCAGCGCCGGCGTGGGGATTCGTGCTTTTTGACGAAGCTGGTTTCCCCACCCTCAGGTATTTGCGCATTTTTTCGAGTCGCTTGGGACCAATGCCCTTGATGGCGCGCAAATCGTCCACGCTCTTGAACGGGCCGTACGCCTTGCGCATTTGCAGAATCTTTTCCGCGGTCACGGGCCCAATCCCCGGCACCTGCTGCAGCTCGTCCGATGTGGCGGTATTCAGGTTGATCGGCGCCGCCGGCGGCTTTTTGTTCGCAGTAAGAACCGCTGGAATCGCGCAAAGCGCAATGCAAGCAAGGGAGAGCTGTGCAAGAGGCCGCCACGCCATAGCGATCTGATAATGCAACAATAATATTCTTAAATCAATAATTATGACAGCGGCGAGCTAGCTCAACTTCTTGCCCTGGGCATCGAAGACTTCAAGCTCCCCAAAGAGCGTGGCTTGCGATTCGATTTGGGCGCGGTCGCCGACGACTACGATTTGCATGTTCGCGGAATCGAGATATTTGCGCGCCGTTTCTAGTAAGTCGGCAGGCGTGAGCGCGCGCACTTTGGCGCGATATGTCTCGAGATAATCGTCCGGCAATTCGTTCAGCGCCACCACGGAGACCTGCGAGAGCAAACCGTTTTGCGTGGCGAGTCCCATGGAAAAGACGCCGCTCAAGTAATTCTGCGCATCAGCCAGTTCGGCTTCCGGAACCGGCACGGACCGCAGCTTGTCCATTTCATAGAAAATCTCCGTGAGCGAAGCTGCTACAACGTCATTCCGTACCGCCGCCGAAACCGAAAAGTAGCCATGCTGCCGTAACGCGTTGACGCCGCTCCGCGGGCTGTACGTGTAGCCCTTGTCTTCGCGAATGTTCATCACCAGCCGCGAATTGAACGCACCGCCATACAAGCAATTCGTCAGGCCGAGCTTCACCCAATCCGGATGCTTCCGCGTGATCGCGTGGCAGCCCGCGAGAATTTGCGTCTGAACCGCGCCAGGCAAATGCACCAGATAAACGCGGCGCCCGCGCGGATTTGCCGGAGCAGCAAAAGACTTGGTCTCCGGCCTCTTGCCCTGCCATGCGCCGAACACTTTTTCGACGCTCGTCAGCGTCGCGTCCGGCTGAAAATCGCCGACCAGAAGCAGCAAACCGTTCTCCGGTGTGTAAAAATCGCGGTACAACGCGAGCAGCTTGTCGCGCTTGTACTCCGCGACCTGTTCTTCGCTCGGCGCAACTTGCGCATACGGATGCGCACCAAAAAGCACTTTGCGCAGCCGCTCGCTGGCCAAGAATCCGGGCTGCGTGCGCTCCAGCTTGACCTCTTCCAGTTTTTGGCGCCGTTCGCGCTCGAATTCGGCTTCCGGAAATGCCGCTTCACGCGCCAATTCGTCGACCATTCCAAGAAGCGGCTCGGCAAATTCGGAAAGTCCGGCGAACGAAATCGCACTCGTGTCCGAACCGGCGCTCGAAGCCAAGTCCGCACCGATGCGCCGCAGATCTTCTTCGATCTGCCTGCTTGCGCGTTTTCTTGTGCCCGTTCGCACCACGGTAGCCGTGATCTCCGCGAGCCCGGTTCCGCGATCGATGGCTGCGGCATTGCCGGAGCGAAAATACAGTTCACCATGAAATTTCGGAATCGTATGCGATTCCACGAGAATTACTTCGAGCCCGTTCGAGAGCTTCGCTCGCTTCCGGTTCGGCCAGGTCACTTGCCTTTCGGCAGACAGCGCTGGCACAGCATTGTTTACTTCGACCGCTCGCGTTGCCATTACGCTGCCTCCTTCACGCCTGCGGCGCGTGGACGCCGCAACACGATCGCACGCTTTTCTTTGCGCAAATATTTTCTCGCTGCAGCCTGAATCTCTTCGCGCTTCACGGCAAGAAAACCATCGAGCACGGTATTCACCAGTTGCGGCTCGCCATCAAACAACGTGAAGCAGGCGAGCAGATGCATCAAGCCATAGCGCGGCATGCCGCCGTGGCCGCCCTCGAGCAGTGAAAAATAATCCGATTGCCATTTCACTTTTAATTGCGCCAGTTCGTCTTCCGTGATTCCCTTATCCTGAATTTCGCGGATCACTTCGTCGAATGCAGCGAGAGCCTGCTCACTCGAATACTCGGGCTTGTGCAAAATTCGGGTAACCATTTGCGTCGGCCCGTTGTAGCCGAAAATATCTTCAATCCCGCCGTCCAGCTCGACGGCCACTTGCTTCTCCAATACCAGTTCTCGGTAGAGTTTTCCCGCGCGCCCGCCATGCAGCGCTTGGTCGAGTAGCGCCATCGCGCACCAATCGGCGGTCCGCCGTTTCGGCACGACATATCCGATGGCCATCGCGGGAAGCGTTCCAAATTTTTCTTCCACGTCACCGCGCCGCTCTTCGTTCTGCTCGGGCTCCGTCGGATCCGCAAACGGAGGTGGCGCGCCAGCGGGAATATCGGCAAACAGTTTTTTCGCGAGCGCAAAGCCTTCCTCCGGCTTCACGTCACCGAGCATTAGCAGTACGGCATTGTTCGGCACGTAGTACGTCTTGAAAAACGTGAAGACGTCGGCGAGGTCCGCCGCATCGAGATCCGTGAAGTCGCCGTAAAAATTGTGTGAATTAGCCCAGTTCCGAAACGCCACCGGCGGCAAGTCGAGCCACGGAAAGCCTCCGTACGGCTGGTTCAAGACATTTACGCGCACTTCTTCCTTTACGACGTCGCGCTGGTTGCGCAAATTTTCGTCATCTACCTTCAGCGCCCGCATGCGGTCCGCTTCAAGCCACAACACTCTTTCAAGCGCGTTCGACGGCACCGCCTCGTAGTAATTCGTCACGTCGTAGTGCGTCGATCCGTTCAACACGCCGCCGCTCGAATTGATCAGCTTGATGTGCTGCATTTTCGGAGCGTTCGCCGAGCCTTGAAACATCATGTGCTCGAAAAGATGAGCGAAGCCGCTCCGCCCGCGCGGCTCGAGGCGGAATCCGATTTTGTAATACACACCCACAGTCACCACCGGCGCGGTCGTGTCCGGCGCGATGACCACTTTCAATCCGTTCGCCAGCGTCGTGCTCTCCATCGCAATCTGCAGTCGCTTCACGCGCATCCCCCTGTCGCTTTCGTTTTTGCTTTCTTATTTCCGGCAACTTTATCGAGCTCCGCCCGCATACTCGCGGAATCCTGCGCCAGAACCAGCGCCGCCAACCGATTCAACGCTTCGTAAGCCTGCGTGAACTCCACTGGCAAATCCTTGATCGCGCTGGTGTGCGCCTCTACCACGGCGTAATCTCCGCGCGAAAGCGGCCCGGTCCACGCCGCACGCGGACCCAGGCGTTCAAAATTTTCAAGCACCTGCCGCGTCAGCGGCAGCAACGCACGCACCGCTTCCCGGCGTTTCATGCCAGCCGACGTCATCAGCCGGGTAGCCGCTTCCATCAGGGTCAGAACACTCCCCGCGGCCAGCGCACCCGCCGCGTGATAGAGCGGTTTCATCGTGCCTTCGATGTGCGCAGGAATTGCGCCGAGCGCGCGGACAATCTGCCGGGCGACGCGCACCGCGGCGGCATCTCCTTCGATCGCGAAAACTCTGCCCTCAAGCGGGGGCACTCCGATTCCGCTAAAGGTCTGCAGCGGATGCATCGAGCCCACAGCCGCTCCGCATTCTCTCACGGGAGCCAGAACTTCCGAGCTTAGCGCTCCGCTCGTATGCAAAACGATTTTGCCGCGCAATTCTTCCGCGCCGATGCGCGCCAATTCCTCGGCAACTTCCGCGACGCTGCGGTCCGGCGTGGTGATCAGGATGACCTGGGTAACGAGCACTTGTCGTGTCACAAACGCATGTGCGCGACCGGCCCCGATGGATCGCACCGCTTTACGGGCGCCGGCTTCATTCCGCGTCACGACTGCGCCGATCTTCCATCCCAGTTCTCGAAGGCGCCGTCCCAGCGCGCGGCCGACTCGTCCTGCACCGATGATCGCAAGGCTCCCTGGCATTACATGCTAGGATAACCCGAGGCCGTCACTCGACACCAATTTTGATGCACACTTTTGGACTTTCTTTTTTCTCCCTCGTTGCTGTCTTCTGGGTTTTCCATGGTCTCCGCGTCGCCTATGGCGCCACAAAGCTGCCCTGGATCAAGCATTTTGAGCCGGCTCAGGACGCAGCGTGTCCTAGCATTTCTCTAATTTTTGCCGCGAGAGATGAAGAAGAAAAACTTCCTGCGGCGCTCGCGACCCTTGCCGAAGTCGATTATCCGCACCTGGAAATCATCGCCGTCGACGACCGCTCGCAAGACGCCACCGGCCGCATGCTCGACGAATTCGCCGCGTCGCATCCCCGTTTTCGTGCCGTGCACGTGTCGGAACTTCCGAGCGGCTGGCTGGGCAAGCCGCACGCGCTGCAAAAGGGGTACGAAGGTTCCAGCGGTGAGTGGCTTTTGTTTACTGACGCCGACGTGCGATTTAAGCCCGATGCTTTGCGTCGAGCGGTCACGCTCGCGAAACAACGCAATCTCGATCATCTCACGCTTTTTGGCGACGTCGAAATGCACGGCTTTTGGGAAAAAACGCTGATTACTTTTTTCGGCCTCGCATTTCACCTCGCGACCGATCCCCATCGTGTTGGCAATCCGCGTTCCCGCGTTTACGTGGGCGTGGGAGCGTTTCAATTGCTGAAGCGGTCAGCCTACGAAGCTAGCGGAACGCATCGCCGCCTGTCCATGGAAGTGGTGGACGACATGAAGCTGGGCAAAATTGTGAAGCAAGCGGGATTTCGGTCTGGCGTGGGGATTGCGCAAGACGCCGTCGTGGTTCGCTGGCACGCTGGTCTCGGAAACCTTATCCGCGGGGTCACGAAGAATTTTTTTGCTGCCGCAGGCTACAACTTGGCGTTTGTCGCTGTTTCGATTGCTGGCCTGCTGCTTTTGAACATTGCGCCGTTTTTCGGAATTTTCTTCGGCCACGGATGGATTCGCATGCTCGCTGCATTTTCCGTGGTCGTGGCGCTCGGTTTCCAGTGCGGCGTGGACGTCGTGATGCGTGTCTCGCCGATATACGCTCTGACTTTTCCGCTTGGCGCCCTTCTCTTTTCTTACATGCTCTTGCGCTCGACGGCCGTGACGCTCTGGAAAGGGGGCATCACGTGGCGCGGAACCTTTTATCCCTTGGACGAATTGAAGCGCGGAGTTGTTTAGTTGCGCTGTTCGACGGTATTGCCAGCCGGCACATCCCAGGCAGCCATCTTTAGCCTGCGGGTTCGGCGGTTGGCGCCGGCTCGATCGAGAATAAACCGGCTATATCCTTTTGCTTTAGTGAACGGATGCGGTCGCGCAATTGCGCGGCGCGCTCGAATTCGAACTTTTTTGCGGCTTCGCGCATTTGTGTTTCGAGTTGTTGCAGCATTTCGGCGAGCTGTTGTTCGTTCTTGATCTTCGCCGTAGCGGCATCCAGCTCGGTATCGTCCGTTGGGACCGTGACGTAATCGGCCTCGACGATACGCGCGAGATCCATGTCCACGGATTTGATGATGGACATCGGTGTAATGTTGTTTTCCTTGTTGTACTCGAGCTGTTTCGTGCGGCGGCGGTTCGTTTCGTCGATGGCTTGATTCATCGATCCCGTGCGCCGATCCGCGTACAAAATGGCACGGCCTTCGATGTGGCGCGCGCAACGGCCCATGGTTTGAATCAGCGAGGTCGCGCTTCGCAAATAACCTTCCTTGTCCGCATCAAGGATGGCCACCATCGAAACCTCCGGCAGATCCAACCCTTCTCTCAGCAAGTTGATGCCGACCAAAACGTCGAATTCTCCGCGCCGCAAATCGCGCAAGATCTTGATGCGTTCGAGCGTCTCGACCTCGGAATGCAGATAGCGGCAGCGCACGCCAACTTCCGTGAAGTATTCGGACAAATCCTCCGCCATCCGCTTTGTCAGCGTGGTTACCAAAACGCGCTCGTTCTTCTCCGCACGGATGCGAATTTCTTCGAGCAGATCGTCCACTTGGCCCTTCACAGGACGAATCTCGACTTGCGGATCGACCAGGCCTGTGGGACGAATGACTTGTTCGACAACGACTCCGCCCGATTTCGTCAGTTCGTAAGGTCCGGGCGTCGCGGATACATAAACCACTTGATTCATGCGGTGCTCGAACTCTTCGAACGTAAGTGGCCGGTTATCCAGCGCGGAAGGCATGCGAAATCCGTAATCGATCAGAGTTTGCTTTCGCGCGCGGTCTCCGTTGAACATACCGCGCACTTGGCCCACCGTTTGATGCGATTCATCGATGAACATCAGAAAATCCTGCGGCACATAATCGAGCAGCGTCGGTGGCGCTTCGCCGGGCAAACGCCCGCTGAGGTGCCGCGAATAATTCTCGACGCCGTGGCAATAGCCGATGGTGCGCATCATCTCGATGTCAAACATCGTGCGCTGGACAACGCGCTGGGCCTCGACGAATTTCCCCTGCTTCTCGAGCTCCTTTTTCCACCACCATAGCTCTTCCTGAATCGTGACGATCGCCCGGTCTCTTTGTTCCTGGGGCATCACGTAGTGATTCTTCGGATAGATGGGCACGCGCATCAGGTCTTCCGCGCCGGCGCGGACTTCGCCCGTGAGCGGGTCGACTTGCCGCAGCTTGTCGATCGTCTCGCCCCACATTTCGATGCGATAAGCATAATCGTCATACGTGGGATAGATTTCGATCATGTCTCCGCGGACGCGAAAGGTTCCACGGCGCAAGTCTTCGCCGCGCTCGAATTGAATATCCACGAGCCGGCGCAGCAGAGCTTCGCGCGAAGTCTGCTGACCTTTTTCGAGCATGACCAGCATGCCGTAGTAGGCTTCCGGCGAGCCGAGGCCGTAAATACACGAGACGGAAGCAACGATGATGACGTCGCGGCGCTCGAAGAGAGAGCGCGTGGCGCTCATGCGCAGCTTGTCCAGCTCGTCGTTGATGGTCGCTTCCTTGTCGATGTAAATGTCAGCGGAAGGAACGTAGGCTTCGGGCTGGTAAAAATCATAGTAGCTGACGAAATACTCGACGGCGTTTTCCGGGAAGAAGGATTTGAACTCGTGGTAGAGCTGCGCGGCGAGCGTTTTGTTGTGCGCCAGCACCAGCGCGGGCCGATTGAAAGCTTCAATCAGCTTGGCCACCGTGAATGTTTTGCCGGAGCCAGTAACGCCGAGGAGCACCTGGTGTTTCTCTCCGCTTTCAATGCCGCGAGAGAGCTGCTCGATGGCCGCGGGCTGGTCACCGCGTGGCTGATAGTTGCTGCGCAGCTTGAAGTGCATGGAAGGGCTCTCCCGGCGCGAATTCCGGCCACTGCCGAAACCTTGATTATACTCCTCGATGCAAATGCGCGTGGCTGTCGCGACTGCGCGCTGGGATCAGGGAACTTTGGTGGGAGTGTCCGCGAGCAGCAGCACTCGGGCATGGCTCTCCGCATCGATGGCATAATGAACCTGATTCGAACCATCCGTTTTCGCCACGGTCAGATTCATCGACTGGTTGGCGTCTTCCGTCGCGCGTACAAGCAGCCCCGTCTTCAGCGAGAAATAGCTGATAACTTGGTTTTTGCCTTTGGCCGTGCCCATGTTGCGCAGATCGTGGAGCTTGTAATCCTCGGGCGTGGCGTCCTTGGGAGACGATTTTTGCTTGAGGATCGCGGTGGTCAGAATAACCGCGCAGGATTCCTGGGGTTGCTGTCCCGCGGCGGGATCGCCCCGCGGCGTTAGTTTCATGGCGGCGCACGGCGCATCGTTGACGTATTCCGATTCTTTTTCCCAAGAAAGTCCCGCCAGCAACGAATTGGAAATCGGTTCGGCGCTCTTCCACTTCTCTCCCGGCTTCACGCCCTTTTCAGGGAACACCGCTCCGCCGCCAAAACGAGCCACCCATTCTTGCCAAGCGGCTCGTTCGTCGTCGGTGAGTCTATCTAGTCCCTCCAAATCGGTAACCCGGCCATCGGAATGAAGCGTGAAAACGACGGATTTGCCGGGCGGGCTGGATTTCGCGGCACCGCTCGAGGCCGGCGTACCGTTCGTTGGCGCGAGGGAATCCGGGCTGACGGAATTACGAGGTAGAGCATCCGCGTCAACGATTCGCGTGCGCAATCGCGCCTGGGTCTCGCCTGCTTCCGTGCGCAAATCCTCGACCTCGACCTGCAACTGAATATTCGCACTGATTTGGCCGCCGGTCGGCGCCATGGGCGCGGCGACCGTGCTTTCCGTGTTCGTTGTGGTCGTGGCGCGATAGCCAATCTGATAGCGGATGATCTGCCCAACGTGCAGTTTAGGCTGGAGGACGACGCGCTCCGCGGTGGCGCGCGCTTTGCACGGAACCGCCGTCAACATCAGGCAGCAGCCGAGAAATCGCGCAAATTTAGTCATGGCAGGCGCTCCTGCCGCGCATCATTTTGCCGGCACTTTGAAATGTTTGTCGAAGAAGTTGCTCGACGCGTGATACGCCGCCAGCCAGGTCCGATGCATGAGGAAATCATGAATCTCGTCTGGAAAAACCAGTTGCTCGAACGGAACGCCCTGTTTTCGCAGCGCTTCGGCAAGGTCCACCGTTTCGGCAAACGGAACGTTGCGGTCGTCGTCCCCCTGAATCAACAAAACCGGCGAGCGCCAAGTGCTGATGGAAGAGAGCGGCGACGATTCCCACGCCAATCTCGCGAAATCGGTCCGCTCGCCTGGCTTGTAGGACGAAGCGAACGTGGGAATTTCCGTATTCCAATCGTGGACGCCATGCATATCGACGCCGGCGGAGTAAAGATCGGAAGCGCGCGCGAGGCCGAGCGCCGTCAAGTAGCCGCCGTAGCTGCCGCCCCACAAGCCAATCCGAGCAGGGTCGACGTCGGCGCGCGAGCGCAGATAAAGTCCAGCGCCTTCGACGTCGTTGAATTCACTGGCGCCCGCCGCGCCGTAATTGAGCGCCTCGCGAAAATTGAGACCGTAGCCGATGCCGCTGCGATAATTCACCGCGAGCACGATGTAGCCGCGGCTCGCCAAGTACTGATTCATCGCATAAGCGTTGCTGTAGTAGAGCATGTAGTGCCAGCCGAGAAGCATCTGGCGGCGCGAGCCGCCATGGAAGAAGACAAGCGCAGGATGACGCGCGCCATCACCGGCGTCACGCGGCAGAAAAAGCTGGCCGTGAATCTGCATGCCGTCGGCGGCGGAGAGAATCACTTGCTGCGGCGTAACCATGTCGCTCGCAGGAAAATCCGCCGGGAGCGATTGGGGAGCCAGGTCGCGCAGTTCGCCTTTGCCGGCGACGAGTGCGGGACGCATCGTGGTGTGCGCGTCGGAGCGCAAAACGAGAATCGTTTTGTCGTCGCTCGCCATTACGGGCGCAGTCTCGATTCCCGTGCCGCTCGTTACCGCCTCGGGATGGTCGCCCAAGGGCGAAACTTTCCAAACGTGCCGGCGGTCAATGTCATCCTGATTCGAGGAGTAGACAATTTCCCGCCCGTTCTCGCTGGCGGCCACATATTCGACTTCAAAATTTCCCGGCGTAAGCAGCTTCGCGGCGCCGCCGCTCGCGGGAACGGACCACAGATGAAGCCATCCGCCGCGCTCCCACGGAAACGCGATGCGCTCTCCGGCTGTCCAGATCAACTGATTCTCCGCAACGATTTCATGGAAGACGCTGCCGCTGCCTGGATCGGCGTGCCAAATTTCCTGTCCTTTGCCGGTCGAAGCGTCGGCGATTCGAATCGACCATGGCTGGCCTTCGCGCCGCGGACTAAACGGAAGATGGCCCTTTGCCACGGCGATACGCACGAAGGCGATTCGGCGGCTGTCGGGCGACCACGCCGCCGCGGTGTCCGTGTCCACGCTCGGCTCGAGATAGAGCAGCGATTTCGCGGCAACGTCGTAGACACCAATGAAGCCGTGGTCATTGCGCTTGCTGGCAAAGGCCAGCTTCGAGCCGTCGGGCGACCAGCGCAATTCGCTTTCATTGCCGTTCGCGTGAATCAACTGTTCCGGCTTGTCGCTGCCGTCCAGCTTTGCGAGCCAGACCTGCCCTTTGAGAATGAAAGCAACGCTGCCACTTTTGGGTGACACGGACGGCGAATGGCCTTCGCCAAGTTTTTTCGGCGCGCCGCCGTTCAGGGGAATGGCCCAAATATCCTGTTCGACGCCTTGTGGCGAACTGTCCGGGTTGGGATAGGAGGCGTTAGGAAATTCGAGGTCGCCGCCGCGCGTGTAGACAATCGTTTCGGCATCCGGCGCCCAACTGATTTCGCCGAGGTCCTGCCCGTCGTCGTCCTTGTACGAGGTAAGCTGCCGAGACTTGTAACTTCCGTCCGGCGCAGGCTCCGCGATCCAGATATTGCGGGCGCCCTGGGCATTGAAGACCCACGCGACGCGGCCCTTTGCGGGCGCGGCCGTCAACTCCGTCGGAAACGGCGCGCTCAGAAACTGTTCAAGCGTCGGCGATTTCTGCGCTTTCGCGGCCGGACAAATCATCAACGTTGCAAGGATCACGAGCGATGCGTAGCGTTTCATCAACATCCTCCAAGGGTCGTAAAATCTCACTGCCAATTTCGTCCGTCGCAAATTGTTCGAAAATCTATCTCATGTTTCAATCCGCCGGCTGGCGAACTACTGCTTTTTCGACCGAAACGCGCGGCCCATCCAGCGGCCCGGATATTTTCAGCACCCGGCCGGTTTCCCCGGCTCCGATGATTCTGCCGCGCCCTTTGCGGGCGTTCAACGTCTCAATCGTCAGGTCGGCATCGCGCGCGAAACTCACCGTGCCTTGCAGCGAAGTTTGTTCCCCGCCCGATTCCAGCGCCAGATGATCCACCGTGACGGTGCGGTTGCGCATCGTAAACGTCCCGTCGCCGGTTGTCCACCTCGATGTACCGGTGTGGGGAGCGCCGTCGGCTACGCTGGCGCTCACGTCCCATCCGCGAAACTCCACGTTCTTGAGCTGCACCTCACCGCCGCCCTCCAGTTTCCGCAGGAGTTCGTCACGTCCTACCCCGCCCGTAACGAGATGCACCGTGCCGGAAGCCAAACCCGCCAAGCGTTCCGTGAATTGTCCGGAAGCCGGGATTTCCACGAGATTTATCTTATCGAGCTTCGCCGTCACGTCATATTTGGGGACTGGAGCAAACACCGCATTTATTTGCGCGTGCACCGTGCCGCCGGCCCACTGCGCAGCCGCATCCCGCACTTCGAGCTGCAGATCGTGCAGACTTCCCTCCGCGCGCACATTCGAAAGTTTCAACTTTTCGATCGTCAAATCTCCGATGCTCAAATCGCCATCGGCATTCATCTGGCGAACGAGATCGCTGGCGGCCGGGCTTGGCGATGATCCGCCAAGAAGCGATGACAGCAGCCGCCGCAGCCAGTTTGGCCGGGCACGGGGACCGACCCAGCGGTCGAGATCGGCGGCGCTCAAACGATCCGTGGCTAAGCTAAAGTTCCATCGAGGGCCATCCTCTCCGTCCGCGATTTTTCTTTCGGAGATGGAGCCCGACCAGGCGCCGCCGAGACCATTCACTTTCGCTACGTCGACGGAACGCAGCCCGTCTTTCCAATTGAATGTGCTTTCCTGGATGGCGAGCGGCTGATTCAGACCGGCAACCGCGAGCTTCGCCCTGCTAAGAATTATTCTGCCATTCCAACGGCCGCCTCCACTCTTCTGCCAATCCCAGCGCGTCACCGCGAGCGCATCGCCGGTGAGTTCCCATCCATGATTTAACGGCTGGCCGAACGCCGCCGCGGCTTTCAGCACTTCTTCGACTCTTTGTACTTTCCCTTCGATGCTCACGCTGCCAGACTCGCCGCTCAGATCCTCGGCGTAGGTGATGTCCGCGGCATTTTCCATCAGTGTGGCCATCCGCCGCTTCTTGGGGGCGATGACATCGCGGGCCGCACCGCCAAGCGCGATGCGCACCGGCTCAGACACAAGCAGGTTTCGCTCGCGTTGCACGTGCACGGGACCGATCCGCGCGGGAACCTTTAGGTTCGGCACATGCACGATCCCGCCATTGCTGGAGAACGCGGCCGCTTCGAGCTTCAGGGGCCAGCCGCGCAGCGTCATCGCTCCGGTGAAAAACTGCTCCGCCGAAACTCCATCGTCTACACCTGGGTGAAACGCTCTGTACCACGCGAGCAAATCCGCCGCTTGAATCCCCGCGGAATCCATCTGCAACTCGAAGCTAGGAACCTGCCCGGTCACATAATTTGCCGCTCCGCGCAAATTCGACCGCGGACCTTCGATCGTCAATTCTTCCGCGCGCACGCTTCCGGCAGCCACGTTCCAGCGCCCTTTGACGACCATTCTTAACCGCGGATTGTCGCCTCGCTCAATCAAATCCCAGCGATGGATTTGCGCCGCGCGGCCTTCGACGGAGAAAGTCCACTCCCCCAGCGGTGCTTCGATGCTCGCGCCGCCATCCGATGTGCCGCTCTTGAGGGAGCCATCCAAAGTAACCACGCCGCGCACACCATAATCGCTGCCGCGCAGCAGCCGGAACAAATCCGCGAGGGAAACCTGCTCCCAGTGCACGCTAATTTGCGCGGGCTGCAATCGCGCCGAAGTTCCTGCCACGTCTCCACGCACCAGAACGGTTCCAGCCGACTGCAACACCACTCCGCTGCGCCATGGCTGGGCCTCGAGGCGCAGTTGCCAGCGTCCCGGCGAAACCTGATCGACGCTTCCCGAAACTCCGGTCAGCGCAAACGGAAGCTTTTCGTCCCTATTCTTGAAATTGACGCGCCCTTCATCGAAATCGATTTTCAGCAAGCGGTTTACCGGCGCAGTCGCCGCTGGGGGTCCATACAGGCGCGCGTTTGCCTCTGCGGCATCTTTCGAAGGAGGCAGCCACTGCTCCAAATTCCATTTTCCCTGGCTGTTGCGCACCAGGATCAAACTCGGCCGGCTGAGCGACAGTGTTCCAAACTCAAAATGGCCGAGGAGAAGCCCGGTCCAGCGTAGTCCCGCGGACAAGTTATCCGCGCGCAAAAAATATTCGTTTCCGAACGCCGGGTCTTCGCCAACCGTCACTTGCTCCGCATCCAACTGCGGAGCCGGCAGGAGTTGTACCGAGAAATGCCCCACCTCAACCGGCCGCCCAAATGCCCTTTCCAGTTGCGTGGTGAGGTAGGCATGCAACCGGCGCGTGCGAACCAGCAGCGACACGCCAATCTGCAGCGCTACAAGCAGCGCCACAATCGTTAGCGCCAGCTTCCACCACTTGCGTAAGGTGTTCATGTTGTCCGGAAGTTTCGCAGACTGGCCTGCAAATGAAAAGCCATCGTGTGGACGCACTCGCGCTGCTCTTGCTTCATGCCACGGGCGGGACTCCCCACGGCGCGATCAAAAAAGCCTGCAAATTTCAGTGCACCGTGCGCAGCATCCGGGCCCAGCGGGTCCGCGCTGGAAGATGCGCGAGGGTTTCGAAAACGCTCTCCAGCCGCTCTAAGAAAGTGCTTTGGGTGTAGTCGTTGCTCGTGGCGTCCACTGACCAATAGATCAGGAATGGGCGCCCCATAATCGCGCTGCGATCGACGAACCCCCAGTAGCGGCTGTCCGAGCTGCGGTCGCGGTTGTCGCCCATGGCAAATATTTTTCCGGCCGGCACGACGAGTTCGTCGCCTTGCACGTAGTTTCGAAGCGTGTCCCGCCATCCCGATTCCGGCACCACTTGCGGAGAAATCATCTGGTCCCTCGTGGGCGGGAAAGAATAATTGAAGTTATCGTAGGGGGCAGTCGGATCGTGGACGACGTAGGGCTCGTTTAGCGGTTTTCCGTTGACGTACATCTGTTGATCGACGAGCTTAAGGCGGTCACCCGGCAAGCCGATCACCCGTTTCACAAAATGCTGATGGTCAGCATAGGGATACTTGAAAACGATAATGTCCCCATGCTCCACTTTACGGTAAGGAAGCCACTTCTCATACCACGCTCCGCTGCCCCCAAAGATGAATTTGTTGACCAGCAGGTGGTCGCCGATGAGCAGCGTCCCTTCCATGGAAGCGGATGGAATTTTAAACGCCTGCACGACAAAACTGGTCCCGAACAGCGCGAGAAGCACGGTCACCAGCAACGATTCCAGGTATTCGGAAATCGTCGTCGGATCTTCGTAATGCTCCTTTTTCTTCGGCTCCGCCGGCGTTACCGGCTCCTCCACTTTCAGCGCCGTCTCTTCCGCCATTCGCTCTCAGCCTTTCCGATCCGCCCGCGCGTCATCTTCGTTCTAGAATCTCCATCGCGCTTTGCGCTGCCCGCTGTTCAGCTTCCTTTTTTGTGCTGCCCTCGCCGCCGGCCATGCGTTCGCCGTTGATCCAAACCTCCACCTGGAACAATTTCTGATGATCCGGCCCACTCTCCCCGGACAATCGGTATTCAGCGGGCGGCTCTCCACGGCCTTGCAAGAATTCCTGTAGCGCGGATTTGCGGTCCGAGTCCCCGATTCGCTCGCCGCGCTCCTCAAGTGCCTGTTCGAAAAGCAGCCGCACGAGCATCTCTCGCGTAGCGCCCAGCCCCGCATCCAGGTATACCGCAGCCACCACAGCTTCGAAGGCGTCCGCCAGGAGCGTCGGTTTCTCCCGGCCGCCCGTCTTTTCTTCTCCGCGTCCCAACCGCAGATGCTCGCCGAGCTTTATTCGCCGCGCGGCATCTTCAAGAGAGTGCGCGTTCACGAGCCGGGCACGGCTTTTGGAGAGCTGGCCTTCTCTCCATTCTGGAAAAGTTTCCAGTAAATATTCCCTGGCCAATAGCTCGAGAACGGCGTCCCCCAGGAACTCCAACCTTTCATTGTCCCGAATGGCTGCCGCTTCTGCCGTTCCTTCCGCGAGTTCTGTGCGCAACTCCGGCACCGCGGAGCTGTGTGTCAACGCGCGCTCGAGGAATTCCGGTCTTTTGAACCGATGGCCGAGACGCTCCTCAAGTTCCTCTGCGTCGCCTCGTTTCATTTCCTTAGGCAGTGCCGCTCCGGCTGGCCGGCTGTGTTTGTTTATTTGGGTGCGCTCAACTGGGTGGCGCCCAGCTTCTTCGCCTCTTCGGCGCCGTTCTTGCACGTCGGCTGCAAGCCGCCAGGCACCGTCGCGCACTTGTTGAATGCCGCCACCGCGGCGTCAAAATGCGAAGTCTTTTCCTCCGCGATCGCCAAGACATAAAAGTTCACAGGATCTATTTCGGGACTAGGATCAACCTTGGTAGCCTCCTCAAATTCCGGAATCGCTTCGTCAAACTTGCCACGCCGGAAATAGACGAGCCCCAGACCGCTGTGGGCCATCGCCAGCGTCTGGTTTTTAGCCATGGTGAATTGAGCGTCACTCAGCGTATCCGGCTTGGGGATCGTGGGAGTGAGTTCGATCGCAGACTTCGAGAATTTCTCCGCCTTATCCAGTTGCAATGCGGCGTTTGGCATGCTCGAACGCCATGCTCGAGGAAGCGTCTGCCCGAGGATCGCCAAGGTCTGAACGTCATTCGGAGCTAGCGCCACGTCCTTCTCGCCCACATCTTGCATCTTTTGCAAATCATTTGCCGCTAGATAAAGTTTGACGAGGTTCGAATACACCGGCGGGAGGTAGCGGCTTTGCGGATATTTCTGCACAAACTGTTCGCCCGCCAGAATTTTCTTGGGCCCGTCCGTTATCGGCATGGCGTCGAACGCTTTGTACGCCGCGTCTTCTTCCGCGTTCACGGGAGGCGCCGGCGTGTCCAGCGTCAGCGTGTTCGCTTTGTCCTTGTCCGTTTGCTGCTGGGCTGGCGTCGAGCTTTGACTACTCTGGCCACTCTGTCCACTTTGGCCGCTCTGTGCACTCTGGGCGGCTGCTCCAGAACCAGCACAAAGGAAAAATCCCGCTAGCGTCCCCATTCCGATCCACTTCTGCCACGTCCCCTTCATTTCCTGCCTCCTGTTTGATTCTTCAAGTCACCGCTCGAGTCTGTAGGCTCGAGCCTAGCACTGTCGTCTCCTAAGAATTTCCCCGGTTCCTTGCTGAATACCTAAGGTCGTTCGACCGGTTTCTCCAAATTCACAACTTCCAGCCCTTTTTGCGCCGCTTGCCTGGCTCGGTCCGGCCCGCCCGGCACGGCCAGTGCCGCCTGAAACTCGCTCTTGGCAAGCGCCTGCTGTCCTTCATCATCATAAATCCGCGCCAGGTAAACATGCGACCATGCTAACACCATGGGGTCGCGCGTCGCTGCGTGCTCCCCCGTCGTGAGCCTGCCAAAAACCTGTTTCGCTCGCGGACCATCATGATCGAGCAGGGCCACCAATCCTAGGCCATACCACGCTCGAATCTGCTCCGGATATTTTACCAGCACCTTCTGGAAAGACGCCTCTGCGGCCCGCGGATTTTTTTCCGCAATCCGCCGCTCGCCATCCGTCAACTCTGCGATGGCTTCGGCGTCGTTCGGTACCGTGGTTGGCACCACCCTGCGCCGTGTGACCTGTTCGGTGGCAGCGCCGCCGGCGCTATCTCCGAAATCCCCCTGGGCAAAATGGATCCCGTCAATCCGCTTGGACTCCGCCGCAAGATTGATCCCTCTCACCAAGTCCGGAAAATACAGCGCCATCGACGGTTCGGAGTTCTCGTACTTCGCCAGCCCCTCGAAGATCGGCCGCACCAGTGCGTAGCCATCCACGTCGTCGCGTTCCATTGCCGCTTCCCGCTCGCCGGGCGAGATCCGCTTCAACTTCAGCTCCACCGCCCGCACCAAGCATTCCGCGAAGTACGACGCAAAATCATCTTTCAGATCCGGTGCCAGCCGCGGCGCCAGCGCCACCTTTTCATAGAGTGTACGCTTCACCGCCAGCACATGCGGATATTGTTGCGGCAGCGGATCGAGCAGAAAATGCAGAAAGGCATGCCTCACGATGTCCACGGGAATGTCATCCGCGCCGCTCAACACGATGGAATAGTGCTCGCCGGAATTCCGCACGTTCGTAATTCTCCCCACCAGCGGCTCCAGAATGACCGTAAACGTCCTATCCGTCGTCGGATCCTGAAGCTGGCGCAGATAGCCCGTGGTCATGAAGACGATTTGCGAAATCGGGTCATGCGCCTTTTCGATCTCCCCGTTGTAAATGGGCTGCAGATCCCTCCACAGCCGGCCGATGTGCTGCTCCTGATAATAATTCGAGAGGATTTCGCTGAAGCCCTCGAGGGCCAGCACTTCCGTCGGCTGGTCGTCCCGCTGCAGTGTGATGCGGAATGTTGGAGCGGGCCCGGAAAGTAATCCGAACCAGATGTACCGCGAGAGCGTCGCGCCGGAATCGGGCAGCTCATGCTCCTTATAGAATCGCCTCACCGCTTCCACCGCCGGACCTTGCTCCTGTTGCATTTGCTCGCGAAGCCGCGCGCGCAGCGGATGCCAATTTTCGGCGCTCACATTCGATTCGAACCCAGCCGCCAGCAGCGCACACATAGTCGTGAACATCGCCTCGTTGCCGGCGACGGTGATATTTGTGAGTGGCGCGCTCTTGGGACGCTGCGCGGGCAGCGGCATCTGCCCGCTCGCCGGGCGAGATCCAAGCAAAGACACCGCCGCCGCGCACAACGCCACCGCCGCGATTCGTCGTAGTTGTTTTGTCATGAACTCTGCCGCAGTTCTGCTCGTACCAGATACTCTTTCAACTGCTCCCGCAACATTCGAGGTGGGACAGACATTCTTGTCTGTCTCCTGCTTCTCTCTCTAAATCCCCTGGGGCGCTCACTCTTCCGTGGCCACCCTGCAGCATCTTGCCAATTTACAAGCGCCTTTCCCTTCCGTCAAGGAACCCCCAGCTCGCCCTGAGTCCCCTCCATCCAACTCTTGCGACTCTACAAGGCATCTGTTAACTGTGAAGATGCGTTCCCACCCGCCCCGGGATGGCTCCGCGTTATGCGTTCCCCTTTTTGTGAAAAGAGTCTGCTTGTTCCTGGGTACCTGGGCCCTCGCTGGCGTCTCACCTTCGGTTTTCGAAGCGCAATCGGTGGGCAAAGCGGTAGCGCCGCGGGCTCAACAATCGCCAGCCCAGTCTCCCGCGCTGGACCCGCCCGCTCTTTCTGTTCCGTCCCGTAATCTCCGCGTATCGCAAGAAGTTCAGCTCGCTGGCGATTCATTCTGGTTTGACACAGGAATCGACGTGCACGCGGGCGAGCACGTCGTTGTTAACGCCACGGGCAAGATGCTCTACGCCGGCCAGCAAGGCGGCACGGATCCTGCCGGCATCCCTCGCGGCTTCTCAGATCTTCTTCGCGATCTGCCCTTTAATGAAGCCGGCCGCGGCGCGGTGATCGGCCGCATCGGCGATGAGCACACCTCGCAGCCATTTCTGATTGGCGCCAAACGCGATCTCGTCTCACCCAGCTCTGGCCGCCTCTCCGTCGGCATTAATCAACTCAGCAGCGACACCGGGGACGGCGCCTATGCCGTTGAGATTCAGATTTACGCCGCCGACGCGAACTCTATCTTCTTCACTGCCAGGACGGTTGCTTCCATCTCCGGTGTAGATGACCGTCTTTTCTCCAAAATTCCGCGCCGCATTTCCGATCGGGCCGGTGATCCCGGCGATATGGTCAACTTCCTGATCATCGGCTCGCAAGCCGCCATGGAAAAAGTCTTCACCAGCGCGGGCTGGGTCCAGGTCGACGCCAACGTCAAAGACACTCTCCTTCACGGCCTCCTCGAAAGTATCTCCAAGGAATCCTATCTCACCATGCCGATGAGCCCGCTCTATCTCTTTGGCCGCCAGCAAGACTACGGCTGGGCCCACGCGGAACCTATTTCCGTCGTCGCCTCGCGCAATCATTTGCGCCTCTGGAAGGCGCCCTTCGAAATCGATGGCCAGACGCTGTGGGTCGGAGCTGCCACCCACGATGTCGGCTTCGAGAAAGATCGGCGCAACAACGGCCTCACGCACAAAATCGATCCTAACGTCGATCTCGAGCGCGACTACGTCGAAAAAACGCTCGCTTCCACCGGTCTGGTTGCGGAAATCGCTCACGTCCTCCCCAAAAATCCCATGCAAGAGGCCAAGACCGCCACCGGCGGCAGCTTCCATTCGAACGGCCAAGTCCTCGTTTTGAAATTGGGAGAAACGGCTCAGAAGCCGTGATCGGAGAAATGCGCTCGAGTTTCTCGCTATCCTTGCGCGGCGCTTGAAACGAACCAAGAGACGCGCTTCGTCCAGTTGGAGTATGATTGCTCCCGACCGGCGCCCTCCCAGCGGGCCTTCGTCATCCCCCGGAGCTCACCATGCCCGTAACCAAGCCGATTAATGAAGCAGCCCGCCTCGCCGCTCTCGAACGCTACGCCATCCTCGATACCGATCCGGAGCAATCTTTCGATGATCTAACTCAGCTGGCTTCCTTTATCTGCAAGACTCCCATCGCCCTGATCTCGCTGATCGACGGAGACCGCCAGTGGTTCAAGTCCCGCGTAGGCGTCACGGTTTCTGAAACTCCTCGCGAGGTCGCTTTTTGTTCCAGCACGATTCTGCAGCCGGACATCTTGGTGGTTCCAGACGCGCTCCAGGACGAGCGCTTCCGCAACAATCCCTTCGTGGTGGCGGACCCGCACATCCGCTTTTACGCAGGAGCACCGCTCATCAACGAAGACGGCTACGCGCTTGGCACGATTTGCGTGGTGGACCAGACTCCCCGCGAATTGACGCCTGAAGAACGGGACGCCCTCAAGGCCTTGAGCCGCCTGGTACTGGCCCAAATGGAATTCCGCCGCAACTTGATTCTCTTGAAGGATGCTTTGAACGACCGCACCAAAGAAGAGCACGAGCGCGGACAAGAACTGCTGAAATTGCAGGCCACTCTGATGCGCGTCCTGGGCCTGCGCCACTCCGCTACAGCTGGATAGTCGCGGGCTCGCCAACGCACGAAGCGCTCTGGCTGTCACGGATCGCGCACTTCTCCGCGATTCTCGGCGTACTCTGTGCCTCAGCGTTATCTTTTTTACTTCTCTGAATATTTCTGCGCAGCTCAGCTACGGAGCGCCGACCGCTCGCCGCAACACATCTCGCGAAATATTGGCTCCGCTCACTACGAGCACCACGCTCTCGCCGTAGTCCGCCCGCGTATGCAGAAGCGCCGCCGTGCTCGCCGCGCCAGCCGGCTCGGACAAAACACGTTCTTCGACAAGCAGCGTCTCAATCGCGCGCAACATTTGCTCCTCGCTTACTAACACCACATCATCGACAAGCTTTTTCACGTCGCGCACATTCCCGGCATCCGGCGTTCGCGTCGCCAATCCGTCCGCAATCGTGTCGCATGTCTCGGTCCCCACGACTCGATCTTCCTTCCACGACCGGTGATACGCCGGCGCTCGCTCCGCCTGAACTCCGATGATCTTCACGCGCGGCGCAAGTTGTTTCACCGCCGCCGCAATCCCGCGAATCAGCGCCGTGTCTCCCATGGGCACCACAATCGAACTCACCTCGGGAAGCTGCTCCAAAATTTCGCATCCGATCGTCGCTGGCCCCGCTGGCAACTCCGTATCCGTCGCGTCATTCAAAAAATAGACGCCCGGCCGTTTCGCATACTCCGCAGCTAATTCGAACGCCGCCGCCAAATCCCCTCCTCCACTTTCGACAATCTCGGCTCCCAGCGCCGCAATTCGTCCGCGTTTCACAGGATTGCATCCCGCTGGCAAAAAAATCCTCGCCGCGACTCCAAGCAATTTCGCGGCATACGCCACCGCCGCACCATGATTCCCCGTGCTCGACGCAATCACTTCCTCGATCGCTTCTCCGCTGTTTCCAGTAGTTGACGCGCTCGCCTTCTGCGTCCCAGTCTTCTTCAATCGCACCGCCAACGCCCACAACGCCCCGCGCCCCTTGAACGACCCCGTCGGCAGCTCCGTCTCTAACTTCAAGTAAACGCGCTTCCCTATCGCGCTCACTCAAATACGCCGCGCCAACCAACCTCGTACACGCAAAATGTTTCGCAAGAAATTCCCGCGCGTTTCGAATCACATCGAGACCGGGCTTAATCGACAATCCCGCCGCATCGACTTTCAGTTTCATACTCTCATTGCGCCTTTCGCTGCCCATTCCTCAGCCAACGCGCGCACGCTCACGATCATGCCATCCGCGCCACGGCCACGCCAGCCGCCAGCATTGGGGCGTATTGGGTTCCAAGACTCGCGGCGGAAGGCGCGGGCCACTGTTAGCGTTTGCTTCGGTTCGGTTTGTTCGGAGGCAGGCTCAAAAGGAAGACTCTATCTACTCTCCAGCAGCGCGTTCAGAACGCTGGCCAGTTGCGATTCCTGCTGCAAAACAGTCTGTTGATGTTGGGCGGCGCTATCGCTATTGGTGAGTCGCGCCAGGCTCGCAGCCAGATTTTTCACCGCCACATCGTGCGGGACGTAGGTTCGATCCGCTGGCGTGACGGCCGCCCAACCTGTTTCCGTTCGCCGTAGTTCCCAGCGAACTTTCTCGTGTTGCCACTTCACTTTAGCCGCTCCGCCGCCAATCAACACTTTGGAATCAACCACCAAGCGCGCCCACCCTCGATCGCGCTTGAAATCCACACGCTCCACGCGGAATTGCTCGACGATCACCACTGGATGCTGCACGTTCAGCGGATTATCGGTCCCAAAAACGTTTCCACCCGCGTCGCTCAATTCGGAAATTCCCTCCGCCACTTCTTCGCGTGTCGGACGCCTGTTTCCCGTAGAGATGATCACGTTCGCCGGAATCACAAACGGCGCGCCGGCGTTTTTCGATGCGGCCTGCACAGGCGGTGCAGGTGGACCGTAAATCACCTCCGCCCTCTCAGAAACCGCCGCCGGCGGCCGATTCGAAGAGGTAATCGTCCCAACGGTCCGTTCCTCGCCATTCGTTGCGATGTCCGCTCCGGCGCTGCGTTGCCTATGGCTTCTCGAAACCCTGGACGGCTCCGCGGTATTCGCCGCGTTTACAATCCCGCCCTGTTCTACTTTGTACCGATAGAATCGCGGAATCCCCCTCGACCTCCAATACGCCGAGCGGTAATCCTGCTCCTCCAATCCCGTTCTCACCAGGCTGTAAAAGCTGTGTTGTAGCGGATCGACGACGATCCCCACATGCCCACGCCAGGCGATCAAATCGCCTGGATGCGGATTTCTCACTCGCTCGAAATTTTCGTTGCCCGCGTAAATCTCAAAGGAACTCGCATACGGATATTCAAACCCCGCATTCGCATAAATCTGATGAACGAGGTGCGAGCAGTCCCGCACATCCGCCGCCGGCTGCTCCTGCTGCCAGGCTACATTCACGATCGCGCGCCCTTCCTCAGGGGTCAGCAATCGTGCGCTCGAATCGGATTCGCGAACCGCTACCGCGACCTGCGCCGCCGCGGATGCAACCGCAATCAGGCAAATCCATGCGGCCACCAGGCACGTCATCCCCAAAACGGCTAAAAAGCCGCGCACCGCGCGTCGTTCGTATCTAGTCCACAAGCCGCCCATCGATACGCACCTCCGGCACGTTGTCAGACCACATGCAGGGACAAACTTCCCCTCTCTCTAGAAAACATTCAGGACTGGGATGGGCAATGGGACTTGCCCTGGGGCATACTTGGCCGGTCGGCCAGTGGCCAAAACCTTCAAGAACAGGCTGGCGCTTGAATTGGCTTCTAGATGGGAGCGAAAAGCCCCGTCAGGGAACTCCATTTGTCCAACGCTGAACTGCGCACTGGCGAACTTGCTCGCCGCCACGTTTGACAAGGCCAAGCCGGTGGCGATTCGCAGCGTCTGGCCAATCTCACCAGGAAAGGGATTTGACGCACCCTGCCGATTAGTGTATATACACTAATGTGGTCTCTTGGGACGCCAGGAAAGCCCTGAGCAATCTAAAGAAACACGGCGTCTCCTTCGAGGAGGCGTCCACCGTTTTCGGTGATCCCGAGGGACTCGACTGGGATGATTTCGATCATTCGCTTTCAGAATGGCGGTCGACAAGGTTAGGTTTTTCCCTGTCTGGACGAATCCTTTTTGTGATTTACACCATCCGAAGGCTGAAAAATGACAAAGAAACAATCCGCATCATCAGTGCGCGGCAGGCAACGCGCAAAGAACGGCAGAGTATATGCCGGATAGCCAGCTGGACCTTTCCGATATTCCGGAAGCCACTGACGAGCAACTTCGCCGCGCCCGCCGCGTGGGCCGCCCCGTGACCGGCAATGCCAAGCAATTGATCGCCATCCGCATCGCTCCGCGCGTTCTCGCCAAGCTACGCCGCCTCGCCGCCAAACAGTCCAAGCCCTACCAAACCTACATCCACGAACTCCTCGAACGCGCCGCCAAAAAGAGGGTTGCTTAGAGGTCGTGGCCCAGCGCAAGCGATTAGGTTATTGAGTCAGCTCGCGGCAGCGGCGGCTTCTCTTGTTCTCGAGGTTTTCCATAGTTGAATGTACGGTTCCAATTCTTTCATCATTTTTTGGAACTGGGGCAGGTCCAAAGATTGCGCGCCGTCGCTGATCGCCTTTTCCGGCGCTGGGTGCACTTCCACGATCAATCCGTCCGCCCCAATCGCAACGCCGGCCCGCGAAACGGCGGGCACCAGGCTGCGTTTCCCAGTCGCGTGGCTCGGATCGAGAATCACGGGAAGATGCGTCAATTCATTTAGCGCGGGGATCGCGGCGATGTCGCACGTGTTTCGCGTTTCCGTTTCAAACGTGCGGATTCCTCGCTCGCACAGGATCACCTCGGAATTTCCGTGCGCCACGATGTATTCCGCGGACATCAGCAGTTCCTTGATCGTGCCGCTCATGCCGCGTTTCAAAAGCACCGGCCGCCCGCATTTTCCAAGCGCCTTCAGCAAAATAAAATTCTGCATGTTGCGCGCGCCCACTTGCATGATGTCCGCGTACTGCGCTATTAAATCCACGTCGCGATCGCTCATCACCTCCGTGATAATCGCGAGGCCGGTAGCCTTCTTCGCCTTTTGCAGTAATTTCAGCCCTTCTTCTTCCATGCCCTGAAAATCGTATGGCGACGTGCGCGGCTTGAACGCGCCGCCGCGTAGGATTTTCGCGCCGGCGGCCGCCACTCCCTCCGCCGCGCGCATGATCTGCTCTTCCGATTCGACCGAGCACGGCCCCGCCATGACCACAAACTCCTCACCTCCAATTTCCGTTCCATCCACGCGCACGCGCGTTTTCCCCGAGCGGAATTGTTTGCTCACGAATTTGTATGGCGCGGAGATGCGCACCACCTTCTCGACTTGCGGCATGGACTCGACAGATTCCATGCACGCCGTCACATCACCGACCCCGACAACGCCGATCACCACGCGCTCTTCTCCTTCGATCGAGTGCACCTTGTATCCGAAGTGTTCCACCTGGCTGCGCACTTCATCGATCTCCTGGCGCGTGGCGTGCATCTTCATCGAAATAATCATGGCTCGTCCCTCTCACATTCATTTTTTCTTTCCAACTTTTCCTCCCATTGCTTTTCCAGGGACTCTTTCTCCAAAAACTCTTTCCCCAAAATTCACTAAAAAATGGCGCATAAAACAAAAAACCCACTCGCTGCGAGTGGGTCGAAACTTTTTCTGCTACTGCTAATTACAGAATCGCCCCTCGCTCCCTATGTGGGTGGGTACCAAAATCGAAACCAATACGAGTGGGCCGTACGATTCATGCGCGTATTGTATTTCGACTTTCAGCCGGATACAACCCATTATTTTAGTCCACCGCCCGCGCTCGCGGATATGGCTGCGCAGACTTAAACCGCTCACGCGCAGGCCCAATAGCGTGGCTCACATTCTCAACGGAGCAAGACCGCGATGCGGTATCGCGTGAAACCTCCGTTATCGCCATCCCGGCACGCACCTACCGCCGCGTTCTGATACTTTCGGCTCCTGATCTTTTGCAAGAGTTGGTCCGGGAGTTTGTCGAGATCCGTCACCTCAAACCGGATTACGTACAACGCGGAAGCACCCGTGAAGCCGCGATCCATGCCGCACGTCTTGCGCGCATCCTCGGATACGCTCGCGCCCAACAATGCGGTCTCCTTGAGCAACGAAATCACTTTCCCTTCCTGCTGCTGCAAGCTCAGATTCGCCACCGGCCTCGAAAAATCTTGTACCGCAAAGAGCCCGCCATTCCCCCTCATGGTTGCGATGCCCACCGCGGTTACCTCGGCGTTGAGAATGTTCTTACGATGGCCCGGGGAGTGCATCCATCCGTCATGGATACTCGGCGGATCGGGACCGACAGCGACGTTTTCCGCGATCATCGAGAATTTTGCGCCAGCCTGAGCGACACGTTGCTCCAGCGGAGGCTCACCGGGACACTGATGCGAGAGAAGATTCTCAACCGCCATGAGGCGGGCGTGGTCACGGGCCGCCAGGGCGAGCGTGGCATCCCAATGCAGCGGCTGCAGGCCCCGCGCTACGCGCTCGCGGTTGGTGTCGTCGAAGAGAGCTTGGGCGTCAGAAGACCGCTGCGCCGTGGGCCGCGCGGCCTCACGAACCGGGCGGTTCTGCGCGCGGGATTGCGAATAGGCGGGAGAAAGAAAACAAAATGCGGCGGCCGCGGCTGCGGACTTGAAGAACCGGCAAGCTGTCATAGAACGTTAGCCGCGAACGCGGACGGCGCTAAAACTCAGGATGACGTGACCGCCGGAGGTGGGGCGGCCAAAGCTCATCATCGGACGAAAGCGCGAAAAAAGAAGCATCTGCTCGAGTTGATGGCGCAAATCCGGGCTGTTTGGACCCGAAAGAATCTGATAATCGGCCATCTGGCCTTGCGCGTCGACGGTTACATCGACGAGCAGGCCATGCGGCAGAGAGAGCTCGAGGTCGTGTTGCTCGGGCGCCCAGGATTGCGGGTAGTCGGACAGTGTAAGCAGCTCGGCGGGGCGCAGAATATTGAGGGGCACATCGTTGGAGACTGCGCGCACCGTGATGCCCGGAACCATCAATTGCAGAACGACAACGAAAATCACAATAGCCGAAAAGATCCCGCCTGTCGCCGGAACAGTAAGAGGGCGAAAAACGTTGTCGAGAAGAATTTCGGCGCGGTCGCGCATTTTGCGGAAGCGGCCGGACCAATCCCGCGAATGCTGCGACTGGGCCGCAGCCACCTTGATGCGCACTGCCAGTTCGGCAGGCGGAACGTTTTTCGGCACGCGCGAAAGCAGGACCGCGAGCTTGCGGAAGCGTTGCAACTCGGCGCGGCAAAGAGTGCAACCGTTCAAATGTTCGGCAATCTGCACGCGTTCATCGACCGATGCCGATCCCGTGATGGCGTCGTCAAGATAACCCGCCAGTTTTGTCCGTACCGTGGTGCACTTCATGGAAGCCCCTCCCCCGCGCCAGTAGCGCGCAGGGACTGCTCTTGCGAAGAATCCGCTGTTGAAGAATCTTTGATGCGGCGTGCCGCGGAATAGGCATCGCCGAAAGGCGACGGCTGCGGCTCGGCCACGGAGCCATGTGTCCCACACGGGGATGCACTCCCTTTAGGCGCACTGTTCTGCGCCGCGCCGTGTGAAGAAAAATGCGCATCATGCTCGCCGAGGAACGGCTCGAGAACCTGTCGGAGAGCGCGGCGCCCGCGCAGGATGCGAGACTTCACCGTGCCCACGCTGCACTCCAGCACTTCGGCGACTTCTTCGTAACTCAAACCTTCGAGATCGCGCAGAATGACCGCGGTGCGAAAGACGTCTGGAACTACCTGCAAAGCATGTTGCACGGCAAATTGTATTTCTCGCGAAGCAAGCTGCTCAAAGGGCGTCGCGGCGAGATCTTCAATTTCGATCGAAGCGCGGCCTTCCTCGGGTGTTGCGTCGATCGAAACATTTTTTTGCAAATGGCGCTTGAACCAGCGCTTGTGATTCAGCGCTTCGCGAATGGCGATGCGGTAGAGCCAGGTTTTCAAAGAGCTGCCTTGACGGAATTTGCGAATGCCGCGAAACGCTTTCAAGAAAACTTCTTGCGAACCGTCGGCGGCGTCCGAAGTGTCGCCGAGCATGCTCAAAATCAAATTATAAACAGGAGCGTGATAGTGAGTGACCAGCCAGTCGAATGCCGTTTCCGAGCCGGCTTGCAGCTCGGAGACGAGTTCGGCTTCATCGCGGCCCCAAGAAAGGGCGCTAGCCCATTCGGACACTGCCGGCCTTTCCGGCCCGGTTAAATTGCTCGGGCCACCCTGCTGGTAGGTTCCACCTTAGAACGGTGGACCCAGGCCTTCTTGCGAGTTCGGTCCCGATACTGCCGGGAACGACTTGCGACCGGGGGCGACTTTCTGGCATTGCCGCGCCCGATGTCCGCTCTCCTCTTCTTAGACACCGGGTCGAGCGGAGATGTTTCCCGGGCTACCGCGAGAGCGGTAACAATCGTGATTCTGGCACTTTGCAAACCGGGGCGCAACAGTACGCAAGAGCCAGTGCCTATTTCTGAATGGCGAACTCGTCCCCTGTGCTGGAGATCCGGCGAGATGTGCAGTAAACACATGAAACAAATGGAGTTATGAAAGTTCAAGGATTGGTGGTTTAGCGTTCTTCCGAGCCCAGCAGTCCAGCCTCCGAAACCTGGGCCATCCAAAGCATGGAGAATCACGCGCGGATCCCGATGGGGACCGAGCCTTGGGGACGTCTACGCCCGCCAAGCCAATCGTCCTGCGCGGTTCAATTCACCGTGGAAAGCGGAATGATCAGGCTGCCGAGTTGCGCTGTGGCGGGATCTTCAACGACTATGCGCAGCGTGGTGACGCCGGATTGCGGCTGTACGAACTCATGAAACGGAAAGCCCGACTTCAAATAGGCGGAATATTTTTGCTCGGTGAAATTGAAATTGATCCTGCTCGCGGATTGCCGAATGATTTTGCCAGTTTCGTCCTGTTCGATCGTGGCTATTTCGACCGCACCTTTGTGCGAACCTGCCAGCTGCTCGAACCGAAGTTTGTGAATGTCAATCACGCCGAATAGGCTCAGACAATGCGGCAATGGCTTTTCCACTCGAACGACTTTGATTGTGATCGGAATGGAAGATGATTCCAGCGGACTCCGGATGGCTACAAGAAAATCGTGGTGACGCTCATCCTGCGTGGCCGGAGTGTCGTTGAGGGCGAAGTAGCCTTTCGGATATCGAACATTCAAACCGGAGCCCCTGACTCGCACTCTCAGTTCATGGAATTTTCCGTCCAGAGAATCTGAATTTATGTAAAACCCGAGCGTATAGGTGATGGCGGAATCCTCGACGGCGGCGCGAATGGCCCCGGTGAGGTCGTTGGTGTTGACGAAGGCCCGGCCTCCTGTCTCCTCGGCCATTTTCTGCATGGTATCGACGCCAATGGGATCATCGGTCTCAGCCGGAGTGGCATTAAGCCCTAGCGAGCCTCGGACATAGGCGTCGCCGACGTCGCTGCCAGCTTCTGGCGAAGTTGTCGGCGAGCGAGGGAGCAGCCCGCGTGCGTCGACAGGATAGGCAGCGATATTGGCGCGGCCCAAAATGCGTGCGATCGCCTCGCCCGAGAATGGAAGATTGGCGGTCAGCCAAAGCAAATTCTTTCGCCCTGGAATATCTGCGGCATGGGCCACAATCGCGGTTAGTGCGGCCATGGTGGCTTGGGCGCGCGCTTGATTATTCAGCGTCGCCAACATCTGCATGTACGCATCGATATGCTCGTCAAAGTCGCGCCCTTGCGGAGTATGGACAGCGCCCGGCTCGGCCACCTCGCGTTGCGTCTTCGAGGTGGGGTCGTATTTGTTCACGATTGCCAAGAGTTGGGCGCGATCGCAGGTGAAATCGCAGAGGACGTGCAGCGAATCGGTAAGGCCGTAGATGGCCAGGCGATCGTTGGTGTCAAGCTGCTTGAGGAACTCCATCAAGTGCTGTTTGGCATTGGCCAGGGCATGGTCCTCGAGCCAATACGGCGTGGTCTCGTAATTCTGCGGGGCGGAGCCAACGAGCGTGTTGAGATTGTCGAGCAGAACAATCGTGACGCTTCTCGGCTTGTTCGTTCCATAGCGCGGCAGATCGGAGAACGAGTTAGGCGGCAACGGCTGCGCCAACTGCGGCGCGGATTCGTTGGATTCGACTGAGAAAACGCTGATTTTCTGCGCCTTCCCGCGGTCAAAGACGGAGAAATCGTCTTTCGTCAAATTCGCAACCGGCCCGTTTTTATCTCGAACGATGATGCCGATCTGCACCAGCTGAGTCGAAATGTGAATCTTCGGCGTCTGAGGCTGGCTCTGCGACACCAAGCTGGATGGAAACAGGAGGAATGCGAGGACACACAGGATGCAAGCACCAGCGGACTTAGGAAATGGCGTCATGCGCGCTCCCTCGCCGGCAAATACAAGCCGAGATTACCACGTAATTCACGCGAACTGCGAGGAGCCAAGCGCCGGGAGCACGCTTGGCAAGCTAAGCCGTGTGCCGCTCCGCGCTGAGGTGCGTGTCCTTGAAGCGCGTCGGATACTTCAGACCGAAGCCGAGCGTGCGGTCCAGGGCGATGTGAGCGACCCATATGAGGGAGATGGAAAAAATGGGGAGGCGATTGGAAGCGACGGCGTAAGTGGACAGGGCGAGCGGCCCTAGATAGGTGTGGACGGCGTTGTAGCTGATGGCTCCGACGCGAATATTGACGAGGTAGCCGAGCATGGAGAGATCGGGAACGAGGAAGAGCGCAGCAAAGAGGAGCCAACTCCCCTCGCTCACACGGTAAACCAAGAGGCTGGCTATGAGGATAGCGGCGCCCTCGAGATGCAGCAGCGGCCGCGGGTTCATGGGACTCAAATGTCTTCACCTTCCATTTTAGTCGACGATTTTCTGGCCAGGGATTTTCTGGCTGGGCCAGCCAGTCCTAAAAGTCCGTGAATTGTAACGAATTCATTTCTTCCTGGGAACCTTCGCGCCTTTTTTGCGCGCTTCAGACAGACCGATGGCAATCGCTTGCTTGCGGCTTTTCACAACCCCGCCTTTGCCACCTTTTCCGGATAGCAGTTTGCCGCGCTTCTCTCGTGCCAATGCTTTCTTTACACTCTCGCTTGCCGCTTTGCCGTATTTTGCCATTTGACCTCCTTAAAACGCCCTCGTTTACCGAGATTACTCCAAACATGATTTTCATGCGATCCCCCAATGGGCTTAGGGCGCAGATCCATCGAATGCAGAATTCGCAGAGGTAAGGAGTGTGGCGTCGAATGCGCTTGACGAGCGAACGCAAACGGCAAAAAGTCCTGCAATTAAGTGCGACGAAGCATGAAAGCAGGGCTTACTACATTTGGAATTGCGGCGGAATACCTTTGCTGATTGGAGGAAACTTGCGTGGAAGAACTCGACAAACGGGCGCTTCCGAAGATAAAGATAGAGTTTACGATCGCAGGACCAAGCTAGAGAACCTTAGCGGGCGGACGGAGAGTCCTTACCATTATGTCCGCACTGTCAGAGCTCGAATTCCTACTTGTGTCCAACGACTACGCAACGCTGACGGCAGTTTCCGGAGGCGTAAAAAAATACGAGGCTAAGTTCGGGCTGGTTCCAACGTCGGAGGCGGCTCGCGAATACCTGGAAAGGAAGAAAATCGACGGCGTTTTCGTGGATCTGCAGGTTCCAGGAGCGCTGGAGTTGATCGAAGCAATTCGCAAAGGGCCCTCGAATGCGAAAGCCGCGATATTTGCATGCGTGCAGACGTCGCGCGAGACGACAGGTGCGCTGAACTCGGGAGCAAACTTCGTCCTGCGCGCGCCGTTGAGCGCGGAAGCCGTGGCGCTGCACATCACCATTGCGAAAGAAATCATGCTGCGAGAGAAACGGCGTTACTTCCGCCACCCGGCGAACCTTCCTGTGACTCTGACGGATGGAGAGGTGGAGCAGCATGCGCGGATCTCCAACCTTAGCGAAGGTGGAATGGCAGTCCGCAGCGGAAAACCCTTGAGGCACGCGACGGTGATAGAGATCTGGTTTGAACTGGCCTACGGAGCGGAGATCAGCGGAAAGGGTTTGGTGGCTGGACCAGCTCCGAAGGAATGGCGGGGATTTTGTTCTAAACTTTGCATGGAATGGGGAGCGGGCATCTTGAGGCCTGGCTTACGGCGCGAGAACAGCTTTTGCCCAAGCCAGAGGAGAAGGAAGGACAACCATAGCAATTCAGGTTTGGAGCTGAGACAGCGTTCTCGTGGGTCCCCAAGAGGGATTGCTTAAATCGAAATGCGGGCTTAGTTAGGGATGCGTTAGCCTGAAATATTTAGTAAAATTGGAGTTTACTGCAGAAGTGCGGGGCGTCCGGGCCGAGAAGCCGCTTAAAACGGGAAGCTGCGAGTGTCCGCGGCTTTGAGGCTTTGATAAGAAGAGGTGCTTGATTCCCTCGCCGGGATGGATCTTGGGCGAGGCGGAGAATGCGGAATGACGCGTTCGGATGCTTTAAAAAATGCGGCGACGGTGGTGATCCTGGCCGCAGTGTACTTCATCGCGGGAAAATTGGGATTGGAAGTGGCGTCTGTGCACGCGAGCGCGACCGCGGTGTGGCCGTGCACGGGGATTGCGGTTGCGGCGTTACTGCTATTTGGTTTTAGAGTTTGGCCAGGCATTTTGATTGGCGCGTTTCTGGTGAATTTGACCACGGCGGGAAATGTGGAGACGTCCATCGGGATCGCCATTGGAAACACGCTGGAAGGTTTGGCGGGATCCTATTTGGTCACTCGCTTCGCGCACGGCAAAGAGGCGTTTGCGCGGGCGCAGGATATTTTTAAGTTTGCGCTGCTGGCAGGAATAGCGGCAACGACTGTGAG
This sequence comes from uncultured Acidobacteriota bacterium, assembly GCA_963753745.1. Taxonomy (GTDB): domain Bacteria; phylum Acidobacteriota; class Terriglobia; order Acidiferrales; family UBA7541; genus Acidiferrum. The sequence continues at coordinate 165,820 of CAVWDX010000017.1, forward strand.
CGCGACGATTGGGGTTGCGACGCTGGCCCTGGGCGGTTTCGCGAATTGGGCGGCTTTCGGGTCGATCTGGAGCACGTGGTGGCTGGGTGACGCGATTGGGGCCATAGTCGTAACGCCGCTGCTGCTGCTGTGGTGGGAGAATCCCCGCTTGCGCTGGAGCCGCAAGCAATTTACGGAGCTGACTATCCTTTTTTTGGGGCTGTTTTCCACCGGCGGGATCGTATTCGGCAAGGCATTCCATCTCGAATTAAAGAACTATCCTTTGGAATATTTGTGTATTCCATTTCTGATCTGGGCGGCGTATCGATATGGACGCCGGAAGGCGGCGACGGCGATTTGTGCGCTTTGGGGGATTGCCGCGTGGGGCACTTTGCATGGGTATGGACCATTTGCCAGGGAATCGCAGAACACCTCGCTGCTGCTAATGCAGGTCTTCATGGGGATCATGGCCCTCACGTCGCTGGCGCTGGCCGCGGAAGTCAATGAACATCGACGGGCTGAGGAACGCGTTCGGAACTTGGCGCTGAGCGATCCGCTGACCGGGCTGGCCAATTACCGCCAAGTGGTAGAGGCGCTGGAGACGGAAATCAAGAGATACGGCAGAACCGAGCGGCCATTCGTGGTACTGCTGCTGGATCTGGATGGGCTCAAGAAAATAAATGATGCGTATGGACATATCGTGGGAAGCCGGGCGTTGTGCCGGCTGGCGGATATGCTGCGGCTCTATTCGCGGGAGATGGATACAGCGGGGCGCTACGGCGGCGACGAGTTTGTGCTGATATTGCCGGAGACGGACGCGGAAGCAGCGCGCCTGGTTGCGCAGAGGATCACGAAGAGGCTCATGGAAGATGGAGAAGAACCGAAACTTTTCGTGAGTATTGGGACGGCGGTTTTTCCGGACGACGGAGAAACGCTGAACGAGATATTGGGAGCGGCGGACCGCGACCTGTACCGCGAAAAGGGTATTCCGAAGAAGCAATTTTTGCTGCCCAGTTGAATTTCCGTGGTTACTGCTGGGACTCAATTCCGAAGCTGCGCACTGAACGCAAGAGTGGCTGGTGACTCGTAACTCACGAGTGCTGACTCTTGCTAAGCGCGCCGAGAACGGTGATAAGGCTTCGAAGCTCCCCGCAATTCCTCAGAATCATTTCAAATTAGCGTCGAAAAAATGGTAGGCGAGGTTGGCGGTCTGCGCGTGGATGTCATCGCGGAGGACGCCCGCCTTGTCGAGGCAGAGCTGGGGCTTGGATTGATCGCCGAGCGGGAGACACGTCGCAAGAAAGGTGTAGTGGCCGACGTCCTGGATGATGGTAAGTTGCGCGCCGGGAATATGGGCGGCGAAGAATTTTGCGCTGGTATCGAGAGGCACGATCGAATCAGCTGAGCCCGCAAGAATCTGAACGGGGATGGAGATTTTCGCGAGGGAATCTGGAATAAAAGCCGGGCCAAGAGCAGGAGCAATGGCGAAGACAGCGCGGATGCGCGAGTCGCGATGGGATTCGGCGCCCTCGCGAAGGGCGGCCTGCAGAGCAAGATCGGTTTTAGCGAGAGCGCTGACTTTTGCGGAGAGGCCGGGAAATTCGGGAAGGTCGGCGCACATGCCGTCGGCGCGAGGAGATTTGCAGAAATCCTGAAAACGGGAAAATTCGCCGATGCCACCAGCGATCTCGATGACCGTGAAGCCGCCGAGGGAAAAGCCGGCTGCGCCGATGCGCGTGGAGTCGATGCGGGGGCCGAAGATGGAATCGGCGAGCATGGCATTGAGGACGGCGGTCAGGTCACTGCCGCGTTCCCACCAAATGGAAAATCCCTCGAGGGTGTAGGGTTCGAGCCCGTTATTGCCGGGATGATTTACTGCGGCGACGATGTAGCCGTGCGAGGCGAGCGCGGTGCCGAGCCATGCCAGCATGAGCGAGGAGCCACCCGTGCCGTGCGAAAGGAGAATTAAGGGAAGTTTTGCGGGCGCGGCGATGACCGGGGCATCCGGGGCGGCTCTACCGGCCTTGGCAAAGGGCGAAGCGGGAGAGCCGACCCATTGGGTTTGCTCGACGGTGGCAGGGTCGACGGGATACCAGATGTCGGTAACGAGGGCGTGCGTTTTTGCGGCGCGCCAGTCGTAGGGCTCGTGAGGAATGAACTGGCGGTGCGCTATCCCGACTTTGCCAAAATGGAATTTTTCTTTGCGAGCTTCGGCGGCGGAAGGAAAAAGAAATGCCAGTGACAGGCAGAGAGCGAACAACGATGCGAGTGTGCGGTTCATGTGGATTCGGATCCCATGAAATTTCAGAAATACTCTAGACGATTTGCGGCGGATGTGCGAGTTGTTAAGGGACTGGGCCATGCGTCAGTTTTCGATCCGTGTGTTTGCCCGGCGATTGCGGGACGGCAGTTATCGGCGGCCATGGGCGTGATTAAGGTCACAGAACGGTGACCTGGATCACTGCGGAGTTTCTCCAATGAGAATGATAATGCAGCGTTGTGCAAACCTGAATCGGCCCGGTGAGGGCTGGCGTCTAAGGAAATTTCACTTCGCCCTTCTGATCGCGGGTTTCGCTATACTGCTAACTCGCCTAAGGAGAATGCCGTGAAGTTACGCACGTGCATCTCGTTGCTCGCAGCCTCGTTCGTGGCTGTTGCTGGAGTCTCGTTCGCCCGTCCGCAAACGTCTGCAAATTCCGCTCCGGGCAAAGAGTCTGTTTTGACGGCCGCCGAGGTCGGCAAAAAGTTGTTTCCTGAGAGAGTCTTCTTCCGCGGCCAGTTAGCGACGGTGCAAGATCGCAATACGGGCGGCGTTCGCTACGCGGATGGCTTCCTGGTGCTCGCGGGAGTCGTGGATAGCTCTGGTTACTCCACCGCCATAAAGGAAAAATATCAGGCGTATCTCATCAACGAAGTGCCGGTCGAGATCGGCGGGCAAACGCTGAAGCCCGGTGCGTATGGCATCGGCTTTCTCGATGGCAACAAGTTTGTGGTTATGGACATCGGCGCCAACGATGTGTTGCAGGCCGGCTCGACGAGAGACACGGAGATAAAGCGCCCGGTCCCGCTGCAGTTCAGGGCGACGTCGGAGGCTGGCAATTACCGCCTGTACCATGGCCGCGATTATGTGGAATTTCACCGCGAAAAATAGCCGGCTCATCGTTGGAAAGCGATCCACTTACCGAGGGGCTGTGAACTGTCCTCCTGCGGGAGAAGTTGAAGGCGAGACGGGCTCTTGGTGGCGTGGTGCTGAAGCTAACGGGGAAAACAGACTCCCTAACCTGTCGGGATAAATTCCGTCTGTCCGAATTGCTGGTTAGTCATAGCTGCCTCCCCCTGTTTTTTGGAAAGATTTGAAACGAAAAGGCTTAGCAGAGGGTGGTCTGCAAAAGATTTGATTCTAAAAGACTTATAAGTGATTTGTTTTGATATCTTTTCGTGCTTTTGGCAAAGGTCTCCTTCGGAAAGGCCTGCTGAACGCGACCACTTCGATCGGGGCTCAGCCCTCCCCCCCGGGGTTTTGCATAAGTGTTGATTCTACAGATGGTTAAAGTCATTTGTTTTGATACGGTTTTGCAAGTGTTGATTCTAAATGACTTGCTTGGGCAAGATTGTACTAAAATTGTGCAAAATACGGTTTGATCCTTAGGTGTTGGGAATAAAAGAGTTAGGGCGGAAGAGCCACTTCCGGAAAGCAAAAACGCCGGCACGGTTCTAGCGGCACAGCAAGAAGACATAATCTTAGCTAATAAAGACTATACAGAAAGTAACTATTTGTCAAGAATAAGCCGAATGAAATTTTGAGGCGGTCGGCGATCCGGTCCTGGCGGTGGCGGCAGTGAGCTCTACACGTACAGGCAAAACTGGCGTAGGCGGCAAGCGGTCGGTGGATGCTGTGAATGCGACGCTATGATGCTAGGTCACGTGATGGGTTTGGCGGTGGGCAAGGGCTTGATTGTGAAATCGGCGGAGCGGATGACGGTTTGGTTGGTTAGGAGGTCGAGTACGAAGAGTTCGAGGGTGTAGCGACCGGGGGCGAGGGAGGAGAGCGGAAGGTTGCGCTCGAGGGTGATTTGTTCACGAGCTTGATGTAACTGCTCGGAGGATTCGTCCTGCTTCCAGACTTGCCGCTGATCTTTTATGACGCGATAGGAGACGGAGACGTTTGTTTTGTGGGAATCGGGGTCGAGCTTAAGGTTATAGAGCTGGAGGAAGATGCCCATGCTGTCGGCGCTGGAGAATTCGGCGTTGATGCGAGGGCGGACTTTGTAGGAGCCGAGGACGAAGGGGCCCTGGCCGATTTGGGAAGAGGGGATGGGGTGGATTTGGTCGGCGAGGACGAGCGAGCTGGCCTGAATGGAGTCTTCGTCGTACAGAGGAACGCGAAGGGCAGCGTCGATGATGCCTACGTTGCCGCTTTGGGCGTCTTTGAGAACAACATCGACGCGGTATAAGCCGGAGCGGAGAGGGACGGAGCGCTGATAAATAGAGGAAAGGGTTATGGCGGATGGAAAGAGAGAGTCTGGAAGATCGGTGGAGATGACTTGCTCGAAAGTGTCGACGACGCGGCCGCTGAGGGAAGTGATACGGCCATAGAGATTGAGGACGGCGGATTGTACTCCGTCTTTGCTTTTGAAGCTCAAGTCACGATTGGCGACTTGGATAGTGATGGGGACGAGAACGGAATCGTTGGTGACGCGGAGGAAGTCGAAGCGATAGTCCATGTGAATTTGGCTGCGAAGGATATGGACGCCGACCATTTCGGTGAGATCTTTGAAATGTTCGGGAGGGCGCTGGACTTTAAAATAACGCTCCATGTTTTCGAACTCGTCCATTCCGGCCGACAATCCGCCAATGGGTACCGGGAGCGTAGTGCCGTTGGTATTGGTGAAGCGTTGCGCCTTGGAGTAAAGGCCGAGTTGTTCGCCGATGCTGAGGCCAGCGCCGGGAACTTTCGCTAGCGCATCCTTTTCGCCGGGGTCCATGGTGATGTGGTATTCACCGGAGCCGGTGGTGTCGACGAATTCGATTTCGATGTTGTCGCCGATGTCTTCTAGGTGACGATAGCGCCAGAGTTCCCAAGGATAGGTGGTGGTGGTGCCTCCACCCTGCTCGGGCGGGCGATCGTACGTGCCGCCGGAGGGGTGCGATTCGATCTCATCAGGAGGTCCCCAGAGAATGTAGATGTGGCCGCGATCGGTTTTCCAGCCGGGGATGCCGGAGGAGAAATGCTCGTTCGCGTAAGCGATTCGGCGATAGTGCTCTTCGCGGAAGGAGTTTTCCGGGGAATCGGGATCGGGACTGCTGCGGCACTACAGATCTTCGATGTACTGCTCGCGCTCTTCGTTGGTGGTGAGACGCAGAAAAGCGTCGTGTTCTTCCTTGGTGATGATGTAGGGCACCTCTTCGGTCAGCCAGGTGGTGTAGGGATTGCTTTCCTTGGCGAACTGCTTCGCTTGTTTCTTTTGGTCCTTTGCGCTTTTCTGTAAGGATGCGGGTGGCTGGATCGGGACGGGATGCTGGTCTTGCGCGAATCCGGGGAATGAGGAAAGAAATGGGACAGAAAAAACGGCAGACAGAATCGTCCAACACAAACGGCGCATAAGGACACCTCACACGCAAAGCGTTCTAAGGTGGCAACGCAACAGCCGCGCATCGCCCTTGGCCCGAGTCCCCAGAGACAGCTGTTATGGCACTCAGAACCAAGGACGAGCGGGCGGGTTGCCTGAGACGGCGTTGAACGGAAAGATTGACACGGATGCATATCCGGAATACCGTTCGCGGCCAATGAGGAACGCGGGTTGGAGCCGATGAAGAACAGACTGCTGGGAGTGACGATTGCTGCGGCGACGGTGGCGATTGTAGCGTCGCTACTGGCGGGTGGGCATCCGGCAGGGGTGGCTGCGGATGCGGCGGTGGGCTTACGGTGGGTGGCGATTGCCCTGATTGCGGCTTATGCGGGGGCGAAGCGGTCGCTGACCGCATGGATTGTGCTGGGGTTGCTGGCAGGGGCGGAGTTGGGACACGACTGGCCAGCGGCAGCGGAGAAAGTGCAGTTTTTAGGGACGATTTTTTTGCGGCTGATCAAGGTGATTATTGCGCCGCTGTTGTTTGGGACGCTGGTGGTGGGGATTGCGGGGCACGCGGATTTGAAGAAAGTGGGGCGGCTGGGGATCAAATCGCTCGTTTACTTTGAAATTGTTTCGGTGATTACGCTGGTCATTGGTTTTGCGGCGATCAATATCAGCCGCGCCGGGGAGGGCGTACATCTTCCGGCGGTGACCGGAGCCGCGCCGCTGAACGCCGCGCCGCACTCGACAGCGCAACTAATCACCGACATTTTTCCGGAAAACATCGCGAAATCAGTGGCGGAAGGCCAAGTTTTGCAAGTGGTGGTGTTCAGCGTGTTGTTTGCCATGGCGCTGGCGCTGGTGCCGGAGCCGAAGCGGCGGCCGATGGTGGCGTTTGCGGAGAGCCTTTCGGAGACGATGTTCAAGTTCACGAATCTGGTGATGTACGCAGCACCGATCGGCGTTTTTGGTGCGATTGCCTACACCGTGGGGCATCTTGGATTGGGCGTGCTATTGCCGCTGGTGAAGCTGCTGGCGACGATGTACGTGGCGCTCTTCATCTTTATTTTTGGCGTGCTGTTGCCGATTGCCTTGCTGGTGAAAACGCCGCTGAAAGAATTTGTGCGAGCGGTGACCGAGCCGGTGACGATTGCGTTCGCGACGGCGAGTTCCGAAGCAGCGTTGCCGCGCGCGATGGAAGAGATGGAAGCGTTCGGAGTGCGGCGCGAAACGGTAGCGTTTGTGCTGCCCACCGGATACAGCTTCAATCTGGGCGGCTCGAGCCTCTATCAGGCACTGGCGCTCGTTTTTGTGGCGCAGGCTGCTGGAATTCACCTGACGATCGGGCAGCAGACGGTGATGCTGCTGACTTTGCTGATCACGAGCAAAGGGACCGCGGGCGTGGCGCGTGCATCGCTAGTGATCGTTTTTGCGGCGGCAGCGCAATTCCACCTGCCGACGGAGCCGTTGTTTTTGCTGTTCGGAATAGATCAATTGATGGACATGGGGCGGACGGCGGTGAATGTGCTTGGCAATTGCCTGGCGTGCGTGGTGGTGGCGTGTTGGGAAGGCGAGTTTCGATTGTAGGCCGGCTCGACGGCGATTAACACGGGGTAGAGAAGAGCGGCGCTGCCGGAAATCGCCGTCGGGAGCAGTGCGGGGTTTGCGCAGGAGCAGGTGCTGGCGAGCTTGTTAACACTGATCGCGTTTTCGGCGTCTTACATCCCAGCGCGACGCGCCACGCGCGTGGACCCGATGGTAGCCTTGCGGCACGAGTGAACCATGACTGTTCGAGAACCGGAGCCCGCCGCCTCGATATAAGGTTCAAGGATCGCCGATGATCGAAGCATTCGTACGAGACCTGCGTTTCGCTCTGCGGGGACTGCGGAAGAACCCGGGATTTGCAATCGTGTGCATCGTGACTTTGTCGCTGGGCATTGGCGCAGACACAGCGATTTTTACCGTGATTAATGCGGTGCTGATTCGTCCAGTTTCCGGCGTCGTGAATCCTGCGGGGCTCGTCATTTTCGAGCGCTTGCAGAAAAACAATCCTGACTATTCGTTTGGCTATCCCGACTACCTCGATTACCGAGATCACAATCAATCCTTTACAGGAGTGGGTGCACGCTGCCGCGCTGCGCTGGCGCTGAGTCACGGCACGACCGAACGAATCATCGGCGAATTGGTGTCCGGCAACTATTTCTCCGTGCTCGGTGTGAATCCCGCGCTTGGCCGATTGATCGCTTCCGAGGATGTGCAAACAGATGATGAGTCCCCGATCGCGGTATTGAGCTACGGAATGTGGCAGAGAGTTTTCGGCTCGGATCCACAGATCGCCGGGAAAAGCATTTTGCTCAACGGTCACAGTTTTACCGTGGTTGGGGTGGCCGCTGCCCAATTTGAAGGAACGACGGTGGGCTCGCCTACGGATGTCTGGCTACCACTGACCATGCAACCGGAAGCCATGCCGCAAATGTCGCGTGGTGCGCTTCACAACAGAAATTCCGGATGGATTGAAATCTTCGGCAGGTTGAAGCCGCACGTCAGCCTAGCCGCGGCTCGCAGCGAAATGCAGGCTATCGCAAGGCAGCTTGCGGCAGCGTACCCCGAATCCAACGAGCATCGCAGCGTGGACTTGATCCCTAGTTTTGGTATGGACCCGGACGACCGCGCCATGCTTCAAAAATTCTTCGGGCTGTTGATCGCTTCGGTGGGACTTCTCTTGCTGATTACGTGCAGTAACGTTGCGAATCTGTTGCTCTCCCGTGCCGAGGGGCGGCGAAGAGAGATTGCCATGCGGCTGGCGTTAGGGGCGAGCCGCGGACAACTCGTGCGGCAGCTTTTAACGGAAGGCGTGTTGCTTTCTTTCCTCGCTGGAGGACTCGGCCTGCTCGTTGCGCCCTGGTCTGGCAGACTAATTCTTGCTTTCCGCCAGCCGCTCTACGCGCTTCGCAATGTGGACACAAATCCGGACGCCCGCGTGCTGGGATTCACGCTACTCGTGGCTTTGCTGACGGGAGTGTTGTTTACTCTCGCGCCTGCCTTGCAAGGATCCAAATCCGACCTGGTGGCTACCTTAAAAGAAAACGCGCCGGGATTGGGGCGGCGTTCACCCTTTAGAAATGCGCTGGTTTCTTCACAAGTGGCGCTCTCTTTGGTTTTGCTTGTGGTGGCAGGTGTAACTGTCCGCAGAATGCAGAAGATCGTGAATCAAGATCCCGGATTCAGTACCCGCAATTTGATGATGATGTCCGTCGCCACGAGCATCCAGGGATATTCGGAAGGGCAAGCGCAACACTTCTATGAGGAACTTCTGGCGCGGGTCGAGCAGGTTCCCGGAATCCAGTCCGCGAGCCTTGCAGCCACGGTCCCGCCGGAGGATTGGAGCAGCCGGGTGTCGATCTTTTACGAAGGCCAAGTGCCTCCCTTGGAATACTACCGCAGTCACGAATTCGAGGTGGGCTTACGAGTCGATATGAACAATGTGGCACCGAACTATTTTCGGACCATGGGGATTCCTATTTTGCAGGGCCGGGATTTTAGCGAACATGACGGGCCCGGATCGCCCCTGGTCGCGATCGTGAGCCAGCGATTGGCGCAGCGTCTTTGGCCGGATCAGAATGTTGTGGGCAGGCGCATCGAGTGGCCTTCCTGGGTGGGTGCGCCTCGGCCGCCCATCGAGATCGTCGGCGTTTCCGCAGACGCCAAGTACCGCTCTCTCGTAACCGATCCGCCGCTTCTGCTCTACTTGCCGGAATTCCAGAACTACAACGGAACGCCGACGCTCGTAATTCACACTTTGGCAAATCCTGCGGGACTCCTTCCGGCTGTACGCGGCGCCGTCGCTTCACTAGATGCAAATTTGCCGGTGTTCGCCATTAAAACGATGTCCGAGCAGGTTGATGATTCGCTTTGGCAACCGCGGATGGCCGCAGGAATACTGGGGAGTTTCAGCATTCTTGCTCTGGTGCTCGCGGCTGTCGGGCTGTACGCAGTGGTGGCCAAATGGATGGAGCAACGGACGAGGGAGATCGGAATTCGCATGGCGCTGGGAGCAAAGCCACGCGACGTGATGCGCTTAGTTCTTGGATATGGAGCTCTCTTGGCGTTGTGGGGAATTGTCGTGGGCATTTTCGCCGCTGCCTGCGTGGCGCGTTTCGTGTCCGCGCAGCTCTTCGGCGCGAGCAACACAGACGTTCTGACCATGGCGCTTATCGTTGTTCTGCTATTGCTCGTAACGCTAGCGGCGTGTTACATCCCGGCGCGGCGTGCGGTGCGGATGGACCCCATGGTGGCGTTGCGGCACGAGTAACGGTAGAGGGACGCCGGCATTCAACGCGAGCGCTTGATCCTTTCCAGAATTCCTTCTTCATCTGTTCGGCATCGAGATCAAGAAAATTACCATCGGGATGGGCTGGGCGAATTTTCGTTTGAGATACCAGCAGGGTGGATCGCCGGAGTGTGGGAACAAGGAGTGAACGCAGACGGCGGTTTGCTGGGGTTGTAGCTCGTCGATGGTGTATTCCGTTTTGCCGCCTTTTTCTTCGATAGCGAGGATGCGAAGCGCGGTGACGGTTTCGAAAGGGTCGTCGGCTTTCGGATGCAGCATGCGCACGCGAAGGTAGACAAAGTCTCCGGCATAGACAAGCGCAGCGGCCAAGACGGCCGCGATCAGGATGCGTTTTGCGTAAGTGCGAAGCGGGAGCAAAGGAACGATGCCTCGAGACTCGCACAGTAGACAACACCGGCGGGGTGTTCGTCACGCAATATTGAAAGGCGGCTAGGGCTTCTGCTTGGGGATTTCGATGGGCTGTCCGATCTTGATGGTCGATCCGAAACGCTTGTAATTTTCGTAGCGCACGGTCATGCGGATACGCACATTTCCAGTGCTGAATTGCAAGGTGTCCTCGGAGTGCGTGTAGGTCGGGAACCAGTAGTGGCCTTCGATGTTTTCGCGGAAGGTTTCGAAGCGCGGGAAAACGTTCTCCTGGCCATGCTTTTTGATGTCGGGAACGGCTTTGCCGTCGGTTTTGACAATGGCAAGGTCTTTCTGGTCGACCCAAATGCGGCCCTGAAAGTAACGCTGATTTTTCTCGATGGTTTTGGGGCCGACATCGAAGACATAAGTGTTGAGATCGTCGAGCTGCTGTTGGCCGACATATTTGACGTCGTACTTGGGGAGCTCGTCGGTGGTGAGCACGAAGGGCTGAACGTGCTCGAGGTCGTCGAAATCCTGCTGCGACATGCTAATGCGCTGGAGGGTTGGGGCGGGAGCGTCGGTGACGTGCTCGTAGCGCTTGCCTTCGGGGGTGAAGAGGATGTCGCTGGTCATACGATATTCGCCGTCGGGCTGCCCGCTATAGTCGTCGATGGTTTGGATGACGAAGGTTTGCGTGTAGGTGTAGTTGTCGCGCTCTTTCCTGAACTCGGCCTCGCGCTCAGCGAATTTTTGAATGATTTGCTCGGGCGGGATTGCGGGCGCAGCGGTCGAAAGAGGAGATTCAGTGGTGGTCTGATGAGGAGCGGACTTGGAAATGGAACTCGGCTGAGGCAAGGGAGTAGGGGCGGTGTAGGACGGAGGCGGCGGCAAGGGACCGGTCTGCTGGGCAGCAAGGGGCAAAGCCAAAAACAAGAGCGTTGAGAGAGTTGCGGGAATCCGCGCGTTTATCGGGGAGAACGTTGTGGGTGGTTCCTGGAAACTATGGTGCATGCCTTGCGAATTCCTTTCCACGCATCGACCGGCCTAAAGAGTTAGGAGTTTCAGGATAGCGCCGGGGTTGCTTGGCGTCCAGCGCGGGGGACGATAAATTCGTTGACCTGCGCCTTCCGCGCACGTATCATCCGCGCAATTCCAGGCAAAAATCTGCGAGGGGGATTCAGCATGTTAAAGCGCGCGCGTGTCATCGTACTAGCCTTGGCGGTAGCGTTCTTTGGCGCTCCGAAACTTCTTCGAGCGCAGCAGGCACAGATCCATCCGGACACTTACAGCCAGCTCGAATTTCGATACATCGGGCCGGTGGGCAATCGCACCACGGCGGTCGCCGGAGTGCCGGGAAGCCCCTACCTCTATTATGTTGGGACAGCATCGGGCGGGATCTTCAAGACCACCGACGGCGGCACGCACTGGGAACCAATTTTTGATTCGGAGCCGGTGTCCTCGATTGGATCGCTTGCGGTGGCCGCGAGCGACGTGAATATCGTCTGGGCCGGAACAGGCGAATCGTTCATCCGAAGCCACATTTCGGTTGGCGATGGAATTTACAAGTCCTTGGACGCGGGAAAGAGCTGGAAGCTGATGGGACTGGAGAAGACCGGCCGAATCAGCAATGTGGTGATTGATCCGCGCAATCCGGACATCGTGCTGGCGTGCGCGCTGGGGCACGGGTACGGGCCGCAGCCGGAACGCGGCGTTTTTCGAACGACAGATGGCGGCAAGAATTGGGAGAAGGTGCTGTTTGTCGACGAAAGCACCGGATGCTCGGATATGGCGATGGATCCGAATAATTCGCGGATTTTGTTTGCGGGGATGTGGCAGATGGAGATTCACACTTGGGGCCGTACAAGCGGAGGGCCGGGGAGCGGTTTGTTCAAGTCCACGGACGGCGGGGTAACGTGGAAGCGACTGGAAGGCCATGGGTTGCCAAAGCCGCCTGTGGGAAGGATTGCGGTGCGCGTGGCGCAGCGCGATTCGAATCGCGTGTACGCCATGATTGAAACGGGCGACGGCGTTCCCTGGGAGGGCCATCCCGGACAGAGCGGTGCACTTTGGCGCTCGGACGATGGCGGCGAGAATTGGCAATTAGTGAACTCCGACCGACAAGTCCGCGGACGCACGCACTATTACACGCGAGAAGAGATTTCGCCGGACAACGAAAATGAGGTTTATTTCTTCACGTCGGCGTTTTCGCGAACGCTGGACGGCGGCCACACGCTGACGAATATGCCCGCGAGCCCCGGAGGCGACAACCACGAAATGTGGATTGACCCGACGAATGGAGACCGCATGGCCGTCGTCAACGACGGCGGCGTGAGCATTTCGGTGAATCGGGGGCATACGTGGGACCGTATCCAGCTTCCCATCGCGCAGATCTATCACGTGACGGTGGACGACCAGATTCCTTACTTCGTTTATGGCAATCGGCAAGACGGTTCATCCTATCGTGGGCCGAGCAACAGCTTGCAGTTTGGAGGATTTGGCGGAGCGGGGATATCGCGGAGCGTGTGGCACCCAATTGCCGGCGGCGAAAGCGGCTTTGCCACGCCCGACCCCGTGGATAACAACATCATATGGTCGAGCGGGACAGGAGCAGGAAGTGTGAGCGGGGCGGTGGTGCGCTTTGACGAGCGGAACCGCCAGTGGCGCGAGGTCGAGGTTTGGCCCGTGGATGTTTCCGGTGCGACGGCGGCGGAAGTGAAATACCGCTTCAACTGGGAATTTCCGATTGCGATTTCGCCGCACGACCACAATAAGGTTTATGCGGGAAGCCAGTTTGTGCACCAAACGACGGACGGCGGGAATAGCTGGCATGTGATAAGCCCGGACTTGACGCGAGACGACAAGAGCCGTATGGGGAGTTCGGGCGGCCTTACGCCGGACAATATTGGCGTGGAATACGCAGGAGTGGTCTTTGCCATCGCCGAGTCGCCGAAGGAAGCGGGCGTGATTTGGGCGGGCACCAATGATGGGCTGGTACAGATCACGCGTGACGGCGGTAAGAACTGGACGAATGTCACGAAGAATATCCCGAATATGCTGGACTGGGGAACGGTGAGCAACATCGAAGCCTCGCGATACGACGCGGGGACGGCGTATATCACGGTCGACGGCCACCAGGTGAATAATCGCGACCCCTTCGTTTACAAAACTTCGGATTACGGGAAATCGTGGACCTCCATTACGAACGGAATCCCGCACAGCATGCTGAGCTACGCGCATTGCGTGCGCGAGGATCCCGTGCGCAAAGGCATGCTGTATTTGGGCACGGAAAACGCGCTCTATGTTTCCTTCGATGATGGAAAGAACTGGCAGCCGCTGCAGAGCGGCCTTCCGCATGCGCCGGTGTACTGGATCACGGTGCAAGAGCGCTTCCACGATTTGGATTTGGCGACCTACGGACGCGGCTTCTGGATCCTGGATGATTTGACGCCTTTGCAACAAGTGACTTCAGAAGTGCTGGCGTCAAGCGCGCATCTCTTCGCGCCGCGCGACGCTTACCGTTTCCGGACCGTCGAGCAACCTGCGAGCGTTTCCGCCGATCCCACGGCGGGCCACAATCCGCCGTACGGAGCTTCCATCAATTTTTATTTGAAGTCCAAACTCGGCGAGAAAGAACACGCAAAACTCACGATCACCGATGCGAGCGGAAAAACCGTGCGCGAAATCGAATGCCGCGCGCCGCGAACCGAGGGCGGACGCCGAGCGGGTCCGGGCGGAGGGGGATTTGGCAGGAGAGAGGCCCCGCCGTGCGAGGCGAAACCAGGCATCAATCGCTACTGGTGGGATTTGCGGGGCGAGGAAGCCACTGAGGTCAAGTTGAGAACTCCTCCGACGTATTCGCCGGATGTGCCGCAGGGGCCGGAAGGCTGGCGCGCCGCTCCCGCGGTGGACCGCATTTCTCTGCTTGAGCCGCCGGGAACGTACACTGTTACGCTAACTGTTGGCGAGGAAAAAAGCAGCCAGAAGCTGAACGTGCTGAAGGATCCGCACTCAACGGGAAGCGACAGCGAAATCCAGGCGCAATTGAAGTTGGTCACGGAGCTTCGCGAGGAAATGAACGCACTGGCTGAGAACGTCAACCAAATCGAATCGATTCGCGCGCAGCTCGCCGATCTCGAAAAGCAATTAGGAAAGGACGAAGGCTCGAAAGCGATTCGAATGGCCGCCAATGAGCTTGCGGAAAAGTTGACAGGGGCGGAAGGAAAAGTGGTCCAGCTCCAAGCGACGGGAAGAGGACAGGACGATGTCCGCTACTTGCCGATGCTGCTACAGAAAATCAGCTACCTGGCGGACGAGGTAGGCACTTCGTCCGATTTTGCTCCCACGACGCAGCAGGCGGCCGTGCAGCAGGAGTTGAAGCAGCAGGCCGATGAATCGCAGCACGAAATGGAACAGGTGATTGCGAAGGACGTGGGGGCGTTCAACGCGACGCTGCGGGAGAAAAATATTCCGAACATCCTCGTCAAGGCGCCTTGAGCGAATGGTAACTTTCGCCCATTTGAGCGAAGACGTGCGAGCCCTGAAGGCATCCGTTCCGGGCAGGGTGTGCTAAACTTTTAGAGTATCCCCGGTGGGGCCGTGGCGCAGTTGGGAGCGCGCCTCGATGGCATCGAGGAGGTCGTGGGTTCGAATCCCATCGGCTCCACCAATCGATCGAAATGCGGTATTTCGGTTTAGCTTTCCACGTAGCCGGTTTCCCGGCGCCTTTCCTTGTAAGCTAAAGATTGTTGATTCGGACGGTCTCACAACGAACAACCACAAATCCAGGATCATGTTGAGAAGGACGCCCATGCGCCGAACGCTTTTACCCATCTTCAGTCTTGCCGCGCTCGCCATACTTTCCGCGACGCAGGTACGAGCACAACACGCTGGAGGGGTGAAATTTGCCGCCGAGGTGCCGCTGGTGGATTGCGACGGCTTGCCGTGTGTCGAAGCGCGGATCGGCAGCGGTCCCGCCTTGAAAATGGGAATTGATACTGGAAACGTGGACTCCGTTCTGGATGCGCCGTACGCGGAAGCGGCGGGCCTTAAGCCGATAGGAGCGTTGCCGGCAGGCGCGCCTTCGGGCATCTTCCGGACAGTGATCCCATCGATCAGCGTGGGGAACGTGACGCTTACCAACGTCGGCACGTTGGCAATGAGCCTCTCGGAGCTGATTTCGCAAAACCAGATGCCTCATGTGGACGGCACGCTTTCCTATACGGCTTTCAAGGACCGCATCCTCCAAATCGATTTCGTGGCCCGAAAAGTGCGAATCTCGGAGGTGTTGACGGCGCCGGTAGATTGCGCGGGAGCTTGCGACAAGATCTCGCTCATCAATTTCGGGGAGGACGGACCGCCGATTGTGGTGGCGGATGGATTTGAAATTAATGGAAAGAAAGTGTCGGCGCAGATCGACACGATGTACAGCGGGACGCTGTTGGTCTATACAGCGTCGATCGACAAATTGCAGCTCGCGGAGGAAGCGAAAACCAACAAATCCAGGGACTTTCCGTTCACGGATGGGGGAGTGAAGATGAAAGAAGCTCCCGTGAAAAGTGAAAGTTTTCATGGAGTGACCTTGAGCGGCCCTGCGCCGCTGGTCTACTTCCCTACTGCCGACGTGCATGAGCCGGATGGACTCTTCGACGCGACCGTGGGGATCGAGCTGTTTTACAAAGCGGTCCTGACGCTGAACTTTCACGCGATGACCGTTTCGGTGGAAAAGCGCTAAACCGGCGCAAAACATTCCAGGGCCAGGGATAACGCCGCCGGCCGGCGGCGAAATATCAATCTAAGAATGGACTGTGAGCTTGTGGCGGAGGAACGGACGAGGTGTGCTTCACGGCCGGCGCGGAGCCGCCGACGCGCGAAGATCTTTGAGAGAAAGCGAGCGCCGTTTCGCGAATTTGTGCTCCGTTGGAAGCGCGGCAAAGAATCGTTCGCCGAGCAAAGGAAATGTTTCGAATTCGTGGCCGCGGACGTCAGGAGCTGCAGATTCAACACTTCTACAAAGCAGATCCGGCGTATGGAAGCGGCGTCGCCAAGGGTCTCGGTCTGAACATCGAGACTATAATCGCAAGAAGCAGGCCGGCGCGGCGGATTAAAACCAACTGCAAGTTGTCCGGCGTTGTTTTTCGGCAATCCGATACCGCAACGGAAAAAAAGAGTGCGACGGGGCGAGCCAACTGGGTTCGCCCCGTCGCGCTTCAGAACAGTTGCGCACGCGCAAGTTTTGTCTTGATGCGTGGGTTGAGGTAAGGTGTAGCGCGGAATTAGTTTGAACGGCAACGGAACGGCGAGGCCTATGGCAAAGCTTACATTTCTTGGCGCGGCAGGTTGCGTTACCGGATCCAAATATCTCGTCGAAGCAGCAGGCAAGCGGCTGCTCGTCGATTGCGGACTCTTTCAGGGCACCAATGAGCTGAAAGAACGCAACTGGAAACCGCTTCCAATCGATCCGAGTTCAATCAACTATGCGCTGCTGACGCACGCTCATTTGGATCACACCGGCTGGCTACCTGTTCTCGTTAAGGCTGGATTTCGCGGTCCGATCTTCGCCAATCCCGCGACGATCGATCTGACCGGGATTCTTCTGAAAGATTCTGCGCATCTGCAGCAGGAAGAAACAGAAAACGCTCAACGCAATAAGTGGAGCCGGCATCCCAACCCTGTCGCCCTGTACGGGCCAGACGACGTGGATCCGGTGCTGAAACTGCTGAAACCGATGCCACGCAGCGGCAGCTTCGACATCAGCCCGGAGTTTCATGTGACCTCGTACGATGCGGGGCACATCCTGGGGTCCTCCAGCCTGGAACTAACCATCACCGAAGGCGGAAAGAAGATTGTCGTGGTGTTTTCAGGAGATATCGGGCGGTACGACCAGCCGATTTTGAAAGATCCCACGACGCCGCCTTCGAAAGCGGACGTGCTGCTTTGCGAATCGACTTATGGCGACCGGGAACATGCGGCGGGTGACCCGGCGGAGCTGCTGGCCGGGATCGTCAACCGGGTTGCAAAACGCGGCGGTTCGATCGTGATTCCGGCTTTTGCCATTGGGCGAACGCAAACATTCATGTATTACTTGCGCCAGCTTGAGGATCAACAGCGCATTCCGCGGCTTCCCGTGTATGTGGACAGTCCCATGGCATTGAGCGCGACAGATTTGTATTTGAAATACAAGGAAGATCATGACCTGGACTTTTTGCGCGAGGAGAGCGGCGGGAAGGGCGATCCGCTGGATGTCCATGAATTTCACCTGACGCGGTCTGTCGAGGATTCGAAGGCTATCAACAACGTCAAGACGCCGTGCATCATCGTCTCCGCAAGCGGGATGCTCTCCGGGGGACGCGTGCTGCACCATCTGGCGCAGCGGCTACCGGATGCGCGGAATGCCGTTATTTTGGCAGGCTTCCAGGCTGTGGGGACGCGCGGGCGTGCTTTGCAGGAAGGCGCGAAAGTGCTGCACCTTTTCGGGCAGGCTGTGCCTGTTTGTGCCGAGATATTAGAAATGGGGCAGTTTTCCGCCCATGCCGGGAAAAGTGAACTCTTGCGCTGGCTGACGGCTTTGCCGACGCCTCCGAAACAGACCTATTTAACTCACGGGGAACCGCAAGCGGCCCAAGCTTTGCAGAGCGCGATTCAAGACAAATTTAAGTGGAAGGCCGCCGTGGCACGGTACCTGGATACCGTGGATTTGGGAAACTAATGGAATCTAAAAATATTTTAGGGCAACCAGGAAACTAATTTCGAGCTGGCATCGTCTATACATACAAGACCACTCGCGGGGTAGGAGGCTAACCACCACAGGGCAACCGACCGTCAGTCTCCTACCCCTAAAAATTCAGGATGTACCAGTCTTCCAGCTATTTCGTCAGATTTTAGAGGCCGTTCCAGCAGGCTCACTTGAATCCAGTGATAATTTGTGTCGTCAGCGATTTCCCATGAGTTCTGGCAGGCGCGACAGCCGCCCCTCGGCGGCCGCAAGCGTGCTTTCTTTCTTGCAAAACGTGAAGCGGACCTGCGTGGCGCCGTCTCGGGCGTCGTTATAAAAACTGGACCCGGGAACCACGGCGACACCCGCCTTTTCCACGAGAAACTTCGCAAACGCAACATCGTCCGGAAAACCAAAGGCTGAGATGTCCGTCATGATGTAATACGCGCCAAGAGGCTTATAGACCGTGAACCCCGCGGCGGTAAGAATCTTGAGGAGGCGCTCGCGGCGCACGGTGTAGTCCGCACCGAGCTTGTCGTAATAAGACTGGGGCGATTTCAGCGCGATGGCGCCGGCTTGCTGCAGGGGTGCTGCGGCGCCTACCGTAAGAAAATCGTGAACCTTGCGGATTGCCGCGGTCGGTTCCGGCGATGCGATCGCCCAACCCACACGCCAGCCTGTGACGCTGTATGTTTTGGACATGCCATTGATCACAATAGTGCGGTCCCGCATGCCATCGATGCGCGCCATGGAGATGTGCTCGGCGCCGTCGTAAAGAATATGTTCGTAGATTTCGTCGGTGATGCAATAGACGTTCCAGCGAACGCATAAGTCGCGGATAAATTCGAGTTCTGCGCGACTGAAAACTTTTCCAGTAGGATTGTTGGGCGTGTTTAGGATGATGGCCTTGGTGTGCGGGCCAAAGGCCGCGGCCAGTTCCCTCTCATCGAACGTCCAATCCGGCGGTCTCAGCTTTACGAAGCGCGGGGTGGCACCGCTTAGAATCGCGTCCGGCCCATAATTTTCGTAAAACGGCTCGAACACAACGATTTCGTCACCCGGATTGATGATGGCGAGCATCGTGGACATCATCGCTTCCGTCGAGCCGCAGCAAATGGTGATCTCGCGCTCGGGGTCGACGCGCACTCCCTGCGTCCGCTCAAATTTGTCTACGATCGCGTCCCGCAATGGTTTGGCGCCCCAGGTTATCGCGTATTGATTGATGTCATCGGCGATGGCTTGCCGCGCCGCTTCTTTGATCTCCGCGGGCGCCGCGAAATCGGGGAAGCCTTGCGAGAGATTGACGGCCCCGTGCTTCATGGCCAGCCGCGTCATTTCTCGGATCACCGATTCGGTGAATTTCTCCGCTTTTGCCGAGAGCATGCGGCGAGCCGCCTGCGCCATGCCGGATTCAGAAGGGTTCATTTAGCCTGCCAGAGGATCTGGATTGTCACTGTCATCGCGCCGAGCGATATCGGCCCTGCCGAGACTTTATCGGCCGTGCCCAGCCGCCGAAGAAGGCGCCGCGCCCGACTGACCATAAATCATCCGGTAGACTTCGGAATTGCGCAAGACGATTTGCACGTAATCGCGAGTTTCGCTGAACGGAATGGATTCCACGAGTTCGGGGATCTCGTCGTAGTTACGCTCGGCTTTCCATGCGGCGATGCGGTCTTCGCCGGCATCGAAAGCGGCCAGCGCATAGGCGGGCGCGCCGGTCAATTTCACCAGCCCGGAGATGTACAGCATCCCAAGCTCGATGTTGTAATCGGGTTGGAATAGTTTGGCAGGTGAAAAGCGCACGCGAAGCTGCCGGGCGAGAAGCCGCCCCGTTTTCGGGATCACTTGCATCAGTCCAATCGCATTCTGGGATGAAAGCGCGTCGGCCTGGAACGTGGATTCTTGCCGCATGAGTCCGGCCGCGAGCATGGGATCGAAATTGTTCCTGGCCGCTTCGCGCCGGATCACGGATTCGTAGGGAAGCGGGTAAAGAACTTTCCAGACGTCGAGAGGCAAGTCGCTAAATTTGCGCGCGTCGAAACTGGGAACCATAACGCGTCCGTAACCCATGCCCGCGGCGAAATGTCCCTGGTCAAACGCAGCTTGCGCCGCTTCGTAGAGAAATCGCGGCGACGAAGTGGCAAAATAGGCGTTCTTCAGCTCGAGCTCCGCGGCGGAATCGAATGCGATCGTGCGCAACGCCTGCGCGCGCGCCCAGCGATCGGCAGCCGCGGCGGGAATCGGTTCATCAAAGGGCCGCAGCGCGGGCGGCGGAGGAATCTTGTCCAGAATCTCCGGCGCGGGCGGGTCGCTGGCGGCGGGTTCCAACTTGCTCAGGCGCTCCGTTGCGGCATGTCCAAAGTACGTCTGCGGAAATCGATCCGCACCTTTCTCGTAATAGTCCCGTGCTTCGGCGATTTTTCCGTTGCGCTCCGCATCGCGGCCGAGCCAATAGACGGCGTCCGGCGTGTTGCTCGATGACGGATACCTCACCAGAAACGTTTTAAGTTTGTCCTCCGCGTCCGGTTGCCGATTCAGATAAGCGACCCACGCAACGCGCCATTCCGCGTTATACGCATTTCTGCCGCTCGGGAAAGTGTCCAGTACGCGTTGATAGTAGATGGCGGCATTGGTGCGGTCGAGACCCACCCAATAATAGTTTCCCGCCGCCATCAGCCCTTCTTCGTTCCATTTGCTCAGCGGATATTTCTGCGTGAGTTCGTTGAGCGTGGCGAACATTTCGTCGGCCTTCTTGTCCGAACGATAGAGTTGCGACAGCGCATAGAGGCGCTCCGCATCGACTTCGAAATCCGAAGTCTTCAACGTCACAAGTAGTTTTGGCGAACCCTTGAGCTGCACCCGGGCTTCCGCGACGCGAAGCTCGGCCAATTGCCGGTTGGGGTTCTGGGGATCGTGCAGCATTCCCAGCAGTTTCTCGAATTCTACGCGCGCCTCTTTCCATTTATGCGCGTCGTAAAAAGCCTGGGCCCGTTGCTGCTGCAGTTCGACGCCGGGGTATGGATACTCTTTCCCCATCTCGTGCGTTATCTTTTTTAACGGGACTTTCGGCCGCCTTGGCCTCGTCACTCTGCGAATACTTGTAGAAAATCGATTGGTAATCCTTGGCCGCCCGCGAGAGCTGATGCGCCGCCTGGTAGGCCTGAGCCCTCTCGAGCAGCAGCGTGGGACGGGTGTCCGTCGCCATATAAGAGTTCAGCGCATCGATGGCATCCTGCGGGTGGCCCAGTTCAATGGCCAACGGCGCAAGGCTCTCGAGCAACTGCTCCTTCATCGCCGTGTTCGGATAGTCGTGTTCGACCGTCTCCAAGTCGGCGAGGGCCTCTTTCGAACGGCCCAGCCCGTGCTTCGCTTGCGCCGTCCAATATAAAACGTACTCGCGCAGCAGCGTGTCTCCGCTCGCTTTGTTAAACAACGCGAGGGCTTGCTGGTAGTGCTTCTTCGTCTGCTCCTCGTTGCCAAGTGCCAGCGCCGCTCGCGCACCCCATACATTCGCTGCGTTTGTCGCCGCGAAAGCGGAAAGTTTGTTGTAGGCCCCGGGCGTCGCGTTATGCATATCGCGCGCGAGACTCGCCAGTTCCGTCTGCCGCGCCTGGTCCTCAGGTGTGTCTCCTGCTACAAGCTGCGGAGCAGCCGTTTCTGGCGCGCAACCCGCTCGGCAGGGGACCGGCTCTGGCTTTTTTATCTTTTTTTTCTTATGGTGGCGCGTGGGTTGCCTGCGTGCCGCGGGTGCGCCGCTCGCGATAAACGCGAACGCCAGCATCAAGGCGCACACGCCGATCGCCGCCGCGGCCCACGATCTCGCAGCAGTCGCATTCCTAACCGCAATCTTAGCGATGCCGCGCGGGCGTGGCGTACGGGTATTCGCCGAGAGCATGGGCATCGCCCTCCGCGAGGATTTCCACCATCCAGCGATAAAAGTAATCCACTGGGTGGTCCATGATGGGTTTGAAACGCCGGTCGTATTCTCGATGAGCTTTTTCAATGTCGTCTTTCAATCGGATGCAGAGATCCTTTTTTTCGCGGCCTAGCCGCACCTGCTCCGGTCTCAGCATTTTAATATCTTGCATGGAAACTTTCGCCACCCGATTTGCCCGCCTGTGCAGTTCCTGTTCTTCGGGCGAAAGTTGGTTGACGTCGAACTCGTCTTCGAATCCGGGTTCTGTCGCCCGAGCGCCTGGCTCGATCAACTCAATCGAGTCTGCTTCGGCTTCCAGCTCAATCATCGGTTCCGCTTCGGGCGGCGGCGCAACTGGCGGCGCCGCGCGCGGCGGCGTTCTCCCCGTCGCTTGCGCCGGAGCCTGCGCCATCGGTGTAGGCACCCCAGGGTGCGGACGCACCGGCTCGGCGGCGGGTTCACCTCCGGCCGTGCTTATTAGATGCGTGATTTGCTCTTCCAGCGGAGATCGCTGGCCAGGCTGCATCGACATGGCCACGAACCGCGACAGTACTTCCAAAGCCGCCGACAAAGACGCAGCCGACGTCTGCGCCCTCAACATCGACGGCAGCGCATTGGTCGGCTTCGAACTCGCGCACGCCGCCACGATATCGCCGACCGCTTGATGCAGCTCGTCGGCATTTCGCTGAATCCGTTCGAGGTTGTCTCGCAAGGCGCGTACTACGGCTTGTTCCACGGCGTTCGGCTCTTGTGCCATTCCTGTTTTCCGGGGCTCTGCCCTATTTCAAATGCGTTCGACCGCTCGCTTCACCCATCCAACCCAGGCGGTCTACCCCGTCTCGTGATTTTGGAAGGTAAGCCGCCTGTAGTCAACCGCCTGGCCGTACCTATGTGCCCAATCGTTGCTTAACCGTGTGTCGGCAATGCTGAACCGATGCTGGCGACAGGCCAGCTCTTCCACTCGGCGCCCGTTTCGAATGGTCGCCTTCACACAGCGGCAGCCGTCGATGGCAACTGAACGTAGTGAAATGCAGAGGGCCTTTTCCGTAGTGTCGTTTCAGATTTCTCGGCATCCGAGCAGAAACGCCCACCGTTTCTTAAAGAAAGAATGGGGCACGCGCGTCTCTTCACCCCACGGTGAATTACGAAAGTGGTATCCTCTCCTCGTGCGACCACGTCAAGCAGAAACTTTCGGAGAATCGTGTGAGCCACCCGCCGCCCGAGGGCAGACCATGCCCGATTTGAAGGGCAAGTCCCCGAAGGTCGTACTAAGACTTGCAACTGCGTCTGTCGCCTGTGGTTTGCTCGTTTTGTGCACGGTACCCCTGCTCGGACCCTGTTGGCATTTGCTGTTCGGCGATAAAATTTCATACGCCGGCTGGTCAATTCCTGTTCCAAAGGGATTCTACTCCCGCGAGTCGAGAGACGGCCCCACCATGTGGAAGCTGAACCTGGGCACTCCGTTGTTCGCCGTGCCATACGGGCACGTCAGCCTCTTCTTCCGCCCGGGCCAGTTTCTCTTCTCGGAGCATTATCGCCGATTTGCTACCTCTGTCTCTCAGGACGCAGCGGCCGGCGGATATTCAGTCTACGAACGCGCCTTAGCAGCAGGCGGATCGCCCGCATACTGCTTGCAACTGGAACGACAGTCGATCCAGCCAAACTCGTTAGTTCGTTGCGCAATTGAAGGCTCGGGGGTTGCTGTGTATTATGAGGGTGATAGGAAATATCTCGCTGATTTCTATTCAGTACTCGAACACATGGCCCGGATACAGGCTGATTAGATGAAGGCGTCGGCTCTTAGCTCCGAGTAAACTTCGGGGCGAGGGGAACGGCGAGGCGGTTAGACGGAACGTTTCCTGAACTATTCATCATCACCGCAACGTCTCACCAAACTCCCAACTTCCCGTCAACCACCTCAATCCACTCCACTTCCCCGTCTCACGTTCGAATGATATACACTAAATAATAGTCCTTGACAGTAATGCTAATCCATGCTATTCTCCTTCATGTTTTCGTCGCCACTCAGCCCTCAGCCTGCACCCCGTTCAAACTCTTTCCGCGAGGAAATCGCGCGACCGATAATATTTCCCACAACCTCCCTAGAATCAACAGTTACGCAAGTGTTCATTCCACTCCACTTAAACTTCCCCAGAATCAACACTTACGAAAAACCCGGGGGGAGGGTCCTCATTATCGTTAACCAGATTTCCGACGAGGAAATCTGTCCTGACGAGCGTAGAGAGGAAAGACCTCTCTTCTCACGCGACGACCGAAGGTTCCGACCCTGTCGGAAAGCGTGTCTGTCCCGCGGAGCGTCGCGACGAGACACCTCTCTGGCCATCACCTCCCTATCTCATTACCTCACTGATTCGCTCACTCCAAGGAGGCTCGATCAAAACGCAATCCCCTCATTAATGCTAAAATGGAGTCGTACCCAGGGGGCGACTCGGTTTCGACGGAAGCTGTCGCGGCCCGAAGGCATGCCGGGACCCACCTGCCCGTAACTTGGTGGAAACTAGAAATGCCAACAACAACTTGGCACTTGCTGCTTAATTAATTAAGCGCACGCTTCCCCGGGCTTTGCTCATGGGCCCGGCAAGAAGCGTCACACAGTGAGCTGGCCTGGACCTTTCGGTCCGTAAGGTTCGGGCGAGAACCATCGGACTAGTTGGTTGCGCATCTTGCTCATTCCAAGCGCCGCCGGCGAACGCGCGATCAGCCCGCAAATCGCCCCGGCGCGCAAAAACGGGTTGGGTCGCACACCGAATTGAGATAAGCATGTAGGCTTCGTGTCGTAGCGCTTTTCGGACGGGGGTTCGACTCCCCCCGCCTCCACCATTCTTTCGCCTTGATTTGAAACGGATTACACGCGCGTCATTCTCCGTGTACCCGCCGTGTACCCCTTGTTGAGGTTCGTGGGTCTGCCAAGTGCGCCGAACGTCGGCCTCCAATTGCTCCTGCCGCGCCCGAACCCACGGTGCGTAATGCTTCTCGGTAATGCGCACACTTTGATGACCCAAGAGAATTGCAACGCGCTCAATCGGCACGCCCGCAAGCAGGAGTTCCACCGAAAACGTATCGCGGAAGCGATGAGCGTGCCCATCTGGCACCCCAGCCAGGATGAGGAGTCGCTTCAAACTGCGCTGCCAATCCCCCACCGCGCTCTTCGGCTTCGATAATCCGGTCCAGAAGAAATAAGTGCTCGCAGGAATTGCATCAAGTGCCTTTACAACGAACGGAGGGAGCGGGCAATAAACCGCAGTGCCTGTCTTTGCCGTATACAAGAAAAGCTTGTCGTCCTGGATACGATTCCGGCTGAGTGTAATCGCGTCGCGGATTCGTAGTCCGCTATAACGAAGGAGGAAAACCAACGCACGCAAGCGCACCGCGTTTACCTTGTCTGGATAGATGTCGCAAGCGTTCAGGATGCTTGCGACCTCCTCCCTCGTGAACGGCGCTGTCGGCGGCTCGGTGATCTTTGGCGGTTTTAGATGACTTGCGGGATTCGTGGGAATCCAACCGCTCTCATGCACAAATCGAAAGAAAGTACGGAACGCCTCGAGTTTTTTGCGCGCTGAAATATTCTTGTTCTTCCAGGATCCGCGGAATCGCCGCACCCAATCTATGTCGAAGTCGGTGATGCATGGCAGTCCATGCACGGCCACGAAATCTTGCAACTGTCGAAAGAGCAGGCGGTATTTGTAGAGCGTGGGCTCGCGCAAGTTCCGAGCTTCGGCGTCAGCCACAAACTGATCGCAAGCTTCCTTGACGGTCAGTGCCTTCGGCTTTTCGACTCGCTGTCCCTCTGCCTCCTACTGACGGACGAGTCCTTGCGCCCGCTGCCAGTCACGGAGGCGAAGTGACTTGCGCATCTCTACTCCGTTCAGGGAGCCATCGACCCAGATCGGACATAAACAACGACGGTAGCCGCGCCCATCGATTCGTTGCTTGCAATTCTTTCGGTGACGGCGATAAATTGTCAGCACTGTGGAACGCTCCTACCGAACTTCGATGATAGATGAGAATGAACCCGTTCGAGCACAGTCTGCGGGATGCGTAGTGTGACGTACCGTCTTTTGTGACGTGGACTCCGCTCCCCTAGCACAAGCACGCCTGGCTCGTTCTCAAAAAGTTCGCGAGCCTTATCGACACTTAAATTCCACATTTCGGCGATTTCCGTAACGGCATAATGCCGCTCGATGTGCACCGAGGTCTCGATTTGGGATGATACGACCATTACGTCTGGTGACTCCTACAGGTTCGGAAGATTTACAAGCACTTCGTCGATTTGGCTCTTCGCCCTCCGGCAGAGCTGCGGAGAAGATTGCTCTTGCATTCAGCCGTCGAACGCGCTACGATTACGTAAACATCGTACAATTATGTAGGAGACTCTGTCAACCATGATGTCGGTCCTCAAGAAGAAACCCAGGCACGAGGTCATCTCCATTCGCCTCAGTGAAGACCGGCTCAAACTTCTGGAACGCTACCAGAAAGTCCTCAGTGAACAATTGAGACGCGAGGTGTCCTTAGGAGAGGCTGCGTTCCTCGTCATCGAGGAGCGCGTCGAAGGGATGGATCGCGAAACAGCCCGACATGAAATGCTCAGCACGCCGACCGCTTCTCTCTATCACATTCGCAAGAAGTGGGAATCACAGCACACACTATCTGTCGCCGAGTGGGATGTGCTCATGCACTATGCGCAGATCGGCGCCGAGGAGGAGATTGAGGAACCACCACTGCTCTGGCCCGCTATTCCCTCAAGAGAGTCTTATGCCGTTTTGCTGGATGCTTTCGAAGCCGTTTACTTGAGTCGAAAGAGCCCTGCCTCAGAGCATGCCGGGTACTACGTTCGCAACCTCGGCGGCGACGCCGCTGGTGTTCGAACGTCTGATGAGAAGCCAGAACAGAAGCACCAAGCAGTCTTGAAACAGGTCGCGTCGCGGAAGCAGCTACTGAAACCGTCTGAGAAATGGGAGCGACCGGGCTCGGTCGCCAGATCCCTTCTGGTTGCGGTTCGTGACGAGGAGGTAGAGAGCTCCAAACTC
Organism: uncultured Acidobacteriota bacterium; assembly: GCA_963753745.1. Taxonomy (GTDB): domain Bacteria; phylum Acidobacteriota; class Terriglobia; order Acidiferrales; family UBA7541; genus Acidiferrum. The sequence goes on from CAVWDX010000017.1 coordinate 192,743, forward strand.
GATCAGGTTCTTGCGCCATTCTGGTTGACTCTCTGGGGTCTCGCGGCTAGGGGACACTGGCTATTTCATGAACACCTACCTGTCCGGCCCGCAGGTCCCAACGAAGATGACTTTCGCCGCCGAATTATCTTGCCGGAGCCGCAGAAGTCGGATGACCTCACGCTTTCGTTTACGGGCAACGGCTGCCCTGAGTTGGGTATGTCGATTGATCTCGGGCACATTCGTCGCGTGAGTTTTCTGATCGCCCGCTACCCGGACCTGGCAGAGTTTCAAACCATGCTCACGGGATGGCCCATGAAGCGTTCGTGGAACGGCAGGCACTTCGTTGCAACACCCAGTAAGGAGAAGGGTGGCACAACGATCACGCTTCTGCTGAGACGGAACGAAGTGGGCATCGAGTTTACCGAACGTGAGTGGGTAGCTCTGCGTGAACTCTCCCTGAATTCCTCATCTCTTCCTGAAATTCAGAAGTGGCTGGAGGAGCTTCGGCTGGAGTATGGCGAACAGGGTTGATAGCTCCAATCATCTGCCTGCGCGGCGTTCTGCGAAGAGCGGTGCCTTCGGCACCGGGAGTTGGACGGACACGTCACCCCATTTCGGGTGCTGTTTGGAGACCAAAGTTGCTATATGGGAACTTGCTGGAAATGTGGAAGCTAGCAACTTTTACGCTCCTGTGGCCCGTTCCCACTGGTCTTTGGTTCCCATAGGGGAACTTGTTGATTTTGCTGGGCGGCAGTTCGCGCCCACGCGGCTTATCTTCAGTTAAAACCAGGAAGTGCCGAATGCCGAAACCACGGAGCAAGTCCATCAGCACCAAAGTGACCGAAGCGGAATACGCACAGTTTGAAGCCCTCGCTGGCGATCAAACGATCAGTGAGTGGACGCGCGATGCTTTGTTGAAGGCAGCCAGGCCTACTCCTGCCGAGCAAACCATCGTTGCGGAACTGCTGGCCCTGCGAACGATCCTAATGAATATCCTGTTCACTATTGCCAGTCGGGAGCAGCTCACAAGCACGGCCATGGACGAGATTATTAAGCGGGCCGATGCGGGCAAGTTGGCGAAGGCCATGGAACGGCTGACAAGGGCAACTACGGAGCCACAGCGAGGCTGAGAGACAGCCCAATCGGGGCAAGGTAATGCGCATGAAATGGGGCCGAGGAGAGCGCACTAGAGGGCGGAGCATCCGGCCGGTCTACACCTATGCCTTAGTGCTCATCTCCTTCGTCGCAACTCTAGGAATCCAGGGCTTCCGCTACAAGAGGGTCTGGACGCCCCTTGAACGACATTATTTTCCTGACTACCTGGGCTCGCAGATGGCCGGGGTAGTGCGCGACAACGGCTGGTACACGCTGCTGCAAGTTGTCACACGGAAGGGGAGCCGGTTGGCACTGGACAGTGACGTAGTGCCCGCCGTTACGGAAAGCGGGGAGAACACCTTCGCACTTACGATGGAAGCACTGAAGCATGGCGTGCTTCGTGTTAAATCTCATCGCGGCCATTACAACAACGCCGAGATGCATGCATACCTCGGCAACATGATTTACCGCGACCGATCGCCCATGGATCTTGTCCGGGCAGCTTTGTGGAGTGGGCTGGGTCTGTTCTTCGCGTGCTTGTTGCCGGCGACCTATCTGGACCAGAGACGTTTTATTGCGCGGCGCTACGGGACGAAACTTGGAGGTCCGGAATTGATGACCGTGGCGCAATTCAACCGCCCGCACCGCTCCCTTGGCATGGGTCCCGTGAACGGGCCTCGCGCGATACTGGACCGGATATTGGGTCTCAATAAGAAGCTCCCTGTTCCGCTCGGCAGAGACAATCCCCACGTCGTGATTATGGCAAAGGCATTGGCCCTGGAGCCGCCCAAGATGGCACCGGCGTCAAGAACAAAGAGCACGCCACAGCCAGGCGAAACACGGCAGGAACCATCGCGATTGGAGCAGAAGCCGATTCAAGACCAAGAGCTCGAACACGCCGTGAAGCCCATCACGAGGCGCTTTTTCGAATAAAAGAACATGCTTACCATTTCCAAGCCGCTCAGTGCAGGTCAAGCGCGTTCTTATCATCAGGAGGAGTTTAGCAACGCGCAAGAAAACTACTACAGCAAAGGCGACCGGATACGCGGCGAGTGGCACGGGAAATTGGCCGAGAAGTGGGGTCTGCGTGGCGGCGTCCAAGAGGAACAATTTCAGCGCCTCAGCGATGGCCAGCATCCGGTTAGCGGCGAGCAGTTAGTTCGCCATCAAACTATGCGGGAATATGTGAACGAGCAAGGCAAAACAGTCAAGACGACGGAGCACCGCGCAGGCTGGGATGCCACCTTCTCCGCGCCCAAAAGCGTATCGCTGACGGCGCTTGTGGGTGGCGATGAACGCGTGCAAGAAGCCCATCGAGCCAGTCTTGCAGTCGCGCTGGACGAGTTGGAGCGCTTCGTCCAGGCCCGGCTTGGAGGAAATCTTCCGCCGGAGACAACCGGAAATTGGGTCGCGGCAAAATTCGAGCACGACAGCGCGAGACCCGTAAACGGTTATGCAGCCCCGCAGCTTCACACGCACGTAGTCTTCTTCAATCTGACAGAAACAGCCATTGGCGAAATACGGCCACTTCAACCGCAGGAACTCTATCGCACGCAGCAGTATGCCACTGCCGTATATCGCTCAGAACTGGCACACCGTTTGCAAGAGTTGGGCTACGAGATCGAGCACGGCAAGAGCGGTCAACCGGAAATCAAGGGGTATAGCCGCGAGTATCTCGACGCTTCGAGTCCACGCCGGAAACAGATCAAACAGCATCTGGCGATGGAGAATCAGAGCGGTGCAGCCGCTGCGCAGATCGCCGCCCATCACACGCGCGAGGCAAAGATCGGGCTCTCGCATGAAGAGATGCAACAGCGGCACAAGGACATCGCAATTGAGTTCGGGGATCAACCTGAGCGCGTAAAGGCGGGGGCCAAAGAAAGAGCGATTGGCATTGGCCAAGATGCGGGAAAGAAGATTGCTCCCTCGGCTGTAACCTTCGCCAAAGAACGAAACTTCGAGCGCGATGCCGTAGCCGATGAGCGAGCCCTGCTGACCGATGCGCTCAGGCGCTCCATGGGTGGAGCGACGCTGGCCCAAGTGAAAGCGAGCTTCGAAGAGCGCATCAAATCAGGTGAATTCGTCGAAGTGCAACGGCACGGCGACTCGCCCGACCGGGAGTTTACGACCGCGGAGATGATTGGCTACGAACGGGACACAATCGATGCCATGCGCGCCGGACACGATCGGCATGCGGCGCTAGTAAGTCTTGGCACTCGCTGGGCTATGCGGGAAGCACATGGCCATCTAAGCGATACGCAACGCCGGGCCGTAGAACAAATCTTGTCGAGTCGCGATCAAGTGACGGCGCTCGAAGGCGTGGCAGGCGCGGGCAAGACTACGTCCCTTGCGGCGATCCGCGAAGCCGCCGAACGAGAGAACTACATCGTCAATGGGTTAGCGCCCACCTCTCGTGCTGCGCAGAAATTAGAAGAAAGTGGAATCAGATCCAACACGCTGCAACGGCATCTTGCCCAAAGCTATGAGGGGCACGATGAACGGAAACGGCTTTACATCCTGGACGAATCGAGCTTGGCGAGCACGAGGCAAATGAACGAATTCCTCCACCGGCTGCAGAAAGACGATCGCGTGTTGCTTGTTGGCGACACACGCCAGCACCAAGCCGTCGAAGCGGGCAAACCGTATCAGCAGTTGCAGGAAGCCGGAATCCAGACTGCTCGACTGGACGAGATCGTTCGGCAGAAAGATCCGGCACTCAAAGAGGTTGTAGAAAAGCTCTCGCGAGGGCAAGTCCGAGAGGCGATGGAGAAACTCAATGCCGACGGCCGCGTGCATGAGATCTTCGACCGGACGAGCGTATCGCTACGATCGCGCATGAATATACGAAGCAGCCCAAAGGCACGCTTGTCGTGTCGCCCGACAACCAGTCGCGGGTGGCTATCAACGAAGCGATCCACTATGCCATGCAGGATACGGACCAGATGCTGTACCTCGAATACCAGATGAGGGTGTTAGTCGCCCGGCAGGAGATCACTGGTGCTGACCGCCAATGGGCTGCCCAATACGAACCCGGCAATGTGGTGCGGTACGCTAAGGGCAGCAAGACGCTCGGCATTGCACCAGGAGAGTACGCGCACGTCGAAGAGCGTTGATGAGAAACAGAACCACGTCACGGTCGAACGGGAGAATGGCCAACGTCTGAACTACGACCCTCGCCGATTACAAGGCGTGACGCTGTACCGAGGCGCAGAGCGAGCGTTCAGTGAAGGCGACCGCATACAGTTCACCGCTCCGGATCGAGAGCAGCATGTCGCCAACCGTGAGCTGGGCACTATCGAGAAGATCGAGGCAAGTGGCAACCTGCAAATCCGTCTGGACGCGGGTCGCGTGATCGCGTTCAACATTCGAGAGAATCCGCATCTCGACTACGGCTATGCGGTGACGAGCCACAGCAGCCAGGGGCAGACTGCTGACCGCGTGCTCATCCATGTGGACACCGAGCAGGGAGGAGAGAAGCTCGTCAATCGTCGCTTGGCATACGTCGCGGTGTCCCGAGGTCGCTACGACGCGCAAATCTACACCAACGATAAAACCGCCCTTGCCGAAGGGCTTGGTCGAGATGTTGCACACCGATCTGCGTTGGAGTCGACACGCTCAGCAGCACCACCGGTCGCGCAAAGGATCGAGCCGTCCTCTTCTATGAATCAGGGGAGACAACGAACAATTGAACGAGATCTCAGCCCCGGCCGCTAGGCGTACCACTTGCTCCTACGGTCGCTTAGCTTAGCCTCTTAGCTCCGGCTCTACAGCTTGGATAGTGCGTACAGGACCGATTCGATCTTTCTGCCCTATGTGTTCAGCTCGGGAATCCGCCGCCGTTTTGGACGCGAAAGTCGCTCCTCATTCAGCAGAACTTCGTCACGATGTTTAGGTACACGCGCAGTTCGATGATAATCGAACATGTGCTTTTTGGATCGTTTTCAGTTGTCCAGTTACCGCTGCGTTAATCGGGACTTAACTGCTTCCTCCGTTGGAGTGGATACACCCAGAGTCAATAATGGTGCGAAAAGTTCGGTGGATTCACGAGAGGACACGTGATACTCCCCAATTTCTTGTCGGGGTAGCCTTTGTTTTCACTGCAAGTTGGTTCGAGCTAGTGCTGCGTCGACCCATTGAGACCACCGCGTTGATCCGAAGTTAAATCCGATTGACCGTTGGAAAGTCAAGAGCCACGCCAAGTGCCACGGGCACATGGCCGGGTGGATCTGACGATGAGCGAAGGATGTACTCTTCAGGTAGAGTCGTCAGGGCAAATTTTAGTGAGCCACAGGATTGGCTGCAATGTCGAATACTTCGCAAGTGATCAAGGGACAGCGATTGCGCGCTTGCGGAGTAAACCCATGGCGGCGAGGCCAGTGCTCAACAATAAGAGAGTGGCAGGCTCGGGGGTGCTGACTGGTCCGGGAGTCGATACATTCACCAAACTGGAAAAGGTGGAGACGGAGGGATTGGCCGAGTCCAGGTTGATGGCCAGCAAGTTTCCAGTCGGAGATCTGACGGAAGGAGGAAATTGCCGCTGGGGTCGACAATGGAGACGGAAAACTGGTCGGGCGTGCCGCCAGCGTCGACATTCGTGGTCAGGTTCAAGAGGAAGGACAGGGAAGCGCCGGCCGAAAAGTTCGGCGAAGACGTTAGTGAAAGAGCTGTCGGTGAGGGAAACGGCGGAGGAGATGTCACCGCTGGCGCCACCAAACGTGTTCGAGAAGTCCACGGCCCCCACGGTGCCTCCGCCAAGCGCGAACGTGTTCAGGTCGCCGTGTTATTGGCGTCGCCGGTGCCGCTGCCGTCGGTAAAGATAAAAAGATTTCGGAACCTGGGGTGGTGGGCAGACCGGAAGTGTTGATCGAGACGTTGACGGAAATTCCGGTGGCGAAAGAAGATGGCGCGCCGAAAATAAAGAGCAGTGCCGCGACTGCAACGATCAGTAAAAGTGACTTTTTCATGTTGGTCATTTTCCCCTTCATGGTTGCGCGCCTGCAAGGACGCGCGTGGAATAGCTGAAGCTGGCCCGCGTGGGATCCGTGAACTGTAGAACGACGGGGGCGCTGGCGCCGGGGGCGAGCGGGCCAGCGAGGGTGACGTAGGGGCTGCCAATAGGCACGGCGCACCCGGTGGTTCCTGCGGAATTGAACAGTGTGGCGTTGGCGGTGAGGCCGTCGAGCACGAGCGAAATGGGCCCGGCGATGGGGCTGCCGGAATTATTTTTCAGCGTGATGGTCTGTGCGTAACGTTTTGTGAGGATGTTATAGCTGTAGCCGGAACGCGTGACGGAGACGGAACTGCTGACGTCGCTGGCGCAGAGAGGAATGCCGGTTCCTGACATGGAGATAAAGGTTTGCGGAGTGGGAGTGCCTGCGGCGTTGCTGGCGATATTGAGAGTGGCGCTCTCCGGGCCAAGAATCGAGGGCCTGAAGAAGAATTGGAGATGGCAACTGTCGCCTATCCCGAGTGTGGACGAGGGGGCCGGGCAGTCATTGCTGAAGATAAAGAAATCGGCGGGGTTCGCGCCCGTCAGTGTGAAGCCGGAGATGGTCAGCGGGGCGTAGCCGGTGTTTGTCAGCATCGCCGGTTGCGGAGTAGAGGAGAAGCCCAGGAAAGAGTTGCCGAAGGAAAGGCTGTTGGTGGAGAGAGTCGCCTCTGGGAAGGCGCTTGGGATTTTGGCGACGTAGGCATTGTAGGCGACGCCGGAAGTTCCGCCGATAGTACTTTGGAAAGCAGTAGACGTAACCGGGATGGCGGAGGAATAAGCGGAGCCCGCAAAGTAGGCGTTACCGACGCCATCCGCGGAGACAGCCGTGCCGACGCTGCCGGTGTTATATCCAAACTCGTTGTCGTCGGCAGTGAGGAGATAGGAATAGATAATCGCCGAGCCTTGAGGGTTCAGCATGGTGACGAAGGCACCGCCAAAGCAGGCCGGGACGGCGGTCAAACGGTCGCCATTGAGCAGATTGCCCGGGAAAACGGCGAGGGCGGCGGGGGGAAGTGGCGGAGGCGGTGGTGGAGGCGGCGAACCGACGGTGATGACAGTCTGAGTCGGGCGGAGATAGCTTACCAGGGCCCCTCCGGTGATGAACGCATTGCCATTGAGATCGACAGCCAGGGCGGTGGCCGGTAGACCAAAGTCAGGGCCGTCAAGGAAGCCGCCGAGACGCGCGGTGTAGGTCAAAGCGGTCGCGGTGGGGTTGAGCTTGCTTACATAAACGAACTCGACTATGCCATGCGCGCCGTTGCAGTCGGTATCGACCGTTTCACCTGCGGGAGCAGACGTACAGTAATCGAAGGCCCCGGGCGAAGGCGCGAGGAGATTGTCAAACGCTATGCCTGACACATAAGTGCTGCCGTCGCTGCCGACGGCGAGGGCGTAATGGTCTCCGGGAAAAAGGTGCCCCAGAGAAGAGCGTTGGAACCGGGTTTCGTGAAATCAAATTGGCGATGAAGTTTGCGTACCCGTTTAGCAGCAAGGTGAGGGAACCTGTTTGAAACGCCCGGAGTGACTGCTGTGCCGTCGTGTGTGGTGCCAGCCAGATAAACATCACCGGAGGCATCCAGGGCCAGCCCGGAAGGGGAATTGAAGTTGAGCAGAGTGCTGTAAAGCAAGAGGCCGAGCCGGTCTTGGTGGGGTCGAACTGGTAAAAACCCTTCGTTATAGAAGGTGCAACTGCCCAAGCAAATAAACCCATTGCTGAACGGATTCGCAGTCAGAGGGAAATCGGCATCAGGGGTTGCACCAGCCACATCGATAATGCCGTTGCGGTCTACGGCTATGCCGGTAGGCGAGACAGAGGGATAGTCAAAGCCGTAAGGGTTAGTGGTATCGGGCTGGCCTAGATGCCCACCAAGATCCGTGGAATAGAGCAAAGCTCCGGAAGAGTTGAGCTTGGAAACGAAAGCGGCACCGGCGACGCAGACGGGACCAGGACCGTTAGTGGGCAAGAAGTCACAGAGTGCTCCTCCAGAATATAGGTTAATGCCACCGACAATTGGGAAATCGAAGGATCTGGTACTGCCTGCCACATAAGCATTTCCGGAGCTATCAAGAGCGATTGCAGCGCCTTGATTCTGTTCCGTCGGCAAGAGAGAAATAGACTAGCTCAAGCTGGCCGAAACTGTTCGGTATGTATCCCGCAACGTTGACGCCTCCGCCACCGAGGAAAGTCGAAAAAACGAGGAAGTCGGCACCCGATCCAGTGGTATCAACCTTGGTGATGAAGGCATCGGTCCCCGGGAGGTGTTGTAATCGGGCGGGGAATACGTCTTGTTCCGCCATACGTCGCCTGATAGGCATTTTTCATCGGGAAATCCGTGGATGTCGTCGATCCGGTCAGATAAACGGACCCGGCATTGTCGGAGGTGACCGCGAATGCATTATCGGTGCCGCTGCCACCGAGATATGAGGCGTAGGCCAAAATGGGATCGATCACGAGTGGTTGTTTGCGATTGTAGGCGAGGACACGGAAGCCGATTTTGCTAGGGCCTCGACGAACGAAGCGGCCTTTGACGGGCGTTTTTGTTTCTGCATTGGATTGCTGATAGATGAACGGCTTGGAGAAACGGAGCGTGCCGCCGAGAACGTCAAGGAGAAGATTGCCATCGGCATCGAACGAGATTTTTTCCGCGCCGTCAACGCGGAGGCGGATTTTGGAAGGATCGGCACCGGGAGCGAGGATGAAGTCGTGTTCGAGCTGGGACTGATTTCCGTAGTAGACAAAGTCGATGCCGGGGTAAAGATTTTTATAGCGCACACGGGAGAAGTGAGGAACATTGGTGCGCCACTTGGTGGGATCATTGCCGACGTAGTAGTTGCTCACACCGGGTTGCTCATCGAGGCCTTCGATTTGTGCGGAAGTGTTGGCGCCCAGGAAACGCAGGCGCAACGTGGCGTAGGAATTCGGAGTGTTCACGCCGTTGGCCGAAGAGAGAACACCACGGTCGTTCGCGTGGATGGAAGAGTCGGGGGAAGAGGAGCGCAAGCCGAGGTCGGCTTCCGTGGGGCTTAGAAGGATTGTGTAACCGCTGCCGCGGGCTAGGAATTTGAATTGGGAATCGGCTTGGCCCTGATTGGGTTCGAAGCTCATGGGTAGCTTGGCGTACTTGGCGGCGGCTGGCGTGTTGGGGTTGGCGAATGTCGTTGCGGAGAGGCAAAGAGCAAACGTTGCCGTCGCGACCGCGCGGAATCGGAAGTTCATGTTTCCTCCCAGAGCAGCCGTGTTGCGAATCGGAATTCGGCGCGCGCCGCGAACGTGGCTAGTGCTCGGGCGCGTCGAAGAGTGTGCAAGCGGACGCCCTGAGTCCTGCAGGCGAGCGTGAGCAGCAATTAAATCGGGATTAATTTGGGGGCTTGAGGGAATTAATTGTTCAAGGGCTGAGAGTTGAGTGAATTGGAATGGATATTAATTTGTGCAGGACAATATTTTAGGAGCGGCGCGGAGAGCGAGAGCTCGGCGTGGGCGAAAGAGTCGGAATTTGCGAGTTGGGATGCGCAAGAAGAAGGCGGAAGGATGCCGGAAGTGTGCAAAGTGTTTCCTTTTGTGGGGTTATGTGAGGGCGGAAGCGCTGAGGACATTGGGGGCTCGAGCGGCAATAAAGAACGTGGCTCGCGGGGCGGGATGTGCATATAATGCCGCAGTACCCCGCAAAGAACGACACCGGTCGAGCACCGGTTAATTACATTTGAAGCCAATGGCCCAGGAACCCAAAGCAATTTGGCTATTTGGGCCCTTTTTTTTGGACCCAGAGCAACGGGCACTGCTGCGCGACGGCAAGCCCATCGCGCTGACTTTCAAGGCGTTCGAAATCCTTAATTTACTGGTGGAGAATCACGGCCGTGCGCTCTCGAAAGACGAGATGATGCGGCAAGTGTGGCCGGACAGTTTTGTCGACGAATCGAACCTGGCACAACATATTTTCCACTTGCGAAAAGTGCTGGGGGATACGCACGAAGGCCAGGCGTATATCGAGACGCTGCCGCGGCATGGGTACCGGTTCGTGGCGGCGGTGCAGCAGGCACCGGCGAAGCGCGCCGAGGCGGCGGTTTTCGCGGGAGACACCAGCCAAGCAGCCGCGGCTGTTGCGAAGTCCAATCCGACCAAATTGCGCTGGGTGTTTGGAGTTACGGCGGGTTTCCTGCTGGCAGTTTTCGCGCTCGTGTTTGTGGAGCGCGGACGGATGCGGGATCCGGGTCCGGCGAGCAGCGGAAAGGTGATGCTGGCAGTACTGGCGTTTGAAAATCTGAGCGGCGATCCGCAGCAGGAGTATCTGAGTAACGGCTTGACCGAGGAACTGATCACGCAATTGGGGAGCCTGGAGCCGAACCGGCTGGGGGTGATCGCGCGGACGTCCGCCATGCAATACAAAGATTCGCATAAGGATATACGGCAAATCTCCCGAGAGCTTGGAGTGGACTATGTGCTGGAGGGAAGCGTGCGCCGGGATGGGGAGCGAGTCCGGATCACCGCGCAATTGATTCAGGTAAAGGATCAGACGCATCTATGGGCGAAAGAATACGACCGCAACTTGAAAGATATCCTTGGGCTGGAGAGCGAGGTGGCCGGGGAAGTGGCGCGGGAAATCCGGCTGCGCTTGACGCCGGTGGAAAGCGCGCGGCTGGCGAAGGCGCACCCGGTGGATCCGGACGCTTACGAGTCGTATTTGAAGGGGCGGTATTTCTGGAACAAGCGCAACGAGGCTGCGTACACGAAAGCGATCGACTATTTTAACCAGGCCATCGCGCGGGATCCGCAATATGCGCGGGCTTACAGCGGGCTGGCGGATGCTTATGCGCTGCTGGGGTCGTGGCCTAACGCCGAAGTGCCTCGGCGGGTGGCGATGCCGCGGGCGAAGGAGGCGGCGCTGACAGCGTTGAAGCTGGACGATTCGCTGGCGGAGGCGCACGCGTCGCTGGCCTTTGTGGAAATGCATTATGAGTGGAACTGGAAGGAGTCGGAAAAAGAATTCCGGCGGGCGATCGAGTTGAATCCCAATTATGCGACAGCCCACCAGTGGTTTGCGTATTGGCTAATGGCACAGGGACGGCCGGACGAATCGATTGCGGAGAACGAGCTGGCGAGGAAAGCCGACCCCCTGTCGATCATTATCCGGACAGACGCTGCGGATTTGCTTTGTGCAGCGGGGAGATTCGACGAAGCCATCCATAAGGCACGAGAAGCAATGGATCTGGACCCTGATTTCCGGCTCGGGCATTACTTTTTGGGGCTGGCGTATTCGGGGAAACAGATGTATCCCGAAGCGCTCGCCGAATACCAAAAGGGCGTCGCTATGGATAGCAAGGACGAATGGTCGCTCTCGGGCCTGGGCTGGGTGTATGCCTTGATGCATGACCGACTGAAGGCGGAAGAAATTATTCGGCGGCTGAGGCAGGATGCACGGGAACGGCCGGATCTGGCGCTGGAAATTGCGATCATTTATTCGGCACTGGGGGAGAAGAACGAGACGTTTGCTTGGCTTGAGAAGGCCTATCAAGATCGCGACGGCGGACTCATCTTTGTAAACTCGTATTGGTACTTTGCGGCGATTCGCTCCGATCCGCGATTTGCGCAATTTGTGAGGAAGATCGGGTTGCCAGAGCAAAAGCAAAATACGAGCGATAGCCACGACGAGCCTCTCCGCGCCGTGAAGGAAATCAAAAGTGACAACCACGCTGGAGCAATGACAGGTGCAATCGTGGCAAATAGCATTGTCTTCTTCCCGGCGGGATCCGAAGAATTTCAACCACAGGCCGCAGCGAAAACCGAGGGTGCTACTTCCTTTCCTCCAGTTTATCAAGCCTATAAAAAGGGATGGATTGATTTAAATAATTCCGCAGCATCTTTGAAATTGGTTCCCGTTCACGAGGAAGTTATGGTCCTCACAAAGGACCTCGCCGTCACCACTTGGGTTGGGAAGATGGAGTACGTAGCGAATTCTGGGGCACCTTGAATTTATGGAGAGACTGAATGCTCTATTTCTTGCCAGCTTTCTCTGTCACTTCACCGTCAGTTGAGGCATGATTGTAGATTACCTTTCACTGACCTTCAATCCTATAGGCAATCGGGTCCGTTGTTGTCTTGGTGCCGACAAATTGGGTGCAACAACCTCCGGCTCGGGGTTACTGGGATAAGTCCCGTTCGGGGAAATCACATCGACAGCGATGATCACCGATGGCAGCCTCGCTGAAATCTCCGTGTACCCGCCGTGTACCTCACTTCCGCGAATGAGCTGTTTTTGTCGTTTTTCGCGTTTAATGAAATCAATAAGTTACGTGTTATCAGTGAGGCTCAGAATTCCGACTCCCCCCGCCTCCACCATTTTTCTTTGCCGCCGGCAAAGAAGTGCGTCCGCCATTGCCCGTGGGGTGGGTGGCATCCATCGGTGTATTTGAAAATGGATGGCCGGTCCATTTTGTTGCATCTTAGGAAACCGTATGTCGGATTCCAACCTTCTAGGTCCACTCTGCCTCAAAATAGAGTGAGCCTTTGGGGACGGCTTCCCACCCTGCCCTCACCGCGCCCTTCCGGCTCGGCTTTTCAATTCTCAATTTCGCTCGAAAGGAACCTTATTCTATGAAACGCCTGCTCTTATTCAGCTTGGGACTGTTCATTTTCGCCCTGCCGTCGCGCGCCCAGTCCGTCGACGCCTCCGTCGGCTACTCCTACTTCCACTTGGGCGGCGGCGCAGACCTCAGCCAGAATGGCATCAGCGGCTCGGTCGCCTACAAACCCATTCCGTACTTGGGTATCGTCGGTGACTTTGGCGCCTACCACGCCTCCCCTGGCGGCGTTTCCCTGAACACCTACACGTTTCTCTTCGGCCCGCGCATCATCATGCACAATCCAACGCATATCACGCCGTTTATTCAGTTCCTTGCGGGCGACGGGCGGCTAACCTCGGGCTTCGGAGGACCAGCCTCCAACAATTTCGCCTTTAGCGTTGGCGGAGGCGTTGATTTGGGGGTTCTGCCGCATCTGGCATTGCGCCCGCAGCTCGACTACATCGGCTTTCACAACTCCGGCGGCACTGCCAATAACACCCGCATCTCGGTGAGCGCCGTCGTCCATTTCTGACGCCGCAGAGGACTGTGGCGGATCCTCGCCGCAAATCAGTCGGCGGGCGTCATGCACGTCATTGACGCCGTACTTCGTTCAGACTGCCAATGCCACAGCAAGCAAAAAGGGCTTCCAGTTAGGAAGCCCTTTTTTGCTTTTCGGATCAGATTTTTCCGTCGTGTGAGCTGGGCTCAATCACTGCAAGAGAAAGATGAAATATGAAATTAAGTGGCGAAAGTGTCCGAAACCATACAGACCTCCGTGCGCTTTCTGAATAGTCTGGTATCTGCGCAATGTCTCCTACAATAGATGGGAGACCGGCGCGCTTCGAAACGACGAGATCTCAGAAGTTTTCGCCCTCTCCTGCAAGGAGTTGCATGCGTGCCCGGCTTACTCGCCGCGGTGCTGATTGTTAACAAAGCAACCGGATCGTGAACTCGCCGCTAGGGGAGCGCACGGATCCCGTTAATTCAACCGGAGGAAGCCTAATCGCCGTTTCCTCCTTCACGTCACAAAAGCAATTCCGGCAGTCGCAACAGCATCTAGAAACGCATCGAGACGCAGCAGGTCAAAACGTACCCTAAAGGATGGAAACGATGAGACACAATAAATGGTCCAACAAATACACTACTTTTGCGGTGGGAATAGGAGTAGGCGCAGTTCTTGCCCTGCTCTTCGCACCGTCCTCGGGAGAGGAGACGCGTGACTACATCTCCGACAGCGTCAAAAAAGGCATAGATGATGCGGCATCGGCAGGCAAGCGATGGAGCCGCCGGGCGCATGAAACCGTGGACGACGTGAAAGCCACCGTAGCGGGCGCGGTTGAAGCCGGCAAAGAAGCCTATCGCACCGTCAGAGACGCCTAAGTCTTCGTCTGGTGATTCTGTGTGGACGGCCGGCGACCTTGCCGGAGTTTGCTCGAATGAAAAGATTGTAGGATGCTAATTTTGAAAGCGAAAAAGAGGAAATCACGATCCCTTCCGCAGGTCAAATCCAGCCCGACGGATTGGTAAGGACGGGCACAACTTCACTTTGCCATGCTCCGAGCACAAATCTCCTCCGTTTTGACCGGAACTACCCGGCACTTGGGCCAGTGCCGCTTTGGAACAGACTGACCCATCGTCCATCTGACGCACTTGCCTTCCGCCTCGCTATTCTTGATTAGGGCTCGGGGTGCGCTCGGGCCGAGGAGGGGGCGATGTTGCGCAATCGATTTCTTGTTTTGTTGGGTGTTTGTTTTCTTGCAGCCTCTGCTGCATGGGCGGACGACGTGGGGTACGTCGACTGCTCCAGCCATTCCGAGGGCACTCAGGTTTTCGGCAAGCCGCGGAAGTCTAACGACATTGTCGCAAATTTGGCTTGCGGCGAGCGCTTCACGATCCTCGTCTACGGTTTTTACTTCTCCCGCATTCAGACAAGAGACGGGCAGGTAGGCTACGTCTTCTCGAATATGATCGCGTTGGATCGTGGCGTCACTTCGGTTCAGCAGGTCGCTCCTCAGACGCCGCAACGCCCGGCGCAAGCCGCGGTCCAAGAGTCACCCTCTCTGCAAATGGCCACGGAGAAAACAAAAATACCGCGCACGGCTCCTTTCGACGCTAGCGCAAATTCCGCGGCCGCGGCCCAGCCTCAATCCGCAGCACCACAAGCGCAGCCAGCGCCTGCTCAACCAACATCCACTCAACCAGCGGTTCAGCCGGACGTGACGCCTGCGCCCACGGAAACTTCGCCGGCATCCGCTGCGCCCGCGTCCGCGACGAATGTGACGGGAACCCCTTCGGCCGCCGCGCAACCAAATCCGTCAGTGCCTGCACAGCCTCAGCCCGAAGCTGCTTCGCCTTCTCCAACGCCATCGCCTGCAGCTGCTCCAGCACCTGCGTCCGATACGCCGTCATCGACAGCGAAGGCGACGGAACCAAGCACGGCAGTCGCGGAAGCTACTCCTCCTGTAACTCCACAACCGGACCCTGCGAGTGCACAGCCTGAACCTGCGGCCGCGCAGCCCGAGCCCGCGCCGGCGCCCATCAGGCCCGCCGACAAAGTGGAAACATGGGAGAAGCCTCGCTCAGGTGGTCGCACTGCTCCTTTGATGGAACTTTATGGCGGCTACGCCTTTACGCGCGTGGGCGGCGCCAGCAACGGCACTAACCTAAACGGCGCGATGGGATCCTTTGGCTGGAATCCAAAATCATGGCTCCAGGTCGTCGCCGACACCAGCTACAGCATTCAGACCGTGGGCAACACCAAGAATGTTCTCTACGGAAATCATTTCGGTCCGCGTTTCTTCTACCGTGTGCGCAATCGTTGGGGGCTAACGCCGTTTGTCGAAGGCCTCGTTGGCGGCTCGAGTGAACGAACCACGATAAGCGGCACGGGCGGTTCCACCTCGTCGACGGGCAGCGCTCTTTCCTATAAAGTCGGCGGCGGCATTGATATACACCCATTCCGCCATTGGGATATTCGACTTTTCGACGTCGACCTCTACCGCACCACGTTCGGATCCGGCACCCAGCAAAATAACTACTGGATCTCCACCGGCGTCGTCCTGCGCCTCTTCGGAGGCAGCGCCGAGTAACGGGCTACGAAACAGGCCCAAAAGCAAACGAAAGAGAACAAAGCAATTGGTGGGTTACCGTGGTGTCTCCAAACTGGACCGCGCCACGGACTACTACCTTCAGATCTGCTGAAGGATTCTTAGTTCCTTGGCCCCGTTCGTTACGCGCGCCCACGCGCAGACGAAGTGTTCTCCCATCATTCACGAATCAGGCCTCAGACTGGCGAAGAGCGGCGATTTTGACCGTGGTATACTCCCGCACGATTGCGCTCGAACGACGGGACGACCCGGTTCTTCGGATACACCGGCAGGAGGCGGCCAATTTCTTGATCACGTTGCCGGAAACTTTCAATGTCGCCACGCACTTCGTGGACCGCAATGTCCTGGAAGGCCTTGGCGCGAAAGTCGCCATCGAATGCGGCGACGAGCAGATCACTTATCAGCAACTGCTGGAAAATACGAACCGCGTCGGCAATGTACTTCTAGCTTTGGGCGTTCGTCCGGAAGAGCGCGTCCTACTTCTCCTGTTGGACACGCCGGAGTTCCTCTACTCCTTCTTTGGGGCAATCAAGATCGGTGCCGTCGCCGTTCCGGTCAACACGCAGGCCAAGACGCAGGATTACGAGTACATCCTCAACGACTGCCGCGCGCGCGTCGCGATCGTCAGCGAGCCTTTGCTGCCTCATGTGCAATCAATTCCGAAGGAAAAACTCCGATATTTACAAGAAATCGTGGTAAGCGAAGTGAGGCTGGATCCTCCAGTTCAAGCTCAGCCACCACAAACGCACCACTCGCTGCAAAACTTGATGGCCTCCGCCTCGCCGGAATTGCAAGCAGCCCCCACCAGCAAAGACGAGCCCGCCTTCTGGCTGTATTCCTCGGGAAGCACCGGCGCGTCGAAGGGCTGCGTGCATCTGCATCACGATATGGTCGTATGCTGCGAGTTGTATGCAAAAGGCATTTTGCAAATGAAGGAGAGCGACCGCTGTTTCAGCGTCGCGCGCCTGTTTTTTGCTTACGGCCTCGGAAATGCCGGCTACTTCCCTCTTGGCTGCGGCGCCACCACGATTCTCGATCCCGTTCGCCCCACTCCTGCTTCGATCTACGCCGACATCGAGCGCTACCACCCCACGCTTTTTTTCTCCGTGCCCACGAATTACGCAGCTTTGCTGGCGCATCACCGCGAAGACGGGCGCGAGTTCGACCTCTCGAGCGTGCGTCATGCCGTCTCCGCGGGCGAATCGCTTCCCGCGACATTGTTTCATCGTTTTAAAGAAAGGTTTGGCGTCGAAATTCTGGATTCGCTCGGCTCGACGGAAACTTTGCAGATGGTGATTGCCAACCGCCCGGGTGAAGCCAAGCCCGGCTCCAGCGGAAAAATCATTCCTGGCTACGAAGCGCGTCTAGTGGATGAACGTGGCAACGATGTGCCGCTCAACGAAATTGGCGATCTCCTCATCCAAGGTGATTCCACGTGCTCCGGCTACTGGAATAAACACGAAAAAACCAAGGAAACTTTTATTGGCGGTTGGTTCCGCACCGGCGACAAATATTTCCAGGATGAAGAAGGCTACTTCTGGTACGCCGGCCGGGCCAACGATCTTTTCAAAGTAAACGGCCTCTGGCTAAGCCCCGCGGAAGTCGAGAGCGCTCTGATCGCGCATCCCGCAGTCCGGGAAGCGGCCGTCGTGGCGCGGGAGGATAAAGACGGCCTCACCAAACCGGCCGCCTTTGTGGTGTTAAACGCAGCGTTCACACCCAGCGAGCAGTTGGCACACGAGCTTCAGGAGTTCGTAGGACAAAAGGTCGGCGGCTATAAACGCCCTCGGTGGATCGACTTTTTGTTCGAAATCCCCAAGACAGCCACGGGGAAACTGCAGCGATTCAAACTCCGCGAACTGCAAGATCGGCACGCCAAGGAAGTTAGCTAGGGCTTGTCGGCATAATACTGCAACTTAAAGTTCTACCCGCGACCAGTTGCGAAAACGCGGCGAGCCGGCTTACCACAGGTAAGCCTAATGAAGAGAACAAATTACAGCAATCATCGCAAAATTTGTTGAAGATTCGAAAAGAAGTAGCTGAAATACGCAAGTAATTCCTCGGCCCGATGTTTGCGATATGCGATATACTGCATAAGTTGAGCTCAATTATGCAGACAGGATTCTCTTCGAAAGAATTGGCGCCGCAACGCTTGCCGCGCGATTCAGAGGACGGCTTTCTGCTGTATCTTGGAAAGCGGGTACGGGAATTGCGCAATCGGCGGGGGATGACGCGCAAAATGATGGCGCGCGAAGCCGACGTATCGGAAAGGCATCTTGCCCAACTCGAGGCCGGCGAGGGAAATGTTTCCATCGTGCTGTTGCGCAGAATTGCGGGCGCGCTCCACGTCTCTCTTGCGGAATTATTCGCGCCGGAAGCGGAAACGCAGCATGAAAAAGTATTGATTCAGCGATTCCTTGAGCGTCTTCCGGCTCATCGAGTCGAGGATGCGATGTCCCGGCTCTTGCGTGAATTTGGAGACGAGGAAAAAGCGCGGCGCAGACGCTTGGCGCTGGTTGGAATACGCGGGGCCGGAAAATCGACGCTCGGATCGAGATTGGGCCGGGATATGAACCTCTCTTTTATCGAGCTGGATCGTGAGATTGAGAAAGACACGGGCATGCCGCTCGGAGAGATTTTTTCGTTATACGGGCAAACCGGATATCGCACGATCGAAAAACGTTTACTCGAGCGCGTCCTGCAGGAGCACGAGCGTGCCATCATTTCCGTCGGTGGCGGCGTGGTTTCTGAAAAAGAGACTTACGATTATCTGCTTTCAAATTGCTACACAATTTGGATCAAGGCACGGCCCGAGGAGTACATGGCGCGCGTGATTGCACAGGGGGATTTGCGAGTGATGGGCGGGAGCAACCAAGCGATGGAGGATTTGCGCCGGATTCTCGAAGCGCGCGAGCCGCTCTACCGGAAAGCGGACTTGTATCTCGAAACATCCGGGAATTCCGTGGACGAAAGTCTTGCGGAATTGAAAACTGCCTTGCAGAAGAATCAGGAGTAGGAGGGGCACGTGGACGTTGCCACAAGAGAGCAGTTCTTATCAAACATGGAACCGCCGGACTACCGGACGGAACCGAGCCAGTACAAACATTGGCGGCTTTCCTTCGACGGCCCCGTGGCAACGCTGACCATGGACGTGGCGGAAGACGGAGGAATCCGCCCGGGCTACAAGCTGAAGCTGAATTCCTACGATCTTGGCGTGGACATCGAATTGCACGACGCGTTGCAACGGATCCGGTTCGAGCATCCGGAGATTCGTTCCGTGATACTCACGAGCGCGAAGAACCGCATTTTTTGTTCGGGTGCGAACATTTATATGCTGGCACTTTCTTCGCATGCGTGGAAAGTCAACTTCTGCAAGTTTACGAATGAAACGCGAAACGGGATTGAAGACTCGAGCGCGCATTCTGGACTGAAATTCATCGCGGCGTGCAATGGAACTACGGCGGGAGGAGGCTACGAACTGGCGCTGGCGTGCGACGAGATTATTCTGGTGGATGACCGCTCGTCGGCGGTTAGTTTGCCGGAGCTTCCGCTGTTGGGCGTTCTGCCAGGCACCGGCGGCCTGACCCGCGTGACAGATAAACGAAAGGTGCGGCGGGATTATGCGGACATGTTTTGCACGAATCCGGATGGGGTGCGGGGACAAAGAGCAAAAGATTGGCGGCTGGTGGATGAAATTGTGAAGCCGCAGCAGTTTGCGGAGCAAGTGAAGCAGCGCGCTTTGCGACTGGCGGAGCAGAGCGACCGCCCCGCAAATGCGAAAGGTGTGGCGCTGACTCCTGTGAAGCGGACGGCGGATGAAACGGGGCTGCATTATGAATATGTGGACGCGCAGTTGAATCGCGAGGGGCGTTCCGTGACGCTGACGGTTCGCGCGCCAGAGACAGTTCCTGGATACACAATCGAGAGTGCACTCGCGGCAGGCGCGAACTGGTGGCCCCTGCAGATGGCGCGGGAGTTGGACGATGCCATTTTGACACTGCGCACAAATGAGCTTGATTTGGGCTTGTGGATCATCAAGACCATCGGGAATCCGGATGCCGTTTTGGCCGCCGACGAATTTCTTTTGGATCACCAGGACAATTGGTTCGTGCGCGAAGTTCTAGGCATGATGCGGCGGACGTTCGCGCGGATCGATGTTTCGTCGCGGTCGTTATACGCGATTATCGAGGCGGGTTCGTGCTTTGCGGGCACGTTGATGGAGCTGGCGCTTGCAGCGGACAGGATTTACATGCGAGACGCGCAGGATACGAAGGATGTCGCCACGGTCGTTCTCTCGAGAATGAACTTCGGGCCGCTGCCGATGGTGAATCATCTTTCGCGCTTGGCTGCGCGATTCTATGGAGATGAAGCGCAAATAGAAGGTCTGCGAAAACTCATCGGGAAAAAGCTGGGCCCTCGCGAGGCACAGGACGCGGGCCTTGTCACGGCCACACCCGACGATCTCGATTGGGAAGATGAAATTCGGCAGGCGCTGGAGTCGCGCGCCGCGCTTTCGCCCGACGCTTTGACGGGACTCGAAGCAAATCTGCGTTTTGGCGGGAGCGAGACGCTCGAGACGCGCGTTTTCGGACGTCTATCGGCTTGGCAGAACTGGATATTCATTCGTCCGAATGCGGTGGGAACAAACGGAGCGTTGAAAGTTTATGGAACGGGCGCGCCGGTGAAATTTAATTGGGAAAGAGTTTGAGGCTTTAAACGCGAGCTGGTCCGAATTATCCGAGGAGAAGGCCATGATCGATTACACCGAGAAAATTCCGAACAACGTGGACCTGGGGCGAGACCGCGGATTGCAGCGCGCGCTGGAGCATTGGCAGCCGGCGTACATGGGCTGGTGGTACGATATGGGCCCGAACGAGAGCCATAACTACGACGTTTATCTGCGCACCGCGACCAGCGTCGAACCGGACGGTTGGGCGCAGTTTGACTACGTGAAGATGCCGGAGTACCGCTGGGGAATTTTTCTGCAGCCGCGCGACGCGCAGCGCCAGGTGAATTTCGGAACTCATAAAGGCCAGCCGGCGTGGCAAGAGGTGCCGGGAGAATACCGGTCAACGCTGCGGCGCGTGATCGTAACGCAAGGCGATACGGAGCCGGCTTCGGTCGAACAGCAACGTCTGCTCGGCGCGTCGTGTCCTTCCATGTATGACCTACGAAATATTTTTCAAGTGAACGTCGAAGAAGGGCGGCATCTGTGGGCCATGGTGTATTTGTTGCACCGCTATTTTGGGCGCGATGGGCGCGAGGAAGCGGAATCGCTGCTGGCACGGCGATCGGGGGACGCTGACAATCCGCGCATTCTTGGGGCATTCAACGAGCCCACGCCGGACTGGCTGGCATTTTATATGTTTACTTTTTTTACCGATCGCGACGGGAAGTTCCAGTTGTGCGCTTTGGCGGAATCCGGCTTCGACCCGCTGGCGCGTACGTGCCGCTTCATGCTGACGGAGGAAGCGCATCACATGTTCGTCGGGGAGACGGGGGTTACGAGAATCATCAAGCGCACGTGCGAAGTGATGAAAGAAAACAAGCTGGAAGATCCGGCGCAAGTGCGCGCGATGGGAGTGATCGATCTGCAGACGATTCAAAGATATCTGAACTTTCATTACAGCGTGACCCTCGATCTCTACGGTTCGGATGTTTCCTCGAACGCGGCGAATTATTTCACCAGCGGACTGAAAGGACGTTTTCGCGAGACGAAGCTCGAGGACGATCACGTGCTGAGCAACGCCGAGTATCCTGTGTACGAAGTGATTGGAGACAAAATCGTCAAGAAGAATGTTCCGGCGCTGACCGCTTTGAACGAGCGGCTGCGCGACGATTACATCGAAGAGATCGCCGATGGCGTTGCGCGGTGGCAACGAGTGATCGATGAAGCGGGCATTCCCTTCAAGCTGATGCTTCCTCACAAGGGATTTCACCGGGCGATCGGAAATTTCGCCGGACACCATATCAGCATTAATGGCGAGGTCTTGACCGCGGAAGCCTGGGAGAAACACGAACGCGAATGGCTGCCAAGCGCGGCGGACCAGAAATTCGTGCAATCTCTGATGACCGGGCGCGTCGTGGAGCCGGGAAAGTTTGCGAATTGGATCGCGCCGCCGCTTCGAGGAATCAACAGCAAGGCAATCGATTTTGAATACGTGCGGTTCAACTGAAGGCCGGCGATCCCTCTTCACAAGGACACAAATTGGCGCAACCGATTATCGACATTCACATTCACATCATGCCCTATCACATGATGAAGCCGGCGGCGATGGAGTTGATGAAGCGCGGGCGGAAAGACTACACGGAGGTGATGCGCTACTGCGAAGATCCGAAAGCGTTTCTCGGCCTGCTGGATAGCCTGGGGATCGAGCGCGCGGGGCTAATCAATTATGTTGCGCCGAAAATCATCGGGTTCACGCCCGAAGCGAATGATTGGAGCGCGAAATATTGCAGCGCCGCGCCGGATCGCTTGATCGCGTTTGGCGGCGTGCTGCCCGGGACGGTCCCCGATTGCGGCGCGGAAGTGGACCGCATGGCGAAGTTGGGGATTCGCGCGATTAAGTTGCATCCTTCGCACCAGGCACTTTCGCCGAACGAATATATGAACGGCAACCGCGAGCTGGCTGCAATCTATGAGCGGGCGCAGGCGCATGGAATGCCGGTGATGATTCATACGGGAACGTCGATTTTTCCTGGCGCGAGAAATCTGCATGCGCAGCCGATGTTGTGCGACGACGTGAGCATCGACTATCCGAACCTCGTAGTGATACTGGCGCACGGCGGCAGGCCGTTGTGGATGAACGAGGCGTTTTTCTTCGTACGGCGACACAAGAATATGTACATGGACATTTCGGGGATTCCGCCGCAGAAGTTGATGGAATATTTTCCACGCATTGAAGACATTGCCGACAAGGCGTTGTGGGGAACGGACTGGCCGGGGCCGGGCGTACCGGAGATCAAAGGAAATCTCGAGAAATTCCACGCGCTGCCGATTGGGGCAGAGGCGAAGCGCAAGATTTTGTATGACAACGCGGCGCGGCTCTTTCCGCGATGAGCGCCAGCGAACCAGCTTGGCTGAGAGAGGAGAAGTGACGTGATTTCGATTACGCTGCCTGGCGAATCGCAGAAGTCCGCGCACATCCGGATGACGCTAAATGGCGAGGAGACAGACGTGTCCTTCGCGCCGTACAAGACGCTGCTCGAGGTGCTTCGCGAAGATTTGGGGCACACCGGCACGAAACACGGCTGCGAATTGGGAGAGTGCGGGGCGTGCGCGGTTTTGCTGGAGGGCAAGCCGGTACTTTCTTGCTTGTTGCTGGCGCTCGAGTGCGACAAGAAAAATATTTTGACCGTGGAAGGGCTCGCGGCGGACGGAAAGCTTCATCCTCTGCAAGATGCGTTTGCCGATTTGGGCGCGGCGCAATGCGGTTATTGCACGCCAGGCATTTTGCTTACGGCGAAAGCGTTGCTGGATCAGAATCCGCATCCTTCGCGCGACCAGATTCGCGAAGCGCTGTCCGGGAATTTGTGCCGATGCACGGGCTATCAGCAAATATTCGAAGCGGTGGAAGCGGCGATGGCCGCCATCGCGGGCGGCCAGAGCAAAGGATTGTAATGCTTGAGACCAGGAGCACGAATGCCTGACGAAAAACAGATGCGCGTCATCGGCGTTTCCCGGCGCAGGGTGGACGCGCGCGCAAAAGTGACTGGGCAAACGCGTTACGCGGACGATATTTTTCTACCGCGAATGGCGTATTGCAAGCTGCTGCGTTCGCCGCATCCGCATGCGCGCATCCGGAAAATCGATACGTCGCGCGCCGCGGCGCATCCCGGAGTGTATCTGGTGCTTACCGGAAAAAATGTGCCGATCGAATATGGAATTTTGCCGGTCAGCCAGGACGAACAGGCGCTGTGCGTGGATCATGTGCGGCACGTGGGCGATCCGGTGGCGGCCGTGATTGCGCGAGAAGAGTTGACTGCGTTCGAGGCGCTGGATCTGATTGATGTCGAATATGAGATTTTGCCGACGATCGCCGATCCTGAGGAGGCGCTGGCGACTCCTGAGCCGCGGATTCACGATTACGGCGAAGAAGGAAACATCCACAAGCGCGTGTCGCTGGAATTTGGAGACGTGGAGCAAGGATTTGCGCAAGCGGATGAGATCTTCGAGGACACATTTTTTTATCAGGGCAACACGCACCTTCCCATCGAGCAGCATGCTTCCGTGGCCATAAAAGATCCGGATGGAAAGTTGACCATTTGGAGCAGCACGCAGACGCCGCATTACCTGCACCGCGCGCTCGCGAAAGTTTTGCAAATGGCGCCGGGGCACATTCGCGTGATCGCCACGCCGAACGGCGGCGGTTTTGGGGGGAAGAGCGATCCGTTTAACCACGAGATTGTTGTGGCTAAGGCGGCGCTGTTGCTGGACAGGCCCGTGAAAATCTGCCTGACTCGCGAGGAGGTTTTCTATTGCCACCGCGGCAGACATCCAGTGCTGATGAAATTCAAAACTGGAGTGAAGAAGGACGGCACGATCACCGGAATGCATTTGCAAACGCTGATCGATGGCGGCGCATACGGCTCGTACGGGGTAGCAAGCACGTTTTATACGGGCGCGTTGCAAACAACGACGTATCACATTCCGCGCTACAAGTTTCAGGGATGCCGCACGTTCACGAACAAGCCGCCGTGCGGGCCGAAACGCGGGCACGGTACGGTGCAGCCGCGCTTCGGACAAGAAGTGCAGCTCGACAAGATTGCCGAGAAGCTGAGCATCGATCCCGCGGATTTGCGGCTGCGCATCGCGGAGTCTTCGAATGCTGTGACGGCGAATTTCTTTCGATTAAGCGTGGTGAATCTTTCGGGGTGCATCCGGCGCGTCGTGAAGATTTCGGATTGGAAGGAGAAATTTCGGAATTTACCAGGGGGCCGTGGCGTGGGGCTGGCGTGCTCCGCCTATTTGACGGGAGCAGGGCTGCCAATTTATTGGAACAAAATGCCGCACTCGGGAGTGCACATTAAATTCGACCGCGGCGGCGGCGTTGCGGTTTTTTGCGGCGCGACGGAGATTGGCCAGGGTTCGGATGATGTGCTCGCGGGAATCGTCGCCGAAGTTTTGGGACTCGAACCATTCGATATTCGTTTGTACACGGGCGACACGGATTTGGGGCCGGTGGATCTGGGATCGTATTCGAGCAGGGTGACGATCATGGCGGGCAACGCGGCGCTGCAAGCAGCGGAACGCGGGAAAGCGATGATCGCCGAAGCGGTCGCGGAGAAACTGGGAGTTCCGAAAGAACGATTGCAATTCGCAGAGAAACGCGTTTTTGATTCCGCGGCGCCGGAGAAGAGCATCACGTTTGCGGAGGCCGTCTGCCTAGCCGAGGCGCGCTTCGGAACGATTGGCACGATGGGCTCGTACACTCCGCCGAAATCTCCTGCGCTTTATAAGGGCGGAGGAGTGGGACCTTCGCCGACGTACTCGTACACCGCCGCAGTCGTGGAAGTCATCGTCAATCCGGCGACTGGATGGATCACCGTGCCGAAGATTTGGATCGCGCACGACATTGGCCGCGCGCTGAACCCGACGCTGGTGCGCGGACAAGTGGAAGGCAGCGTTTACATGGGACTGGGTGAGGCGTTGATGGAGGAGCAGGAATTCCGGCGTCTTCCGAAAAAACTTTCGCACGCGCTGGTACACAAATTTCCGTCGATGCTCGAGTACAAGAGCCCGACCTCGCTGGACATGCCCGAAGTGGTCACGGAGTTGATCGAGGAGCCCGATCCACGCGGGCCGTTTGGAGCGAAGGAAGCGGGCCAAGGACCGCTTTTGCCGATCATGCCCGCGGTTGCGAACGCCGTTTACGACGCTGTCGGCGTGCGGATTGATGAAGTGCCGATCACGCCGGAGAAAATCATGAAGGCGCTCGCGGAAAAAAAGGCCGGACGCGAGCCGCGTTTTGGACCGGGCCATTTTCCGCATGTCGATTGGCCGGAGGCACTGCGCGTTCCTCCACCGTGGGAAGGGGGCGATGGACATGCGGTGAACGATGTTCCGCGGCCGGCGAAACGCAGTCCCGAAAAAGAAAAGGTGCTGAGCTCATGATGCGGCTGCCACTTTTCGAGTTTCGCTCGCCTCGCACACTGGAGGAAGCGGCCCGCATTCTGGATGGCGAGGGGACGAGGACGATGCCACTCGCCGGCGGCACAGACCTGCTTCCCAATATGAAGCGCAGGCAACAAGTTCCGCGAACGCTGATGAGCCTGCGTTACATCGAAGACTTAACGCGCGTGCGATTGGAGCATTCGGGATCGCGGCTCGGAGCTTGTGTAACGCTCGCGGAGATTGCGGTGGACGCACGTTTTCGAAACGGATTGACGGCGCTCGCGCAGGCGGCTTCGCTGGTAGCGACGCCACCAATTCGAAACATGGCCACGCTCGGGGGCAATCTGTGCCTCGATACGCGCTGCAATTATTACGATCAGAATTATGAGTGGAGAAAAGCGATCAACTTTTGTCTGAAAAAAGACGGCGACATCTGCTGGGTCGCGCCAGGAAGTCCAAAGTGCATGGCGGTGTCGTCGACGGACACAGCTCCGGCGCTGATCGCGCTGGGCGCGCGCGTCCGCCTGGTCTCGCGGGCGGAAGAGCGGGAAGTTTCCCTCGCGGAACTCTACAACAATGATGGCCTCGACTACATCAAACGGAAGCCCAACGAAATTCTCGCGGAAGTGCTGCTCGATTCCTTGCACGGCTGGAAAAGCACTTATTGGAAATTGAGGCGGCGCGGTTCGTTCGACTTTCCGGTATTGTCGGTTGCAGCCGCAGCGCGTGTTACGGACAGCGGGATTGTCGAAGAAGCGCGGATCGTTATTGGCTCCGCTTCCTCTCGACCGCTGGTTGCCGCGGAGGCCGCGAAAACGCTCGTGGGCCGATCGCTAAGTGCGGACTCGATTG
The DNA here is from genome assembly GCA_963753745.1 of uncultured Acidobacteriota bacterium. GTDB lineage: Bacteria > Acidobacteriota > Terriglobia > Acidiferrales > UBA7541 > Acidiferrum. The sequence continues at coordinate 219,441 of CAVWDX010000017.1, forward strand.
CGGAAGCGGCGGTACTTGCGGCTCGCATCGCCAAGCCGCTCGACAATACGGATTTCGACATGAGCTGGCGCAAAAAAGTGACCGGGGAATTCGTGACCTGCGCGTTACGGGAACTGCGCGGCGACGACGTGCGCGGCGAACGCGCGAGCTTGATGCGCACACTTTCGACGTGATCCCCGCGGATCTTCCTTATCATCGTCTTACTCCATAGCTATGCCAGACGGCACGGGCGGAATCTTGCCGGCGATTAGAACTCGACATGCAAACGCAGCGTGGGGACAAGCACCGGCCCGCGATCGCGGTTGTAGCCTGGATTGTTGATGTGCTGGACCCCAAACGCTGGATAGACTCCGCGCCAGGCGTGGAGCGTGTAGTAGGTCTCGAAAATATTCTCCCGTCCGTAATTCAGGCGGCCATCGCCAAGCAAAAAGCCGTCACCGCCTAACGCCAGATATTCCTGATGATCGCGCGAGATTCCATTGGACACAAACACGGCGCCGGCGCGGTCCCACTTGCGATGCCAGGCTTTTCCACTAAAACCGACGCCAATCTGTGCCGTCTGATCCACTTCGGTATACGCATACGATTCGTGTTCTCCTTCGTTCCATCCCCAGCGTCCGAATACGCCCAGCCAGTCGTTTAGCGGCTGCTCGAAATTCACGCCAAAGCCGTACTTGATCGACGTTTGAAGCGGGTGCGCGGTGATTTCCGGTCTCGGTGTGAGGCCTGCGAGAAAATTGCCGATCGCCTGGCGATAATCACCCATGTTCGCGTGGTTCACGAACGTCAGCAGACGGAGCACACCCGTCTGATGCCGTATAGTTTTTCTGTGAAATTCAAATTCGATATCTTCGGAGCGGGCGCGGCCCATATCCGCGTCCAGATTTATGCCGTTCGCCACCTTGGGCATCAATGCTTCGGCAAAGCGCACATCCCACCAACGATCGTGATATTCGAGCATGGCGGCGAACGTGTAGCCACGCGTGTCCGCGGCATAGTCGTAAGTTCCGGAATTGTCCACCGTCCAATTCATGAACTGGAAATTGGAGTCGCTCCCATACGAATTGACATCGAAGAAATCGGCTAGGCTGAATTTGCCGAAGCGGACCTCGAGGCGCCGCTCGGGCAATTCGCGAAAAAGAGAGAACGGAGTCTGGTCCGCCGACTTTTTCGCCCGCCCGAGCGGAATAATCTGGTGAATCATCAACCTCGCGATGTACGGCGCCTTACTGAGCGTAGGATTTCGCACCACATCGAGGTTCGGGAATCCCGCGAGGCCCAGAGCTTCGCCGATTCCGTGTCCGCCAGTTTCTTGCACATCGCAGAGCAGTGCGGTCGTACTGGTGAGGCGCAGCCCGGTGAACAAAGTCAGCGCGCGCGAGCTGGCGTCTTGCGCCTCAGGGCTCAGACTGTTAGGCCCTTGATAGGGCGAACGGAACGCCGGATGCCATTGCGAGACGATGTTGACTTGCCCTGAAAGCCAGAACCGGTCCCACTCTTGATGCGGAAACAGGATCGGGGGCGAATCGGGGGCAGACGAAGGCTCGGTGTTATCGGGAGACGCCAGTTGCAGCTGCGAAGGCTCTTGCGCTCGCGCCGCCGGCGCGGCAAAAACAAAGCCTGACAGCCCGCACCAGACAACAATGACGATTCCCGCGGCGAATCGTGGCATTCCTATCCTCATCCTTGCATTCGGCTGCGTGCCGGGCCTATCTTCGCCCGCTTCGAGCGGCAAATACCGTAGAATAAATAGGCGTTCATTACGGACTGATGAACAGCGGGCACGCCAAGAAGCAGTCGAAGCCGCGCATGGCATTGCCCTAGTGTACAGATAGCCCGTGACGATGAGCCTGAGACCTTGATACCATACCCCTCTAGGGTATACAAGCGCCATGTCCCATACTTCTCGCGAAAAACTCGACCTCGTCACCCGCACCAAGAAAGTCATTGGCCAGCTCGAAAGCGTCCTTCGCGCTCTCAACGAAGACGAGCCTTGCGCCGAAGCTCTGCAGCGCCTGGCCGCCGCACGCGGCGCCATCAACAGCCTCATGGGCGAACTGATGGAAGACCACATCCGGAACCACATGCCGCGAAATTCCAAATCCTCGGAAGAGGCCGCCGACGACATCATCCAAATCGTCCGAACCTATCTGAAGTGATGCAAAAGGCAGTCGCCTTTTCGCCCATTTTTCAGTATCTTCCGTGCACCCACTTTTTGTTGCAACGAATCCAACGCTGGGGGAAGGCGGACCATTGACGCGGCTGCTCGCAGCTCTTATTTTTTTGGTGGTCTTATGCACTCCGGCTTCTAAAGCCCAGGCAGGCCGGGAGCAGGGCGGGCACGACCTGCAAGTATGGACGGGCGGCGGGCACGGACTGAATGGCAGCACCGCGGACAGCGGCGTGTGGAACGTTGGCGCGCGCTACGGCTGGATTCTGACCGCACCGCACGGTCCCGGCTTTCTGCGCGGTGAATTCGAGTACGCGGTCGATGTCGTGCCCCTTTTCATGGTGGTTCAGCGCAACGGCAACGCTTATGGCTTTGGACTCAATCCTTTCGCGTTGAAATGGAATTTTACCAAGCCGCGCAAAGTGGTTCCCTATTTCGAACTCGGGGGCGGCACGCTCTTTACGAATACCGATGTGCCGCCCGGCACTTCGCACGTAAACTTCACTTCCAGCGGCGCCTTGGGCCTGCATTTCCTGCAGAGCAAATACAACTGGAGCGTCGAACTTCGCTTCATGCACATTTCAAACGCCGGACTTGCCAGCCCCAACCCCGGGATCAATACGCTCCAGCTCCGGCTGGGCTTTGGCCGGTTCACGCGTTCCAACTAGCCTGAGTCCTTCACGAGCGGTAAGATATATGACGTCCAATGCAAGGACAGAATCGCCTTTCGCAAGAGCGGTGTTCTCCTTGGAATAACCAGCAAGCAGAGCACGCAGAGACGCAGGGGAAAATTATGAAAATTGCCGTAATTGTGATGGGAGTGCTGCTGCTCGCGGGATTGGGCCTGGGGCTCCACGGAATGCGCGTGGATGGCAAGGCGCCCGCCGTTGGCAGCCATGCGCCGGACTTTACGCTCAATTCGCAGGAGTCCAAGCCCGTCAGCCTACACGATTTCAAGGGCCAGTGGGTGGTGCTCTATTTTTACCCGAAGGATTTTACGAGCGGCTGCACCATCGAAGCGCACAACTTCCAGCGCGACCTGGCTCAATATGAGCGCAAAAACGCCGCGATCGTCGGCGTCAGCGTGCAGGACGCGGATTCCCACCAGAAGTTTTGCACGAAGGAAGGATTGAACTTCAAACTACTCGCCGACACCAAGACGGAAGTCTCCACGATGTATGATTCGGTAATGAATTTTGGCGTCGCAAAACTCTCCGCACGTCACACCTTCCTGATCGACCCGAACGGCGTCGTCCGCAAGGTTTTTCTCGACGTAAAACCGCAGCAGCACAGTGAAGAAGTTCTCGCGGCCTTGACGGAGTTGCAGTCCGGCGAGTTAAAGTAACACAGCAACAAGGCGCTTTCGACAATTGCGCTTCGAACACCTGCACGGATCACCCAAAGGCCTGCTGGCTTGCAGGCCCGCCGGACTGGCGACACCGCTCTCTTCTCTATACAATCCCTCTGGCATTCCTTTGGAGGACACCTATGAACCGTAAATTTGTGGCGGCGCTCGCGGGGCTGCTTTGCGTTGCGTTTGCTCTTCTGCTTCATGCCGATCCTGCAAAGACGGAAACGGTCAGTTACAAGAGCGGCAATGAAACCGTCAGCGGATTCCTGGCCCTTCCTGAAGGGCACGGCAAGCATCCCGGAATCGTGGTCATTCACGAATGGTGGGGACTCAACGATCAAATCAAAGAGGAAGCGCGAAAGCTCGCGGGGCAAGGGTATGTGGCTCTCGCCGTCGATCTATACCGCGGGAAAGTGGCGACAACTCCAGAGGAGGCCCACGAGTTGATGCGCGGTGTGCCCGATGACCGCGGAATTCGCGATCTCGAAGCGGCGTTTGATTATCTCGCCGCGCGGCGTGATGTCGAGGCCAACAAGATTGGCTCGGTCGGATGGTGCATGGGCGGAGGGTGGTCCATCAAACTGGCGATGAGTGAGCCGAAGCTTGCGGCGTGCATCGTGAATTATGGCTCGCTGCCGACGGAAGCGTCGAGCATCGAAAAGATCAAAGCGCCCGTGCTCGGAAATTTCGGTGCGGACGACCGCGGCATCACTCCGGACTCCGTGCGCGCGTTCGATGCCGCCATGAAAGCGGCGGGCAAGTCCGTCGACGTGAAAATTTATGAAGGCGCGGGCCACGCCTTCGAAAATCCCAATAACAAAGAAGGCTACAGGCCGGAAGCAACCGCCGATGCCTGGGCGCGTATGACGGCTTTCTTGAGGAAGAACCTAAAGTAGTTTGCTGTAGGCCTCGACTCTCCTCCAAGCCAATGCCCGCCGACGCTTCAGGCAATTCTTGTGCCAGCCCGGACGCATGAGGGGTCTTTCCGATGTGACGAGCCTCACCTACCAGCTACGAATCAGCGGTAGGTTTTATGAAAAATCGTAGATGGAAACCTCATAGCCTGCCTCACCACCAGCCGATTCCTCGAATCAAGCCGGCCACAAATAAAATAAAAATTGAGGCGAGAAACAAAACCCCACACTCAGTCGTCAATATATCCAAAGGGACTTGTAACGATACAAGGCATCGGAATTGTTGATTTGACGTCCCACACCCCTTGAAGTAGAACTGTCACCAATTTCGGCGTCTCACGGTCAGGTTGAGGTACAGGTTGGGGGGGAAGGCCGCCTTTCACCTTGTAACAGGCCCGAGGCTGTTCGGCATCGTTGACGGTCTCATAATTAGGAGGGGTGATGATTCGACGTTACTTCTTTTTTCTAGTTCTCTTTGGACTCATTCCTGGCATTGTTTCCGGGCAAATCGCTGTTACTGGCAAAATCACCGGGGTGGTCACTGATCCCTCGGGTGGGGCTGTGGCAAATGCAACTGTCACGGTAAAGAGCACCGCGCTGATGACGCCGCGCACGGCAACCACTACCGCTGATGGCGTATATCTATTTGACTTACTTCCCCCTGGCACGTACGAAGTCACCGTCACTGCGACCGGCTTCCGTACCGAAAGCGAAACCGGCGTGATCATTACGGCTGGCTTCACCGCCACGGTCAGCCCCAAACTTCAGGTCGGAGAAGTCAGCCAGACCGTGCAGGTCGAAAGCGAGCCGGTGGTTGACCTCCAAACCGCCCAGACCTCTACCACCTTCGATCAGTCCCTCCTGCAAAACATTCCCAGCGGCCGCGATCCCTGGTCCACCGTTGCGCAAATGCCGGGCGTTACCTCCAGCACATTCGATGTTGCTGGAAATAACAGCTACCAACAGTCCGCCATGCAGGTCCACGGTAGTACTCAAGCGGAGCAAATCTACAGCTACAACGGCTTGGACCTGAATTGGCCTGGGGCAAACGGTGGTTACACACAGTTTTATACCAACCACGATTCCTTCGATGAGTTTCAAGTCGTGGCCGACAACGCTCCTGCGGCGGTCCCCATCGGCGGCGTGTACATGAATATGGTGACAAAATCGGGATCCAACGAACTGCACGGCCAGGCGGCTGTCTACTATCTGACGGCGGCTACCCAAGCTGGCGTAAAGTTCCCCATGTACAACGGCAGCCCCGTCACCTCCGGCTCGCCTTTCGACAGCACCCTGGACGCCAGCGCAAATCTCGGCGGCGCCCTTATCAAGGACAAGTGGTGGCTCTTCGGTGCCTACCGGCGCTATGATCTGCGCCAGGAAATTCTTTCTGTCACCGATCAAGCAGGCAGTCCCGTCGTGGATGTGAACCACCAGACCAACACCGACTTGCGCAGCGATTTCCAGGTCAACTCCAAGAACAAATTCAGCTTCATCTGGCTCTACAACGAACAGAACCGCTTCTTCCGCCGCGACACTGCTTATTCCTTCGTCACCCAGGAGGCCAGTTGGCTCCAGATCGAGCCGGCTTACATCCTCGAGGGCCTCTGGACCAGCCAGGTGACGAATAATCTCATCCTGGATTTTCGTGTCGGTTACAACAAAATCGTCTTTCCCCTCAGCTACCAACCCGGCGTGACAACATCTGCCTTAAACGTCCAGGACGTTGCCCTCTCTACCGAGACGGGAGCAGCGCCCTATCAATTCGCAAACCCGGCGTGGGTTCTCAAATGGACCGCAGGAGGCTCTTGGTACAAGCCTAATTGGGCTGGCACACACAACATTCAATTCGGTTTTGAGTGGGGTAAGAGCTACAACTCTTACATCTACAACGTAAACCAGGGCATCAACGTGCTTCTGAACAATGGAGCACCCTACCAAGTTCTCGCTTACAATACGCCCACTACTCAAAAGAACTACTTCCGCGACACCAGCTTCTTCGTCCAAGACACGTGGAACATCAAGCGCAATCTCACTCTAAACGTCGGCCTGCGTTACGACAACTTCAGAACGTACTATCCCGTGCAAAAAAGCGATCCCAACGAAACTTTCCCTCAGCTCTTCCCGATCACCTCCTACGCTGCCTCCGGAAATCTGGTGGATTGGAACAACATTTCTCCACGCATCGGCGTGGCCTATGACCCAACGGGTAAAGGTACCTCGGTCATTCGCTTTGGCTATGGCATCTACTACATCATGCAGGGCACCGGCCTCGCGGAGACGGCCAATCCAGTCGGTCTCTCCGGAAAATACTACGCTTGGAACGCCTCCAGCTGGACGCCCGCGGACGGCATTCCCCCGGAAAGCCAGTGGCTGCCGCAGGGCGCGGCTACCAACCCGGTGAGTGAATTTGGCGGCTCCAGCACCCACATCAACTCCAACATGAGCAGGCCCTACTCGGAAGAAGTCAGTGCCGGTTACGAAAGGCAAATCTGGAGTGATCTTCGCCTCGGCGTTACTTACTACTACCGGACTAAGAAAAACTTGATCGGCATCGAAAATTCAGCAGTGTCGAAATCCGATTACGTGCCGGTCACAGGGTTCATCAACCCCATTAACAACCAGCCGCTGACTCTCTATAGCTTCCAGCCTTCCGACCCGTCGCTCTACAGCGCGTTCAACTATGTTGTTACGAACGTTCCGCTGCTGAATAACAACTCGTATCATGGAGTGGAAATCACCGCGGTCAAGCGCCTCTCCCACAAATTGCAAGTCCTCGGAGGTTTCACGATTCAACGCCAGAAGGGCGTTTACGGCCGCGGCTTCTCCGACCAGGCGACCGGGGACAACTTCACCGACCCGAACTACGACATCAACCGCAACAACAACTACCTCAATTTGGACTCAACCTATGTTTTCAAGCTCGACGCCACCTATGAACTTCCCTGGAAGATCGGCACCAGCGTCAACTTCCAGCACTATACTGGTTTCCCGCTGCAACCGACGCAAACGTTCAACGTTCCGAATGGTCAGGGAGTGAACGTCGGCGAGTCCATCATCCTTCAGCCTGCTGGGGTCTTGCGTCTGCCTGGTGTCAACATGCTCAATCTCCGCCTCTCCCGTGAATTTGCTATCTACGGCGAGAAGTGGAAATTGACTCCCACAGTGGACTTCTTTAACGTGACCAACGCACAGACGGTCATCGGTGAGGTAACCACCTACGGCGGCAGCTATCTTTATCCCTATAGCACTATCAACCCGTTCGTGACGCGTTTCGGGCTGCGCTTCACTTTCTAGGCTGGCCGGCCCCCCTCGGGCGGCCGCTGTGTTCCTCGGCGGGTCGGACATTCCCATGTGCGGCCCGCCGGTAGTTCGTCTAATATCAAGGCGAAAATTCATCTTCATTCCGGGGGAAGAAATGTTCAGACCATCCAGGTTCATCGGACTCTTTGGCGGGCTGCTTGCCCTCGCCTGCGCGGGAAGCGCAAGCGCTCAGACCGGCGCGAGCAAGTCTCGCCTTACCATCGAGCAGCTCATCGAGATCAAGCATCCTTCCGAACCCCTCTGGTCTCCCGATGGCAAGCACGTTGCCTTCATCTGGGATCGCGCGGACATTCGAAATCTCTATGTCGCCAGCGCCGATGGTCATGGCACGCCGGTCCAATTGACATCCTTCCCAGAAGGCAACGTCAATGACGTTTTCTGGAACGAGGACGGCGACACGCTCTATTTCCCGCACGAAGGCGATCTGTGGCAGGTCTCCGTCACCGGCGGCACGCCCAAGCCGGCCTGGAGCAAGCCGGATCACGGACGAGATTTCGTTCCCTCTCCCGATGCCAAGCGCGTTGCATTTGTCCGCGGCAGTTCCTCCGAGGACGAAGGTGTTCCTCACGGCAGCGATCTAATTATCCGCTGGCTCTCCGACGGCACAGAGTCCACTGTCGCCCACGACGACGTCAGCCTCCGCAACATCCTCTGGTCGCCCGATGGAAAATCTCTTGCCTATATTGGCGGCTCAAAAATCATTCATCACGACGAATCTCCGTCCTATTCCGGCGAGAAGCTCATCTACCGCGTCTCTGAATTCGTCCCCGGCCAAATCTATGCAGTAAAACTTGACGGTAGCCGGCCCGTCGCGGTCGCCAAGCCTGCCGAATATGGCGGCTTGGCCTGGGTCGACTCCAATCGACTCGTCTTTGACGGCGGGTCCAAAGACTTCAAGAAATATTTCATTTACACCGCCGACGCCGCCACCGGTTCCATCAAAGTCATCCATGAAATTGACGAAGAAAAGTTCTGGAGCATTCCCGACTGGGGCGAAGCTGGTGCGCAGCCCTGGCCTTCACCGGATGGAAAATGGATCGCTTTCCTCAGCGATCAGGATGGCTGGGACCACATTTACGTAATGCCTTCCGCGGGTGGGAACGCCGTTCAAATCACCAAGGGCAAATTCGAGGCGTGGCGTCCTGCGTGGTCTCACGACAGCACCCGCATCGCCTTCGATGCCAATCTCGAGGATCATCCCGGCGACCGCATGCTGGGCGTCGCCAAAATCGGAGATGATCCCGCGCATGCTACCGTCACTTACATCACGGCCGGCAGGGGCACTAACATTGAGCCTCACTGGTCCGAGGGCGATGCACGCCTCGTTTATCAGCACACCGATACCCACAATAGTGCCGATCTCTTTGCCATTAATGCTGGCCCGGGCGCGCAACCGGTGCGGCTCACCGACTCCATGCCCGCCGGCATCGACCACTCCCAATTCGTCGAGCCGCAGTTCGTCCACTATCCCGGCCCCGATGGTCAGCAGGTTCCTGGATGGCTTTTTGTTCCTAAAAATCTCGACAAAACGAAAAAGCACCCCGCGATTCTCTGGATTCACGGCGACGGTGTGAATCAAAATTACGACGGCTGGCACGTCCAGCGGAACTATGCCGTCTACTACAGTATCCACCAGTATTTTCTGCAAAAAGGCTACGTGGTTTTTGCTCCCGATTATCGCGGCAGCATTGGCTACGGCCGCGACTGGCGCACTGGGGTTTATATGGACGTTGGCGGAAAGGACGCCAAGGACGCCTGGATGGGCGCCAACTACCTCAAGTCGCTTCCTTATGTGGATGGCGATCGCATCGGCGTCTGGGGCCTCAGCTATGGCGGCTTTTTCACCCTCATCGCCATGACCGATCAGCCCAAACTTTTCCGCTGCGGTGTTGACGTCGCCGGCGTCGTGGACTACGTCATGTACTACAGCGATCCCTACCACGGCGACTGGACCGCCAGCCGCATCGGCACTCCAGAAGAAAATCCCCAGGTCTACGCAAACGCCTCGCCCATTTCACACATCGACCGCCTCGCGCGTCCCCTTCTCGTCCTTCACGGCACCGCGGACGTCAACGTCCCTTTTCTCGAATCCGTCTGGCTCGTTGATGAGGCTTTGAAAAAACACAAAGGCGACTTGCTCTCTTTCATGATCTATCCCGGCGAGTTCCACTATTTCAGCCGCGAACACGTCCTTCGCGACGCCTGGCACCGCGTCGACGATTTCTTCGACCTGCATCTGCGGGCATCAGCCGCGAGCACCGCGATGCACAAATAGGCACAGCCACATCTTCAAAAACGATAGAGAGGGAGTGGCAATTTGCTATGCCGCTCTGCCAAACAGCATCGGCCTGCGCCCGTTAATTCTCAGTGTGCGGCCTCGAGAACCAATTTCTGCACGCGCCAATTCAAAATCTCGGCGACATAGAGCACATTTTCAGACGGGCACGCAATCTCGTGTATCCATCCGAATTGACCGAGCTGCTTGCCTGATTTGCCGAACATTCCCAGCACTTTTCCGTCGAGGCTCAGTTTGTAGATTCTCCCCGGGAACGCATCGGACGCATACAAGACCTGATGCGCTCCCGGCGTGATGCAAACCGTCCACGGCGCGCCCGCCGCCATCGTGCCTGTGCTCGCCGTAGGCTGGTTACCGATAGCCGGCCGCGCGTCCGGAGGAACGGGCACATCTATTGTGATCTGCCGTAGAAATTTTCCGTCTCCGTCAAACACCTGTATGCGCCGATTGCCCCGGTCCGCCACGTAAACATTGCCGTCGTTATCCACGGCAATGTTGTGCGGCGTGCGGAATTGTCCAGGCTGATCGCCCGGCTCGCCCCACGATTTCACCCAGTTGCCGTCTTTATCGAATTTCGCGATTCGCGAATTGATGTACCCGTCGCTGATATACGTGTCCCCTGCCGCGTCCCACGCCATGTCCGTCACCTGGCGGAACATGCCGTCCACGGGCGGCAGCGGAGGGTTGGGATGCTTCAGTGGCCCGGTGCCTTCGTCGGAGGCTTCCTGCTTGCGCCCAAACACCATCACGACGCGGCCTTCCGGATTGAATTTGATCACCATGTCCGAACCTTTGTCGGCCACCCAGATGTTGTCTTGCTTGTCCACGCGCACGGCGTGCGCGAACGACCACGCATACAGGTTGTGGCCTATCTCGCGCACGAATTTTCCGTCCGCATCAAACTCCAGAAGTTGCGCGGCGCCCGCCCCATACGCTGGCCCCGTACTATTGCCGCGCGAAAAGACAAAGACGTGTCCTTTCGAATTGACTGCCACGCCCGCCGCTTCTCCTAAATAAATGTCCGGGGGTAATTTGAGAAAATTAGGCACAGAGTGAAAACGAATTTCCGGCGGCTGCTGCGCAAAAAGAGCCCCAGCCGCAAAGAACAGTACCAGACCCAGAATATAAATGAATCTTTTCATACGAATCACCTCGCTGCATCGCGCCCCGCATCATACGCGCTCACGCGGACCATGCGCCAAGAATCTGTGCGACCGGGCACTCTGCTGTTTCTGGGCGGCCGCGATCTATTGGTTTCCGGTCAGAGCTTTGTATTGGGACTTTGTGAGCGGGACGACAGAAAGTCTTCCTTCGCGGACGAGCGGAGAATCGGCAAACAGTTTGTTGGCTTTGATTTGCGTCAAGGACCATGGTTTCGCAATCGCTTGGCCGGCTTTGATCTTGACGATGGGCATTTTCGGGTCGGACGCGTCGACGGAAATCACTCGGGCTGTTCCGACCGCGCTCTTTCGGTTGGCGGTTTCGTAGATGACCAGCCGCGCGCCCGGCTGTATTTCCCGCAAGTTTTTCACCCCGGCAGGGCTCGTTACGCCCTCCCACACCGTGACGCCTTCCTTTTGCAGATCGGCAAACGAATATTCGGACGGCTCTGTTTTGAATAAATAGTCCGTGGACATTACATCTCCAGCTTTCACGGCGCCTTTGCGGCGACAACGCCTATGTCGGCGATGTTGTCACCTTTTTTCAGCGAAGGAACGGCATTGATGTGAAGAATCACTCCTGCCTCTGGAGCCCGCGCATCAAGAATCACTTTGCCGAAGTAGTCCGTTACGTATCCTATCTTCATCCCTTCTTGAACATACGTCCCACGCTGGACCAGGGGATACCAAATGCCCGGGCCGTCCGAAATCACATCAACTACTTTTGCCAGCCAAACCGGATTTTCGATGTAGTGCGGCTCGCCGGGAATCATCTTCAAAGCGCGCATCGTGCTCATCGTCCCGTTCACGAGCAACGCCACATCGTCCGTCTCGACCGTCCCTGCATGCCCTGCTTCGACAACGATGGAAGGTTTACCCCGCAACGAGGCAGTGTTATCGAGATAACGTGAGGCGGCAGGGTCCGTCGGACGATCGTTCCAAATAATGATGTGATCAAGTCCGAAGGCCAGCACCATTTGTTTTGAGATACGGTCCTGCGCTTCTTTGCCGGCCGCTCCCCAATACGCGTATGGACGCAGGTTTTCATCCAGGTCGCCGCCGTGATAGTCGATCAAATAATCGCAGTGGTCTACGACGTCCTTCGTAATCATGTACAAGACCCGATCCGTTTGTGTGCCATCCATTTTCCCGGGGTAATAGCGATTCATGCTTTTGTTGTCGATGGGATTCACATGCGGCACTTTCTGCTCGAAGGAGGCGATGTTCACGAGCGGAAGCAGAATCACCGTGCCCGAGATTTGCGCTGGATCCAGCTCGCCGATTAATTTTTCTACAGCGATGATCGAGACGTATTCCGTCCCATGTGCGCCCGTAACAAGCGCCAGGACCGGTCCGGGCTTCGCTCCATTCACCACTACGACCGGAATGTTTGTCCCAGCGTCGACGCCCGCCGGCACCTCGATATAGCCGTTCGCTTTCTGCCCAGGCGCGGCAGAAGCCGTGCCAACTGTGAAGCGGGTTTGCGCAAGAAGCGAAAAACCACCGAGCGGCGCCAGCAGCATGAATGCCAACATACTTCGCGAGATACGCATCATTCTCCTCCAGTTTTGACGGCGGGCGGCGCCGGTGGAGCTGGGGTCGCCGGCGTTGCGTCACCCTTCACGTAGTGCGCATACCAAGCAAGATAGCGCTCGAGGCGGTCCTTGATATGCGACGGCGCGGTAAAGCCGTGATATTCGCCGGGGTAGACGACGAGTTCGGTGGTGCGGCCAAGCGCCTTCATGGCCTCGTACATCTGCTCGCCTCCGAGAATCGGCACATTCGCATCAAGATCGCCGCCCATGAAAAGCGTCGGCGTCGTGATGCTCTTCACCCGGTAGAAAGGCGAGATTTTGTCCCACAGGGCTTGGTGGTCCCAAGGGTAGCCGAGTTCGATTTCATACTCTCGCTGGTAGTGGTCATGTCCATAGAAGCTGGTGAGCAGCGCGACGCCGGCGCCTGAAATGGCAGCTTTGAACCGCGTGGTCTGCTCGATGATGAAGTCGGTGGATATCCCGCCGTACGACCACCCGCCGACGCCGAGTTTCTCGGGGTCCGCGATGCCTTGCTCGATCGCGTAATCCACCATTGCTACATCGTCCTGATAGTCCTTGTTGCCCCAGTCTGCATAGATGGCATCGCAGAATTTCTGTCCGTAGCCGGAAGAGCCGCGCGGATTAGGCAGCAGCACGGCGTAACCGTTGGCGGCGAAGAGCTGGACGAGGTGGTCGAACGAGGCGGAATACTGGCCGACAGGTCCGCCATGTGGATGGAGAAGTGTCGGGACCTTTTTAGCCGGGTCGTAGCCGACAGGCTTATACAAATAGCCGGCTATGGCGGTTCCGTCCTTGCTCTTGAAATGCACGTATTCGGCTGCCGCCAGACGGAGTTCGGAAATTAGGGCGTCGTTGGTTTTCGTCAGGCGCGTCAGCTCGCTGCCCTTTTGCAGGAAAATCTCGTCCGGACGGTCGATCGTACTGATTTGCGCGGCAATCTCACCATCCTTTCCCAGGGCAAAGTTTGCGACGGTTAACCGCCCGCCGATGGGGCGCGTGATTTCGCCGCCCGTTGCGGCGATGCGGCAGAGATTCTGCGTGCCATCATCCTCGGCCGTGAAATAGATGAAGTTGCTGTCGGATGAAAAGCGCGGACGGCGCACGCTGCGATCAAACGACAGCGTGAGCACTTTGGCCGCCCCTCCCGAAGAAGGGACGATGGCCAGATGTTGCGTCGAGTAATAGAAGAGGTGCGGGTCGAGCTCGGTGACGTAGGCGATCCATTTGCCGTCGGGTGACCAGACCGGCTGATCGTCAGGTGCTGGATTGGTGGTGATTTGCGTGAGATGTGCCCCTTTATCGCTGTTATCCGCCGCAACGACCCAGATATTGGAATCACGAGTTGCGTCAGGATCGGGCTGGCTGCGATTGCTGGTAAACGCCAGCTGCTTCCCGTCTGGAGACCAGGCTGGTTGCGAGTCGTCGAAGTCTCCGGAGGTGATTTGAGTGGAGGTTTTTTTCGCTACATCGAAAATGAAGAGATGCGTGCGGCGCCGATCCAGGTAGCCGATGGTGTCTCGCTTGAATTGTAGCCGATCGATTACCCAGGGAGGCTGCGTTTTCGGTTTCGCCGGGGCCGGCTTGTCTTTGTCTTTCGCAGCTTCGAGATCTTCCGGTTTGGGATCCTGAAGAACCAAAACAAGACGCGTGCTATCGGGCGACCACTCAAAATCGCCAACCCCCTGCGGTATCTCCGTTAGCTTAACGGCTTCGCCGCCGAGACGGTTTAGTAGCCAGACTTGGGCTTTGCCTTTGTCGCGGGCGGATGTGAAGGCGAGATACTTTCCATCCGGGCTCCAGCGCGGATGCCCGGAGGAAACGCCTTCTGCGCTCATGGGAATGGAATCACCGCCATGCGTCGAGACCATCCAGATGCGCGTCTCGTTCTTATCTTCCTTGAGCATTTTGGTGCGAACCGTGTAGGCCACCCACAGGCCATCGGGGCTTAGCTCGGGTTGACTCACATCCTGAATCTTGAAGTAATCGTCGATGGTGATGTTGCGGAGCGCGGTCGAAGCGCGCGATTGTCGCGGCGCCGGATCTGCCGATGAGGCGAAAACCGAAACGGTTAAGACTAGGAAAACAAAACTGAAGCTGCGGACGATTTTCATGCCGAAGACTCCTCCGGATGGGAATGAGGAATGAACCGGGCGAAGTGTAGCAGAGGACTCGCTAGGGATAGGCGAAAAAAAGAAGTGGGGTGTACAACCACGGGCGACAGATCCTAGTCGGCGGAACGAACAGGGACGGTACTTTACGGCGATGGATGCGACAGTTTGTATGAAATATCGTACGTCTCATGCATGTATGACATGAAAGAAGGCGAAAAATGCTGTCCATTCGATTGAAGCCCGCCATTGAAAAACGATTGTCTCGTCTGGCCAGAGAGACCGGCAGAACAATGACTTTCTACGCCAGCAAACTTATTGAGGAAAATTTGGAGGATCTGGAAGACCGGTACATGGCGGAAGCTCGTCTTGAGGAACGAGGGAAGACTTACACCGCCGCGCAAGTTCGGAGGGAGCTTGGCTTGGAGGATTGAATATGACGAAGAGGCCGTGGCCGATCTCAAAAAACTGGAGCGCCAGATACAGCGAGAGATCTTGCATTGCATGGAAAAACGCATCGCAAAAGCGGACGATCCGCGCGCATTCGGCAAGCCACTTCGGCACGGCAAGTTCGGTCTCTGGCGCTATCGAGCGCGCGACTATCGAATTACTTGCCAGCTTCAAGAAGCGAATTTGAGAGTGGTCGTGGTAGCTGTAGGACACCGCAGCATCGTCCGCGAAAAATAGCTCGCCCCATCGGAAGCCCCTTGTGGCGTTGTGTCTTCTGTTTGCCGTTCCTCACCTGGCCCTGTAGCCAAGGCCTTCGCGGGCTTTTAGGCGATGGCCCGGTTCCAGCCTAAGGGTGATCCGGCCTTGCGGCAAACCTCGGGACGGTGGTAGATTAGTAGTATGAAAGAGAAGACCTCTATCACACTATCCAAGGATGTCCTCAGCAAGGTAGATAAGCTGGCTGGGTCGAAGCAGTCCCGGTCGGCGTTTATTGAACGGGTGTTGCGGAGATATTTGCGCGAGCGAAGCAGGGCCGCTTTGCATGCCCGTGATTTGACACGCATCAATCGCGCGGCGGACCAGCTGAATCTGGAGGCCGCGGAAGTTCTGGAGTACCAAGCATCGGACTTCCCCGTGCCAGAAGATGGAACGCAATCCGGGAGCTAATGTGACTCGAGGAGAACTCTATCGCGTTCACAAACCTGGAGGTGATCCGAAGGAGTACCGAACCTTCGTGGTTGCCAGCCGCCAGGCGCTGATTGATTCCCGATTCTCCACGGTCGTGTGCGCTCCTGTGTTCAGCAACGGGCAAGGATTATCAACTCAGGTGGCAGTTGGCGCGGACGAAGGGATGAAACATCCGAGCTGGATCATGTGCGACAATCTGGTGAGTCTTCGAAAAATGGATCTCCGACAGTACATTGGGGCGCTGTCTGCATTGAAACTCGCCGAATTTAATCAGGCGTTACGAATGGCATTGGATCTCTGATCCGAATGGCCTACAGCAAAGGCGCGGAGAGAATTAAGGTCGCTTTCAACAGAGAGTGAAAGGTGCCATGTACATACACATCTTCGCGTTTCGATTTAAGCCGGGAGTGACGGAGCCGCAGAAAGAAAAGGTTGTCGCGGAAATCAGAAAATTGCAGAACGAGATTCCGCTGGTGCTGGAATCGTGGGTGGGACGGAACGATTCGCCCCGAGGACAAGGTTATGAGCTGGGTGGCGTAATGAAATTTGCGGACAAGGCGGCTTGCGAAGCGTACGGGGCGCATCTCGTGCATCAGAAATTGTTGAGCTGGCTGATGCCGCTGATCGATCCGATCGAAGTGGACTTTCCCGTGAGTTAGAAACCTCGATTGAAATGGAAATTGATCGGAACCACGGAGAGATCCGGCACCGCGCCGGCCGTGATTCTCCGGCGAGTCACATTGCGGCGAGAGTTGCATTTGTCATTCATAACGGAGAGCGGTCAGGGGATCGAGCTTCGAGGCGCGGTGCGCGGGCCAGAAGCTGGCGAACGCGGCGACTGCAGAAAGTACCACGATAGCAGCGACCAGTGTGAGTGGGTCGCGCGGCTTCAAGCCATAGAGCAAGGACTTGGCGGCTTGTGCCGAGCCGAAAGCGAGGGCCGCGCCGATCAAGAGACCAGTGACTGTAAGCACGCCCGCTTCGCGCAAAATCAGATGCAAGACGTCCGTACGCTCCGCGCCGATGGCCATGCGAATTCCAATTTCCTTGGTGCGCTGAACGACCATATAGGAAATTACCCCATACAGTCCGATGGCGGCGAGCAGCGCTGCCAGGAACCCGAAAAAGCCGGAGAGCGTGGCCATCAATTCATCCTGCAAAAGCGAATCGTGAATGCGTGTCTTGAATACTTTGAAGTCCAGATCAATGCCGGGATTCACGCCGGCAATTGTTTCCTTTAGCGATCCGATGAGGTTAGTAAGCGGCAGCGTGGACCGAATCAGAATCTGGTCGTCCGGGCTGGGCTTCTCTTGCTGGGTGGCCGGGAAATACATGAATGGCAAATATTCTTCGTGCAAGTCTTGAAACTTGTTGTCCGCAACGACTCCCACAATCTGATAAAACGGCCGCGGCTTTCCCGGTGCTTCGTGAATACAGAACCTCTTGCCCAGTGGATCCGCGCCCTTGAGAATTTTCTTCACGAAGGCTTGGTTGACGATGGCAACTTTCACCGAGGTAGCGGTGTCCTGCTCGCTGAAATCGCGGCCGGCTAGCAGCCGCGTCCCGATGGTCTGAAAGTAGCCCGGGCCCAGATAATTGAGCCACGCGACACCCGCGTCTTGGTCGGAGCCTTCGTTGATGACGTCATCATTCCATGAACTACCTCCAAATGGGACGAGCATGGCATGGGCCGCGGATTGGACGCCGGGGATGGCCTGGACGTGCTTGACGAGATCGCGTTTGAATTCCGTGTAGCGCCCCTCGGGGAGTTGCAAATGCTCGAAATCAACTGTGGCGATGAGGATGCCGTTTTGTTGAAAACCGACATTGAGCGTCGTCAGATTGCGCAAACTTCTGACAAAAAGCAGAGCTCCCATCAATAGGACAACCGAGAGAGCGACCTGCGAGACGACCAGAATTCTGCGGAGGCTGAAACGCTCGCGGCCACCGGACGAACCGCGGCTGCCCGACTGGAGCAAAGTTGCAGGTTCAGCGCGCGTGGCGCGAATCGCAGGGGCCAGACCGAACGAGACGGTCGTGAGAACGGCGAGCGCGGTGGTGAATGCGAGGACACGCCAATCCATGCCGAGGTCGAGGAGAATCTGGTTCCGCGGCGTGCTAATGAACGCGACGAGCCCCCGGCTCACGGCGAACGCCAGGAATAATCCGCAGATCGACCCGGCGATTGCGAGCAAAAGGCTTTCGCTGAGCAGTTCGCGAATCATGCGCCAGCGCGTTGCTCCCAGTGCGCGACGGATGGTGATCTGGCGTTCGCGAGCGCCGGCGCGGGCGAGCATCAGGTTGGCGAGATTTGCGCAGGCGATAAGCAAAACCAGGCCGGAGATTCCGAGAAGCAACCAGAGGGAGGTTTCAGAGTCTTCGCGCAATTCTGAAAAGCCGGTGCTGGCGGAAAAGGCACCAAGCTTGTAGGCGAGAAATTTCTTCACGCCTTCGGCATCATAAACAGGCGGAATCGTTTCTTGCAGGATGGCGGGCGTGACAGCGGCAATTTGGGCGTTGGCGCGGGCAATGGTCCATCCCGGTTTCAAACGCCCGATGGTGGCAAGCCACCAGGCTTGGCGCACAGTAAGCCGATTGTTACGCGGGTCGAGGATCGGCTCGACGCAAATGGGGACGGCTACTTCAAACGTATCTCCTATCGAGATGCCGTTGAATCCCGGAGGAGTGACGCCGAGCACCTCGAAGGAATTGCCGTCTAGGGTGAAGCGCTTGCCGACGATGGCTGGGTCCCCACCAAAATTGCGCTGCCAGAAGGCGTAGCTGATGTTTGCGCCTCCGATGGAGCAGCCGGGCTGATCGTCATCAGGGCCGAGAAGACGCCCGAGGACGGGCTGGAGCCCGAGGACGTGAAAGAAATCCCCGCTAACACGGATGCCTTTGGCGTAGCGCACTTCCCCGCCCGTGGCCAGATTGAAACGCTGGTCAGACCACGCGGCGATTTCAGCGAAACCCTCCTGGCGTTTCCGGATTTGCTCCCACATGGGAAAGGTGAGCTGGGCGTACTGGCTCGAAAACTGGCCGGAGCCCCAATGCCGGTCGGCGATGCGGATCGTGCCTAACTGTTGAGGGTTATGGACGGGAATGGTGCGGAGGCGGATGGAGTCAATCAGCTGGAAGATGGCAGTGTTGGCGCCGATGCCAAGGGCGAGAGTGAGAACGGCGACGATGGTGAATCCGGGGCTGAGGCGAAGCAGGCGAAATGCGTGGCGAAGATCGCGCAAGAGATTAGTCACAGGAATCCCCTCGAAGTATCAGACGAGGGAAAGCCGTAAAGGTTCCGTGAGGTGCGCAATTTTGCTGCTGATTAAAATCGACTGCGCCAAAAAGGGGCACGATATATCGTGCCCCTACAACGAGTTCGGAAAGAATCGCAGGAGGATTGGCGCGGCGACTCCTGCTCAGAAGTTGCGCACCGGAACCGGCTTTGGCAGCGGTTTGCGGGGGATCATCTCGTCGCGGTTGGCGGTTAGGTAGACGAAGGAGGCGACGATTACCGCCATTTGCTTCATGTCGGGTTCCTGGATGCGTTCGTAGACGTCCATGTTGGAGTGATGAGTACGAGTCTCGTAGTCGAGAGGATCCTGGATGAATTGGAAGCCCGGGAGGCCGACGGCGTCGAAAGAAAGATGATCGGTACCACCGGTGTTGCGGATGGTGAGAGTATTCATGCCGAGATCGTGGAAGGGCTCCATCCAGGCGGAGAAGATGGGAGCGACCATTTCGTTGCCCTGGAGATAGACGCCGCGGATTTTGCCGGTGCCGTTGTCGATGTTGTAGTAGGCGTCGAGTTTGGCTTGTTCCGGGAGAATTTTGATTAAGTGGGTAGACGGATCTTCGGCGTTGGGATCCCCGAAATGCTGCTTGATGTAGGCGCGGGAGCCGAGAAGGCCTTGCTCTTCGCCGGTCCAGAGACCGATGCGGACGGTGCGGCGCATTTTGAGGCCGGTGGCTTTGAGGATGCGGATGGCTTCAAGCATAACGGCGGAGCCGGCGCCGTTGTCGGTGGCGCCAGTGCCGGATTGCCAGGAATCGAAGTGAGCACCGAGCATGACGATCTGATCGGCTTTGGCTTTATCGGAACCGGGGATTTCGCCGATGATGTTGAAGGAATTTGGATCGTCGTCGTAGAACTTGTTCTGAATGTCCGCGAACATCGTGACGGGAACTTTCTTTTCGAGCATGCGCACGATGCGGCCGTAATTTTCGTTGGCGACGGCGACGCGGCAGGGAGCCGGAGGATCTTTTTCTTTGTCGCGGCCACCGCCCTGCTGGACGAAGACAGTGCCGTCATCGCCGCGGGAAGGCTCGACCCAAACAGCGGCTCCTTCATCGACGAGGAATTGCTGGACCTTGAGTTGGAAGGCGCGTTGGGCGCGGAAGCGGGCGATGCGTTCCTCTAAATCGTTACGCGCGCCGGGAACTGGCTGGGTGGAGAGTTCGGCGAGCTCGGCATCGGTGTACCGGTGAGCCTGGGGATCGAAACGTTCGGGGCTTTCGGGGATGGGCTCAGTCAGAACGAATTTACCTTTGAGCTGGCCTTTGTATTTGGCGAAGTCTTCTTCTTTGGTGATGGGAGCGTAGACCGCGTCGGCGGTAACGGCGCCGTTGGTGCCGGGGGTCCAAGCTTTGGCGTAAGCGATCAGTGGGAACGGATGCGGAGCGATGACTTGCACGGAGGTGCGTTCATTGGACCAGCCGCGACCGAAGGCCCAAGGCTCGAGGTGGACGTTCGAGAGCTGCCACGCCTTCATTTGTTCGGTGGTCCATTTGGCGGCGTCTCTCATGTCCGGAGAGTTGGTGAGGCGCGGGCCGTAAACATCGGAGAGGTAGCTGATAATTTCCATGACTTTGGAGGTCTTCGCGTCGAAGCCTTCTTCCCTGATCTGATGGATCGCAGCCAGGTCGGACTGGCTAACGGCTGGAGCCTGGGCTCGAAGCGGAATGACCGACAAGACCAAAACAAGAATTGCCACCACACTCACATGTTTTCGCACAATCGTCCTCCGAGGTTCGTTTTTGCAGGCTGCTAAATTCTGGAAACGGGCACAGGGTAGTGCGTGCATGTGGTGTGACGGCAGAGAGACGAATTGCGTTTCAGGATTGAGAGGCCCCCCACACCCGGTTTTTTTGTAAGTGCGGATTCTAAAGGGTTTTAAGTCCTGTGTTTTGTAAGTGCGGATTCTACGGGAGTTACAGGCGAGTTTTTCGGAAGTGCGGATTCTGAAGGAGATAGGGCGGAGGGACGCGGGAAGGCTGGCAGAGTTGGAAGTTGGAGAAAAACCGTGCGAACGGGATGGCTGCGGCGCGATGGGCGGGTAGAACACAAGGAACGGTAGCACGGGATTAGCGAGGGAGTAAAGGTATTTACAGGGAACGGTAGAAAATGAGGGTTGAACTGCTTTAAGGAGGAGTGAACGGCGACGATAGAGGGGGAAGAAAAAATCAAAACCCCCAGACGCAAACGCGGCGTCTGGGGCACCCGGCGAAGCATCGCGGCATGTTCCGCCGGCAGATTTTCGTCGACTTTGAATTTCAAGCTGTAGTTTCCAGCGGCAAGTGCACGGTCCCCTCACGCGCCAGCTCGGCCGCATATGCCAGGGCCGCGTCAATGTCCGCTTCCACCAGACCCGGGTAGCTTCGCAGAATCTCCTCGCGAGAAATGCCAGCAGCGACGTTATCGATCAGCACGGAAACCATTATGCGCGTTCCTCGCACACACGCTCGGCCGTGACAAACCGCGGGATTCACACTAATTCGCTCTCGCCAGTTCTGCATCGCTATATCTTAACCCCATTTTCCTTTTCTTGATGCCAGCAACACGCTTCGCTTGGCTCCCTGCCTGAACGCGAGGATCAGATCGGTTAGTTAGCGGCCGGCTGCGGCGTCCCAAGTAAAAATTTATCATCTTCCCGCCAAAAGCCTCACCATCGCAGAACCAAACCCGCAAGAATCGGCCACCCGCCGACGATAGAGGGGGAAGAAAAAATCAAAACCCCCAGACGCAAACCCGGCGTCTGGGGCACCCGCAAAACACGCATCATTGTTTAGATGAGCAGAGAGCGAATGATTCGTCCGCTTCTAATCTGCGGAGCCTTTCTGGACTGGCAAGCCCAGGATGATTCCTCCGAGTGAAAAAACTACCAGAGCCGAACCGAGAATGGCGATACCGCGCGGGATCGGACCGTGATTGAAAGTTTGCAGCAAGACGCCGAGCGGGAAAACCACAGCACCGGCAAAGAGAGCCAGGGCAAGCGCGGCCTTGAGGCTATCGGACAGCCCGATGCGATCGAAGCCAATTCCGATGACGATTAAGAGCATGGCCAGACCGATCCAGTGACCATGCGCGTCTACTTGACGGTCGTAGATATATTTGGCTTCCCGGTAGTTACTGAAAGCGGTTTCGGCGGCAGCCGGATGGCGACCGGCTTCGGCATCGAAAGCGGCCGCGAGGGAAGAACCAATGCTATTCAGCGCTTGATGCTCGGCAAAAACGGCGTACCACAAGCCGTAGCTCATGCCCCACAGTGCCAGAGCGATGCCGCCCAAAATCAGAAGTCTGCGGCCGCTGCTCATCGTTTTTCTCCGATTCGGGTGTCTCCGATTTGGGCGCTCCCCGTTTGGGAGTCAAGCTGACCTGTATACCGGAGTATGCCGATCCACATGGCCAGCAGCGCGATGATTACGAGCAATCCTCCGATGTCCGCCAACCCACCGGCCACAAGACCGTACCGCAATTCCAGCAGCACACAGACAGGAAGCAGTACAGAACCGATGATCAGAATGTAAGCCCAACGGAGTTTCCAGGTCTCCCGTAAACAGACGTAAGGCTGAAAAAAAACGAGCAGCATCGCGAGCAGTCCGAATTCAATGATGTGTGCGTGCGCGGCGATACTGACAGCTTTGACGCCTTGAAGCTGGCCGTAGGCTTCCAAAGACCGTTCGACCTGCGGGGCGTCGTTTGCCGCCGCGGCCTTCCCCATGTCCCTAAGAATGGAGAAATCAAGTGCCTCGTGACGGTAGAGATCCACACCGGCGTAATACGCGCCGTGTAGAAAACCGGCCAGCACCATTACGAGACCGCCAGCAAGGAGTATGCGTCCTGGCCTGCTGCGATCCAGCAGAAGCGCATCCTGGGCGGCCAGCGGAACTTGCGATCGGAGAGATCTTCCCAGCCCGAGGAGAAAACCAAGAGTTGCGACGAGCACCAGCAACCCGCCAAGGTCGGCAAAAATGCTGGCCCAGCCAATGGATGGCAAGGGACTGTAGGCGAGGCCGCCGTAATGGATGAGGAAGACTCCAACAGGAAGCAGAATTGCTCCGGTGAGAAAAAGCCAGGCAAGGCGCCGTTTTGTGGCTTCGCTGAATGCAATCCAAGGAAGGAGGATCGCGAGGAGGAGGGCGAGATAACCGAAATCGATGGTGTGGACGTGAGTGTCCACTTTGGTTCCGCGATTTTCGAGAAAGGAACCGACATCCTGAAAACTCGCGTCGACAAGCGCAGGATCTCCGGCCAGCGCAGCGTGCGCGGCTGAAGCCAAGCTCGCGCCAACACGGGACGCGTTCTGATGCAAGACGAAAACCGCGAATATGTCCCCGAAAAGCATTCCAATAAGGATGAGACCAATGCCGCCGAGCACGAGCAGGCGCCGCGCACTTAGAGGAGCAAACGAGGATTCGTGCATTTCGTTCATCTTTTCGCCATCCGGAGAATGGTTGAAGGGCATAGGCGTTTTGGGCAGGTCTAGCTAGCTAAAGCGATGAAAAGAGAGGCAGGCCGCAATGCAAGGGCGCGGCCAGCCTTCCCACGCGAAGGGGCTAGAAAGTGAATTTCACGGCCAACTGAATCTGGCGCGGGTTATTGACGGCACGCGGGGTTCCGTACAACGGGTTGGGAGACCCTTCCCGGTAGGAGGATGGGGTCGCAGGACAGCCAAAGGCTGTTGGGTCAAAGGGACAGAAATCGGAGGCACCATAAACGGTGTTGTAGTAGCGGATGTTCAAGGTGTTGGAAAGGTTGAAGGCTTCCGCAATCAACTCCAGCCTCAACTTCTCGCGGAATTGAAAATTTCTTGCAAGGCGGAGATCGACGGTGCGGAAGTTGTCCCCGATAAACGTATTGCGAGGCTCAATGCCAACACGATCGTTATTGCCAAAGATGTCTCCATTGGCATCAAAACCGGCCAGCTTGGTGAAGCGCTGCGGCGACTGGATGGTGGTGATCATGCCAAGGAGAAAATCGCGCGCGAAGGCATTCCAGGTATGGGGCGTCGTGAGCGTGCCGTTGATGACCAGGCGGTTGCGGACGTCGTCGGAAGAGAGGGCGCGCTCGGCGCGGAAGTTTTGGCTGTCTTGTGGAATCAGCACGAAGCTGGGGTTCGGCCCGTCATCGATGGACTTCGACCATGTGTAGCTAATTCCATAAGAAAAATTGCGCGTCAGCCGCTTATTGACGTTGACCAATAAACCGTCGTACTGCGAATCCCAGCGGGAGGTCGCTTCAAAATAGATGGCAATCGGAAAGGTTCGAACGCCCGGCGTGAAGGGGCAAGCGGCAACGGTTGAGCAATAAAGATTCTTCGGCCCCGTGCGGCCTTCCGAGTCGTGCAGGGTCACGACGGCGGACGGATCCGGCTGGTTGACATTGAAAAAGCTGCCGAGATGCACGCCCCGAACGTGCAAGCCGCTGATGCTCACCGTAGTATCAGGGAGCGGCTCAAACTCGACGGCAAGACTCGCCTGGATTCCATAGGGAGTCTTGCTGTTCTGATCGAAGCGCACGACCACCGCTGGGCCAAAGAATCCGCAATTAGCTATGGGGGTACACCCCGGGAATGGGTTCGTAAACGGATCCGTAGTGTTGTCCGGATAAGCTCCGTCATTAATAAGTCCCTGCAGCCCGAGGGAGGTGATCGCCGGTGAGCTGGCAAAAGCAAAAAGTTCCGTCTTGGCGTTAAGTCCATTTTCAAATGGGCGGCCGGGATATTTCCCGTTGTCGAGCTGGGCGATGTTGGCTGTGCCTCCGCACGAAGGCTCCTGGCAGGCGAGGAGGTTGGCCGGCATCATGCCGTGAAAGAGTCCAAAGCCGGATCGGACGACTACATGGCGTTTGGTTCCGACGTTGTACGCCACACCCAACCTGGGGTCGAAATTCTTCCACTGCGTGTTGAGCACATTGGAGGGCCAAGTTTCAAACTCCCACCGGAGCCCGGCATTCAGGGTCAAGCGGCTCGTGGCGCGCCATTTGTCTTGAAGGTAGAAGCCCTCGTAGGTGTGATTCAGGGTCCCCTCCGCCTGGTTGCGGATGGCGGGCGAGAATCTTGTGCCGTTGTAGACCGAAGTGTTCAAGCTCTGTTCGTTGAAATTCGGCGCTTGGAAGCGCTCAAAAAAAATCACGTTGGGATGCTGGCAGCCAGCTGGGCCGGGCCCCCCGGGATCCCCGGGAGCGGAGACGCACTGCGGCCCGATACCACCCGCAGCGCCGTCGTTGCCCAGGAAAGCGCCGAGATTGGGGAAGTCCGCCTCGAAGGGATAGAAGAGCGGGAAGGATTCGGTAGTCTTCACGAAATTGAAATCGCCGCCGAAGGTGATGGTGTGCTTGTCGAGAGTGCGAGTGACATTGTCGACCAACTCAAAGCGCGACTCGCGGTAAAAGTCTGGATTGCCGCGGTTCACACCGATCGTGAAGGTATTCGATAATTCCAGGTGAGGCTGTGTAGTTACGGTGGGAAAGTCGAAGGAGCGCCGGGCAAACTGGAGGCGAAGCTCGTTGATGAGCTTGGGGCTGATGACGGAAACAAGCGTACTGGCAATCGACTGGTCGCGGTAAAAATTGTCTTTGAACGCCGAAGGAAGATCGAAGCCATCGTTCAAGGGTGACTGGTTGAGCAACCGGCCATCATTGATGAAGTAGCGGACAAAAAAAGATTCATTGTCACTAAAGCGATGGTCGAGGCGGAGGAAACCGTTATCCGTATCATTTGTGCGGAGAACGCTGCCAAGATTTGGCTCCGGCGGAAGCCCGTAGATCGCTTTGACCTCATTGATGGCGTGAATGTTTGCCAGCACCGCGGAATTGTAAAAGGGTGACTCACCTCGCCGCTGAACCTCATAATTGCCGAAAATGAAGGTCTTGTCCTTCTTAATGGGCCCGCCAATCGCGGCGCCAAACTGGTTCTGCCGCAGGACATGGGCTCCGCTGGCCTGCAGAAGGTTGACGGCATCGAGCACGTCATTCCTGAAATACTCGTAGAGGGACCCATGCCAGTCGTTGGTTCCGCTCTTGGTGATGATATTGACGATGCCGCCGACGGCCCTTCCAAATTCCGCGGAGTAATCGGTGTTAATCACGCGAAATTCCTGAACAGATTCTTGCGGCGGAGTGCCGCGCTGGATTCCGGACGCGGTGGAAATATCATCAGCCCCATCCACAGCGATGAAGTTGTAGTGAATATTCTGCCCCGCAAAGGAAAGCTTGGTGACCGGCTCAACGATCACATCCGTGCTGCCGGATGTGGTATCGCCGATGGTCACTGCCGGGGAAAGAAGCGCAAAATCAATGAATTCGCGGCCGTTCACGGGCAGATTGACGATCTGGCGCTCCGTGATGACCGTGCTTACCTCCGTGCGGGTCGGCTCGGCCAATTCGGAGGTGGCTTCCACTTTGACTCGTTGCGCCACTTCGCCCGGAGACAGGCTGAAATCGAGCGCCGCAGACTGGCCCACTTGCAACGTGATGCTTTTGGTCTGCTTGCCAAAGCCCGTGAAACTCACACTGACTTCGTAGTCGCCAGCCGGAAGAGCGGGGATGGAATACTCACCGTTCTCCGACGCTTGCACCGAGCGCGAAAAGCCTGTCGCCGAATTGAGGATGGCAACGTTGGCTTTGGCTATGCTCCCTCCCGAGGCATCCGTGATTCGTCCTGAAAGAGTCGCGGTGACGGCTTGCCCAGAGACATCCGGCGTGCAGAAAGAAACGAGAGCGAGCAGACAAGAAAAAGAACAGAGAAGCAGAAGACCGATCCGTTTAATTTGGTTCATAACAATTCTCCAAGGCGAGAGACAGCCGCGACGTGGACTGCAATGTTCGACGGTTTATAACAGGCCCGAGAGAGTGTCAAGCTGACATTATTTATGGAGGGGTACTTAATTGTTCTAGACAATCTCCAGCATTGCTCCCGCCACCGCAGGCTGCTGAGTTTGATACCCGCGGATTGCCGGCCAATAGAGCCAATTCAGGGTTAGTGCTGAAACGGGCAGCTGACCCGTACTCGTGAATTCAGAAGTTGCGCACCCGGCACGGCTGAGGAACTCAGTCGGTTGAAGGTTGTGGGGAATGGGGCGTGGCGGGAGCGGGATCGCCTTTGACGTAGTGGGCAAACCAGGCTAGGTCGCGCTGGAGTCGGTCTTGGAGGTGGGAGGGGAGGGTGAACTCGTGGTACTCGTCAGGATAGACGACGAGTTCGGAGGGGACGCCGAGACGTTTGAGGGCTTGGTACATTTGCTCGCCGCCGAGGACGGGGACGTTCACGTCGATATTGCCGCCGAGGAAGAGCGTGGGGGTGGTGACTTTGGCGACGTTGCGGAAAGGCGAGACGTGTTCCCAGACGGCGGGCGTTTGCCAGGGGAGGCCTAGCTCGGTTTCGTAGTCGCGCTGGTATTGGTCGTGGCCGTAGAGGCTGACGAATTCGGCGGCGCCCGCGCCGGAAATGGCGGCTTTGAAGCGGGTGGTTTGCGTGATGATGAAGTCGGTGGAGATGCCGCCGTAGGACCAGCCGCCGACGCCGAGCTTGTCGGGGTCGGCGATTCCCTGCTGAATGGCGTAATCGACCATGGCCATGTCGTCCTGGAAGTCCTTGTTGCCCCAATCAGCATAGATGGCTTTGCAGAAGTCCTGGCCGTAACCGGTGGAACCGCGCGGATTGGGAAAGAGGACGGCGTAGCCCTTGGCGGTGTAAAGCTGGGCAAGATGGGAGAATTCAGCGTAGTAGGCCCATTGGGGGCCACCGTGGAGGATTAGGAGTGTGGGATATTTCTTGCCGGGGACGTAATCGAGGGGCTTATAGAGGTAGCCGGAGATTTGGGTGCCGTCTTTGCTTTTGAAGTGGACGTATTCGCCGTGGGAGAGCTTGAGTTGGGAGAAGAGGGCGTCGTTGACGTGGGTGATTTGGGCAAGTTGACCACCGGGAATGGTGAAGAGCTCGTCGGGGCGGTCGATGGTGGCGATTTGAGCGACGATTTCGCCGGTCGGAGCGAGGGAATAGGCATTGAGCATGAGGCGGCCGGGGATGGGCCGAGTGAGGTTGTCGCCGAGCGTGGAAATACGTAGGAGATTTTGCGCGCCGTCGTCATCGGCGATGAAATAGATGGACTTGCCGTCTGGAGCGAAATGGGGGTTTATGACGTTGCGGTCGAGGGAGAGAGTGAGAACCTTGGCGGGGCCACCGGCGGCGGGAGAGATGGCAAGATGTTTGGTGGCGTAATCGAAGAGTTTTGGGTCGAGATTGGTGACGTAGGCGATGGATTTGCCGTCGGGGGACCAGGTAGGGGAAGTGTCGGCGCCGGGATTGGAGGTGACTTGGGTGAGGTGGGCGCCTTTGTCGACATTGCTGGCGTCGACTGTCCAGATGTCGGAATTGTAGGTGAGGTCGGGATCAGGAGTGGAACGGTTGCTGGTGAAGGCGAGTAGTTTGGAGTCGGGGGACCAGGCGGGCTCGGAGTCGTCGAAGTCGCCGCTCGTGATTTGGGTCAAAGATTTTTTGGAGAGATCGAAGACATAGAGATGAGTGCGGCGGCGGTCGAGGTAGCCGACGGTATCGAAATTGAATTGGAGGCGGTCGATGACCCAGGGCTTTGTGGATTTTTTCTCTTTGCCAGGGTCTTGAGAGTCATCGCCCAAGGCAGGAGCTGATTTGTCCTTGGCGGCGCGGAGCTCCTCAGGAGTGGGATCTTTTAGAACGAGAACGAGCCGACGAGAATCGGGAGACCAGGCGAAGTCTTGGACATCTTGAACTGTGTCAGTGAGCTGCTGAGCTTCACCGCCGAGACGATTCAAGAGCCAGACCTGGGTTTGGCTATCGCCGCGTTCGGAGAGGAAGGCGAGAAATTTGCCGTCGGGGGACCAGCGGGGATGGGTGGAGGTGAGGCCTTCGGCCGTCATGGGAATGGAGTCGCCGCCGGAAGCGGGGACCATCCAGATGCGGGTTTCGTTTTTGTCGGTCTTCAGCGTGGCTTTGTCCACGGCGTAGGCGACCCAATTGCCGTCGGGGCTGAGCTGAGGGTCGTGGACGGCGAGAATGCGGAAGTAGTCGTCGATGGTGATGGGGCGGGGAGAGGGAGTTTGGGCTGGGGCCGAGGGTGATAGAAGGAGAGAGGTGAAGAAAAGAGCCAGAGAACCAAGTTTCATCCAAGAGACTCCTGGGACGGAAATGAGTGCGAAAGCAAAGAGGTGAGTTTAGCACAAGGAATAAGCCGGTCGAACAACGGTACGAAGAGAGTGCGCAGCTAGGTGCTGTTGCTGCGGCGGGAGTTACGGCAAGCGACTGTGCTGTGGAGAGGCTTTTGCGCTCTACGGAGCACAGGCTGAAGCCTGTGCCACCTGGCCTGTGCGGACGGCGGAGGGCGATGAAAAAAACATTCAGTGGGTTGCATTTTTTTGTTGCGCGCAGGAACGATCCTTGTATGCTGCGAATGCGAACTCACTTCACCCAGTGCGCGAGTGAGCATCGCTTAGGAGGACGAGAGTAAAAATTGAGTTCTTTATCCCTTCCTGCCCCAATTCCCTCCCCCGCAATTTCAACAGCGAAAAAAAGAGTCGGAAAGCTGACGCTCTGGCCACTTGTGGCGGCGACGTTTTTCATGGTGTCGGGCGGGACGTACGGGACGGAAGAGATTGTGCACGGAGCGGGGTATGGACACGGGATTTTGATTCTACTGTTCCTGCCGGTGCTGTGGTGCTTGCCGACGGCGTTTATGATCGGGGAGCTTTCAAGCGCGCTGCCGACCGAGGGCGGGTACTACGCATGGGTGCGGCGAGGGATGGGGAATTTCTGGGGATTTCAAGAGGCGTGGCTATCTCTGGCGGCAAGCATTTTTGACATGGCGATTTATCCGACGCTGTTTGTGATTTATTTGAGGCAGATGTCGCCGTGGTTTGGGTCGTGGGGCCATGGAGTGCTGGCGGGACTTTTTGTGGTGGTGACTTGCGCCATTCTGAACATCGCCGGGATTCGCGTGGTGGGAATTACTTCACTGTGGTTGTTCTTCCTCCTCTCCGCGCCGTTTGCTGTGATCGTAGTGATGGCGCCGTTCAAGGTCGGAGCCTTCGCGAGCGGGCATGGAGGGACGGAAGCGACGGGCTTAGGCTTGGTGGGCGGCGTGCTGGTGGCCATGTGGAATTACATGGGATGGGACAACGCGTCGACGGTCGCGCAAGAGGTGGAGAGGCCGCAGAGGACGTATCCGAGAGCGATGATTGCGGCGGTCGTGCTGGTTACACTCACGTATGTACTGCCGTTCCTGGCGGTGTACTTTATGGGGATTCCGTCTTCGGCATTTGAAGCAGAGGGTGCATGGGCCACGGTTGCGGGGCTGATTGGCGGGGAAATAGGGGGATTCGAGTGGTTGCGGTTCTTGATTGTGCTCGGCGGGATGATGAGCGCATTCGGGATGTTCAACGCGCTAGTA
Source organism: uncultured Acidobacteriota bacterium (assembly GCA_963753745.1). GTDB lineage: Bacteria > Acidobacteriota > Terriglobia > Acidiferrales > UBA7541 > Acidiferrum. The sequence goes on from CAVWDX010000017.1 coordinate 250,160, forward strand.
ATGAGCTACTCGAGGCTGCCGCTGGCGATGGCGCGGGACGGAATGCTGCCGAAGGTGTTCGCGAAAACGAGCGCAAAGACGCATACGCCATGGGTGGCGATTGTGGCGTGCGCGGCATGCTGGGCGCTGTGCCTGGGCTTCGAATTCGAGAGGCTTGTCACGCTGGACATCATGTTGTATGGCGCAAGCTTGATGCTGGAGTTCGTGACGCTGGTGGTTTTGCGAATCCGCGAGCCGGAATTGAAGCGCGCGTTCAAGGTGCCCGGAGGATTGGCCGGGGCGATTACTTGCGGGGTATTTCCGCTGCTGCTGATGAGCCTGGCGATGGTGCAGAGCGGAGGCGAAACCATCCTGGGAATAAACGGGCTGCTCTTTGGCGGAATCATCATTGCCGGCGGGATCGTTTTGTATTGGGCCACGCAGCCATTGCGGCGAGCGGTGATTGCGCCGACGGCCACGCCGAACGCGGCTTACGGCGACTAAGCTACGGCGCGGCGGGCGCGCTGCTGGTATACTCCGCAGTTCATTCCAATATCTTTTTCCATCAGGAGATCAGACGTGAATAACCTGCGGCGTTCCCTGCCATTCCTGCTTGCAGCTGTTGTGGCTGTATGTGTCCACGCGACGGGCTCGGCGTTGCCCCGGCGTGCGACGAATACAGGGCCGCGATTTGACCAAAAGTTATTTGGCGGAATGCACTGGCGGATGATCGGGCCATTCCGCGCGGGGCGGTCGCTGGCGGTAACGGGAGTGCGCGGGCAGGCGGACGTCTACTATTTCGGGTCCGTGAATGGAGGAGTTTGGAAGACGAACGACGCGGGGCGCACGTGGAATCCAATTTTTGATGCGGAGCCGGTGGGATCGATTGGAGCGATTGCGGTGGCGCCATCGAATGCGAACGTGATTTACGTGGGATCGGGCGAGGCGGATATGCGCTCGAGCATTTCGTCGGGGAACGGAATGTATAAGTCGACAGACGCGGGAAAGACATGGGAGCGCATAGGCCTCGAAGATTCGCGACATATTGCGCGGATTTTGGTGGATCCGAGCAACCCGGAGAGGGTTTTTGTGGCGGCTCTGGGGCATGCGTACGGACCGAACAAAGAACGCGGAGTCTTTCGTTCGAACGATGGAGGAAAGACGTGGGAGCAGGTGCTGTTTAAGGATGAAAATACTGGTGCGATCGACCTGGCGATGGAGCCGGGGAATCCGAAGGTCATGTACGCGGCTTTGCTGCAAACGCGGAGGCCACCGTGGAGCATTTATGCGCCGTCGAAAGGGCCGGGGACCGGGCTTTACCGCTCAAGGGATGGCGGAGATCACTGGGAGCAGATGACCGGACACGGGTTGCCTTCGGAGGAGCTGGGACGGATGGGAATTGCGTTTGCGCCGAGCAATCCGAAGCGGATTTATTTGATCGCGGATGCAAAAGAGGGCGGGCTGTATCGCTCGGACGACGGCGGAGAGAATTGGGCGCGCGTTTCGAAGGATGCGCGGATTTGGGGACGCGGATGGTATTTCTGCGAAGTGAGCGTGGATTCGAAAGATGAAGACACAGTTTATGTGCCGAATACTTCGACGTACCGATCACGCGACGGTGGAAAAACCTTTACCGCGATTAAGGGTGCGCCGGGCGGAGACGATTATCACCAATTGTGGGTCGACCCGGATGATCCCAAGCGAATGATTTTGGGATGCGATCAGGGCGTGATCGTGACGCGGAACGGCGGTGAGACGTGGAGTTCCTGGTACAACCAGCCGACCGGGCAGTTCTATCACGTAGCGACGGACAACCGGTTTCCGTATTGGGTGTACGGGGCGCAGCAGGACAGCGGATCGGCGGCCACCGCGAGCCGGAGCAGTTGGCGGGCGCTGAACTTTATGGATTGGCGGCCGATGGAAGCGGGCGGTGAGAGCGATTACACGGCGCCCGATCCTGCGAATCCGGAAATCATTTATGGCGGGACCGTGGCGCGGCAGGATTTTCACAACGAGCAGGTACAGCAGATGCCGCCGACGCTGCTGTACCCCGCAGAGTACCGTAAGACTTGGACGGTGCCGCTGGTGTTTTCGGAAATTGAGCCGCACGTTTTGTACTTCAGCGCGCAGGTTTTGTTTCGAACGGCGGACGGGGGAAATTCGTGGCAGAAGATCAGTCCGGACTTGACGCGTGAGGATCCGGGAGTGCCGGCGAATCTCGATCCGACGACGGCGGCGGATGCTCCAGCATCGAAACGGCGCGGAGTGATTTATACGATCGCGCCCTCGCCGAAGCGCCCGGGCGAGATTTGGGTGGGAACGGATGACGGGTTGGTGCAACTGACGAGGGACGAAGGGAAAACCTGGAAGGACGTGACGCCGCCGGAAGTGACGCCGTGGAGTAAGGTGACACATATTACGGCGTCGCACTTCGTAGATGGCGAAGCTTACGCGGCGGTGGACCGGCACCGGCTGGAAGATTTGCAACCCTATTTATACCGAACAAAGGATTTTGGGAAGACTTGGCAGCGCGTTTCGAGCGGGATTCCGGATGGAAGCTTCTTGAATTGCGTGCGTGATGATCCGAAAGTCGCCGGGCTGCTGTATGCGTGCACGGAAAAAGGCGTGTACGTTTCTTATGACGATGGCGATGGCTGGGAGCCGCTGCAGTTCAATTTGCCCACGACATCGGTGCGTGATTTGGTGGTTCACGGCGATGACTTGGTGATCGCGACGTTTGGGCGGGCGTTTTGGGTACTGGACGATATAACGCCGCTGCGGCAATGGAGCACAAAGGTGGCCAACGCGGATGCATGGCTCTTCGAGCCGCAGACGACCTATCGAGTGCGGCCGGGCTCGGATGAAGGGTCACCGTTCCCGCTCGACGAACCGCAAGCGGATAATCCGCCGACGGGAGCAGTGCTGGACTACTACTTGAAAGAGAACCAGACCGACGCCGTGAAACTGGAGATATTTGATGCGGCGGGAGAACTGGTGAGGCGCTATTCAAGCGGCGATGAGGTGCAAAAAACGAATCCGGATCAGATTGACATTCCAATGTATTGGATTCATGACGCCGAGCCGCCGTCGGCGGAAGCAGGGATGCACCGATTCGTGTGGGATTTGCGATACGCGTTCGCGGGAGCGCGGCGCAGATCGCGGCGAGGGGGCGGCGGGCCGCTGGTGGTGCCCGGGCGATACATCGTGAAGCTGACAGCGGCGGGGAAGACCGTGTCGGCGCCGTTGGTTGTGAAAATGGATCCGCGCGTGAAGACAAGCACTGCGGATTTGGAGCGGCAGTTCTTACTGGCTTCGAAACTGGCGGCGGGCGTGGGAGAGTTTTCCGCGGCGGCGCAGCGGGCCGACGATTTGCAGAAGCAGGTTACAGCGCGAAATAAAGACGCGGCAGGAAGCCCGGAGCTTGCCGCAGCGTTGGATGATCTGGGAAAGAAAGTCGGCGCTGTGGCAGGATCCGGACCGGGAGGCGGTTACGGATTTTTTGGCTTTTCCATTCCGGGAAAGGAGCCCACGACGCTGAGACAAGTGTCGACGGCGTACGGGGCGTTGCTGGGGATCGTCGAGAGCGCGGATACGGCGCCTACGGCGGATGCCACGGTGGCGAGCGAGAAATGGGAAGCAGCGGGGAAGTCCACGCTGGCGCGGTGGGAGGCGATCCAGACAAAGGAGTTGGCGAAGGTGAATGCGCTGCTGAATAAAGCGCATTTGGAGCCCTTGAAGACCGGCGCGACGGAGAGGCCTAAATCGTGAAGGAGTAAGGTACGAAGCAGCGCGCGACATTTGGTCGCAACGCGGGTTATATGAAGGTAAGAACCAAGGAACGCCAGCCCAGAAGAGGACACTCCATGAGTAGGAATAGCATTACGAAGCAAATTGCCCTTGCCGCCGGATTTCTGGCGCTGACTTTTGCGCCGGGAATCAGCCGCGCACAGGACAGTTCACAGCCACCGGCGCAGGATCAGAGCCAGGCGGCACCCGCCGCACCAAGACAGCACGAAGGAAGAATGCATGGTGCGATGCAAGGGTTGAACCTGACCGAGGATCAGAAAGCGGCAATGAAGACAATCCACGAGTCGACAAAATCGCAAATGGAAGCCGTGAACAAAGATGAGTCACTTACCGTGGAACAGAAAGAAGCGAAAATTCATCAGCTGCGGCGCAGTACGCGCTTGCAAATGGTGAAATTGCTAACGCCGGAACAACGCCAGCAAATGCGGGCGAATGTGCGTGCCCTGCGCGCGACACGCCGGGAGCGACAGCAACAACAGCCGCCGCAAGCGCAGCCGCAAGGCTAATTGGGGGCGGAAACCTCTGGAGCGGTCCGATTCGTAAGAAGGAACGGGAAATCGGCTGGATCAGGGTCTTCATCGCGATGCATGGAGGGACGGTCCAAGAGGCCGTCCCTTTTTCGCGGAGGGACAGGTTCGAGCGGCGCGGAAATGCAGACGGATTTGGTATGCTGCTCAACGTGGGAATTCTGGTTCGAATGAATGTACGCGCCGGAGGCCGGATTGTTTTTCGGATCGGCGCACTTTTTTTCGTGGTTATGCTTGGAGGCGTGGCGCTGAGTTTCTCCTCGCAAGCGCCATCGCAATCGACGCCGGCGACCCCTGCGGGGCAGCCGGCTACATCGCAAACACCACCAGCAGGAACAACATCTGCATTGCCGCAAGCTCCCCTGCAAACATCTCCGCAGTTGCCGCCGCGAGCAGGCTTGAACATCGTGGTGCTTGATCCGGCGCATGGCGGAACAGATCCGGGCGCGCGCGGGACAGGCGGCATTCGGGAAAGCGAAATCGTGCTGGACTTTGCAGCACAAGTGAAAAAGGCGCTTGAGGCGCAGGGATTTCAAGTGTTGCAGACGCGCCAGGGAGACGAAGATCCCTCGTTTGATGACCGCTCGGCGATGGCGAATGCGCAAACTGGCGCGGTGTTCGTGACGCTGCATATTGCTTCGACAGGACTGCCGGGCACGGTGCACGTGTACGTCTATTCGGAGTTGCCGACGACGACAGACGTGGGCGGGTTGATTCCGTGGGGCCGAGCCCAGACGCCGTTTCAGGGATTGAGTAGAAAATTGGGCGATCTAGTGCAGGGGTTGCTGGCGCAACGGTTCAAGGGCTCGCCGAGCACGGCGGAAACCGCGGCGGTGAGGCAATTGCGGACAACGGCAGCGCCAGCAATCGCCGTGGAAGTATCAAGCGTAGTGGTGGAAAATCGCGCCGCCCTGGATCAAATGGCGCCGGGCGTGGCGGACGCCATTGCGACGGGAGTGGCGGCATTCCGGCCTTCCTACGTCGTGCCGACGGCGACAGGAGGAACGCCGTGACGGCGCGCTGGATTAGGTGGCTGGTGGGGGTGCTCAGCGTAGCAGTGCTCGTAGGAGCGATTTACTTTCCGATTCTGCGCCGGCATCTGGAGCGGACTGCAAAGCTGCAACAGCAAAGCGCGGAGCAGGCGCGGAGGGCACTGACGCAGCCGATTACAGTAAATCCCGGCGAGCCGCTGGTGAAGGCGAAATTATTTTGGGCGTCGGGGAACGAGGATGGGACGCTGAAGGATGCGACGGTGGAATTGCCGCTTTCGAGCGATCCCGTGCTGCGAGCGAAGCAAGTGCTGAACACGCTGCTGGCCGGACCCGTGGATATGGACCTGCGCACGCTGCCGCCGGACACGGTGCTCCTGGCATTTTATTTGCTGCCGGATGGCACGGCCGTTGCGGATTTTTCCGAGGCGCTTGCGACGGAGACACCGTCAGGAATTCAGAGCGAGCAAATGGCGGTGGATTCGATTACGCGAACGCTGGAAGCGGATGTGCCAAAAGTGGAGCGGCTGAAGATATTGATTCATGGGCAGGAAGTGGAGACGCTCGCGGGACATTTGGACTTGACGGGAACTTTCCTGGTTGACTCTAAATTGGCTCCGGAGGCGCCTGCGACGGTGGCGCCGGTGGCTGCGCCAGCAAATCCACCAAGCGCGGAGAAGCTAGCAGCTCCCGGGACGGACAAACCAACGCCGCCACCGGCAGCGAAACCGGGATCTTCCAAGGGCGCGGGGCGTTGACACCAGATACCGGGCCCTGCAAACTGACGCAGTTTGAGCGGAAACCTCAATAGATTTGTTTGCGAATTTAATTGGAGCAGGAGGAAGAGTGCGAGTTGATGGACGCGGCCCGGACCAGATGCGCCCGTTGAAGATGACGCCGGATTTTATTTCAACGGCGGAAGGAAGCGTGCTGATCGAGCTTGGAAGCACGCGAGTGATTTGCACGGCGACTGTGGACGATGGTGTGCCGGGCTTTTTGAAAGGCAGCGGAAAAGGCTGGGTAACGAGTGAATATGGGATGTTGCCACGGGCAACGGAAGAACGGACTCCACGAGAAGCGACGAGAGGAAAACAGTCGGGGAGAACGCTGGAGATTCAACGGTTGATTGGGCGGTCGCTGCGCGCGGTGACGGATCAGGAAGCGCTGGGCGAGCGAACGGTGTGGATCGATTGCGACGTGATTCAAGCGGACGGCGGAACGAGGACGGCTTCGATCACCGGAGCATTCGTGGCGCTGGCGCTGGCGTTCGAACGGCTGGTAGCGGCGGGAATACTGAAGAGATCGCCGCTGATTGACACGGTGGCGGCAACAAGCGTGGGAATTGTAGACGACCGCGCGCTGCTGGATTTGGCGTACGAAGAAGATTCGCGGGCGGAAGTGGACATGAACGTGGTGATGACGGGTAGCGGCCATTTTGTCGAGATTCAGGCCACGGCAGAAGGGCGGCCTTTTAGCGGGAGCGAAATGCAGGACCTTCTCGCGTTGGCTGCAGCTGGGATTCGGCGGTTGACGGAAGAACAACGCGCGGTGCTGCCGGTTAAATTCAGTGCGCGCGCCCGTTAAGTTGTTTCTGGGGTCTTCTAATCCGGGAAAACTTGGAGAGTATCGCGCGCTGGCAGCTACGTTTGGGCCAGGCGTGGCGGATGCACCTGGAGCGCGCGTTGACATCGAATTGTTGCCGGGCTTCGATGCGATGCCATCGTTTAAGGAGGATGCGCCAACCTTTGCGGAGAACGCGGCGGGAAAAGCGCTGCATTATTCTCGGCTTCGTGAAGGGCTTGTGTTTGCGGACGATTCGGGTTTGGTGGTGCCGGCTCTCGGCGGCGCGCCGGGCGTGCATTCGGCGCGGTATGCGGGGACTAACGCGACGGATGCGGAGCGAATCGCGAAATTGCTGGGCGAGCTTCGCGGGAAGAAGGGTGCGGATCGGGCGGCTTATTTTGTATGCGCAATTGCATTAGCGGAAAGAGGGCGGGCGATAGCGGTGGTGACGGCGCGCGTGGATGGAGAGATATTGGAATCGCCTCGAGGTGAAGGTGGGTTTGGATATGATCCGGCGTTTTACTTCCCTGCCCTGAAGAAAACGTTTGCGGAGCTCTTGCCGGAAGAAAAAAATCAGATTAGCCATCGGGGGAAGGCGTTTCGGAAGATGCTGGCGTCACTTAGGATCTCCTAGCTGGGGCACACAGCTCCGCACTCCCACACCGGCATAGGAAACAATTTAGGGATGAAGAAGACAGACAGGAATGTCTGTCCCACGGTGTGTGATATCCTGCGCGTCATGCCCACGAAAAAAGCGAGGAAGAAAAGCAAAGCAGGAGTGAAGAAAAGAGCTGCGGCAAAGCCTGCGCGAGCGGCCAGGCCAACGCGAGCTGTTACGGGCGCGGCGGGAGCGGATCCGAAACGTGTCACGGCAATTCTGGCCAAGTTGGATGAGGCCTATCCGGACGCAACTTGCGAGCTGACGCACGAAAACGCGTTTCAACTATTGATTTCGACGATTCTTTCCGCGCAGTGCACGGATGTCCGCGTGAATCAGGTGACGGAAACGCTTTACAAGAAATATCCGACACCGGAGGCTTTCGCGCATGCGAATCCCACAGAGCTGGAGCAGGACGTCCGGCCGACGGGATTCTTTCGGAACAAGACGAAATCGATCATGGGAGCGAGCAAAGCGATCATCGAGAAATTTGGCGGGCAAGTGCCGCGAACGATGGAAGAGATGCTGACGCTGCCGGGAGCGGCGCGGAAGACGGCCAACGTGGTGCTTGGCACAGCCTTTGGCATCGCGAGCGGAATCGTCGTCGACACGCATGTGATCCGCATCTCGAACCGGCTGGATTTGACGCGCAACGAAGACCCGAAAAAAATCGAGCAGGACCTGATGCAGGTGATCCCCAGAGAAAAGTGGATCAAGTTTTCGCACCAGATTATCTGGCACGGGCGGCGGGTATGCCAGGCGCGCAAACCGAAATGCGTGGAATGCAACCTGGAGAAGATGTGCTATTCGAAGGATAAGACTATCTAGGGTTGTTGGCCGGAGCAAGCGCTGCCGCTACGCGCGAGCATGAGAGGTACAATCCTGCCAGACGCCTAAGATTGCACTCTGGGCTCAGCTTTCACGTATTATGCAGCCATGCGGATTTTGCTGGTGGAAGACGATCCCGGGGTACGCAGGTTTGTGGTCAAGGGACTGCGCGAACAGGCGTACGCGGTGGATACAGCCGCGACCGGCGAAGATGCGCTGTATCAAGCGGACATCAATGCGTACGACCTGATTATTCTGGACGTCATGATTCCGGAACCCGACGGGTTTGAAGTGTGCCGCAGGCTGCGCAAATCCGGCCGGACAATGCCCATCCTAATGCTGACCGCCCGCGACGGCGTCGAGGACCGCGTCAGCGGACTCGACCGCGGCGCGGATGACTACCTGACCAAACCTTTTGAATTTCGCGAACTGCTGGCGCGGCTGCGCGCACTGCTGCGCCGTTCGACGGAATTGCATCCACCGCGGCTCAGCGTCGGAGAGCTTGTGCTGGATACAGCGGCGCAGAATGCCACGCGCGGCGGAGTTGCGATTTCGCTGACGCACAAGGAATATGCGCTGCTGGAATATCTGGTACGGAACGCCGGGCGAGTGGTGAGCCGAACGGAAATTGCCGAGCATGTTTGGGATGAAAGTTTCGATCCCTTTTCAAACTTAATCGAGGTTTACATCAACCGGCTTCGGCGCAAGATTGATCCGGATGGACACTCGGGGTTGTTGCAGACGCGGAGGGGCGCAGGCTACATCTTGAAGTCTGGCGAGGACCTTGACCCGGGAGGGCGTGCGCAGCCGCCTGGGACGCCAGGCAAGGCGAATGCTTCGGACCGAAAGAAACATGTTTGATTCCGTTCGAGTACGGCTGACGGTGTGGTATTCGGCGGTTCTTGCCGTGGTGCTCGTCTTGGTTTCAGCGACTACCTACCTGATCGTTCGAAAGACCTCGATGCAAAGGACGGACGCGGACTTAGCGGTGCTTGCCGATTCGTTCCTGGCGACATTTCAGGCCGAGCTCGCGGACGCCCGAAGCACAGAGGTTTCGGCAGTTTTATCGGCAGCACACCAGTCCATGATTGAACATCGCACCAGCAGCGATGAGTTCATCGTGTTCGGGCCAGGCGAAAAGATGATTGCAAGTTCAGGCGACGCCATTTTTTCGGGTCCAAAACCCGAGACCTGGATGGCTTCGGCCCTTGCCTCCAGCGAATTTCAGCAGTTTACAAAAAAAAGTGAGGCCCAGGAAGTCAATGTGGAAACAATTCGGGGAGAGCACTGGCGATTCCGCGCCTACTCCCGTAATTACAAGGCCAACGGCCAAACGTATCTCCTTATTATTGTTCACTCCTTGCACGCGCAAAATGAAACACTGGAAACGATACGGCTGACTTTTACCTGGATGATTCTTCTGGGTCTGCTGCTTGCGGGGACGGGCGGCTATTTTTTGGCGAGAAAGAGTCTGGCTCCGGTGATCGCGATGGGAGCACACGCGCGCCGCATCGGGGCCACCAATCTGCATGAGCGGCTTCCAGTGCTCCATGCCAACGATGAGCTCGGACAGTTGGCCACCACCTTCAACGATCTACTGGATCGGCTCGACCAGTCTTTCGAGCGGCAACGCCGGTTCATTGCGGATGCTTCGCACGAACTGCGGACACCGTTGGCGATTCTGCGTGGAGAAGCCGAGGTGGCGATGTCGCAGCCGGGCCGAAAGGCGGAGGACTATCTCGAATCGCTGGGGATCCTGCATGAGGAGACATCGCGGTTAATAAAGATCGTGGAAGACCTCTTCACCCTCACGCGGGCCGACTCGGGACAATATCTATTGTCGCCAGAGGACGTATATCTCGAGGAAGTGGTGGCGGACTGCGCGCATTCGGCCAGGACGCTGGCGCGAGAAAAAAACATCGAATTAAGTGTCGATGCCTCGTCGGAATGTTTGGTGCGCGGGGACTCCGCACTTCTGCGACGGATGATTCTGAATCTCCTGGATAACGCGATCAAATACACGGCCCAAGGTGGTCGCGTGGAAATTGCCTGCAGGGCGGCTGGCGCGGGCTTCGAGATCCACGTCATGGACACGGGGCCTGGAATCCCGCAGGAATTGCACGGTCGTATTTTCGAGCGATTCTTTCGGGCCGATCCAGCGCGCTCGCGTTCGGGACGCGAGGGCGGGGCCGGGCTGGGATTATCGATCGCATTATGGATCGCACAAGCACATCACGGACGACTGGAACTGCTCAGCTCCGATTCCATGGGAAGTCACTTCTCAGCGTATCTTCCGGGACCAGCAGTTGCAGCCGAAGGAACGGATTAATCGTCTGTTTATCTCGGGGCCGCTACAGTCGGATTAGCGGAATGCAACGGTTTGCGGCCGCGAAGAGAACTCCCGTGAAAACATTTCTTCTTTCGAATCGACTTGTGGCTTTTGCGCTCATCGCACTTGGCGTATGCCCTTATCCGGCCGCGAGCCAACAAGCAGATAATCCGGTGCCGAAGCTCGCTGCCTCGACATCGCTGGGAACGAACGCCCCATCAAGTCAGAATGCCAGTGCTCCTGCGGCCAACGCGCCCGTGAGACTGACTCTGCAAAACGCGTTGGATCGCGCCCGGATAAATAGCACGCAATTCCAGGCCGCGCAGACGGAGGCTGCCCTCGCGCGCCAGGATCGGTTCCAAGCGGGCGCCGCGCTGCTGCCCAGCGTGACGTACAACAACCAAGCTCTTTACACCCAAGCGGCGGCGGCACCGGTGGCCGAGAAGACCCTCGTTCCAGTCCTATACATCGCGAATAACGCGGTTCACGAATACGTCAGCCAAGCCAATGTGCACGAAACAATCGACCTTGCAGGGTTTGCCGCGTTTCGCCGCGCATCGGCCAATGCAGCGCTTGCCCGGGCTCGCGCAGAGATTGCTTCGCGTGGTCTGGTGGTCACCGTCGTTCAAAGCTACTACACCGTAGCCGCCGCACAACAAAAAATGGAGACGGCGCGCAAAGCCGCGGAGGAAGGCGACAATTTTCTGAAGCTGACTCAGGATCTGGAAAAGGGCGGAGAGGTTGCCCATGCCGACGTCATAAAAGCCGACTTGCAAGCCCAGGATCGCCGCAGACAGTTCCAGGAAGCTCAACTGGCTTTCCTGAACGCCAGGCTGGGTCTCGCTGTTCTGATTTTTCCTGACTTCAACGATAATTTCGAACTTGCCGACGATTTGCACGCCAGCATCCCGCTGCCGACGCTGGAAGAAGTCAAGCAGCGGGCCGCACAGGAAAACCCGGATGTCCGCGCCGCGCTGGAAGCGGCCCGCGCTGCCGGAGACGACGTAACCGTTGCTCGATCCGGTTACCTGCCGTCACTTGGGCTCGACTACTGGTACGGTATTGACGCGGAGAACTTCGGGGTGAATTTTCCAACGAAGTTCAACGGTCAAACATATTCAAACCTGGGCACTTCCATCAGTGCGACGCTCAACATCCCGATTTGGAATTGGGGCGCAACGCAGAGCCGAGTCAAACAGGCCGAGCTTCGCCGAGCTCAGGCAAAACGCGAATTGTCTTTCGCGCAGCGCAGGCTTCTTGCGGAAATCCAATCACTATACGCGGAAGCTGACACAGCGATGAGCGAGCTTGCCGGTCTAAGCCGCTCGGCCGAACTAGCCGGGGAAAGTCTCCGGCTGACGACACTGCGCTACAAGAGTGGCGAAGCTACCGTGCTCGAAGTCGTCGACGCGCAGACCACTGCGGCGCAAGCGAGTGGCGCGAATCAGGATGGGGCCGTGCGCTACCGTGTGGCGCTGGCCAATCTGCAAACTTTGACGGGGGTGCTGTTAACTCCATGAAACTGAAGAGAATGTACCCTCGGCAAGTGTGCAGACCTAAAATGGCGGCGGCTTGCGCCGTTTTCGGCGCTTTGCTCTTGGGCGGTTGCAGCTCAGCCGAAAAGGAGCAGGAGACGGTTGTCGCCGTGCAAGTTACGCTTGCGAAGCGCGGTCCCATCTCTCAAGTGATCACCTCGGAAGCAGTAGTGTTTCCGCTCGAACAAGCCACCGTGGCGCCGAAGATCACATCCACCGTGAAGAAATTCTACGTGCAGCGCGGCGCGCGAGTCAAAAAAGGCCAGTTGCTTGCAGTTCTTGAGAACGCGGATTTGGCCGCGGCGGCGGAGGCCAGCAAAGGCGACTTCGAGCAGGCCGACGCAGCGTACAACACGACAATCGGTTCGAGCTTGCCACAACAAATCCAAAAGGCGCAGCTAGACGCGCAGACAGCGCAATCATCGTTCGACGCCCAACTAAAGATTTTTGACAGCCGGAAAGAACTCTTTCTGCAAGGCGCCATTCCGAGGCGCGAACTCGATGCTGCGGAAGTCGCTCTAACGCAAGCCCGCAGTCAGAATGAACAGGCACAAAAACAACTTGCGGATCTTCAGCGCCTCGGGAAACAACAGGCGCTGAAGTCGGCGGAAGGCTCCCGTCTGTCGGCCGAAGGCAAATATCGCGGCGCCGAAGCGCAGCTTAGCTATTCCGAAATCCGCAGCCCTATTGACGGCGTCGTGACGGATCGGCCTCTCTATGAAGGGGATCCCGCAACCGCCAATCAACCCATCCTTACTGTGATGAATTTGAGCAGGCTGATCGCTAAGTCTCACATCCCGCAATCGGAAGCCGCGACCCTCAAAGCGGGCAATCCGGCTGAGCTGAAGGTGGCTGGCCTGGATGCGCCGGTGAAAGGCCGGATTACTCTCGTGAGCCCTGCTTTGGATGCAGGCAGCACCACTATTGAAGTATGGGTGGAGGCCGCCAAACCAGATCCCGCTCTGAAACCGGGCATGACCGTGGAAGTTTCGATGACGGGCAAGACGGTTAAAGATGCCATCATCGTGCCCGTGAGTGCTATTTTCAAAAATCCCGAAGGTGGAACTGATTATGTGGTGCTCGCAGGCTCGGATCAGAAGGCTCACTGGAAGACAGTGCAGATCGGTGTTCGCCATGGAGATGATGTGCAAATCATCAGCGGCATAAACGCAGGCGATCCGGTCATCACTTCTGGGGGATACGCCCTGCCGGACGAAACCAAAATCAAGATCGAAGCGGCCCCGCCGCCTGGCAATGAAGCGGGAGATAAATCGGGAAGCGCCGAGAAAGACAGCAAGGCGGGAAGCTCCGCGAAACCCGACGACAAGGACAAGGAGTAGCCTCGGATGGAACCCCGGTCCGAGCCGCAGGGCCCCGTGCAGGCTAATGAGCAAAACCTCCCCTGGTTTCAGCGCTTGTCGCATCCGATTTTATTCCTGATCGTCAGTCTGGCGCTGGTCGGCGGCTATTTGGCATTTTCGATTCCTGTTTCCGTTTTTCCAAATACGGATTTCCCTCGAGTGGTCGTCGGAGTGGACAACGGCGTCATGCCCATCGACCAGATGCTCGTGACCATCACTCGACCCATCGAGGAAGCGGTGAACAGTGTTCCGGGATTGCAGAAAGTCCAATCCATCACCAGCCGTGGTTCCGCCGAGGTAGATCTGTACTTTGATTGGAATAGCGACATGATTCTGACGCTGCAACGCGTCGATGCGGTTGTCGCTCGTTTACAAAGTGAACTGCCCGCAACGGCAAAAATCGACACACACCGCCTGACTTTTGCTGTCTTCCCCATCATTGGGTATAGCTTGACCTCGGACACGATGCCGCAGAACAAGCTTTGGGAAATCGCCACGTACGACTTGAAGCCGCGCATCAACCGCCTCGACGGCGTGGCCACGGTCATTATTCAGGGCGGCCGCGTGCCTGAGTTTCAAGTAATGCCCGATCCCGCCCGTCTTCTCACTGCGGGAGTCACGGTGACGGACATTCTGGACGCCCTGCGCCGCACGAATTTGACCGATTCACCGGGCCTGATCGAGCACGAGCATCAGCTCACACTCAGTCTCGTCAGCGGTCGGGTAAACACTCCCGAGCAGATTGCCCAGATTGTCGTCAAGACTTCTTCAGCGGGAGTGCCGATCCGGCTGGGAGACATTGCGTCGATCGCTCCGTCGGTTGCGCCGACGTACACCATCGTGACAGCCAACGGCAAACCAGCCGTGCTCATGAATGTGAATCGTCAGCCGGAGAGCAACACGCTGGCGGTCGCCAACGAGGTCCATGCCCTGATTCAGGAGCTTGCGCCATCGCTGCCGCCCGGCGTGCATCTCGAACCGTTTTACGACCAGTCCACCATCGTCCACGATTCCATCGCCAGCGTTCGGGATGCCGTGCTGCTGGGCATTATCCTTTCGTCGGTCATTCTGGTGTTGTTCTTGCGGGATTGGGGGACCTCGCTGGTGGCCGGCTTGGTGATTCCCGTTACGCTGTTGATCACCTTCATCGTCCTGAAAGTGACGCACCAAAGTTTTAACCTCATGACCCTCGGTGGTCTCGCCGCCGCGGTTGGTCTGGTCATCGATGATGCGATTGTCGTCCTTGAAAATATTGTGTTGCACCGCGACGCCGGGCAAAGCCGTTACAAGGCGATTCAGAGCGCGTTGAAGGAATTGACCAAACCGCTGATCGGGTCAACGATCACGCCGATCGTCGTGTTCGTCCCGCTGATTTCCACCACCGGCGTGACCGGAACTTTCTTCCGAGCGCTGGCCATCACCATGACTGTTTCGCTAATCACTTCACTGGGCCTGGCGATGTCTTGGACTCCGGCGCTCAGCCAGTATCTCGTGCGGCGGAAGGATACTGCCCCCGTCGCACCTTCTTCCCAGAAACCCGACATGGCTGCGCTGCTCGTAGCGGAAGAAGCGCACCTCACTGGTTTCTTCGGACGCATCGTGAACTTCTATACCGTCGCCATGCGAGCTATTCTGAGGCGTCCTTGGCTGTTGGCGGGCAGTTCCGTGGTAATTGTCATTTTGTCTTTCGTATCTTACGAGCTTCTTCAAACGGAGTTTCTGCCCGCAATGGACGAAGGCGGATTCATTTTGGACTACTTCACACCACCGGGAAGTTCACTTTCCGAAACGGACCGAATTCTGCAGCACATCGAGAAAATCCTGCGTTCCACTCCAGAAGTGGAGAACACTTCACGGCGCACCGGCCTGCAGCTAGGCCTTGCCGCCGTCACGGAAGCAAACAACGGCGATTTCACCGTCAAACTGAAGCGGAATCGGGATCGCAGCATTGACGAGGTCATCGCGGATATCAGATCCAAGATCAAACAGACTGAGCCTGGGGCGGAGGTCGAATTCATCCAGCTTCTCCAGGATATGATTGGCGATTTGACCAGCCAGCCGGAACCGATCGTCATCAAGCTTTTTTCACCCGACGGCCAACTGCTGAACGAGACGGCCCCGCGCGTTGCCGATGCCATTGGAAAAGTACATGGCGTGGTGGACGTCCTAAACGGCGTGGAGAACACGATCAGCGGCCCGGCCGTGACATTCCAGGTGAACCCCTCGGTCGCCGCGCGTGCTGGCTTCACGCCAGAAGAACTCGCTCTCGATGCTTCCGCCGTGTTGGAAGGCGAGCCCGCTGCGGCGCCCGTCATTCTCAACGATCGCGCGTACACCATTCGCGTGCGCTTTCCCGATCGGAATCGTTCTTCGCTCGACAGTATGAGCAACACCCTGCTGGCCAGCTCGACTGGCCACACCGCGACGCTCGGTTCGCTCGCGACCATAACCACCGACCCAGGTCAAACCGAGATTAGGCGCGAGAATTTGCAGCGTTTGGTTCAAGTCACGGCACGGCTGGAAGGCGTCGCCCTTGGGACAGGCGTTCCCGCGGTGCAAAAAGCGATTCGCGATCTACATCTGCCTTCGTCCATCCGCGTTGAGTATGGGGGGCTTTATGAAGAGGATCGGCAATCATCGCACGCTCTCTTCATAGTTCTCTTGTTGGCCCTGCTGCTTTTGTTTGCCGTGCTCCTGTTCGAATTCGGCACTTTCTCGGCGCCGACGGCCATCCTCGCTTCGGCGTTGCTTTCGACATTCGGCGGATTTCTGGCCTTGCTCGTCACAAATACGACCTTCAATGTCGCTTCCCGCATGGGCATGATCATGGTCATCGGGATTGTCGCCAAAAACGGAATCTTGTTGCTTGACGCCGAGCATCGCTTCCGCGAACTGGGATTCGCACCAGAAGAGGCCATGATTCAAGCAGGCCGGCGGCGCTTGCGCCCCATCGCCATGACCGCCATCGCGACAGTCGCCGGCATGCTGCCGTTGGCATTGGGCATCGGGGCGGGTTCGCAGATGTTGCAGCCGCTGGCGATTGCGGTGATCGGCGGGCTCTTGAGCTCGATGGTCTTGTCTCTGGTATTTACACCCGCAATCAATTACTTCCTGCACCGGCGTTCGGGTGCACAGAGCGCGCCCACCCAGGTCGTTTAGAAACTACCCACTGGCCGTGTCCAAAACGAGAGCCACAGTTTCCTTTCCTCGATACTCCGAGTAAAGTGAATAGTGGAGATTAATCATTTTTATGCTAGGAACAGCGACGAAGGGCCCCGCACGACTCAAAGGCCGGAATCCAGCAGTTCCACTCAGCAAGAATGAACACCTGTTGCGCTGGGTGGAAAAAATGGCGGAGCTTGCCAAACCGGCTGCGATTCATTGGGTCGATGGCTCGCAGGAAGAAAACGACCTTCTGCTGCGGCAGATGGTTGCATCCGGAACGCTCACAAAACTGAACGACAAGCTTTGGCCCGGGTGTTACTACGCGAGATCGGACGCGAACGATGTTGCGCGCGTGGAGGATCGCACGTTCATATGTTCGCTCTCGAAAGACAGCGCGGGTCCGACAAATAATTGGGAAAATCCGTACGAGATGCGCAAGAAGCTGAAGAGTCTTTTCAACGGGGCCATGCGCGGGCGAACGATGTATGTGCTGCCGTACAGCATGGGCCCCATCGGTTCGCCCATGTCGCAGATCGGTGTGCAACTGACCGATTCTCCCTACGTACTCGTCAACATGCGGATCATGGCGCGTATCGGATTGCAGGTTTTTCAGCAAATCGACACGGGGATACCCCGCGTGGTTCCGTGTATGCATTCGGTCGGCGCGCCGCTCGCCGCGAATCAAAAAGATGTGCCGTGGCCGTGCAACAAGGAAAAATACATCGTCCATTTCCCGGAAACTCGGGAGATTTGGTCCTACGGCTCCGGTTACGGCGGAAACGCGCTTCTCGGCAAAAAATGTTTCGGATTGCGAATCGCCTCCAACATAGCGCGCGACGAGGGTTGGATGGCGGAGCACATGCTGATTCTTGGCGTGGAAGATCCGGCAGGCGAAAAAACGTACGTGGCCGCCGCTTTCCCCAGTGCTTGCGGGAAAACAAATTTCGCCATGCTCATTCCGCCCAAGAGTTTCGAAGGCTGGAAGGTTTGGACTGTGGGCGACGACATCGCCTGGATTCGGCCCGACGAGCGTGGCCTCTTGCGGGCAATCAACCCGGAAGCGGGATTTTTCGGGGTAGCACCGGGCACTTCCGTAAAGACGAATCGCAATGCGATGGCGACTCTCGCAACAAACTCCATTTTTACCAATGTCGCGCTCACTCCCGAGGGCGGCGTGTGGTGGGAAGGCATGACGGACAAACCACCGGCGGAATGCTTTGATTGGAAGGGGCAGAAATGGACTCCGGAGATTGCAAAAGAGACCGGCGCAAAAGCGGCCCATCCCAACGCGCGCTTCACGGCGCCAGCTTCGCAATGTCCGACCATTGATCCGGCCTGGGAAGATCCCAGCGGCGTGCCCATCAGCGCCATCATTTTTGGCGGTCGTCGAGCCACAACCATGCCCCTCGTTTTTCAGGCTTTCAATTGGAGCTCCGGCGTTTACATCGGAGCGACGATGGGCTCCGAGACTACCGCGGCAGCAGCGGGAGCTATAGGAAAAGTGCGCCGCGATCCCATGGCCATGCTTCCATTCTGCGGCTATCACATGGGCGACTACTTCCGCCACTGGATCAAAATGCAAAGGTCGCTCACGCTCACGCCGCGAATCTTCCACGTCAACTGGTTCCGCAAAGATAAAGATGGAAAATTCATGTGGCCCGGATTTTCGGAAAACATGCGCGTTCTCAAATGGATTGTGGACCGCACCAAGGGCCGGGCGCTGGCAAGAGAGACGCCCATCGGGTGGATGCCGCGCTATGAAGATATGGACTGGAAAGGAATGGATCTTTCCAAAGACAGTTTTGATGAACTGCAAAAATTTGACCGGGAAGCCTGGCGCAAGGAAGTCATCGAGCATGAAGAGCTTTTCATCGGGCTCCACGACCATCTGCCGAAAGAAATGGTTTACGAAAGAGAATTGCTGATCTGCAGGCTGTAGCTATTGGAATTTTGCGTCCGCACTATTCCACGGCTGTCTGCAGAAGTGGCTCGGCGCCGCTGATATTCTTCACCAGATCGGGCGGCACGTTATGTCTTCGCTGGAGATATTCCGGGCTGTTGTACGAAACCCACACTTTGCCCTCGGCGTCCTCCCAAATCAATGCTTTCAAAGGAAGATCAATCGCAATCGTCGGAGAGGCAATCATCACGGGCGTGCCTCCCTTCGGGCTGCCAAAAAGTATGAGCTGCGTTGGGTGCATTTTCATGCCGGCCTTTTCGGCCTCGCCGCTGTGGTCGACGCGGCAGAAAATCGTCAGGCCTCGCTCCCGCAAGAGCGATTCAACGCGCTGCAGCGTTTCTGAAACCGAGTAGCGGCTGCTCAGGTGCTCCATCCCGTTGTCCGGCGTTAGCGTTGGCTTCGAAGACATAACCACTCTCCTGTAAAATCGAGAATCGACCAGGAAACCGGGAAATAGGAAACCGGGGGAAACTGGCGACTGACGGCACGCTCTCTAATTGACCTGCTGGCTGGCTCCAAGCACCAGATCATACGCCACTCGAATCCCCTGGGAAAATTTGCTCACGCAAGCCGGTTGGTCTCCGAACTATAATGGCTGTTCGGAAGCCACCGTGGACTCTGTTACCGCCAACGGCAGCAACCACATCTCCGCCTTCTCCTACGACAACAAGGGCAACGCGCGGTACTACATCGAAGACCTGCTCGCGATTCCGCGCCCCTCAAATAGAATAATCTACTAAGTATATTATATAATTATTATAAACTCCGTCCGTGCCCTGCTACCATTTTCTATGTTGCGGCCACTCCGCCTTCTCCTCCACCCGGCACTTTCTTGCCTTTGTAGCGGCGGACCTTTAGGTTCGCGCCTTCCATTTCCTCCCCGACGTCATCGCGAGCAGAGGGAGACATCCGCTTTTCTCTGCTCCCCTTTGCCGCTTACGACCCAAACCGGATTCTCCATGTGCGTTCCCTTCAAGTCGCCAGGCCACACTCTTCCACCAGACACGATCCACGAGCTACCAATCACTAACTCCCTTAGAATCAACACCTGCAAAAATGCAGCAAAACAAACGACTTTAACTATTTTTAAAATCAACACTTATGAAAAAACCGGGAAAGGTATAGGGGTCTTATTTTTAACCAAAAAACGGCGAAGGATTTCTGTCCCGAACGGCTTTCGCGAGCTAGGGATATCTCCGCCCACCTGATGGAAGCTAACTATGGCCATCATAAGTAGAATTAAAACCGATAGGTGCAGTAGAATCGATGACGTACTCGTTGTCGGGGCGTAGCGCAGCCTGGTAGCGCGCCTGCCTTGGGCGCACGACCAACCGACTCCAACAACTCCATCCATCTTCTTCTAACTACTAACGTTTCCAACAAATCGGGGAATCTGCTTTTCGCTCAAAGATAACTCGAATGATGTGAAAACGTTGGATTCTGGCACAGTTTTGGCACAGCAAATTGTGCGTTGCGCCCGGTGAAGGGTTCGTTGGAGTGGATATTCTATGTTCCTAAAAACATTTACCTGCTGACCGAAGTAGGAGCCGGGGGAGCGAGCCCTCAAGTTTCCGACAAAGTCCTCAAGCGGTTCTTATCGATTTTCAGCGACTTGATCTTCGATTCCAGCGTCGAACGTGGTATGCCCGACTTGGCCGCGGCCCCTGTGATTCCAAACACACGGCCACGGCTTGCCTTTAGAACCTCTTCAATCATGTTCTTCTCTTGCGCTTCGAGTCTTCGAGGGAGCTCAATGTGGCGCTTCGATTCTGTTGCCGGAAGCGGCGATCGTTCGCAATTACTTCCGGATTGCCGATCGTCCACAATCGCTGGGTGAATGCGTATTATGAAGACCACGGATATATCGCCAGGACTATGTGCTATTTCTGCGTGCTGCAGGCGGCAAGATCACGTTCCTACGAGAATATTTCGATCCTGTGCGCGCGGCTAGGGCGCTTGACACGCCGATCACGGGTTTCGAATCCTGAGGACAGGCGACAGTACAAAGCTTTCCTCGGTTCCGGGCCTCAGCAACTCGGACGTAATCCGTCGAACTCAGGGCAGCGGTTTTCACACATTCACATCGTTGTACAGTCTTTTCTTCCCTGGCAAGACCCTTCCGAAATGAGTCAAAACTTTCGGAACGGTTTACAAGGCCGTTGTTGAAATGTCGAATCGGCGCCGAATAAACTGCATAAGAGCTCATGGCCTTTGAGGCGGTTTTCCAAACGGCGACGCAGGTTGGGCGCTCAAAGGTGACGGTTCCCGACAAGGCGCTTCTGCGGCCATAAGGAATAGTTCGTTGGGGGTTCGTATGAAAAGAACAGTTCTCGTTACGGGCGCCAATCGCGGCATTGGCTTTGCCATCGTTCGCCAGCTCGCCGAGCTTGGGAAATTCCGGTCTTGCTTGGGTGTCGTGACCTGAAGGCCGGCGAAGACGCCGCTAAGTCTCTTCGCCGCCCCGAACTCGACATCAAACCGCTCCATATGGATCCTCGCGGATGCGGCGGCGATGGATGCCGCGCTCAGCGACATCGACAAGTCAGGCCGCCACGTAGAAATATTGGTGAATAACGCTGGAGTGTTGCACGAAAAGTCGATCCTTGGACTGACGGATGCTCAGATCGGCTGGACTTCATTGCCGTTCACCTAGCCGGTCCACTTCGCCTCATCCGTTCGCCGGGCCGAAGATGGTCGCGCGTGGATACGGCCGAATCGTCAACGTGTCGTCCGGCTGGGGGTCATTCGCCGAAGGCATGGGTGGACCCGGTCTCTATGGGGTGACGAAAGCTGCGCTAAACGCGCTCACCATACGGCTCGCGAAAGAACTCCCGTCCTCAGTCAAAGTGAATGCGATGTGTCCTGGCTGGGTGCGGACGCGCATCTGGGCGGAAAAGATGCTACACGAACTCCTGACGAGGCAGCCGATACAGCCGTCGGCCGGCCACGCTACCGGACGACGGTCCGACCGGTGGCTTTTTCCGAGACCGAAAGCCAATCGATTGGTGAGTTCGAGGCTGACGAGCGCCGGCCCGGCTCCATGGAAGGGTATTGCAGTCCGGATACCGACTCGGTCGCAAGCTTCGGCCCAGGGCGCACGGCGCGATGATTCCATCATGTGTTCTGGGATACACTGTCAAATAATGGGCGACCTTCTTCGAAAACGACATGAGCGGAAGTGGTGATGACAATTTGGGTCCCGGGCTGGCGCAAGATCCACAGGCGTGCTTACAGCGACAAAACGAACGCCTGCAATTGCTCCTGAACCTGACAACCCGTATCACCTCGAATCTCGACCTGCGCGAAGTGCTGCGCGCGATTTCTGCCAACTTTCGCGAGGTTATGCGCTGCGACGGAGCCGGGGTCTGGTTGCCTGGCGAAAAAGTGGGTACGTTCAAGCTATATGCGTTCGATGCGCCCGGCAGTAAGGGCTTCGCCAAGGAGGATCTGATCATCACTCCGGCCGAGAACGATCCCGGCAAACGAGCATTCGAGACGATGAAGCCGACGGTCGCGACGGTTGAGGAGATCGGTTGGCCCGGCGGCGGCGAGGGGTACAGACTCGCAGCGGCGGAAGGCATGAAGAGCGCTTGTTTTATCCCGCTGGTGAATCGCGGCCGTGCGCTGGGGGACCTGATGATTGTGCGTTTAACAGAGGGAACCTTCACCGCGGAAGACATCGACTTCCTCAGCCAGGCCGCGGGCCAGATGGCAATTGCCATCGAAAACGCCCTTGCCTACCGTGAGATCTCCGAACTGAAGAACAAACTCGCGCAGGAAAAGCTCTATCTCGAAGAAGAAATCCGCTCGGAGATGAACTTCGCAGAGACTGTCGGGAAGAGTTCCGCCCTGCGCAAAGTGCTGAAGCGAGTGGAAACCGTGGCACCCACAGATTCCACCGTGCTGATCTGCGGGGAAACGGGCGCTGGGAAGGAACTCATAGCGCGCGCGATTCATGATTTGAGCACGCGGAAATCAAAGGCTTTCGTGAAACTCAACTGTGCTGCCATACCGACTGGCTTGCTGGAAAGCGAGCTCTTCGGACACGAAAAAGGTGCTTTCACGGGAGCCATCGCGCAACGCATCGGCCGCTTCGAAGTGGCCAATGGCGGGACAATTTTTCTGGACGAGGTCGGAGAGATTCCGCTCGAATTGCAGACCAAGCTGCTGCGCGTGCTACAAGAGCGGGAATTCGAACGCTTGGGCAGTTCGCGGACGCTGCGTACCGAATGCTCGATTGATTGCCGCAACAAACCGCGACTTGGAAGCGATGGTCGCAGAACAGAAATTCCGCTCCGACCTGTTCTTCCGGCTGAATGTTTTCCCAATCCAGGTCCCGCCACTTCGCGAGCGCCACGGCGATATTCCGCTCCTGGTCCGCCACTTCGCGCAGCAGTTTTCTAAGCGAATGAACAAAACGATTGACACGATCTCCTCCGCCACCATGGATGCCCTGTCCCGATATCATTGGCCTGGCAATATACGAGAACTCCAAAACATCATTGAGCGCGCCGTGATTACTTCCACCGGCCCCGTTCTAAAGGTAGATGTGGCAGACCTGAAGATTTCTAGATCCTCATCTCCAGCAGAAAAGAGTTCTGCTCAGGGATCGACAAATCACGGCCTGCACAACGTGCTCGAAGAGACAGAACGTCAACAAATCCTCAAAGCCTTGAAACAATCCAATTGGGTCGTGGCAGGTCCGAAGGGCGCAGCCGCGAAGCTCGGAATGAAAAGGTCCACCCTCCAGCTGAGAATGAGCAAGCTCGGCATCTCACGTCATTCCTCGTAGTCGCCTTTACCTCTTTTCCTCCGAGAGGCGCTCCCTCCAAATGCGTTTTTTGTCAGTGCCAGGAAACTGGCAGGCTACCAACTCGCTGGCACTCACACGCTGACACTTCCATCTGAGTCCTCTCAGGCTGGCGACTATTTCCAGGTAAATGAATGAGTTGCTCGAATGCGGTGGCGCGCCACGCTTTGGCATCCGCATTGCCTTTCTATTGTCGCTCGGCCGCAAAGGAAAACAGGATGTTGAAGATCTCGATTGTCGAAGGAAGGAAGCAGCGCCGGCTGGTGGTAGAGGGCAGGCTCGTCGCACCGTGGTCCGATGAGCTGAAAGCCGCCTGCGAAAGGGCGGGGTCGGGACTTGACGGCCGTGAACTCGTGATCGATCTGAAGAACGTAACGACGATCAGCCAACAAGGAGAAAACGTGCTTCTGGAACTGATGAAACAGGGGGCCAGATGCCGAGGTTGTGGTGTGTTTACGAACGAGATTTTGAAACAGGTCGCCCGCCGATTGCGCTGGAATGGAGCACATGAATGAACTCCTTAGGGTTGTCTGACAAGGGCTCGCCCGCCGCTCGGAAGTTCACCCTCCGAATGGGCCTTGCCCTCGCACTAGGCGCGAGCGTCAGCGGATGCGCCGTTGGGCCAAAATACCAGCGCCCGACGGTCAAGCTGCAGCCGTTTCACAATGCCCCCTCGATCGAAACTCGTACCGCCTCGCTGCCGGCACCGCCTCTCGACCAGTGGTGGACGGGCTTCCGTGATCCTGAACTGACACGGATTGTGAAGCGCGCGCTGGACGAGAATCTCGACCTCGCCGCTGCCATGACGCGGGTGCAACAGGCGCGTGCCGCTGCTCGGGGAGCAGGAGCGCAGCGCCTGCCATCAGGAAATCTCAACGCTTCGACGACCACACTTTACCAGTCGACTGAAAGTACGACGGGCCGTCTCGCCTCGCACCTGCCCGGCTATAGCCGCTCTCAGAACTACTACGATCTCGGATTCATGGCGAGTTGGGAAACGGATCTGTTCGGCGGTTTGAAAAGAGGAGCTGAGGCTGCAACCGCCGAGGCCCAGGCGGCCGAGGCTCGCCAAACGGGAACTCGCATCACGGTGGCCGCAGAAGCCGCCGATGCCTACCTGCAGATACGGGGGGCACAAGCTCGACTTGAACTTTGCCAAAGATCAGATCGCCACTGACCAACATCTCGTCGAACTGGTACAACAGCGCAAGGATGCGGGCGTTGCTTCCGATCGTGAACTCGCTCAGGCTGAAGCCGTGCTGTCGCAGGCGAAGGCGACGATTCCACTCATCACAGTCTCTCTGGAGGCACAGTTAAACCGGCTCGATGTTCTCATGGGCGCCCAGCCGGGAACGTACGCAGCAGAGTTGACGCCCGTGGCCGACATTCCCGATGTACCGGAAATCTCCGGCTTTGGGACGCCCACGGACCTATTACGCAGGAGACCTGACGTCATTGCTGCCGAGCGAGAGGTTGCTGCCTCGAACGCTCGCATTGGCCAGGCTCTCGCCGAATATTATCCAAAGCTCTCCCTTTCAGGCATCGTCGGATCTGAAGCGGTCGCGCCCGCCCATCTCTTCGAGCAGCAAGGATTTCAGCCTGTCAGTGTCGTAGGTCTGCGCTGGAGACTCTTCGATTTCGGCACTGTCGCTGCGGAAGTGAAGGAAGCGCGAGGCGCCAATGCCGAAGCCTTGCTCCAGTATCGAAGCTCCGTCCTTCACGCGGCCGAAGATGTCGAAGACGCCTTCAGTCTACTCGTCCAGTCGGAGAATCGCCGCAATGAAATCCTTCGTGAGATCGCTGAATTGCAGCGCGTGCGCGACCGCTCGGAAGAGTCCTACGCCGCGGGTGTCATCGGACTCACTGACGTGCTCGACGCGGACCGTCAATTGCTTGTGGCCAAGGACGACTTGGCCGTAGCGCGAGAGAGTGCGGCGCGCGCCGCGGTCGGCTCTTATCGCGCACTCGGGGGCGGTTGGCTCCCATGATCGAAATCGAACACATTTAAGAAGGAGCGCCCTATGAAGAAGATGAATTTCAGTTACGCCGCCCTGGTCATTACCG
Source organism: uncultured Acidobacteriota bacterium (assembly GCA_963753745.1). Lineage (GTDB taxonomy): Bacteria > Acidobacteriota > Terriglobia > Acidiferrales > UBA7541 > Acidiferrum. The sequence goes on from CAVWDX010000017.1 coordinate 275,735, forward strand.
CCCTCGTCGTCAGCCTGGCTGGTTGCAGTCACAAGCGGGAGCTAGACCCAAGAACAGAGCCGGAGTTGGTTCGCATCGTCGAAGTAGGCTCGTCATCCGGAGCAGATCCCGCGTTCACGGGTGTTGTTTCAGCACGTGTCGAGAGCGATCTCGGTTTCCGAGTTCCCGGAAAGATCACGAAGCGCTTGGTCGATACGGGGCAGTTTGTCCGTGCCGGACAACTGCTCATGACGATTGACCGAACCGACTATGTCCATGCCATCACGGCACGAGCGGAAACCGTCACTGCGGCAAAGGCAAAGGCTGTGCAAGCAGCCGCCGATGAGGCCCGGTATCGCGGCTTGGTCAAGAGCGGCGCGGTTTCCGCTTCCATCTACGATCAGATCAAGGCCGCATCGGATGCGGCGCAAGCTGAACTCGCTGCGGCCAAGGCCCAGGAGCAGGTTGCGAGAGATGAGGACGGTTACTCACAACTTGTTGCGGATGCGGACGGCATCGTTATCGAGACCCTGGCCGAGCCCGGACAAGTGGTAGCGGCAGGGCAAACGGTTGTGAAGCTCGCCCATTCCGGCCCGCGAGAGGCCGCAGTGAATCTCCCCGAGACGTTGAGGCCGGCGCTTGGATCGACGGCATACGCAACCCTCTACGGCAGCACGATGAGAGTTCCAGTTCGACTGCGGCAGCTTTCCGATGCTGCTGACCCGCAGACCCGCACGTTTGAAGCTCGCTACGTTCTCGAAGGCACTGCCGCGAAAGCTCCGTTGGGAGCAACCGTTACAGTCCACCTCTCCGGTGATGCAGGAACCGCAATGTTGCAAGTACCGGCCTCATCCATCGTCGATCGAGGCAAGGGGCCAGGTGTCTGGGTCCTGAACCAGCCTACGTCCACAGTGTCATTCCAGCCTGTGCAAGTGCGCCAACTGGATGAAGAACTGGCAACCATCAGCGGGAACCTGCGCCCAGGACAAGAGGTCGTCGCCCTTGGAGTTCATCTCCTTCACGATGGCGAACACGTGCGGGTAGAGACGACGGGAGAAGTTCGATGAGCGAGCACCATACGTCAGAAAAGACCGAGAAGTTGCTCCAGGAACACAACATCTCTGGACCCCGAGGTTCGCGAACGTGCGGAGAAGAAGTTTCTCAACCTGTCGGCCCTCGCGGTCCGCGAAAAGGCGATCACTCTGTTCTTGCTAATTGCGATCGCTGCCGCCGGCATCTTTGCCTTCCTGAAACTAGGGCGCGCGGAAGACCCTAGCTTCACCATCAAGGTGTTTACCGTTTCAGCGGTGTGGCCCGGAGCGACAGCACAGGAGATGCAGGACCTAGTTGCCGAGCCAATGGAGAAGCGCATGCAGGAATTGCGCGACTACGATCGGGTAGAGACTTTTACGCGCCCTGGGCTCGCGCTGATGATGGTGACTCTCAAGGACAACACTCCCCCTAAGGACGTCCCGGAAGAGTTTTACCAGGCACGCAAAAAGCTAGGAGACGAAGCACACAACTTGCCGCAAGGTGTGTATGGCCCTTTCATCAATGATGAGTACTCGGATGTAACGTTTGCACTCTACTCGGTCGAGGCTCCAGGCCTTCCTCCTCGCGAGCTTACGCGCGAAGCAGAAACACTTCGGCAGCGGATTCTTCAGGTCCCCGGTGTAAAGAAGATCGACATCGTAGGAGAACGGCCGGAACGTATTTTTGTCGAGTTCTCGTACCCACGGCTCGCGACGCTGGGAGTAAGCGCACGAGATATTTTCGACGCGCTGGTTCGCGAGAATGCGGTCACTCCATCCGGATCTATCGATACGAAAGCTCAGCAGGTTTACATTCGCCTCGATGGAGCGCTCGACGATCTCCAGAAGATTCGGGACACGCCGATTGTCGCCGCCGGGCGCACCCTCAAGCTCTCCGATGTTGCCGATGTAAAGCGCGGATACGAAGATCCCGCAACCTTCCTTATTCGTCATAATGGCCAGCCGGCCTTGCTTCTCAGCATCGTGATGAAGGAGGGCTGGAACGGTCTGGACCTCGGTAAAGCTCTTGTGGCCGAACAGAAGAAGATTTCCGCTCGATCTTCCTGCAGGCATCACTTTCAGCAAGGTGACGGATCAGGCAGTAAACATCCGCGAAGCAGTGGATGAGTTCATGCTGAAGTTCTTTGTGGCTCTTGCAGTCGTCATGATCGTTAGCTTCATCAGCCTTGGTTGGCGCGAAGGACTCGTTGTGGCAGCAGCCGTTCCGCTGACCTTGGCAGGCGTCTTCGTCGTCATGCTTGCCACCGGAAGGGTATTCGATCGCATCACGCTCGGCGCGCTGATCCTCGGCCTTGGGCTTTTGGTTGATGACGCGATCATCTCCATCGAGATCATGGTGGTCAAGATGGAGGAAGGGTGGGACCGTGTCCGGGCCGCCGGATACGCATGGAGTCATACCGCTGCTCCCATGCTGGCAGGCACGCTCGTCACCGTCATTGGTCTCATGCCGGTCGGGTTCGCGCGATCGACTGCCGGCGAGTATGCCGGAAATATCTTCTGGGTAGTGGGTTTTGCGCTGCTCGCCTCATGGATTGTCGCGGTGACCTTTACTCCTTTTCTCGGCGTGCAGATGCTGCCCGAGATCAAAGCCCTGCCCGGCGGCCACGCAGCAATTTATGCAACACCCGGCTACGAGAGACTCCGCCGCCTGATCGCCTGGGCGGTACGTCGCAAGGTTCTCGTCGCGTGCATTGTTGTAGGCATCTTTATTGCCGCCGTTGCCGGTATGGGACTTCTCAAGCAGCAGTTCTTTCCGCAATCCGATAGACCCGAACTTCTGGTAGAAGTGACGCTGCCACAAGGCACGAGCATAGAAACCACCAACGCAAGTTCGAAGAAAGTAGAAGACTGGCTGCGGCAGCAGCCCGAGGCGAAGATTGTTACGGCCTACATTGGGGCGGGCGCTCCGCGCTTCTTCTTTTCGTACAATCCAGAACTCCCGAACCCCAATTTCGCCAAAATCGTTGTGCTGACGGCCAGTGAAAAAGATCGAGATCGTCTGAAGCTCAGGCTGCGTGAACGGGTTGAGCAGGGCCTTGCGCCTGAAGCCCGCGTGCGCGCCTCGCAGCTTGTCTTTGGGCCATATTCACCCTGGCCGGTAGCGTTTCGCGTCATGGGCCCGAACCTGGACAAAAACCGCGCGATTGCGGCGCAGGTACAGGCTGTCATGCTGGCGAATGCCCATACGCGGCAAGTGAATCAGGACTGGGGGGAACGCGCGCCAACTGTGCATTTTGTGCTCGACCAGGCCCGCCTGCAACTGATCGGCCTTACCTCCCAGGAGGCTGCCGAACAGATCCAGTTTCTTCTGACCGGTGCGCCAGTCACGCAGGTCCGCGAAGATATTCGAACAGTGGAGGTAGTCGCGCGAAGTGCCGGAACAGACCGCTTCGATC
>CAVWDX010000018.1:0-120222 GCA_963753745.1 uncultured Acidobacteriota bacterium
CCCAAAACTCCCACTCGTGCTAAACTTATGTTGAGAATTATTGCTGAGGATTGTCCCTTTGACCGATCACAAGCACGAAGATTCATTCCGCGTCATTGACCGCCGCCCCTTCACCGCCGAGGGCGAGCTCCGCAAGGAAGCCATCGAAGAAAAGGAACGCGAGCAAAAGCGCGAGGAGCAACTTCACCCCGTTCCCGAAGCTCCCAAGCCCGTCGCTCCGCAACCTCCTGTCGAGGTTCCCAAGCGCTCCCAACCCTTCGAAAATCTTGTTCGCATGCTCGGCAGCAATGCCGCCATGGTTCTTGGCGCGTACGCTGACCCGCGCACCGGCCAGCCGATGATTGATCCGGAAGCCGCGCATGAACTCATCGATATGCTCGATGCGCTGCACGAGAAAACCAAAGGGAACCTTGCGCCAGAAGAAGACACCCTGCTGCTCGATCTCCTGGGCAAATTGAAGATGACTTATTTGGAAGTCAATCAGGCGGTCGCAGCACAGGCCGCCACGCAGGCAAAAGCCAAGACGCGGCCCTAGAAGGTTTTTCGCGCGTACCTAGGCCCGGCATTAAAGAGAGATTCCGTATTGACGAGCATGCCTCGGTTTTCATGCCCTTTGTTTCCATGGCCAAAGTTCCGCTAAAAATAACCGTTCTCGGCTCCGGCACGTCCATGGGCGTCCCTACGCTCTCCTGCCACTGCCGCGTTTGCAGCTCGCCCGACCCTCACGACAATCGGCTGCGTCCTTCCCTGCTGCTCGCGCGCAATGGCCAGAATGTGGTCATCGATACGACTCCGGATTTTCGCCAGCAAGCTTTACGTGCTGGCATCGACCGCCTCGACGCCGTCCTTCTTACTCACGGCCACGCCGATCACATCATGGGCTTCGATGACATTCGCCCTTACAACATTCGTCAGCAAACCGCGCTTCCGGTCTACTCCAACGAAGAAACCTTTCTGACCATCCGCCGCGCCTTCTCCTACATCTTCGACGGCAAGCCCAAGCTCAGCTCAATTCCTAGTGTCACGCTCCATGAAGTAAAAGCACCTTTTGAGCTTCTGGGGATTACTTTTACTCCAATCCCGCTCTTGCACGGCAATATGGAAGTGTTGGGCTTCCGCTTTGGCCGCGCGGCGTATCTGACAGACTTCAGCGCGATCCCCGATTCCTCGCTGATGCTGTTGCACGGTCTCGAAGAGCTCATCATCGATGCACTGCGCGACATCCCTCATCCCATGCACCAGACCGTCGATCAAGCGCTCGCCCTGGTTAAGAAACTGAATCCCCGGCGCGCGTGGTTTACTCACATCGCCCACGATTTGCCTCACGCCGAAACCAACGAACGCCTTCGCAAACTGGGGTACGCCAACGTGCAGCTCGCTTACGACGGCCTCGAAATTGAAGTCAATGTCGAAGAAGCTGACGAGCCAGCGGCGCCCCGCGCCACTTCAAAATCCAGTCCGGCTCGGCCCGCCTCGCTCGAATTGTTTTCCTCCTCCCAAGCTTGGGCGGCTCGCCATGCTGCCTCGAACCGCGGCAGCACGCTCGCCATCGGAAATTTTGACGGCATTCACCTCGGCCATCAGGCCATACTTCGCGCCGTAGCCTCGCGCGCCGCCGATTCCAACGCTGTTGCCACCATTCTTACTTTCGATCCGACGCCACAAAGAATTCTCCGTCCGGAATCGGCCCCGTTGCGAATTTCCACTACGGAGCAGCGCCTGCGCTGTTTCGCCGCGCTCGGCATGGACGCGGCCGTCGTTCTTCGCTTCTCGCACGAGCTCGCTAAACTTTCTCCGCAGGAATTTGTCGAACAAATTCTCGTGCACGATCTTCACGTTCGCGCCGTCTTCGTCGGCGAAAATTTTCGCTTTGGCCATAAGCAGGCCGGCAACGCGCAACTTCTGTCTCAGCTCGGCGCCGAGAGTGGATTCGAGGTCATCATTCTTCCGCCTGTCATCTACAAAGGCGAAGTCGTTTCCAGCACGATCATTCGCCGCGAAATTGCCTGCGGCGATGTCGCGCACGCTGCGCGGTTGCTTGGCCGGCCGTTCGTGCTGACCGGCAAGGTCGTCTCCGGGACCGGCACAGGGCGCCGGTTTACGTTTCCGACTCTGAATCTCGCCGCGGAGCAGGAATTGCTGCCCGCTCGCGGCGTGTACATTACACGGACGCTGCTCGAAGGCGAATCGCGGACGCGGCGATCGGTGACGAACGTCGGCGTGCGGCCGACGTTCAACGGGGCGGCGCTCAGCATCGAAACGCATATCCTTGAGCCCATCCCGGAAATCACGCCGGCGCGGATCGAGGTGCATTTCTGGAAGCGGCTGCGAGAGGAAAAAAAATTCAGCGGCCCCGAAGAACTGCGCGCGCAAATTGCTCGAGACATCGCCTCGGCCAGCAAATTCTTCGATCGGCTGCGCTCCTTCCGCTCTGCCCGCAGTGCCGTCCCCACCCGCAACAGCTAGCCGCACCCCGCCCCGCGTTTTTGTAGGCGCCGGGCTTCAGCCGGGCACCCGTTGGCAGGTGGTGGAATTGGTCGCCGATCTTGTTGTCAGGCTTTCGCAGGGGGCAGGCTGAAGCCCGCCCCCACAAAACCACTCAGAAGCCGGCGGGGCGGAGTTTGCCCGCCGCGAGGTCTTTCAAGGCGAGGAGGCGGCTGTCGAGTTCGGCGGCGGTTAGGCGGCCCTTACGGTAGAGGAGGCGGAGAAAATCGGGGGCGGGCGTGTCGCCTTTGAGGGTGTTGCATTCGATGCAGCAGGAAACGAGGTTGCGGTAGGAATTGCGTCCGAAGCGCGCGCGAGGAACGACATGGTCCAGGCAGCGGACGTGGGCAGGAGTGCGGCGAAGGCAGTGAAAGCAGGCTCCGCGATCGCGATCGTGAATGGCCTTGCGGAGCGCCCAGGAGCTCATGAAATCGGTGGCCTCGAGTTTGGAGGAGGGGCGATCTTTGTCGGCTCCTGGGGCGGCGGTCAAGACGGCGGGCGGACCATCGGCTTCCCGAAGCGCACGGATGTGTTCGGGGAGGCGCATTTCGACGAGATGGCCGGTTTTGCTTCGTTCCAACAAGCGCAAAGCGCCCAGCTCATCGAGGCGGCGTACGGCTTGGCGCACCGGGGCATTGGAGAGACGCAGAGCGTGGGCGACGGACATGACCGCGAAGTGCAGGCGACGCTTGCCGATGAGAAGAGAATGGCGCAGGAGATAGGAGTAGACGGCGCGGTCCCAAACGGTTAGGCCGAGACGCGGCACAAGGACATCTTCAAACTGGATCCAGAGGAGCTTCGGGTTGAGTTTTTTGTTTGGCATGGTTGGTGTCTTGAGAGAGAGGTAATGGGGTGTGTAGGCGCCGACCTTCAGGCCGGCCACTAAGCCCGGTTGTTTACGTCTCAAAAGGTAGAAAACTGCGAGGGTCCGTAAACAGTAGAACCAGCGAAGCAGGATTTAACGCATAGCGAGTTTCGAGAGGAAGCCCATAAACGCCAGGCTGAAGCCTGGCACCACACAAAGCGGAGAGGAAGCGAGGCGAACCGCCCCAAAACAAAAACGCCCCGAGCAGAGTCGGGGCGTAAATTTCCAAGAAGGAAGTGTACTACAACGACAGTCAATTGTCAAGGAAAATCCGCAGAAACAAAAACGGATAGGCGTAAACCACTCGATTGCAAGGGGATAGCCGAGGAAACTCTGGATTTCCCGTTTTCGGAAGGAAGAGTCTAGACCCAACACCCGCCCTCAAAACCCGAGGACGGGGCACCCGCAACTTGTTGCCGACCATTGCAATCAGCTGCCACATTGTGGTAGTATCACATTGTGGAGTTCATTGAATCGCAGCCGTTCACGCGGAAGCTTCACCGGCTTGCCGGCGACGGCGCCGACGCAGTGCTGAGGGCGATCCAGGACGACCTTGCGAGGAAGCCCGAGAGAGGGACGATGGTTCCTGGCCTTGGCGGCGTACGTAAGGCGCGAATCGCGAATCCGGGACGTGGCAAAGGAAAGCGTGGCGGGTACCGTTATTTGTATTTGTACTTGGAAACGCGGCAGCACATTCACCTGCTGCTCTTACTGGACAAGAATGAACAAGAAGATGCCACGGAGGAGCAGCGTAGGCAGATCCGACAGTGGGCTGCGGAAGTTAAACGTGAGTTGGGAGGCTGAAAATGGCGAAGAAAATCAAAGTGAACATTTTTGAGGACATGAAAGCGGCGCTGAAGGGCGCGGCGGCCTATGAGCGAGGCGAGCCGGTTAACCTGCGCGTTACAAGCGTGCCTTCACGGCCGAAGCCGATTTCTCCCAAAGAGGTGCGGCACATTCGGGAAGCGCTGAACGCCAGCCAATCGCTTTTCGCCAGCTACCTGAACGTGAGCCCTAACGCGGTGCGAAGCTGGGAACAAGGCACGCGGCGGCCACGGCAAGCGGCCCTCAAGCTCCTGGCCATCGCCCGGAAGAACCCCAAAGCTTTGCTGGTTGCTTGAACTACGAGCAGTCGGTTGGAACCATGCTGGGACTGAATCTCGTTGCCACCCGGAGTGACCCACCCTCTGCAAAAAACCGCAAAGGATGGGCCACCCCGGAAAAAGACCAAGTCAAAATCGTCTCGGCGCGCTAAGCGTCGCCCACCCACCCGAGGACGGGGCAGCCGCACCGTCCGTTCCCTGTTGCGCGCGCCAGTGAGTAGTGAATAGTGGGCGGTGAGCAGGTAGGACAGAACCGGAGAAGAGCGACCCACCGTTTGCATGAGACAAGGGCGCAAACGGTAGGCCACCCAGGAATAAAGGCGCTGCCACCCGCCCGAAGGAGAAAGCAGAGTCAAAAACGTCTCGGCGCATTAAGGGTCGCCCACTCGGTGATTGACATGCGTTACGTAACGGATTACATTGAGGTGTGATCCGGTCGATCCGCCACAAGGGCCTCAAACGGCTTTACGAAGAGGACGACCACCGCGGCGTCGTGAGCGAACACGCCGAAAAACTGCGCGATATTCTCGCGCGACTCGATGCTTCGGCGAGCGTCGCGGATATGGACCTACCGGGTTTCCGGCTCCATCCCCTAAAGGGCGAGCTGAAAGGCTTTTGGGCGGTGACGGTGCGGGCTAACTGGCGAGTGATTTTCCGCCTTGCGGAAGGCGACGCGTTCGATGTTGACTATGTCGATTATCACTGAGGGTTTGCCCCGGAAAGATCACTGCTGAAGGAGAACGAACCATGGCGATGAAGAATCCACCGCACCCGGGCGGCTTTGTTCTGCGGCAGTGCATCGAGCCTTTGGGCTTGACGATCACGCAGGCCGCCGCCGCACTCGGCGTCACTCGGACTACTCTGTCCGAGCTCGTCAACGGAAAACGCGGCATCTCTGCTGAAATGGCCGTGCGGCTCTCCAAGGTTTTCGGCGGGAGCGCCGAATCCTGGCTCACGCAGCAAGCCCACTACGACTTGGCGCACTTGCGCACCTCGCACCTCAAACTGAAACGGCTGCAATTCGCCTAGGCGATCGGCCTGTTTGCCACCCGCCCGCCTGATTCAGCATCCGTCCTCGAATCAGCTAAGTAGGTTTTTAGTTTGCGGTAAAGCGTAGTCTTGCCGATACCTAAGATGCGTGCGGCTTCAGTTCGGTCATTGCCTGCTTTCCGTAGAGCGCGAAGGATGGCCCGCCGCTGAATCTCCGCGAGTGGAAGAAGTTCATCACTGCTCAGATCACAAGCTGTGGCCCTCGGGACAAAAGCTAAATCATCTATCGTCAAAACATGCGCTGAACTCAGAGCGACAGCACATTCAATGATATTCTCCAATTCACGGACATTGCCGGGCCAACTGTAAGCCAACAATTTCTGCATAGCGTCATCCGAGAACTCATGGACCGGATGGGACGGGTCTGAGAATTTCTCTAGAAAATGGGTGACCAACGGGGGGATATCGACCTTGTGCTCGCGCAGCGGGGGCAGCCTGAGTTGGACAACATTCAATCGGAAATACAGGTCCTGACGGAACGTCCCCGCGCTGATTTCCGCTTCGAGATTTCGATTCGTGGCGGCGATGATCCGCACATTAATTGGAATTCGTCCCGTCGATCCCACAGGCCGTATTTCTTTCTCTTGCAGAGCGCGTAACAACTTTGCCTGCAATAACAAAGGAAGTTCACCGATTTCATCGAGAAAGACTGTTCCTCCATTCGCGAATTGGAACAGACCGACTTTTGCATGGTCTGCACCAGTGAAGGCTCCTTTCACATGTCCAAACAGCTCAGACTCGATGAGCATGGGAGATAATGCAGAACAATCAACGGGGATAAACGCGTCTGCACGGCGCTGCCCCGCAGAGTGGATGTAATGCGCGACCAGTTCTTTCCCCGTCCCGGTCTCGCCTAGGATGAGAATGGGAAATTTGTTTTGACTGACCTTTTCAATCAACTCATAGAGATGATGCATCAGCGGAGAATCTCCGACAATCCCGCCATGTCCAGATTGATTTGAAGATGCCCCGCGTGGGAGAAGCGATTGTTCTTTCACTCTCGGTGTGTCATTTCTCGCGGGGCTATTTTGCATAATACGCTCTAACAATAGATATATCTACTAAATATGTATAAGTGAATACGAAATACAGATGTGGTATACAATGAGATGCTCCCAAGGATGGCCGGGTGGCCCGGACTCTCAGTTGTGCGAAGGGTGACGGGTGGCTCGGACTCTCAGTTATGCGGAGGGTGCCCCGTCCCCGGGTTTTGAGGGCGGGTCTTGGGTTTGGGTTCTCGCTAGTCGATCAGCATAGGAAGCAAGTGAGTGGTGAGTGGTGAGTAGTGGGCGGTGAGTAGATAGGACAGAACCGGAGAAGAGTGACCCACCGTTTGCATGAGACAAGGGCGCAAACGGCAGGCCACCCAGGAATAAAGGCGCTGCCACCCGCCGCGATGAGAACGGCACTGTACTACTCATTTTGATCCTAGATAAGGTATGTCAACAACGGTGTAGCTGCCTGGCTGAGCGGCATTTACCGCAATGACGACACGCTGGACATGTTGGCAGAGCACGGGCCACTGGGGGTTGCCCAGCACGACGAGGGCGATTCTGCGAAGCGCTAAATTTTGCTGGTGGCGAATGTTCTTGTCGGGAGTGACCAGCACCTCAAAGCCGGCTTCTTCAGGGGCGTCGAGCAATTCGCCATTCCTGAGCTTGTCCCATCCTCGCTGCCCCGCTGTTTCGACCGTGTGTCCTGCGAGGAAGGGGCGCAGGGGCACGGGAGTTCCCTGGTCGAAGAGAACGAGCATCAGCGTCTGGAAGCAGCAGGGGACGCGTCGAGGCTGCGGGCGGCAAATTCGATCACGGCTTTTATCTGTTCGCGGTCTAGCCCTTCAAACCATTCCATGATGTCATCGATGTTTGCGCCAGCTTCCAAATTTTCAAAAATGACGGAGACTGGCATACGAGTGCCGCGAAGAACCCAAGCACCGCTCACTTTTCCAGGAACGCTTTCGACAGCTGGACATTGCGACCAATCGAGAGACATTTGTTTGTCCTAATCCCGTAGTCTAGCGCAAAAAGTACCGCTGCGGGACGCCGTTTTCGTGGCCGGTAGGGACGGGTGGCCCGGACTCTCAATTATGCGGAGGGTGCCCCGTCCTAGGTTTTTGAAATCGGGAACTGCAAAATTCACACTTGACATCGACGGATAATTCACTACCATATGGTTGTGGATAAGTTAGATACAACATTTGCGGCTCTGTCTGATGCAACGCGCCGGGCGATGATCGAACGACTCTCGCATGGGCCTGCCTCGGTGCATGGATTGACGGAACCGTTTGCCCTCTCGCAGCAGATGATTTCAAAACATATTGCCTACCTGGTGCGGGCGCGGATTGTGATGAAGACGAAGCGCGGAAGAGAGAGCGTGTGCACGCTCAGGCCAGAGGCGATAAAGACAGTCAGCGACTGGGCGATTAGCTATCGCCGATTCTGGGAAGAAAGTTTCGACAAGTTGGATGTGGTTGTGAAACAAATGAAAAAAGAGGAGGTCAGAAATGACAAAAAACACGGTTAACGAGGCAGAGCGTATGGTGGTCACTAGAGTGTTTGATGCTCCACGCGCATTGGTTTGGAAGGCGTGGACAGACCCGAAATATGTGATGCAGTGGTGGGGGCCGAAGGGTTTTACTGCGCCATTTTGCAAGATGGATTTTCGCGTAGGAGGAAAATTTCTCTGCTGCATGAGAACGCCGGATGGGCAGGATTTCTGGAATGGCGGGGAATACCACGAGATTGTTCCGCACGAGAAGATCGTTTACTCCATGTACTTTTCAGACTCGAAGGGAAACAAGGTTGATCCTGCGGAGCTTGGAATAGAACATGAAGCCATAGAAGATGCGAACGACGTGGTTATTTTTGAGGATTTTGGAAACGGCCAGACGAAAGTCACCTTGATTGGAAATGAAACCATGGAGCACGCGAAAAGCAGCGGGCAACTAGAGGGCTGGAATCAGATACTCGATAAAGTTGCCGCAGTTATTGCGGGGCTGGCGCAGGCGAAATAAGAAGTTGAAGTTTTGATGATCGTCATGCGCGAGATACAGGACGGGTCGCCCGGACTCTCAGTTATGCGGAGGGTGGCCCGTCCTCGGGTTTTGAGGGCGGGTTTTGCGTTTGGGGTCTCTCTAGTCGATCAGCAAATCCATGGGAAGCAAGTGAGTAGTGAATAGTGAGTAGTGAGTAGATAGGACAGAGGCGGAGAAGAGTGCCCCACCGTTTGTATGAGACAGGGACGGGTCTAGTCCCGAGACAGGGACGCAAACGGTAGGCCCCCTGGAATAAAGGCGCTGCCACCCGCCATGGCCAATCCTTGGGGTGCGGCACCAAGCCGCGAATTACCGGATTGGCGCGCATGTGGTTCAGTTTCTCTTTCACCTTTCCCGAGCGGTAGACGTTGAAGTCACAGAATCGCTCTTGCCAGAAGGCCTTCCCTTTTCGTCCGTTTTCGTTGAGACGAAATGACAACTGAGGCCGAGCGGGGATCGGAGGAGCAGAAGTGGCTGGTGGTGATTGGTGAGTGAGAAAGGAAAAGATAACGCAGAGGCGCTGAATTAACAGAGATGCGCGGAGAGGAGGGGGTGGAAGGAGTTTTTTAGCACGGGGGTCACGGAGGACGCAAAGAGGAGGGCACGATGTATCGTGCCCCTACAAAGAAAACGGGGGAAACAGAGTGACGAGTTGGCTTTCTCCCTTTCTGAGCTGTAAAACCATCCCCATTGCACTCCCCGATAAATTCCGTTTTGCCTTCGCTCGGGACGGACCTATAATCAGGAGAGTCATGAAAAACATTACGCTTCCTATCGTGATTGAGTGCGACGCCGACGGGTACTTCGCTTCGTGTCCGGCGCTGCAGGGCTGTTACAGCCAGGGCGACACGTACGAAGAGGCCATTGCGAACATCAAAGACGCCGTGCGGCTGCATATCGAAGACCGCATGGCCGATGGCGAAGAGATTCCTGAGGTTTCCGTGAGTCTCTCGACGGTTGAAATCGCTGTCTGATGCCCAAGCTCCCCCGCTTAAGCGCTCGCGAAATCGCTTCCGTATTGGAGAAACTTGGATTTTCTGTCGCTCGGCAGAGCGGCAGCCACATCATTTATAAGAACGCGGAAGGCAAACGCGCTACGGTCCCGTTTCACGCCGCGAAGATTCTCCATCCTAAAGTGCTGAAGAGCATATTGCGCGATGCCGGGCTGACTGTCGAAGAACTTTCCAAGTTATTGTGACGCTTGGCAATCGCGAAGGGAGAGGCCGAAGGCGTGGGTTTTCGCTACTCGGAGAAACGAAAGTGGGGAGTGGCGAGTGAGAAGAGATAACGCAGAGGCGATGAGTCAACAGAGATGGGCGGAGAAGAGGGCACGATGTATCGTGCCCCTACGAAGGAAACGGCGGGGCGCCGGGCGCGACGCGGTCAGGCTGGGGGCGCGGGGAGGTAATACAAGAGGTCGAGGGCGGGCGGGGCAATGCCTTGCGTGCGGAGGAGGACGCTGATTTGGGCGACGTGGCGCGATTCGTGAAGGATGAGGTTCCAGAGCAGGCCATCGACGGTGTAGCGCTTCCCCGGCCTGTCGTGGACGGAGACGACTCGTTGCAACTCGTGAGCGGTGAGCGTGGGGAGATAGGCGAGGGTGCTTTGCTCGACGAGGCGCCAGTAGTCGAAAAGGGTTGCGAGCGGGACAGGCGCGTGGATGGGGCCGCCTTTGGTGTCCTTGAAAGCGGAAGTGGATTGCCGCAAGGGCTCTACGCGGAGAATTTCTTCCTGTAGCCAGAAGTCTTCGGTGACGGCGATGTGAAAGATGAGGTCCTTGATGCAGTGAAAGCGGTTGCCGTTGAGCAAGTTGCGGGAGAGAACTTCGTCGGGGACGCGGGCGAGGGCGGCCCACAAGTCGCGGCGGGCGCGAACGAGGTAATTATACATTTCCGGGATGTTCATTCGTCTCTCCCTCACGGATTACGGGCCAGGAACGCGCAGCATTCGGCAGCCTCTTAATGGAATTAATGGTGGCCACAACGCGGCAGGAATTCCCACACCACGAAACGCGGCAAAGCTTTACGTAACCGCGCCCTTTGCCAGGCAGTCTTCACAGTAGCCGCCGACTTCGGTGCGGGAGACGGTGACTTTCATTTTGAAGTCGCGGGCGATTTGCTGCTTGAGCTGCTCGTAGAGGCGGCTTTCGAATTCGCGGACTTTGCCGCAGCGGAGGCAGGCGACGTGGATGTGGTCGCGGGGGCCGTGGCTTTCGTAATAGTGGCGGTCGCCGCGAAGATGGAGGAGGTCGAGCTCGTCGATGAGGCCTTCTTTTTTGAGGAGGTCGATGGTGCGGTAAACGGTGACGAGATGAACGCCGGAATCGATTTTCTGGGCGCGCGCGAGGATTTGGTCGACGTCTAAGTGCTGCTCGGCGGCGTCCATCACTTCGAGAATGACGCGGCGCTGGCGCGTCAGGCGAATTTTGCGTTCACGGACGGCCTGCTGGAGCTTTCCGGTGGTTTCCGCGGTGTTGAGGCGCTCGCCTGTCGAAACCCGGTGGGTCGGCGAAACAGACATGAGTCGCCCTCCTGAAGCGCGGGGCACTGCGCCTAGGAATGACTCGCAATCCGGCGCAAAATGTCATTGTACATAACGATGGCGAAGATGACCAAGAGGAACACCAGGCCAACTTGTACGAAGCGCTCTTTGAAGCTGAGGCTCAAATCGCGCCGCATGATTCCTTCAATGGCCAGGAGCAGGATATTGCCGCCATCGAGAATCGGAATCGGCAAAAGATTCAGGATGCCCAGGTTGATGCTGATCAGCACCATCAGGGAAATGACGTCCAGCGGCCCGCGTTTTACGGCTTGCCCCGCCATGTGGGAAATCCCGACGGGTCCCTGGAGCTGCTTGATTGAGACGCGCCCGCTGAGGAGCTTTCCGACCACGTCCATCGTCCGGCCAATCGTGTCGACGGTCTCCGCGCTGGCGAACCGCACGCTTTCGCTGAAGGATACGCGCTTGTAGGCGAGCTCGTCGCGCCGAGCGACACCAATTTGATAAACATCTTCGCTGTTATCCGCGGCGCCTTTTTTCGGCGTGACGACCAGTTGCACGGACTTTCCGTTGCGCTCGACGTCCAGCGTCATGGGCTTGCCATTGGAGGACTGGGTGGCCTCCATGAACTGTTGCCAGTACTGAATTTTGCTTCCGTCTACCGCAGTAATGATATCGCCCTCGCGGATTCCGGCCCGGTCGGCCGGCGTGCCTGGGGCGACTTGATCGATCACCGGACGGATGGGTGCGTATCCGAGGATTTGGCTTGGGTCGCTTAAGTTTCTCGCAGGGACCTCGATAGTTTGGCGGGCGCCCGCATCTTCGACTTCCATCTTGACGGTGGCCGAACCTCCCGCCTGTTTCAGCGCCAGCAGCGCCTGCTCCCAGCTCGGCGTGGCAACCCTATTAATGGAAAGTACGGTTTCGCCCGCTTTTAGCGGGTTTAGCGCAGCGCCAGAATGCTGCGGTAGTCCCGTCACACGGACCGGAGCATTCAGATAGGCGGGGTACGGCATTCCTGCAATGGCAAAGAGTCCCGTCAGGAGAAAGATTGGGAAGATCAAATTCACAGCCGGGCCCGCGAAAGAGATGAGCGCCCGCTTCCATCGGGGCTTGCTCATCAACTCGTCTGGAGCGCCGGTCGGCGGTTTATCGCCCGAATCGACTTCGGAAAGATCTTGCCCGGCCATGCGCACGTATCCGCCGAGCGGCAGCGCACTCACACGATAGTCCGTCGGCCCTTTTTTCCATCCGAAGAGCCGGGGGCCGAAGCCGATGGAAAATACGTCCACGCGCACGCCACACATACGCGCCACGATGAAATGTCCCCATTCGTGAATGAGCACCATGACGCCAAGCACAAGGCTGATGCCAACTATCAGATAAACCGCTCCCATATCTCCGTCTTTCCCTTCTTATAAAATGCTATGAAACCGCCACTGCCTTGGCCGCCAGCAGGTTCACTTCTTCCTTCGCAATACGCCGTGCTTCCGCATCGGCCGCCAAGACATCATCCATTTTCTCAAAACGCACACGGGGTATCCGCGCCAAGACGCGCTCAATCACCTCCGCGATTCCACGGAACGGCAGCCGCCGCTCAAGAAATGCCGCTACGGCAACCTCATCCGCGGCATTCAGAGCACAGGGCCATGCCCCGCCCTTCTTCATCGCTTCGCGAGCCAGACGAAGGCACGGGAAACGCCGCGTGGAAACCTTTTGGAAATCCAACCGCCGCAGCTTGCGCCAATCCAGGGCCACTTGATTAGACGCGACTCGCTCTGGATAGGTTAACGCATATTGGATGGGCATGCGCATGTCCGTCGGACCAAGTTGCGCGAGAATGGAACCATCCACGTATTCGACCATGGAATGGACCGTGGACTGGGGATGAATCACGACGTCGATCTGGTCCGGCCGCATGCCGAAGAGCCAACGGGCCTCGATCACCTCGAAACCTTTATTCATCATCGTGGCTGAATCAATCGTGATGCGGTTGCCCATCTTCCAGTTTGGATGCGCCAGAGCTTGCTCGGGAGACACATGCTCGAGATCGGCTAGCGGGGTCTTGCGAAACGGGCCGCCGCTTGCGGTCAGAACAATTCGTTTCACTTCGCCATGCGTTCCGCCGCGCAAACATTGATGGACGGCGTTGTGTTCGCTGTCCACGGGCAACAATTCGCGCCCGGCCTTTTTTGCGGCGGCCATGACCAATTCCCCCGCGGCTACCAAAACTTCCTTGTTCGAGAGCGCTACTGTCTTTCCGAGCTTGACCGCTTCATAGGTAGCTTCCAGCCCGACGACGCCAACCGCCGCGGAAACAACGATCTCCGCTTTGGCGTGCGAGCCGACCGCCAGCATCCCTTCGCGCCCATGATGGATAGCAGGCAGCGGAGAGATTCCCTTGGCGCGAAGCATGGAAGCCAGTTCATCGGCTTTCTTTGCATCACTCACGGAAACCAGTTCCGGCCGATGCCGCGCAACTTGAGCGCATAAGTTCTTCCAGGTTGCCGCCCGCGGCCAGAGCAACAATACCAAACCGCTCCGGCAGCGCCTCCACCACGGAAAGACACTGCCGCCCAATCGAACCTGTAGAGCCTAAAATGGATAGCTGCTTCAAGGACGAATCTCTTCTCCGTCTAGCGCAAACTGGTACGACGGACATTCCCGTCTGTCTCGCCGAACCTTGTGGGACAAACATTCTTGTCCGTCGCACGCACGATGAGTGGAAGGACCAGTGGACCTACCGGCTGGGCAAGTAAATCCAAATCCAATAGTACCAGACAACCGGGATTGCCAAAATCAACGCATCGATTCGGTCAAGAACGCCGCCATGCCCTGGCAGCAAAGAGCCGGAATCCTTAACTCCCGCGCTTCGTTTGTAGGCGGATTCCAACAAATCGCCGGCTTGGCCGGCAATATTCCCGCAGGCGGCCATGCCGAGCAGATGTTCGATCGGAACGTTGATGTATCTGGCGAAGAGAGCGCCGACCAAAAGCGCGCCGAGAAGGCTCGCGACGGTTCCTTCCCAAGACTTTTTAGGACTGAGGATGGGAGCGAGTTTGTGCTTACCGATGGCACGCCCAACGAAGTAGGCGGCGGTGTCGCCAACCCAGGTGATGACAAGGACGAAGAGCAAAAGGCCCGGACCGAAAAAGCCAAAGGCGTGAAGACGAATCGCGAGCGTAAGCGGAAAAGCGACAAGAATCAACGCGCTGGAGCTGATGCCCGCTGCAGGCAACGCTTCGACCATGGGTCGGTGCGTCCACAGCGTCAGGACTGTGATGCCGAGCAGGAAGACGAAGAGCACATCACCGGCGTTCGGCGGAAAAAAAAGTAAAGATTGCGGTACGCGCTCAATGCCTTGTGATGAAACGGCTCCTCTCCCTGCGAGCGCGATGGGTCCAAAGATCGGGAGGCTGGTCCACCACTGGACGAAAACGAGAAGCAGAGCGCACGTAGCCGTCCAGAAACGATACGCTCGATGACCGATGGCATTGCCCAAAGCAAAATACTCGAACAACGCGAGTTCGATGACGAGCGCGATTCCCAATGCGACCGCACCGGTCGAACCCCACAACACCAGGCCGACCACACACGGAATCAGAACGATTGCGGTTGCGACACGCTTCCAGGTCATAGAAAAGGGATCCCCCGACGAATCACTGGTTCCATCTCATCACATCAGGGGAAATAAATCACGAGGGAGAAACGGGAATCTGCGCGAGTGTTTTGGATTCTTGCCGAATGTGCGGAACACTGAAGAGTGATTTCTCGCTACGCTCGTAATGACGGTCATCCAGAGCTATTCGCCGACGACGCGCGCGGGTTTTTCCGTCTCGGGCCGGCCTTCGCGAATTCCGCCGTAGCGGCGCTCGCGTTTTTGAAATTCGAGGAGCGCTTCGAGCAGCCGGGCGCGATTGAAATCAGGCCACAAAGTTTCGGTGACAAAAATCTCGGCATAGGCAATCTGCCACAGGAGAAAATTGCTGACGCGCATCTCTCCGCTCGTGCGAATCAGCAAATCGGGATCCGGCAGTCCGCCGGTGTACAGGTGCCGGGCCAACATCTCTTCCGTGATGGTAGCGCGTCCCGCATGGCCATTCGCTTCCGCCAAAATCGCATTCACGGCATCCACGATCTCCGCGCGGCCGCCGTAGTTCAGCGCCACGCACAGCACCATGCCCTGGTTGCCGGCCGTTCGTTCCATGGCGTCGCGGACATCGTCCTGCACGCCCTTGGGCAGTTCATCCGTGCGGCCCAAAAACCGCATGCGAATATCATTCTTTTGCAGAAGGGGCATTTCCCGGCGCAAATATTCGCGGAGCAATTGCATCAGAAAGTCTATTTCCGTTTTCGGACGCCGCCAGTTCTCCACGGAGAACGCGTAAAGCGTGAGCGCCTCGATTTTCAGCCGGGCGCACGTCTCAATCGTCGAACGCGCCGTGGCCGTGCCGGAACGGTGGCCCGCGACGCGTGGCAGGTGCCGCTGCTGCGCCCAGCGCCCATTGCCGTCCATGATGACAGCCACATGCCGCGGCAGGCGCGCCAGATCGAGCTTTTCGAAGAGCAGGGCCTCCTCAGGCGTCAAAGGACCCAGCGCGCCCGAGGCGGAAACTTGCAGTGTCGTGTGTGGTTTGATCAGCGGCACGGTGTTTCAGCGGTTTCTTCTTTACGCCGCAAAGTTAACATACGATTCGGCACCGGCGCAATGCCGGGTTGCCGTTTTGTACATCACCGTGCGGCGCACCGCGGAGACGCGCATCAACCCGCCGACGGCGGAGCGGCTTGGAAGAGCGACGTGTAGACCAGCACGAAGGTCAGGATAATCATCGCAATCGCCGTGACCCACGCGACGATGTTAAAGGTGAGCGTGTTCACGTGTTCGCCCATGAGATCCCTGCGGTTTACGAGGAGCAGGATAAAGATGATCACAATGGGCAGCCAAACGCCGTTTCCAACCTGCGAAAAAATGAAGATCTTCCAGATAGGAACGTGAGGAATGAGGATGATGCCCGCGCCTACGGCAATTAGAACGGTGTACAGGCCATAGAATATTTTCGCGTCTTTAAATTTATGGTCAATACCGGCTTCAAATCCCAGCCCTTCGCAAATGACATGAGCTGTCGAGAGAGGCAGAATCGAGGCCGCAAAAAGCGAAGCATTCAACAAGCCGAAAGCAAAAGTAAAACCAGCCCACTTCCCTGCGAGAGGGATTAGCGCCTTGGCCGCTTCGACTGCATCGGTAATGTTGCGCTGGCCGGAGACATACAATGTCGCCGCCGTGGCCACAATGATAAAAAACACGATCACCATGCAACTGATGCTGCCCACCAAAACGTCCGCGCGCGCTTGAGGGTATTGCCGGGGTCCGACTTTTTTCTCGACGAAGCCCGCTTGTAAATAAAAAAATTGCCAAGGAGCAATGGTCGTGCCCACCAACGCCGTCAGTGTGAGCAAATATCCCGCATTAAAATTCAGGTTTGGAATCACGACGTGCTGAGCCGCCTCGAGCCAATTGGGCTTTGCCAGGATGGCAGAGATGATGTATGTGACGTAGAAACCGCACGCAATCAGAAAAATGACTTCGACCTGGCGATACGTTCCGCGCATCACCAGAATCCAGACCAGGATGGCGGCGATGGGAACGGCAATATACCGGCTGACGTGAAACATCTCCATGGACGCAGCTATGCCCGCAAATTCCGCCACGACGTTCGCCAAATCCACGAAAAAGCCCGTAACCATCACAAAAAACGTGGGTCGGAAACCGAACTCTTCGCGAATCAGGTCGGATAGACCTTTGCCGGTGATGACGCCCATGCGCGCGCACATCTCTTCGGTCACGTACAGCGCGATGGTCATGGGAATCAAAGCCCACAGCAGCGCGTACCCATACTGAGCGCCGGCCTGCGAATACACCGCGATGCCGCCGGCGTCGTTGTCGACGTTTGAGGTGATCAATCCGGGCCCAATGACCGCGAGCAGCAGGGTCAATCGGCGGCGCAATCCGCGAATCTTCTGCTGCAAATTCTCGCCGCGCGTTTGCAGCCCCTCAAAGTTCGATTTAAGACTTTCCCAGTTCATCCGCCGCTGCCATTTCCCTTCTTATTTCTTCACCAGTCGCGAAACCACGTCGTCCACGGTGACCGTTCCGATGGGCCGCTTCTGCTGATCCACGACCGTGAGCATTCGCAGATTGTATTTGTCGAACAGCTCGAAGACGTCTTTTTCATCCGCGTCCGCGGAAATGCTCAGCAGCGGTTCGCTGCGCAGCTCGGACATCTTCTGCTCCGGCGAGGCCAGAAGCAATCGCGCGATGGAGACGGTGCCGGAATATTCCGCCTCGCTGTCCAGCAGGACGATGGTGTCAAGCTGCTCGAGATTCAATTCCAGACTGCGAATCCAGGCGAGCACTTCTTCCCGGCGGGACGCTTCTCCCACGAATACGAATTCCGTATTCATCATTCCTCCCGCGGTCGAGGGATCGAACGCCAGCAACTCGCGCACTTCGTCGGCTTCCTGGCCGGGCATTTCTTCCAGCAATTCCTCGGATGTTTCTTTCGGAAGGTCGGCGAGGAGATCGGCGGCGGCATCAGGGGCCATCTCTTCGAGAATATCGGCGGCTCTTTCGGGGTCCATCTTTTCGACGATTTGCGTCGTCAGCCGTTCATCCAGTTCGGCCAGAACGGCGGCAGCCGTCTCTTCATCGAGCGAAGCGATGATTCCCTGCCGCTCGGAAGCCGAAAGTTCCTCGATGATTTCGGCGAGATCCGCGGGGTGCAGGTCCTCGAGCTTCTCGTGCGTGATGCGCAGCTTGACGCGCCGCAAGGGATCGGATTCGATCAAATTCACAAATTCCCAGCGAATGGCTCTTTGCGGCAGCTTGCGCTGCAGCCTGCGGATCATTCCCGGAGATACAACTCCCTGGAGAAGCCTGCGAACCGCGCCAGGCAGCCCCACATCGACCTGCGTGATGCGCAGCTCGACATTTCCGTTGGTACGCTGCTCCGCCAGGTCCACATCATTCACGCGCACGACCTTGCGGCCGAGCGTATCGATGATTTGCTGATCGAGCAAATCCTTGCGCACCGCCAGAAGCGACTCGTTGGGTTCGTAAAGTTGCAGAGCCCGCTCGCTGACGTTCAGCCGCATCGTTCCGGGAGCAAAGTTGGCCACCTGATCGTGGCGGGCAATGAGTGGCTGGAAGCGGCCGCGCGAAAGCAAGAAGTGCGAGAGGCGGTTGGGTGCTTGCGCCGGCTCGACAAAAAATTCGCGCACGCGGCCCACGAAATTGCCCTGCACGTCGTACGCTTCCGCGCCCATCAGTTCCGTTGCGTATATTTCCATAATGTCGCCTCTTTACTAGCGCCGGGCTGGCTCAAACGAGCCGCGAGGCCTACCTCTCAGTTCAACCAACAAAGGACCAATCGTCAGCCAGCAATAAAAAAGCCCGCGCACCGAAATGACTTCGGCCGCGGGCAAGTGCCTGATAAAAATGGGCTTACCGTTAGCCAGGCGTGAACCCTCCGCGACCTGCCGCCTGCCAGAGGCCTCTCGCCTCGCGCGGCGTTGCCCAATCGCCTGTCTCAAGCCATGCCCAGTCAGTCCGGTTTTTGCCGAAGCAACTAGGGCCAGGTTCGAGTTCGTTGGACGTACTCATCGGAGAAGAATTCACCCTAAACGCGGCGGCTGGACCACGCTTTGCAACCGGTAGCTGCCCGCAGAGGCAATTTCAGTACCGTTTAGCCGTCGCCATTGCAGTGATAAGCCGGGCGCGGCTCAATGTCAAGATAAGAATGGCCTTGGTGGCGATTTTTTTTGAGTTTTTTTCTTTACGCCGGCTATTTCGCGGCTTCGAAGACCATATCCCGGGGCTCTCGGCCCCGGTGACGGCAGTCGTCCAGGTAGAGAGCGAGATAGCTCTTCATAATGTAGTCGCGACGAGCATAGCCGAGCTCCTGTGCCGCCCTATCAATCGCGGAAGATGGGCCTTCCAGCTCGACAAACGTCCCGATAGGTGTCTCATCCAGCTCGATTAGCAAGCCTTTGGCCCAGCTCAAGGCGGCAGGAAGTCGAAAGGTGGTGCGGTACTTTTCGTAGCGGAACCAGCCGCGCATTCCCAGCCCTTCAAGTATCTTTGTCAGCGAGCGAGCGTCGGCCACCTCGACCTCGAACTCTTCCCGCACTTTATGGCGACGCGACTCTTGCATGCTGGCCGAAGCCGCATTGCTCCCGATAAGCGGACGCTTGAAGGTCAACAGGGTGCGCCGGCCCGCCGCTGCGTTGCCTTTTTTCAATTTTGTTTTGGGCGTTTCAGTTCGAATGCGAAGCAGTTGCCCGTGCTTCGCAAGACCGCCCTGCGGCGTATCGAAAATGACGTTCCATTCGTGCACGAGGCCTGTTCCTCCGCCCACGGGACGCACACGCAAACGCTTCAGCGTGCGCTTCAGAGCCTTTGCGTCGCTGATCTTCAGCTTGATTTCGATTTCCCGCGCCATTCGCGTCCTTGCCGTTCCTTTCCCCGGCTTTCTCCTGCCCGAGACTTCCGCTAGTATAGCTGACGAACGTATTTCAGCTGTGCTCAGCGCTATTCCGGCAATATCCGGCGCAAAGCCCGGCGCCCGGCCCCGGTGTATGCACCAGATCAAGAGACGCATGAACCCAGACGCCAAAGCAGCAGCGCCGGTTTTTTCGAACGAAGCGGACGGCAAACCGCGGCCTTCGCCGCCGCTCGCACGGCGCGAGCCGGTCGAAACCGTTTTGCACGGCGACCGGCGTGTAGACCACTACGCCTGGCTGCGCCAAAAGGAGAATCCCGAGGTCATCGCCTATTTAGAAGCGGAAAACGCGTATACCGACGCGACTCTCCGGCCCACTGAATCGATTCAGGAGCTGCTCTATCAGGAAATACTGGGGCGCATTCTGCAGACGGACTTGTCCGTTCCCTATCGTTTGCGCGGGTATCTCTATTTCACCTGCACGGAGCAAGGCAAACAGTATCCGATCCACTGCCGGCGTATCGACACGAGCGGTTCGCTGGACGAACTGCTTTTGGATCTGAACCACGAGGCACAGGGGCACTCTTTTCTCGGACTCGGCGCTTTCGATGTGAGCAATGACAACCAGCTCCTCGCTTACGCGCTGGACTCCACGGGATTCCGCCAGTACACGCTGCGCATTAAAAACCTGTGGAGCGGCCGAGATTTTCCTGAAGCGATTGAACGCGTCACCAGCGCGGCTTGGGCGGCGGACAACCGGGCGCTTTTTTATACCGTTGAGGACGCGACCACGAAACGCGCTCATCGTCTTTATCGGCACACGGTGGGTTCGGCAGAGCCGGACGCCCTGATCTATGAAGAGGCCGACGAGCGCTTCCACATCGAAATTGAACGGACGCGCAGCGGGGCATTCCTTCTGCTGCTGATTGCGAGCCACACCGCCAGCGAGGTGCGCTATCTGCCCGCAACTCAGCCGAATGGCGAGTTTCGCGTGATTGCTCCGCGCGAGGCGGAGCACGAGTATTACGTGGACCATCATCCGAATCCGCTGACGCGTGAAGAGCGGGGAGCGAACCCGTACGACATGGGCGGCTACTTTTTCATTCGCACCAATTCGCGTGGGCGCACGTTTCGGTTGATGTGTACGCCGGTCGCCAAGCCGGAGCGGGGCAACTGGCGCGAGATTATTCCCAACCGTGGCGACGTGATGCTCGCAGGAGTTGACGTCTTTCGCTCGCATATCGTTCTTTTCGAACGCGAAGGCGGGCTGCCTTATTTGCGGATCGTGGATCTCGGCGTCGAAGCACCCGATGCACTCTCCGCATCTCGCCGGATCGAATTCGTGGAGCCTGCTTACAATGCTTCGCTTGGCAACAACCCGGAGTTCGATACGCACTTTGTGCGCTTTCAATACGAATCCTTTGTTACGCCGCGTTCCGTCTTCGATTACGACATACGCACGCGCGAACGGGTGCTTCGCAAAGAACAGCCGGTTCTCGGCGGTTACGAAGCCGCGCAGTACGTTAGCGAGCGAGCTTCATGCGGTAGCTCAGGACGGCGCCCGCGTGCCCATTTCAATCGTCTATCGTCGAGACACTCCGCTTGACGGTTCCGCTCCCCTGCTGCTTTACGGTTATGGCAGCTACGGCCACTCGGTCGCTGTGACTTTCAGCTCGAACCGTGTGAGCTTGCTCGATCGCGGCGTGATTTATGCCGTCGCGCACATCCGCGGCGGCGGCGAGCTTGGCAAGCCGTGGCACGACGCAGGCCGGCTACGCAAGAAACGCAACACTTTTACCGATTTCATCGCCGCGGCCGAGCACCTTATCGCGGAGCGTTACACCGCATCGCGCAAACTCGTGATCGAGGGCGGCAGCGCGGGCGGTCTTTTGATGGGCGCAGTTGCGAACATGCGGCCGGATTTGTTCCGCATGGTCATCAGCCATGTTCCATTTGTCGACGTGCTCAATACCATGCTGGATGCTTCATTGCCTCTCACCGTCGGAGAATATGAGGAATGGGGCGATCCGCGCATTGCGGAAGACTATTTCTACATGAAAAGCTATTGTCCTTATACGAACATCGAGGCCAAGGTTTATCCCACGATGCTGGTGAAGACCGGGTTGAACGACAGCCAAGTGATGTATTGGGAGCCGGCGAAATATGTGGCCAAACTGCGCACGCTGAAAACCGATGCGAATTTGCTGCTCTTGAAAACCAATATGGGGGCAGGACACGGCGGTGCGTCAGGACGCTACGATTATCTGCGGGAGATTGCGCTCGATTACGCTTTTCTTCTCACGGAATTGGGAATTTGCGAATGAGCGAACCCACTTCGCCACTGATGCAGCAGTATCACGCGATCAAGACGCGCTACCCGCACGCCCTTCTGCTTTTTCGGCTCGGCGATTTTTACGAGCTTTTCTACGAAGATGCAATTCTGGCTTCACGCGAACTGCAAATCACTCTGACTTCGCGAAACCGCGAAAAAGGCCAGCCGATACCCATGTGCGGCGTGCCGTATCACGCGGCGGATGGCTACATCGCGCGGCTCATCCGCGGAGGCTTCAAAGTCGCCATTTGCGATCAGATGGAACTCCCAGGTCCAGGCAAAAAGCTGGTGCGCCGCGAAGTTGTCCGCGTCATTACACCGGGCACGGCCACCGATGTTTCGGTTCTTGATGCGCGCGAAAACAATTATCTGGCCGCTGTCGCAAAACATCCCTCCGGTTCGCCGGTGGGCCTGGCGTTCGCGGATCTCTCGACTGGCGAATTTCAGTCCACGGAGTTTGCAGGAGCCGATGCCGACGAGGCGCTTCGCGACGAACTGCAGCTTCTCCATCCCCGCGAAACGCTTTTGCCTCGGCCGCAGCAGCTTTTCGAAACCGCAAAGACTTCTCTGCTCGAAGGCGCTGGTGGCGTCGAAAGCCGTCTCGAAGATTGGATTTTCCAGCGCGACTATGCCGAACGGATCTTGCGCGAACAGTTTGGCGTCGCGGAACTCACGGGATTCGGACTCGATGAACATCCGCAGGCGCTTTCCGCTGCAGGCGCCATTGTTCACTATTTGCGGGAAAACGCGGCTCGGGGCGCGGATAGTTCCGCCGGCTCGACGAGCACGCAGCCGCCGAGCGTTGAAGCCCTGCAGCATCTCGATCGGGTGCGCTACTACGAGCAACACGACACGCTCGTGCTCGATCCTGTTTCCGTCCGCAATCTCGAGCTTCTCGCACCTATTTTTACGGAAGAATCGTCCCGAAGCGGGCCCGTGACGCTCGTCGCCGCGCTCGATGCGACCGTCACTGGAATGGGCGCGCGGCTTTTGCGCTCCTGGATCCTCCGCCCGCTGCTTGATCGCGACGCCATCGAAGCGCGGCTTGAATCCGTCGCGCACCTCGTGCAGCAAACCGTGGTTCGCGGCGAAATTCGAAAAGAGTTGAGGGGCATCCAGGATCTCGAGCGCCTCACGAGCCGTATCACCCTTGGACTGGCGTCTCCGCGCGAACTTGTGGCGCTTCGCAAATCGCTGGCCCAGCTACCCGTCCTGAAGAATTTTGTGACGCCGCCTCCCGTCGGCGGAAGCGCTCTGTTGCGCCACCTGCATGGCGAGATCGACGAACTCACCGACGTCCGCGAACGACTCGAGCGCGCCATCGCCGACGAGCCTCCGGCCCTGGCCACCGATCCCGGCATCATCCGCGGCGGCTACGACGGCGAGCTCGACGAGCTTCGAAACCTAAGCCAGCACAGCAAGCAAATTATCGCTGCAATGGAAGAGCGCGAGCGCAAACGGACCGGCATCTCCTCGCTGAAGATTCGCTTCAATCAGATTTTCGGCTACTACATGGAGATTTCGAAGCCCAATCTTCATCTCGCGCCCGCCGACTATGAACGCAAGCAGACGCTCGTCAACGCGGAACGCTTCACTTCTTCCGAGCTGAAAGAATATGAACGCAAAATCCTAGCGGCCGACGAGCGCATTTTGGAAATCGAGCGGCAGCTTTTTGTGGAGATTCGTTCCAGCATCGCAGCACAGGCTGCTCGATTGCGCCGCACGGCTGCCGCCGTCGCGCAACTCGACGTGCTCACTTCTTTCGCGAAGTTGGCCGCTGACCGCGGCTATATGCGGCCCGAATTCAACTCGACGGGAGAGTTGCTGATCGTCGGAGGCCGTCATCCCGTCATCGAGGAACTTTTGCGGCAGCGCGGCGAGCGCTTCGTTCCCAATGATCTCTGCTTCGATCCCGGCCGTCAGCAGCTCTTGCTCATCACCGGCCCGAACATGGGCGGCAAATCCACTTATTTGCGTCAAGCCGCGCTGATTGTTTTGATGGCGCAGATGGGCTCGTTCGTTCCGGCGCGCCAGGCGAAGCTTCCCATTACCGATCGCATCTTTACGCGCATCGGCGCCAGCGATAATCTTGCGCGCGGACGCTCGACGTTTCTCGTGGAGATGAGCGAAGTCGCCGCCATCTTGCACCACGCCACGCCTTCGAGTCTCGTCCTGCTCGATGAAGTTGGCCGCGGGACCGCGACGTTTGACGGGCTTTCCATCGCCTGGGCCGTCGTCGAGCATTTGCAAAAGCACACTCGCGCGCGGACGCTTTTCGCCACGCACTATCACGAACTCACCGAACTGGCCGATCTTCTCAGCGGCGTGCAAAACGTTCATGTCTCCGTCAAGGAAACGCCCAACGAAATTATTTTTCTTCGCCGCGTCGAGCCCGGCAGCGCCGATAAAAGTTACGGAATCGAGGTTGCTCGCCTGGCGGGACTTCCCTCGCAGCGTCATCGAGCGCGCCCGCGAAGTCCTTGAAAAAGCACGAGCAGAGTGAACACGCCCTCAGCGAAACGCTTTCTCCCGGCGCCTCGATGACCTAGCGACAAACTCTGCCGGGACCTCGATGGATTCTGCGGCTCCTTCCCCGCACCGCCGCAATGGCCACCAGGAAGTTCTCTTCACCGCTCTCGACCGCGCCGTCCTCGATAAGCTCCGTGGCGCCGACCTCGACCAGCTCAAGCCTCTCGACGCTCTCAATCTTCTTGCGGAGCTAAAGAAACAAATTTCATGACCTCGAAATCCATGCTCGTTCTCGGCCTCATGTCGGGCACGTCCGCCGACGGCATCGACGTCGCGCTAGCCCGCATCTCCGGCGCGCCGCCGCATGTCCGAGCGCAAAACTTCTCGGCCACATCTCGAGCAAATTTCCGCCCGCGCTTCGTAGGGAAATACTTCGCGTCGCCGAGCAACATTCCCTCACCGCCGGCGAACTCAGCCGACTGAATTTTCGACTCGGGGAGGTTTTTGCTGAAGCCGCGCTTGCCGCCTGCCGAAAGTTTCGCGTCTCACCGAAACGTATCGCACTCATCGGCTGCCACGGCCAAACCATCTTTCATCAGGGAAAGCCAGTGCTCTATCTCGGTCGCGCCACAGCTTCCACACTGCAAATCGGCGATCCGTCGGTAATCGCCTCTCGCACCGGCATCACCACGGTCGGGGATTTTCGCCCGGCCGACATCGCCCTCGGCGGACAAGGCGCGCCGCTCGTCCCTTACGCCGACTATCTTCTCTATCGCCACGAAACTCTTGGCCGCGTCTCGCTCAATCTCGGCGGCATCGCGAACATCACCGTCATCCCCGCCGCAGCTAAGCCGGAACAAATCCTCGCCTTCGATACCGGCCCGGCCAACATGCTCATCGACGCGCTCGTCGCTCATTTTACGCGCGGCCGCCGCCGTTTTGACAAAAATGCCACCATCGCGCAATCCGGCCGATCTAACCCAGCGGTGATCGACGAACTGATGCGTGATCCTTATTTAAAGCTCGCGCCTCCTAAATCCACGGGCCGTGAATATTACGGCCACGCTTACGTGAAAAGAGTTCTCGCCCTCGGAAAAAAACATCGCGCCAAGCCCGCCGACCTCATCCGCGCCGCCACGATTTTCACGGCGCTCTCCGTAGTCGACGCCCTAAACCGCTTCGTTCTTCCGAAAACAACAATCCATCAACTCATCGTCTCCGGCGGCGGCGCCCACAATCCTCTTCTCCTCGCGCAACTCTCCGCCGTTCTCGGCGGCGTGGAAATATTTCCCTCTTCCCGGTTCGGCGTTCCGGAAGACGCCAAGGAAGCGTTTGCGTTCGCACTCCTCGCTTACGAGTCCTTCCATCGCCGACCTGGAAACCTTCCCTCAGCAACCGGTGCGCACGGTCCCGCCATTCTCGGTAAAATCTCGTATGCCCCGCCGAAATAGCGCCTCGGCCTCTCCGCGATCTTTGCGCCTCCTCCATGTCCTCTGCGTTACCTGGTTTCTTTTTCTCTTGAACGGCTGCGGCGGTCAGAATAACAGCGACCCTTCGTCCCTGATTTTTCTTATCGAATCCAATCCCACCAATAACGATCCCGACGTGTTTGAATTTGTCTTTTCGTCGAAGCGCTTCCCGCCTGACGGCGCGAATCGCGGACACTACCGTAATCCGCGCGTCGACGCGCTCGTCGATCAAATTCGTATCGAAACGGATCGCGAAAAAAGGAAGGCTCTCTGCAGCGAAGCTCACAAAATCCTTGCGGTCGATCTGCCCTACTTGCCGCTGTGGTTTGTCGACGTCGTCTCCGTCCATCGCCGCACGCTCGGCGATCTCGAACTCTCCCCCACCGGCGACTACGATTTCCTCGGCGCAACTGCCGCACCTGGCGCTCATTGACGCGGGCCTGTCTCCTTAGGAGCGCCTCTGACCGGAGCATCCTCACTCTGGGCTTCCGCCGTGAAGCCTCGGCGACGCCAAGTGAATATGCCAATACCACATCCCATGCTCACGCCAAGAAGTAGGAGCGACGCGATTAGGCAGGCTGTGCCAAGCAAGTCAATAGCTGAAGCCTTCGACATCAACTTTTGCGCAAGGACAAACATGAGTGCCGAGGCGATCCCCGCGGTAGCAAAAGAAGTCCAATACATCTCACGATCGAAAGTTTTCGGTTTGCCTTTGGATGCTGCGTAAGCAATTGCGACAGCGATTAGCGGGATGCCGATCGACATGCAGAGCAACACGAGAGCCAGAATCGTAAAGGAATAGAAGCTCATGGAAGCGTGCTGCATCGAGGGCACCTAGCGACGAGAGAGAGTCAGCCCCGTCAAGATTTGGAAACGGGCATGTGATTATTATTTCAGCGCCTTCTCAATCTCCGCCACGGGAATCGCGCCTTCCCGAATAATCTTCCAGGCCCCGCCATGGACATCGACAATCGTCGATCCCAGGATCGCTCCGGTTTCTCCACTGTCCAAAATCAGGGGCAGCCGCCCTCCAAGCTGTTTCATCACCTGCTCCGCGCTTGAGCAGGACGGAAATCCGGAAATATTCGCGCTCGTTCCCGTGATCGGCCCGTCAAACTCATCGATCAGCCGTCTCGCCACATCGCTCTTGGGCCAGCGCAGCGCCACTTTTCCCGTGTTTGCCGTCACCTTCAGCGGCAAACGGTTCGCCGCGTCCACGACCAGCGTCATCGCCCCCGGCCAGAACTCCTGCGCCAGCTTCAAAAAATTCTGCGGCACTTCGCGAGCAAGTTGCATCGCCTGCTCGAGCGAACGCACCAAAATGGGCAGCGCACGCGTTTCCGGACGCCCCTTTATCTTGTAAATTTCATCCACTGCGGCGAGATTAAACGGGTCGGCAGCCAGCCCGTAAAACGTATCGGTGGGGATTGCGATGACACTTCCGCGCGTGAGAAAGCTAGCCGCGTAACGCAGCACTTCCGCTTCCGGATTTTGCGCATTCACGCGCAACAGTTCTGCCGGCAATTTTTTGGCCTTTGGCGAAGACATCGGTCCACAATTGGCTCTTCGCCCGCGAATCCACTCAATCCGGCGACGCTACCATACCCCTCTAACGCATGCAATAAGAGCCTGCCCGGGGACCTCGCATAAACGTCCTCCGGCGCCGCACTGCCTAGCTTCGGTGTCGGGCAAGGCCGTGCCCTCTTATCCCACACTCCGTAACTTCAGCTCGGAGCACGGCATCCAATTGCTGTGATTCCCTTCTCCATTCTCGATCTCTCGCCGATTCCCCAAGGCGCAAGCGCCGCCGTCGCCTTGCGCAATTCTCTCGACCTCGCGCAACACGCGGAAGCCTGGGGTTATCACCGCTTTTGGCTGGCGGA
Source organism: uncultured Acidobacteriota bacterium (assembly GCA_963753745.1). Taxonomy (GTDB): domain Bacteria; phylum Acidobacteriota; class Terriglobia; order Acidiferrales; family UBA7541; genus Acidiferrum. The sequence continues at coordinate 27,687 of CAVWDX010000018.1, forward strand.
GCATCACGGCATGCCCGGCATCGCCAGCGCCGCCACGTCGGTCGTGATTGGCTACGTCGCAGGCGGCACCAAGACGATTCGCGTCGGCTCTGGCGGCATCATGCTGCCGAATCATTCTCCGCTCGTCATCGCCGAGCAGTTCGGCACGCTCGCTTCCCTCTATCCGGACCGCATTGATCTCGGCCTCGGCCGCGCTCCCGGTACCGACATGCTCACCGCGCGCGCCCTGCGCCGCGACATGACTACCACCGCCGACAATTTCCCGCAAGACGTCGAAGAGCTGCAATCTTATTTCGGGCCCGCGACGCGCAACCAAAAAATTCGCGCGGTTCCCGGAGCCGGCTTGCGCGTGCCCATTTGGCTGCTCGGCTCCAGCCTTTTCAGCGCGCAACTTGCGGCGAAACTCGGGTTGCCATTTGCCTTTGCATCGCACTTCGCGCCCGCTGACATGATGCAGGCGCTCGAACTCTATCGAACGCGCTTCCAGCCTTCGCGCCAACTCGACCGCCCCTACGCCATGCTGGGCGTCAATGTGGTCGTCGCGGAAACGGACTCCGAAGCGCAGTATCTCTTCACATCGGTCCAGCAATCGTTCACCAATCTTCGCCGCGGGATGCCAGGCCAGATTCCTCCGCCCATTCACGACATCGACTCTTTCTGGTCGCCCGGGGAAAAGGCTTCCGCCGAGATGACCTTGCTGTGCTCCGTCGTCGGCTCATCCGAAACCGCTCGGCGCCGATTGCTCAATTTCCTCGAACTCACGCAGCCAGATGAAATCATCACGACCGCGCATATCTACGATCATTCGGCGCGTCTCCGCTCCTTCGAGCTGCTCGCGGGAATTCGCGCCCGCCTCGCCGCCGCGGATGACGCACAGCACGTGGCGCCGCTCGTGTCGCCGCTCGTAACTTCCGCAAAGTCCGTGTAGAGCCAGCCTTCCGTTTACCCCGGCTCCTGTCGGGGACGCTCGCCGCTCTAGCTCCTTTGCGGGTTAGCCTCCCACACCCAAAATTTGCTACGCTCCCCGTAATGGCCACTCCAGGCAAACCCGCACGAAACACGGCCGGCGTTGCTGCGAGCACACCCGGAGTTCTCACCAGCCGCGACAATCGCTGGCTCAAGGAGTTTCGCGTGGCGCTTCGCGGCGGCTTGCCGACGGAATCCGGATCCGTCGGCGTCGAAGGCGTTCGGCTCGTGGAAGAGGCGCTTCGCTCCGGTTGCTCCGTCGAAGCTGTGCTCTTCAGCGAGTCTGGCGAGCGTCACCGTGAAAGACTCGCTCCTCTCATCAGCAGACCGGAAATGGCTTTTCCGGTCTTGCGCACCACCGACCGGCTCTTCGAAGGCCTGGCCGACACGGAACATCCGCAAGGAGTCGCCGCTCTCGTCCATCCGCGCACCACAACTCTCGACGACTTGCTCCACGCGCCCGATTCCGCCTGCGCTCCGCTTCTCGTGGTCCTCGCAGGCGTCCAAGATCCCGGCAATGTCGGCACCATCTTGCGCACCGCCGCGGCTTTCGGCGCCACGGGAGCGGTCACCGCTGCTTCCGGGCAATCCGGAACCGCCAGTCCGTATTCGCCGAAGGCCTTGCGCGCCTCGGCTGGCGCGGCGCTTCATCTCCCGATTCTTCCCGGCATGTCGCTGCCGATTCTTCTCACGCAGTTGAGAATCGCTAAAGTTCGCACGCTCGCATCCAGCCTTCGCGAGCCGCACGACGGCGAATCTCGCATCCTCTCGCCATGGGAAGTGGATTGGTGCGAGCCCGTCGCGCTTCTCGTTGGCAACGAAGGCGCAGGCCTGCCCGAAGAAGTCGAACGCAGCGCCGATGCCCGTATTCGCATCCCCATGGCCAGCGGCGTCGAGTCGCTCAACGCCGCCGCAGCCGCCGCGGTTCTGTTTTATGAAGCGGCCCGTCAGCGCCATCCCCGCCCGTAGGGGCACGGCACGCCGTGCCCGTCTTCGTGCATCAACACTCTCGGGCTTATGACCATATAGGTTACATATATTTGTGATATATTATGGCCGTGACCGACGATTCTGAGCGTCCCGCTCGCCGATCTATCCGCCTTCAGAACTTGGACTACGCCCAGCCCGGCGCTTATTTCGTGACTATATGTGCGTTCTGCAAGCGCTGCATTTTCGGCACGGTCGAAACCGGCCGAATGCGGCTCAGTCCAATCGGAGACATTGTTTCGGCATGTTGGGTCGATCTTCCGAATCATTTTCCAGGCGCGAAGGTCGACATTTTCATCGTCATGCCCAATCACGTGCACGGCATTCTCGCCATCGAAGAGCGGGCACGGCGTGCCGTGCCCCTACGAGACGACCAACGCTTCGAGGCCTTTCGCAGACCCCTCCCTGGCTCGGTACCAACGATGGTGCGCTCCTTTAAGTCCGCTGTCACCAAACTCGTTCGCGACAGGATGGGCGACCGAACAATGCAGGTGTGGCAAAGCAATTACTTTGAGCGAGTTCTGAGAAATGGCGACGAGTTCGCCAATGCAACCCGCTACATCCTAGAGAATCCAATCATGTGGCATCTCGACAAAGCGAACCCCGCCCCGTAGGGGCACGGCACGCCGTGCCCGTCTTTCCTTGTTGTCCCGGTCCTCCCTCGTCGTCCCTCCGATCTTGTCCTCTCGGCGGCTCATCCGGAACCGCGTTTGCAGGTACAATGGCATTTCTCGCCTGACTGCAAACGTTCTAAACTGACAGTGCTCATGAGCCTCTTTCCCAAACTTCCCCAGACCGCGTTCGAAGATGCCGCGCACCAACCGCTGGCCGAGCGCATGCGTCCTCGCACGCTCGATGAATTCATCGGGCAGGAAAAACTTCTGGGACCCGGCAAACCACTGCGCCAGCAAATCGAAAACGACCAAATCACTTCGATGCTGCTGTGGGGTCCGCCAGGCTGCGGCAAAACGACTCTTGCTCGTCTGATTGCACGCCTCACGCGATCGGAATTTGTGGCCTTCAGCGCGGTGCTCGCCGGCATCAAGGAAATCAAGGAAGTCATGGCCGCCGCCGAATACAAATCCCACGCCGGCCAGCGCACCATCGTCTTCGTCGACGAAGTCCATCGCTTCAACAAAGCTCAGCAGGATGCCTTCCTTCCCTACGTCGAGGCGGGTCACATCACCTTCATCGGCGCCACCACCGAAAATCCCTCGTTCGAAGTGATCTCGCCGCTTCTCTCGCGCACCAAGGTTTACGTCCTCGATCCGCTCACCACGCCGCAAATCGTCGAACTGCTTCGCCGCGCCATTGCCGACAAGGAGCACGGGCTTGGTGACGAAAATGTCGAGGCCAGCGATGATGTCCTCTTTCGCATCGCATCCTTTGCAAACGGGGATGCCCGCTCGGCCTACAACACGCTCGAACTCGCCGCTCGAGGCGCCAAGCTCCCTGCCTCCGACAAGGGCGGCGCGCGCGTCATCACCCGCGAACTCCTCGAAGATGTTCTCCAGCGCAAACTTTTGCGTTACGACAAAGCCGGCGAGGAGCATTTCAATCTCATCTCCGCGCTCCACAAGTCCGTCCGCAATTCCGATCCCGACGCCACGCTCTATTGGCTCGCGCGCATGATCGAATCCGGCGAAGACCCGCTCTATCTCGCCCGCCGCATGGTGCGCATGGCCAGTGAGGACATCGGCCTGGCCGAACCCGGCGCGCTCGCGGTCACTCTCGCCGCAAAAGATGCTTTCGATTTTCTTGGCGCTCCCGAAGGCCATCTCGCGCTCGCGCAGGCGGCCGTCTATCTCGCGCTCGCGCCAAAATCCAATGCCGTTTACACTGCTTATGGCGAAGTCATCGACGATGTCCACAAAACCGAAGCTGATCCCGTCCCGCTCCATCTCCGCAACGCCGTCACCGGCCTCATGAAAAATGTCGGCTATGGCGAAGGCTACAAGTACGCCCACAATTTCGACGAAAAGGTCACCGATATGACCTGCCTACCCAGCAATCTCGCCGACCGCGCTTACTACAAACCGACCGACCAGGGTTTCGAACAGCGCCTTCGCGCTCGCCTGGACGAAATTCGCAAGCTAAAATCTCGTTCGGCAACTAATCTCTGAGGTGCATGGATGAAAAAGGCAGCATTGATTCTGGTCAGCTTGCTTTTCTGTTTTTCCGCTGTCGCGCGGCGCAAACCACCGAAGCGCCCGCGCATTCTCGGCATCGCCGGCGCCACCATTTTTGTTTCGGACATAGCCGCAGCCCACAAATACTATCGGAACCTCGTCGATCCGCAGCGTAACTGCGACTATTGCGAAAACGTTCCAGCCCAATTCTTGTTTCTTCCGAGCGGGCAGCGCATCACATTCAAACGGATCCCCACTCCGCCGCCCGCGGATCTGCTCGCGGAAGTCTCCTTTCTTACGGACGATCTGGAAGGATTCAAGAAATTTCTCAGCGCCAAAAAGATCGATTTTAGCGAAGTTAGGAAAAAGCACACCGGAGAGCTCGTCCGTCTTTTGCTTCAGGATCCCGAGGGACATCACATTTCGATCACGGACTCCTATCACTTAGCCAACGCCGAAGATCTGAACGCCGGTCTGCCGCAACCGAACCCGGCCAACCCCGTTCGCATCATTCATGCGGGCTTCGTCGTCAAAGATCGCGACGCCACCGATCATTTTTATAAAGATCTTCTCGGCTTTCGCCCTTACTGGCACGGCGGAATGAAAGACGACGAGACGGACTGGGTTGCCATGCAAGTCCCCGACGGCACGGATTGGGTTGAGTACATGCTCCGCATCGCGCCCAACGCCGACAAACACACCCTTGGAGTCATGAACCACATCTCGCTCGGCGTTCCAGACATCCACGTTATCCAGCAGCAACTCATCAAAGCAGGCGTGCAGCCCGGCGAACAGCCTAAAATCGGCCGCGACGGCAAATGGCAGCTCAATCTTTATGACGCCGACGATACCCGCGTCGAATTCATGGAATTCAAACCCGTCGAAAAACCCTGCTGCTCCGACTTCACCGGTTCGCATCCCGTACCTCAATCGACGCCGGGGCCCGTCAGTCAACAATAATGCATCCTCGTTTTTCAGGCCGGGTCTTCCGTTTTTTGCGCAGCTGCTCTCTGCTATTATTTTTGTTGAGCTGTTGTTTTGTTTCGCGCGCGCGCGCGCAAGACCTCGACAAGCCTCTGCAAAATATCGACGACGAAGTCACCGCCTTCAGCTTCGCCCCCGATGGCCGCGTCGTCTATTCCGCCCGCCGCACCCTCAAAACCAAAAAATACGATCTGCAGCACGACGACATCTGGCTCCTGGAAAACAACGGCAAACGCCGCCGCCTGCTCCAAGGCGACAAGTTCAACCGCGGTAGCGAGCCTTTTTCTTACGCTGGCGACGCCTTCCACTGGTCTCCCAATGGACGCGAGATTCTCGCCCAGCTTTTCACCACCACCGTCGTGGATGAAACCGGCCGCACCCAGGATTCCTTCATGACTCTCGCTCTCGAAGACAGCGGCAAGGAAATTCATCTCGGCAAAGGCGAAAGCACCATTCAAGATTGCTTTGACGCAACTTGGCTCCAGGACAACGCCACGATCCTCTATCTCACCGAAGCCGTTAAGCCACGCATGCTTTTTTCCTTTCGCTACTTCAATACCGCGACCGGCCCAGCGGGACCCGCATTCGAAGGTCGCACGTTCATCGACTCCGATCGCATCCCCGGCACGAATTCCGCCATCGCCGTCGAACGCGACCGCGCAATGAGCGGCCCTCCTCGCCTTCAGCGTCTCGAATTACTCGCGCAAGACGCCACTGAAATCGCCACGCTCGACGGCTACCAGGGCGGACTTTCCGTTTCACCCAGCGGCACAAAAGTCGCTTATTTCATCGATCGGGAAATTTTGGAAGTGCGCGATCTCGCCGCACCCGATCATTTCGTTCGCCTCCGCGTGGGCCTCGGCGTCTTTCATTGGGCTCCGGACGAAACCCGCATCCTGCTCAAGCGCGCCATCGAACGAAAATCCGGGGATATCGTCTGGATCGCGATTCCCCCACTCTCCGCGCAGCCGTCCGGCAAAGAAATTCCTGTGCTCCAACCTATTCCGCAGCCCATCTTCCACGGCCTCACCTTCCGCGAATTTGCGATCTCTCCCGACGGGCGTTTTCTCGGCGTCGTCCTTCCCGGCAAACGCAATCTAATGATCTTCCCTCTGCCCCGCTAGTAGGACAGACATTCCTGTCTGTCGCCTTTCCCTTGTCTGCCCCAGTATTTCTACGTCCAAAAATAAACAAGCCCACGCAATGAATTCGCGCGGGCTCTTATGCCTTCGGATGTATCTTCAACTCATCGCAATTCATTCAACCGTCTACGATGCTCCACCAAAATGCACGCGTCTTCGATCACCGTCAACCCCGCCGCGCGCGCACGTTCCGCCGCGTCACCATGCTCGATCCCCAATTGCATCCACACCACTTTCGCGCCAACTCTTATCGCGCTTTCCACAACCGGTGGAACGTGTTCCGCTCGCCGGAACACATCTACTATCTCTATCTTCTCCGGCACATCTTCGAGCCGCGCGTAACACTTCTCTCCCAACCATTCCTGCTCGTTCGGATTCACCGGAATAATCCTGTACCCCGCTCTCTGCATGTACTGCGTCACGCCATAGCTTGGCCGCGCCGGATTGGAAGACAATCCTACCACCGCAATCGTTTTGAAGTTTTTCAGGATTTCGAGAATCGGATCGGCCGCGGCGCTCGCGCCGTCAGGCAACAGCACTCTCATCGCGCCGCCAACTGTCCTTTTCCCGCGCGCTTCGTTAAAATATCCGCCATCGCCCCCAGGCACTTGCCGTTTTCTTCCGCCGTTCCCACCGACACGCGAATCGCTTCCGGAAATCCCATCCAACCCAGCGGGCGCACAATCACCCCTAAGTGCAAAAGCTCATCGCAAATGTTTTTCGCCTCTAGCCCGACGTCCATAAAAATAAAATTAGTCTCGCTGGGCACCGGCCGCAATCCCAGCTCGGCCAACCCTTCACTTAATCGTTTTCGTTCGCGCGCGTTCGTCGCAATGCACCGTTCAACGTGCTCGCGGTCATCCAATGCCGCCAGCGCCGCTGCCTGCGCAATTCCGGATGTATTGAAGGGCGTCCTCAGTTTGTTCATCGCGGCCAACAACTGCGGCTGGCCCATCGCGAACCCAATGCGCATTCCCGCCAGGCCGTACACTTTCGAAAACGTCCTGAGGATCAGCAGGTTCTTTCTACTGCGGAAAATGTCTTCGGACTTCCGCCTGTCCAGACTCGGCGCGTAGTGGATGTACGCTTCATCCAGAACAACCAGCACGCCGTCGGGCACGCTCGCAAGAAACTTCTCCAACTCCGAAACGCTAAACGCCGTTCCCGTCGGATTGTTCGGATTCGCAAGATAAATCACGCCCGTCTCTGGCGTGATGGCTTTCGCCATCGCTTGCAAATCAAATGCAAAGTCCTTCTGCGGCACTAACACCAACTCCGCTCCGCTCGCGCGAATCGCCACGGAAAACGGCGCATAGCTTCCGTACGACGTCATGCCTTGCAAGCCCGCTCGCAAAAGCACGCGCGAGGCTAAATCAATGATCTCGCTAGATCCCAGCCCCACAAAAAGTTCTTCCGTCGAAACGCTCGTCCGTGCAGCCAGCGCCTCGCGTAACAAATGCGTTCCGCCGTCCGGATAACGATGCGCATTCTCGAGCGCAACTTTCGCCGCCTCCACCGCTTTCGGTGAGGGCCCCAGCGGATTTTCATTCGATGCCAGCTTCACCGCATGAATCTTCAGCTCGCGCTCGACCTCTTCAATCGGCCGCCCCGGCACATACACGGGCAGCCCTCGAATATAATCCGGTATCAGATCTTCAATCGTCCGTGTCATTGAATTTTGCCCGCCGCTCGCGTCACTGTTTCTCGGCTTGCTCCACTCTATTCTCGCACCTTCAACCCGACCTTCTCTGCGTACTCTGTGCACTCCGTGCCCTCTGTGTAAAATCTGGTTCCGATACCCTTTTCTCGCCGGTCGCCGCTCTCTTCAACTGTTCAATTTCTCTTCCGGTCAGTGAACGGAATCTCCCCGGCTCCAAGTCCAAAGTCAAAGGCCCCAACCTCACGCGCCGAATCTTTTCCACCAAATGTCCTACACGCTCGAACATTCTTCGTATTTGCCTGTTTCGCCCCTCGATCAAAACCACTTCATACCATGGATTTTCTCCGTCCTCGAACAACCGGATTTTCGCAGGAGAAGTTTTCACTCGTCGCCCATCCTCTAGCTCAATCACAATGCCCGCTCGCAACCGCTCAATTCTCTTCTCATCCGGTTTTCCGCTCACCTTCACCAGATAGGTCTTCGGCATGTGCGACCCGGCCTTCATCATTCTTTCCGCCAGCGCGCCATCATTCGTCAACAAAAGCAGTCCCTCGCTGGCGTAATCCAGCCGCCCCACGGGGTAAACGCGCCCGCCGCTCTTGCCCAAAATATCGACCACGGTCGGCCGGCCTTCTGGATCGCTCACCGTCGTCACGTAGCCCTTGGGCTTGTTCAGCATGAAATACAGCAGCTTGTCTGGCCGCGCGATCGCCTTCGCGTCAACACAAATCACATCCTTTTCAAGATCCGCCTTTGTTCCCAATTCACGCACGACAGTGCCATTGACCGTCACGCGTCCGGCAGAGATGATCTCTTCGCACGCCCGACGCGACGCCACTCCGCAAGCCGCCATGATTTTCTGCAATCTCTCAAGAGCCATCAGCGCGAATTCCCCGGCAAGTGCAAGCTAGGTGCACGTAGGACCGCTCCTCAACGCGGAGTTTTTCCCTCTCGTCTCTGTGTCCGCTGTGCACTCCGCGAACTCTGCATAAGAGCTCTTTCTTTTTCTTCAACTCGGCCCTCGTTCTTTTTCACCGCCGCGCTCTTCCGCAACTCCTCCACGTCCTTCGGTGTCAGCAACCGATATCTGCCTCGCGGCAAACCTTCTACCGTCAAACTCCCCAATCCAATGCGCATCAACTTTTCCACCGGATGCAATTCCTTCATCAACACGCGCCGCAACTCTTCCTTCTTGGAATCCCGCATGCGCACTTCGTACCAGAAATTTGCCGCACGTCCGCGCGTGGCGTCCGGCTGCCGCACCGTCTTCATCCTCAATCCGACTTCTTTTCCGATGCGATCGAGGTCGGCCAAGGTCAGCATCCCTTTGACTTTTACGTGATACACCTGCTCGATGCGCGCCCAGTTTTTCAACATCTCCGCCGCCAAATCGCCGTCGTTCGTCAAGAACACCAGACCCGAGGCTGCGTACTCCAAATTCCCCACGGGGAAAACGCGCTCCGGCAGTCCACGCAAACAATTCCGCAAAGTCTTCCGCCCCTCGGGATCGGCCATTGCGGAAACTACTTCGGGCGGCTTGTGCAACGCGAGATAAACATTCCTTTGTTTCACCGCTCCAACCGTCCGCCCCGCGGCCTCGATCTTGTCCGTGGCGGGATCGGCCTTCGTCCCCAGTTCCCGCACGACAACGCCGTTGACGCGCACTTGTCCGCTCAAGATCAATTGTTCCGCGTGCCTCCGCGAAGCAATTCCCGCTCGTCCAATAATCTTCTGTAATCGTTCCTGCATATTTTTTAACGTGTGCGCCGTGTTGTGGTGTATGGGCACGATATATCGTGCCCCTACGCTCGGATGGCAATTGTATTCCCGCGAGTTGATATCGGCCGCGCTTCGGCGCTCTCCTCTATTCTCCCGCGGCGGTGGATTTCACTACCGGTGGCGGAGGGTCTTCGTCCAGTTGACCGGAAGGCATGCCTTCGGCTGTCGCCAGGGCTTCGTGTTCGCGAAAGGCTTCGGCTTCCGCTAGTTCTTCTCGTACGTGCGCGACGGCCTCGGTCACGCTATTGTGCGCGAGCTCCTCCGCAACCCTACCCGCCGCGACTGCCGGCTCGCTTTCCAGATAATCCTCACTCGAAGGCGCAACTCCCTCATCGCTCCCCAGTGCTTCCCGCGCCAAAGCCTCAAACTCCTTCAAACTCGGCAACTCCTCCAAATCGCTCAAGCCAAACCGCATCAAAAATTCTTTCGACGTTTTGTAGAGGATCGGCCGACCGATCACTTCTTTGCGCCCCGCGGTGGTGATGAGGCGCTTGTCAAGGAGCGTGCTGATGACGCCTGAAGTATTCACTCCGCGAATTTCGGAAATTTCGGGCGAAGTGACTGGCTGTTTATAGGCAATTACGGCGAGCGTTTCGAGCGCGGGCATCGTCAAGCGCAACGGAGGCCGCAGGCTCTTGATGAAGCGCCGCACCACATCATGCTGCTGCGGCTTCGTGTAGAGCTTGTAGCCGCCGGCCACAGCGCGAATTTCGATGCCGCGCTCTTCGACTCGCATAGCTCGCCACCAACTCATCGAGCGACGATTGCACGACGAGTTTTTCTTCTCCGAGCGCTTTCGAGAGCTGCTCGATGGTTGCCGGCTCATCCGCCGCGTAGATGATTGCTTCCAAAGCCGCTTTTCGTTCTTCGTTGGTCATAAGCAAGCCCCTGTGAAAGCTAATGAGGTAAAGGACGTAAAGGAGGTACAGGAGGTAAAGGAGAGACCCAGACCGCCTCGTAGCATTCGCAGTCGTCGAGGACTCAAATTGGTGGCCTCTTCCTCCTTTACCTCCTCTACTTCATTTACTTCCTTTACCTCGCTACTTGTATTCCTCATCGATCTGCTTCAGGCCGCCTTGCTCGTCAAAAATCACGTCGAAGGCCTTGCCTTTCTTCACTACAATTTCCCCAAACTGCTTTTCCTGGGCCAAGCCCACGGCCTGCAATTTCACCATTTCCAATACTGCCAGGAACGCGACGATCATCGCATGGCGAGATGGGCAAGCCTCAAAAAACTGAATCAAATTCACCATGTTGTCCGCGCTCGCCAAAATCTGCGCGCGTAAGGCCGCGATCATTTGCGCCACGGTGAATTGCTCGTGGTGGAGCTCAATGCGCGAAACCTCCTTGCGGCGCTCGAGAACTTGCTGGAAGACTTTCACCAAGTCCACGAGCGAAACGACTAGCTCACCTTCGGTGCCCTCGTCGTTGTAGAGCGACTTGTCCGGCTTCGACCATACGTTTTCTTCAATCTGCTGCTTCTGGTACAAGAGCTGCGCGGCGTTTTTAAATTTTTCGTGTTCGACCAGACGCTGCACCAGTTCCGCGCGCGGGTCGCCTTCCGCCCCTTCTTCAGCGGCGAGGGGGTCCGGCGGCAGAAGCATTTTCGACTTGATGTAGATCAGAGTCGCGGCCATGTAAATAAAATCCGCCGAGACATCGACGTTCAGCTCTTCCAGCTTGTGGAGGTATTCGAGGTACTGCGCGGTAATCAACGAAATCTGAATGTCGTGGATATTCATTTCCTGCTTCTTGATCAAATCGAGAAGCAGGTCCAGCGGCCCCTCATACAAGGGTATGTGCACCTTATAAGCCGCGTTCCCGGTCATCTTATTGCTTGGCGTCGCCATTCTCTCTGCTCTTCCTTTTCTTCTCTGCGACCTCTGGAACCGCAGTGTTAAGTAGGCCTTTTGCGTTACCCCGGTCTCGCCGGATCAGCACCAATTTCGCGGCGCTTTTCTTTCCAATGAAAGACCGCTTCCCGTACGCGCTCCATGGTTTTCTTTGCTTCCACGCGCGCTTTTTTCGAGCCTTCGTGAATCGCGTCGACGACGCCTTTTGGGTCGTTCTCCCATTTCACGCGGCGTTCGCGGACTGGCGTGATCCACTTGATCAAATTTTCGGCCATGGCGGCTTTGCACTCGATGCAGCCAATTCCGGCCGTGGTGCAGCCCTGGCGTACCCAGTCCAGGCGGCCTGGCTCACCTGCTGAGAATAGTTTATGCCAGTCGTAGACGGGACACACGTCCGGATTTCCCGGGTCGGTGCGGCGCTTGCGAGCCGGGTCGGTCACCATCACTTTCGTTTTCTTGCGGATGTCGTCGTCCGTCTCGCTAAGCGTAATCGCATTGCCGTAACTCTTCGACATCTTCCGGCCATCAGTCCCAGGTATCCTCGGCGTTTTCGTCAGCATCACAGTAGGTTCAGTTAGCACTTCTTTGCGCTTAAAATAAGTAGGCAGCCCTTCTTCCGACCACATCTTCAAAAAATTCTCGATACCCACGTCCGCTGCGTAACTACGAAGCGTTGTTTCGGCTTCTATTGTTCTTGCGTTTATTTGCTGGAAAATCCGAAGTGGCACAGAGCGTACAGCGAGTTGCGCGCAAGCATCGGAATCTCTGTAAAGTTGGTCCGAGATCGTCAGACCGTAATACAAATCAAAGCGGCGGACGATTTCGCGGCTTAGCTCGACGTGGGAGACTTGGTCTTCGCCTACAGGGACAAACAAGGGGACGCCTTCTTCACTGTAGATAACGATATCGGCGGTTTGTAGGCAGGGGTAGCCGAGGAAGCCGTAATTGTGGAGATCCTTATCTTTGACTTGGTCGAGGGCTTCTTTGTAGGTGGGGACGCGCTCGAGCCAGCTTAGGGGGGTGACCATTGAGAGGAGCAAGTGCAGTTCGGCGTGTTCGGGGACGAGGGACTGCTGGAAAATCACGGACTTGGCGGGGTCGAGGCCGGCCGCCAGATAGTCGGTCATGATTTCGATGGTGTTTTGGGCTACGGCGGAGGTGTCGGCGTAGTCGCTGGTGAGGGCGTGCCAGTCGGCGATGAAGTAGAAGCAATCATATGTGGGGTCATTTTGTAACCGGACCCAATTCTCCAGAGCGCCGAAATAATGGCCAATGTGCAGCCTGCCGGTTGGCCGCATGCCGCTGACGACACGTTTTTTCGCTTCAGGCGCGTTGGCCAAGAGTTGCCCCTCCCCCCCGATTTTTTGTAAACGTTGCATCTAAAGGAGTTGCGATAATGCGTAAGTCCTTTAGATGGTGTGTTTACGGGCGGTTTGTAAGTGTTGCATCTAAAAGAGATAGTGGAGGATGGAATTGGGCGTGGTGAGGGTTGTTTTTGGGTTGGGTCGGCGGTGCGCCGGGATGCCATGTCTTTGAACTTGAGGTATAGTGGCATAAGAGTTAACATATGTCAAGGAGAAATTCGAGACGCGAGCGGGGGCCCGTCAACTCTGATCCGTGGGTGATCAACTGGACTTCCCCAAGATTTCCCGGGCAATGATGGTCCTCTGAATTTCGCTCGTCCCCTCATAGATCGTAATCACGCGCGCATCGCGATACATCCGCTCGACGTCTGTTTCCCGCGAATACCCCGAGCTGCCATGAATCTGGACGGCTTTAGCTACCACGCGGTTGACCATTTCGCTGGCGTAGAGCTTGGCTTTGGATGCGGCGGCGCCGAGCTTCTCCGGGTGCGTATCTTTAAGCCAGGCAGCATGATAGACCAAGCCGCGGGCAGCTTCGATCTCCGTTTGCATGTCGGCAAGCATCCACTGGATGGCCTGGAACTCGCTGATGGTCTTGCCGAAGGCGCGGTGGGCTTTGGCGTGCTTGACGGATTCGTCCAGGGCACCCTGCGCCAAGCCAAGAGCTTGCGCGGCGATGCCGATGCGGCCGCCGTCGAGTGCGCTGAGGGCTATTTTCAGGCCCTGACCTTCTTCGCCGAGGCGGTTTTCGCGGGGGACCTCGCAGTCGTTGAGGAGAATTTCGACGGCGGGGGAGCTGCGCTGGCCCATTTTGTCTTCGTGGCGACCGACTTTGAAGCCGGGAAAGCCTGGTTCGACGAGAAAAGCGGTGATGCCTTTGCCGCCGGCTTCGGGATTGGTTTTGGCGAAGACGATGAAGAGGGCGGCGACGCTGCCGTTCGAGACCCAAGTCTTCGTGCCGTTCAGGCGATAGATGTCGCCGCTTGGCGTGCCGAGAGGGGCTCCGCCCCAGGTGGCGCCTGCCGCGGGTGCCAGACTCGGGGGCGACGACGATCTTATTCCCAGCCCCGCGCCCACTCTTGCCGCCGCGACCGCGCGGGCTTGAATACCCGCGGCGTCAGAGCCAGCCGCCGGTTCTGTGAGGCAGAACGCGCCGAGAATTTCTCCCGTGGCCAGACGAGGCAAATATTTTTTCTTTTGCTCTTCCGTGCCGAATTTCAGTAGCGGAACTTGCACTGCGGAATTCGTGACGCCCAGCGACGTGGCCATGCCGGCATCGACGCGCGCGACTTCTTCGAGCATCAGGACATAGGAAAGCGCGTCGAGGCCCGGACCGCCCCATTCTTCGGAGGTCATCATGCCGCAGCAGCCGAGGTTGGCCAGCTTTTTGATTTCTTCGGCGGGAAAACGCTCTTCGCGGTCGCGCTGCTTCACGGTGGGGCGCACTTCCGCCTCCATGAATTGACGAACCGTATCGCGGATCAATTTTTGGTGGTCGTTAAGCGAAAAATCCATCAGTTCAATGTACGCGAGGTACGCATGATGCTAACACAGCTTGCATCGTACTCGCAGGGACACGGCATGCCGTGCTCCTACACGGAAAAATTACAGCTTGAAGAGTTCGCGGAGGCGGCGGGCTTGGACGCGGCTAACGGGGACTTCGGTGGTTTTCTTGTCGTTCATTTTCAGGATGAAGGTGGAATTGAACCACGGGACGACTTCCTTGATGTGTTGGGTGTTGACGAGAAACGAGCGGTGGGGGCGCCAGAACGATTCGGAATCGAGCGTGGCGTTCAGTTCTTCGAGCGTGCGGTAGTTGGATGAGCCCTCGACGTCGCGCGTGACGACGATGATGGCGCTGCCCTCGGTGGTGGCAAAGATGATGTCCTCGCCGTTCACCAGCAAGAGCCGCTGCTGGGAGTTCACCAGCACTTTCACTTTTTGGGGCGAACTCTTGGCGGCGCCGAGCTGGCTGACGAGCTGCTCGAGCCGCTCGGTGGTGGGCGTGTGAGTGTCCAGCATTTTTCGGGCGCGCTGAATGGCCTTGGCGATGCGCGCCTTGTCGAACGGCTTGAGCACGTAGTCCACGGCGTTCACCTCGAAGGCCTGGACTGCATATTGATCGAAGGCGGTAGCAAAAACGACATGGGGCATTTTCATCTTGCGTTCGACCAGTTTTTTCAGAACGCCAAAGCCATCGAGACCGGGCATCTGCACATCGAGAAACACGAGATCGGGGGCGTGCTCCTTGATCAAGGCCACGGCTTCGACGCCGTTCTTGCCTTGGCCGATGAGATTCACTTCGGGGAAGGCTTTCAGCAAGAAGGCGAGCTCTTCCCTGGCGGGCTTCTCGTCATCCACGATGATGGTGTTGATGGGCATGCTCTCGAGATTTCGAAGTGCCGGGCTAAAGTCCGGCATCTACAGTGTATGATAACGGCGGAGAAAACGTACGTCCTATGCCGACTAAAGAGGCCAGCCGCACGACGGCCAAAGTACTTCGCAGCAAAATAATTTATAAGGGCCCGGTCTTCGGCGTGCGCCGGGATGAAATCATCGAACCCGGCGGCCTGCGTGTTACGCGCGAAGTGATTACGCACCCCGGCTCGGTAGTAGTGCTGCCCGTGTTTCCCGATGGAAGGATTCTGATGATTCGGCAGTATCGCCATGCCACGCGGCAATTCCTTTGGGAGCTAGTGGCCGGACGAATCGATCATGGAGAAAATCCACGAAAAGCCGCCGCGCGCGAATTGATCGAGGAAACGGGTTACCGCGCGAAGCGTTTTCACGTTTTCCTGGATATATTTCCGACACCAGGTTTTCTCGAGGAGCGGATGTACATTCTTTTGGCGGAAGATTTGACCGCAGGCGTGGCCGAGCCGGAAGAAGACGAGCGGATTACGGCAAAAGCATTCACGCACGGGGAAATCGAGCAGATGATTCGGCGAAACAAGATCCGCGACGCCAAATCGGTGGCCGGAATTCTATATTATCTTCGATTCCTGGTACGCTCCTGATTCGACAACGAACTAGAAACGATTCTCCGACGGCTGCTGGAGCAGTTCTCTCCGTGACGGCGCCCCTGAAACAAATGATTCACAGCGTGAAACAAAAATAGGCAAACCCTGTGTTCCTTTGAAGTTGCAAGATTAAAACCGGCCAGTAACGTGGGAAGAGTTGCGTATTTCTGCTTGAAACGAATTAATGTGGCGTTTATCTTGCTTTTTTAGAACGCAAAAAAGCGATTGCACTATTGACTGCAAACATCTTTCTGTTACACTCCGCGCAATTTGTGCGCGTGGCGGGTGCCTGAGTCACGATTTAGCCGGCCACGAGGAGCTTCCAGGTCTCCGTCAGGAGGAGAAGATAAGTGCAAGGAACCGTGAAATGGTTTAATAATTCGAAAGGGTATGGCTTCATCGGGCGCGAAGATGGTCCAGATGTTTTTGTACATTATTCCGCTATCGTGGGGGATGGCTACCGCACCTTGCAGGAAGGAGATACGGTAGAGTTCGAGATTGTCCAGGGACCGAAAGGCCCCCAGGCAGCGAACGTGGCCAAGCCAGCCTAACCAATCCAGGAATTATTTGGCCGGCAGAGAGCGCCCCTCTGCCGGTTTTTTTATTGGGGAAAGTGGATAGTGAGTAGTGGGTAGTGAGTAGAAAAATCGGCGAAGCGAGGTTGAGGAAGTAGACGAGGTGAAGGAGGTAGAGGAACGGAGAAGGATCGCGCGGCACCAAGCGTCACGCGTGTTGTCTCTCAAGGAGCGGCTAGACGAGTGATTAGGAGATGGAAGAAGGCGTTGGAATCGGAGTGGAGGCAGACTTGGGCGTTCGGGGCGCCGGGTTCTTGGCGGGTGAAGCCTTTGTCGTCGACGACGATGTGCATGGGTTGGACGGGGCAGATTTGGGGATTCAGGATGTAGGCGATGGTCATGGGATCGAAGAGCGTCGGGAGTTTGCTGGCCCCACTCGTGATAGAGGAGAGTCAGAGCGTCGGTGAGTGGGGTGGCTTGGCGGAAGAGGTAGGCGCGTTTGACTTCGTCGAATTTGAGTTGTGTTGAATCGAGCGGCATCACGTAAAGCGGGACGCCGGAGAGGAAAGAGTTTTTTGGCGGCGGGGATGTCGTTGATGATGTTCCACTCGGCGTCGGGGCCGTGGCTGGGAGACCAGGGATCGCCGTAGCCGCGTTCGATGGAGCCGCCCATCATGACGACGCGTTTGAGCTTGAGGAAAGTTTGCGGGTCTTTGTCGATGAGGGCGCCGACATTCATGAGTGGGCCGATGGCGATTAGAGTGATTTGGCCGGGATAGCGGCGGATTTGATCGAGGATGAAATCGACGGAATTTGGGTGCAGCGGATTTGGCGAAATGGCCACCTTCGCCGTAGCGGCGCTGAGTCATGGGATTGGTGGTGTGGGTGGGGGTGCCAGCTAGGACGGGGATGTCGGAGCGGCCGGCTTCGCCAAGGATGCGGTCGAGGATTTTGGCGCGGGCTTCGGTGTCGCCGAAGGTGGTGGAGATGCCGAGGATTTGGAGTTCGGGGCTTTTAAGGGCGAGGGCGACGGCGAAGGCGTCGTCGATGTCGTCGCCGATGTCGGTGTCGATGATGACTTTTTCAGGAGTGCCTAATACGTGCGCAGGCTTCTGCGCTTGCGCCCAGGAAATGGGGCCTATGAGCAATGAGCATAGAATCGCCGCGATTGAAAAACGTACGCCGCCCTCCACTTAACTAATCTGACCGACCCTCATCGCCCCGAGCACAATCTGAAATCCGTCCCTACAGTGCATGTTTCGGTTTTTCGCCAACCCAAGTCAACTCGGCGTCCTGCCCGGCGATGTGGATGAACGCGTTCCACTCGTCAACGAAGAATCGGTAGCACCATGCGCCGCCCGGAAATTTTGCTGTTAAGTTGGGAAGGGACGCTAGATGGTCGGATTTCGCTGGGTCGCCGCTTACACAAATTGGCTTCCCGTCAGGAAGGAACGGGTATGTAGAAGAAGGGGGATCAATTGAGCAGAAGCATAGGCCGTTCACGACAAGAGTTGCTTCTTGGTACGCTTGACGCTCCGGCTCTGGGTCCTCTGGCCATCCGACCAACAGACTCACGCGGAATTTGGCGATTCCCGCCACATAGTCGAGTTCAAGAGAAAATATCTCTGCGTCATGGAATCCATTCGGAAGCTTCTCCTCCAAGTTTTCCAAAGTCACCTTGTTTTCCTCCCCTTAAACCTACATCGCCGAAGAGATAGTCAGTTTACACAGATGAGGAAGGACGAGCACAGTCAGAACGTCCTCGGTGCCTAACGAACGACTTGCTCCGAGAGTGGGGGTACCTGTGCAGACTTGACCTGCGTGCCTTTCGGGGGAGAGTGGCTTTATAATCTCGGCCCTATTTCATCCGGTGAGACTCTTTTGAACGAGCCGTTGTAATGCAATGCAAACCTACCAACCATCAGGCTCGCGCTTCTGCTCTGGTTTGATTGTTGGGAATGGGCATCCTGGGCTGCCACCCGCAGAGGGCATAGCAGGGTCGTACAGGCAAGGGCCAATGGGAGAAGAAATCGTTTAGAGGAGACCATTGTTCACCCCCCCATCAGCAGGAAGAGAAAGCGTACCGTGACGCGCCAGTTCGCGCAAGTTTGTTCAAGCCGCATAGGATCCAATTCGCCAAATCGGTTGTAGTACCTCGTATGCGCTACCGGACAATGATTCGCTACTTCGAGCTTCCCCTGTGTTTTTCCCAAGATTCTAGCTTTATAATCGCTGGCATGGACAACAAACAGATTGCACGGATATTGCGCGAGACGGCGCAGCTATTGGAAATCGATGGTGCCATTATTGGCCGCTACCGGAGCTATGAAAAGGCCGCGGAGTTGATCGATGGGTTGCCGGAATCGATCGAGCAGCTCGTGACGCAGCCCGAGAAGCTGGAAGAGTTGCCGGGGATCGGCGAGCGTTTGGTGGAACATCTGCAGGAGATTGTGAAGACCGGGCGATTATGCGCTGCGAAAGAAGCTGCTGAAGAAATATCCGGAGACGATATTGGATTTGCTGCAACTGCAATCGCTGGGGCCGAAGAAGGTGGCGTTTCTGTGGTCGAACTTCAAGGCGGGGACCGTTGCGGATGTGGAGAAGATCGCGAAGGAAGGGAAACTACGCGACTTTCCCGGTATTTGGCGAGAAGAGCGAGCAGAACATTCTGAAAGCCATCGAAGTGTTCAAGAAATCCTCGGGGCGATTCCACATCAATACGGCGGAAGAAGCGGCTACGGCAATCATCGCGCACATCATGAAGGCGGGAAAGGCAGTGGAAAGCGTCACGCCGGCGGGCTCGCTTCGGCGCGGCAAGGAGACGGTGGGCGATTTGGATTTGTTGCTGACGCTTGGGCGAGGGCATACATCGCAAAAACATGTGGATGCGTTGGCGAAGCATATTCTCGCGTTTCCCGGGATCGACCAGACTTTGGCGCACGGAGAGAACAAGGTTAGTTTCACGCTGGAAAATGGCTTGCAAGTGGATGTGCGGCTGCTGGAGAAAGAGAGTTTTGGAGCGGCGCTGCTCTACTTCACAGGATCGAAGGAGCACAACGTTGCGCTGCGCGGGCGCGCGAACGACATGGGACTGACGTTGAATGAGTATGCGCTGGCGACGCTGAAGGGAGAGAAGCCGGTCGCGCGGCGCACCGAGGAGGAGATTTACGCGAAGCTGAAGCTGGACTACATCCCACCGGAGCTGCGCGAGAATACCGGGGAAATTGCTGCCGCCGAGGCGCACAAACTGCCGCACCTGATTGAGTTGAAAGACATGAAGGGCGATTTGCAGATGCACACGACGGCCAGCGATGGAAAGAACTCGATCGAGGAGATGGCCGAGGCCGCACGGAAGCTGGGGCACCAATACATTGCAATTACGGACCATTCGAAAGCCGTGACGGTGGCGAACGGGTTGGATGAAAAGCGAATGGCCGCGCACATCAAGAAGATTCATGCGGCGAGCGACAAGGGGCTGGGGATTCGAGTGCTGGCGGGAGCGGAGGTCGATATTTTGAAGGATGGCTCGCTGGATTACTCGGATGAGCTGCTGGCGCAATTGGACGTAGTGGTGTGCTCGATTCACTCCTATTTCAACTTGGAGCGAGCGGCGATGACGGAGCGGATGCTGGCGGCTATCGAGAATCCCTATACGCAGATCATTGCGCATCCGACTGGCAGGCTGCTCTTGCGGCGGGACCCCATCGATTACGATATGGAGAAGATTCTGGAGGCTTGCGCTAAGCATGGAGTGGCGATGGAGTGCAACTCGTATCCCGACCGGCTGGATTTGAAGGACGTGTATTTGCGGATGTGCAAAGAGCGCGGGGTGAAGGTGGTGATTTCGACGGACTCGCATAATGCGGCGAATCTGTCGTTTATCCGCTACGGGGTGACTATGGCGCGGCGCGGGTGGCTCGAAAAGCGCGACGTCATCAATACTCTGCCTACGGAGCACTTTCTGGCGGCACTACGCGCCAAGCCAGGCGCGCGCCGGCCAGCATCTTCCGGCCGGAAGAAGCATGCCGCGCATAACTGAGCGGCTGGGGCAGTAATCATCCATTATTCGGTTCACGGACCCCGGATCCCAAACGAACCCTCTGACGTTTGAAGGGGTACCGACGTCCGTTAGGGGTGTAGGAATAACCGTGGACACCGTGATCAGGGAACATTTTGAGCCCGGATGTCGTACCAATCTTAGAACGTCTTAGAACGCGATATTACGGAGGCTTTGAGCCATGAGACTGCTTCACGACCGCACCACCGCTCTTCGCTTGGGGATTGTCTGCGCTGCCCTGCTCGCTGTTGTAGCCATGGCCCCGGCTGCCAGTGCCACGGATTGGAGCAAGAACTACACCGTCACTGGGCGCGCCAACGTGCGCGTGGATACCAATGATGGCAGCGTGCGCGTAACCACGGGGGACTCGAAGACCGTGCAGTTCCACATCGAGTATGAAGGCTATGAGCTCAACAGCAATCTACACATCGAATCGAAGCAGACGGGCGACACGGTCGAGCTGATTGCGCGTACTACGGGGCATTGGGGATGGTCGTGGGGCGGCCACTCGAGGCGGCTGCACATTGACGTATTGATGCCGCAGGAAGCCGATTTGGACGCGCATACGGGAGACGGCTCGGTGGAAGCGAACTCGATCCACGGAAAGGTGAGCGTGTATACGGGTGACGGGTCGGTCAGGGCCAACTCGTTAACCGGGACCATTGAACTGCATACGAACGACGGCAGCATCAACGTGGACACGCTCAAGGGCGATATACGGCTGCACACCGGAGACGGCTCGATTGAGGCGCGGGAGCTAGACGGCAAGCTGGACGCCGACAGTGGAGATGGACATGTGCGGATCGCGGGGCGGTTTGACGGGCTCAATATCAAGACCGGCGACGGAAGCGTGGACACGCGCGTACTTCCCGGGTCGAAAATGGCCACTAGCTGGAATGTCAGGACTGGGGATGGCAGCGTGGACTTAGCGCTGCCGGGCGACTTTCAAGCGAATATCGATGCCAGCACCGGAGACGGGCACATCAGCGTGGGCTTGCCGGTCACCGTCGAGGGGACGTTCAGCAACTCGCAGCTCCATGGAAAGATGAATGGCGGCGGGCAGCCACTGACGATTCACACCGGGGATGGATCGATCCGGCTGAGCAAGGCATAGGCTGAAGGCGGCTTTTCGGAGATTTGTCGGCCGTCTGGTAGGCAGATTTTGGCGGTCGCTCACCCAGTACTATTACCCAAATAAAGTGTCCATTGTGAGTGACACTTGTCCTATCTCCGCGACAGGAATTTGCTGACGGCCTACGTATCTAAATGAAAATAGAGGACTTTGATTTGGCAGCTGCCTTGCCCTTCTATAAGTCGTCCTAGAAGGGAGTCTTTCGTGGTTGTAGTCATTCTCACATTTGCTCTGGTAGCTCTGGTCTCCCTCACGGTGGCCAGCTCAATAACGTCAAGGACGGGGCGCCGCGGTTCCTGATCTCTCCGCGGGATGATGGGCTTGCCGGGATCAACTCTCTGAGACGTAGCTTCTGTAACTCTCAACTCACTCATTTTATTCGTTCGTGTTTCCGCTGCGGCCTTTAGTCGGCTGTGCCTTGTGGGGCATAATCAACCGCGGCAGGGCCGCGGTTTACCGTGAACTCGTTCCGGCACACAGTTTTAGCCGTCCGACGCTTCAACTCGGAGCTAGGTGGTAAAAGCGCGACGTTTGAAATCGCGCCGATGAAGTATAGTATCGGCGGAAATCAGATCGTGGCGATCGCCGCAGGCGGACATGGCACGCTGGGAACAATGCAGGGCGATTCCGTGGCCGCATTTGCGCTGCCTTAGGAGCCCGGAGAAATAAATGAGTAAAATTTCAGCGACGCACTCTCAGAAATGCAGATGAGCCAGCCTTCCTTTGAAGCGCCCGGGCCAACTTCTAAAGATAAGTCTTTCCTGGCGAATGGCATGCTAATTGTTGTTGCCATTGCGCTGGGAAAGTTCTTGCTGCACTGCTACTTCAACAACCAGTACGGCTATTTTCGCGACGAATTCGATTACATGGCGTGCGGCAATCACCTGGCCTGGGGATATGTGGACCAGCCGCCGTTGGTTCCGTTTCTGACCCGGATTTGCCGATTCCTGCTGGGAGACTCGCTGCGAAGCATCCGATTTATTCCTGCGCTGGCGTCTTCGGCATTGGTCGTGCTGACGGCGATGATTGCGCGTGAATTTGGAGGACGATGGTTTGCTCTGGTGCTTTCCGCGATCACGATTTTGATCGCGCCGATTTATCTTTCTGACGGGAGCTTACTATCCACGAATTGTTTGGAACCCATCTTGTGGATGGGCTGCGCCTATTTTGCGATTTTGGCGATCAAGCGAAACGATCCGCGATACTGGCTGTGGTTCGGGGTCGTGGCCGGCATCGGACTGGAAGAAAAATATTCCATCGCGGTGTTCGGGTTCGGAATGGTGATCGGGCTTTTGCTGACCGAGCAGCGGCGCGTCTTTGCCAATAAATGGATATGGCTCGGCGGCGTTGCGGCCTTTCTGATCCTATTGCCAAACTTGATTTGGAATGTTCAGAATCACTGGCCATTTGTCGAGCTGATGCACAATATCAAAGCCGATGGGCGGGACGTGCAGTTATCGGCGATGCAGTATTTTGTGCAGGAAATTCTGCTAATACACCCGTTCACGGCGCCGATTTGGATTACGGGGCTTTGCGCGCTGCTTTTCTCGTCCCGTCTGAAACCCTATCGCTCGCTCGGTTGGTGCTACCTGGCGGCGTTTACGGTATTCGTAGTATTGAAGGGAAAGAATTATTATCTTGCGCCAATTTATCCGATGCTCCTGGCCGCGGGCGCAGTGACCCTAGAAAGCGGGATTGAGAAGTTGCGGCAGGCGTGGTTGAAACCCATCGCGATTACCATCCTATTGGCCGGCGGCGCCTGGCTGGCTCCCATGATCGTTCCCGTTTTTCCGGTCGAACGGTTCATCGAGTACATGAACAATCTGCCGTTCAAGATACCGCGAAGCGAGCACAGCCACGAGCGAGCGGTCCTTCCACAGTATTATGCCGACCAATTCGGGTGGCAGGAGATCGTGGCGGAAACGGCGAAGGCTTATGACCAGATCCGGCCGACAGATCGGCCGGGATGCGGGATCTTTGCGCAAGATTATGGTCAGGCGGGCGCCATTGATTTTTTCGGTCCGCAATACGGATTGCCGCCGGCGCTGAGCGGGCACCAATCTTACTGGCTTTGGGGCCCACGCGGGTATTCCGGGAATTGCTTAATCGTGCTGGACGACACGCGGGAAAAGCTTGAGAAGTTGTTCGACCGGGTGGATTTTGTGGGAACGTCGGCGGACAATCCGTACGCGTTAGAGCGCGAGATCCCGGTTTATATTTGCAGGGGAGCAAAGTTCGGGTCACTGGAGAAAGTATGGCCACTACTGAAGAAGTGGCGTTGATTTGGCGACCCAATGCGAAGCGGACGAACTTTACTACCATTCGTTGCGTTTGACGGCCTAGGGCGGCTAAACTGCGCGCATCATGAAAAGCACACTCACGTTTTTGGCAATTGTCTCATCGTTTTTTCTTCTGCCTGCCGTTGGAGACGCACAGCAACCCAAATCCCTTTTTTACATGACGCGCGAGCCGAGCTCCGTTCGGTCCTTTCTGGCGCATGCCGACAAAATCGACATACTGGTTCCCGCGTGGTACGGCGTGGATGCGGATGGGCTGGTTTCCGGCGGACCCAATCCTCTGGTTCTTGAAACGGCGCGACGGCATCACATTCCAGTGATGCCCATCGTGGCAAATGGCGATTTCGCGCAGGAAGAGTTTCACAAACTGCTGAAGAATCCCGTGGCGAAGGAGAGCATGATCGCCGAGCTGATTCGGGACTGCAAAGAAAACGGCTACACGGGCTTTCAATTTGATTTCGAGGACGTGCACTGGACGGACCGCGATGCGCTTTCGGAGCTGGTCCGCGAAGCCGCCGCGGAGTTTCATCGCGTGGGCTTGCAACTCACGATCGCCACGGTACCCAACGCGCCGGGCGAACCCGGCGAAGGAGGTTTTTCCGCATGGATTTATGAAAACTGGCGCGGTGCCTACGATCTCAAGGCGCTCGCGCAATCCGTTGACTTGATTTGCCTGATGACCTACGACCAGCATACGCGGTGGACGACGCCCGGGCCGGTGGCGGGCTGGGCATGGACTACCGGCAATCTGGATTACGCGCTCAAATTCGTTCCACCGCAAAAATTATCGCTGGGCATTCCGCTCTACGGTTACCACTGGTTCGCAGGCACCCCCATCAAATCGGACGACAAGTCGGGCGAAAAGCCCAATCCCTCGGCTGAATCCATCGGAACCGAGGACGCGCTGGATCTCGCCAAAGCCTATGGCGGGCGTATCGAGTGGGATTCCACGGACCGCACGGCATGGTTTTATTTTTACCGCGCAGACATGCGCGAGTGGATTTTCTTTACGGACGCGCGCACATTTCAAGAGCGCTACACGCTCGTAAAGGAGCGCGGCCTTCAAGGATTCTGTTCCTGGGTGCTGGGGGCGGAAGACCCCGCGATTTGGGATGTATTGCCTGCGCACAAATGATTTTCGTTCCACGCAGACGGCGTTTGCCCTGACGGAGACACGTAGACTCAAGTAGGACCTGGCCTGCCAAATGCCTTCCAGCAAAACATATCCGCGGGGCCTCATGCTGATTGCGGCCTTCAAACTACTGAAAGGGGTGGTTTTGCTCGCTGTCGGTGTGGGTGCGCTGAGACTGCTGCACAAAGACGTAGCCGGCTTAGCGGACCACTGGATCAACGCATTTCGCGTGGACCCGCACAATCGTTACATCCATTGGCTGCTTGCGAAATTGCCGATGGTTGATGACCGAAAATTGAAGGAACTCAGTGTGGGCACGTTCATCTATTCCGCGATTTTCTTGACCGAGGGTACGGGGCTGGCGTTTCAGAAACGCTGGGCGGAATATTTTACGATCATCACGACCGCGTCGTTCCTGCCGCTGGAGGTGTACGAAATTATCCGGCATGCCACGGCTGCAAAGGGGGTCGCGCTGCTTATCAATATTGCGGTGGTCGTTTATTTGGTGAGAGAGCTTCGCCGACATCCGAAGGCGTGACCGCAATCGCGGCCGCGCAGGCAAAGGGCTCGCAAGATTACAAAGCGCGCCCCGCAGCGGCGCCCGAGGCCCAGGCCCACTGAAAATTAAAACCGCCCAAGTGGCCGGTCACGTCGACCACTTCGCCGATAAAAAACAGGCCGCGTACTTTTCGGCTCTCCATGGTCTTGCTTGAAAGTTGATCGGTATCGACTCCGCCGGCGGTGGCTTCGGCTTTATCGTAGCCTTCGGTATCTGCGGGGACGAGAGTCCACTGGTGCACGTCGCGCTCAAGTTTATCCAAGTCCAGATTGGTCCAGGACTGCGGGGCGTGAAGTTCGAGCCAGCGCTCGGCAAAACGTTTTGGCAACACGCCGAGGAATGCGGCGCGGGCTGCGGCCAGGTTTCTGGCCTTGGCTTCGCGAATGGACGAAGTTACCTCAAGACCTGGAGCGAGATCGATGCGCAGCGGCCGACCTTTTTCCCAATAGGAAGAAATTTGCAGAATGGCGGGGCCGCTGAGCCCGCGATGCGTGAAGAGCATTTTTTCGCGGAATGTCTCGATGATCGGTTGAGACGGCGACTGCGGCGGAGACGCCAGCCAGGTCGCTGTAAGCACGCTGTTCTTTTTGGGCGAACAAGAGCGGAACGAGAGCTGGCCTTGTTTTTACTATATTCAATCCAAATTGGCGCGCGAGATCGTAGCCGAAAGCCGTTGCACCAATCTTGGGGATGGAAAGCCCGCCGGTCGCAACGACCAGCACCGGTGCACGAAACTCGCCGCGGCCGGCGCGCACCACGAATTCCGTGGCGTGGTGAACTCCCAGAATGTTGGTGTTCAGAAGTGTTTCAACTTCCGCATCGTGGCACTCGGCTTCCAGCATATTGGTGATGTCTTGCGCGGAACGGTCGCAGAAAAGCTGCCCGAGGGTTTTCTCGTGGTACGGGATGCGGTGCTTTTCGACTAGGGCGATGAAGTGGGCCGGGGTATATCGAGCGAGCGCGGATTTAGCGAAGTGTTCATTCGCGCTGATGAAATTCTCCGGGCGGCAATGGAGGTTCGTGAAGTTACAGCGGCCGCCGCCGGAGATAAGAATTTTCTTGCCGATGCAATCGGCGCGCTCAAGGAGGGCCACGCGGCGTCCGCGTTTGCCGGCTTCGGCCGCGCAGAGCAGGCCCGCGGCACCGGCGCCGAGAATGAGAGCATCAAATTTGCGCGTCAAAGGAACCAAGCTCTAAACAAGCCTCATCGGGTGAAACTGTGCCGTACCTTCGCTCCTCAGGGTAAACTAAGAGCAGGAGAAGACCGAGAGAATTGCCTCCGATCATCAGCGCCCAGGGACTATCGAAAAGATACGGGGCCGTTCCGCTATTTAAGAATATCTCGTTCGCGGTGTCCGAGGGGGACCGCATCGGCGTGATTGGCCCGAACGGATCGGGCAAATCAACGTTGCTCGAAATGCTCTGCGGAAAAATAAAACCTGACAGCGGCGATGTCGCGGTGCGCAAAGGAACGAGGCTAAGTTTCGTAAGGCAGATCTCCGAATTTGAACCGGGGATCACCATCCGAGCGGTGATTGAGAGTGCGTTTGAGCGGGCAGCGGTACCTCGACCGGAAAGAGCGGCGCGCTTCGCGGAGACGCTGGGGCGCGCAGGCTTCGACGAACTTGAGGCGCCAGCGGCGACTTTGTCCGGCGGCTGGCGAAAGCGACTAGCCATCGCCGAGGCGCTGGTTCAGAACCCGGACATTCTGCTGCTGGACGAGCCGACCAATCATTTGGATCTGGCGGGAATTGAATGGCTTGAAAGGCTCCTGGAGAAGGCCGCATTTGCAAGCGTGGTGGTGAGCCATGACCGCTATTTTCTGGAAAGCGTTACGAACGAGATGGTCGAGATCGACCGCGCGTATGAGGACGGCGTGCTAAGCGTTGAAGGAAACTACAGCACCTTCCTGGTGGCCAAAGAAAAGTATCTCCACGCCCAAAGGAACCGGCAAGAGGCTCTCGAGAACCGCGTGCATACGGAGATTGAATGGCTGCGCCGGGGTCCTAAAGCGCGCGCGACGAAAGCCAAAGCGCGCATCGGCAAAGCTCACAAGATGATCGGCGAACTTGCCGAGATGAAGGCCAGGAGCAGCGTCAGCACCACGCAAATTGATTTTTCAGCGGCCAACCGGCAGACCAAGCAGCTGATCGAGCTCGACGGAGTGACGTGCGCGATCGGGGAACGCGTGCTGTTCGAGAAGCTCAACTTCCGGCTGACTTCGGGGATGCGCGTTGGTCTTGTGGGTCCAAACGGCAGCGGCAAAACCACGCTGCTGCGGTTGCTGCGCGGAGACCTCGCGCCTGCGGCGGGCACAATCCGCAAAGCGGAGCCGCTGCGTATGGTTTATTTCGATCAGAACCGCGAGCTCGATCCGGAACTACTTTTGCGGCGAGCGCTGGCTCCGGATAGCGACGCGGTTATTTATCAGGATCGGGTGATTCATGTGGCTTCCTGGGCGGCGAGATTTCTTTTCACCGGGGAAGATTTGAATCGCCGAGTTGGAAAGCTTTCTGGCGGTGAACGCGCTCGCGTGCTGATCGCGCAGCTCATGTTGCAGCCGGCCGATGTGCTATTGCTGGACGAGCCGACGAACGATCTGGACATCCCGACTTTGGAAATTCTCGAAGAGAGTTTGCTCGAGTTTCGAGGAGCGCTTGTGCTGGTGACTCACGATCGCTACATGCTGGATCGTGTTTCAAGCATTGTTCTTGGTTTCGATGGGTTGGGCGGGATCGGGCGCTTCGCAGATTATTCGCAATGGGAACTTTGGCGAGAATCGCAACAGCAACAAAATGACATCGTAAAAGTTCCGAAACCAGTCCCTATCTCACGGACGGGTGCGGAAGCAGCGCCCACAGTTACGGCGAAAAGGAAACTCTCCTACAAGGAAGCGCGCGAACTGGCAAGCATGGAACTGCGCATCGCGGAAGCGGAAGAAGAGCTTCGCGACCGTCAAGCGACTCTTCAAGATTCCGCAATCACAAGCGATGGTGCGCGACTGCACAGCGCTTCCCTGAAGCTCGACGAAGCGCGGATGCTCGTAGATCAGCTCTACGCAAGGTGGGCGGAACTAGAACAAAAAAAAGGTTAGGGGCCGGGGCTTTGCAGTCATGACACCGCCGCAACCAAGAGGGGCCACTGCGGCCGGTATTTCGGTTAAAATTGAGTGGTGCAAAAAAAGATTTTTTGGATCGCATTCGGAGTATTCGGGTTGGTGGCGGATTTGGCCCTGCCCTTCTGGTGGGCCCTCATCGCGACGGTCCCCATCGCATATGCGAGCTGGTGGGTGGCCTATCGCAGCGACTGGTTCTAATCCGCGACACACCCACCAGGTGGCTTCCTGATCTTCGCCGGTTCGCCTCTCTCCACAAAAACATTTACGGGATGATGAGGCGATTCCCTTCCGGCACGGCCGTCGCCTGTTCCTGCCCGCGATAACTGTAGACGACAATCAGGACTTTGCTGGCGCCGATGGCGGGATCGCCGCCCAAATTTTCGTTATTCACCCTCACCGCCAGGACGCCATCGCGCACCATCGACTGCAGTCGTTCGGTGACGTTGACGGTTTGTCCCTGCACGCCGTAAAAACCGCGGATGATGACAAGTTCGTGGGAATCATGGCGGTCGCGGTCGCCACGGTCTTGGTCGTCGCGGCCGCGATCATCTCGGGGCCGAGCGCGGTCGTCCCCATCGACGTTGCGAACGGCAAACAAACTCACGTCGATGAAACCACCTTCTCTGAAGTCGAACTCGCGTTCCTCGTTTCTCCTGTTCCGCGCGAAGACACGCAAAGACTTGTCTCTGCCAACCGCCGGGTCACCACCCATGGTTTGATTATTTACGGCGACGCGGCCGTTCACGCCGCCGCGCGAAACCAAGTCTCGTAATATATCGGTGACATCGGTGCGCTGAGATTTGAATCCATAGTCGGCTCGCTGAATCCTCCAGCCTTCGTCCTGGGCTACTCCACCTGGTGTGAAAAGCAGGACGCCGGTGGAAAAAACGAGCAGCAAGGTTAGAAACTTCAAAGAATGAATCGTCACCTTCATAAGTAGGTCCTCCGCTGCGGCGAAGTGCCGCGATTTGGTTAACTTTAACGCGTTAGAGACGTTCGGAGTCCTGCGATTCCACATCTTTGCCCAAAAAGTCCACAGGGCAGCGGCTTCCCGGCGCACGCGGGGAAATTGTACCGGCGACTTCGCTTAGTCCCTCGGCGAATGTGAGACGAAATACGGAAGATAGGCGCCCTTTGCGGTTGGCGCATCGGGCCAAGATGTCCACTTGTATACAGCTTTATCCCACGCCGATTGTTAGGCTTATGTTCCCCTTGTAGTTCCCAGCTGTGCCATCCCTCTTGCTGGCGCACGGAGACAATTATGAAGATTTCCAGCCCCGACAAACGTTTGTCGCGCCGATATAGTTTCAAGACTCGCCTGCGAGTGGGGATCTGGAAATCCACGGCACCTGAAGAGAGCGACGCGTCGCTCAATCTCTCGCAGCATGGCGTTTTAGTCGAAACAGATTCGATCATCGAGAAGGCGAAATGGTAGAGATTCTCTTGAAGATGCCGGAGGAAATCACGGCAGGGCCGACCGCGAGCAGAGATACAGCGGCCACGTCGTACGCGTCGAGCGAATGGAATCGTCGCGCAGAAAAATGGGAGTGGGAGTCGACGTCCAATTTGATTGCGACGAAATCTCACGTGCGTTGCTAGCACTGCAATTTGACGATTCGCACCCGGAGTGCGCCGAACGCCATCTGGCGCGCAGTTCTTCGAGTTGAGATGGCATTCGCTAGTTAGGACCAGGAGGGTGAGATGCACAGGCGAGCTCTTGTGGTGGACGACGAACAGTCGACATGCGAACAGATCCAGAAAGTGTTGTATGCGGCCGGGGTGGAAGCACTGACGCTGACAAGAAGCGTGCAGGCTTCGAGTTACCTCGAAGAGGGCAAGTTTGACATGGTGTTTTTCGACTTGCATATGGGATCTCCCGATGGGATCGAGCTCGCTCGGGAAATGCGACGAGATGGTTTGAACCGCACAACACCGATCGTACTGCTCAGTGATGACCAGCGACCGAGCGCGATGTCACAGGGATTTGCGGCCGGTGCGAGCTTTTTCCTATACAAGCCGGTCGACAAAGGCCGCCTCTTAAAGCTGATCCGAGCGACACAAGGACGAACAGACCATGAAAGGCGGCAGACACGACGCGTACCCTTCAATTCCAAAGTGCGGTTACGCTTTGGTTTTGAAGAGATCGTGTGCGAGTTGGTTGACGCTAGCTTAAACGGAGTCCTCGTCAAGACTCCCCGGATTATCCCGACAGGTACGCCCGTGCAGGTCAGCATGGAACTGGCGCAGACGATGAAGCCGCTTGTCGGAGCGGGTTTGATTGCCCGAATTCTGGGAGGGAACCAAATGGGAATTCATCTGGACGAGCTGCCTGTCGGAGAGAGCGAGAGGTTGCAGGAGTTTTTGTTGCCGATGATTGCCGGCGGATAGTCCTTCTTCTTTTTTTGAGCGTTAGGGATGAACGCCCCGTGCCCGGTTCACGAATTCGTTCAGTTGTAGAGGACGGACAGCTTACGTGGGCGCTGGGCGCGCTGGCGCTTTTTTTCGACACGGAACCACTGTCCCGTAAAGTCCCGATTTGCAAATCCCGCGGTCTTCGCTCATCATTACTGGTTTGCTTGGGCTGCGGCCGGGCACCTGTTGGAGCCTGCCTTGTATTCACATCTCTGAGATCGAGGAGTTGCATGGAAAAGCCTGCGAAGATCGTGCCGCCGAAGGGGAAGCTCGGGATACTTACGCCTGGCATGGGCGCCGTCAGCACCACCTTTATGTCCGGAGTTGAACTGGTCCGCAAGGGAAAGGCGCAGCCGATTGGGTCCCTCACGCAGCTCGGGACCATCCGTCTTGGCAAGCGCACCGATGGCCGGTCACCACTTATCAAGAAATTCGCACCATTGAGCGAGCTGAATGATCTCGTTTTCGGCGGGTGGGATATTTTTCGCGATAACGCTTACGAATCCGCAGCGAACGCTGGGGTGCTAAATCCACAAGACCTTGAAGAGGTGAAAACGTTTCTGTCCGGCATCAAGCCCATGAAGGCCGCGTTTGACCCCGAGTACGTGAAGAAGCTCGACGGCCCGAACGTCAAGAAGGCAAAGAACAAATATGAGCTCGCGCTGAAGATTAAGGAAGACATCGACAATTTCCGCAAGACCAAGCGCGTTTCGCGGATGGTGACGTGCTGGTGTGGGTCGACGGAAGTTTTCGTGAGGCCGGAGGACGTGCACTCGACGCCGGAAAAATTCGTCGAGGGCATGAAGTCCAATCATCCGGCCATCGCCCCCTCGATGCTCTACGCCTGGGCTTCGGTAACCAGCGGCGTTCCGTTCGCCAATGGCGCGCCAAATCTAACTGTGGATATTCCCGCCATTCAGCTACTCGCACTGGAGCACGAAGTTCCTATCTGCGGCAAGGACTTCAAGACCGGGCAGACGCTGATGAAGACCATTCTCGCTCCGGGCTTCAAGGCGCGCATGCTCGGCCTCAACGGCTGGTTTTCGACGAACATTCTTGGCAACCGGGACGGCGAAGTCCTTGAAGATCCTGGTTCCTTCAAAACGAAGGAAGAATCCAAGCTCAGTGTCCTCGAATACATCCTCCAGCCGCAGCTTTACCCGATGCTCTATGGCAAGATGCATCACAAGGTGCGCATCAACTATTACCCGCCGCGCGGCGATAACAAAGAAGGCTGGGACAACATCGACATTTTCGGCTGGCTGGGCTACCCGATGCAGATCAAGGTGGATTTCCTGTGCCGCGACTCTATACTTGCCGCGCCCATCGTGCTGGACCTAGTGCTATTCCTGGACCTCGCGCAGCGAGCGGGCATGAAGGGCATCCAGGAATGGCTCAGCTTTTATTTCAAATCGCCGATGACGGCGCCGGGGCTTTATCCCGAGCACGACCTGTTTATTCAGTCAATGAAGCTGAAAAACACACTGCGCTGGATGATGGGCGAAGACTTGATCACGCACCTTGGGCAAGAGTATTACGATTAGCGAAATTTTCGGCAATGCAAAGAGACAAATTGTCCCGCTCTTCATTCATTTTTTCGATGGGGCAAAATGATTTTTCGATTTGACGCTTGCAAGACCGGCACGATACCCTACGGACCGATGGCTGGAGCCTGTATACCCCGTATTTCATCGCCGTACCCTAATTCAACCTGTTTCGAGGAGATTCATGTCGAACGAACTGCGTAATTTTCTTGCTCTTACCTATGACGAACTCGAAGAGCTGAACCTGAAAGCGAAAGAGCAGCGCAAGAACCGCGTTGCCGCGCACAAAGTCCAGGAAGACCGGATTAAGTATCTGACGGACGAGAAGCGCATCAAGGCCGTGACCGTGCTGTTCAGCGACCTAGAAGGCCGTTTGCACATGCTGGACTATGACAAGAAGTTCCTGATCAAGAGCTGGGACAACTTGACGTTTGATGGCTCTTCAATTCGCGGATTCACGGCGCAGCGGGAGAGCGATCTACGGCTGGCGATGGATTGGGGCGCATTCTATTGGGGACCGTCCGATGTTTTTGGCTCGGGAAAAGTGCTGGTGTTCGGCGAAGTCATCGACAAGGACGGTTCGCCGTATAGTGCGGACATTCGCGGGGTGCTGAAAGGATTTGCCGGTGAGCTACACAAAAAGCAGGGCTACACGCTCAACGCGGCGAATGAGATCGAAGGCTTTCTTTTCAAAGGAGAGAACGCGGAGCGGCATTACCACGAGACGGGAAAGTTCGAGTACGTGAACACCGGTGGCTATTACCATTCCCTTCCCGGCGATCCGCTGCGCACGTTTATCGACACCACCGCAGAAGTGCAGCGCGCGATGGGTTTCCAGAACGAAAAGGATCACCCGGAAGTCGCGCCCTCGCAGTTCGAAATCAATTACGGGTACGGCGAAGTGGTGCAGGCCGCGGACCAGATCCAGCTTTACAAATTGATCTGCCGCCAGGTAGCGACGAACATGGGAGCCACGGCATGCTTTTTGCCGAAACCGGTCGTCGGGGTGAACGGCAACGGCATGCACACGAACGTCTCGATCAGCGAGGACGGCAAAAACCTTTTCTGGGATCCCAAAGGCGAAGAAAAGCTCAGCAAGATGGGCTGGGCTTTCGTGGATCGCATCCTGACGCACGGCAACGACAACTGTCTCTTGCTGAACGCCAGCGTCAACGCCTACCGCCGTCTGGACCCGCATTTTGAGGCGCCAAATCAAATCAAAGCATCGCCGGTGGACCGCGGCTCAATGATCCGCATTCCTATCGGCAACGAAAAGAGCATGCGCGTCGAAGTTCGCTCCGTGGCGCCGGACGCAAATCCTTACCTGGTGATGTATTCGATTTTCAAGACGGGTCTTGACGGAGAGACGGCGAAGATCAAGAACCTGCGGCAAGCGCAACGCTACCTGCCTGACAATATTTACACGGCGATCGAGGATTTCACGAAGTCGGAGTGGACCACGAAACTGATGGGCGCCGATGTGAAAGGCCGCTACGCGGACTTGAAGCAGGCCTCGGCGGACCGCTGCTCACGTCTGCTGGGAACGTTTGTGAAGGTGCCCGAGGTGCAGTATCACCACGAAGTTTATAATCAGTATCTCTGGAACATGTTCTAGAAGCGATTTCGAAAGACGGAACGCGCAGGCTTGTCCATCCTTCGCGTTCCGCTTTTCATTTTTCTTCGATCTTTATCTGCAACAACTCTGGCCAGTCCTTCCCGGTGACGAATAGCCTGTCACCATCGCGGTCATAGGCAATTCCATTCAGGACGCCCTCGGGCTCGCGCTGTTCTTTGGCGGAAATCCTCTCCAGATCAATCCACCCCAAGACTTGTCCGGTGTGCGGGTCGATTCGTGCGATTCGCGGCGAGTGCCAGACGTTGGCGTAAATTAGTCCGTTGATGTATTCCAATTCATTTAAATTCACGACCGCTTCCGACCCTGAATACACTTCGAGCCTCCGCTGTACTTGGAAAGTGGCCGGATCGATAAACTGAATTTGATTCGTTCCATCACTCAGGATGAGCGAATGCTCGTCGTGGGTGAGGCCCCAGCCTTCGGAGTCGAAATGAAACTCTCCCGTCTTGCGAAATGTTTGCAGGTCGTAAACGAAACCGGTCTTCGCAAGCCAGGTGAGCTGATATATTTTTCCGTGAACAATTGTCAGGCCCTCGCCGAAATATTCCGGAGAGAGTGAAATGCTCCGAAGAACCCGACCCGTTTCGATGTCTACTTTGCGAAGCGACGATTTGCCCTTCAAGCCGGTGCTCTCGTACAAAAATCCACCGTAATATTCGAGCCCCTGCGTGAAAGCCTTGGGATCGTGCGGGAAGGTCTTGACCACGCTTATGCTTAAAACTGGAATCGGCTCGGCAGCGACGGCGCCTCCAGCTTTCGGCGGCGCGCTTGGCTTCGCGTTTGCATCTTGTGCCGCCCCGCAACCGCTCAGCCAGACAGCTATTCCAGCCACCGCCACCGAAAGTATTCGCGCGCATCGCCAACAAGACCATCGCGATCGCCATCGCCCGGCCGCTCCAAACCAGCTCATATCTACTCGCCTTCCCTGAAGTCGGTCAATGCCAACGCCACCGTGTTGCAGATCGTGAAGGATTTTATACGATGGGGAGGAATTTAGGTCGTTATAGAACTGACGTTCACTTCTGTCCACCCGCAGCTTGTGTTATCTTTATCGATTCGCACGCACCTCGTACCGCCCTCCGGTGAGGCCCGCGGGCTCATTATTTTGTAATCACAAGGGGAACTCCATCGATGAAGAATTCTTACAACAAACAGCACGTGCCCGCGGAGGGCAAGGCAATCGGCTATAATGGCGGCGAATTGCAGGTTCCAGACACGCCGATCATCCCATTCATAGAAGGCGACGGAACGGGCCGCGACATCTGGAAAGCTTCGCGGCGTGTATTTGATGCGGCCGTCGAGCACGCTTACGGCGGGAAGCGCCGCGTTGCGTGGTTTGAGGTCTTTGCAGGTGAGAAGGCCTTCAATGCGTATAAAGAATGGCTGCCGGATGAGACGGTTGATGCCATCCGCGATTTCCGCGTGGCCATCAAAGGGCCGTTGACCACGCCCGTGGGCGGTGGGATTCGCTCGTTGAACGTGGCGTTGCGGCAAATCCTGGATTTGTATTCTTGCGAGCGCCCAGTGCGGTATTACGCGGGAGTTCCCTCCCCCGTGAAACACCCGGAGAAGATGGACATTGTGATCTTCCGCGAGAACACCGAAGACGTGTACATCGGGATCGAGTGGAAATCCGGAACGCCGGAAGTGAAGAAGCTGCTGGAGTTTCTGAATCACGAAATGCTGAAGGATGGCAAGAAGCAGATCCGATGGGATTCCGGGGTCGGGATCAAACCGATCTCGTCGACGGGCACGAAACGGCTGGTCCGGCGAGCGATCAAGTTTGCGCTGGCGCACGGAAGGAAGAGCGTGACGCTGGTGCACAAAGGAAACATTCAAAAATTTACGGAAGGCGCGTTCCGCGACTGGGGCTATGACCTGGCGCGCGAGGAATTCCGTGCGGAGACTGTTACGGAACGCGAAAGCTGGATCCTCGACAACCTGGAGAAGAATCCCGGCCTGAGTGTCGAGAAGAACGCGGCGATGATCGAGCCGGGACTTGAGCAGGCGACCGAAGCATTTACGAAGGCGATCTGCGACGAAGTCAGACAAACGCTCGATTCCATCGGCGCGACGCACGGCAAAGGGCAATGGAAGAAAAAGCTGTTGATCAACGACCGGATCGCGGATTCCGTGTTTCAACAAGTGCTGCTGCGCGCGGATGAATACAGTGTGCTGGCGACGCCGAATCTCAACGGCGATTATCTTTCGGACGCGTGCGCGGCGCAGGTCGGCGGGCTCGGGATGGCTCCGGGATCGAACATCGGCGATGGGTTCGGCGTGTTCGAAGCCACGCACGGCACGGCTCCGAAATACGCGGATAAGGACGTAATCAACCCGAGCTCCCTTATGCTGTCTGGCGCGATGATGTTTGAGTTTCTCGGATGGAAGGAAGCCGCACAACTGATCGAGGACGGCATCGCGCGGACGATTCAACAAAAGCGCGTGACTTACGATCTAGAGCGGCTTATGCCCGGCGCGACGAAGGTGGGCACCGCGGCCTTTGCGACCGCGATTATCGAGAACATGCAAGCATCGGCAGTAGCGAGGTAAAGGAAGTAGAGGAGTTAGAGGAAGTAAAGGAATAGAAGCTGGTCCGTTGTCACCGCCACGCACGGTTCAACTGGTCAGGTGGTTTTCATCCTTTACCTCATCTACTTCCTTTACTTCACAAACTTCGTTCAAACTCGGAGAGGACGCTGACGGATGAGCAGAAAAAAGGTGACGGTGGTGGGCGGCGGTTTTGTGGGATCGACGACGGCGCAGCGGATTGTGGACCTGGAACTGGCCGATGTGGTGTTGACGGATATATTGGACGGGCCGCCGGCGGGGAAGGCACTGGACATGTTGGAGTCCGGTCCGATCTCGCGGACGGATTCGCGCGCGACGGGCATTTCGACGGCGACCGGCGATTACAGCGCAACCGCGGGCAGTGACATCGTGGTGATCACCGCGGGTTTTCCACGCAAGCCAGGGATGAGCCGCGACGATCTGCTGAAGGCGAACTATGACGTAGTCAAGGCCGTGGTCGAGCAAATCGTCAAGCATTCGCCGAACTGCATCATTATCGTGGTGACGAATCCGCTGGATGCCATGGCGCAGGCCGCGTTCAAGGTGAGTGGCTTTCCGAAGAGTCGCGTGCTGGGGATGGCCGGAGTGCTGGATTCCGCGCGTATGAGCGCGTTTGTCGCCGCCGAGTGCAAGGTCAGTGTGGAAAACGTGCATTCATTCGTCCTGGGTGGCCACGGCGACGACATGGTGCCGCTCCCGCGGTATTCAACCGTCGCGGGAATTCCCCTCCCTGATTTGCTGCCGAAAGAGCGCATCGACGCCATCGTGGAGCGTACCCGCAAGGGCGGCGCCGAAATCGTGAACCTGCTGAAGACCGGCTCGGCCTACTATGCGCCATCGGCAGCGGCGGTGGAGATGGTGGAAGCCATTTTGAAGGACAAGAAGAAGATCCTGCCCTGCGCCGTATATCTGGACGGGGAGTATGGGATCAAAGGGCTTTTCGTCGGCGTCCCTGCGAAACTGGGCGCTGGCGGCGCTGAGGAAATCATCCAGATCAAACTGACGGCGGAGGAAAATGCGGCGCTGCAGAAGTCCTCGGCGTCAGTGCGGGAATTGGTGAACGTACTCGGATTGTAAGATCGCCAAAAAATATAGGGCGCGGCTAGTATTCCACAGGCAGAAACCATTTGGGCGGAATCTAGGCATGACCCTTGCGCGCAAGCTCGCGAATTTCGTCGGCGTGTTTGCACGCATCGTTCATTTGCCTCGCCTAAACAACTGTCCCAAAAACAAGAGGACACGCAACCTCTTGGGTGATTCGCGCCAAGCGCTCGAGAACTACTGCTTCTCCGATGCGGGCTTGGCCTTCGGCGCAGACGCTGGCTTTGAGCGAGCTGCCACGGGCGGCAAGATCAGCTCGGTCGTCTTGATGGAATCGAGCTGCGGAAAGCCTTTGTCCAGATAGGCCTTGCCAAGTTTTTCGATGGAATCCTGCGCTGGCCCCTTCCCGTCCGGCGCCCCTTCGCCGTAGCCCGCGTATAGAGCATCAACAACTTCCATGCCTTCAATAACCTGGCCAAAGGAGGAGAATCCCATGCCGTCCAGTCGTTTGTTGTCCACGAGGTTGATAAACACTTGTGTGGTTCGAGTGTTCGGTCCGCCCATGGCGTATGTGATGTACCCACGCAGATTGCTTTGCACGACTGGGTCATCCTTTATAGGCGCGCGCTCCCACGCTGCGGTGACGGGAGGGTAAGCGCTGATGCCCCACTGCACGACGAACCCCTTCAGCACGCGAAAGAAACTAGTATTGTCGTAAAAATGATGGCGCACTAGATTGTAAAAACGATCCGCGCCCAGCGGCGCCCACGCGCGGGTCACCTCAAGGACGAAGTCGCCCTTCGTCGTGACGAATTTCACTTTGTAGCTGGCGGGCGCTTTTGACTTGAGAAGCTCGGGCCGGAGCAGCACACTTTGGTAGGGGCGTGCGTGCGCGGTCGATTTGTGAGCAGCCGCGCTTGCAGTGGTTTTCGGCCCCTCGGGAGTCTGCGCCTGTGCACGCGCCTCTTTATAGGGCGCGGCTGCAAGGAGCAGCAGCACCGCAATCGTCATCCATCCACATTTAAGCATCGCTCTTCCCCTCCGTTTTGAGTTCATTAGGCCGGCTCCGGATGGCGGCTTGCGCTCACTTAGCGGCATTCAGCTCGCGGCTGACTCGCTCGACATCCGCCATCATCCTTAGCGTATTCTCCCCGAGAATCTTCTTTACGTCACCTTCGGAATAGCCTTTCCCCAACAAGGCCTGCGTGATTTGCGGAAGCTTCGAAGCATCTTCCATTCCGAAAGGCATGTTCGCTCCATCAAAATCGGATCCCAGCCCAACATGATCGATGCCAGCAACTTTAACGGCGTGATCGATGTGCTCGATGATCTTCGTCCACTCCACTCGCGGTAAGCCGCCGCGCAATACGTATTCCCTCGTGATGCGGTCGCCCTCGATCAACTGGCAGCCTTCCCTCTCGCCACATCTTTGCCGAACTTCCAGGGCTATGGCTTTGTCCCACTCCGGATGAGCTTTCTCCGCATTCCGAAACTCCTGGCTCAGGAAGCCCACGTGATAATTGATCTGGATCACTCCGCCTTTCTGGGCCAGCGCCTTGATCATGTCGTCAGTCATGTTTCTCGGCGAATCGCAAATGGAACGGCAATCGGAATGCGAGGCAAACACCGGGGCAGTGCTGGTCTCCAGAACGTCGGCAAACGTTTTATCGCTAACATGCGAGATGTCCACGATCATCCCTAGCCGGTTCATCTCGCGGACGACGCCTTTGCCGAACTCGGTCAGCCCGTTATGTACCGGTTTGTCGGTCGAGGCGTCCGCCCATTCCACGTTTCCCGTATGCGTCAGCGTCATGTAACGCGCGCCAAGCGCCGCGTAGGTGCGCAGCACGCTGAGGTCGCCGGCAATCATGTGCCCGCCCTCTATGCCGATGAGCGCGGCGATTTTACCGTGCTTGTGTGCCTCGCGAATTCCTTCCGCCGCTGCCACAAGCGCAAGATCGTTCGGGTGTTTGTGTACCTGCACCGTAACCGCGTCGATTTGGTCGAGCGCGCGTTTCACCGCTTCCGGCCCGGTAATCTTGCTGGGAATCCAAATGGAAAGGAAGATCGCCCCGAGGCCGCCTTCTTTCATGCGCGGGATGTCGACACTCCCCAATTCATTCCGCGCTGCGAAATCGAAGCCGCCATCGAGAAACCGCTGCGTAGTATCCGCGTGCGTGTCGATGACCAGCGAAGAGAAATGCAGCCGCTTCGCTCGTTCCGTCATTCCATCCGCCGCCGCCGCCATCGCCCCCGCCAGCACCATGCCTGCCAAAAGACACATCCCGCCATCGAGAAGCGCCATCGACAGTCCCATCCGCTTCATTGTGGTTATTGCGCCGCTTGCATCTCGCGGCTCACGCGCTCGTTTGTTTCCATGACGCGCAGGAGGTTGCCACCCAGAATCTTCCGGATGTCGTCGTCGCTATAGCCCTTGCGCATCAGCGCCAAGGTAATCTGCGGCAGATGCGTGCAATCTTCCATGCCCTCGGGCATATTGGCGCCGTCGAAATCCGACCCAAGGCCAACATGATCGATGCCTCCGACCTTCACTGCGTGATCGATGTGGTCGATAATTCGCTCCCAGCTTACGTGCGGCAGCTTGCCTTCCGCCACGGCTTGCTTCTCCATGTCCGTCATTTTCCGTTCCGTGCATTCCGGATCGTCACCGCACTCCTTCCGGATCTGGTCCATCATGCCGACGACACCGCCGGAAAACTTGTCCTGCGCGTCTTTATAGGCTTGATCGATGAAACTCTTTTCGTAGTTGATCTGAATGACGCCGCCTTTCGCGGCCAGCGCCTTGATCATGTCGTCGGACATATCGCGTACGTGGTTGCACAGGGCGCGGCAGGAAGAATGCGACGCGATCAACGGCGCTTTGCTGACTTCCAGCGCATCGTAAAACGTCTTGTCGGAGACATGCGAAATGTCCACCATGATCCCCTGCCGGTTCATCTCGCGCACCACTTGCTTACCGAAGTCTGTCAGCCCATTGTGCTCAGGTTTGGCGGTGGAGGAGTCCGCCCACTCATCGTTGTAAAAATGGGTCAGCGTCATGTAGCGCGCGCCCAGGTCGCCGAACATTCGCAGCACGTGGATGTCGTTTCCGATCATGTGGCCGCCCTCGACGCCCATCAGCACCGCGATTTTACCTTGCGCGTGAGCGCGGCGTACCTCTTCTGCCGTGCGACAAAAAGTCAGGTCTTTCGAATACTTGATGACGTTTTCATGTACCAGGTCAATCTGATCCAGCGCTTTTTGCACCGCCGGCGGACCCATGATTCGTCCGTCAATCCAGATGGAAAAGAAAATTGCGTTCATGCCGCCTTCGCGCATCCGCGGAATATCGATGGCACCGTCGGGATTGCGCTTGCCGAGGTCGAAATCCTTCGAGAAGAAGCGCTGCGTGGTGTCGTCGTGCGTATCCAGCACGATGGAAGAAAAATGCAGCTTGCGCGCGCGGTCGGCGATGTCGTCGCCCGTCGCAACCTGAGTCATCAGAAAACCAGCAGCGAGCAAACAAGCTAACAGCGAGACTCGGAACTGACGCATGTGTTCCTCCCATGGAAAGGGTGCGGCGAGATTCTACCCTATTAACCAGCCAACCAGCGCCTGTTTCCAAGCTTGCCGGTTCATTTCGGCGATGGATTCGGTCAAGGGGATGTCCTTCGGACAGGCTTTCACGCAGTTTTGCGCGTTCGCGCAGTCCTGAATTCCGCCGGGTTCCATTAGCGCGTGGATGCGCTCTTTCGCGTGCATGGCTCCCGTGGGATGCATGTTGAACAAGCGAACCTGGCTGATAATCGCCGCGCCGATGAATTTGCTGTGGTCATTCACCTGGGGACAAACTTCGAGGCAACTCCCGCACGAAATGCACCGCGACAGGGGATAAGCTTTTTCTTGCGTCTCTGGCGCCATCCGCGGTCCTTCGCCAAGATCGTATGTTCCATCAATCGGGATCCAGCCTTTAACACGCTTCAGGCTTTCGAACATGAACTGCCGGTCAACTGCTAGGTCGCGAATCACGGGAAATTTGGACAGCGGCTCGAGGCGAATCGGTTGTTCCAATCTGTCCACAAGCGCCGAACACGCCATCCGCGCCTTGCCGTTGATGAGCATGGCGCAAGAGCCGCAGACTTCCTCGAGACAGTTCGAATCGTAGCTGATTGGCGTGCTGGTCTTGCCTTCGCGCGTGACCGGGTTTTCCGCGATGTCCCGCAGGCAGATAATTACGTTCATTGCGGGACGCCACGACAAAGCAAACTCTTCCCAATAGGACGTCCCCTTGGGATTGACCTGCCGTTTTACGCGAACAATTACCTTTTTGGCGTCAGACATGGACCCTCAACAAACCTTGCAAATCTTCGCTGCCGCTGAATCCGGGCCGCGGCGAAAAGACACGAGCTATTTGGTCGCGTCATAGCGCCTCGCGCGCGGGGGAATTTGCGAAATGTCCACAGGCTCGTAACTGAGCTGAATATCGCCATTCACCCACTTGGCCCGCGTGGTCTTCAGCCAGTTTGCATCATCGCGCTCTGGGAAATCCGGCTTGTAATGCGCCCCCCGCGATTCGTTGCGGTGTAGCGCGCCCAGCGTGATCAACCTTGCGAGAACTAGCATGTTGCCTAGTTCGCGGGCGAAATTCAGGGTTTGGTTTGACCATCTCGTCCGGTCGCTCAAATTAATCCGGCGATGGCGCTCGTGCAGTTCACGAATCTTGGCATCCGCGGCCTGCAGATCTTTGTTGATTCGCGTCACGGTCACGTGCTCGGTCATGACTTCACCGAGCTCCCGCCAAATGGTCATCGGATTTTCCGTGCCGTCGGGAGAAGTCAGCGCCTGATTCTTCTCTTCCTGCCGCTTCCGTTCGTTGTCATAAACACTTGAGCCCGCCGCTTCACACCCGCTCGAAAGATTCCGAGCGTACTTCACCGCTGCCGGACCGGCCAATCCTCCGCCAAATATGCAGGACAGCAGCGAGTTCGCACCCAGCCGGTTCGCGCCGTGATACTGGTATTCGCATTCACCGGCAGCAAATATTCCCGGAACATTCGTCGCCTGATCTTCGGCATTCACCCAGATTCCGCCCATGGTGTAGTGCATTGCGGGGAATACCTTCATCGGCTCTTTGCGCGGGTCAACGCCAAGAAACTTTTCGTAAATCTCCAAGATGCCTTCGAGCTTTCGATCCAGCGTCTCCCGGGGAATGTGCGTGACGTCGAGATAAACCGCCGCCTGCCCGCGCAGCCCGAGCTTTTCTTGATAGACGATCCGGTGAATCGCACGCGTCGCGATGTCCCGCGGAACAAGGTTTCCGTACTTGGGATACCACTCCTCGAGAAAATAGAAGCGTTCTCCTTCTGGAATGCTCTGCGCCGGTCGC
The DNA here is from genome assembly GCA_963753745.1 of uncultured Acidobacteriota bacterium. Taxonomy (GTDB): domain Bacteria; phylum Acidobacteriota; class Terriglobia; order Acidiferrales; family UBA7541; genus Acidiferrum. The sequence continues at coordinate 70,971 of CAVWDX010000018.1, forward strand.
ATGTCTGCTGGATTTTTCGGCACCCACACCCGTCCGCCCTCGCCGCGCGCCGATTCGCTCATCAACCGCAGCTTGTCCTCACCGGGAATCGCCGTCGGATGCACCTGAATGAATTCGCCGTTCGCATAATCGACGCCCTGCTGAAACAACGCCGACTGCGCCGATCCGGTGCACACCACAGAATTCGTCGAACGCCCGAAAATCGCCCCAATCCCGCCCGTGCAAACAATCACCGCGTCTGCCGGGTACGTCTTTACTTCCATGGACCGCAGGTCCATAGCGCAAATCCCCCGGCACACACCGCCCTCATCGATCACCGCCGACAAAAATGCCTGCCCCTCGTATTTCTTGACGCGGTCGTCCGCTTCGTGCCTTCGCACCTGTTCATCCAGGGCATACAGCAGTTGCTGCCCCGTGGTCGCCCCCGCAAACGCCGTTCGGTGATACAGCGTGCCGCCGAATCTCCGGTAATCCAGCAATCCTTCCGGCGTGCGGTTGAACATCACACCCATGCGGTCCAGCAAATCGATAATCCCTGGCGCCGCCTCGCACATGCGTTTCACCAGCGGCTGGTTCGCAAGAAAGTCTCCGCCGTAAATTGTGTCGTCAAAGTGCTTCCAGGTGGTATCGCCTTCGCCCTTCTGATTCTTCGCCGCATTAATTCCGCCCTGCGCGCACACCGAATGTGACCGTTTCACGGGCACAATCGAAAACAAGTCCACCGGCACACCCGCCTCAGCGACGCGAATCGTCGCCATCAGGCCGGCCAGACCACCGCCTACAACAATGATTTTCGGCTGTCTCATTTTAAGTAGAAGTCAAACGGATGCCAGTTCAACCAAAAACTGAGCACAATCAAAACGCCGACCAAACTAAACGTCAATCCGACCGCCGCCCCAAGAGCTCCCGCCGCGCGCTGCGCCTTCACCGTCGCCGCCAAGCCCCATTTGCACAAAAAATTCCAAATGCCCACTCCCAGGTGAAACGACGAAGCCAGCACCCCGACGAACATGAACGCCAGCGCATAAGGATTTTGCAGCAAGTTCTCCACATCCGCGTACGTCGACCGGCCGTGCGTCAGCCATCGCTCCGTATACAAATGCCACCCGATATATGCGAAGGCAATCAGGCCCGTATAACGCTGCGTGGTGTACAGCCAGTTCCCTACCCACGGGTACGATGACACATTGCTCTTTCCCCGCAGCCAAATGTAAATCCCATACCCTCCATGAAAGAGCATAGGCAAAAAAATGAACAGCCATTCCACCGCCAGGCGGAACGGAATTGTCTGCAACTCCAGTGATTTGGCGTCGTACTGCACTGCGCCTTCCAGCGCGTAGCTATTCGACCAGAAATGTTCCGCCAGGAATGCTCCCACGGGGATAATACCGGTTAAAGAATGCAGTTTGCGAAGAAAATACTCGGTTTCAGGCTGGTTTGCCGTTGCGGACATTCCCTCTCCGCCGCGGGAACTGCTGAAGGGCGCAGAAATCTCGCGGCCCAATCAGTATAGGCAGTTGAAAACACCGATGCAAGCGCCGGCCGCACCATTCCTTTCTCGGACACGCGCCACCAGAAATTCCGTTGCGCCCTCCGCTCTTTCTCGCTTAAATGAATAGACGACGGATAGTATCCGCCCGGCCCTCCCGCCTGGCAACCTTCCGTTTCCAACGGGTATTTCATGACCACGAGCCACAACCTTGCCCTGGAACTCGAACGCATTGCCAGCGCCCTCGAATCAGACGCCTCCGCCACTTCCCAAATCTCCCTCGCCACCATAGCCGAACGCATCGCTAAGAATCTCGGCGTTAAGCCCGATGAAATTGCCCTGATGGCCGTTTCCAACCGCTGGCGCCATCTCTATTTTCTGGTGCCCGAATCGCTTAAACAGGTCGGTTTTATACCCCTTTCCAGCAATTCCGCCATCGCCGCGCGCACCGCCCGCGAAAGTCGCCCAGACATCATTAACAATTTTGCCAGCGTCCGCCACGCCATTGTCTTCGAAGGCGTCAAAATCGGAGGCGAAACCTCCGAGCTCATCCAAAAAATGATCAGCGCTCCGATTCTTTCAGGAGACAAAGTGGTCGGGGTCATCCAGGTCAGCCGCAAGGGAACCAGCGCAAAAGAAGCTGGCCCGGACTTCTCCGCCGGCGATTTGGGCAATATCCTCGCGCTGTGTAAGCCTCTCGGGAAGCTTCTCCAGCACATCTCCGGCGAAGAGTGAGAGGGACAGATGATTTTTGTCAAAATTCATTCATTTTCCGCCCGCCCGCGGCAAAATAGCCCCGAATTCGTTTGACACTGCAATACCTTCTTGTTATTTTTCCACAGCAGAAATTTTCAGGCTGTTACCCAACTCACGGAGGCACCACAACCCGGCACCATGGCGTTCGTCGCTAAGAAGATTTTTCTCACCAAAGGCGTCGGTAAACATCGCGAAAGACTTTCGAGCTTTGAGCTCGCCCTGCGCAATGCAGGTATCGCCGCGTGCAACATCGTGCGCGTCTCTTCGATTTTCCCGCCCAATTGCAAGCTCATCTCCCGAAGCGAAGGCCTGAAACACATCAAGCCCGGCCAGGTGGCCTTCACCGTCATCAGCGAAAATTCCACTAAAGAAGCCCACCGCCTCATCGCCGCCAGCATCGGCCTCGCGCTTCCCAGCGATAAATTAATGTACGGCTATCTCTCCGAACATCACTCTTTTGGCGAAACCGAGGAAGTCGCCGGCGAATACGCCGAAGAGCTCGCCGCCGAAATGCTCGCCACCACTCTCAACGTGGAATTTGACCCGGATCTAAGCTTCGACGAAAAAAAAGAGGTCTACCGTATCTCCAACAAAATCGTTCGAACCATGAACGTCACCCAATCCGCCGTCGGCGACAAGCGCGGCCTCTGGACCACCGTCCTCGGCGCCGCCATCCTCATCGGCGAAGACGACTAACTCGCTTCGCATCTTGCTCACAGCTCGTCCACAACCGCTTCTCTACTTTCGGAGCAATCTCCTCGATCTGCTTCACCTCAATTCGCCGAGTGTGCTACGCTACGCGCGATCTGTAAAGCACCCGGGTCATCGAACATTTCCGTGCAAGATTCTTTTATCGTGAATCAGGAAGGACGATCATGAGCAACGCCGCCGGTACACACCCTGTCCATCAAGCGCTCGCTAGTCACACCAATCCGAAAAATCTACCTTGGGTTCCGTGGGCCGAGGGACATTTCATCAAGCTTATTAAGCTGAATCCCATCACTGGCCAGATCATTCTGTTCATACGCTCTCATCCCGGCGCCGCGCTCCAAATGCATTTCCATCCCGGCACCGTCGTCGTCTACACCGTGCAGGGTGCGTGGACCTACGACGAAGGCTGGGTATCGGAAGCGGGAGACGTGGTTTTCGAAGTCGCCGGCTCCACGCATTCCCCGCGAATGGTCGGCAAGGAAGACACCGTCGTTTTCGCCGTCATCGAAGGCGCGCTCGACTTTGTTGATGACGCGGGAAACACCGTCGCCACCGAGAATTGGCAAACTTTTCTCAAGCGCTATCACGATCACTGTGCCGAGAAGGGCCTCACGCCGGTGGACATCACTAAATTCTGAGGTTGGCACTCGCAGCGATTTTTTGCTCGCCAGCGCGGGCTTCAGGCGTCCAGCCTGTTTCTACGCCTGCGTCTCACGGAGAGTTCATGACAGCGGAACGCTGACAGACAATTTCGCCGTCTCCCATGCCGCCATCCCGCCTGCAATCTCGTTTACTTGTTTAAATCCTGCCTTTTGCAAAAGACTCGCGGCGATTGAGGATCGATAACCCCCCGCGCAGTAAACGAGCAAGGGCCGGTTCGTTGGGAACTCCTGCAGGCGTTCGATAAGTCGGTTCAGCGGAATGCTCAGGCTCTTCGCTATTTGCTTCTGTTCGTGTTCGCGGGGCGTCCGCACGTCGATGACTACCGGAGGCTCATTCGATGACAGGAGTTCCGCCGCAAATTGCGCACTGAGCCGGTCCGTAAACACGATCAGGTCTGGCCGTGATTCGAGGCTTTGCAAGCCGTTCCGCAAATATCCGGCCACGTGATCGAACCCAATGCGGCCCAACCGGATAGCCGATTCGTTCTCCCGGCCCGGGGCGGCAATAATCACAATCGGATGTGCGTGGTCGAGCACGGTTCCGGCCCATGTTGCATACTGCCCGCTCAGCCCGATATTGATGCTGCCTGCGAGGTGTGCCGCGGCGAACTCTTCCGGCTCGCGAGTGTCCAGGATTTGCGCGTGCTCGGCTTGCAATGCCAGCACGCGATCAAGTTCCAGCGGCTTCAGCTCGCGCTCCAGCGCTGCATCGAGCGTCGGCCGCTCTTTGCTGTTCAAGACCGCATCATAGACGAAGTAAGGCGGAGCCTCAGGTTGGTCGGCTGTGACCATTTCGATGAAGGCTTTCTTGCTCATCGGCTGCAGCGCGTAATTCAACCGTCGCTGCTCACCCATCGTCGATACCGTCTCCTTGCTGATGGCCTTCCCGCAAAGCGAACCGGCGCCGTGAGCCGGATAGACCAAACTTGCGTCCGGCAACGGCAGCAATTTAGATTGCAGGGAGTCGAAGAGCAACGCGCCAAGATCGGTGGCGGACCAACCCAGCGCCGCACGAAGATCCGGGCGTCCAACATCGCCAATAAATAGAGTGTCACCCGTTAGAACGGCGTAGGGCGCGCTCTTACTCTTGTGGAGGTCGTAGACAAGTAAGGAGATTGATTCGGGTGTGTGACCCGGTGTTTCCAGCGCCCCGAGCCGCACGCGGCCGAATTCGATCGTGGTGCCATCGGCGAGCGGCGTAAAGCGGTATTCCGTCTGCGCTTTAGCACCCAAATAAATTGTTGCGCCTACGCGATCGCGGAGCTCCAAATGGCCGGCCACAAAGTCCGCGTGTAGGTGCGTCAAAATCACGTGCTTGATTTGCAGTCCATTCTCCGCTGCAAACTCGAGATAGCGGTCCACGTCACGCTGCGGATCGACGACGGCTGCCGTGCATGTCCGCTCGTCTCCAATAAGATACGAAGCGTGCGCGAGACAATTCAGGTAGAACTGCTTGAAGATCACGTTGCACCGCCTGGTCTTGAGTCTACTACTTTGGCCGGGATGTGCGCCGCATCTTCACTTCTCGCGCTTGAAATATCCAATTCGATCCAGCACCGCTCCTACCACTAGCGGCAGCGCCACCGTCGCGTCATCAAACACTTCCGCGAACTTGCCGCCTTCTTCCGGGGGCACAAACTTGCCCCATGACACCGCTTCCGTGTAGGTGCTGCCGCTCAACCCTCCCCAATGCACCGGCTCGGGGCAAATCCGCACGCCGTAGTTGTAGCGCTTCAGAGGAATTTTCTTGTAACCGCGCCGCGCCAGCAATTCCGCGTACACGCCAAACTGCTGCGTCCAATTTCGGGGCACACCTCCGCCGACGGTGAAAATTCCCATCCGTTTTGTGGCCAGCATCATGTCCGCGAATTTCTCGAAATCCTCGAACATGTCGAACCGCAGCAGCGGCCGCTTTTCTCTCAGCCGCGCCAATTTTTGCAGCGCAAAATCGATTCCTAGTTCGGAATCGCTGAACGCCGGAACAAAGACCGGGACGTTGTGCTCGTACGCCGACTTCAAAATCCCCCGCCCCGGCGCTTTCTTGTGCAGCTCCTCTCCGATTCGACGGTGAAGTTTCCAACTACTCACCACCTCTTCTGCGTCCCATTCACCGAGAATGTGATCCATCATGTCTTCTACCGCATCCAGATTCACTTCCGGCTCGAGCGAATCGTAAACGCGGTTGTATCCGGCCTCAAACAGCGTTTTGTCGTCCATCTTGCTGGGGTCGTATCGGAAATGAGAGTGCCCCGTCGCTTCCACGAGCCCGTGCGCCATCAGTGCTCCGGTCGAAACCACCGCTTTCACTATTCCACTTTCGATCAAATCACAAAAAATCAATCCCATCTTGGCTACCGTCAGCGCACCGGAGAGCGTCAACACTCCAAAGCAATCTTTGTCACGCGCCATCGTTTCCAGAACGTCGGCGGCGTCGCCGATCTGCCGCCCGGTAAATGCCGTGTCGCCCATCGCGCGGACCAGTTCGTCGATGGTGCGGCATTTCGATAGATCGATCGGAAACATCGGCCGCAGCTTATCCTTTACAGGATCGTGCAGTACGCGCCCCGTGACTGTCTTTTCATGCTGCTTTGCCATCTCTTCTCCCCGATCTTTGTCGCGCTTTCGTTACGGAACTTCACACCACGCCGTGACATTCGGATTTGGTAACGATTGATAGTACAAATGCGCCCCGAAGGAAAGTATAAAACGCAACTGCGAATACTTTTCTACGAGCATGATAAACTAAATTTCATGGCAAACAAATTCACAATTGGCCTTGTGCAGATGCGCAGCACCGCCAATGCCGAAGAAAATCTTTCCCGCGCCGTCGAGAAAATTCGCGAAGCCTCCGGGCGCGGGGCGCAAATCATTTGCATGGATGAATTATTTCGCGGCGAATATTTCTGCCGCACCGAAAACTCCGATCTCTTCAATCTCGCCGAGCCCGTTCCCGGCCCTTCGACGGACGTGCTGGCGAAAATCGCGAAGGAAAAAAAAGTTGTCCTTGTCGTTTCACTTTTCGAGCGCCGGGCCGCTGGCATCTATCACAACACCTGCGCCATCATTGACGCTGACGGCTCGCTCCTCGGCAAATACCGCAAAATGCACATTCCGGACGATCCGCTTTATTACGAAAAATTTTATTTCACGCCAGGCGATCTCGGCTTCCCAAATTTCGACACCGCCTACGGACGTATCGGAGTTCAGATTTGCTGGGACCAGTGGTATCCGGAGGGCTCGCGCCTCACCGCTCTGCAGGGCGCGCAAGTCATTTTCTATCCCACGAGCATTGGCTGGCATCCTCACGAAAAAGCACAATTCGGCGCGGCGCAGCTCGACGCCTGGCGCACCATTCAGCGCGCCCACGCCATCGCCAACGGCGTTTACGTCGCCGTAGTCAACCGCGTCGGCTACGAAGGCAAACCGGAAAAAGGCGACCCCGGCCTCGAATTCTGGGGAAACTCTTTCGTCGCCGACCCCTTCGGCCGCGTCCTCTCCGAAGCCTCGAACGATAAAGAAGAGATTCTCGTAGTCGAATGCGACCCAGCACAAAGCGAAGAAACCCGCCGCAACTGGCCCTTCCTCCGCGATCGCCGCATCGACGCCTACCAACCCATCTTGAACCGCTGGTTAGGCGAATGATTCATTCTTCTCTGTGCTCTCCATGACCTCTGTGTTAAAAAAATCTTCGCAGCAATCCACACTTGTGTCGAACTCGCAAAACGACTCGACCCCGGTTTCCCAGGGTTTCCGCATGCCCGCCGAATGGGAACCCCACGAAGCCACTTGGCTAGGCTGGCCTCACGAGCTAACCGACTGGCCAGGCAAGTTCTCTCCCATTCCATGGGCCTTCGCCGAAATCGTCCGCCATCTCTCCCAAGTCGAGCGCGTTTATCTCCTCGTTGAAAATCGCGCTGCCGAATCCCGTGTCCGCACCATCCTGAAAAAATCCGGCGCCAACCTCTCAGCCGTCGATTTCTTCCGTGTTCCTACCGATCGCGGCTGGATGCGGGATTCCGGCCCGATCTGCGTAAAGAATTCTTCCGGTGAAGTCGCCTACACCCATTGGCGCTTCAACGGCTGGGCAAAATACGACAATCACAAAAAAGACGCCGTTGTCGTTTCCCAAACCAATAAAAAACTAAAGAGGCGCGTCTGGCAACCGATCCACAAAAGCCGCTGCGTAGTCCTCGAAGGCGGGAGCATCGACGTCAACGGCCGCGGCACTCTTCTCACCACAGAAGAATGTCTCCTCAGCAAAACGCAAGAGCGCAATCCCGGATTCACGCGCGAGGATTACGCCGACGTCTTCAAAAGCTATTTCGGCGTAACAAACGTCCTCTGGCTAAAAAACGGCATCGCTGGCGATGACACCCATGGCCACGTCGACGATCTCGCCCGGTTCGTCGATCCGACCACGGTGGTTACCGTCGTCGAAAACAATTCGAACGACGCCAACTACCGCCCACTTCAGGAAAATCTTGCCCTGCTAAACAATATGCGCGATCAAGACGACCGCCCGCTGCGCATCGAAACGCTCCCCATGCCGGCCCCCGTTTATTTTGATGGCCAGCGCCTCCCCGCCAGCTACGCAAACTTTTACATCGCCAATAAAATCGTCATTGTCCCCACTTTCAACGATTCGAACGATCGCGTCGCGTTAAACACTCTCGCCAAACTCTTTCCCGATCGCGAAGTTGTCGGCATCGCCTGCCGCGACCTCGTCCTCGGCCTCGGCACCCTTCATTGCATGACCCAACAGCAGCCTGCCTCAACTTAGCAAACCTACTTCCTCGCATGACGCAACAGGAATCCCTCTGCTAGACTTCTACCCATTGTGGGCCGGTCCTGCACCGCCGATTTTCTTGGAGGCTGAATGATTACCATTGTTTCAAGCGCTTTGTTCGAATCGCGCAGTTACAAGATCTGGCTTCCCACCGGATTTTGGGGCTGGATCGTGATCGGCTTGATCGCCGGCTGGCTCGCCGGAAAAATTTCGCGCGGGCGGGGCTTCGGCTGCATAACGGACATTATTCTTGGCATCGTCGGCTCGTTCATCGGCGGATGGATATTCATGAGGCTCGGCATTTTCGGCGGAGGCTTTCTGTATTCGCTCGCAGCCGCCACTGTCGGCGCCGTCCTCCTCGTGTTGATCGCCCATCTCTTCAGCGGCGGCGATCGCTAGTCGCGCGCTCCTAAAAGCATCATACGTGCCGCAGCAACTTGCTGCGCAAGCGACATTTACAAAAGGAGAAAGCCGGCGCGCTGCGAGCGCGACGGGCGCGCATCATCCTACTGTGATACGATTCTAAGGAACATTGTGGAGATAACCTATCTTTGAGTAAGTCTACGCAGTCCCTACTGGCAATCCCCCTCGGCGGTCTCGGCGAATTTGGAATGAACATGATGGTGCTTCGTCTCGGTGACGACATACTGGTCATCGACGCGGGCATGATGTTCCCGGAATCCGAACTGCTGGGCGTGGACCTCGTGATTCCGGATATCACGTATCTCAAGCAGAATCGGCAACACGTTCGCGCCATCGTCTTAACCCACGGCCACGAAGACCATATCGGCGCGCTCGCTTATATTTTGCGCGACTTGAACGTTCCAGTGTATGGAACGCGATTCACGCTGGCGCTCGTCAAAAAACGCCTCGAAGAAGCCGGGCTGCTTGACTCGACGACGCTTCGCGAAGTTTTACCCGGGCGACTCGTCGAAATCGGCCCGTACGAAATCGAATTCATCAATGTCACACACAGCACCATCGATTGCGTCGCGCTCGCCGTGCGTACGCCTGTGGGCGTCATCATTCACACCGGCGACTTCAAGATCGACCAAACTCCCGTAGATGGCGCGCCTTTTGACCTGCACACTTTCGCGCGCTATGGCAGCGAGGGCGTGCTCGCGCTCTTCAGCGACTCGACCAACGTCGAGCGGCCCGGCTTCACTCCGTCCGAACGAGCTGTCGTGCCTCGCATCGAAGAGCTGTGCCGCGCGGCGCCGCGCCGCGTCATTCTTTCCTGTTTCGCGTCATCCATTCACCGCATTCAGCAAGTGATCGATATCGCGGGGCGGGTCGGCCGCAAAGTCGCGTTTGTCGGCCGCAGCATGGTCGACAACGTCGAGATCGCGCACTCGATGAATTATTTACGCATTCCGGACGGCATGGTGGTGCGGCCGCAGGACATCCGCAACTTCGATCCCAAGCGCATCGTCATACTCGCCAGCGGCAGCCAGGCCGAGCCGATGTCTTCCCTTTCGCGCATCGCCGTCGATAATCACCGCTTCGTTACGGTCGACGAAAACGACAGCGTCATTCTTTCCGCGCGCATCATTCCCGGCAATGAAAAAGCCATTTTCCGCATGCTGGACCACATGTTCCGCCGGCGCGCGCTGGTCTATTACGACAATTCCGCGGGCATGATTCACGTTTCCGGGCACGCCAGCCAGGAAGAACAAAAACTGGTTCTGCAACTGGTCAAGCCGCGCTATTTCATTCCCGTTCACGGCGAGTATCGGCATCTTTTCCGCCACGCCGCGCTCGCTCATCAACTTGGGTGCGTTTCCGGAGAAATCCTCCTGATCGAAAACGGCAAATGCATCGAATTCACGCAGGATGGAGTTCGGCGGCGCGATCCCGTGACCGCTGGCCGCGTCTGTGTGGATTCCGGGTCGCTCGAAGAGATCGAAGACGTGGTGATCCGCGACCGAAAGCATCTTTCCGAAGATGGCGTGGTCGTGCCGATCATTGCAATCGACAAACACACCGGCAAAATGGAATCGCAACCGGAAATCGTGACGCGCGGAATGTTCAGCGACAACGGACAGGAACTGATTGCCGGTGCGCGCGAAGTGATCATGAAAACCGTGGAGCAATCCAACGCCGAAGAAAAATCGGATTGGGGCGTCATCAAGGAAAAAATCCGCGTCGACCTTAAGCGGTACATCAGCAAGCAGACCTCCAAGCGTCCCTTAATACTGCCGGTAATTCTCGAAATCTGAGAATCGTTTCTGTCGCCTCTTGACTGATAACTTGCAGAGCGTGGTGTGCGCGTTGCGACAGACTGAAGGGCGTACACCCCCGGTATTTCTGTAGGAACGGCAAACAATGGACTTATTGGTGACGGGGGCTGCAAGAGTGGCAGGCAAAGGACTTGCAGGAGTGCCTTTTTGCGACGGATTGCAAGGAGGAGTAGAAAATCTATCAAGCGTGGGTGCCACCCGGGTGTTTTGCAAAAGAGTGCGGAAGCCTTTGATTGCAAAAGAGTTGGCAGAATACACTTTTTTGAAGAGTGCGGAACGATTTGAAAGCAAAGGGTTTAATTTTTTGCATTTGGAAAAGAAACATGCAAAGAGCGGGGCCGGATAGGAGGGCGAGAGCAAGTCCCAGACTCCGCGAGGGCGAGCGGAACAGCGCCGGGCTGAAGCCCGGCACCTTCCAAGGGAGATACCAATCTGTTGCGAGCGAAACATGGGCGATGGTAACACCGCGTTGGCGACAGAGTATAGTGTTTTCCATGGTACAGTAGAATTTGGGAGTTGAATGGTAGTTTTGGCGGACCGAACGCCGAGGACGGTAGTTGGAATTGACATTGGCGGCAATCATCCCCACCTGCTGGGCGAAGTTAGCGATTCCCCTCTGACAGCAAAAATCCGAGAGAAATAGTTACCGCGGTGGCAGGCGTATATGGCGAGGCTGACTCGAGGGCCGCAGGTTTTGACAGCGTCTGGAATCCACGGTTGTCGTTCCCATGAGTGATGTCTTCGCTCCGTAAGAAAAACGCCGGAGAGTTAGAGCGCTTCCAACCACACGGTTCCGTGCAACAGGTTTTGGCGCAGCTATTGACTTGCCTTGCATTCCTTGTATACGGTGGCGGCATGTCATCCAAAAAGCGCGTCGAATCATCCCGAAGCAGCCATTTTGCAGGAATGACGATTCAAAGAGCTGGGGACATCCTTACCTTTACTTTAGATCGTAGTGCGTCTGGCAATGCAGTTACCGGGCCGATGTTCGACGCGATGCTGGCTGAGCTCCGAGCCGAAGCAACTAACCCGAGAGCTCGAGTCTTGCGCATTCGGGCGCGTGGCAAGGTTTTTTGCACTGGGCGAGAGCGCGCTGGCCGGGACGTCGATGAGATCCGCCACGAATCGGCTCGGATCATAGAGCTAAAGCGTGCTTTGAGAGCCTCTCCCTTAATCAGCGTCGCGGAGGTGCAGGGTGACGCGTTCGGATTCGGCTTTGGCCTCGCTATCGTTTGTGACTTCGTGGTCGTGGCTCAACACGCGGCACTAGGATTTCCCGAGATGCGTTCCGGTTTGGCGCCAGCGGCGATCATGTCCTATTTGGGAGAGTATACTTTGCCTCGCTCCGCGTTTCCCCTAGTGCTTTTCGGTGACCCCATCTCGCCTCCATACGCGCTGCAAATCGGCCTCATCTCACATGTCGTCGCAGCCGAGCAGCTAGAGAAAGAAGCGGATACCCTCATCCAGCGTATTCTGGCCCTAGACTCCGCTGCAGCCCGGCGATGCAAGGAATTTTTCTACACAGCCCAGCAGAACTTCTTTGACCAGAATTGCCGTTTAGTCATTGAAGCCTTGACAGTCGGCAGCATGACTTTGCTGTCGAAGAAGAAATGAAACGGCTGTGACAGTAAATGCAGGCGCACGCCTCGATAGGTTACCCATCTCCTCATTTCATCGCCGAGTATTGGCACTGATTGGCATCGGAATGTTTTTTGATGGTTTTGACGTATACGTTGCTGCCACCGTTCTGGGTGCGACGCTTAAGAGCGGCTTTTCCACGATCGGTCAGAATGCCCAATTTGTCTCCGTGACATTCCTTGGGATGATGTTGGGCTCGTTCCTAACCGGCTTTCTGGGCGACCGTTACGGACGGCGCTTCACCTATCAAGCCAATCTTGCCATCTTCGGCGTCGCCTCCATCGCTTCTGCCTTCGCAACCTCAATGAACGTCCTAATCCTACTTCGCGGCATTATGGGATTGGGGCTTGGTGCCGAGATCGTAGTCGGTTTTTCGACCATGACCGAGTTTGTCCCCCCGCGGGCCCGCGGCAAGTGGCTTGGCGCGTTGTCCGCCATGGTCGTCTCAAGCCTGCCGATCAGCGCACTTTTCGGGACGTTGATCATTCCCAGGTTCACTTGGCGTGCGATGTTCGTACTCGGCGGAGTCGGCGCACTCATCGTATGGTATTTGCGGAAGGCGCTGCCTGAGTCTCCTCGCTGGCTGGAAGCTATCGGTCGAGACGAAGAGGCCGAGGCCCTCCTGCAAGCCATTGAACGCGAAGTCTCCGCACAGCATGGCGCTCTTCCACCTCCGTCGCAGTTGGCGCCAATCCAAGAGTCCATCGGACTTCGAAGCTTGCTCAGTCCTGTGCTTCTGCCTCGCATGATTGTCGGTGCGTTTACCCTAATTGTCGCCAACTCCTTGATCTACGGTTTCGTGCTGTGGCTGCCAACTTTCTTTGTCCGGGAGGGACGCAGCATCGCGGCATCGTTTGGCTACTCGCTGGTCATGTCCATCGGCGCTCCGATCGGGTCGGCCATAGGAGCCTTTACTGCCGACTCGTGGGGACGTAAGCCAACTATCATCGGCGCGTCTTTACTCACGATTCTGATCGGGAGTTTTTATCCCTTCATCAAGGGCCAGGTCGTGTTGGTTATCGTGGGTTTCTTGCTGATGATTCCGGTCTACATCCTTGTCACGCTCCTTTTCGCCATTTACATCCCAGAGCTATTCCCCACCGAGGTGCGCATGCGCGCATCAGGAATATGCAACACTTTCGGGCGCGGGGCGACGATCATCACCCCTTTCCTCGTCGTCTGGCTGCTTAGGTTCCACGGGATGGGCGGCGTCCTGAGCTTTATGATCGGGCTTCTCATCGTTCAGATTATCCTGGTCGTATTTTGGGGGATTGAGCCGAAAAATCGCCGGCTCGAAGAAATCGACACCGCTGTGCCAGTTCCTCCCCATCTAGCGAGGGAGAGCTATCAATGAGCGATGGGCCGGTCGCTGGCATTAGTTTCGATGGTAAGCGGAAAAGTCGGTGCGCGGTCAGCCTTGAGTAGCCTTGGATGAACAGGGCGGCGCCTTTTTGGTGCCAGCTTTGTCAATGGAATGCTAAAAAGCATCATGTGACGAATTTCGTGAGAGGGCGTGCCTAGTGGTCTGACCAATAGACCAATATCTCCGGCAGAAAGGGCCGCTAATCCATAATCTTAATGCATTCAATCAATGAAACACTTGACAGCCTATATCGTATGGTGGTACAGCGGCTATACCTATTTCGTGGGGGGAGGTCCTCATGCGGTTCTATGCTAGGGGAAATACCGGTGTGGGATGCGTCTACACGTCCAAAATGCTTCGGATTCTGGCCATGGTTAGCCTGGTGCTTTTGGCCGCTGCTATAGCTAGCCCACAAGGCAGTACCGGCAGAATATTGGGTGTTGTCACCGATCAGACCGGGGGCGAGGTCGCCGGCGCGACCGTGACTATCACTGACGTCGCTCGCGGCGTGGCGCAGACCTTGATCACGGATTCGGACGGCGCGTACGTGGCTCTGAACCTGCAACCCGGCACTTATACCGTTCGCGCCGAGTTCAAGGGCTTCAAGGTTTTCGAGCGCAAAAACATCTTGGTTGAGGTTGGCAAGGACGTGCGCATCGACCCCGTCCTGCAACCCGGCTCAACGTCAGAGACGATTACTATCACAGAGGAAGTCCCCATGGTGGACACGACCTCTACCACACTGGGGGGAACGATCAGCAACGAAATCATCAACGACCTGCCGCTGAATGGCCGCAACTACCAGAATCTCATCTCCTTACGTCCGGGCACCGCGATTTACCCGGGCGGCGGTCCTTGGACGCAAACGACCAACGGCATACGGCCTGAAGACACCAGTTTCATCGTTGACGGCATCACGAATGACGAGGCTTTTATGGGCCTGAGCGTGACCAATGCCGCTGCCGTCCTTGGCGACGCTGCAACGCTCATCCCGATTGACGCGATTCAGGAGTTCAACACGCAAGTCAACCCCAAGGCCGAATTCGGCTGGAAGCCTGGCGCCATCACCAGCGTCGGTTTGAAATCTGGCACCAATCAGATTCACGGCACCGCCTACGCCTTCGGCCGTTCCGACTCGTTCGACGCTCGCAACTACTTCGATCCGGTTGGAACTCCCAAGACCCCCGTGGAACTGGAACAATATGGAGGCACCGTTGGCGGACATATCATCAAGGACAAGCTTTTTTACTTTGGAGGCTTCGAGGCCCAGCGTTATACCGTCGGCAATGCGCTTCCAGGACATGCCCCAACGACGGCTCCCATCTCTGGCGGCACTGGCAACGGCTGCGTAGTGCTTACGACTGGAAACTGTGCCGCCAGCATCGCCGACGCAACGACCGACCTTGGATTGCAGGATATCGCTGTGAATCCGCTGAGCGCTTATTTGGTCGGCTTTTATACTCCGAATGCCAGCCAGGGAACGTTCGTAACCCTCACCTATCCCAATCAGAACAGCTCCAAGAATGCCATTGGGAAAGTGGATTTCCATCCTAACGATCACAACTCCTTAAGCGGCTCCTATTTCTTTGGCAATGACACCATCATAGGCATGGATTCCAACGAACTCCTTGCGCAATTCCGCACCAAGGTCCACTCACGCGCACAGACCGTAGCGGGCCATTGGGCTTGGACACCAAACTCGACTTGGGCCAACGAATTTCGCGCAGGCCTTACGCATTACGTTCTACAGATCCTCCCGAGCGATATTGGCTTCCCCTATGTGATCAACACAGGCATTACCACTCCGCTCTTACAAGGCATACCTAATATCAAAATGACGGGGTTCACCGAACTGGGCGCCTTCCACAACTTTCCAAAGATAGTCGGGCCAGACAAGGTCTACAGTTTTATTGACCAGGTCTCCTATTTGCACGGCAAGCATGCCTTCAAATTCGGAGGCGAGATTCGCAGGGATTTGGTTCATCAAGCTACTTTCCGGGGTGGGCGGGGCAGGATCACGTTTCCTAGTCTAGAGGCGTTCCTTGCCGGCACTCCCACCGCTGCTGCCTTCTTGGGTGGAGATCCCACCCGGAACATCTCGCAGTGGCTCTATGCTGGCTACGCGCAGGACGACTGGCGTATTTCCAGGAGAGTGACCCTCAACCTGGGACTGCGCTATGAACTCCAGGGTGTCCCCACGGAAGCCAATAATCTGTTCGGAAACTGGGAGCCATCCGTTGGTTTCGAACAGGTGGGCAAGAACATCAGTTCAATCTACAAGCGGGATAACAGGAATTTCTCACCGCGCGTGGGTGTCGCCTGGGACGTGACTGGCAAGGGTACGACTGTCGTTCGTCTCGGCGGCAGCATTGTTTACGATGTGCTGCCGATGAGCACGTTCATGTCGCAACAAAACCTCCAAAGTGGACCCGTACTCTTTGGCATCGGCGTCGTTCCCACTGGGGCCACGATCACCACTTGTCCAGCGGCTCCCGTGGGTGGCAACTGCCCCGTTACCCCTGTTACCACGCCGGGGATTGGAAATATCTTCAGCACCGGGATCACCGTCCCACTATCTGGTCCGGGGAGCCTTAATTGGACGAACCAAACAACCCCAATTTATCCCACCAACGTCTCTGGGCTTGTTCAGTGCGGCGACGGAATTGGATCGGACCCGGGTCCTTGCAACACCTTCGCCATGAACCGCAATTTCCGCACGCCTTACGTAGAGAACTGGACTTTGGGCATCCAACATTCTTTCTCGGGCAAACTTGCGCTGGACGCCACCTACGTTGGCAATCACGCTGTAAAACTTCCCGGCGTCGTTGATCTCAATCAGCCCGCCCCAAACTCGGGAAATCCAGTATTTCCGTATGCCCAAACGGCCCCATATCTTGGCCAAATTAACTACCTCTCGAATATTTACGGCTCGACTTACCACGGATTACAAACGACTCTCACGGCTCGCAACTATCATGGCCTCGATTTCGTGGCGGGATACACCTATTCACACGCACTCGATGACATGTCGTCAAACTGGGTCGCGTTCCTTCCCCAGGACAGCGCGCATCCGTACCTGGAACATGCCAGCGGCGACGAAGACCTTCGCCACCGCTTTACTCTTTCCGTGACTTATACACTTCCAGAGAAAAAGACCAGGAGCCAGTTGCTGGAGGGCTGGCAGCTCAATACCATCCTCGCCATGCAGACTGGACAGCCATGGAATGTCAATGATCAGTCCTTTAACTTCAGCGGAGTCGGGGAAGCCTCCGACCGTTGGAATTTCTACGGAAACCCATCTGATTTCAAATCGCAAGGGCCTAACGGTCTGCCGTATTTCCCGGGCACGAGCAACGCCGATTGTTTAGCGAAGGCTACAGCGCTCGACGGGACCAATGCGGCTCAACCATACACAACCTCGCTCGCTACCGCTGGCTGCTATGCCAACGGCAGTTCAATCCTGATTCCAAATGGAATCGGTACCTTCGGCACCATGGGCCGCAACATCTTCCGAGACACCGGTTTCCACAACGTCGATTTGTCTATTACAAAGAACTTTAAGTTCGGAGAGCGGGTCAGGGCGCAGTTCCGCGTCGAGACCTTCAATATCTTCAATCATCCTAATTTCGCCAATCCTAACGGCGGCACCAGCACCTATGGCCAAGGTGCAACCGCCGATCCATCACAGCCCGGTTTGTTCGGTTGTGGCTGCGCCACTCCGGACAATGCGGCATTCAATCCGGTGCTTGGTTCGGGCAGCGCCCGCGCTATCCAACTGGGCTTGAAGCTACTCTTCTAACCGCCTCTGGGCGACTGAAGCTCGAAGAGGGGCCGGAAGCACATGCGGCCCCTCATTCCGATGAAAGAGACCAACCGAATGCCTAGTAAGGATAGAAAGTAGATGAAACGCTTTGTCACAAGTGCGCTTGCCATAGGTGTGCTGCTCGGTGGCATGTGGGTTGCTGCGCAGAGCAAGCCGGTTGTCGCTGAGACCGCGGAACAGTCCATTCTTCAAACGGACCATGAATTTGTGCGTGCAGCCGCGGCAGGCGACAAGGCAAAGCTCGCCACACTCGCTGATTCCGATTTTACGTGGACGGATGCGGAGGGAAAGACGGAATCGAGGGCGGAGATCCTCAAGTCCCTGCCGAAACCCGTTCTGGGCGACGAATCCGACGCCGAGGTGAAGCAGCTCACTTATGGGGAAGTTGGTGCGGTGATGACAGGCCGGGGGAAAGAGCATGTTCTGCGCATTTGGGTGAAACATCCAAAGGGCTGGCGCTTGCTCGTTTATCACGAGGTGAAATTGAGCGATGAGCCGCCGGCTGCCAGTGCCACTGGCGTGAAGGACTGCGAGAATCCGTGCAAGTCCGTCCCTTTTCGACCGAAAAACGAATCGGAGAGAGCCGTCATCGTTTCGTGGCAAGCCTTGGAGACTGGCGTCACGGCGCACGATGCTGCCGCTTGGGCTCCCCATATTGCCGACGAATTCGTGATGCTGAATTCCAACAATGATCACCCTTTCGCCAAGGCCGACCGGATCGCAGTTCTGAATAAGCAAAAGCAAGCTGGAGTTAGCTCCGTGCCCTCGCCCCTGGTATCGGCACGAATGTTTGATTTCGGGGACGCCGTGGTAATGACGTGCCTGCACCAACCTTACAGCGGCAAACCGATCCACGTGAGCCGCCTATGGATCAAGCGGGATGGTAAATGGATTCTGGCGATCAGCTATCAGACAACCATTCAGGCGGCGCCTGCAAAAACCACGTAGAATAATTCGCCGACCTTGATCTCACTTGCTTCTACGAATTCTGAAGAAACTTTTAACACTCGTGTCTTGGTGCAGCTCGAAAGACGCTGGAAGATGCTTTTCATTTCCAACTCAAGGATTGAGTAGAATGCTTCCATCATGAAACCAAAATCCGTCAAGGTCGGCATCGTCGGACTCGGCCGGTGGGCCAAAGTCCTGGCTCGCGCGGCCACAAAGTCAGAAAAAATCAGGATCGTTGCAGGCTTCAGCCGTTCCGAGGAAAAACGGCGGGCGTTCGAACAGGAGCTTGGCGTGCCGGCGGTTCCCGACATGCAGACAATGCTCTCAGATGCCGAGATCGAAGGCGTGATTCTTACAGTTCCCAACGAACAGCACTTGCCGGTCGCGCTGGAAGTCGCAAAGGCTAAGAAGCACGTGTACACCGAGAAGCCGATCGCCAGCACGCTCGAAGAGGGACTGGAAATCGCAGCCCTGGAGAAAAAATACGGAATCACCGTAACGGTGGGACACAGCGCCCGGTTGATGGGCGGCCTTCGGCAAATTCGCGCGGCTATCGACAGCGGAGAGCTCGGGCGGATTGCCTTCATCGAGGCCAACTTTTCCAACAATCGAGGATTGGAACTGACGCCCAAAATGTGGCGGTGGTACAAAGACAAGGCGCCGGGTGGACCTCTGTCGCAGCTGGCGATTCATCAGTTTGATGTGCTCCACTATCTAGGCGGCGAAATCGTCGAGGCCAGCGCGATGGCTTCCAAGCTTTCTCCCGCGGGCGCGGAAGTGGATGATCAATCGATGACATTGCTTAAATTCGCCGACGGCAAGGTTGGCTATGTTGGGTCGTGCTGGACGTCGCCAGGAATCTTCGCGGTGCGCGTGTTCGGTTCGAAGGGATTGATGCACTATGAGATCGACTTCGACACTTGGGACACTCCGGACCAATTACATAAGAAATCCACGTTGTACATCCAGCGGGGCAAGGATGGCTATGCCAAGCGCGAGGAACTGAAAGTTCCGGAAAGCAACATGTTTCGAAATGAACTCGAAATGTTTGCCGAGAGTTGTAGGACAGGCAAGCCCAGCGAATTGAGCGCTGCTAACGGCAACTTTGCCGTGGCCATCGTTTACGCTGCGTTGCGTTCCATAGAAGAAGACGGGCATTACGTGAGCATCGCGGACGTGATGAAAAGCGCGAAGAGGCGAATCGCCGAAAGGATCCATGATGTTGCCTAGCCGGTATTTCGTTGATCTGACGCAGCCGGAAATCGCGGCGCAGTTGAAAAAGAACCCGTTAGTTATTCTGCCGCAAGGTAGCGTCGAGCAGCACGGCCCTCATCTGCCGACGGGTACCGACATTTTCGCTTCGAACGTGATTGCGCACGCCGTGGCGGAACGGATGGACGGGTTGGTGTTGCCCGGCGGGCCGCTGGGAGTCACGCCGTTGCACATGCCGTTTGAAGGCACCATCACCCTCACGCCGGATACGTACATGCGCGTGGTTACGGAAACGTGCGCCTCCACCGCACAGCACGGCGCCAAATATCTTCTTATTCTCAATTGGCATGAACTAAATATTCCTCCGCTCGGAGTGGCGGCGGATTTGTTGCATCGTGAGCATGGGATGACCGTGCTTACGGTTCAAGCCTGCTTCGTCGCGGAAGATATGTTCGGGAAGGAATGCGGCGGGCTCACACACGGAGGCGAGATTGAAGCGCTGGCGGTGCTCGCCTACCAGCCGGAGCTCGTGCATCTGGATCGCATCGACTATTCCTCGGACCATGCGCACGGACGCAAGATCGACGCTCTTCGGCGCACACGCAGCTATCAGCCAGTTTTGTCCGATGTACGCTCCATCGCGCCGACGGGATGGTATGGCAGCCCACAACATGCCACCGTGGAGAAAGCCCACCGTATGGTTAATGATGTTGCGGCCGCAATCGCGAAAGAGTCTGCGGAAATCTTCAAGGAACTCGACAAGATTCAGGGCGGGGTCGCGGAAATCAAGCAATTGGGCAGCGTGCGGTGATGGCGCGTGTTTTCACCTTGGCGGAGGCGAAACAACTCGGGCTTCCGGGGCGGAAAGCGCTGGAGATCGTGTCCGCAGAAAAAGGTGCGCGCGGGATTACCGTGCGTCTAGCGGAGATACCCGTTCCGCAGCCCGGTGAATCGCTGCGCGGCCCGCATCAGCATTCCGACTTCGAAGAGTGCATCTACGTGTTGTCGGGTCAAGGCACCACCTTTGCTGACAGCGGCGAGTATCCACTCAAGGCCGGAGATACTCTATTGGTTCCTCCCGGGGAAAAGCATGTGACGCGAAACACCGGCAATGTGCCGCTTCTGCTTTTGTGTTTTTTCCCCGTTGGCGACATCACCAAGAGAACCTCTGAACCAGATAGTTCTCCTGAGAATCCCAACGACCTATGACAATTGACGTACTGTGCTTGCGCCCTGAGTCTGATTTTCAGCGTGCCGACGCTTTACCGCCTGCCCCGCTCAAAGTAGTTTATCGCTCGCCAGATGATGCGGACTTACCTGCACTACTGAAGGAGGCACGCGCATTAGTCATTCCCGCGGTTGGTTCCAAGCTTCCGGCGGCCTGGTTCGTAGGCGCCTCGATTAAGTTCGTGCAAGTAACGGGCGCGGGATTCGACCGTCTCGATTTGCCGGCGATGAAACGGCTCGGTATTTCGGTAGCAAATGTTCCCGGGGGAAGCAATAACGCGGTTGCAGAATACGCAGTCACAGCTGCTTCCCTACTTCTGCGGCGTTTCGCCTGGGCCGATGCTGAGCTCCGCGCCGGTAACTACGCCGCATTTCGTGCGCGAATGATTGCCGATAATCTTGTAGGGCTCGATGGGCTTATCGCGGGGATCGTGGGGCTCGGCACGATCGGTTTGGCCGTTGCGGAGGCGTTCCGCAGGAGAGGCTGCAGGATCTGTTACTACGACCCCGCTCCGCGCAATTTAAGCGCTGCGAAGGCGCTTGAAGCACAATCGGTGTCACTCGACGAGCTATTGAAAATTGCTGATGCCATCACCTTGCATGTGCCATTGCTCCCGGCCACACAGGGGCTAATCGGCGCGCGGGAACTAGCGGCGATGAAACCGGGGGCCGTGCTGATTCAGGCCTCGCGCGGTGGCATTGTGGATGAAGCGGCGCTTGCGGAGTGTCTCAAGTCTGGCCATCTCGGCGGCGCGGCAGTGGATGTTTATTCGACGGAGCCACCAGCGCCCGGCAATCCGCTTTTTTCGCTTCAAGGAGACGCTGCGCGCCGGGTCTTGCTCACACCACACATCGCCGGCGTCACCCGTCAATCCGCCGCGTTCCTTTTCCGTTCCGCATGGCGCAATGTTGAGCGCGTGCTTCTCGCCAATGAACCGCCCCTGGATCGTGTTTGTTGAACCCTGGAGTGGATTCATCGTCGGCGCTCACACCGTTCAACGTGCCGGAGTTGGAGAGTAAAGCGTGAGCAAAGGAAAATCCCCAGCGCAGCGCAAGCCGTGGTACGCCGTACTCTACGTGCAAGTGCTCATAGCCATCCTTGTCGGCGTTCTGATCGGGCACTTTTTCCCAAAGACTGGTATCGCGCTCAAACCTCTCGGCGATGGTTTCGTTGCGCTCATCCGCATGATGATTGCGCCGGTGATTTTTTGTGTGGTGGTACAAGGCATCGCGTCGATGAGCGATCTCAAGAAGGTGGGGACCGTCGGTATAAAAACGTTGATCTATTTCGAGGCCGTTTCGACACTCGCGTTGATCATCGGGATCGTCGTCGCGGTAATCCTTCATCCGGGTGCTGGGCTCAATATCGACCCAGCGACGCTCGATCCGAAAGCCGCCGCAATGTACGTCGGGCGCGCGAAAGAAACGGGCATCATTCCGTTCCTGCTGAGGTTCATCCCCCACACCTTCGTTGACGCGTTGGCGGGCGGCGAAGTTCCACAGGTGCTTCTTATCTCGATCTTGACCGGCTTTGCAATCGCGCGCATGGGGGAGACTGGTGTTCGCGCTGTCCGGGCCATTGAAGTCGCGAACAAAATCGTTTTTGGAATCATTCGCATCATCGTCCGCGCTGCGCCCTTGGGCGCTCTTGGCGGCATGGCCTTCACGGTTGCCAGTTACGGGATGGCCTCGCTTTCGAATCTCGTCAAATTGATCGGGACGTTTTATCTCACCAGCCTGATTTTCGTCGTTCTCATCCTTGGCGCCATCGCCTATTGGGCGGGCTTTTCCATTTTTAGGTTCATTGCTTACATCAAAGATGAGCTCTTGATTGTTTTAGGAACCAGTTCTTCAGAAACCGTGCTTCCCGACATGATGCGGAAGCTAGAGGGACTGGGCGCCTCAGCCACGGTCGTAGGTTTGGTATTTCCGACCGGCTACGTTTTCAATACCGATGGCACGAACATCTATCTCACGTTGTCGGTTCTGTTTCTGGCGCAGGCAACGAACACGCACCTCGCGCTAGGCCAGATTGTGGCCATACTGCTCTTCGCGCTGATAGCGTCGAAGGGTGGATCGGGCGTAACCGGAACTGGCTTTGTTACGCTCGCAGCCATTCTAGCGGCTGTCCCGGCCATCCCCGTCCAAGCCCTGGCGCTTCTGGTTGGGATAGAGAAGTTCATGAGCGAGTGCCGCGCTCTTACCAACGTCGTCGGCAATGGTGTGGCCACGATTGTGGTCAGCCGGTGGCAAGGCGAACTAGACACCGCGAAAATGCACGAGATCCTGGCGAATCCAGTTGAGAACGGCGAAGCGAAGCCTCAATAAACAATTGCTCATTTGGCTGGAGCTTCCATGGTGCGCACCAGCCAGGGAATAATCACCTGCCGAAAGATGACCGGATCGGGCCACACTTTCACTTGCCGACCGAGGTGGCCACCCTGGGGGTTGATCCACGCTTCTTTTGGAACGTCACCATTGTTGAGAATCAGATATGCATCGGAAATCGGCACCTGGGTGTCCAGAGCTCCGGCGATGATAAGCATCGGCGCCGTGGGCTTTCCGAGGAGATGTTGGGAAACCAGCGACATTTTGGGGAATATGCCCGCCAAATCGTCCACAGTCTTGGTTCCTTCAAAAATAGACATCAATGCAGGGCCAAGACCGAAGAGATACTCGCGATTCCCCAACGTTTTGTTAAGCAAAAAATCTTTCTGGAACGTTGCATCCGCTGGCGGAGACTGCGCGACGACTCCTCTCAGGCGGGCATGCTCCACGATGGCCAATTTTGTGGCCCAATAGGCGCCGAAGCTTTGGCCGTCCATCCCGATTTTTGTCTTATCCACTTCCGGCCGTGTTTGCAGGTAGTCGATAACGCGGGAGAACATGCGTTCGGCCGTTTCGCTGGCTTTGATCGGCGCCTGGCCAGTACCCGGCGAGTCCAAGCCGATAAAACCGATACCGTATTGCAGGATTGCACCGAAATTTTCAGAGAGATCCTCTTTCCTGCTGTCCAGACCGCTAATGGCAATCACTACAGGAACGGGACCTTTCGCATTCTTCGGAAGTCGCAGATAGCCAATGATCTCTGAGCCTTCGAAAGGAATTCGGACAACCTCCAGCGGCGGATCCATAAATCGCGCGTGGGCGAGAAAAGCCTCGATCGCCCTGGCATAGGCGCGCTGCTGTCCTGGAGAGGCCGGCACGGGCCAACGGCCGAAAGAGTAGAGTCGCCACGCCTTGACGTACAAAGCGCTGGCCTTTGCCGGATCCGTGGTCTCAGCTGCTTTCGCCTGAGTCATATACCGGTCAGCAACGGCGCTAAAAGCGGCCGCCCACTCGTCCTTGTCGGAGGTCTTGATGGAAGCGAAGGCTTCTTTTACATCGGCCGGATCAAGTCCGATCAACGGATACATTCCATTTTCCGCGCGCTTCATCGCTTCGGTTTTTATCTCGTCGAGCGTCCGTTCCTTTTGCGCTTGCGCAAACACGGCGCTCGCCGCGAGAAGAACAAGAACCGACATAAAAAGCAAAGCTGCAATTCGGTGAGCCATATCTGTTCCCCTTATGGTGCGCTCTTTAGCTTCAAAAGCGCTGCTTCGTAATTCGAAGAGTCGTAGTATTTCTCAGGCGAAGGCGGATGTCCGCCCCATTGGCCTTCTACTTCCGCCCGCAGCTTGAGCACGTTCTTGAAACCGTCCAGATCGAACTGCGCATCGCGTGCGAAACCACCCGGCCGCGTCATGCTAGATGCATATGCTTCGGCAGCGACATCCGGAGGAAGATGCGATTCCTTGATCATCAGCTCGATGACCTCCTGTTTGTTGGCAGGCGCCATTAGCCAGCGTTGCCCCTCGATGACCGCCGCGAGATAGCTCACCAGCGCGGCGCGATGCTCCTGAGCCCACTTACGCAGGGTGAACTGACCGGCAGCTTGATACGGTCCGATCAGGTCCGGGACTGAGCCGAGGCTTACGAACCCCTCACGCTTGGCGAGAATCGACGTCGGTGGGCCGAGCATCGAACCGGCGTACTCCTTGTGCTCGCGCATGGCGATCAGCCGCTGGGGAGTGGCGCCGAATGGTAGCATCGTATAGTCGCGGCCCGCCTGCATTCCGCTGAGGAGCAGGATTTTTTTTAGCTGCAACGCATACGCCGTGTTGGGCGCGTCGACAATAAGTGTCTTGCCGCGAAGATCCTGGATGGATTTGATTTCGGGTTGCGCAATCAGTTCATTCTGGGAACCTTCGCCGCCCATCACGATAATGACGTCGGCTCCCGCAAGTTCTACCATCGCGACGGCGTTGTCGACCGCCAGGTAAGCGATGTCACCCTTGCCGGCGGCCAGATTTCCCCGTAGGACTCCCGAATTCGGCAGGTTTTCCGTCTCCACTTCAAGGCCGTATTTCGCAAAAATGCCGTGCGACTGCGCGACGGCAACCGCCAGAGGACGACCCAGGAGAGTGAGTACTTTGATCTTTTGTGTGCTCGGATTCTGCGCGGCTACCGCACCTGTGAGTAGAAGAACTCCGGCAGCAGCCAACAAGCAAACACTGAGAATAATCTTCATGAGACGTCTCCTGCGAAACTGCGAGAAGCATTTGATTCAACTGGGCAGCGGTTTTGTTCGCGAACGCGAGGCGCATTCGACCTTGCGGCATCCCCTCACGGCGCGCCTTCGTTTAATTTATCAAGCGACCATTCCGTGACCGCCATGGGATCGAGGATGGGTTTTCCGAGATTGGGGCAGCTCAAAGCATAGAGACCTGTGTCGCTCGCAGTCCAGAGAATGTTGCGATCCCATTCGACAAGTATGTTGTCCACGGTGCGGTCGTAGCTGCCAAACTTTTTCAAGTCGCCTCCCTGAGGAGGAATGAAGTAGGCAACTTCCTCGGGCCTGGTGAGGTCGCCGATATCGTAGCAGCGGAGCCCCGCGATGAAATAGGAATAGGCAATAAACTCCTGTCGAGGTTTTCCCGGAGCCTTCAGATGGGGCGGATTGTGCGCGCCGAAGCGTCCCCGCTTGAAACAGAAATCCCGGTAGGGCGCCTCGGGTGGAGGCACCGGCCGGGGAAGCTCCGCGACGGCAATGGGATGCTCCTCATCGCGAATGTCGATCACCCAGTTCGGGAGATAAATTTGGTTACAGTCGGAATTTGTGGTTTCTCCGTTGGTCAGGACGAATCCGCGATCGAGTATCCCGCAATAAATAGTGTGGAATGCAATTCCCATCCCCGAATATTGAGGAGGTGGTTCGAACCGTCCAATCTCCTTTTGATGCAGAGGGTCCGAAAGATCAAGAATAATAAAGCCGTTGCACCCGAACGCACCGTAGCCGCGGTTGCCGCCATCTTCCAGCTTTTTGGGCACATAGACTGGACCGTGCAACCCAGCGAACGGCGTTTGGTCCGCAACAACTCTAGGTGGAACGAGCTTCGACCAGATCCACTCGTTGTATTCGGCTTCCTCACCCTTACGCGAGCCTGGTACCCACCACATCGACACTTCTTTGGCGTTGCTAGGGTCGGAGACATCCACGATCATGTTTCCGTTAACCAACTCCCGGAAATAAGACGGCTGGTGGATGAAGGTCTCGTCTGGGGCCGTGTCAAGGTAGGCGTATTTACCGCCGTCATAGTAATTGCGGTGGGTACCCTGGCCGGTGGCGCCCGTACTGAACTCAGAGAGTTTGATGATCTTTGAAGGATCGGTTACGTCGTAGAATCGGACGCCGCGGAGTCCTTTATAGTTTTTGCGCTTATCGTCCAGATGCGGATCGTCGTACTTCCCCATGGGCGCTTCGGGGGTCGAATCGGTTATCGGTGTCTGTGCTCCCGTCATCAAAATCCATTTTTTCAGAGATTTGTTATAAGCCACTTGGACCTGGTAACCCACAAAACCGCCTTTGTTATACATCTGCGGTTTGCGCACATCGCTAACATCGATGACGTCGTTTTGTTGAAATATGTAGCGCCTGCTCCCGATGGACATCATCTGCATCTTTCCTCCCCGGGCGTGCCCGGGAAGAACATGTGCCAAGATCTCCATATTTTTGATATACATACGACGATCGAGGTACGTTAGGCTGTTGGGTGTAGGGTGCGGGTGATGGTTCCCCCAACTCCTTGCTGCCGTTCCGGCCAGCGCCAATCCGGCACCGGCCATGCGCTGAAGAAACTCTCGGCGGGTCGGCGGAACTCCTTTGTTTTTCAGGCCGTTAGGGACTTTTGACTTCGGCTCTACTGTCCTTTTGCGTCTATCTTTCATTTGACTTTGCTCCGTTGGTTCCGAAGGGTGCCACTCCGCTGATTGGCGCCTGTGATGGTTGTCAGAGTCCCAGCACGGCTCGACTAAATGCGCTTCAAATACTCCAGTTCTTTAGGCTAGTTGCAGCAATAGATGGCTTAAGTCGTCTAAGCTTCCCAGCCTTTCAAAGACTCCAACCCTACCACCTTGTCCAAGTGCGTGAAACTGGTTGGACCGCTGTACCACCTTACGCCAAAATCTGTCAAGAATATTCTTGGAAAGCTCGAAGTGGAGCCCAAAGCGCACATTGGCATAGCGGACCCTCTAGGGTATAGTGGTCGGACCAAGATAGGCCAAGATGCGGGGGCAGGCTTCAAAAGCTTTGACGTAAGCGGCCATCGCGCTCGGCGATTTCTTGGTGAGGGACGGGAACGCCAAGACAGCGAACTTGAGTTCCCTTGACGCCTTTCGCAGTTCTCTTGGTTCAGAAGCGGCCGCAAGAGAAGCGATCGATTTAATACAGTGGAAATTCCCGGAGGTAGTACCGAAATGTCTATCGCGACAATCAATCCCGCGACTGGAAAATTGCTCAAGACATTTGAACCGCTAACGGATTCGCAGATTGAAGAAAAACTCCAAAGAGCGGCTCATACATTCGCGAAATATCGAAATGTCCCTTTCGCTGAACGCGCGCGAAAGATGTTGGCTGCCGCCACCATCCTTGAAAATGAGAAAGAAGCGTTCGCCCGAATCATGACGACCGAAATGGGCAAGACGTATCGTTCGGCCGTCGAGGAAGCAGCCAAGTGCGCGTGGGTATGCCGATACTACGCGGAGAATGCGGAACGGTTTCTTGCAGACGAACAGGTGGAGACAACCGCGAGCCGCAGTTACATTCGTTATCAGCCGCTTGGGCCCGTGCTGGCGGTGATGCCGTGGAACTTTCCATTCTGGCAGGTGCTGCGGTTTGCGGCGCCGGCACTTATGGCTGGCAACGTCGGCCTGCTTAAGCACGCATCGATCGTTCCAGAAAGCGCGCTGGCAATCGAGGAGATCTTCCGAAGAGCCGGATTTCCCGAGGGGGCGTTTCAGACCCTGCTGATTGGCTCGCAAAAAGTGGAACGGATACTTGCGGACCCGCGCGTCATGGCAGCAACGCTGACTGGCAGTGAGGGTGCCGGAGTTCAGGTGGGCGTGGCCGCCGCGAAGAGAATAAAAAAGGTTGTGCTGGAGCTCGGCGGAAGCGATCCCTTTATCATTATGCCAAGCGCAAATCTTGAGGCCGCCAGTACTGTCGCGGTGAAGGCTCGCATATTCAACAACGGACAATCTTGCATCGCGGCCAAGCGTTTTATTGTCGCGGAATCCATTGCCGACGAATTCGAACGTAAGTTCGTAAGCAAGATGGAAGCGCTTAAGGTAGGAGACCCATTCGATGAAAAGACCGAACTAGGTCCACTCGCCACGGCCGACGGCCTGGCCGACCTTGACCGCGATGTTCAAACAACCATCGGGATGGGGGCACGCGTCCTGACCGGGGGCAAGGCTTTGGATCGCCCCGGCAATTATTACGCGCCCACCGTGTTAACGAATATCCCCGAGGAGTCGCCCGCTTATCGAGAAGAACTTTTCGGGCCAGTGGCGAGCGTGTTCCGGGCCAAGGATTTGGATCACGCAATTCAAATAGCCAATGCCAGCCGTTTCGGCCTGGGTGCGAGTGCATGGACCAACGACAAAACGGAGAGAGAACGATTCATCAATGAACTCGAATCCGGGATGGTTTTCATTAACCGGATGGTGGCTTCCGATCCTCGGATTCCCTTTGGCGGGGTCAAGTGGTCCGGCCATGGCAGGGAGTTGGGGGCGCATGGAATTCGCGAATTTACGAATATCAAAACGGTCTGGATTGAGGAAGTCTAGGAAGAAGTTGCAGGGGCTGACCACGTGTGGTAGCTTGGTCCGACAACTCGACCACTGGACGACCTGCCCCCGTCGTCGGCGTCCTCGCTCCCTCTCGTTCTTGGAGTTGTTGGGCTCTGGTCGTCTTGGGATTTATCTGATTGGTGGAGAATTCCATGTACAAAATCGTCAGATCATCCCGCTTATATGAGCAAATCGTTCGGCAGGTCGAAGAATCGATCCGCAAAGGAGCGATGAAACCAGGTGATCAGCTTCCCCCGGAGCGGGAACTAGCTCAACAATTTGGCGTCAGTAGAACTGCGGTTCGAGAAGCGGTAAAAGCCCTCCGCGAAAAAGGGCATGTGGAAGCATATCCGGGCCGAGGAACCTTCATAACTGACGGCACATCCCACGTCATCCGACAGTCGCTAGATCGGATGATTCGTATCGGACAGCCCGAAGGATCAGGATTCTTAGCTGAGGTCCGCGAAATCCTGGAGCCAGAGATTGCCGCGTTAGCCGCAACGCGCGCTGACGCTCAAGACCTTGCCGCGATGCGCGAACCGATCTCTGTAATGGATGAAGCGCGCAAGGATTCGGACGCCTTCATCGAGGCCGATCTCGATTTTCATCTGGCGCTCGCCGAAGCAGCCGCAAACCCTCTGATACTCTCGCTGATTGATTCCATTGTCGGACTCTTGCGTGAGCAACGTATGCGCATCTTCCTGGTCGAGGGCGGTCCAGAGCGGGGCCAATATCATCACAAGCGGATCCTGGAGGCCATCGAGCATCGCGATCCCATCGGCGCTCGGGAAGCGATGAAGGCGCACCTTCGCCAAGTGCGGGAAGACTCACAGAATGCTCCAAGCGTTGGCGATTCCGATCTTTCGAAAAGCTTGTAGTAATCAGGAGACGAGGCTTCATGGCCAATCTTGGGTTCGTCGGACTCGGCGTGATGGGAAGCGAGATGGTGGACCGTCTCCTCGGCAAAGGTTACTCCGTTACTGGATATAACCGAACCCGCGCGAAGGCGGAGTGGTTGGTCAAGAAAGGTATGAAATGGGGCGACTCGCCTCGTGCCGTTGCTGCAGCAGCTGATATTACCTTTTCGATGGTGACAAACTCCGCGGCACTGCAGGCCGTCGTTGATGGGCCGGAAGGAATGCTGTCGAGCCTGACGGCCGGTAAAATCCTCGTGGACATGAGCACGGTTAGTCCGGACGTCAGCCGGTCTATCGCGGCAAGAGTTCGAGAAAAAGGGTCGGACATGCTGGACGCGCCTGTTTCCGGGAGCGTCATTACACTCCAGCAGGGTAAGTTGTCGGTAATGGTGGGCGGGCGAGCCGAAACGTTTGAACGTGTGAAATCTGTGCTCTACGACATTGGACCCAAGGTCACGCACGTCGGCGACAATGGCCTTGCCCTAGTGATGAAGATCGCCACCAACCTAAGTCTAGCCGTTCAAATGCTGGCATTCAGCGAAGGCGTGTTGCTTGCAGAAAAGAGCGGAATCGCTCGCGAGACCGCCGTGGATGTCTTGACGCACAGTGCTGTAGCTTCGCCGATGATTCAATATCGCGGTCCCTTCGTTCTCAAAATGCCCGAGGAGGCCTGGTTCAACGTAAACATGATGCAAAAGGATATGTTGCTGGCCCTGGAACTAGGCCGCAAGGTTGACGTCCCGATGCCGACAACCGCCGCCAGTAACGAATTCTTGACGGCCGCGCGTGGAATGGGATGGGCAGCCAAAGATTTCGCAGTCGTCTTCGATGTACTGGCGCAAATGTCGGGGGTCGCTCTATGACAATTGCCACGGACAAGACTAAGGCCGGTTCCAATGTAGTGGTCGAGCAAGGGATTCGAATGTATAGGCGAATGGCGATGATCCGGCTGTTCGAAGAGCAGGTGAACGAACTCTACACGCGGGCCTTGATGCCGGGTCTTGCGCACCTTTATGTGGGGCAGGAAGCGGTAGCCGTGGGGATTTGTGAGGCGCTCCGTCCGAACGACTACATCACCAGCACGCATCGTGGCCATGGGCATTGCCTCGCAAAAGGGGCTGCGCCTGATCGCATGTTCGCCGAGTTACTCGGAAAGGAAGCGGGCTATTGCAAAGGCAAAGGCGGGTCAATGCATATCGCCGATCCGGCCACCGGAAACCTGGGCGCGAACGCCATCGTGGGAGGTAGCACCGGTATAGCAACTGGGGCTGCATTCTCTTCGAAGCGCCTCGGCACCGGCCAAGTCACGGTCTGCTTTTTCGGCGAGGGGGCGCTAGGGCAGGGCGTTCTGTACGAAGTAATGAATTTGGCGTCACTTTGGAAGCTGCCAGTGATCTACGCGTGCGAAAACAATCTGTACACCGAATACACACACTATTCCGAGACCACAGCGGGCGATATTCTGGCCCGCGCTACCGCATTCGGGCTGCTGGCGGAAAGCGTTGATGGACAAGACGTTCGGGCGGTGTACGCCACCGCTAAAGGACTTGTTGACCGTGCACGCACAGGAGGAGGCCCTGCTTTTCTCCTATGCAACACGTACCGCTACACGGGGCATCACGTGGGTGACATCAATCGCGAGTATTACCGTTCAAAACAGGAAGAGCAGGAATGGAAGACCGAGCGCGATCCGATCGAGAATCTGGCGAGAACGCTGATTGCCGAAAAACTGACTGACGCTCCCACTCTCGAGGGCATTCAATCCGAAGTGCGATCCGAGATGAAGGCAGCCGTGGAGTTTGCTTTGACGGCGCCATATCCAACTGTCGACGAAGTGGAGCAAGACGTTTATGCCTGAAGCGGTGGAACGCGAATTGACATTCGCACAAGCGGTTCGAGAGGCCCTGGCGGAGGAAATGCGCCGCGATTCGCGAGTGTGCATATTCGGCGAGGATGTTGCCGAGGCTGGGACGCCCTTCAAGGTTCTGTCGGGGCTGGTCGAGGAATTCGGTGCTGAGCGCGTCATCGACACGCCAATTTCAGAAGCGGGATTCACTGGAGTGGGGGTCGGGGCCGCGATGACCGGTTTACGGCCGGTCGTGGACATTATGTTCGGCGACTTCCTGACGTTGACGATGGATCAGATGGTGAATCAAGCGGCGAAGGTGCATTACATGTCGGGCGGAACATGGAAGGTGCCGATGGTCTTGCGGACCACGCTGGGCGCCACGCGACGCTCTGCCGCGCAGCATTCTCAATCCCTCCACGCGTGGTTGAGTCATGTTCCCGGACTAAAAGTTGTAATGCCATCGACACCGTACGATGCTAAGGGTCTGTTGAAGACCGCGATTCGTGACGAGAATCCTGTGGTTTTTTTCGAAGACAAGATGATGTACAAACTCAAGGGCCCAGTGCCGGCTGGGGATTACACGATTCCCTTCGGCGTGGCGGACGTGAAGCGCGTAGGGAGCGACATCACGATTGTGGCCACGAGTAGCATGGTGCAAGTCGCGCTCGGAGCGGCGGAATTGCTGGATAAGGCTGGCATCAGCGCGGAGGTGATCGATCCGCGGACCACGTGGCCTCTAGACGAAAAGACCTTGATCGAATCGGCAATAAAGACTTCCAGAGTCATCGTCGTTGATGAAGGGTACGGTCGGTATGGAGTCACGGGAGAAATCGCCGCGGTTATAGCAGAAGGCGCGTTCTATAGCCTCGAAGCACCGGTCAAGCGGATGGGTGCGATGCACGTACCAATTCCCTTCTCGCCTCCTTTGGAAGATGTGACCGTACCCACCGACCAAACAGTATTCGAAGCAGCTCAGCGGCTTTGTGGCAAAGCCTGAGAGCCGCGGAATGGGAGGCGTGTCATGGCACTGAAAACTTATGGCTCTATGGCGGTGGATTGGGAAAATCGCATCGATTTTGACCGCCTGCGCCACGAACGACTAGCTCGAGCAAAAGCTCTTCTCGCTAAATCGGAAATGGGCGCGCTGCTCTGTTTCGATATGAACAATGTGCGCTATCTGACGGCGACTCACATCGGCGCTTGGGCGCAAGACAAAATCAGCCGCTTCACGTTGCTGCCCCAGAATGATGAACCAATCCTCTGGGACTTCGGGTCAGCGGCGAGGCACCATCAACAGAATTGCCCGTGGTTGGGCGAGCGTTCGCGCGCGGGAATCCCGCTGTTGCGTGGCGCGATGTCGCCAGAAATGGGACGCGCGGAGAATGTCGCGCGCAAAATAAAAGTCGAGCTCGAGATGCGGGGCCTCCTTAAGGAACCGCTGGGAATCGATGTTGTCGAGCCACCCATCCTGTTCGCGCTGCAGCGCGAAGGGATCACCATCGTGGACGGCCAGCAACTCATGTCCGACGCCCGTGTCATCAAAACGCAGGATGAGATTTCTCTCCTCAACCACTCGGCCATGATGGTGGATGCAGCCTACGACGAGTTGTATCGGGCGATGAAACCGGGCATGAGCGAAAACCAAGCCGTCGGTCTTGCGAGCAAAGTGCTCTACGACCTCGGCTCGGAATACGTCGAAGCCGTCAACGCCATTTCTGGTGAACGCTGCAGTCCGCACCCGCACGTGTTTTCTGATCGCGTGCTTCGCCCAGGCGATCCGGTTTACTACGACATCTTGCATTCTTACATGGGATACCGGACGTGCTACTACCGGTGCTTCACGATCGGGTACGCTTCGCACGCCATGATCGACGCGTACAAGCGGTGTCGCGAGTATCTGGATGCGGCAATCTCTCTTGTGCGGCCCGGACGCACGACCGCGGAGATTGCTTCCGTATGGCCCACGGCCCAGGAATTCGGCTTCCCTGACGAGGAAGCGGCCTTTGCCCTTCAATTCGGACACGGTATTGGGCTTGCGATTTGGGAAAAGCCGGTGATCAGCCGATTGGTCTCGCTCGAACACTCTCATGAAATCAAACCGGGGATGGTGTTCGCTCTCGAAACGTTCTGGCCCTCAACGGACGGCTGGAGTGCCGCGCGCATTGAAGAAGAGATCGTCGTCACGGAAACCGGGCACGAGGTGATTACGCGATTTCCGGCGGAACAACTCATGGTGGCAGGCGCGCACTATTTCACAGTGAATGGACCGCTTTCGACCACGCGCGAGAACGAGGAGCCACCGAGCAACCGGGTGGTGGAGATGGTTGAGGCCAGCGCAAAAGCCGAAGGAGTGTCAGCTACGGACTAAGATGTCTGTCCTCGGCTACCAATAAACGACTATGGCGATCAGCGTCGTAATGCCCGCGCTAGAAATGGCGCAAGAAACCGGGAAACTCTTAGCCTGGCGAAAAAAAGAAGGTGAACGCGTCACCAAAGGCGAGCCGCTCCTTGAAATTGAGACCGATAAAGCGGTCGTCGAGATAGAAGCTCCAGGGGACGGGGTGCTTGGCGGAATCACGGCGAATGTTGGGGCCGTGATCCCCGTCGGCGAAACCATTGCCTGGCTTCTCGCTCCGGGTGAGCAACCTCCTTTGAAATCCGCCGTGGCTGCGCCGACTGCTCGCGCTTCCAGCGCCTCGGGGCAGCACATTTCTGCTGGAGTTCCGGCTTCGCAGAAACAAACCGAAACGTCTCCGCAGATTTCGCCGAAGGCTCGGCGTCTTGCCAAGGAGCTTGGCGTGGACCTAAGCAAGATCCGTGGCTCAGGTCCCGACGGAACCATCAGCACCGAGGATGTCCAATCGTTCGCAAACGCGGGAGGTTCGTCCGCACCGTCCGGAATTGAACCGCTGAGCCAGGTTGCGCGGCTAATGGCAGAAAGAACCACCCAGAGTTGGACGAGTACCCCACACTTTTTCCTGGTTCGCGACGTCGATGCCGGCGGACTTGTAGACGCGCAAAAGCGGCTCAACCCTGAAATCGAGAAAGCGTACGGCGTGCGCCTTACTATCACGGATTTGCTTGTGGCGTTGGTAGCTCGCGTTTTGAGGAAGCATCCAAAAATGAATTCGAGTTGGACGGGAGAGGGAATACTTCCGAACCCAGAGATTAATGTCAGCGTGGCCATGGCTGTCAAGGATGGTGTGGTGGGGGCCGTGATTCCCAAAGCCACCAGCGCGAAGCTCGGCGAGATTTCCGAGCAGCGGCGCGATCTCGCGGAGCGCGCGAGGGCGGGCCGCTTGCGCCCAGCCGATATTGGGGGTGGAACCTTCACCCTCAGCAATCTAGGGATGTACAAGATCGATGCCTTCAGCGCCATCATCACGCCCCCGCAAGCGGCGGTACTCGCGGTGGGAACCATCGTCGACCGCGTTGTTGCCGTCGATGGCAAGGCCGCCGTCCGGCCAATGATGACGATGACGTTGTCGAGCGACCATCGGGTCGTCGACGGCGCCCGAGCAGCAGAGTTCCTGGGCGAATTAGCGGACGCAATCTGCAATCCAGAGAAGTGGTTGGCGTGATGCAGTATATAAACATTTGCGCGAAAGGAATGGCCGTCTTTCTTTCCTTTTAGCTGCTGCTCCCATCCATGACAACTCCCAAACCGCCCAAGAAGCCCTTTTACACGAGCTTGACGTTCCAGATGCTCTTCGCTATCGGGGCTGCAATCCTCTTCGGTTATTTCAGCCCCGCGAGAGCCATCGCGATGAAACCGCTCGGCGACGGCTTTATTCGGCTAATCACCATGATTATCACGGTGATTATTTTCTGTACCGTAGTGACAGGCATCGCGGGAATGGAAGACATGAAGAAGGTCGGGCGGGTCGGCGGCAAGGCTCTGCTTTACTTCGAGGCAGTCTCGACGCTGGCGCTGCTCATCGGTTTGCTTGTGGGTAACACAGTGCGCCCGGGCGCGGGATTCAACGTTAACCCGGCTACACTCGACGCCAAGAGCGTGGCGGATTATGCCGGCCAAGCGAAGGCGCAAAGCGTGACTGAATTTGTGATGCACATCATTCCTAACACTTTGGTGGACGCTTTTGCTAAAGGGGATATCCTCCAGGTCTTGCTTATCTCGATTTTGTTCGGCTTCGCGTTATCCGTGGCTGGTCCTGGGTCTAGGCCTCTCTTGAATTTGCTCAATGGGATTACAGGTGCAGTCTTCGGCGTGGTCAAGATTGTCATGCGGGTGGCTCCGATCGGCACCTTCGGCGCCATGGCCTTCACGGTGGGAAAGTACGGCGTAGCCTCTCTCGGACCGCTTTTGAAACTTATCGGGCTTTTCTATCTCACTTCGATTCTGTTCGTAATTCTCGTACTGGGTGCAATCGCTCGCCTTGCGGGATTTGGCATTTTCAAATTTCTCGCTTACATCAAGGAGGAGATTCTCATCGTGTTGGGCGTCAATTCCTCGGAACCCGCGATTCCGACTCTGATGGAAAAGATGGAAACTCTCGGTTGTTCAAAAACACTCGTCGGATTGGTGGTCCCCACGGGCTATACCTTCAACACCGATGGCACGAGTTTGTATATGACGTTGGCGGCGCTGTTTGTTGCTCAGGCCACCAACATTCATTTGACCTTGATGCAGCAGCTGACCATATTTGCAGTGGCTACGCTGACTTCCAAAGGTGCGAGCGGAGTACAGGGTGCTTCGTTTATCGCGCTGGTGGCCACCCTGACCGTCGTGCCAACTATCCCGGTGGCGGGAATGGCATTGCTGCTTGGAATCGACCGATTTATGAGTACTGCACGGGCCGTCGTCAACATGATCGGCAACGGTGTGGCAACGTTGGTTGTGGCGCGTTGGGAACGGGAGATTGATCCCGCCACTTTGCAGCGCAACTTAGCTCGATCCACCATATAAGGAGGAACCCATGCCGCGTCTTCGACCCATTGAAAATCACGAAGCAACAGAAACCCAGCGGCTTCTGATCGAAACTGCGCGCTTGAACGGAGCCCCCGATCCGCTGTGCGCAAGGATCTACGTGCGCAGTGAGGCGGGGCGGAATTGGCTTCGCGCATGGAATGAGTTGCTTAACGGCGGCATTTTGCCGATTCCCCTCAAGGAAGCCGTGCGAGTTCTTATCTCAACAAAGCATTTTTGTGGCTACTGCTCCACGGTGCGTTCCAACATTGCCAAAGCTCGGGGCCTTACCGAAGAGAAGCTCCTGGCGACGATGGAGTTTGAAACTAGCCCTCTTTTCGATGAAAAAGAAAAGGCCGCGCTGCGCTTCGCGGCATTATTCAAGTCCGGGGACGATGCGATTGACTCGGATGAAGTCTACGAGAATTTGAAGCAACATTTCTCCGAGGAAGAGATCATTGAGTTGGCGCTGCTCTGCGCCCAAACCGATGGCGTCGGGAAATTCGCAAGATCGCTCCGCATGCGCACTTGGGAGGAAGCCTGTGAAATTCAGCCCCTGCTCCGCGCCAGCACGGGGAAAGTTCCAGCTCAATAGTTATGTCTGATCGTTTCGATATCGTCGTGGCAGGCGGTGGGCACAATAGCCTGGCCGCGACGGCTTATTTGGCAAAAGCCGGCTATCGCTGTCTCGTGCTCGAGGGCCGTCCGATCGTGGGCGGCGGTGTCAAGTCCGCCGAATTGACGCTGCGTGGCTTCATTCACGACGTGTGCTCTTCGGCTCACAACGGAATTCATGGCAATCCCTTGTTGCGCGAGAATGAACTCAACCTAGGAGATTATGGGCTCGAGTACATCTATCCCGACCCGGTCTTTCACATGCCGTTTCCCGACGGCACTTATCTGACGCAGTGGCGTGACTTGGATCGGACCTGCGCGGAATTTGCCAAATTCTCCAAAAAAGATGGGCTAGCCTACGCGCGAATGATTTCCGAGTATGAGACAGTCAAACCGCTCCTTAATGCGGTCACATTTACGCCGATTGGATTCGGAAAGTCCATCAACGACCGCCTTGCGGAACATCCTCACGGCGATCTTTGGCGGCGGCGCCTGGCAATGTCGGCCTGGGAGAATGTTCGCGATACCTTTGAGGACGACCACTGCCGGGCGTTCATGATGGGTTGTCCCTACTCACTTCAGCCTGTGCAGGATCCCATGACAGGCCGAGCCGCCTATATTCCGCTTCATCAGCAACGTGAGAGCCGTCCTCTTCCCAAAGGGGGCTCGGGAGCATTAACGGAAGCAATGGCGCGGTTCATCCAAGCGCACGGCGGCGTGATCCTGCCGAACAAGTGGGTGAGGTCGCTTATCGTCGAAAACGGAAGATGCACCGGCGTGGAATGCGAAGACGGCAGCTCCTACCGCGCCGAAAAAGCGGTGCTCTCGACAATTCATATCAAACAGCTTGTCGACATGGCGCCGCGTGATCTTTGGGGACAGGATTTCATCGATGGCGTGGATACTTGGGAGGCTGGGCTCACTTTGTTCGCCACAAATTATGCGACGACGGAACCTCCAAAATACGCAGTTGAGGGCGGCACGCTATCGTCCGTGCATTCGGGAATGATGGCTAGCTCCGACCGCGCTCGACGCATGAGTTTCGACTACGACTGTGGCGCGGTAAATCTCGAAGATCCGCCACTACACGTAATTTGTTGCAGTCTCGCAGATCCGACGCGCGCCCCCGCTGGCATGCACACTGTAAAGGTCGTCGCATACCAGCCCTATGATCTGAAAGAAGGTCCTCAGCACTGGGACAACATCAAGCGAAAAGTCTCTGATTCAAACCTGGATTATCTCCGCCGCTTCTCGCCGAACCTGACCGAAGACAAAATCCTGGCTCGAACCATCGAAAGCCCGCTCGATCTCGAGCGCATGAACCCGCACAACTGGCATGGAAGCTGTCACGCCGGAGGGTCAGGGCCCTCTCAGTCGGGCGCTATGCGTCCTGTGCCCGGTTGGGCACAGCATCGCATGCCGATAGCGGGCTTGTACCAAACAGGTGCGACTACTCATCCAGGTGGATCCGTTACCGGAGGCCCCGGGCGAAATGCAGCAACGGTCATGCTAAAAGATTTTGGGACGAGCATCGAGGATGTGTTGAAGAAAAAAGCCTAGTTCATTCCCAAGGACAGTTTCGAGCGGCGCGAACATCTTGGATTCTGAGCGCCGCAGGGGGAGAAATCGAATGAGCAAGATGACCCGGCGTGGATTTGTAAAAGGGGCGGCCATCGCGCCTCTTGCCGCCAAACATCTCTCTCTGGACCAACCGTCCGCTTCGCCGGATCGTTACGATATTGTCGTTGCCGGGGCGGGACACAACAGTCTGGTTGCAACAGCGTATCTCGCAAAAGCCGGCTATCGCTGTCTCGTACTCGAGGGCCGGCCCATCGTCGGCGGTGGGGTCAAGACTGCGGAATTGATGCTTAGAGGCTTCAAGGATGATGTTTGCTCTACTGCCCACGCTTTTCTACAAGACAACCCCATGATGCGCAACAACGAGCTCAACCTCCGCGAGTACGGTCTTGAGTATGTGGAGCCCGATCCAATCTTCCATATCCCTTTTCCTGACGGCAGCTATCTGACGCAATGGCGCGACCTGGACCGCACTTGCGCGGAATTTGCCAAATTCTCCAAGAAAGATGCTTCTGCCTACCGGAAAATGCTGGCCGAGTTTGATGCCGTCAAACCTATCTTGCTTGGTGCAAGTTTTGTCCCCATTGGCTTTGGCAAGCCTGTGAACGATCAATTGGCTCAAGTGCCGCGAGGCAAACTCTGGCAGCGCCGGCTGGCCATGTCCGCGTGGGACATCATCAAAGACACTTTCGAAAATGACCACTGCCGCACTTTCATGTTGTTCATGTCCCATTTAGCTGCAGAGCCGCCCGACGCTCCAGTGACCGGGCGGCTCGCTTACGCCACGGCTCGTCAACAGCACACGGGCCGCCCCATTCCCAAAGGCGGATCTGGGGAGTTGACCCAGGCTCTCGCGCGCTCGATTGAAGCCCACGGTGGCGTGGTTATCACCAACAAATGGATCAAGCAGTTGATCGTTGAGAACGGGAAGTGCACTGGAGTGGAATGCAGCGATGGAAGTGCTTATCGAGCCGAGAAGGCCGTGCTCTCCACGATTCACATCAAACATCTGGTGGATATGGCGCCGCGCGAGCTGTGGGGACAAGACTTCATCGATGGCGTCGACACCTGGCAGGCAGAAAATGCGATGTTCGTCACACACTACGCCATAACGGAACCTCCCAAGTATGGGGTCGGGGGAGGAAGCCTCTCGCCCGTGGAGTCCGGTATTCTGGCCATGCCCGAACGTGCCTTGCGTTTTGCTTACGACGATGCTCGTGGAGTGGTCAATCTGGAGAATCCGCCGTTGCAAGTCATCTGCTGCAGCATTGCTGATCCTTCGCGAGCTCCCAAGGGGATGCACACTCTTAAAGTTGTGGGCTGGCAACCCTATGAACTAAAGGAAGGCCCTGAGCATTGGGACAAAATCAAGAACGACGTGTCCGATGCCAATCTCGATTATCTGCGGCGATTTGCCCCCAATTTGACAAAAGACAAGATCCTCGCGCGATTCATTGAAAGTCCGCTCGATCTTGAACGCATGAATCCCCACTTCTGGCACGGAAGTGCCCACGCGGGAGCGCAAAGCGCAGCGCAGTCCGGTCCCATGCGTCCGATGCTCGGTTGGGCGCAGCATCGCATGCCAATCCCCGGCTTGTATCAGACCGGAGCCACCACCTTCCCCGGGGGTTCCGTCACCGGAGCTCCGGGAAGAAACGCGGCGACGGTCATGCTGAAGGATTTCGGCACGAGTATCGAGGAAGTCGTGAGCAAACATTCGTAGCCGGCAAAGAAGCGGAACAAATCCTGATTCGAGAGGTGAGCTCGTGATGAGCAAGAACCCAAGCAGTGCTCTTACTGTGGCTGTGATGTGCGCGGCAGCTTTTCTTTTTCTTGGCGTCGGGCTCACCGCCCAACAAGCTCCTTCGTCTCAGCAAGTCAAGCAGATGGTTCCCGACAACCCTTCCCCACACCTGCCGCCCGTACAACCCATCCCCTATAGTCACAAGAAACATTTGTCGTTCGGCCTGGAGTGCAAAAATTGCCACACGAATCCGGACCCGGGCAAACTCATGACATTCCCAGCGACCAGCAAGTGCATGGAATGCCACGCCACCATCGCCAAGGATAAGCCGTCCATCCAGAAACTCGCCGAATACTCAACTTCGAAGCAACCGATTCCCTGGATTCGTGTCTACACCGTGCTCCCCGGCGTCGCCTGGAATCACCGCGCTCATCTGCAAGCCGGCGTGAAGTGCGAGGCGTGCCATGGCCAAGTTGCACAAATGGACGCGATGTCGGAAGTCACCAGCGTCATCACGATGTACAGCTGCCTGCATTGCCACGAAATGACCCACGCGAAGACTGCCTGTGACACTTGCCATAAGCATTGATCCTCCCTATACCGAGAATCGCCTACGTCAGACGCCAAGTTGCACGGGCGAATTACCCTGGCGCGGCAAGTTGGACCAACAGATAAATCCATTTGTTCTCAGCCCGTGCAACCTCTTTCATGAGCTATTCTGCTGGATTGGCATCCAGCGAGCATCTGAAAACGCGTGTTTTTCAGGAGAGTTTTCAGCTTTGTATTTGCGCGGGCGTCCTGGCCTCAGGATCGCTGGCTTACGAGCATCTCCCCTACATTCACGAGAGCAGTACTCTTGTGATTCGCCGTGCCGCGTCAAACGAACTGCTCCGAGCACGATTCCGCATTTGTCGCAAATCTCGCGGGCGAAGCATCCGTGATTCGCGAGAAGCTCATAGCTCTTCTGGATGCCTAGCAGCACAGGTATTTCCCCTCGACCCGCGGCGCACTTCTCAACGAACGTTTGGGCTGGAGCGACCCCCGGATCACCTTGGCCACGGAACCGTGTGCGAAAGGGGGGACGCTCCAGCCCACGACGGTGCCATGCCACGGCCAAAGCAAGCGTCTCGTTACGCTCAATCTCTTCTCCTTGCGGCACTTGCTAAATCGGTGGGGTGAACGAGACGGTGATCTTTGTCTTTCATACAAGGTTCACCCTGCGGCGAGTCCAGAACCGACCGAAACTTCTCGGGATCGGTGGCGATAGACGGCAGACCGCCACCTGAGCACGGCCAATAGGGGTGGAGAAATTCCATGAGAGGCGGGAGCGACTCCACGCAACCCGTGACGCACCGTGCGTCAAAGGGTGGGGTCGCTCCCGCCTCTCTCCCGGTCTCGTGTGCGTCCGGATAGCTTCTGCCTTTTCCATTCATCTCTTGTGTTTCCCTCAAGTTCGCTTCACCACCGAGGTGAAGTAATAGGTGAAGCAACTACTGAAGTACGAGGGTGAAGTGCACTTCACCTGCTCCGTTCCAAACCGCCACCGATCCGCCAACTTTTTCCGTCCCAAGATGCAGCGCCACTAAGCCCTTACTGGTAAAGAGGCCTGGAAAACGGAAAATCGCAAAAACAAATCTTGAACAGCACGGTATGGGGCCTTCGCCATCTCCCCTTCCTCCGAGGCAATCTTGGGGCTGTCGGATCCCTCTACTTCCTAGGGAACATTCACAGGGGAAAAAGTGAGAAAACATTTTAACTGTCACAAACGGTCTGGCTGGGACCCGAGAGATTTGCTGGCGAGAGCCCCTACTTATGTAAGGAACATCGAGAAAGGAAAAAGTCAGAAAAAATCTTGGTACCAGTACATTTTTAAATAGGCCGCCTCGCCCATTGCCTTGCCATTGAGCGCATCATGGACTGACGGTTGGCACTGTCTTCTTCGAACTGTTTCCGTCACTCGGGTATCTCGCTAGTACATCTTCTCCTTTGCCTCAACAGGAGCCTTCTCCGTTCGTCCAGCTCACGCTTGTTCTGTTCTCCCGGGATGCTTTTCCGTTTGGCCAAGGGAGGAATGAAGATCGGAATAGGTGTCGCAGTTTCTTCTTGCGGAGTAACTTTCAGAAGGGTTGGTGGACCAAGCGACCGCGCAGCGGGTATCGACTGCTCACCTTCGGTTACTACCTTCGGAGATTCACATCGACTACTTGCATCCCTTCTGTGGTGCTCGACCCTAGACTCAGAATGGACTCCATTGGAGTCCCTTCCAAGGGACTTGATGCCATTGGAATGTTCCGCGTCATCATCAACATCAGCAGCAACGTTAGCGGTGGAAGGCGAGGCAGCCAGCACCTTCAGATGAGCGTGGAAATCATAGAAGGCGTTGATTGTTCTCACCTGGGAGGACGCGATGCGCGGCGCTCCCGGTAAGTACCTCGGCAAATGCGAGGCCGCACTTTTTGAGTTTGAGAACGGTGAACCCCCGCCCAACGCCGATTGGTGTGAGATTTTCCGCGATCTCAGCGAACTGAAAGGACACGCACACCGAGCAGTCATGCGCGCGCGACAACGACCCAGGTTAGTCGAGGACGACGACGCGGAAGAGAAAACGGAAGACGATGAGGATTGACTACGGGTCTTAGGTGGCCCTCAGCCGGTCGATGGAGTCTTTTGAGGAGCTTGACTTACGAGCGGGTGCTAAACAGCCGGTGTCGTCCAAACGGACTGTGTCGCCAAGAACCGCCGTCTGTGCCCTGTTCGTTCCTTCCGAGGTCCTTGACACTTGGACGAAACCTCGATTGCCAGCGGCCACTTTGCGTTCGTGTTTCGACCGGGTTAGACGGACTGCGGCTGCCTCGGCGACGCGACTATTCCGTGCCGCAGCGCATAATGAATTAACTCAGCGAGGGAGTGGAGGCCAAGTTTGTGCATGATCCTGGCGCGATGGGTTTCAACTGTGCTGACGGCGATTCCAAGTTCTGCCGCGATTTCCTTATTTACCTTTCCCTCCGCCAAGTAGCGGATAATTTCGATCTCACGGTCTGTTGGCCGGATTTCATTTCCTTCTGCTTGCTGACGATGGTTTTTGGCCTTGAGGAACCCTTCAAGAACAATTTCGGAGACCTTGGGTGTCAGAGATCGCTTGCCCTCAATGACATCCTTTACCGCTTTGATGAGGAGCTCCGTGAGGTCCGACTTCAAGATGTATCCATGAGCGCCAGCCTCCAGGGCGCTCTGAACCATGTGGTCTGACTCGTGCATTGTCAGAACGAGAACTCTAGTACCAGGGAGTGCCTCTCGAATTTGGCGGGTTACCTGCACTCCGTCTTGCTCAGGCATACCGATATCGACAATCACCACGTCCGGCCTAAGTTTCTTCGCTTTGGCTACTGCCTCCGTCCCGTTGGCTGCTTCACCCACGACTTTCCATCCACGCCGACTTTGAAGGACCCCGCGCGCTCCGCGCCGCATGAGCGCGTGATCGTCAGCCAACAGAATCCGCAGCTTTTTCATGTTCCTCTCCAAGTGGTATCGTTACGCGAACGACCGTTCCACCACTCGCGGCGTATATCTCCAGTCGACCGCCGATCAGCTTCACTCTCTCTTGCATGCTCAGGATCCCAACGCCATATTGGTACGGCGACTTCTCGGAACGTCCCGTCGAATTCCGGGAG
The DNA here is from genome assembly GCA_963753745.1 of uncultured Acidobacteriota bacterium. GTDB lineage: Bacteria > Acidobacteriota > Terriglobia > Acidiferrales > UBA7541 > Acidiferrum. Next base: position 115,296 of record CAVWDX010000018.1, read on the forward strand.
ACTCCGGTGCGGCTGTCGATGATTTCGAGTGTAAGGTGCGAGTTACGGTCAAGTCGAATTGCTGCCTCACGATTGCCCGAGTGTCGTTGGATGTTTGTCAGGCTCTCCTGCACCACGCGAAATAGCGCTAGCTCGACATCTCGTGGCATTCGTCCAATCCCTGGTGCCAGTTCCAATGTTACTTGGATCCCACTCCTCTTGGTGAAACCCTTTACATAGTCACGAATTGCGCCACTCAAACCAGCCTGGTCCAAAACGGGCGAATGCAGTACGTACGAAAGTGTACGGATGTCTCGAACGCACTTTTCTGCCAGAGCCTTGCATTCGGAAAGAAGTCGGAGTGATTTTCGCTCTGTAGAACGTAAGCCTTTTCCAAGTTGCCCAATTATCGTCGCCAAAGCGGCGAGGTCTTGACCCGTCGAATCATGCAAATCACGCGCGATGCTTCGCCGCTCTTCGTCCTGCAACTGGAGAAGTTGCATCGAGAGATGGTGGAGTGCCTCTTCCCCCTGCTTACGTTCGCTTATGTCCATCACCGTACCGACAAGCTCGGAGATCTCTCCCGAGCCGTCTAAAACTGGGCTGCCCGCGCCCCGGATATGTCTTACCGACCCGTTGGGAAGAACAATTCGATATTCTACTTCCCAGTTCGTTCTCTGGCTGAGTGCCGCGCTGATTGTCTGCTCATACCTCGAGCGGTCATCCGGGTGCAGGCGCTGCAGAAATACTTCGCGTCTTAGTTGCGTGCTTTCAGGATCAAGGCCGAAGATGCGGCAAAATTCCTCCGATCCGACCATCTCCTGGGAAGACGGTTTCCAAGCCCAGGTTCCCATTCCAGCGATTCTTTCGCCCATGACCAGATAGGTCTGCTTCCGACGGAGTTCCAATTCCGCCTCTTTGCGCTCCGTGATGTCCTGGGCGCTGCCAACCAATCGAGCAATCTGACCACTGGCACTACGCACGGCAAACCCGCGGCATAAGACCCAGTAGGTCGAGCCGTCCGGCTGGATTACCCTGCATTCGAGACCGTCAATTGCGAATCCCTTAACTAAACTTGATAATGCTTCTTTGAGACGCCCATGGTCATCTGGGTGGATGCCATCCACAAAGGACATGGGATTTGCATACAAACTCTCGATCGTGCGCCCCCATATCTTCTCGTAAGCGCGATTGACGTAGAGAAACTCGCTGAGATCCGAGGTGGCCAGAGCAAGCACTAACGGCAAATTGTCTGCGATTTGGCGGAAGCGCTCACTTCTCTGGAGCTCCACAGCCTGAGAGGCAAGTTGCCGGTCCATGGCGGAAGTCAACATCGCTACCCCCTGGACTATTAGCGTGGCCAGGACTATTGCCGCGGTGCCGAGCGACGAAATGCTCTCTGTGTGCGCCCGTTGCACGGGCAGCCCGAACGCGAAGAAACTTGCTGCAGCCATCCCCGTGTAATGCATCGCCGAGATGGCAGCACCCATCAATGCTGCACTCAGGACCTTCGCAGCCGTGGTTCCTCTGAAATCCTCACGATAGTCAAAGCAGAACACCAGCGAGACAAAACTCGCAACCACTGCAATGAGGACAGAAGCGACTACGAGCAGAGGGTTGTAATGGCACTCGGCTGGGAGGCGCATCGCTGCCATGCCGATGTAGTGCATCCCTGCAATAGCGGACCCCATAAGGATGCTTCCGGTCAAGACTTGAGGGCGGCCCATCTCCTCACGGCTCACGACACGGAGGGCCAGGGCGGAGCCGAGGATAGCAGCCAGAAGTGACAGAAGGACCGTGGGCCAGTAGTAAGCAATGGGGACAGGCAGGTGGAACGCGAGCATGCCCGTAAAGTGCATGGACCAAATGCCCAGACCCATGGCAGTGGATCCGCCCACAAGCCATGCGGTCCGGTTCCAACCGTGGGCGGCGGTTACGCGCCCGCCAAGGTCGAGCGCAGCGTAAGACGCGGAAATGCAAATCAACACGGAGAAGGCTACGAGACGAAAGTCATAGAAACCTGCGAGGGGTGTTCCGCTCTGGCCCATGGAAACCTCGTCGCAATCTTGCAAGGGAATGCACATCGGCCGGTCAACATCTGGACCCGAGAGGCACAATTCCGGTCGATCGCAGAACCAGCGAAAGCAACCGCCCTCATGATATCAGCAATCCAGAAAGCGATACTGGAAACGATTCATTGTTGGTTTCCCGGAAGTCCAGTAGCGGATTCCATTACCGATTCGGCAGTCTTGTATCAGCTGATCGCCTGAGCCAATAATCGCGTTTTATTTTTCGCTGCAGAAGATAGGAAACTATGGAATACCCCGCGAACCTCTCACGCGCGGCGGCTTCGTGCAAAAAACATTTTGGCGAACTCATCGGCGAGTCCGCAACGATGCTTCGTCTATACGCGCTGATATCAAAGGCTGGGGAATGCACTTCTCCAGTTCTCTTGTTAGGCGAGACCGGCACGGGAAAGGAATTGGTAGCACGCGGCATTCATCTAGAGGGATTGCGCCGAGAGAAGGCATTTGTTCCGGTTGATTGTTCAGCGCTGACACCCACGCTAATAGAGTCCGAATTATTCGGCCACGTCAAAGGTGCGTTCACGGGTGCAGACCACTCTCGAGAGGGCCTCCTCCAGTCGGCTGATGGAGGGACGATCTTTCTGGATGAGATCGGCGAACTCCCAACGGCATTGCAAGCTAAATTGCTTCGCGCACTGCAGGAAAGGGAAGTGAGGCCTGTTGGGTCCACGGCGCGAATCCCGATAGACGTTCGTATCATCGCAGCTACGAATCGAGATCTGGAAGTAGCGGTCCGTAAAGGGACATTCCGCCAAGACTTGTTTTACCGTCTAAACGTCATACAAGTCCATCTGCCTCCTCTGCGTAACCGCAAGGTCGACATCCCGCTGCTAGTCATACACTTCCTAGACAAATTCTCCGGAACTGTCGATTGCGTCCATGCAATCTCGGATGGGGCGCTGCAAAAGTTGATGTCCCACGACTGGCCAGGCAACATTCGCGAGTTGCAAAATGCCATTGAGCGTGCGGTGGCCCTAAGCTCAGACAGCGACAGCGTTCTGACCGCAGGCGATCTGGTATCGGTCCCCAATCGAGCATCCGCCACGGATGGTCCCAATAACAACGAAATAATGCCTCTGAGGGAAATCGAGCGTCGCGCGATCCTGCACGCTCTGAGGGAAACCGGAGGAGACAAACTCGCCACCGCACGCCTCTTAGGCATCGGCAAAACCACCCTATACCGCAAGCTCAAAGAGTACGGCACCGCTCCCATACCAACGCAGCATGAACCAGAAGAGGAAAACTGAGTAATGGCGAAAAGACTCAGGATGCCCGCCCCAGCCAAAGCGTGGATTGAGAGCACGGAACTGGAAAGACTTTTGCTGGAGTCAGCCGGTGAAGCCATTTATGGGATAGACATGGCCGGTAACTGCACTTTCTGCAATCCTGCATGTTTGCGATTGCTAGGCTATAACGACCCGGTTCAGCTCCACGGAAAGAACCTGCACGCGTTGATTCATCATAGTCGCCCGGATGGATCGTCCTATCCAAACCATGAGTGCCGCATCTACTTCGCTTTTCGGCAAGGCGAGGGCAGCCACTCGGACGACGAAGTCTTCTGGCGCGCCGATGGATCGAGTTTCCCAGTTGAGTATTGGTCCTATCCCATACGCCAGAGAAACGTCCTGATCGGAGCCGTCGTAGCTTTTGTCGACATCACCGAGCGCAAGAGGGCGGAGTACGCCCTGCGGGAAACTGCAGAGATGTTTCGCCAGCTGGCGGATAACATCCGGGAAATCATTTTTGTCATGACGCCAGATCCGCCGAGGATGGCTTTCATCGGCTCGGCCTACGAGGAAGTCACCGGGAGGTCCCGTCAGGAACTTTACGAGCGCTTTGATGCTTGGGTCGACCTCGTCCATCCAGAAGATCGTGATTACGCTCAAACCGTTCTCGAGCAATCCATGCGCGGCGTCGCAACCGCAATGGAGTACCGATTGCACCGACCAGATGGTTCGGTTCGTTGGATTCACGCACGCAGCTTTCCGGTTGAGGATTCGCGAGGCGAGCTGTGCCGCATTGTGGGCATTGCTGAGGACATTACTGACCGCAAAAAAATGCTCGAAGAAGCGGAATTGGCGAGAGGAGCCGCAGAATCTGCCAACCGGGCAAAAAGCGAATTCCTAGCAAATATGAGTCACGAGCTCCGGACGCCAATGAACGGGGTCATCGGAATGACCGATCTACTTCTCGGCACGGACCTGACCGAAGAGCAGGCCGAATACGTTCAAATGGCAAGAACGTCGGCTGATTCGCTGCTGTCGATAATCAGCGGCATTCTGGACTATTCACAAATGGAAACCGGCAAATTGCAATTAGATCACCTCGCATTCGATTTGCCAACATTCTTGGAGGAGGCGACAAAGGAGTTTGCAATCAAGGCTCGCGGCAAAGGCCTTAAGCTGGTTTTGAAAGTACACCCAAGTGTGCCGAAGCATGTAGTGGGTGACCACATTCGGCTGCGACAGATCCTTGGTAATGTGGTGGACAATGCTGTGAAGTTTACAGAGCAAGGAGAAATTCTTGTGGAAGTACGAAAGGGAAAGGAAAGTAATAACTCTGCCATCTTTCATTTCATTGTGCGAGATACCGGGATCGGAATTCCTCCAGAAAAACAGCGGCTGATCTTCGATGCATTCTTTCAGGCGGACTCATCGGCCACGCGCAGGTTTGGGGGCACAGGGCTCGGCCTGACTGTGTCAAAACGCTTGGTTGATATGATGGACGGACAAATTTGGGTTGAAAGCAAAGTTGGACGTGGCTCTACGTTTCACTTCACGGTTTCACTCGGAACGCGTTCATGAAACGTACACTTCCTCTTTCCTCCTCCTGCTTTGCGAAGGCTTCGAGCTTGAGCCGAC
>CAVWDX010000019.1:0-145653 GCA_963753745.1 uncultured Acidobacteriota bacterium
CCCATAGAATTGCGATTCGAAGCCGCTTTGCAGGAAAAAATCACCCATGCGCTTGACGAGCTCTTCGAGGTCGATAGCATCGGCGGGTTCGCCGGTGTATTTACCGTAGCGGATGAATTTCATCGTGAAAACCCCGGAACTCCAACAGCCAGCAGCTCACAACTTGCTGCCAAGTAAAACGCGAAGCGTGCCACAGGGCGACCAGCATCGAATTGGAACGCGGTTTGCATATCAGTTGAACTGGCGGCGCGGCGGGCGGCCAGGATTTTCTCGTTCACGCGGTTCGGGCTGTTTGGGTTTGTCGGCGTAAAAGCCACGCTCTTCGCTGCGGCCGATACGGCGATGCGCCCAGAGGCCTTCGAGAATCATTTCGGCGGCGGATGCTGCACTCGCAGCGTCTTTTCGGTCGTGGACACCCAGCCGGCCTATGTGTTCCATCAGGCCTTGAACTTTCGAGAGTTGCTGATAGCGCTCGGAAGCCGTAGCCAGTTCAGGAAGTTTCAGTTCGCCTCCGATTTCAAACCATTGGATAACAGGTTGGAAGCTGACTTCGGCGAAATGTTTGCTGAAGACACGTCCGACGGCGGTGCGGATGAGCTCGCGGGCGATGGTATCTGCTCCCTTGAGTTCGCCTTCGTATTCGAGTTCGAGCTTGCCGGTGATAGCGGGAAGGGAAGAGTAGACGTCGGCGATGCGCGCGACGAGGGACTGCTCGCCGGTGCGTGCGGCGCGCTGCTCGGCGCTGCTGACGAGGCTCTCTAAAGCGGTGATGGGCAGACGCTGGCTGACGCCGGAGCGGCGATCGACGCGTTTGTCTTCGCGAGCCTGAAAGGCAATCTCTTCCACAACATGGCGAAGATAAGCGGGAACTTCGACCTTGCGACCAAGATCGCGAGCGACCCAGGCTTCCTGGGCCGTGATAGACATGCCTTCTTCGAGAGTGGAAGGGTAATGGGTGCGGATTTCTGCGCCGATGCGATCCTTGAGCGGGGTGATGATTTTGCCGCGAGCGGTATAGTCCTCGGGATTGGCGGTGAAGACCAGCAGGACGTCAAGTGGAAGGCGAAGGGGGTACCCTTTAATTTGAATGTCGCCCTCTTGCATGATGTTGAACAAGCCGACCTGGATTTTGCCCGCGAGGTCGGGAAGCTCATTGATGGCGAAGATGCCGCGATTAGCGCGCGGAAGCAGGCCGTAATGGATGGTCAGCTCGTCGGAAAGATCGCGGCCGCCGCGTGCGGCGCGGATGGGATCGACGTCGCCGATGATATCGGCCATGGTGACGTCAGGAGTGGCGAGCTTTTCGACGTAGCGTTGATCACGCGGCATCCAGGCGATGGGCGTGTTGTCGCCCTCGGCGGCGATTTTCTCGCGGCAAGCGCGGCAAATGGGGCGCAGCGGGTCGTCATTGATTTCGCAGCCGGAGACTACGGGGATCTCCGCGTCGAGGAACTGGGCCAGGCCACGGAGGATGCGGCTTTTGGCTTGGCCGCGTAAGCCCAAGAGTATGAAATTGTGGCGGGAGAGCAGCGCGTTGATAATCTGCGGGATGACGGTGTCTTCGTAGCCATGCACGCCGGGGAAGAGCGGCTCGTTTTTTTCGATCATGCGCAAAAGGTTCTGGCGCATTTCGGTCTTCACAGAGCGCGAGATGGTGCGGGCGTCGAAGTCCGGGATGCGTTTGAGTTCGCCGAGCGTGTGAGCTCTCGGATGCCCTGAAGAATGCAGTGATGTGCTTGCCGTCATAGGGTCCTGTTCCGCGTCCCGAAAAGTAGGGGCGCATACCTTGCTAGTTTAACCCATGCTAATTCAAACCGTGTCCGTTGCCACCGGCGCGCTGGCGCATAACGACTGTCTTCTGTAGATGCGGCGCCCACGCACGAAGATACCCGACAAGCCGTTCCTGACGGTCGGATTCCGAACGGAGCTCGAGAATTTGCTGCTTCCAAAGCAAATCCATCGGCAAGCTGCCTGCGACAAGGAACGAGAATCGTGCGGACGGCGCGCTCTCTGTGTTCTTGGGGTAGTCCTCAAAAATGAGCGTGTAGCAGGTTTCGTAAAGCTGGACAAGTTCCTGTTGGAGCGCCGGGGTAGCCAGTGAGTCGCGGTCTTCGAGGTAGTCGACCTGGCCTTCGGCGAGAGGGTTCTCATCGAAGAACTCGATGACGCGGAAGGGTTCGCGGCCGACCGTCAATATGTCCATGGTATCGTCAGGATTGCGGTTGACGACTTCGATGATCTCCGCGGAGCAGCCCACGCGCACAACACCTTTGGGAAGCGCCAACAGAACTCCGAACTCAGACTTTTCCTTTACGCAGCGGCCTACCATTTCGAGATAGCGCGGCTCGAAGATGTGCAGAGGAAGGTCCGCGCCGGGGAGAAGAACGACGTTCAGCGGAAAGAGCGGTATGCGATCAGGCCGCATTGTTCCAGGTCAAATGATAGCAGACGGCGAGGCCGCGCGAGACGGTTCCTCCACAACGAAAGCAAGCCGCATCAGGGCAGGGGCGCTGCGCATTTCTGGGCCGCCGGTTCGGCTGGCCACGCCGAACCCGGAATGAGCATGCGCCGCGAAAAAACGGGATTGCGGCATAACCCCTAGATAGTCGACCTGAAAGTATTCCCGCTTCATCCTCGGACTTCCTGAGCATTTACAGTCCAAGCCAGGTGGGAATGTCCTTGCAGTAGGTCATCTATGGGAGTATAAGAAGTCTGCTATGCCAAAACGAGGTGCACCCCCTTTGCAGGCGGATCTGCTCCAGGGCACGCTGGACCTCTTGATCTTGCAAACCCTCGTGCTCGGCCCGGCCCACGGCCACACTATTGCGCACGTCATCGAACACCGCTCCGACGCGGTCCTGCAGGTGGAACACGGTTCGCTCTATCCCGCGCTGCACCGCCTCGAGGATCGCGGCTGGATTGCTTCCTTCTGGGGCACCTCGGAAAACAATCGCAAGGCACGCTACTACCGCTTGACTCCCTCAGGCCGCCGCCAGCTCGCGCAGCAAACTAGCCGCTGGGACCAATTGGTCGGCGCGATCAACCGCGTGCTTCGTCCCGCGAAGGAGTAGCCCATGGGTTGGACGCGTTACTTTCGCCGTGCGAGTTGGGACGAAGAGCGGGAGCGCGAACTGCGCGCCTATCTCGAGATCGAGACCGATGAAAACATTGCCAGAGGCATGACGCCGGAAGAAGCGCGTTACGCCGCGAGCCGCAAACTGGGAAATTCCACCCTCATTCGAGAGGAGATTTATCGCATGGATAGCCTCGCTTTTATCGAATCTTTCTGGCAAGACGTGCGCTGCGGTTTGCGGATGCTTCGAAAGCATACGGGTTTTACTCTGGTCGCCGTGTTGACTCTGGCGCTTGGCATCGGCGCGAACACCGCGATTTTTTCGGTAATTCATGCCGTGCTGTTGAACCCGCTTCCCTACGACCATCCGGAGCGCATCACGCTGGTGCGCGAAAGCAATCCAAGCAGGGGATTCCCGCAGTTTTCCGTCTCTCCTCCGAACTACATGGATTGGAAGAAGGGCGCAACCTCTTTCTCGGAGATGGCCTCGATTTCCCGGGGACAATTCAGCTACACCGGTGGCGCCGAGCCAGAGCGCCTGATAGGCGCGCGCGTTGGTGCGTCGTTCTTTTCCGTGCTGGGCGCGGAGCCGGCCTTAGGTCGCACATTCTTGTCGGAAGACGACGTGGTCGGAAAGGCCAGCGTCGTCGTCCTAAGCCATGGGTTGTGGACCCAACACTTTGGCAGCGACCCGCAAGTGATCGGCAAATCTCTGACGATCGATGGCCAGTCCTATCGCGTGATTGGCGTGATGCGAAACGGATTCCAGTTTCCGCGCGGTGTGGAACTATGGCTGCCATCCGAATTTGAAGAACGCGATCTGAGCCCCAAAGCTCGGGGCGCGCATTACCTAACGGTGATCGCGCGGCTGAAACCGGGCACAAGTCTTGCTCAGGCCCAGGCGGAAATGGCTGCGATTTCCGAGCGGATGGAACAGCAGTATCCTGCCACAAATTCCGGGTGGACCTCGAAAGTCGTCTCGCTGAACGATGCGACCGTCGGAAATATCCGGCCAACTCTCCTGGTCCTGTTTGGCGCTGTAGGATTCCTGCTTTTGATCGCCTGCGCCAACGTTGCGAATCTACTTCTCGCGCGGGCTACGGCGCGGCAGCGGGAGATCGCTATCCGATTCTCGCTGGGTGCGAGCAGGCTGCGCATTGCGCGGCAGTTGTTGACCGAGAGCATCCTGCTGAGCGGAATTGCCAGCGCCGCTGGATTGCTGCTGGCAGAATGGGCCATTCGCGCACTGCGCACGCTTCCGCCTTCAAACCTACCAAGAGCCGCCGGTATAGGATTGGATTTGCCGGTACTCGCCTTTGTCTGCGCCATAGCGGTGCTGACCGGGCTGCTCTTCGGTTTTGCTCCCGCTTGGCAGATCACGCGTGGGGCGCCTTCGGAGACATTGAAAGAAGGTGGAAGAACGGCAAGCACGGGGCGCCACGGAGTGCGCAGCGCCCTCGTGGTGTTGGAAACCACGCTCGCTTTCGTGCTCCTGATTGGCTCCGGTTTGCTGCTGAAGAGCTTTGTGCGCCTGCAAACAGTCGATCCGGGCTTTCAGTTCAAGAACATCCTGACCGCGGATGTTTCCCTCCCGAACTCGAAATACGCAACACCCGCGCAGCAGATACAGTTCTTCGATCAGGTGCTGCAGCGAATCCAGGCGGTGCAAAGCGTCAAGGAAATTGCGGCCGCAAGTGGCAACCCTATCGCGGGTTCAAGCTACTCGTTTGCCTTCGCCACCAGGGAACTTATTGCACTTTCCCCCGCGGACCAGCCTTCGGCGGGATACTACGTTGTCAGCCCGAATTATTTCCACACGCTCGGTATCCCACTGCTGCTGGGACGCTACTTCAAGCGCAACGATTCCGCCAGTAGCCGCAGGGTGGCCATCATCAGCCAGTCCGTTGCGCAGCGCTTCTTCCGCGGCCGAAATCCGATAGGGCAGAGCATCTTCATCGGGGTTGGCGCTCCGACGAAGGAACCCTTGTGGCGCGAGATCGTTGGAGTCGTGGGAGACATAAAAGATGACGGCCTAGGAGAAGCGGCCACCATGTCTTTGTACGAACCCTATACGCAAATTGGGTGGAGCGAGATGTACTTGTTTCTGCGCTCAGATGCGAACCCATCGGCAATGGCGGGCATGCTCCGCAGCCAGGTGATGTCGGTGGACAAAGACCAGCCTGTCGCCGAGATTGCCACGGGAGAGCAATTGATGTCCGAGGGCGTTGCGCAGCCGCAGTTTCGCACGCTGCTGCTGGGCTTATTTGCAGGGCTGGCACTGGTACTGGCGAGCCTGGGAATCTACGGAGTGATGTCCAACACGGTGGCGCAGCGAACGCACGAAATCGGCGTTCGCATGGCGCTGGGAGCCGGACAGAAAACCGTGCTGAGGCTGGTGCTGAGCAATGGAATGCGGTTCACCCTGCTGGGCATTGCGCTAGGGACAGCCGGAGCATTTGCCTTGACGCGGTTGTTAAAAAGTTTTCTCTTCCAGGTAACGCCTACCGATCCGGCGACATTCGTTGAGGTCGCGCTCTTCCTGTTTTTCGTGGCGCTCCTCGCCAGCTACATACCCGCCCGCCGGGCGACCCGCGTCGATCCGGTTGTCGCTCTGAGGTATGAGTAAAGCGCGGCGGTGACAAATTGCGTTGTTGAGCTCACCTGGTCATTCAAGCGCTAGCGGAGCAATCTCGCAATTTAGAAGTCCGGCGCCCCGGAAAGCGAGAGAGTGATAAGCTGTGCGAGCTTTCGCAAAACGATAGTAGAAGGAGAGCATTTCGTGCACAGGATGAAAAGGTCTTCGTCTGGAATTCGCTGGGCTTGCTTGATCGTTGGGATGCTGTTGTGGGGTGAGCCGATTTTTGCGCAGGCTACTGCGTCGGGCGCGGCTGCCGAGAAGGCGAAGCCCGCGGATCCTGCGGAAGCGTTTTGGGGAACGTTGAACGCTTACCAGAAGTCGCTGGTGGAGCAGAGGTATACCGACTGGGGATTTTTGGCGAAATACCGCGATGCTGATAAGGAGCTGCCTCCTCCGGCACCGGGTGAGACGCGCGTGGTCTTCATGGGCGACTCCATCACCGAAGGCTGGGGTATGAAGGCCACGGCAACTTCACCGGCGCGCGGTGAGTTTTTTCCGGGGAAGCCGTACCTGAATCGCGGCATTTCCGGGCAGACTTCGCCGCAGATGCTGCTGCGCTTTCGACAGGACGTCATCGATCTGAAACCAAAAGTGGTCTTGATCCTTGCAGGCACGAATGACATCGCCGAGAACACCGGAAAAATGACATTGGAGGAGACCGAGGGCAATATCGAGTCCATGAGCGAACTTGCGCGGGCGAATGGGATTCGACCGATACTGTGTTCGGTCTTGCCGTCGACCGATTTCTGGTGGCACAAGGGTTTGCAGCCGGCGTCTAAGATTAAGGAGCTGAACGCGCGGATCAAAGAGTACGCCGCTAAAAATGACCTCGTTTATGTCGACTACTATTCGGCGATGGTGAATGGCGAAGGCGGGTTGAAGAAGGAATTTAGTCCAGACGGCGTGCATCCGAACGCAGCGGGATACGGAATCATGGCGCCGCTTGCCGAGGCCGGAATCGCGGAGGCTTTGAAGCAGACGATTCACTGAGGCGCCAGTTGGTTCATTCTCTGGCCGGCAGGCAATTCTCTCGATGGGCAGCAAATTCAAATCTGAATACCGTCAAGCGAGTTCGCTGAGCAGCGCTTCCATTTCGGAGCGAGCGTGCTCATCACCCTTCTTGGAGGCTGCATCGATGCCACTAGAAAGAACTTTGCGCGCTTCGTCGTTGCGGGATTCGCGGGCCAGAAGCTGGGCGTACATCAAGTACGCGGGGATGTAGTCGGCGTTGCGTTCCAGGAGAGCGCGGAAGTGCGCGTCGGCTGCGGTCGGATCGCCGCTATTGATACACTCCATCGCCAGGCCGTAGCGGGAGAATGCGTCGTCGGGTTTTTTGGCCACGAACTCTTCAAGCATCTGGCGGCGGGTTTTCTTTTGGTCTGTCATGGTTGGCTCCCGTATTATACGAGGATTGAGACTGCGTCCCAAAGCAGCCGGGGAACGGGGAGCGAATGAAGCGCAAGCCAACGGTGAAAAGCGAGATGAGCGGGGAATTGGTGCTGAAGGGCAAGCCGGTGAGCGCTTCGCGTTCGGAGATGACGGAAATCGTGTTGCCGGCGCAGACAAACCCTTTGGGGAAATTGCTGGGCGGGCAGGTGATGCATTTGGTGGACATGGTGGCGGCCATGGCGGCGCACCGGCACTCGAACAGTTATGTAGTGACCGCATCGGTGGACTACATCGATTTTCGCAATCCCATTAACCTGGGAGAGATCGTCAATTTGAAATCGCAAGTGAATCGCGTGTTCCGGACATCGATGGAAGTCGGCGTCGAGGTTTATTCAGAAAATGCGATGACGGGGGAACGTAAGCACACGACCTCGGCGTATGTAACATTTGTTGCCATCGATGAGAATACCAAGCTGCCGAAGCGCGTCGCGCCACTAATCGTGAAGACCGCTGAGGAAAGGCGGCGCTTCCGAGAGGCGGCGAAACGACGCGAGGTTCGGCTCGCTTTGCGTTACGGCAAGAGACATATAGTTAGCTGACGTTTAGCTGACGCCGCCGACCCAGCGCGGCGTTTCCGTTGGCCAAGGGCTTCCGCCTTCGGGTTCTTCGGTGATCGCGAGAGCTTTGGTTGCCTGCATGGATTCCGGCGGATTGGAAACCAGCATAACGAATTTTCCATTGGCATCCGGCATAACCATCATGGAGGGCATGGGCTTGGCTCCCGGCGCTTTGGGAATAAACCACAATTGGAAAACATGATGGGGAGACGGCATGGGAATCTTCTCTCCCATAACAACGATGCCAAGCTCAGGATGGCAAATCGCTTCCAGTTGCGGTCCCTGGGCGTTTTGCCCTGCGAGAGCAAACTTCACGGAACTCGGATCCATCAGAATCATGGCCTCGCGCTTGGCCGCGGCCAATTGCTGCTCGGTCTTCTGGCGTTCCTGCAGGAGGATAGCAGCGCGATCGTTTGTCTGCCGGATTTCGTTTTGCAAACGGCGGATATTCCACGAGGAGTAGATCGAGAACACCAGAAGCGCGGCGACGGCGGCCCACAACCAGAAGGGAATGTCGCTCTTGGCGGGCATCCCATGCGGCTTGGCTTGTGCTTCGGCACGGACCGTTTGCAGCAAGCGGCCCTTGAGCATGTCCGAGGGAGCTGCTTCCGGCGCGGCGTAGGCGAGTTGGCTGACGAGCAAGCGTGCTTCTTCGAGGGCTTTGGCGCAGTCCGCGCAGCCTGTCGCAAGATGCGCTTCAAGCGCGGCGCGCTCTTCGGGATCGAGCGCACCGAGAGCGTAGGCTTCAATCAACTCGCGGAATTGGGCGCAATCTTTCACGTCGTTGCCTGCAACCCCTCTTTCAAGCGAAGCAAACCGTTACGAATCCAGCTTTTGACCGTGCCGAGCGGCTCTTTCAGCTTTGCCGCAATTTCGGAATGGCTCAACCCTTCAAAATACGCCAGCTCGATTGCTTTTTTCTGCTGCGGAGCCAGCGAAGCCATTAAAGTGCGGACTCTTTCGGCGCGGCGCTTTTCGTCGAAGGCCTTCTCGTACTCTGGCGCGATGACTACCGACGGCAATTCGTCGGGCTGATCTTCGCGGCGGCGCTGGCGCTCGCTTTTGAGGCGAAGATGATCGAGAGCGCGATTGCGCGCCATGGTGCAGAGCCAGGGGACAAAAGGGCCGCGCGAGACGTCGTATTGGGCGGCGTTACGCCAGAGCTGCAGGAAGACATCCTGAACGACCTCTTCGGAGGTCGCGGCCTGCTGAAGAATGCGCAGAACCAAGCTGTAGACGAGGCGCGAGTGGCGATCGTAAAGCTGTTCAAAGGCGCTCACGTCTTTTTGAAGAAGGCGCGACAATAGCGTCGCGTCTGGCGACACTTCGCGGGGAGCGCTGGATGTGAAAGCCGCCAGGAACACGAGAATCGGCTTCTTCCTCTCCTAAAGAACTATACGGCTGAAAAGTTGAATTGGATGCTTTTGCATGAACTTAGACGACTCCTTTTACCGCATGGCTGCAAATTTCCTGCGCGATGGACTTAGCTTGTTCGATGCAGGCGCCGATGGCCGGGCCCTGCAAATAATTGCCGGCGAGCCAGAGATTCTCGGAAGGAAAACTGTATTCCGACGGACGCGTTATGCGATCAAGATGCCCGAGATTGTATTGAGGGAGAGCGCGTTCATAGAGCTGGACATTTGCAAAGACAGGTTGCTGGCGGACGGAGAGGATAGGAACTAATTCGCGATGAACGAGATCGGCGATGTCCTCGGTGGGCAGCGAGACTGCGCCAGGATCGGTGGCGCCGCCGATGAAGCTGGTGAGCAAGGCGTGGCCCTCCGGGGCACGGTCTGGGAAGAGAGAGGAATTCCAGACGGTGCCGAGAGTGCGGAGTTTTTCGGAGCGCGGGATGAGGTAACCGAAGCCATCCAGCGAGTGGCCAACGGCGGATTTTGGATAACCGAGGGAAACGACAGCGATAGGGGCAAACTCGATTCCGTTCAGCCGGAATTCTTCAACGGGTTCACGCGCACTTTTCAGTAGCGTTGCCACGACGTTGGGCGGTGTTGCCAGGACCAGATGATCAGCGACGATCGAATCTTTTCCTGCTTCGGATTTGACGTCGACGACGAAACGAGCGCCTGTTTGGCGATACCCCGCGCCGCCGTGCTGAAGAGAGACGACTTCCATGCCGCAGCGGAGAGCCGGGCCGAGATGTACGGCGAGCGCTTTGATTAGAGTTTCGTTTCCGTCGAGGAAGCTTTGCAGAGTGGGCTTGTGTCGGGGCTTGGGTTTGGATTTTGCGGCGCGAAACATGCCGCGGATGATGCTGCCTGTGCTGCGCTCGGCTTCGTGGAGTTGCGGGAACGCGGCGCGGAGGCTTAGTTTTTCAGCGTCACCGGCATAGATGCCGGAAACGAAAGGGCCGACGAGTTTGTCTAGGAGTTCGGCGGAAAATTTGCGGCGGACGAAGGCGGCGACGGATTCGTCGGCGTCTGGTGGTTTGGTGTGGCCGAAAAGATCGCGGAGGACGCTCGCTTTTGTTCGGAGACTGAAGAGAGAAGAGGTGAAGAAGGCGGGCGGGCTCAGAGGCGCTTGTCTGAGTTGGCCATTGAGAAGGAGAAATCTGGGAGCGCGAGGCGGCGCTTCCACCAAATCGTTTGCGATGCCGAGGTCGCGGCAGAGTTCGCCGAGCTGAAGAGTGCTGCTGAAACTTTGCGGGCCAAGTTCGAGGAGGTAGCCCTCGCGGCGCTCGGAGCGAATCATGCCACCGGGGCGAGGGGAGGATTCGACGATGTGGGCGTCGATGCCGGACTTGCGCAGATAGTAGGCGCAAGCCAGGCCGGAAATTCCGGCGCCGACGACGAGGACTGGGACGTGAGCGGTCATGGAATTCAAGAGCCATCCTATCATCTTGAAGTGGTGCTGCTGAAGGCACAGAGCGGTCGCCGAAAAGCCCCCGAGGAGCGGCATCCCAGGCTAGCCCATTGTCAATTGAGAATTTGGATGAAAACTGGGAGCAATGATCTCGGGAACTTGGAAAGTTGAATCGGGGAACTAGGGAAAGGAACGAAGCGTGAGATCGGTGGAAAGAATCTGCATTGGGGCGAAACTTCTCCAGGACAAGCGGGTTGTACATTGCAGAGAGGAGTTGGTCTGTTTAGCTGTGCCAGCGAAAGAGTTGCTTACTTGAACAAAATACTTCGGCGGCGGAAACCGTTTTTATTGCTGTCATCATCAAAGCAGTGGGAGCATCAGCGCAGGCCCGCGGCCTAAACAGGGGCGACGCTAACCGGAGGAATTCTCCGAGGATCTCTCGAACGTGGGGAAGGGGTAATAAAATTGAAGATAGGGCTGTTCATGGGTAGTGCTGCATTCGCAGGGGCTCTTCTATCCGCTTCTTTTTCCGGCGCACAGCAGAATCAAACGCCGGTTGCGCAGGCCAACACTTCTTACGATGTAAGACGCGAGACCGTCGTGCGGGGGACGGTAATCTCCTTCACCGCCAGTTCCGTGGTGCCGCCGTTTGGCGCTCATGTGACCATTCAAACTTCTGGCGGCCCATTGGAAGTTCATCTCGGCAATATTTCGACGCTGAAGCAGGGCAACATATTTCTAACTGCTGGTGATTCGGTGAGCATCGTGGGCGAAAACCTTCCATTCGGCAGCGGAAGCATTTTCGCAGCCCGGGTCTTACAAAAAGGCAGTCAATCCGTAACATTGAGAAACTTGAACGGTCTTCCTCTCTCGCCCAAGCGCCCAGCGGCAGCATCGGGCGCGCGGATTAGGCGTGGAGGTGTCCAGTGAAACGCGGCCATTTGATGTGGACGGTGGCCGCCGCCTTATGGGCTGCGGCTTGCAGCAACGGAGGGACTACAATTACTCCGCCACCGCCGACTGGGCCATTCTCCAACCAAAGCCTCAACGGGCAATATGCCTTCTCGATGACAGGGGCGCAATTCAGCACCAATGGGGAATACCCATTTACGCGAATTGGGTCGTTCACCGCTGATGGAAAAGGAGACGTCATCACGGGAGCGGAAGACGTTAACCTTGCGACCGGCGCCAACGAATTCATTTTCACTGGAGGAAGTTACACGATAAACGGGGACGGGCGCGGCACCCTGAGCCTAATCAACAGCACCGGGACAATCACCTTCAGTATCACCCTGGCCTCCTCTTCGAATGGATACATCATTGCGATGCCCACGGATGGTCTGTCGGCTGGGAGCGGAAACTTCGTAAAGCAGGATTCGTCAGCCTTCCTGGTAGCGGGCATTGCTGGCAACTACGCCTTCGATTTTTCCGGGCTCGATCCGAATGGCAACCCGGAGTCGATAGTTGGACAATTCTTCTCGAATAGCGGCGGCGGATTCGCGACCGGGTTTGCTGATGACAATGACGGCGCAACAATTGTGAACGGCGGCGACGAGTCAATTACCGGAACCTATAATTCGGACTCGCTCAATCCCAGCGACTTGGCAAATTTTGGCCGAGGCGTTTTCAATCTGGGTGGGATTCAAGGCGTCTTCTACATAGTTGGCCATAATCAAGTTAAATTCATGGAGACCACAACCGGCGGCACGCTCGCGGGCGATGCGTTTGCCCAGTCCAACATTCCAACAACGACAGCCGGGATAAGCGGGGGATTCGTGAATGTGATGGGTGGATCGACGAGTTTGGGCCCCTATACGCGTGGTGGAAGTTTTAAGGCCGCCGGCGGAAATCTGTCTAACATCCTGGTGGATACCAACAACGCGGGCTCCAACACGAGCTTCAACTCCAGTTCTGGCACATACACCATCGACCCTTCGGGAAGCGGAAGAGGAACGATTAGCTTTAAGGTTTCAGGTCAGACAAATACTTTTACTTACGTCTTCTACCTCATCTCACCAACGCAAGGGTTCATCCAAGACCAAAGCATCGGCATCGTGGAGGACGGCACGCTGTTAGCCCAGTCATCCGGCACTATCAGCAACTCTTCGCTGGGTGGAACCTATGCTCTTAACTGGAGCGGCGTCACCAGCACAAACATTTCGTTGGATGAGGAGGATGTGGTCGGGCAAACAACATTGAGCAGCGGGAGCCTCACTGGCACGATTGACCTCAACGAGTTTGCTTCTGGAAAGGAGTATACCGGAGTTCCTTTAACGGGGACTCTCACGCTAGCCTCAGACCCTACGGGTCATAACGCGTTGACCCTAAACCTGGCAACGAACCCGGCAAATAATGGGATCACCTCTTTTGCGTACGTCGCCAACAACAATACGATACTTCTGATGGGAACGCAGGGGGTGCGGATCACCGTCGGCGTACTGACTCCGCAGGCTCCCTAGTTACAGAGAAAGACAAACCGAATAACAACGCCGCCCGGTTGATGTTGGCCGGGCGGTTTTATTTTTGGAGGAGCTTTTCGACACGGGCGACGTCTTCAGGGACATCCACACTGACCGCATCGTGCTCGACTTCGGCTACGCGAATTTTCCAGCCGTTTTCGAGCCAGCGGAGTTGTTCGAGCTGTTCGATGCGCTCGAGTTCTCCCTGGGGCAGGGTGGGATATTCGAGAAGGGCGTCGCGCTGGAAGACGTACAGGCCCAGATGTTTCAGGTGGCGCACTTGAATTTTGCTGGTTGTGTCGCGCACCCAGGGAATCGGCGCGCGCGAAAAGTAAAGTCCATTCTCTTCGAAATCGAGAACAACCTTTACCACGTTAGGGTCCATGATGTCCGCAGGAGTCTTGATCGGGGTGGCTACCGTGGCGATAGCCGCGACGGGCTCTTCGAGCAGGGCATTGATCGCCGCGTCGACGGCCACGGGATCCAGCAGCGGTTCGTCACCCTGCACATTTACAAATACGTCGCCCTTTTCATGCGCCGCGACTTCGGCGACGCGCTCCGTTCCGGTGCGGTGGTCCGGGCGCGTCATGCGGGCCATGCCGCCGAAGGTTTCCACGGCTTTCACGATGCGTTCATCATCGGTTGCGACAATCACCCTGCTAGCACGAGCGGCCATCCTGGCCCGCTCATAGACTCGCTGGATCATGGGCTTGCCGGCCAGCGAAACGAGCGGCTTGCCCGGCAGGCGCGTGGAGCCGAAGCGCGCAGGGATGACAATGACGATTTCTGGATTTTCGGAACTCATGCTCCTGGATCTCCCATGATCTCGAGTCTCCCACATTCGGGAATATTTGGGCACTCCTTGGAGTCGTTGTCTAACAGGCGAAAGCTGCCGAGCCTTTGCCGCCTTCGTCGCGTCGCAGTGCCGTGGCGAGGTGGCGACGGAAATCTCGACTGAGAATCTCTCGAACGAAAGCCGGGTACCATCCGGGGCTAGTACGGGATTTGCCTTGTCTTCGCTTGCGCGGGTGGTAGAATCGCAAATAGACCGAGCCGCGCGGCCGTTCCAGGTTACCGGAACGATGGGGGTGCCGTGAAACGCGATGTAGACGGGTTTCGCGTTTTTTGTCTTTCCATTTTAGTCCTGTTATTTGCCTGCTTTGTTGCCTCGCGCGCGGTAATTCTTGCCGCGCCCCAATCACAAGCGCCCGCCGATGAAAACCAGAAAGGGCAAGAGAAGCCCAAGGACGACGTAACGAAGAACACTCCCGGACAGGTGATCAAGCCGGGCAAGGCTTTGACAATGGACGTGGACCTCGCGCTGGTCAACGTCACCGTCACGGATCCCTATAACAGGCTGGTTACCGGCCTGGACAAGGAAAACTTTCGCGTCTTCGAAGATAACGTCGAGCAGGAAGTCGTGACGTTTTCTTCGGAAGACGTGCCCATCTCCATCGGGGTGATCTTTGATTTCAGCGGGAGCATGTCCAACAAAGTGGGCAAGGCGCGGGAAGCCGCCGTGCAATTCTTCAAGACAGCGAACCCGCAGGACGAATTCTTTTTGGTGAGTTTCAACGAGCGCGCAGAATTGACGAGCGCCTTCACGAACAGCGTGGAAGATTTGCAGAGCAGCCTGATGCTGACTTCCGCGAAGGGACGCACGGCGCTGCTGGACGCGATTTATCTTGGTCTCAGCCAAATGAGGGGTGCACACAACGGCAAGCGCGCCTTGCTCATCTTATCTGATGGAGGTGATAATCATAGTCGCTACAGCGAGAGCGATATCAAGCGCTTGGTGAGGGAAGCAGACACCCAGCTCTATGCGATCGGAATCTTTGACGCGCTTGGATATCGCGACCGGACCCCGGAAGAACTAAACGGTCCGTCGTTGCTTTCTGAAATCACGGAGATGACCGGAGGCCGCGTATTTTCGGTCGAGAAACTTGAGGACCTTCCGGACATCGCCACAAAAATCAGCATGGAGCTGCGAAATCAATATGTCCTGGGATATAGGCCGAGCAACAAAGCCCACGATGCACGTTGGCGAAAAATCAAGATCAAGCTGCGCGCGCCGAGAGGCTTGCCGCCGCTCAATGTTTACGCAAAGACCGGCTACTACGCGCCCAGCCACTAAGTTCGCTTTCCTAACCGGCCGCGGGTCTTCCCATCTGTTGCTGTTTTTCTGTGCGATGGCCCTGTTTGCCTCGCCGTGCCTAGCTCAGATTCCCATTCCAAATGCGCAGCCTCTTCCTCCAGGGCAAAGTGCCGGTGGCGAGAAGCAGGGCTCGACGATCAAGGTCGATGTCGGACTGGTGGTGCTTCATACCACGGTGCTGGATGATCGCGGCAAGTTCGCGGACGGCCTGAAAGCTGAAAATTTTCGGGTTTACGAAGATAAGGTTGAGCAGAAGCTCACCACCTTCAAGCGCGAAGACGTTCCCGTCAGCATGGGCCTGGTGATTGACAATAGCGGCAGCATGCGCGACAAACGGCCGCGCGTAAACGAAGCAGCTCTTACCTTGGTCGAGTCCAGCAATCCGCAGGACGAGGCCTTCGTCGTCAACTTCAACGATGATTTCTATCTCGATCTGGACAAGGATTTCACCAGCAGCATTCCCGAACTGAAAGAGGCCCTCGAGCGCATTGATTCGCGCGGCAGCACCGCGCTTTATGACGCCATTGTCGGTTCGCTCGACCATCTGAAGAAAGCCACGAAGGACAAAAGAGTTCTGCTGGTGGTGACCGACGGAGAAGACAATTCCAGCCATTACTCGCTCGAAAAAACCTTGCGGGAAATCCAGAAGACGGACACGGTGATTTACACCATCGGTCTCCTCGGCGATGAAAAACGGAAAGAGAAGAACACCGCCATGAGAGCCTTGAAGCATATCGCCGAAGCTTCGGGCGGACTGGCCTTCTTTCCGGAAAGCGTCGATGACGTACACGCGATCTGCGAGCAGGTCGCCCACGATATTCGCAACCAGTACACGCTGGCCTACTATCCCTCCAACACCAAAAAAGACGGCACCTTTCGCGCGGTGACCGTGCAGGTGATTCCGCCACGCGGCCGCGGCAAGCTGGTCGCCCGCACACGCAACGGCTACTACGCGCCCGGCGGTCCTGCTTCTGCGGCGGCAGGGAACTAGAAGATATTTCTAACTTGTCCAACCTGCGAGGGCTTACCGCGATTAGGAGCCAGGCCGAGGCTGGATCGATCCGGCAGGAACTCGCGGCCCTTTGAGGTAGCGTCCGGCAAATGTCAGGAAGGTAGGCCAATTCGGGGCCGGCGTGTGACCGCCGCTGTGCTGGCGGAAAGCAATGTCGCCGTCGATGAGCGGAGTCTCGATGGAGGGAAATTTCGTCGTTCCCAAATCTTTTTTTCCGAGAAGACGGTAGACCGGTCCGGCGGCAACCGCCGCCATGAACATTCCTCGCGGGTCCACCCAACCGTCGCCTTGGACAGCACCTGCGCCGATGAATACTGGCCGCGGCGCACAAAGAGCGATCAGCTCGTGCGAATCCACGGGCAAATCGTTCGGCGTCAGCGGCCCCGCATACTTCAAAAAATTACCTGCCATCCAGTGGTATTCGCCGGTCCCTGCAACGTTGCCGATCTGTTCGCCGAAATTCCGCCGATACAGTGCGGCTCCGCCCGCGCCGGACGAACTGATATATCCAATCGCGAAGCGCGGATCGTAAGCCATAGTAACGAGCGCTGCTTTGCCGTAGCGCGAGTGACCTTCGATCCCGATTTGTTTTGCGTCCACCGCTTTGTCCTTCTCGAAGTAATCCATCGCACGGCTTGCGCCCCAAGCCCACGCGCGCAGTGCGCCCCAATCGTCCAGCTTGCGCGGCTGGCCGTTGTTGACCAGGCCGATGATTCCTTCGGTCAGCCCATCGCCGTTATCTGCTTGTATGCTGGTCGGAATCAGCACCGCGTAGCCCCAGCCTTTTGCTAAGACTTGCTGCTGCCAGGTTGGTCCCTTCTGCGCGGCGGCGGTCATCTCTGGAAAGCGCTTTGCAATCGCGGCCATGAATTCGGGGCTGAAGCTCAGCTCCATGATCACCGGCACCGGACCGAGCGCCTTGGCAGGCGTAGTCAGCGTCAGTTGAATATCTACCTTGATCGCCGGATACGCTGAGTTGTCTACATGCCCTACCAGCTTTTTCGTGATAACCGGGACATCGCCATCCATCTTCTGCGCCGTGCTGCTTACTTCCCAATCGACTTTCGGCGTTTCCTTTGGCACACGGCCATAAATCTCGCGGTCGAAGTCCTCGGCAATCTCTGGCCGGCGCTTTTCCCACCACACCTTCGCCGTCTTCACTTTTTTTCCGTTGTTCAACTTCAGTGGATCGGGCAGCTTTGGATATGGATTCGCCTTCGCTTCGTCATAGTTCGCCGCGCGAGGCGATTTCGGATCGCCATCGGCGCCACGCCGCAAGGAAGTGATGTGCAGCAAGTTCATCAATCGCTGGTGATCTTGCTCCGCTGCCAGGTGGACCGGCGGTATGCCATTCGCGTCCTGTTGCCACGCTCCAGCACCGCTTTTCGCGGGCTGCAGAATAAATGCCAGCACCAGCAAGCCGCCTAGCCAGACTATGCACTTAGGATTTGCCACAATGGTTCCTTCGACTCTAAGAAGGGATTTGAAGCCGAAGGGACGTTAGCGTTTCTGCCTTGCTCATTCAAGCCTATTTCGTCGTTCACTGCGGCCACACTGGGACGCCATGATTTAACCGATATCGCGTAAGAAGCTTTTCCCGTGCGGAATCACCGCGCCGAAATTCTCGGCAACGGTCTGACCCATGTCTGCCAGCGTTTGCCGCACGCCCAGATTCACTGCCGCGCCAGTCCCCGGCGAATAGGCGAGGATCGGGACATACTCGCGCGAGTGATCAGTCGTCGGCCAGCGCGGATCCGGGTCGCAGCCGTGGTCGGCGGTAATTATCATCAAATCGGCGGCGTCTAGCAGGAGCAGGAACGGGGCAAGCATGCGGTCAAACTCTTCCAGCGATTCGGCAAAACCTTCGACGTCTTTTCGGTGCCCGTAGAGCATGTCGAAATCGACCAGATTGCAAAAAATCAGCCCACTTTTTCTCTCTTGCAGCGCTGCGGCCATTTTTGACATGCCGTCGGCATTGCCAGTCGTGGTGACGTACTTTTCCACTCCGCGTCCATTGTAAATGTCATGAATTTTGCCGATCCCAAAGACGGGCACGCCTCGCTCCGCGAGGACGTCCAGCAGCATCGGCTTGGGCGGATCGACCGCGTAGTCATGCCGCCGCGTGGTGCGCGCGAAATGTCCTGAGAGGTCCTGCGAATGGCCGCGCAATGACGCGCCCCACGCGGTTCGGTCCGTCGAGCAATTTCCGCGCAATTTCGCACATGCGATAAAGTTCCGCGATGGGGATCACGTCTTCATGCGCGGCGATTTGAAAGACGCTGTCGCCCGAAGTGTAGACAATCGGTTTTCCGGTGCGAACGTGCTCTTCGCCGAGTTCCTTGATAATTTCCGTGCCGGATGCGGGCTTGTTCCCAAGCGTGCCGCGCCCAATTTGTTTTTCAAATTCCGCGACTAGCTCTCGCGGGAAACCGCGCGGATAGACCGGGAAAGCCTGATCCAGCCAAACGCCGGCCATTTCCCAATGGCCGGTGGTGGTGTCTTTCCCCGGCGAGCGCGTTGCGCCCTTGCCATACGCGCCAATCGGCGATGCCGCAGGCGGAAGGTGAGCAAGGGACGCAATATTTGCTAGCCCGAGCCGCACCAGATTCGGCAACGCCAGCGGCCGCGATTCTGCAATGTGCCCAAGAGTATTCCGGCCCACGTCGCCATAATCCGCCGCGTCGGGCAATTCACCGATGCCCACGCTATCCAGCACAATCCAGATGACTCGTTCAAAAATTGCCATCGCAGCGCCCCGTTCTAGTTTTTCGCACGTAGTTTCCGCCCTTCGCCGCACTCTAGCACAAACGCTAAAGCCCTTTCGCGCCGTCCGTGCTGGTTGACCAGCCTCCAGACGGGCCAGTAATCTCCCGAGAGCAACGGCTTACTTGTAAATTCCTGAACTTTTCTGCCCGTTCGTGCGTAGTACAAAGTGAAGAGGTGTGAGATGGCTCAAGACGGCACTCCCCGGCGCACTTCACTGGTTTTTCCAATCCTGCTCATCGCGCTCGGCGCGATTTTTCTCTATGCCAACTGGCATCCTTACTTTGATCCCTGGCCCATTCTCTGGACGTATTGGCCGCTCATCTTGATTTTCATCGGCCTCGGAACCATATGGGACCAATGGCGCCGCCGCCAAAATCCCGACGCGCCACGCGGCTCTTCCACCGGCGCAAGCCTCGGCGCGATTGTATTCATTATCATTCTGGTCGTTCTCCTGGGGCATGGCCGAAATTACAGACGTTGGCGTGGCCGCTCCGACTACTCCATGCAGCATCAGTCGCGAACCATCGACCGCCAGAATGCTAAGTCCGTCCGCGTTTCGGTGGACATGGGCGCAGGTGACCTCGACCTGAGCGGCGGCTCCAGCCACCTTCTCGAAGCTGATTTCGACTATCGCGCATCCGCCGCGACTCCTCAGGTGGATTATTCCGTCTCCGGCACGACCGGTGACCTTAACATCTCTCAGCAAGACACCGACAAGCATTTCGGCTCGACATCGGATAACCACTGGACTCTTCATCTTGCCAATGACATTCCACTGGAAATCAAGATCGACATGGGCGCCGGCCGCGGGAATCTGCGCCTGCGGGACATTGATGTCACCCGCCTCAATCTGGACATGGGCGCCGGCCAGGTGGACGTCGATCTCACCGGCAACCGCAAGTCCGATCTCACCGCGGATATCGAGGGTGGCGTGGGCGAGGCCAACATCCGTCTGCCGAAAAACATCGGCGTCATCGTCAACGCCTCTGGCGGAATCGGCACCATCGACGCGCACGGACTGAACCACGATGGCGACGAGTACACCAACGATCTCTACGGCAAATCTCCGGTCACCATCCACCTTAAAGTCGAAGGCGGAGTTGGCACCATCAGACTCATTCCAGAGCCGTAGGTGGCGCGGAACTGCTGCAAAGTCCCGTCGAATCCCTGCGAGATGCCCCGAAAAGCTCTCAAAGAAGACGTGCGTTTGCTCCCATTTTCCTCAAGCCGTATACTTTGAAGTTTAGGCTGTGCGCTCGGAGCGCACTGTCTGGGCTTCCCTTTGGCCACTAAAGAACTCACTCCCGTGCTTAGCGAACAAGAGGCTATCCGCGTGCGCGGAGCCCGCGTTCACAACCTTCGCAACATCACCGTCGAAATTCCCCACAACGCCATCACCGTGGTGACGGGAGTAAGCGGGTCTGGCAAATCCTCCCTGGCCTTTGACACCATTTACGCTGAAGGACAGCGCCGGTACGTCGAATCTCTCTCCGCCTATGCGCGCCAGTTTCTCGAGCGCATGGAAAAGCCCGATGTCGACGAAATCTCCGGCATCGCTCCCGCCGTCGCCATTCGCCAGAAAAATTCCACGCGCAATCCGCGCTCGACGGTCGCCACTTCCACGGAAATCTACGATTACTTCCGCCTGCTCTTCGCGCGTTGCGGCCAGACTTTCTGCATCAAGTGCGGAGTGGAAGTCCGCCGCGATAGCCCCGACGAAATTGCAACGCGTGTTCTTTCACTGGCCCCGGGCCGCCGCTTTTACATCATGTACCCACTACGAATCGCAACCCAGCCGCAAGCTACCGGCCCCGCCCGGCGCGTCCCCAAGAAAAAAACGCCCGCGCCTCCGCAAGAGGCCCTCAAACAAGCTCTCGGCGACATCCAGAAGCGCGGCTTCAACCGCCTCTATCAAGATGGCCGCGTCCACGAATTTTCTTCTCCCGAAACTCTTCTCGACGTGGACTTCTCCAAGCCCGTCTACGTTCTCGTCGATCGCCTCTCCATCAATCCCGAATCGCGCTCGCGACTCACGGATTCCATCGAAATTTGCTATCGTGAAGGCCACGGCGAAGCCCTCCTCGAATTCATCGCGGACTCCGCCGGCAATCCCGCCGAGCGCCTCTCATTCAACGAACGCTTCGAATGCAAAAACGATGGCACGCTTTATCAGGAGCCCGAGCCCCGTCTTTTTTCGTTCAACAATCCCTACGGCGCCTGCCCGCGCTGTCAGGGTTTCGGCAACACCATCGATTTCGATCTCAATCTCGTCGTGCCCGATTCCAGTAAGTCTCTTGATGAAGGCGCGATCGAGCCCTGGACCAAGCCGCGCTACCGCGCGCTCCTCCAAGACGTGAAAAAATGGGCTCGTGGGCGAGGCATTCCGCTCAACGTCCCCTGGCGCCAGCTCTCTAGCGAGCAGCGCCGTCTCGTTCTGGAAGGCGACCCCGAAAACAATTTCGAAGGCGTCAAAGGCTTCTTCAATTGGCTCGAACGCAAGAAATACAAACTCCACGTCCGCGTTTTCCTGAGCCGTTACCGAGGGTATGCAACCTGCCCCGAGTGCGGCGGCACGCGTCTCCGCCCGGAAGCCCGGGCCGTCCGCGTGGCAGGGCGCTCCATCACCGAACTCACCAAGCTGGCCGTAAAAGAAGCCCGCGCCTTCTTCTCCACGCTCGTTCTTTCCGAATCACAAACAAAAGTCGCAGAAAAAATCCTCGAAGAAATCCGCACCCGCCTGCAATTTCTGGATGAAGTCGGCCTCGATTACCTCACGCTCGACCGCCTTACTTCCACACTCTCCGGCGGCGAATCGCAGCGCATTCAACTCGCCACTTCTCTCGGCTCTCATCTTGTTGGCGCGCTCTATGTTCTCGACGAGCCTTCCATCGGCCTCCACCCGCGTGACACGCAGCGCCTCATCGATATCCTCAAATCCTTGCGGGATCTCGGCAACACCGTCCTTGTCGTCGAGCACGACCCCGACACCATTCGCGCCGCTGACCACATCATCGATCTCGGCCCCGGCGCCGGAGAACTCGGCGGCAAACTCCTCTTCGCCGGCAATTACGAAGCCATGCTCGCCGAACACAAATCCCTCACGGGCCGCTACCTCAGCGGCGACTTAACGATTCCCGTTCCGAATAATCGCCACAAGCCTACGGGAAAATTCCTCCGTCTTTTCGGCGCCACGCTCCACAATCTCCAAAATATCGACCTGATGATCCCGCTGGGAACGCTCACCGTGGTCACCGGCGTCAGCGGTTCAGGCAAATCCACACTTGTGCATGATGTTCTTTACCGTGCGCTCGGGGCCAAACGTACCGGGGGCAGTGTCAAAGAATTCTGCGACCGCCTCGAAGGCGACGCCAGCATCCTTGAAGTCGTCATTGTCGACCAGTCGCCCATCGGCCGCACGCCGCGTTCGAATCCCGCAACTTATCTCAAAGCCTTCGACGCCATTCGCGAAGTCTTCGCCGCCACTCCCGACGCCAAGCGCCGCGGATTCACGGCCGGCCATTTTTCATTCAACGTTCCGGGCGGCCGCTGTGAAACCTGCCAGGGCGACGGCACCGTCACCGTCGAAATGCAATTTCTCGCCGACGTCGAGCTTGTCTGCGAAGAATGCCGTGGCACGCGATTCAAAACAAGCGTCCTCGATGTTCGTTATCGCGGCAAGAATGTTCACGAAGTCTTGCAGCTCACGGCGCGCGAGGCTCTCGCCTTCTTCAATGGTGTTCCCAAAGTCGTCGCCAAGCTGCGCATCCTGAATGAAATCGGCCTCGGCTATCTCCGGCTCGGCCAATCCGCCACCACGCTTTCTGGCGGCGAAGCGCAGCGCCTGAAACTTGCCGCACATCTTGCGCGCACGGAAAATCAGGGCGTCCTCTATATCCTCGATGAGCCCACTACCGGCCTCCATTTCGACGACATCGCGAAGCTCCTCTCCGCCTTTCGCAAGCTCCTCGAATCCGGGGCCTCGCTACTCGTCATCGAGCACAATCTCGACGTCATCAAGTCCGCCGACTGGCTCATTGACCTCGGTCCTGAAGGCGGCGACCAAGGAGGAAAAATCGTCGCCACCGGCACTCCCGAACAAGTCGCCCGCAATCAGCAATCGCACACCGGCCGCTTCCTCGCGCGCGCTCTTGCCGTCAACGGGCAGGCAAAGCGCTCCGCCAACGGCGCATCCAAGTCCAAGATGCCTTCAGGTACAATCTCGAATGGGGCAGGCAATCCTCCGCCCGAATCATGAAACTCTCAAGTTTCGCCCAGATGCGCCGCGTTCGCGCTTTTAGTGGCAGGGGCACGATATATCGCGCCCCTTTGCGCCTCCGCCTCGACGTTCACCACTGAATCCCTCTCACAATCCGCTCAATCTCGCACCCAAAAACTCTCCAATCCTCTTAACGATCTCCTCAACGAAGCCCAGCACGACATCGACAACAATCAATTCGAAGCGGCCATCACCCCGCTTCAAAAACTTCTCGCCGAAAAACCGGACATCGCCTGGGCTCATTTCCAGCTTGCTTACGCCTACACCGCTCTTAAACGCACCAACGAAGCTCGCGCCGAATACGAACGCGCCACTGCGCTCGATCCGAAAATGTCCGAAGCTTTTCTGAATCTTGGCATTCTCTTGACTCAGAAAGATCCCGCGGCTGCCATCGGGCCTCTCCGCAAAGCCGTCGATCTTCTGCCGGCGCAAAGCAGGCCGCGCTTTCTCCTCGGCTACGCGCTGGAACGTTCCGGCGATATCCCCGGCGCAGCCGAGTCTTACGAAGCCGCTCTCCGGCTCGATCCTCGCGACGTCCAAACCGTCGTTCATCTCGGCAATCTCTATTACGGCCTAAAGAAATATCCCGAAGCCGAAGCCAAATTCCGCTCCGTTCTCGACTCCCAGGCGAAGTCTGCGCAGGCTCTGCTGGGTGTCGCGCAATCCCTCGATGCGCAAAAAAAGCCCGAAGCTGCCGCCGCGTATCGCGACTATCTCGCGGTTAATTCGAACGACGCCCGCGCACGCACCCGCCTCATCCATCTTCTTCTCGAGCAACAGCAGTACGACGGCGCGCTCGCTGAACTCGATCGCGCGGATGCCGGCAAACCTCCGACCCTCGATTCTCTCCGCGCACGCGCCGACATTCAGATTGCGCAGAAAAAATGGGACGATTCCATCATCACTCTTCGCAAAGCTCTTGCCCTGGCGCCCGGCGACGCCCAGCTCCACGGCGGGCTCGGCCGCGTTTACATGCAGAAGCGCGACTTTGCTTCCGCTGAAAAGGAAATCAAAGCCGCTTTGCAAATCGATCGGACGAATCTTGCCTATTGGAAGGACCTGAGTTCGACCTACTATTTGGGAGGCAACTATTCGGCGGCCATCGCCGCCCTGGATCTGATCGCCAAGGTGGAAACGCCCGCGGCAGGCGAGTGGTTTATCCGCGCACTCTGCTACGATAAACTGAACCATCCCAAGCCCGCGCTCGAGGCGTACCAGAAGTTTCTCGAGCTCGATCGGGACAAGAATCCCGACCAGGTCTGGCAGGCGCAGCAGCGCAGCAAGGTCTTGCGGCGTATGCTGGATCAAAACAGGTGAACGCATGGGCCCCCGCGTGGCGCGACGCGTAACATGTCCAATTCTGGCGCTCGCCTTATGCGGCGCGGCCGGAGCCTCGGAAACCTTGAGCGAGCTTCAGGCAAAGTTCGATGGCGAAACGAATGCCGTGCACAAAGCAAAAATGATTCAGAAACTTGGCGACGCCGAATTTGACGAAGCGGGACGCGCGGAGAAAAATGGCGATTACATCAAGATGGGCCTGCTTCTCGAGAAATATCGCGACAACGTGCGCGCGGCTTCGCTAGCCCTGGAAAAGGAAAATCCGGATGCCGAGCGCCATCCCAATGGCTACAAACAGCTCGAAATGCACCTTCAGAAAGGCTTGCGGGAGCTGGACGAATTTCTGCTCGAGGCCCCGGAGCCATATAAGCCTCCGCTTCAACTAGTTCGCCAGGATCTCATCAACACGGACGACAAACTTTTGCGCGGTCTGTTTCCCCCGCACCATAAACCAAAGCAGGAAGCCATCTTGCCGCCGGTTCCGCCGGGCCTGGGAGCGCAGCCATGAAACTTCGCACCTGCATTCTGATGCTCGCTCTGCAGGGCTCCTTCATCGCGGTGCATACGCCGGCTGCGCTGCCGCCGCAAAAAGATTATCTTTCTTCCATCGAGGCCGACAAAATCCGCGATGCGGAAACTCCCAACGAACGCATCACTCTTTTCCTTTCTTTCGCGGATGACCGCTTGAAGAAGCTTCAATATGAATTGGAGCATCCCTCGCAGAACAGGCACACGGAGATGATCAATTCGCTTCTGAATGCCTATGTCGGCTGCGTCGACGACGCCGCGGATCTCATCCAGCTCGGCATCGAAAAACAGCAGAACATCCGCAAAGGGATTAATCTGATGGCTGCCCGGACCAAGGATTACATTCTTGTTTTGCAAAAGATCCCAACCAACGTGCCGGACGCCGATATGTACAAGGACAATCTGGAAGACGCCATCGAAGGCACGCAAGACGCTTCCCGTGAAGCCGAAGCCGCCAAGAAGAATGTTGCCCCGCCGCCCGTCCGGAGGAAAAAATGAGCGGGCGAATGAAGTGAACGGGCCAAAGAAATGAACCTAGCGAAGCTAAGGGCGCTGGTGAACAAACTGGTCCCTGCCAAGCAAATGAGCTTGGCGATGGATCTGGCGCCGCCGATCGAACTTACCGTTGCGAAAGCATCTACCCCGCAAAAGAAACTCACGAAGCAGCGCCCCGCAAGTTCTCTCATCCCCGGCGGAGCGCAGCTTTTTCAACGTGTATTCACCAGGCTGGGCTGCGACGGCCGACCTCCGCGCTTTCGCGTCGAGTATTATCCCTACGCTAGTTTGGTCCTCACCATCCGCCGCCGCGAAGACGTCGTTTTCGTGCGCTTTTCGGATTTGTTGCGTCGCGCCCCGCTCGCGGTTCTAGAGGGTGCCGCCGCGTTGCTCCTATCGCGCGTTTATCGCCGCAAAGCTCCTCGCGCACTGGTCGAGCCGTATTACAACTACGCGCGTTCGCATCGCACGCGCAATCGCATCAGCCAGATGCGCCGCGGCCGTGTTCGCCTCGCCTCAACAGGACCGCAGGGCCGCCACTTCGATCTGGAGAAGATGTTTGGTGAACTAAACGAAAAGTATTTTTCCGGAAGTTTGCGTCGCCCGCACATCGGCTGGAGCACCCGCGGTTGGCGCCGCCAATTCGGCTGCTACGATCCCGGCCCCAATCAAATTCTCTTAAATCGCCGCATGGATCACCGCGCCGTCCCCCAAGTCGCCGTCGAGTACGTCCTCTACCACGAAATGCTCCACGTCAAGCATCCAACGCGCCGCTCCGGCTGCAGCCTCCTCTCCCATTCCCCCGAATTCCGCGCCGAAGAAAAACTCTTCGCCGATTTCGCCCGCGCCCGCCGCATCCTCGATCACCTCGCCCGTTGACCCTTCCTGGCCCTTTGGGGTGCATTCTGAGGCCGGCTGTACGAATGCTATTTGGACTAATCTAGTAAACACGGCTTTTCATCGAGATACCGGCGGAGATCGTCGAATGCGGAAATTTCCGAAACAAAAGATGGTGAGAAAGGAGCCAGAGTGCAGCGTTCCTACATCGACTTCTTTTCTTTCTCCACGTCCCTATAAAGCTTGTCGATCTTCTTCTGAATTTTGTCTTTGTCTTCCGCGTGCGGATACAAATCCAAATATCGCTGATACGATTTAATCGCCTGCCGCTTTAGCCCCTTTTTCTCCTGCGCCTCGCCCAGCCGCAGGAAGGGAAGCGCGTAACCCGGTTTTGCGGTCGTGGCGTCCTGAAAGCGGTCGATGGCCGCGTCGAGGTCGCCTTTGTGCATGTAGTAAGTGCCAACCTGCATGTCTTTTTCCGCTCGCAGGGGATCCCAGGTCGGCTGGTCCGGCGCACTCTGCGTCGCGCTGTCGGTATTCGGTTTCGCTGGCTTGGCGTCTTGTTTCTTGGGAGGCGCCGCGGGCGGGTCAGCGGGACTTGGCGGCGGAGGATTCTGCGCGGAATTATGCGCTGGCACTGCGACCAACACGAACCCGATCAACGCGACGCGGAGCGCATCTTGGAAGCGTCTTTTCATACCGTCCTTTGGATGCACCCATTCACTCCGCACGTTGCAATCTCCTTTCGTCCACCCACCGGCGCAAACTCCCCACGGGTCACGGAACACGCGCCACGGATCATGCCTCAACGGCCCCTCTTTGCAATTCTAGTATGATGGAAGTTGGCGCTTAAGCATAAATTCTGCGCCGTATTTCCATGGAACCCCGAGAAATCGCCGCCCTGCTTCCCGATAGACCCGGCGTCTACATCTTCAAAGACGCCGCAGGCGCCGTGCTCTATGTCGGCAAGGCCGCGTCGCTTCGCAGCCGCGTGCGCTCGTATTTTCTCGAATCAAGCTGGGTCAACGCCAAGACCGGCTCGCTCGCCCGCGAAATTGCCGACCTCGAGACCATTCTCGTCGGCAACGAGCGCGAAGCCCTCGCTCTCGAGCACAATCTCATCAAGCAGTATCGACCCAAGTTCAACGTCATGCTGCGGGACGACAAAACCTACCCGTACATCAAATTCACCGCCGCCGAAAAATATCCTCGCGTCTATTTCACCCGCCGTATCAAAAAGGACGGTTCGCTCTATTTCGG
The DNA here is from genome assembly GCA_963753745.1 of uncultured Acidobacteriota bacterium. Lineage (GTDB taxonomy): Bacteria > Acidobacteriota > Terriglobia > Acidiferrales > UBA7541 > Acidiferrum. The sequence goes on from CAVWDX010000019.1 coordinate 27,664, forward strand.
CCCATATTTTCCCGCTGGCCTGGCCCGCCGCATTCTCCATTTCGTGCACAAACGCTTCCTCGTTCCCAGTTGCACCGTCGATTTAACGCGCAGCCATCCGCGTCCATGTCTCCAGTATTACATTCATCGTTGTCTCGGCCCCTGCGTCACTGGCCTGACCACGGACGAGCGTTACGCCGAAGCTGCTCGCGACGTTCGCCTCTTTCTCGAAGGCCGCCGCCACGACCTCATCAAAAGCCTCGAAGTCCGCATGATGGCAGCTTCGGAAAAAGAGCAATTCGAACAAGCCGCCGCCTATCGCGATCTCCTTCGCACGCTCGAAGACATCGAAGAGCGCCAGCGCATCGCTGCAGCGCAAGGCGACGACACCGATGTCCTCGCCTATTACGCCGAACCGCCGCTCGTCGCCGCCAATCTATTTCACTTGCGCGGCGGCCGCGTAGTCGACCGCCGCGAATTTTATTGGGAAGACCTCGACGATTTCGACCCCCAGGAATTCGTTCCTTCGCTTCTCAAACAGCTTTATCTCGAAGCCGAATATCTCCCGAAAGCAATCCACGTTCCCATCGATTTTGAAGATCGTGAACTGCTTGAGGAAACGTTAGCCGAACGCGCGGGCCATAAAGTCGAAATCTTCACTCCGCAGCGTGGTAGCAAACGCTCTTTCCTCGATCTCGTGGAAAGCAATGCGAAACATTCCTTCGAACAGCGCTTCCGCGTCCTGAAACCCACCTCAAAAGCCATCGGCGAAGCGTTGCAAAACGCCTTGAATCTTGTCGAGGAACCGAAACGTATCGAAAGTTTCGACATTTCTCACATCCAGGGAACCGATACCGTCGCCTCAATGGTCGTCTGGGAAAACGGCCGCATGAAAAAGTCCGACTATCGAAAATTCATCATTCGCGGCGACCAAGGACATGAAGCACTAGGGCCCAGCGAAGATTCGAAGACTCCATTTCCGATCGTCTCGTCATCCATTTCGAAAAACGACGACTTCGCCAGCATGCGCGAAGCCGTGACGCGCCGCTACCGACGCTTGCAGGAAGAAAAAAAGCAGCTTCCAAGTTTAATTTTAATCGACGGCGGAATCGGCCAGCTCCACGCTGCCGCGCAAGCCCTCGATTCGCTGCAAATCATCAATCAGCCGCTCGCCAGCATTGCAAAAAAGGAGGAAATTCTGTACGTCCTTGGCCAGGAAGATGAGCCCATCGTTCTCGAACATCATTCGCCGGTTCTTCATCTCATTCAGCAAATCCGCGACGAAACACATCGCTTTGCCGTCACGTTTCACCGCCAACGGCGCGCCGCGCGCCAGACAAAATCCGCGCTCGACGGAATCCCGGGCATTGGTCCGCGCACCGCGCAAAAACTTTTGCGCGAATTCGGCAGCGTTTCGAATGTTCGCCGCGCCGGCCTCGAAAAATTGAGCCAGGTCATTCCGCGAAAAACCGCCGAAAAACTATTCGAAAAGCTAGGCACGCTGCGCTCAGGCGAGTCTCAGCGCGACTATCGACTCCATAACCAGAATGAGTAGCGCACAGCGGTTAGCCCGTATTGCGCGCGCACGGCCGCTATGTTACGGTTTTTGTGGAGGCCGTTATGGCGGACAATGTAGGTTCCAAGGTCACATACTTCCTCGTAGGTCTCGGAGTCGGCGCGTTGGTAGGGATTTTGTTTGCGCCGAAATCCGGTGAAGACACGCGCGAGTTTCTTTCCAAAAAAGCCGATGAGGGCCGCGACTTTGCGCAGCGCAAGGCCAAAGAGCTTCGCGAGCGTGCAGACGATTTGATCGAGCGCAGCAAGGACGCGGCTTCGAAGGGCAAGGATTCCATCTCCGCGGCTGTAGAAGGCGCGCGCGAGGCGTATCGTCGCGAGGCTTCGAAGTCCTGAAGCGGCCAAGTATCTTTGCCGCGAACGATTGAAGCGGCGATGTAACGGAAGAATTGTGAAAGCGCAAGGTCCGGCACGGCACGATTCTGTCCTCGGAATCGGAAGAGGACGCGTGGGGCGCGTATGCAAACCTGGCTGATGGTTTTCAGCATTGTAGCGGCGATCGCTCTAGTCGTTCAGGGCGCAATGTTGATTGCTCTATTTTTTGAAATTCGCCAGACCAACAAGAGAGTCAATGGACTGGTCACCGATTTGCACGCGCGCCTAGGACCAATCTTGACGCGCGTGCAAATTCTTCTTGACGATACCCAGCCGAAAATTTCGAATATGGTTGCAGACGCGGCGCACATCGTGTATCTGACGCGCGGCCAGGCGCAAAAAATGGACCGCGTTCTCACCGACGCCGCGGACCGGCTGCGCGGTCAGCTGAATCACGCGGACAGAATTTTGACCGGGGCGCTCGAGGCAGTCGAAGATGCCGGATCGCAATTTCGCAGCACGGTTTGGCGGCCGATGCAGAAAGCTTCCGCGCTGGTGCAGGGTATTAAAGTCGGGCTCGATCTACTGCGTTCGCGGCGCGAGCGCCGGCGTCCTGACGAACCGCTCGAGCGAGAGGAAGAGCTTTTCATTTGAGAAACGGACAGGCGACTCGTCACCGCCAAGAGTTGACACTCGTCGGGCTCATGTAGTTTGTTTTTCGTTCCTTTTTCCCTGACCTCATCCCTTTGCGTTTCCTGATGTTTTCCAATCTACTGCTAATATTCAACTTTGATTCCTAACGAATCCAGCCGCCGCCGAGGACACGGTCTCGGTCGTAAAAGACGGCGCCTTGGCCCGGCGTGATGGCGCGCTGTGGGGCATCAAAAGTAATTCGCGCGCGCGAATCGCCGAGAGCTTCGACCGTAGCGGGTGCGGGCTCGTGCTTGTGGCGGATTTTTACGGTGGCGCGAACCGACCCTGAGGGCTGGTCGATCGAAACCCAATTTACATCGTTGACTTCAAACGAGGTTGCGCGCAGCGCGTCGTCATCGCCGACAATAACGCGATTTTTTTCCGGGTCGATGGAAAGTACGTAGAGGGGCTTGCCAGCGGCAAAGCCGAGGCCTTTGCGCTGGCCGATAGTGAAGTTGTGGACGCCGTTGTGATGGCCGACAACGGCGCCTTCTTCCGTGACAATTTCGCCTTCGCCTTGCGACAAAGAGATTCCTGCGTCCTTTGAATAAGCCTGGATGAACTGCACGTAGTTGCCCGTGGGAACGAAGCAGAGCTCCATGCTCTCGGGCTTTTCCGCCACGGGAAGATGGGTGCGTCGAGCGAGCGCGCGAACTTCTTCCTTGGTCAATTCGCCGAGCGGAAATTCGCTGCGCGAAAGCTGCTCTTGCGAAAGACCCCAGAGAAAATACGACTGGTCCTTGCTTTCATCGCGCGCGCGCAAAAGTTCCCAGCGTCCGGTTTGTTCGCTCTTGCGGATGCGCGCGTAATGGCCTGTGGCCAAACGCTCCGCGCCAATTTGCCGCGCCATGCGGAGAAGGGGCTCGAACTTCACGTCCGTGTTGCAGTTGGTGCAGGCGATAGGCGTGCGGCCGGCGAGATATTGATCGACGAAGGGACGCACTACGCGCTGCTCGAACTGCTGCTCGAAATTCACGACGTAATGCGGGAAATTCAGGTGCTGGGCCACGCGTTTGGCGTCGTAAACATCATCGAGCGAGCAGCAGCGGTGTTGCTTGGGTCCGTCGCCTTGCAATTCTGGGAGGCGGCGCTGGTTCCAGAGCTGCATCGTTAGTCCGACGATGGGGAGACCCTGTTCTTGAAGAACGGCCGCGACGGTCGAAGAGTCGACCCCGCCGGACATAGCAATAGCGATGAGGCCCCGTTGAGTTTCCTCGCGAGTCGGGAGCGTGTCGAATTCGGTTGCGGCGTTCATTGTGACAATCTCAGTTTAGCGGATTCGCCATTCTCGCGCTTGAAACCAGGGAAAGTGATAAAGATAAGGCAAAGCCGCCCCGACCAAGTCGGGAGACACGCCGTGCGCAGACGATACGCAGAGAAGGGAAAAGCGAAGAGGCTTGGAGTTAAACATGGGAGGCGGCCTCCTTGCGATAGGTGGGCGAGAGGGCGCGGAGTTGAGCGACCGCGGCGGGGATTACATCTAGCGCGAAATTAATTTCGGATTCGGTGGTGTGGCGGCCGAGGCTGAAACGCAGACTGGACTTGGCTTCTTCTTGGGAAAGACCAATGGCGGTCAGGACGTGAGAGGGTTCAACGGCGCCGGAAGAGCATGCTGCGCCGACGGAGCAGGCTAGACCTTTCAGGTCGAGCGCGATGACCAGGGCTTCGCCTTCGATGCCGGCGAACATGATGTTGGTGGTGTTGGGGGTGCGCAAAGCGCGGAGGCCGTTGACGCGGATTTGGGGGATGAGGTCGAGCAGACCGCGCTCGAGTTTGTCGCGCAACGCGGAGACTTGTTTTGCGTCGGCCGCGAGCGAGTTTTGCGCGATTTCTGCGGCTTTGCCGAGGCCGACGATTGCGGCGACGTTTTCCGTGCCGGGGCGGAAGCCGCGTTGATGGTGCCCGCCATAGAGAAGCTGGCGCAGACGCGTTCCGCTGCGGACATATAGAGCGCCGACGCCTTTTGGCGCATAGAGCTTATGGCCGGAAAGAGAAAGGAGATCGACGTTTAGCGCGTTGACGTCGATGGGAATTTTGCCAGCGGATTGAACGGCGTCGGTGTGGAAATAAACTTTGTGTTGTTTCGCGATGCTGCCGATTTCTTCGAGAGGTTGCACGGTGCCGAGCTCGTTGTTGGCCTGCATGATGGTGATTAGGGCGGTATCGGGACGAATGGCGCGACGGACGGAATCGGGATCGACGAGACCATCGCGATCGACCGGAAGATACACGACGCTTACGCCTTGCTTTTCTGCGGCTTGGCAGGCGTTTAAAACGGCTTCGTGTTCGATGGTGGTGGTGATGATGTGGGGCGCGCGATTCGGTGAGGCAGAAGAGGCGACAGGCTGGAAAGCCTGTCCCACTTTTGCGGCGACGACGCCGAAGATGGCGTGGTTGTCGGATTCGGTGCCGCCGCTGGTGAAGACGATTTCCTGGGGCTTTGCGCCGATGAGCGCGGCGACTTGTTCGCGAGCGCTTTCGACGGCGGAGCGGGCGCGCTGGCCGGGAGTATGGATGGAAGAGGCGTTGGCGAAGTCTGCGGAGAAATAGGGAAGCATGGCGTCGAGAACTTCGGGCTCGACGGGGGTCGTGGCGTTGTAATCGAGGTAGACGCGGCTCATGGGGCGGTTCTCAGAATACTACGAGTGGTCAGAAGATGAACGACGGAGCAGCCGAAGAAAGGAGCAGGCGGCAACCGCCCCAGCAATCCTCAAAGGAGATGAGGAGTAGAAATGTCTACTCGGCGCGGAGGGCCTCGACGGGGTCGACGGTGGCGGCGCGGCGCGAGGGGAGATAGCTGGCGATAAAGGCGGTGGCGATCAGGCCGAGCGTGACGGCGACGTAAGTGACGGGGTCGACAGGATTGACATGGAAGAGGAGAGAAGACATTAGACGCAGGACGATTACAGCCGCGATTAGGCCGAAGGCCGCGCCAATGCCAGTGAGGATGAGGCCGTGACGGACGAACATGTTGGTCAGCGATTGCGTTTGTGCACCGAGAGCCATGCGGATGCCGATTTCGCGGACGCGTTGTGAGACAGAGCAGGCGATGACGCCGTAGATGCCGACGACGCCGAGAAGCAGGGCCATGCCACCGGCGACAGCCAGCATGATCAGGGTGAACGATGTACGGGCCATGGAGCGGGTGTAGAAGAATCCGAGGGTGTGGACATCGGCGAGCGGCAGGTTGGGGTTCACGGACCATACGGTTTCGCGAATTTCCTTTAGGAATGCTTCCGAGCCGGCGCGCGGGCTGCGAACGATGAAGCCGACATAGCGGTTCACATCCTCTTTGCTTCCTTCGAAATTGGTTCTTTCGATGGGCCAATAGACAAGAGTGGGCGGTTTCTGAGTGACCCCATCGTTATAAGTGTTGGCGACTACGCCCACGATTTCGCGCCAGTCGTCGGTGGAAGCGACGCGGATACGCTTGCCGAGGGCGTTTTCAGGAGAGTTCCAGTATTCACGGGCGAAATTTTCGGAAATCACGGCGACGGGAATGTGCTCGTAGATATCGATCCAGGTGATGTCGCGGCCAGCGACGAACGGTGTGCCGAGCGTGGAAAAGGAACCAGGAGTGACATCAGAAAAGCGGCGAATTGGAGGGATCTCGCCTTCGTGGTAGGTGTGATCCTGCGCGTAGAGAAGATCGTTGCTGGAATTTCCGCCCATAGGAACGGCGGTGGTGATGCTGGCGGAAGAGACCCCGGGAATCGCGGAGATTTTGCGGAGGATTTCCTGATACATGCGGACGACTTGTTCGTTGTCCTTGACTTGCGACTCGGGAACAAAAATGTAGAAGGTCTGGACCTGATCGGGCTGACGGAAGCCGGGATCGACGTGGGTTAGGGCGCGGAACGTGCGAATCATGAGGCCAGAGCAGATTAAGAGAACCAGAGCCAGAGCGACTTGAACGACGACGAGGACGCTGCGGGCGCGGTGCTGCTCGCGGCTTTGGCTATTGGCGCGGCCGCCTTGGCGAATGCCGGTGCTGAGGCGAACGCCGGCGTACTTGAAGATGGGAATGGAGCCGAAGAGGATGCTGGCGAAAATGGCGACGACGAAAGTGAAGAGGAGAACGGGGCCGTCGATGCCGATTTCGTTGATGCGCGGGATGCCGGAAGGGGCCATGGCGACGAGAGCGCGCAAAGCGGCGAAGGCCAAGCCCAAGCCAATGGCGCTGCCAAGCACGCCGAGAACGAAACTTTCGAGGAAGAGTTCACCGGCAATGCGGTAGGGGCTGGCGCCGAGGGCGGAGCGGACGGCGAGTTCCTGGCTGCGGCCTTCGATGCGGACGAGAAGGAGGTTGGCGACATTGGCGCAGGCGATGAGCAGCACCATGCCGATGGAAGCCATGAGAACCCATAGTGTGCCGCCGACATCGCCGACTACATCTTGCTTGAGGGGGCGGAGGTTCGGGGCGATATGCGCATCCTCAAAAATTTTTGCACTGAATCCGGGAGGCGCAGCGAAGGAGCGAGCAACGATGGGCGTCATACGAGCTACGTCGGAATTGGCTTGCGCGAGAGTGACCCCGGGTTTGAGGCGCGCGAGAGCTTCGTAACTGAAGTTGCCTAAGAACATTTTGTTGCGGTTCCACTTGAACGGGAGAAATAGAGAGGATTCCCGCCAATCAAGAAAATGGAAGTGCGGCGGGAGGACGCCGATGATCTCGCGAGGCTTGCCGTCGACATTGAGGGACTGGCCCAAGATGGAATTGGAGCCGCCAAACCTCTTTTGCCAATAGCCGTAGCTGAGGATGACAGTGTCTGGCGAGCCGGGAGAATCGTCTTGGCGGGTGAACAAGCGGCCGAGGACGGGGGAAACGCCGAGAAGAGGGAGAGTGCCGTCGGTGACGTCCAGGCCGTCGACTTGTTCAGGCTCCGCGCGGCCAGTGACGCTAACGGAATCACCATTGTAAACGCCGATGTCTTGAAAGGAGCGATTCTGTTCGCGGTAGATGAAGTAATTGGAGGGGGCGATGTTGAGGTTCTGGATGTTGACGCCCGGAGCGGTGAGCCAGACGCCGATGAGTTCGTTGGGGCGAGGATAGGGAAGCGGTTTGAGAAGGACGCTTTCGAGCACGCTGAAGACGACGGTGTTGCCGCCAACACCGGCGGCGAGGGTGATGAGGGTGATGATGGTGAAGAGCGGGGCCCGGCCGAGACGCCGGAAGACTTGCTTCAGGTGGAGCAGGAACGTTTTCATTTGCGCTGCCTCAGGTGGCCTCCGAGCCGAAGACAGGGAGATGGGCGGCGGAGCCTCACTAGAGAGACGAAAGAGGCGCAAGAAAGTTCCGTGAAATTATGAGCGGGAAAGAGCGGATCAATTGCGTGCGGTGGGAGTTTCGCTCCCTTGAGGCCGAACGTGCTAGAGTTTCGCGTGGAGCGCCCGCGAAGAAGGGCAAGGCAGGAGGCAAAATTGGCGTACCGGGATTTACGTGAGTTTGTCCAGAAGTTGGAGAAGGAAGGAGAGCTGCGGCGGATTCGCGCGGAAGTTGACCCGATTCTGGAGATCACGGAAGTGACACAGCGCGTGGCGCGGGACAAGGCTCGCTTGCCGGAGAGCGTTGGGCCGGCGTTGCTGTTTGAGAGGCCGAAGGGTTCGCGGGTACCGTTGCTGGTGAACACGTTTGGAAGCGTGCGGCGGATGGCCATGGCGTTTGAGGTGAACGCGCTCGAGGAAGTCGCGGGACGGATTCAGGGATTTCTGAAGATGGAGACGCCGCAGGGACTTTTCGACAAGATCAAGATGTTGCCGAAATTGGCGGAGCTGGGCTCGTTTTTTCCGAAGAGCGTGAAGACGGGGGCTTGCAAGGAAGTGATGCATCACGGGGAAGACGTGAACCTGCTGGATTTTCCGATTTTGAAATGCTGGCCGCAGGACGGCGGAAGGTTCATCACGTTTCCACTCGTATTCACGAAAAATCCGGAGACGGGGAAGCGGAATGTCGGGATGTACCGGATGCAAATTTACGATGAGCGAACCACGGGCATGCACTGGCAGACACAGAAGCATGGAGCGGAGCACTTTCGGCGAGCGAGAGCGAAGAGTCCGGAAGGGCGGATTGCTGTGAGCGTGGCGATTGGGGCGGATCCGGCGACGGCACTTGCCGGAATGCTGCCGATTCCGCCGGACCTGGATGAAATGATGTTTGCGGGATTTTTGCGGCGCGAGCCTGTGGAGATGGTGGCGTGCGAGACGAACGATCTTGAGGTTCCGGCGAACGCGGAGATCGTGCTGGAAGGGTACGTGAATTTGAACGAGATGCGGACGGAAGGTCCGTTCGGGGATCATACGGGATTTTACTCATTGGAAGGAGAGTACCCGGTTTTTCACGTGGAGTGCGTGACGCACAAGAAGGATCCAATCTATCTGACGACGGTCGTGGGGCCCCCGCCGCAAGAAGACTATTACATGGGGTATGCAGTGGAGCGAGTCTTCTTGCCGGTGATGAAAATGCAGTATCCAGAGATTGTGGACGTGGCCATGCCGGCGGAGGGAATCTTTCACAATTTAATGATCGTGGCGATCCGGAAGTCCTACCCGGGGCACGCGCGGAAAATCATGAACGCGATATGGTCGCTGGGGCAGGCGATGTTCACGAAAGTGATTGTGGTGGTGGATCACGACGTGGACGTGCACAACTACAATGAAGTTGTGTGGAAGGCGTTGTGCGCCATGGATCCAGAACGCGACGTGCAGTTTTCGTTTGGGCCGATGGATACGCTGGATCACGCGTCGCGAATGCAGGATTACGGGTCGAAGATGGGAATTGATGCGACGCGGAAATGGGAAACCGAGGGATTCACGCGGCCGTGGCCGGATGAGATTGAAATGGATGAAGGAACGAAAGCACGAGTGGCGGCGATTTGGAAGACGTTGCAATTATGAAGCGGCATGAACGAGGTAAAGCAGCGATTGACCACAAAGGATAACCGTCCCGACGGACAGGCGCAGGGGGCGGAAAAATACCAGTAATTGTGGTCCTGCCGTGCGCTGAACACGATATCCAGTATCAACCTCCTCGAATACCCCCGAACTGCCTACGAATAGGGGTAGTTTTAAGGCAACTCCGGCAGAGAATCCCTTGACGCTCTGAGCTTTTCAATGGGATAAACCTTGCACGGGCCGCACCTCGGAGAATCCGCAGCGCAACAAGAGGTGCACTGGGCAGTGGTGGGATTAGGCGTGAGTTCGGGCGCCGGGGTGACGTTCCTCGTGATTGAATCGCGTGAAGTGATGAATGTGAGACAGGCGTCGCAGTATCTGGGTATCTCCCCGGATACCCTGTACCGTTACATCACCGAGGGCGAAATTCCCGCGTTCAAACTCGGTAATCGTTGGAAACTGCGTAAGACGATTCTGGACCGCTGGATGGAACGCAAGATGAGCCAAGCGCATGCGAGGCGCCGATAGTTTGCCGAGAGTGAAGGCGAAAGAGGCCGAGATATGTTGGGAATGGGCAAAAAATCAAGGCAGCTGGTAGGGCTGGACATCGGCTCAAGCTCGATTAAAGCGGTGGAGCTGAAGGCGACGAAGGCCGGCTACGAGTTGGTGAGCTTTGGGACGGAAACGCTGGCGCAGGACACCGTGGTGGATGGCGCGATCATGGACGCGCCGCAAGTGGCGAATGCGATCAGCAAGATATTCGATGCCCAGAGGATCAAGACCAAAAATGTGGCGACTTCGGTTTCGGGGCACTCGGTAATCGTGAAGAGAGTGCCGCTGCCATTGATGACGGAAGAAGAGCTGTACGACCGAATTCCTTCGGAGGCCAGCCAACACATCCCGTTCGATATCGCGGACGTGAATTTGAGCTATCAGTTACTGGAGTCGATGGACGCGCAGATGGACGTTCTGCTGGTGGCGGTAAAGAAGGACAAGATTTTGAACCACACCAACGTATTGGCGCAGGCGGGTAAAACGCCGGTGGTGGTGGATATCGACGCGTTCGGCCTGCAGAACTGCTTCGAAATGAACTATGAACCGGACGCCGGACAGACCGTGGCATTGCTGAACATCGGCGCCAGCGTGATGAACATCAACATCGTGCGCGGCGGGGTGCCGCTCTTTACGCGCGACGTGAGCGTTGGCGGGAACCAGTATACGGACGCGCTACAGAAAGAATTGGACCTGAGCTTCGAAGATGCGGAGCGCTTGAAGAAAGGCGACACCCTTCCAAGCGTGACGGACGAGCAAAAGCAGCAGATTCTGCGCAGCGTGTCCGATATTCTGACGCTCGAAATTCAAAAGACTTTTGACTTCTTCCGAGCGACGGCAAGCGGGGAAAACATCCAGCGCATCGTCGTGGCGGGAGGAACAGCGCGCGTTCCGGGGCTGGTGGACTTGCTCCGCGAAGAGTTTGCGATGCCCGTGGAAGAATTGAATCCGTTCCGGAAAGTGCTCATCAATCCCAGCCGGCACAGTGATGACCAGATCCGCGAGATGTCGCCGCGGCTGGCCATTGCCGTGGGTCTGGCGCTGAGGAGCTTTGACTAACCATGATCCGCATAAACCTTCTCGGACAAATTCGGCCCAAGGCTTCACGCCGGCCGGTCGATACAGGAGCGGCGCTTCCCGCGTTATTCGTTGGAGCGGGCCTGGTTTTGGGCGTTTTGGTTCTAGGCTTCCTCTACTACTCGTGGCAGAGCCAGCTGAACGCTGAAAATGGCCGGATAAAGGTCCTGCAAGCGCAGAAGACCGATCTCGAAAACATCAAGCAACAGGTGGAAGCATTCGATCGAGAGAAGCAAGTTCTCGAGCAGAGGGTTGCGACGATTGAACAATTGCAACGAGACCGGACGGGCGGTCAAGACCTCCTCGACATGGTGGCGAATACGGTCTCGCGGACGGAGAACTTGTGGCTGACCACGATGGTCCGGAAGGGGAGCAACCTCTCGATCGTGGGTTCGTCTGCTTCCATCAACTCAGTAGCCAATTTCATCACGGCGCTGAAGCGATCCGGGTACTTTCAAAAAGTAGAAATCAAGGACACGAAGCAAGACGACAAGACCACGGGCGTGGAAACGTTCAACTTTGAGTTGTCTGCTGAAATCACTCCGCCTCAGCCGGGTGCGATAAGTCCGGGGCAGGCTAAACCGGCAAACGCGGCGCCGAATCCCGCGCGGCCTTCGGCAGCGGTCAAGAAAGGGTAAGGGACCACCATGGCCAATCCGTTTCGAGACATGTCGGTGTTCATGCAGGGTTTGGTGGCAGTGGCCATCGCGGTGGTCGTGCTTCTTTTGGGGGTTTACATTCCGCTTTCGCCGGTGGCGCAGGAAAGGGATGCAGTGGATAAGGCGGTGCAAGAGCGCACCAGGCTGAACCAGGAAGTCACGCAACTGCAGGTTTACAGGCAGCGCTATGGTGAACTGCGGCAGCAGATGGATGCGCTTTCGAAGCAACTGGACACGCTAAAGACGATCGTGCCGGAAGAAAAAGAGACGGATGAGTTTATCCGGTTGCTGCAGGGAGCGGCGAGCGCGTCAAACGTGCAGATTCGAAGCCTGACGGCGGAAGCCATCGTGCCACGGGAATTTCACTATGACATGCCGTTCGAAGTGCAGGCGGACGGGCCGTATTTTAACATGATGGACTTTTTCGGACGGTTGGGCCGACTGTCGCGGATCATTAATGTGGGTGATTTGGAGTTCGACGATCCGTCAAAAGCAAAAGGCACGAAGTATCCAGTAAGGCCGGGAACAACAGTCTCGGCGGTATTTACGGCCACGACTTTCTTTACCAAGCCAGCCGACGCAGGACAGAGCCCCGCACCTGGAGCAAAGTCCGCGGCGAAGCCGGCTAGGAAACCCTGAGCGGGAATGAGCGATCTATGCGTTCAGCACTAACTCTCGTACTAGGGATTTTGCTCGCGATAGCCGCACCCGGGCTGCGCGCGCAAGCCAAACCGGGGTCGCCTGGCGGCGCGAAGACTGCGCCAAAGGCCACTGGCAAGGCTGCGCCGCAGGCACGAAGGGCCGCAGCACCAGCGGTGGAGAAGCGCGCAGCAAAGCCCGCAAATAGAAAAGCGGCGAAGGCCCCGAGGCCCGTCGAGACCGCAATGAATCCGGACGCGGCGGCGGCTGGGCCGGGAGAGAAGATCGCCCGGCGCGATCCTTTCGAGTCATTGGTCGCTCGCCAGCAGGCGCAAGCGAACGCGGGCAAGAATCTGCCGCCCGGGATTGCGGGACTCCAAGTAAGCACGCTGAAGCTTGACGGTATTGTGAAAGCGCCGAACGGAATGATCGCGGTGGTGACCAACCCGCAAGAGCGAACCTATTTCCTCCGTGAAGGCGACCAATTGTATGACGGTCGCGTGGAAAAGATTGCGATGGACGGCGTTTCGTTCCATGAAATCGGCAAGGATGCGTTTGGCAAGCCGGTGGAACGCCAGGTAAACAAGAGAATTTACTCCAGTGCAGGAGAACAGCAATGAAGACGAATTGGCCCGCCTTTCGGTGTGGCTGCCTGATCCTCTCGAGCGCGGTGCTGGGCGCGAGTCCACTGCTAGCTCAGACCCAGGAGCCGGCCGGCGCGACCGCGACTTCCGCGGTGATCTCAAGCGTGGCGATAACGCAAGCGCCGCAGCGCACCAGCGTGCGTGTGGAAGGCGAAGGGCGACTCGATCCCCATGCCTTGCTCATGCAGAACCCAGAGCGGTTGGTGCTGGATTTTTCCGGCACGCGGCTGGCGGTCGATAAGACGGTGATTCCGGGAAGTGCGGAGCCCGTTCGAGACGTACGACTCGGTCAATACCGTCCCAATGTGGCGCGCGTGGTCGTAGATTTAAGCGGCGTGTCCCCGTATCAGATTTCCCGTGACGGAGCAGCGGTGGTGGTCCTTTTTGGCGAGCAGCCCGAAGCTCTCAGTGCGGCCCGGTCGAACCCGCAAACCGCCGCTTTGCAGCAAGATACGAAGGCGCGCGCGGCATTCGAATATGGCGCATCGATTCCACACGCCAATGCGCGGACCGCAACGAATTTGCACGTTCCAGCTCCTCGCTTCGCTTTGCCCGGCGAACTGACCCAGCCCTCAGTCAGCTTGGCATCGTTCGGCGGTGCGACGGAACCGGCAAGAAGCGCCAGAGAGCAGGAAGCAGCCCAGCAAGCAGCGCAGCAGTCGACAGCCGCCGCTAATACGTTGGCGGCATCCTCGACACAGGCTCCGCCCCAGACGTCGCAAGCGACGTCCGCTCCGGCGGTTTCTGGAAAATACACGGGCGAGCCCATCTCTGTGAACTTGAAAGACGTTGATCTGCGCGATTTTTTCCGGCTCATCCACGAGATCAGCGGATTAAACGTAGTTTTAGACCCTGCTGTAAAAGGATCACTGACGATAGTCCTTGATGAGGTGCCGTGGGATCAGGCGCTGGACATCGTGCTGCAGAACAATGGGCTCGACAAGCAGCTCAATGGCAACGTACTGCGCATTGCAACTCATGAAACATTGAAGAAAGAAGCGGAAAGCCAGAGAGATCTTGAAAGAGCGCAATCGGAAGCGATTGCGCCGACGACCACCACGCGCGTTTTGAGTTATGCCAAGGCGTCTGTCTTGGCGGGGACGCTGAAGAAGTTCCTCAGCGCGCGCGGCGATATTATCGCTGATGACCGTTCGAACCAGCTCATCATCCGAGATATTCCGTCGGTCTTCCCGACCATCGACAATCTTATCCGGCAGCTGGACCGCAAGTCGCAGCAAGTGGAGATCGAAGCGCGCGTGATTTCCGCATCGCGCTCCTTTGCCCAGGACATTGGCACGGAACTTGGTTTTGCGGGGACGACAACAAGCGGACGGAACATCTTTAGTGGAGCGCCGCAAGTAGGCGTTAGCCCGGGTCCGATTGACACTACGCCGCCGCCGCCGCTAATTGGTGTTCCAACGGGCGGTTCGACCGGCGGTCCTTCGAGTGGGCTCCCACTGGCTACCAGCTTTGGGGCCGGCGTACCGACAAGCGGTTTTGGTTTTTCGCATCGGTCACCCAACTTCGCGATCGACTTTTTTATCACGGCGGCGGAAGCCAAAGGCGTGGGCAAACTGCTCTCTAAGCCTCGGATCGTGACGCAGAATAACGAAAAGGCGACCATCAAGCAGGGCGTCAAGCTGCCGATTCAGACGACCATCAACAACACGATTTCGGTCCAGTTCATTGATGCCGTGCTGCAATTGGAAGTGACTCCGCAGATTACGGCCGAAGGCACGATTTTCATGGACGTGCTCGTCGAAAACACCCAAATCGATCAAGGTATACCGCGCGTGCAGGGCATTCCGGCATTGGACACGCAGTCTGCCCAGACGAAAGTTCTGGTTCCAGATGGCGGAACGGTGGTGATTGGCGGAATCATCGTCAACACGCAGAACACCAACATCCAGGAGGTTCCCATCGTGGGCAGCCTGCCACTGATTGGCAATCTCTTTAAGCGGACCACAATCTCGATCCAATCGCAGGAATTGCTGTTCTTCCTGACCCCGCGAATTATCCCTGGGTAATTCGGGCCAAAACATCCTAGACTGAGGACGGAAGCGAGGAGACTGCGGTCTCCTCGTTTCATTTATGAGCTCACCCTTCAAAATCCGGCTAAAGAAACTGAACAAGATGGTTTCCCAGGCCCGGCTCGATGCCCTGCTGGTCACCCATCCGCCTAACTGGTATTACCTGACCGGATTTACGGGGGAGGCGGGAATGCTCGTCGCGAGCAGGGGAGGAGCCGCGCTGATTTCCGACGGTCGGTTTACGACCCAGGCGCGGGAAGAAGCCTCCTCCGTTCGATATATCGAACAGAAAGGGTCCTTAATAGAGTCTACGGGGAGTTTGCTGCGAGAAAGATCGTTGCGGCGTGTAGGATTCGACCCTTCACAAATTTCGGTGGCGCAGTTGCGGTCGTTGCGGAAGTCCGCTGGGGCGCGTACGAAATGGATCGCGGCGCGTGGATTGGTGGAAGCTCTTCGAATTCGAAAAGAGCCGGAGGAGATCGCACAGATGCGCCGGGCTGCGATTCTGGCAGGTGAGGTTCTCACCGGGGCGTTGAAGTTGCTGAAACCCGGTGTGAGGGAAAACGAGATCGCTGCGGAGATTGAATACCAAATGAGGAGGGGTGGCGCATCGGGTCCAGCCTTCGAAACGATCGTGGCGTTTGGGGAGCGTTCGGCGTTGCCGCACGCGCGGCCAACCGCCAAGCGATTGAAGAAAAATGAGTTGGTGGTACTAGACCTGGGTGTTATACTCGCGCACTATTGCAGCGACATAACACGGACAGTGTATGTAGGCCGGGCTCCAGCACGCGTAAAGCAATGGCATAACGCGGTTCTGGAAGCACAGGCGGCGGCAATCGCAGCGGTCGGGGCGGGAGTTAGCAGCGGCGAAGTGGATGCAGCGGCGAGGCACGTTCTAGCAGGTTACAAACTAGACCGGTATTTCACGCATAGCACGGGGCACGGCCTCGGCCTGGAAGTACACGAGGATCCGCGAGTGGCGCGGGGGCAATCGGCTAGGCTAAAATCGGGGTTCGTCATCACCATTGAACCGGGGATTTACATGGAGGCAGTAGGAGGAATTCGGATCGAAGATGATGTTGCCGTGCATCCCGATAAGACGGAAATCCTGACCCGCATACCGCGGGATCTCATCGAGCTTTGATAAAGGCATGAAACGCAAACAGCCCTCGAAAGCCAAAGAAAGTTCTTCCATCGCAAGTCCAGAAGTCCAGCAAATTGAGCAATTGCTCCGTTTTATGAGCGAGCACAACCTTGAGGAGTTCGAATATTCAAGGGGAGACCTGCGGATTCGGCTGAAGAAGCCGTCCGCTGGCGTGCCCGTGTACCAGCGGTCCATGGGAGTGCCGGAGATTATCGTTCCCGGCGCAACGGAAAGGCAGGCGTCCGCTTCCCCAAGCGTGCCAGGGACGCCGGAGCCGCGAGCAACCGAGGACCTGCACTTGGTCAAGTCCCCCATCGTGGGTACGTATTACGAGGCTCCAAGTCCGGGTGCCGAGGCATTTGTAAAGATCGGCGCGCATGTCGAGTCCGGGCAGACCCTGTGCATCGTCGAAGCCATGAAACTGATGAACGAAATCGAATCGGACGAAAGTGGCGAACTGATTCGCATCTTTGTCGAGAACGGGCAGCCTGTGGAATATGGGCAGCCGCTCTACGGCATCCGTCCGAGCCGGAAGAGGTAGCCGGCGCCCGGCCATGTTCCAGAAAATCCTAGTAGCCAATCGCGGGGAAATCGCGCTGCGGGTCATCTGTGCCTGCAAAGAATTGGGGATTTCCACGGTCGCGGTGTATTCCGAAGCTGATAGGAATTCACTCCACGTGCGGTTCGCGGATGAGGCGGTGTGTATAGGGCCGCCCAGGAGCAGCGAGAGCTACCTCAACATTCCTCAAGTGATCAGCGCGGCGGAAATCACCAACGTAGATGCCATCCACCCGGGATACGGATTTCTCTCCGAGAACGCCAACTTTGCGAAGGTGTGCGAAGCGTCGGAGATTACGTTTATTGGGCCGACTCCCGAAGTGATCGAGATGATGGGAGAAAAAGACCGTGCGCGGCGGGAAATGAAGGCGCTCGGCGTCCCGACGGTTCCTGGAAGCGAAGGAGTGGTCGAAGGCGAGGAGCAGCTTGCCAAGGAAGCCAAGCGGATCGGGTATCCCCTGATTCTGAAGGCTTCGGCAGGAGGCGGCGGCCGCGGGATGAGGGTGGTTCATCGGCAAGAAGAGCTTTTGAACGCCTACGAGACGGCTCGCAGCGAAGCACAGCAGGCATTCGGCACACCGGATGTCTATGCGGAGAAGTTTATCGAACATCCTAGGCATATCGAATTTCAAGTTCTTGGAGACCAGCACGGCAAAGTAATCCATCTCGGAGAGCGGGAGTGCAGCATTCAGCGGCGCCACCAGAAGCTGGTCGAGGAATCGCCCTCGCCTGTAATGGACGCTAAGAGGCGAAAAGAACTTGGCGCGAAGGTGGTGCGGGCGCTCGAGAAGGTTGGGTACACGAACGCGGGGACGGTGGAATTCCTGATGGATCAGGACGGTTCGATCTACTTCATCGAGATGAACGCGCGCATTCAGGTGGAACATCCCGTGACGGAACTGGTGACCGGGGTGGACCTGATTAAGGCGCAGATTCGAATCGCCGCGGGAGAAGGACTGGACGATGCCGTGGGGGAAGTGAATTTTTCCGGGCACGCTATCGAATGCCGCATCAATGCGGAGGATCCGGAGACGTTCGTGCCCTCGGCGGGACGCATCACCACGTTTCAGGCGCCGGGCGGGACGGGAGTGCGCGTGGATTCGGCGGCTTATGCCGATGCCGTGATACCGCCTTACTACGATTCGATGATTGCGAAGTTGATCGTTAAGGGCAGAGACCGCGCAGAAGCCATTGGGCGGATGAAGCGGGCGCTGGAGATGTTTGTCATAGAGGGAATCAAGACCTCCATTCCGCTGCACCGGCGGATTCTTGCGGATGCGGATTTTGCCGAAGGGCGGTTCGACACGCATTTCATCGAGAAGCTTTTCGGATCAAACGGAAAATAGCTTTCAATGCGCCTTGTCCTCCCCAGGCTGTATGTGATACTAGACGCAGCGTTGATTACTGCTCCCGAAAGAGAGTGCGCCGCGAGCCTGGCCGAAGCAGGAGTCCGTTTGCTCCAGTACCGGAACAAGTCTGCCCCGGCGAGGCGGTATCTTGAGTCCAGCCGTGAACTGGCGCAAATGCTGTGCCCCCTGGGCGTGTCGTTTATTGTGAACGACCGCGCGGACGTGGCATTTCTAGCAGGGGCAAGCGGGGTGCACGTGGGGCAGGACGACCTGGATGTTGAGTCGGCGCGCCGAGTGGCGGGACGAGAGAAATTAGTCGGGATTTCCACGCACAATTTGGAGCAGTTTGAACGCGCGGCGGCCAGTTCGGCGGACTACATCGCAGTTGGCCCTGTTTACAGCACCTCGACAAAGGCTAATCCGGACCCGGTGGTTGGCGTGGATTTCCTACGCAGGGTTCGGACGTTGACCGAAAAGCCGATTGTTGCCATTGGCGGTATCACTCTCGAACAAGCTGCGGCGGTGATTGAGGCAGGAGCAAATTCGGTTGCCGTGATTAGCGGAATTCTGACTGCGGCCGACCCGGGCGAGCGTGCGAAGCAATACTTGAACACCCTTGAGGCCGCAAAGCACGCGGCGGCTGTCTGAGGCACACTCCGAATGGCCGACGTCAAACCTCCCATCCCCCAAGACGTTCCACAAGACAGTACGAAAAATGAGCCCGGCTTTGTCCGGGCGATTGGTCTCTTCGACGGGACGATGATCGTCGTCGGTTCGATGATCGGGTCCGGCATTTTCATTGTCGCGGCGGAAATATCGCGGCAGACGGGGTCGGCAGGCGGTTTGCTTCTGACCTGGGTGTTAACAGGATTGCTGACCATAGCCGCGGCGCTTTCGTATGGTGAGCTTGCCGCGATGTTTCCGCACGCCGGCGGGCAATACGTTTATTTGCGCGAAGCTTATTCGCCGCTGTGGGGATTTCTTTACGGGTGGACGCTGTTTCTTGTCATCCAGACGGGAACGATCGCGGCGGTGGCTGTGGGTTTTGCGCGATTTGTTGGAGTCTTATTTCCCGCCATTTCGCCGACAGCATGGATCGTTGCGCCGATTTCGATGGGGTCCAAATTCGCTATCAGCCTCTCGATTCAACAGTTCGTCGGCATCTTGATGGTCGTGCTGATTACGTTCTTGAATACGCTGGGAGTGCGGCTCGGCAAACTGATTCAGAACATTTTTACCAGCGCAAAGGCGTTGTCGCTGGTTGGCTTGATTTTGTTAGGAATCTTTGTGGGACGAAACGCGGGCGCGATTTCAGCCAATTTCTCCCATTTGTGGGCTATTCATACGCCGGAGACGATCGAGCCTGGGGCGAATTTTCTGCGAGGAATAGTTCCAACGGTCACGGCGGCCAGCGGGTTTTTTGGTTTGATTGTGGCGTTTGGGGTGGCACAGGTTGGGTCGCTTTTTTCCGCGGACGCGTGGAACAACATCGGGTTTACGGCCGCTGAAGTGAAAAATCCAAAGCGCGATGTGGCGCTTTCGATGGCTTTTGGAACGTGCATTGTCATTACGCTTTATTGCCTCGCGAACCTGGCTTATCTGCTGGTGCTGCCACTTTCACAAATTCAGAATGCGCCGGACGATCGCGTGGCGACAGCGGCTCTGAATGGCATCTTTGGGGCTCCGGGAGCGGCGATCATGGCCGTGGCCATCATTATCTCGACGTTCGGCTGCAACAACGGGTTAATTCTGGCGGGAGCACGAGTTTCTTATGCCATGGCGCGCGATGGCCTCTTTTTCCGTTCGACCGGCCGGTTGAACAAGCTGGGCGTGCCGCAAAGCGCGCTCGTCTTCCAGGGCGCGTGGATCGTCCTGCTGATTCTGCTGAGGACACGGCACGTGGACGAAAAGGGCGCCATCAGCTACGGCAATCTTTACAACGATCTGCTGAACTACGTGGTCTTTGCGGTTTTGCTCTTTTACGTGCTCACCATCATCGGCATTTTTGTGTTGCGGCGGAAACGCCCGGATGCCGAACGGCCTTACAAGGCGTTTGGGTATCCCTTCGTGCCTTTGCTTTATATTGTTGCCGCCACGGCGATCATGATCGTGCTACTTCTGTATCAAACGCAGACGGCCGGCGGAGGGTTGGTGATCGTACTTCTGGGTTTGCCGGTCTACTGGTTGTGGTCGAGACGCTCAAGAACGGCGACGCAGGCGGACGAATAAATTTCGCAATTTTTCTGTAGGGGCGCGGCATACTGCGCCTCTACAATGTGCAAAGCCAATTTGGCCGGATAGTGGCGGTACAGGAAACCGGGAGCAATCCCCGTAAAGGAGGAGTTGCATGGGCAACCCCTTGTTCGCAACGAAGTCGATGACCACGCTGATGCAAGAGGCGGGGGCAACCGGAGAGCACAGCCTGAGGCGCGCGCTCGGGCCCGTTAATCTGATCACGCTTGGAATCGGAGCTATCATCGGGGCCGGCATCTTTGTGATCACGGGGTCGGCGGCGGCGCTCTATGCCGGGCCCGCTATCATGCTGTCTTACGTGCTCGCGGGAGTCGGCTGCTTGTTTGCAGGGCTGTGTTACGCGGAATTCGCGTCGATGATTCCCATCGCGGGGTCTGCTTATACCTATGGTTACGCCACGCTTGGCGAACTGATTGCCTGGATCATCGGCTGGGATCTGATCTTGGAGTATGCGTTCGGAGCTGCAACTGTGGCGAGCGGGTGGAGCAGCACGCTGGTTGCTTTCCTACAGGATTATGGGATCAGCTTGCCGCCGCAAATCTGCGATGTCCCCGGAGCGAAGTGGGTGTTCTATGACGGACGCTGGACGCCGCTCAATACATTGACTTTGAGCGCCGCACAGGTTGCAGGTCTGCAAACGGCGACCGCAAAATTCAACTTGCTTGCGTTCCTCGCGATCATCGCGGTCACGGTTTTGCTGATCATCGGAATTAAAGAGTCGGCGAACTTCAATACTGGAGTGGTATTTGTAAAACTGACGGCGGTGCTGGTGTTCATCGCCGTCGCGGCCGCTTATGTCCTTAAGCATCCGGAGATTGCACACGCGAATTGGAAAGTCTTTATACCCCCCAATACCGGAACGTTTGGCTCGTTTGGGTGGTCAGGCATCCTAAGGGGCGCAGGTGTCGTCTTCTTCGCTTACATCGGTTTTGATGCTGTATCGACCGCAGCCCAGGAAGCCAAAAATCCGCAGAGGGATATGCCCATTGGCATCCTCGGGTCGTTGGTGATCTGTACGATTTTGTATCTGCTCGTCTCTGGGCTGCTTACTGCCGTGGTGCATTATCCGCGTTTGAACATCGGAGCCCCTGTTTCGCTCGGGATTCGAGAAACCGGGGTGAAGTGGGGCAGTTATGTGGTGAACGCCGGCGCGCTGGCGGGGCTGAGCACAGTGATGCTAGTGATGATGCTGGGCCAGTCGCGGGTGTTCTACTCGATGGCGAATGATGGCTTGCTGTGGAAGTGGGCCGGCGACATTCATCCGCGCTTCCGCACGCCATGGAAGTCCACGGCGATTGTTGGAATAGGTGTAGCCTTTGTGGGCGCGCTGGTGCCGATCGGTGACCTGGGGCAGCTTGTAAGCATCGGCACGCTTCTTGCGTTCGTAATCGTTTGCGCGGGTGTGTGGGTTCTGCGCGTTCGCCGCCCCGATATCGCGCGGCCGTTCAAAACTCCTCTGGTTCCCCTGGTGCCGATCCTAGGCATGATCGTGTCGCTTGGGTTGATGGCGGGCCTGAAGGAAGTTACGTGGATACGGCTGGTTGTCTGGCTGATCATCGGGCTGGTGGTCTATTTTACGTATAGCGTGAAACACAGCAAGGTGCGCACCGCACTGAAGTAGCGGCCGTCCGGAGAAAGAAGTACGGCGGAGGCTGCTCACAGATGCCCCTCCCCCCCGGTTTTTGCATAAGTGTTCATTCTAAAGACACTTCAAGTGCTTTATTTTGATGTACTTTTGCAAGTGTTCATTCTAAAGGTACTTAGGGCGCGGAATTGCTGCAAATGGGGCACTTTTTTGTAAGTGTTCATTTTAGGGGCTTTGCTACGAGACAGGCGGTCCCAACTAAAAAACGCCAATCAAGAGATTGGCGTTCCAGGGATCGATCACAGGTTTACCCAGTGAGTACTATACCCTAGCGATATATTGCTGTCAAGGAGAAATTTGCTCGAAACGGGGTATTCTGAAAATCCAGTGGGTTAGGCCCGATGCTTCCCAAGCGGATAATCCCAAAGTGGGACGCTGGCTACTCTTCTTTTCGGCCTGAAGGGGCTCTTCAGGTAAAGTAGTATTTCTCTCGATGGCCCGATGACTGCTCTTTCAGCGAAACTTCGACAAGTATGGCGCCGCCTCTCGCGGATCGACCTCTTTGCCATCCTGCTCATCGTCGGCGGGACGATTTGCACCCTCGTGGACCTCAAGAACGGAGTTGCCAGCTTCCTCAAGTTTTTTGCCGTTCTTGCCACGGTTTATGCGGTGGTTCGCCTAGCAGGGTGGTGGCGGACGCGCCTCCTCTGGAGCCTCCGGAACCGGCTGATCGTTGCGTATCTGTTCATCGCGGTTGTCCCCATTCTTCTGATCGTTACGTTGGTGGTCGTCGCGGGCCAAATTTTATATTCGCAACTGGGCGCTTATCTGCTCTACGACGACATCCAACGCCGCGTCTCGGTGATGGCCGACATAACGGAACACATCGCGGCCGCGCACCGCACACTGCCGAAAAGCATTTCCGAAGAAGAATCGGAACGCGTTCTTTCCGCACAGTCGCACATGGTTCACGACCAGGAGCTTCGGGGTTTGAACATCGAGTTTAGTAGTGACCCAGCATTCCTTCGAAAAGTGGCCGGGGCAGGGAAGGACTTTTTTGCAGGCCTCGTCGAAGAACAGGACGCGCTCTACCTGATGAGCGTTCGGGCGATGCCGGAGTCCACAGGAGTCCGGGTGGTCATGCTGCGGGTGCGCGTAACTCCGGAATTTCTGGCAACGATTGCGCCGGACCTTGGGGCGATACAACTGAATCTCACGAAGCGATTCGAGGGGGGAAACCGCCAAGGAATTCTGTACAGTTCGGACGGAGTCGAATACGAAACAACCGGACGGATTCAGGCGCGAAACAGGACGCTCTACCCGCCAGACTTCTGGATTGATCCGGTCATTACTGGCTTGTCGCGGCTCGACGCGGTCTACTTTGGGGCAAAAGGGGTCGTTGATCCGCGGAGGCCTGTGCTGGCCACCTTTAACGCGCGGCCTTCGCGATTGAACGCGCGAATATTTTCCTCGCTGGGCGAGTTCAGCGATTCCTACAAAGTCTTGTTTATCGTGATATGCGTAATTTTTTTCATTATCGAACTCGCGGCGTTCATCACGGGATTCGTGATGACACGGCGAATCACCCAGGCGGTAAGCGATCTGTATGCCGCGACGCAATACGTGAAAGCGGGTGATTGGTCGCATCGCGTCCGCATAGAACGCAGGGATCAGCTGGGCGTGTTGGGCGAATCGTTTAATGACATGACGGGCTCGATCAGCGGATTGTTGGAAGAATCTAAAAAGCGGCAGCGGCTGGAAAATGAGCTTTCCATCGCCAGCGAAGTGCAGAATCAGCTTTTTCCGCAAACGGTACCGTCGGTTGCGGGAGTCGAGCTTGAAGCGATTTGCAAGGCAGCGCGGACAGTGAGCGGCGACTACTACGATTTCATCCAGCTCAGCCCGACTCACTTGGCGATTGCGCTGGCGGACATCTCGGGGAAAGGAATTTCCGCGGCGCTGCTGATGGCCAGCTTGCAGGCAGCGCTGCGCAGCCAGTTGCTGGCTGTTGGCAGCGAAAAGATGAGCACCGCGGAACTAGTGGAGATACTGAACGTGCACATGGTGCGCAATACCGCCGACGACCGCTTTGCCACATTCTTCATCGCTGTCTACGACAGCGCGACACGGACGCTTCGCTACACGAATGCAGGGCATTTGCCGGGATTCCTGATTGTTAATGGAACGGCGAAGCATCTCGACAAAGGGGGCATGGTTCTCGGCGTGGTGGAAGACTACGTCTACGAGCAGGATTCCGTGGTGGTGCCCCCCAATGCGCTGCTGGTGCAGTACAGCGACGGATTGGTTGAGCCGGAGAACGTGTATGGTGAAGAATTCGGTATCCGGCGTTTACAGGAAGCGGCGATTCGCATGCAAGGCTCCGCGCCCAGCGCAGTTGGGCAGTCGCTGATGATGGCTGCGGAGGAGTGGGCGGGCACCCCGGAGCAAGCAGACGACATGACAGTGATCGTGGCGCGACTTCGCTAGGATTGCAGTTAGGGATTGCGGCCAGGAACCACGGCTGGCGACGGCGGTAGTGCGCGTTTCGCGAGTGGGCTATACTGACAAGCTTTCTAGAGCTGCTGCTGAGGAGAATAATGCCGCTTGTTAATCGCGTGGCGTTGATTACAGGAGGAAGCCGGGGAATCGGCAGGGGAATTGCCGTTCGGCTCGCACAGGAAGGGGCGCGTATTGCGATCTCCTACCGTTCGAACAAGACGGCCGCGCAGCAGGCGCTTCGCCAACTGCAGGCGAGCGGGGCGGATTGCGTCGCGGTGGAAACGGACGTCACCGACCCGAGCGCGCGCGGAGCAACTCGTGCAGGCCGTTGCGGACCGGTATGGACGGCTCGATATTCTCGTCAACAATGTGGGAGGTTTTCGCTGGGGCACGCTTGCGGAATCCTCGCTGGAAGACTGGCAAAGCATTTTTTCATCGAACCTATCAAGCGTTGTGTATGTAAGCCGCGCGACGCTGCCGATCATGCGACGCGGACGCTGGGGTCGGATGGTGAACCTGGGGGCGGTGGGCTCGGAGCGAGCGTTTGGGCAGGCAAAGATTTCGGCTTATGCGGCGGCGAAGGCCGCGGTTGTGGCGCTGTCGCGCTCGCTGGCGCTCGAGGAAGCGAAGAACGGCATTACCGTGAATGTGGTGAATCCCTCGAGCATCGATGAGAAAGAGCTGACGCTGAGCGAAGCGCGGCGTATTCGCGATGCGCGATATCCGATCGGTCGTCCGCCCACGGTCGAGGACGTGGCCGCGGCAGTGGCGTTTTTTGTTTCGGAGGAAGCGGAGTACGTGACCGGACAGGTTGTGAACGTCAGCGGCGGATGGATGCTGTAATCTGAATGATGTGAGCCGAACCAAGCACTGCGTGATTTTTTCCCCATGAAAGCACTGACAGCTGCCGAGATGCGCGAGGTCGATCGACTGACGACCGACCGTTTTGGCATACCCAGCCTGCAATTGATGGAAAACGCCGGCAAGAAAGCTGCGGATGCCGTGTGGCGATGCGTTGCAGGCCGCGACAACGTTCGCGTATGCGTTTTGTGCGGAAGAGGGAACAACGGCGGCGACGGATTCGTCGTTGCGCGGTATTTGAAGGAATCCAGGCTGGCGGCCCGAGTGATTTTGTTTGGGAAGCGGGAAGAGGTACACGGAGACGCAGGGGCGAATTTGGCACGGTGGCTCGATGACGGAGGAGAGCTGGAAATTGTCGATGGAGAAGTAGATTGGGAGCGCGCGTGGCCAGGTATTTGTGCGGCGACCGTAATTGTGGATGCGATGCTTGGGACCGGGCTGCGAGGTGGGGCTAGCGGAACGATTAAGCAAGCGATTGGCGCCATAAACGCCCGGTCGCGCGGAGCTACCGCTGCTTGGCCGGCATTGATTTTGGCTGTGGACACGCCCTCGGGATTGCCTGCCGATGATGAACCTCCGGCCGGACCGGCGCTCTTCGTACACCGGACCGTGACGTTCACTGCTCCGAAGATTGGGCAACTGATTTCTGTCGTGGCTGCGACGTGCGGTGCGCTGGAAGTAGCGAGCATTGGGTCTTCCCCGGAGGTAATCGAACAAGCAGGAAAAGGGACTCTGCGCTGGGCCGGGCCCGATGAATTTGCTTCGCTGGGCTTGGTTCGGGCTGCAGATTCAAACAAAGGAACATTCGGCCATGTCATGTTGGTCGCGGGCGCGCTTGGGAAATCCGGCGCCGCAGTAATGGCGGGATATGCTTGCATGCGCGCCGGAGCTGGCCTGACCACGATTGCCTGTCCAGATGCCGTGTTGCCAGTGGTTGCCTCGGCTTATCCGGAGTACATGACGGAGCCTCTCGCCTCGACGTCTGACGGCTCGATCGCTTCTTCGAACCTCAGTTCAGGCCGCTTCGGTAAAATTCTTGAGAGTAAAACCGTCCTGGCCATAGGCCCGGGAGTCGGTACGCATCCCGAGACACAACAAACAATTCGACAGCTTGTACGTGAATCTGCGATGCCCGTCATTCTCGATGCCGACGGCCTAAACTGTTTTGCGGGACAAGCCGATCTCCTCCGGGAACGCGAATCCGCGTCTCTCGCGATAACCCCGCATCCCGGTGAAATGGCGCGGCTCCTTGGGACAAGCATTTCCAAAGTTCAATCCGATCGTCTGAAGGCTGCTGCAGATGCCGCACACGTCTGCAACGCATATGTCATCCTCAAAGGCTTTCACACAATTCTCGCTGCGCCTGACGGCAGGATTTGGGTCAACACGACCGGTGGGCCGAGCCTCGCCAAGGGAGGCACCGGGGACGTGCTTACGGGCGTGCTTTCAGGATTGACCGCGCAATTCGGCACGGAAGATTGGCTGCGCGTGCTGGCATTGGGCGTGTATTTACATGGAACTGCAGCGGATATGCTGGCCACGCGAGGAGAACCTTCGGGCGTTCTCGCACACGAGGTTGCTCAATTTATTCCCGAAGCGCGCGGATGGTTGCTGCGGGAGATTCAGTTCGGTGAGTGAAGAGATTATCACGCAATCCTCAGAAGAAACTATGAACTGGGGGCGTGAATTCGCGAAACGGTTGAAGGCGCCAGTTCTTGTTTTGCTCAAGGGCGAACTGGGGAGTGGAAAGACGACCTTAACGAAGGGCATCGTCGCGGGGTTGGGAGCGGCGCGCGAGGAGGAAGTCACGAGTCCCACCTTTACCCTTGTGCATGTGTACGGAAATTCCGCCAAGGTTTATCACGCCGATTTGTATCGTATCGAAAGCTTCCACGATTTCGAAACGCTGGGTTTGGAGGATGTGTTTGCCAAGCCGGCCGTGGTGATTCTGGAATGGTCGGAGCGTTTTCCTCTACCGTCGCCCTGGCCCCAGGTGCGCATCCGGCTGGAACACCGGGGCGGGGACGCCCGGCGAATCTGCGTCATGTAAATCGGTCGTGCGGTTCGGTCCCGTAACTCCTCTGTTTTTCTAAACTTGCGGTCCGGTCCTTACTATCTCGTTACCGAAGCGGGCAGTTCTGTTGCGGAGCCCGGCAGGCGCTGCTAGGTTGGTTGAAGCCCCTTCGGGTGGAGTGTGCATGGCCGACGAGATTCTCACACTTGGCGTGGCAGAAGCGGCCCGGGTCGAACTGAAGAACTATAACGTCACGATCCCCATGGGATCGTTGTCGATTGGCGTGGATAATATCCACCACGATGTGTTCCTCAGCCCGAAGTTTGCCCAAGCCGCGCGGGACTATTTATTTGAACTGATTCGCCAGAGTACCAGCGCCACGTATTTTTCCGGGATCGAATTACGCACCGTCAAGAGCCTGGATAATTCGGCGTTCCGCAAACTGCTGACGGAGCTCCTGCAAAGCGCGCTTACGCAGGCCAAGTACTATAAGAATATCGAGATCGATCTCGTCTTCCGGCTGAGCCTGCTTAAATTTCTCATTCAAGAATTGGGCAATCAATTCGCCAACTTGATCCTGGAAGGGAAGGAATGGGTCCGGCAGCGAGGTGAGTTCTTTGAGCGCAGCCAGCAAGCGCACGTGATCAAAGCGAGGCTATCGGAGCTGCAATCGGCCAGACGCAAGGTCATCCGCGGCGTAGGGCAGCAAGTCGCGCAGATGGTCGTCGACATCGAGGAAAATGTAATCGCCAAAACACGTCGCGCGCTTTTCGGCGACGATTTTGCGCCGCTCTACGAGATGCTCAAGAACCGGCTTATCTTCCTGGACGGCGGGAAAGACGACGTTTTCTTTTTGGAGCATTACGTCCTGCTGGGAAATTACGCGCGTGACCCCGATCGCTTTGAGGCTATGGATGTGCTGTTCCAGGAATTTCTATGCGAAGCGGGGCTCACGATCGGGCAGGACCCCGCCTTCACCGAGGCCAATCAGGCGCACAACGCGCTGCTGGAGCAAGCGGGGGCGATGCGCGCCGAAATCGCCAGTCTGGAAGAACAGCGCGAGAACACCCGCAAGAAAATGGAGCGCGGCGACAGCTTTTTCAATAAGTTTCTGACCTCAACCGATCCCTCGGACTTGAAGGCGTCGCTGGGCGACGTCGAGATGCGCCTGAAGCACCAGGAAGTGAAGCTGGAGGAAATGGGGCCGCAGATCGACGCGGCAAAGCAAAAACTGGATTTTTATAACAAAGATTACCGGGGACGCCTCGGGGATTATTTGAATGATCCGGAAAACGCCAAGCGACTTTTTGATGCGTCGGGCGCGGAGGCTCAATCGGGCGAACAGACGCGATTGCTCGCCCAACTGGTCGACCGATTGGAACAACATGACGTTCTCTATCACGTGCTGGCGAGCTACGAAATCCGCCCGATTGCCAAAGACTACTGCCCGCCAGTTCACCTGCAGCAATTACGCAAAGCGCTGGTGTCTAAAGAAGAGATGAAGCAAGTGGAGCAGGTCCTAAAGCACGTTCCCGCTAAGCAGCTTTCGCTGAAACCTATCGAGGAACTCTCGCGAAAGATCCGGCGTTACTCGCGGGAAGAAATGCAAGGGTTCGTGCTGCGCTTCGCGACCGATTTCTTTAGATTGCGCCGTGATCTCCGCGATGCGGAGCAGCTGACCACGTGCATGGAACGCATTCATTTGGTGACCACCGAGCAGGCGAGAGAACTTTCCCGGCTGAATAACAAACTCTATGAGTGCGTACTGCAGGAAGAAGCCAAGACGAAAGAAGATCAAGTTGTGTCCCACGTCATCATCAAAGCCGACGTGCGGGGCTCAACAAAAATGACGCAAGACCTGCTCTCTCGAGGGCTGAGCCCGGCATCACACTTCAGCTTGAACTTACACGAACCGGTGAAGAAGCTGCTCGACCGGTTTGGGGCCAAGAAAGTGTTCATCGAAGGCGACGCGGTGATCCTGGCGATCTTTGAAACGGAATCGACGCGTACATACGCCCGGGCGGTCGCGAAGGCGTGCATTCTTTCGCGCCAAATCCTCGCCGTGTGCAACTCCTATAACGACCGGGCCGCGGCAAGCGATCTTCCCGCACTCGAACTTGGTGTCGGTGTTGCGTTCCAAGGGTCGGCGCCCACATATTGGACCGATGGGGACTCGAAGATCATGATCTCCAGGGCGCTAAATCTTTCGGACCGGCTTTCCGGGTGCGCGAAACTCGCGAAGCGGATGCTTTCCGGACATAAAACTCACTTTTGCGTCTATCAATTCCTGACGGCCATGGAAGGGGCTTCCGCCGAGGAACTGGACGAGTTTCTGGTGCGCTATAACATGAACGGCATCGAGCTGAACGAAGAAGGTTTTCAGAAGCTATCCGAAGAAATCTCGCTTGATTCCGTGGAAACGAAATTGGAAATGCCGTGGGGCAAAGAAAAGGTGACGCTCCATTATGGTGAAGTGCCAATGGGAGAATCGGTGGAATTGCTTGTTCTCCGCAAGAGCCTTGCACGCGAGCTCCTTCCCGACGGAAAAATCGGCGCCGCGTCCTCGCATCCCTACTACGAGGTGTGCACCAGTCCGAAGCTTTATGACCTGGTTGCTGCACTGATTCGAACGAAGGCCGCGAGTGCGTCAATTGAAACAGTACGCGCCTGACCCCTATACTCTAAACGGAAGCGAAAGGGGTCCGGTGATCTTCCCGGCCTTCAAAGCCGGCGATTCGGTCCTTCGCGGGTCGAATGGTGGGTTCGACTCCCACACGCTTCCGCCATATCCTTCTGATAAGTAGAAAGTTGTAAAATAACGGTGCAGCAAAAGGCAGCAGTAAGAGATTTTGGGTGCAGTTCCTGCGCAAATTCAACCGGCGGCACGGACGGTAGCCGCATCCCTCGATCTCGTCGTGCAGCCGCGGCCTAAGTGCACAGCCTGCGCATGGATTACTAAAAGGACAGCACCGTGACAGAGTAGCAGTTAGCCGGAACCCCAGGAAAGTTAACGGGACTGACAGCCCGTCACTACTGTTCTAAAGACTTCATTGCCACAACCTATTGGACGCTGATCGGACTCACGTTTTGATTTCATCTTTTCGCCTAGCGGACGAGTACTTTACTTCTATTTCCCAGACATCGCTAACAAAGACGGGGCTGTCAAACTGTCTCTGAGCACACTCCTCTCTTCACATAAAAGAGTTTTCTTTTTCTTTTTCTCTATTCTTTGCATTGATGACCACGACTCGTTCCTAGATCGCAGTGCACTCCAAACGATTCCCATTTCCGCGCCCGAGGATTGATTCCGTTCCAATTTGATACGAATTCGATTCATCCAGTGAGCCCTGCCTTTGGCGCAATAAGGAAATCAAATTGGCGCCGCCTTTTGAACCTATAGGTTGCCGTTGCTGGCTGGGCTGTTCAAGGCAAGTATTGATGGGTCATAAATCTGCTCTGGTACAGGTGTTGCGCGGCCTCTGCCGGGCAAAAGCCTACCCCTCGGGAGAGCGGAGCATTAGCCAGAAAAATCGTTGGCAAATCCAGCGGAGCGCCTCAGCCTGGCATTCAGCAACTCTGTCAGCTTACCTCCTTGGCGCGGTCCGCGACCACGCTGCAAGTCTCTTGAGTCACAGCGAAAACTTGCCGCAGGCAACTCAGCGCGAGCCACGGCCAGAGCCTGCTGCAACCGCAAGCGACTCATCCTGATTTCGCGGCGGACCCGGACACCCATTGGCAGTTGGGCTAAACACAGGTTTTGAAGTTCAAAGGTTCTATTCTACGGCGGCTCTTTATTCGAAATAGGAACGTCTTGTGACCAGTGGAACAAGGGAAGCGAATGTGCAAATTCAAAGCTGAGAAAATATCATCGTTAGCATTACTATTCGTCGCCTTTGTAGGCGGATGCGCTGACTACGACAAGAATGCTGGGAACCCTGGCGCTCCGCTAACCCCGCCTACAGTGATCTCCGTGACTCCGCCGGACGGCTCTATCATCGCTTCCCCCGGCTCCACGGTTATCACGGCAACATTCAGCAAGGCGATGAATCCGGCGACGATCAACGCTTCTACGTTTACCTTAACCTCTGGCGGGACGAGCGTGTCTGGGCAAGTTACCTACGTTGCGGCGACAAATATCGCCACCTTTACGCCATCGGTCGGTCTTGCGCCGGGCACTTTTGCCGCCACGATTACCACCGGGGCGATGGATGAGTTCGGCATCGCGCTAACGGCTAATTTCGTCTGGAGCTTCAGAACCGGTGCGCCGACCGTTATTTCCACGGTTCCGGCGAGCGGCGCCACAGCGGTACCCGTTAACACCCTTGTCTCCGCTACGTTCAGCGAGGCCATGAACGCCGCGACCATCAACGGGACAACCTTCACGGTGACCGGGCCAGGAGCCACTCCGGTCGCCGGAACCGTCACCTACACGGGAACCACGGCGACGTTCACGCCGACTGCAATTCTCGCCAACAGCACTTTGTTTACTGCCACGATTACGACCGGCGCGAAAGACCCCGCAGGCGCCTCGCTCGCCGCCAACTTTGTGTGGACGTTCACGACGGCTGCAACGGCTGCGCCACCCACGGTGGTTTCCACGGTTCCCGCAAACGGAGCAACAGCCGTAGCCGTGAACACGACGATCTCCGCCACGTTCAGCGAGGCCATGAACCCGGCAACGATCAACGGGACAACCTTCACGGTTACTGGGCCGGGAGCCACTCCGGTTGCCGGAACCGTCACCTACACGGGAACCACGGCGACGTTCACGCCGACTGCAATTCTCGCCAACAGCACCTTGTTTACGGCTACGATTACGACCGGCGCGAAAGACCCCGCAGGCGCCTCGCTCGCCGCCAATTTTGTGTGGACGTTCACGACGGCTGCAACGGCTGCGCCACCCACGGTGGTTTCCACGGTTCCCGCAAACGGAGCAACAGCCGTAGCCGTGAACACGACGATCTCCGCCACGTTCAGCGAGGCCATGAACCCGGCAACGATTAATGCGGACAACCTTCACGGTTACGGGGCCGGGAGCCACTCCGGTCGCCGGAACCGTCACCTACACGGGAACCACGGCGACGTTCACACCGACTGCAATTCTCGCCAACAGCACTTTGTTCACGGCTACGATTACCACCGGCGCGAAAGACCCCGCAGGCGCCTCGCTCGTCGCCAACTTTGTGTGGACGTTCACAACGGCTGCTCCGCCCATCAGTGGTTTCGACAGTTCCAGTGAATGGAGCCACCGGTGTAGCCGTGAACACGACGATCTCCGCCACGTTCAGCGAGGCCATGAACCCGGCAACGATCAATGGGACAACCTTCACGGTTACTGGGCCGGGAGCCACTCCGGTCGCCGGAACCGTTACCTACGCGGGAACCACGGCGACGTTCACGCCGACTGCAATTCTCGCCAACAGCACCGTGTTCACCGCAACGATTACGACCGGCGCGAAAGATCCCACAGGAGTTCCCCTGGCAGCCAATTTTGTCTGGAGCTTTACCACAGCTGCGCCACCCACAGTCGTTTCCACCGTTCCGGTGAATGGGGCAACAAACGTGGCGGTCAACACGACGATCTCTGCCACCTTTAGCGTGCCGATGGACGCAACAACGATCAACTCGACTACGTTCACTCTGATGGGACCAGGCGCAACCGTGGTAACCGGATCGGTCAACTACGCGGGGAACACAGCGACATTTACGCCGGCCTCAGTTCTCGCCAGCGGCACCTTGTTCACGGCCACGATCACCACGGGAGCAAAAGATCCCACAGGTGCTCCGCTTGCCGCCAACTTCGTGTGGACATTTACTACAGAACCGCCACCCGCAGTGACAGCAACAGTTCCGGCCGGGGGTGCCACAAACGTCCCGCTCAACCAGAAAATCGCCGCGACTATCAACACTCCGATGAACTCATCCTCTATCACAGCGACGGGGACCTTTACGTTAGCAGTGGCAGGCGGCGGAGCTGCCGTGCCAGGTACGGTCACTTATGATGCGGCAAGCAACACGGCCATTTTTGCGCCCATCTCCGCTCTCGCGGCCAATACTCAATTTACGGCCACGGTTACCACCGCCGCGCAAAGTGCTGAAGGCAGCGCGTTGACATCCAATTATGTTTGGAGTTTCACAACCGGTCTGCAAGTGAACGCTAGCGCACCGTTCGTAACCTCCACCATCCCTGCCGAGGCTGCGGTCAATGTGCCGCTCAATCAAAGAATCTCTGCGACTTTCAGCACGTCCATGGATCCTGCCACAATCTCCGCGTCCGGAACATTCGCAGTCGTGGAAACCGTCGGGGGAGCCGCCGTTCCAGGTTCCGTCACTTACGACACCGCGAGCAAAACGGCAATCTTCACCCCGACCGCCAATTTGGCAGCGAGCACCCAATATACAGCCACAATAACCAGTGCTGCCAAAAGCCTCACAGGTATCGGCATGGCCGCCAATTTTGTCTGGACCTTCACGACCGGCGCGACAGCAAATGCTGTCGCCCCAACCATTACGGCCACGAACCCGGCCAGCGCGGCCTTGAATGTGCCCGTCAACAAGACAATCAACGCAACGTTTAGCACGGCGATGAATCCAACGACGATTACGAATGCGACTTTCACTCTAGCAGTGGCAGGAGTTGGCGGAGCTCCCGTGGACGGAACAGTCGTTTACGATCCGGCTAGCCATATCGCAACCTTCATCCCCGCAGCAAACCTTACAGCCGGCACACAATACACCGCCACGATTTCAAACCTGGTCGCGGATCTGTTCGGCAACGCGCTGGTAGCTGGCGCTGCGCCGAATCCGTGGAGCTTCACCGTCGGCGCTTCAGTCCTTTCAGCGGCGCCCAAACTAGGAGCAGCTTCGACTTTTGGGGCTTTTGGGGGCGGCGCCGGCATAACGAACATGGGAACAAGTACGGTGATCAACGGTGATATCGGGACTACCGGTGTTTCTACATCGATGACTGGATTTCATGATACGGGAGCAGGATGTATTTACACGGAGACGCCGAGCAACGCGGGATTTGTCAACGGGACTATAGACACAGCGCCGCCGCCTCCCACCGGCACATGTCCTCTCGAAGGAACGGCTGCAACTCTCGCGATCGCAACGCAGGCCGCAAGCGACGCGTTGGCCGCATATAACGATCTCGCAGGGCGGCCCGGAGGTCCGGATCCAGGCGCGGGCCAGTTGGGCGGACTTAGCCTCGCTCCTGGTACGTATACAGCTGCAGGCGGCGCATTCCTGCTCACCGGATCGGATCTGACTTTAGATGGCCAAGGCGATGCGAACGCGGTCTGGGTGTTCCAGATGGCGAGCTCGCTTACTGTGGGCGCTCCCGGATTTCCTCGTAGCGTCATTCTGATCAACGGAGCACAGGCTAAGAATGTATTTTGGCAGGTGGGCAGCGCGGCGACGCTCAATGGGGCCGGCGGCGGCACGATGGTGGGCACCATCATCGCTCCCGCTGGGGTTACATTCTCTACCGCCGGTAATGCGACGATCACCACACTCGATGGCAGAGCCTTGGGCCTCAGTGCGTCAGTGACTATGGTGAACACCGTGATCAATACACCCGCGCCTTAAGCAAAGCAGTCATCTGGAATGGAAGCGCAAACCGGCGAGATGCATGCCAGGCTAGAGTGTTCGGCCCCACTTTGCGGTGATCTGGCACAATGCAGTCCATGGACATTTCTTGTGACCGTGTTTCTGCGCGATCAGCGAAGGCAAAAAAAAGTTGGATGGGCGATCGGTCGAATGAAAATCAGGCAATTCCGAATTTGTTTGATTTCCAGAGAGCTCTAAAATACGAGATAGATTTGCGATGAATGCCGCTCTCGAAGTTTGGCGCCAGTGGACTAGTGTTTGAGGGGCGCGCTGAATAGTTCGGAAGGATCGATCGAGCACTGCCGCCAGAACAGCAGTTCTGTGTTTTTACCCTCCATCCAGCTCTGTAATGTGGCCATCGTCGCGGAGACCTGTCCTCCATCCGGAGCATCAAACACTACAACCACACCGGCTAAGGTGTTCTGCGCCTGTTTGTAATTGCTCCAAGCGCGCTGGAAAAGCGCTTTTGCAAACTCGCGTTTTTCATTGGGCGCGGTCGAAGTTGTTGGTGAAGCGACTGGCTGCACCCAGAAAATTTTGACTGCTTTACTTTTTAGCGGGGCCCAATCCCCGGGGAACGGACCATTTTCTTCGCGAGTCACTTTGAATATGGGGGCGTTTTCCGCTTCCTGTTTGCCAGCGATAGCAGCCGTGTTCCAGCGAGGGTCCATCGACTCTGCCTCGGAGCGCGGTATCCAGCCGCGCGATGCTCCGGCAATTTGTATGTGAAACCACTCGCCTTCGGTTTCAATAAATTCAAATTCATCGTCAGCAGACGCTGTGAACAAAACCTTCGATCCTTTCGCTGGCCGTGCCAGCACCTCTACACCAGATTTCTTAACAATGACGAGATTACTCGGATGAGCTTGGTTGTGTTGAATCTCCTGCAACCCTTCAAGCTCTGCTTTGAGCTCCAGCAAATGTCTTTGTTCGTTTTCCCGCTGTGACTTGAGGGCCGCCAATTCATTAGCACCGGCGTCGGTGGACGCGGTTCCCGGCGACGTTCCTGAAGAGGAATTCGGAGTCGCGGCCAGGCCTGAGGGACTCTCTGGCAAAGGGTTTCCCAAGGGATCGATTTTTGGCCTTGGAACCTGCAAAGTTGAGCGCGGAATGTAAACAGTGGGCTTAGTTCCAAATTTCTCATTCAAGCGGTCCAGTAAGTCCATTTCAAGCCGTCCGTTTGAGGGCAGCACTTGATAGCCCGCTTTCGACGGGTCGGGATCGGCATACCAAGCCGTGATCTTTGCAGAGAGCTTAACGACAGTGCTGTCCGTGCCGTTGGGAATAAGATCAATGGAGAACTGGTAGAAGGCGCGCTCATAGCGGTCCAGCGGCTGTTGCCCCATCGCAACAAACCCATCGACGATAGGAAGTCTTTGGCCGGCGTAGGCTTGTAGATCCTTCAGCGCCGCATCGACATCTTCCTTTGATTTCGAGAAAGTCCGAGCATAAGGAATCGCTTGCGCACCGGCTGGAGGAGGCGGGGCCAGCTGCAGGATGGCGATCAACGAAAAGCAAATAAGCCGGAGATGCGAACGAGATGATGTGCGCTTCATCATGGAAGCGGTTCCAAGTTGTTCACATGAATCCAGCCATGCTGGCCATCGTGCAGCTCCACGCCGCACCAGTGCGGAGTAACGATCACGAGGATAACCTCGGTATATGCGGGAAGCATGGCAATGCCAGCGGCGGAGTGAAAGGGTGCGGCTTTAAGTTCTACTCCCGGGGCTTTTACACGTCGTTCCAGATCGTGGTGCAAAGTTTTTATTTGCTGTTCCAGAGCCTGCACGGAAGACTCCGTGGTGGCGAGGAGTGTCTTTTCGTCCTCGCGCTGGCGAAGTTCAGTCGCTCGCACTAATTCGGCGCTTTCGCGACGGCGGTTGGCTTCTATAGTTTCCTGCTCCGTGGTTTGGATGGCGTTCAAATGATCCTCAATCACTTTGGCTTCACTGGCTTCCACGGTGCCGTCGGAGATGTGCGGGGTGCGATGGGTGGTTTCGACGTAGATGGCATCGATATGCAGCCGAACGCGATCTTGACCGATACCAGTCACGATATAACGGACGGCGATTGTGCCCTGGTCGGCACTGTCCAGGAAGTGGCGTGGAGCAATGGCGTTCTTGCGAATCTTGTAGAAGACTTTGCCTGGCTGATTCCATGATTCGAAGAGCGGAGTTGAATCCACCATCGTTGCGCCAGTCACAACAGGATCCTTGTCAAAAATCACGGTGCCATGGATGGTTTGGTCTTCGAGAACTTCGTGTAGGGCCTGAAGGACATCCTCCATAGTTGCGGAAAACTCACGCGTAATACCTGGTCCCAATTGCCGTTCCTTGGCGGGCGCGCCCCCCACGGAAACTGGGAAGCTCCAGAAAGCAAAAAGTAAAATCCAAAGAGCAACAAAATCGATTTTAATTTGAGATTTGCTCATGCTGTCCCAAGACACTGCTCCATGCGTTGCTGCTCGAATTAAATTTGTGCCCATTCGAACTTTGGATGAACCTGCTCCTCACGGTTTGTTGCGCGAGCGGAACGGCCCTTTCTTCCTACTGCAATTCGTCAAGCGCTGTCAAATCTACCGGTAGATGCCTGACCTTATGTCGAGGCTCTTAGTGGGACGCTGACTTGGTGTGCGGCCGCGCTTGTGATGAGCATCCTAATGCGCCCTCATCATATCAGATGATCAGATCTAGAGCGCGGCGGTTGGCATGCGGAATATAAGCGCAGGCGCTACGACCCTATAAGTTTAGATAATTTAGATTCAAATAAGAAAACCCTTGCATTCGTTTTTTTGCGGGCGTAGGATGCGCGGGTTCCAGGGGTTTGAGGACTCGACTTGCTTTTCTGTTGAACAAACCGAGTTGAGGTTCTCTAGGGGTGCCGTGCGTAGTTCCAGGATTCAGTTTTTTATTAGTGGATTTTGGACGTCCCGAGTATCCGAGGATGGTTGTGTCGCTCCGTCGTTGCCCTTGCGTGCTTTGGTCCCAGGAACCTGTTCGTTTTGCTCAATAGCACATTTTTAGGTTCATGCAGAGGAGGCGGTATGTCCCATCGGGTTTGTGCTTTGCTGAAAACGAAAATGCGATGGCATTCATTCTCTACGCTGAGTGCGGTTTTGTTGCTAGCGATTTTCCTTGCTGACAGCAGGCCAGTGCAGGCTCTTCCTTTGCCGGGAGCCGGCGTTCGTGCTATCCCGGCGTTCGCGCGCAAGTATGGAATGCCTTGTTCTGCATGTCACCAAGCATGGCCCATGCTGAGCCCGTTCGGACAATCGTTCAAGGATAACGGCTACCAGCTGGGGAACGACCGAGACGCTCCTATTTACCAACAACCGGCATATTGGCCGATCACATTCCGCATGACTGCATTTTGGCATCGCGAGAGCATCAACCGCATGCAAGTTGATGATCCGACAAGTGACACGGGTGGGCAAATGGAGGGGAAAGTTACCACCCACGGGTTCGACTGGAGTGGATTGGACTTCCACACTGGGGGAACGCTCGCAAAGAACGTTTCTTTCTATGTCCTGCCTTCTTCCGATAACACCGGAGCATTTCACTTTGAGACCGTGTTTGCGCGGCTGGACAATCTGTTGGGGAGTTCCTGGCTAAACGTGAAGCTCGGAAAGTTCGAGCTGGATAACCTGCTTTCCGAAAAGCGCATTCTCACTCTAACAGCCAACGCGGGCGTCTATCAGAACTACCATTTTCAGCCAGCAACTGAAAATCCCGCCTTCTTTACCTTCGGCATGGGCGACAACCAAGTGGGTGCTGAGTGGATGGGGCATTCAAAAGATGATCGCACACGCGTTTCTGCAGCAGTGTTGAGTTCAAACGACGGTTCTCCCGGGCTTCCGACAGGCCGCAGCTATGATACTTTTCTGACCGCCAGCCAGGCCTTTCAAGTGGGGAACATGGGCCTGCAACGTGTGGGCGCCTTCGCGTACATCGGGCAAGCTCCGACCTACTACCAGTTTAATGAAGGTGGTGCGCCTGTAGCCGGTACGGGTATTGGAAATAAGTCATACTACCGCGCTGGATTTATCGGCATGTGGTACATCAAGAAACTGGATGTTACCACGATGTTTTTCCACGGTTCCGACAGCGCGTATCTTGGCACGAGCACGCCTGCCAACTCCACGCTCCCAGCCGGTGCGCAGGCCCCCGCATGGAATGGGGGGCTGTTCGAAACCCACTACACGTACAGTCCACAGTTAATTCTCATTAACCGATATGAAGCGATCCGGATGTCACAACAGGCGCTACCGATCGTGGCCGGAAATGGTTTCGTGCCCGGCGTGAGCGTACCTAGTTCCGATTTCGGGAACATAGATGCTTTGACGTTCGGGTTTCGCTACTACCCATTTATTTCCAGCCGTGCAGGATTCGCTTTCCATAATGAATATTCCATCGTCCGTCAGAGACATACCTCGCCGATCAATGGACTGGACTTAACCAGCAGCAGCTTAATGTTCGGATTTGACTTCGCATACTAAAGGTGGAGACGATGCGGACAACGAAACTTACGAAGCTCATCCTAGTTTTGACCTGCGCCATGGCCGTGCCACTGATTGTCTCGGCACAGCAAGGTGAATCTCACGTTGGCAAACTCACTGGCCACGCAGACTCGGGCAAACAGCTTTATTTCCGCTATTGCTGGGGCTGCCATGGTTTCCGCGGTGAGGGGAACGGCGAGAATTGGCTTGCGCCGGGAGCCTATCCCAACGAGCCGTTCCTGAACATCCAGCCGCGAAATTTCGTGGCGGCCGCGTTTAAATGCCGCTCTACTCCGACGGGCACTCTGCCAACAGACCAGGACCTATACAATACGTTGGTGCGGGGCATCGTTAATTCAAACATGCCATCGTGGGTCACTCTGACAAATCAAAACCGCGTCGACTTGATCGCTTTTATTAAGACCCTCTCCGAACGCTGGAAGACTGAAAAGGCCGGGACGCCCATCGCGGAACCAGCCGAACCGGCGCTCACAGTGCAGAGCATCCAGCACGGAAAGGAATTGTTCACCAAACTGGAATGCTGGAAGTGCCACGGCCCTGAAGGCCGCGGCGATGGCCCGTCGGCGTCCACACTCACGGACAGCAACGATCAGCCGATACGGCCCTATAATTTTTCCGCAGGTTCCCGGTTCAAGTGCGGCACGACGAACCACGACCTCTATAAGATTTTCATGACAGGTTTGGATGGCTCGCCGATGCCATCGTTCGCCGACGTCATCAAGCCGGAAGACGCATGGGATCTGGTTCATTACCTGCGGACCCTTCAGGTCACCCATAAAAGCCCGGAGCTTGCCCTCTGGGAAACCACCAAGGAGGGAGCCGAAATCGTGAAAGCTCAAAAACTCGGTGGGACACCGACCGGTTCTGGAGTCAAGCAATAGAACATCAAGGAAGCACAGAGCTACAGGAGGAATAGTCCAATGCGAATTAAGAACATTATTTTAGCAGGGGGTGCCATCCTTACAGTTTCGATGATGAGCCCTGCTCGACCAAGCGGCGGGACCATTAGCGGCAAAATCACTTACGAAGGAACGCCTGCTAGGCAAAAGCCCATCGATATGTCCAAGGAACCGACCTGTGCGAAGCAACACCCCACGCCCATCACCACCGAAACAGTGGTCACCGGGCCCGGCAATGCATTGGCCAACGTGGTGGTATACATATCCGCTGGCGCCCCCGATGAATCCGCGCCCGCGCAGCCCGTTACGTTTACGCAGAAGGGCTGCCAGTACGTTCCTCATATGCTCGCCTTTCAAGTGAATGAGGAGTTGAAAATCGTCAACGCCGATCAGACCTCCCACAACATTCATCCCCTTGCCAAAATTAACCGCGAGTGGAACAAGTCCCAGCCTCCCGGCACCCCGCCCATCACCGCGACATATGACAAACCAGAAATGATTCCCGTGAAGTGCAACATCCATCCCTGGATGCATGGCACCTTTGCGGTTCTAAAGAATTCGCACTACTCCGTTTCTGGAGATGACGGTGGATTCAAGCTACCCAACCTGCCACCGGGAAAGTACACCATCACTGCATTCCACGAATCTTATGGCGACCAAAGTCAAGAGGTAGTGATTTCCGGCAGCGAATCGAAGACAGTGAACTTTGTATTTAAAGCAAAACCTTACTGATCTCGGTCGGGAACGAAAGCGCAATTGGGGTAGGACGAAGGCAAGCTCTAATCCGGT
The DNA here is from genome assembly GCA_963753745.1 of uncultured Acidobacteriota bacterium. GTDB lineage: Bacteria > Acidobacteriota > Terriglobia > Acidiferrales > UBA7541 > Acidiferrum. The sequence goes on from CAVWDX010000019.1 coordinate 68,796, forward strand.
GAAATACGCCCGCGAGCAATCAGCGGGCAGAGGCGAGGAGCCATGGGCAAATTATTAGCAGTGACCATCATCGTGATCGCAATTCTCTCCGCGGTCCCTTTTGTGATGCACACATGGGAAGCTCCGGCAGACGTCTCGACGCATGGGGCGCTGATCGATTCGCAAATGGCGGACACCATGATCGAGGCCGGGGTTTCGTTCCTGGCCGCGCAAATCCTTTTGGCCCTCTTCATTTGGAAGTTCTCCAAACCCCGTCCGGAAGGAAAAATTACAACTTTTCCAGGCGGAGCCAAGGGCTTGGTGCTTGCGGCCATGATTCTCGTAGGCGTGGAAGTGCTGGCCTTGGGAGCTTTTGGCTCGAAGGCATGGGCTACGGTGTATTTCACTCCGCCTGCGGCCGACGCAATGCCAATCCAGGTCCAGGCCGGACAATTTGCGTTCTATTTCCGCTATCCGGGCCCTGATGGAGTATTCGGTCAGAATCACCCCGAGTTGATCAATGAGGCCAACCAGAATTTCTTCGGCTTGGATCCAGAACACGATAAGGAATCCAGAGACGACATCGTTACGGCGGAGATGGCGATACCCGTAAATAAGGAAATCCATCTGCTCATGCATGCCAAGGACGTCAGCCATTCCTTCTATGTGCCGGCCCTCCGTATCCACCAAGATTTCGTGCCGGGGCTCGATCTCTCACTCCACTTTACGGCTACCAAGATCGGCAATTACGAGATTGTGTGCTCACAGCTTTGTGGATTGGGCCATTACAGTATGCGGGCATACCTGAAGGTTTTGTCTCAGCAGGACTTTGATGATTGGCTAAAAAAGGAAGCGGCCGCGCAGTAGCTGGTCCGTTCGGTCATTCATATTGACGCGGACGGAGGCATTCATTTTTCTGTGAGGTATGCAAATGCATGAAACATCAGCAGCACCCGCCGTACAGCACCACGGGCCTCCGACAACTTTCCTTCGAAAGCATGTTTTCAGTCTGGACCACAAGGTCATCGGCAAACAGTACTATGCGCTGGCCTTCGTCGCGGTCGTGATCGGCATGGTGCTTTCCTGGCTGATGCGGATACATCTCGGGTGGACCAATGCGGCGATTCCCGGCCTCCAGCTGCTTTCCGCAAACGGTGCGCCCGGCGGAGTGATGACGCCGGAGTATTACCTCCAGTTGATGACCATGCACGCTACCATCATGGTCTTCTTCGTGCTCACCACGGCGCCATTCGCAGCCTTCGGCAATTATTTTCTCCCCATTCAGGTTGGTGCCGAAGACATGCCGTTTCCCCACTTCAATATGATGTCTTTTTGGACCACTCTCACGGCCTTCTGCATTTTGATCACCGCGTTTTTCGTTAGCGATGGCCCACCGCTATCCGGTTGGACCGCGTACGCTCCCCTGAGCGCGATCGGAAAGGAAGCCGGGCCCGGACAAGGCACGGGTCAGGTAATTTGGGCGACAGCCATTGGTGTCTTTTGTATCGGCCAGTTGCTTGGCGCTTTAAATTTCATCTCCACCGTTCTTGATATGCGTACCAAGGGGATGACCCTAAAGCGGCTACCGGTTACCTGTTGGGCATGGTTCATCACCTCTTGCATGGGTCTGACGGCTTTCGCCGTCTTAATGCCAGCTTGCGTGTTGCTGATTCTGGATCACGTGGCGGGGACTAGTTTCTTTATCGCCTCGGGTCTCGTCATCAACGATCAGTTGGTGCCACATTCCGGCGGCTCCACTTTGCTTTGGCAGCACCTCTTCTGGTTCTTCGGCCATCCTGAGGTGTATATCGCTATCGTGCCAGGAATGGGGATTGTGACCCATGTTCTGATTACCAACATGCGGCGGCCCATGCTGAGCATAAAGGCGATCCTCTACTCCATGTGGTCTCTTGCGTTCCTCAGTTACATGGTTTACGGACACCACATGTTCGTTAGCGGGATGAATCCGTTCTCCTCGCTGGCATTCTCATTCCCCACGCTTTTGATCACCATTCCGTCCACCGTGGTCGTTCTGATTTGGATCGGCAGCCTGTATGGTTCGAAGCTACGTATCAATTCGGCTTCACTGTTTGCGTTGGGCTTTATTTCGATGTTTGTCAGCGGAGGGGTGAGTGGTTTTTTCCTCGCCCAGCCTTCGATCGATATCATGCTCCACGCGACATACTTCGTAGTCGGGCACTTCCACATGGTGATGGGCGTTGCCGCAATGTTCGGGATCTTCTCCGGAACTTACTTCTGGTTCCCGAAGATGACCGGAAGAATGATGAATGAAACCCTGGGAAAGATCCATTTTTGGCTCACTTTCATCGGAACGTACTGCATTTTCATGCCATTCCACTACCTTGGGTGGGCTGGCAACGTGCGCCGCTACGCCGCCTTCACCGATGATTTCCTCAAGCCACTGATTCCCCTGCATCAATTCATCACCATCGCCGCGCTCTTCACTGGCGCGGTACAGTTCATTTTTATCTATAACTTCATTTACAGCCGATTCCGCGGACCGGCGGCTCCAGCCAATCCATGGGAGGGTACTTCTTTGGAATGGATTATGCCCTCACCCCCGCCATGGAACAATTTTGGCGGGAAAGACCCGATCGTTTATCACGATGCCGACCAGTATGGCGTGAAGACTGCCTCGGGCGCGGACTACATCATGCAGAACTCCCCGGAGCAGGCACTGGTGGCGGAAGAGGGGAAATAACCGCTGGCACTTTGAAATGAAGGAAGGAAAAGTCTAGAAATTATGGCCACAACTTTACCGCCTCCAAAAATCGAGGTTCGCCGTCAGCCAGAGGAACCGAAAATGGGAAGCACTGGCAATGGCGGTTGGCAAAACTTGGTTCCCGCGGAAGGGAATTTAAGGGCCGTTCAAGACTACTCGCCGCCAGCTTCCAGTAGCGCGATTTGGGTCTGGATTGCCGCTAATTGCATGTCGTTTGCCGCCTTTACCAGCGCCCTGATCGTCAGGCAAGGCTCGTCTTCGGATTGGCGGCACATTACTTTGCCCTCGGTTCTCTTCCTGAGCACGTTCCTTCTGTTGCTGAGCAGCGTTACTCTTGAAGTAGGCCGTCGGCATATTGCTGCCTTCATGGGTGGCCGCGAAACCGACATTGACGTTTCCAGACGATGGCTCTACGTGACTCTCGGTCTCGGCTTGCTCTTCGTAGCCAGCCAGTACACGGCTTGGCTGGAGTTGCGGTCTCAAGGCTTGTATCTCGCCACCAACCCCAATAGCTCTTTCTTTTACGTCTTCACGGCCGTGCACGCGCTGCACGTGCTAGGCGGCCTCGCCGGACTCCTTCGGGTCATACGTAAACTCGGTCAATCGAAGCTCCGGCGTAGCACCCTCAATGCCACATCGTACTACTGGCATTTCATGGGCGTGCTTTGGGTTTACCTGTTTTTGCTGCTTTGGATGAGAATTTAATCTATTCGAACCTAGGAGGCGCCGTGAGCCATTCTGATGTAGCTTTGGGCGGGCACCACACCCCGGTCATGGAGCCATCGCCCTTTGCCATTCCCGCCAAGAAGTTGGCCATGTGGCTTTTCATCATTTCAGACATCATGACGTTTGCCGCATGTCTAGTAGCCTATGGATTCTTGCGCAACACCCATCCGGATTGGCCCAGGCCGTTTCACTCGGCCACAATAATCAGCGTCATGGTGATGACCTTCATCCTCGTTACTAGCAGCTTGACCATGGTGCTGGCGGTTCGAGCCGCGCGTGCAGCGGACAGGGCCGGTGCCTTCCGCTGGACCATGATCACTCTTTTGGCAGGCCTAGTTTTCGTTCTCCTCCATATTCGCGAATGGGCCGGAATGATTGATCAAGGCGTGACCTTTTTCAAGAATCCTTGGGGCACAGGCCTCTTCGGCGGAGCTTATTTCAGCGTCACCGGTATGGAACTCCTGCACGTCATCGCTGGCGTCATTGCTCTGCTCATCGTGGGGCTCGGCTACAAGAGCGGCCGATACACCTCTGACGATATTGAGAATTGCGGTCTTTTTTGGCAGTTTATCAACATTGTTTGGATGTTTGTCGTGCCCTTGGTCTATCTCATGAGTATCGCAAGCTAGAGAAGAGAGACGCCGAACCGAAAGGAAAACTGACAATGAGTACAGATGAAGAACAGGGCGGGCTAGGCAAATACATCGTAGTCTATGTTGCTATGCTGGTGATCACGCTGTTGGAGCTGATCACTGCCTATCGTCATCCGAGCGAACCGCAACTGCTGGTGAGCATGCTGTTGTTCGCTTTTATCGGGGCGGCGCTGGGAATTCTATATTTCATGCATTTGGCGTCGGAAAATCATAAACTAATCGTGGCCTTTGCGGTTTTCACGCTGTTCGTGCTGGCGACCATCAATTATGGATGGACCGATAGTTTCCGGATTCTTCACGGCGCCCCATTTGCGAAGTAGCTCGGAAAACAGCACGCGCGTCGCGAGGTGCAAGTATGAGGATTAAAACGCTGTTCCGGATCTTGGGAATTGGAGTGGTCGGGCTGGCTACGATTATTCTTTCTGATCCAGCCCTTGCCCAAAGTTGTGCGCTCTGCTACACGCAGGCTGCCTCCTCGGGGTCGCACATGATTCAGGCATTGCGCAGCGGCATTTTGGTGCTCATCGTTCCTCCAACGTTGATGTGGTTGGTCGTCGTTGCCGTTATGTATATTAAGCGGAATAAGTACCAACACGTTGATCACGCCCTTGAATCTGACCGCAGCTGGTAACAGGACAGAATGACAACCACAAGCGTAATACCGCAGCCGAATACCATGCATCGCCTTATTTCCAAGCTTCGGGATTATTACATCCTGACCAAGCCCGAGGTAAACATGCTCATCCTGATGACCACCTCGGCTGGTTATTATCTCGGCTGTCGTGGAAATTTCAGGATCATCGGCTTGATGAACACCCTATTGGGCACGGTATTGGTAGCTAGCGGTACGGCAACTCTCAATCAGTGGATGGAGCGGGTTTGGGATGGCCAGATGCGCCGCACCGCAACCCGGCCTTTGCCTTCGGGCAGGCTTACCGCCAACGAGGCTCTTTTGTTTGGCATTTTTTTGAGCGTTTCCGGCGGGTTGTATCTTGCGCTTGCGGTCAACGGATTAGCCGCGCTTCTTGCAATATCGACGGTGCTTTCCTACCTTCTCGTCTACACCCCACTCAAAAGGAAAACGCCTCTCTGTACGCTTCTGGGGGCCTTCCCCGGCGCCATGCCGACTCTGATCGGGTGGGCAGGCGCCTCCGCGCACATCGACCGGCAAGCGTGGTTTCTTTTCGCAATACTTTTCCTCTGGCAGTTTCCCCACTTCTTGGCAATCGCCTTGATGTACCGGGACGACTATGAGCGGGCCGGCTACCGGATGTTGCCTTACTTTGATCGCGATTCCCGCTTCACGCGCGCGGAAATTGTTGGTTTTGCATTGATCCTGGTGGCTACAACGATGCTGCCCTTGGTTGGCCGGGGCGGCCCAATTTATCTGATCGCCATGGCGCTCCCTGGAGCTTTCCTGCTCTATCATGTGGCTAAACTGGCGAGGTCCGCGTCGACTTTGCTGGCCAGGCGAGTGGTCCTTGCTTCCGTACTCTATCTGCCTTTGGTTCTTGGGATCATGGTCGCCTGGAAGCGCATTCTCGGATAAAATGCCACTCGTGGTTTCGGCCGCGTGCGGATGAGAATCTTTCCGGAATCGCTCAGGGTCTTTTTGGTGGCGGTCTTGTTCGCGGGTGCCGCGGTAATCGCTCAAAGCCAAGCGCCTCCCTCGGCAAAGCCTCGGTTTACGCCGACCCCACTCCCGCTAACCAAGTTCTATGACACACCCGATCCTCTGCCTGCAGGTAAACCGGGCGAATTAATACGCTCCGAACCGTTCTACGATTACCAGTTGCCTTACGAAATATCGGCCGTTCGCATTCTTTACCATTCCCGTTCCCTGAACGGAGAAGATGTGGCCGTATCGGGCGTGGTGCTTCTTCCGGATGGAACACCTCCCCAAGAAGGCTGGCCCGTCATCGTCTGGGCCCATGGCTTCACCGGAGCCGCCCGGCAGTGTGCTCCCTCACTAATGAGGAACCTTAACGACGGGCCGCTTCTTTCTATGTACGCTGGCCTGGGGTACGCCGTCGTAGCTTCCGACTACGCTGGATTAGGAACTAGCTTTCCGTTTGCTGCCTTGTCTATGCGCTCCAACGCGCTGGATATTATTTATTCCCTCTCTGCCGCGCGTGCCGCCCTACCGCAGCTCGGAACAAAGTGGGTGGCCGTCGGGAAATCTCAGGGAGGTCTTGTGGCGGCCGGGGTGGCGGAAGCCGAGGGCGAATTTGGCGATCCCCGATACCTCGGGTCTGTCGCAATTTCAGGCGTTGGGGAGCCAAAAGAGGTTTTTGAGCGGTTGGCCCAAGGGCGTTCCTACTCCATGCTGGTGTTTCTGGCAAAGGGGATCAGAGCGGTCTTTCCCCAGTTTCGAGTCGAGGACATGCTGACGGCCAAAGCGATCCCTATGTATCAGTATATCGGCCGCGCTTGCGAAACTAGTTCGGGGCCGCCGCTTGCGCCGGAGGAGATGTTAAAACCTGGTTGGGAGAATAACCGCTACGTCGAGGAGTTTTTCAGCAAGAACACGCTTGGCCAGAAGCCTGTTCCCGGTCCGTTGCTCTTGATCAGCGGAGACGCGGATTCTGACGTGCCCTCAGCCTTCACTGCCTCGGTCGTGGCGCGCCTGTGCAAACAGAAAGATCACGTGCTCTTTGTCAGGTATCCTGGCCACAATCAAAGCGATGTCTTCGAAGACTCAGTTAGTGAACAGATTAGTTGGATCCGGGCTCGATTTGCCGGCGTTCCTGCTCCCAGCAACTGTCCGTGAACCATGGCTAACTCCGGAGCTGTTAGCCGAATTCTCCTACGTCACAATTTTGTCGTTCGATCGAGGATGTCTGTAGCGATGAGCCAGAGAGGGACCAAAACTCTTAGTCTTACGGATACCACGCCGGGAATTCGGGTGTCTGCCCCAAAAAGCACAAAATAACACACGCGGTTCAGTCTCTTCGTGTCCGCCACGTTATCAAGAGCGCCAGACAATTTAGTAGAAAGACTTATGCAACTTCATCTCGCGCGAAGGTTTACAAATAAGGCGAGCGACCTGGGTTAGTCTCGCTAGTTGGCTGCCGAGATGCGCGGGGATTGGCGGAGGGCGACCAGCGGTAGAAGCGGAGGTCGCATTTTTCGCACCGAAATGGCCTTACGAAAATCATGGCAAGAATGATTCTCTCTGCCACCCCTGTACGCCTTGATGGATGGACACGTCTGCTGTCACATTGCGGGCAGTTAAGCACGGTGATTCTCCTGATATGGCGACCCAGTTAGCGATTCATCTTGGCTGAAGAGAAGGCTCACCACTGTTCCATTTTGAACATTGACGGCCGAAGGTCTCAATCACGGTGTGGGATTTTCTATAGCGCTGCCATATATCTATTGGAACGTTCTCATAAACACGTGTCCAAAATGGTACAGACTCTCCACTTCTGATGTCCTACTCTGGGCACGAAGGGGTCTACCTCCTAGCCGCTCATCCAAACATGTTTGGACGGCTTGGGTAGTCTATGGGCGTTTCCATGTCAAACCTCGCTCAGAGCGAATTACGGTCTGATCTGGCGGTTTTCCGAGTGGGCGGTACGGCTTATTCCACAGGCGCCGGCCTCTTCGCGTGCTTTTCGTCCACCGTGATGCGCAAATAGTAGAGAACTGCCTGGAAGAGTTGAAAAAGGCGCAATTCATAGTGAACGCAGATTTCGTCTTGAACTTCGCACAGTGTGCCGAACAACTTCACTCCCAATCCTACGATGTGATAATTGCCGAGTACCCGTGCCCGAGTTTAAAGAGGTCCCAGGCGCTGCAAGTTCTCCATCAAAAGTTGCAGGATATTCCATTGTTGTTTGTGGCCGGCGCCGTGGGAAGTGAGTCCGTCGCGCAGCTCGTTGCTGATGGTGTTTTTGATTACGTGGAGAGAGACCGTATCGCACAATTGCCGACGGCCGTTCGTCAAGTTCTCAACGAAAGGAAGCTCCGTCAAGAGTTGTATGAGGCCCGAAAAGCCTTGCGGCACTCGCAATCGCTGTATCGCGCGCTGGTGGACAATCCCGCCTACGGAATATATCGGTGTGATGCGGATGGCGTAACGATCGACGCGAATCACGCCCTGGTAACCATGCTCGGTTATGCAAGCAAGGAAGAACTCCTTGCCGCTAATCATCCCGTTGGTCTGCTTTCTAACCTCGGCGAGGACGCACCATGGACGGCGCATTTACCGGAGGTCAAACGTCTCGAGCTGTTTGAAACAGAGTGGAGGCGAAAGGACGGATCGACCCTCAGAGCGCGGTTGAGCGGTCGAGGGGTTTACGACGACCAGGGAAAATGTGCTGGCCATGAGGTGATCGCCGTGGACGTCACAGAACAGCGGACGCTTGAGAATCAACTGCGCCAGCAAGCTTCGAGCGATTCGCTCACCGGCTTGGGCAACCATCGCCGTCTTTTCGAGGTGCTACAAGCGGAAATCGGCCGATCCAACCGGACCACCCGGGAATTCTCTCTCATATTGCTGGACCTCGATGGATTGAAACAGATTAACGATCAATTTGGTCATGTGGCGGGGGACCGGGCGCTCTGCAGGCTCGCGCAGATCCTGCGAGATTGCTGTCGTTCGATTGACAGCGCGGCACGGCACGGTGGTGATGAGTTTGCGCTTGTCTTGCCGGAGACGGGAATGGCCGCGGCCACTTTGGTCGCTCAGCGGATTTGCGAACTTCTTGAGGGAGAGGTGGAAGTGCCCGCACTCTCGGTGAGCCTGGGGATCGCGAGTCATCCCAGGGACGCCGAGACGATTGGAACCTTGTTATACGCAGCCGATAGAGCCCTTTATGCAATGAAGGACAAGAGGCCAAGAGTCGCCCGGGCCGGAATAGGCCCAATCCAAAGAGTGGAAGCGCCACCGAAGGACAAATCCAATGAATGAAAATAACTCCCGCCATTTCGGATGGCGGCTTATTCCCGTCCCGCCGCACGCTGCCGAAGGCAGAATCCAATATCTGCTGACCGCGGAAGTCCAAATACTTCAATCGATTTCCGCTCGGGCCCCATTGCCGGAAATCCTGAATGAAATCTGTACCGCTCTCGATTGCCAGATTGGGAACATGGTTTCTTTCATTTCGCTGCCGCGGGACGAATCGGCAAGCGTCGCTGAAATAGCTCGCAACGCGGCGCTTTTTGGCCTCTATATTTTCTTTTCGACGGGTGTCTTTGCTGGTAGTGGCGAGGAACTCGGCTCTCTCGAGATGTATTGTTGTACTCCGCGCAACCCTTCCTGCTTCGAGGTTCAACTCATTGAGCGGGCGGCATGTCTGGCCGCCATTGCGATGGAATGCGGCTCGAACGCAGGCCATCACGCCAACCGCCGTCTTCCTAAAAACGCGTCGGCGTCGAGAACCGTGCTCCGATGGCCGGTTTCGATGAATTAATCTTTAGACAGGCTGCTACTCACTCTATCCGCCAATCCGTGCCGCTGCGTCTGAGCAACTCTATTGAGGGAATGGCAGCTTGCGCCACGCGGGCGGGACAACGCTCAAAAGAGAAGAGTTAATCGGAAGGCCGCCGTTGTGCTTGATTAAAACGAACCTTCTCAACGGCTGCGCAGAAGAAACTGCGAACTTGTACACAAGTGAACAGACTTGCGCACTCACGAAGCCTAGTATGGAGTTGCGTCAAAAGGTTTGCGGTGTAGGCCACTTCACCTCCTTCAGCTGGAAATCCAAGACCACAAACGCTTCGGGGAGTGTGAACAACACTTGAGTCGGACGGTTTGCCTGAGTCGGCATCACGTCTCGCGGGAAGTCAAAGAGATGCAATGCATTTTTCGAATTAGGCAGAACAGGATGCAATTCTTGGGCTCGCGTGGAAGTGTCCTTTAACAATAGACAGAAAGGAAAAAGTATGCCTCTCATTCAAATTCTCTTAGCTCTGATCGTAGTGGGCGTCCTGCTGTGGCTGGTGAATCGTTTCATTCCGATGGCGGGGAGTATCAAGTCGATCTTGAACGCCGTCGTGGTGATTGTCGTGGTGTTGTGGCTGCTCAATGTATTTGGGTTGTTCCATTCTCTCTCTCGCATCCACGTTGGGACATAACCGCAACAGGCTTAACGGTCGAGGCAATTTTGGGCAGCTTCGCATGGAATGGATGCCCGGAAACACAAGGCGCATCACGGACGAGCCGTGGAAAGCGCACAGTTAGATTCGATGGAGATAACACATGAAAAGAATTGGAATGATTAATACAGCCGCGCTTTTTCTCCTGCTCGGTATCGCCGCTCCGGCTATCGGGGGCCCGCAGAAACCGGAGGAAAGGGCCAAGCCCGCTGAACAGAAACAACAGGATAAGCCTCAAAGGCAGCAGCAAGCGCGAGGACAACAGCAGAATCAGCAGCGCCAGCAGCAACAAGCTCGAGGCCAACAACAACAACAACAGCAGCAGCGCCAGCAACAGCAAGCGCGAGGGCAACAACAGAATCAGCAGCGCCAGCAACAGCAAGCGCGAGGACAACAACAGAGTCAGCAGCGCCAGCAGCAACAAGCTCGAGGCCAACAAAAACAGCAACAGCAGCAGCGCCAGCAACAGCAAGCGCGAGGACAACAACAGAATCAGCAGCGCCAGCAACAGCAAGCGCGAGGACAACAACAGAGTCAGCAGCGCCAGCAGCAACAAGCTCGAGGCCAACAACAACAGCAACAGCAGCAGCGCCAGCAACAGCAAGCGCGAGGGCAACAACAGAATCAGCAGCGCCAGCAACAGCAAGCCAGAGGTCAACAACAACAGCGTCAGCAGCAAGCCAGTCGGTCTGCGCAACAACGTAGCCCGGCTCAAGTGCGGGTTCAGCAGTCTGCTTGGCGGGGTGATCGTGCTCGCAACTGGCAGTCCGAGCACCGTACTTGGCAGGAACGTGGCGGTTACCACGGTTATCGCGTTCCGGATGCCCGTTTCCGCAGCTACTACGGCTACGATCACGAGTTCCGCTTCTTCAATCTCCCCGTGATGTATGTTGGCGGGCATCGCCGCTTCCATTACGGCGACTATTGGTTCGGCCTGGATGACCCGTGGCCAGAATACTGGTCAAACGATTGGTACGATAACGACGACATGTACGTGGATTACTCGGATGGTGGCTATTATCTGTACAACCGCAGCTATCCAGGCGATCGCATCGCCATCAGCTTCTATCTGAACTAGGTGCTTGTGGAGCGCGAAACTCCATAGGCGGGGGCCTAAATATCGTTGGCTGCTTGGATTAGAAAAGGAACAGACAATGCTAGGAACGATTTTGATTATCTTTTTGATCTTGGCTCTCTTTGGCGCTCTGCCGAGATGGTCGCACAGCAAAGAGTGGGGCTATATGCCGACGGGAGGCGTGAGCGTCGTCCTCATTATTGTTGTAATTCTCGTGCTTCTCGGACGCATCTAGCCGGTCGGAGGTCACCGATGGATGAGTCCAGGCGGCACGCAATCGAGTTTCTTAAGAAAGAGCTCAAGACATACTCAGCGCTTTCTCTCTTTTTGTCGAAGCGGGGGATAAAAGCAGATATGCGCGTTGGTAAGAACCAGGTCTTAATCAGCCCCGCCTTCTACAAAGGGAGAATCAAGGAAGCGAAGAAACTGGTCCATGAACTGCAAAGAACGAAGTAGGACACTATCGCCGAAAAGTGCAACTGCCATTGGTTGGCGTACCTGGGCCATCCGCGCAGTTGCAGCTCTCTTCATCCTGCTCTTGTGCAGCAGTGGTTCGTTTGCGTACTCCGTGTTGACGCACGAAGAAATTGTGGACTTGCTGTGGAGTTCCGAAATCCGTCCGCTCCTCCTCAAGCGCTTTCCGGATCTTACTGAAGTTCAGATCACCGAAGCCCATTCGTATGCCTACGGTGGCGCCGTTATCCAGGACCTCGGCTACTATCCTTTTGGGAGTGTGGAATTCAGTAATTTGGTGCATTACGTTCGCAGCGGCGACTTTGTCCGAGAGCTGCTAGCCCAGAGCCAGGATGCGGACGAATATGCCTTCGCCTTGGGAGCGCTTGCGCATTATGCATCGGATATCGCTGGCCACCCAGCCGTCAACGCTGCCGTTGCCATTCAATATCCCAAGCTGCGGGCGAAGTACGGGAATTCCGTAAGGTACGCGGAGGACCATACCGCGCATCTCAAGACGGAGTTCGGATTCGACATGGTGCAGGTGGCGAAGAATCGCTATGCCTCTCAGCAGTATCACGACTTCATCGGATTCCAGGTTTCAAAAGGTTTGCTGGAGCGGACTTTCCCTATCGTCTACGGGGTGGAGTTGAAAGACGTGCTGGCCCATGAGGATCTTGCCATCGGCTCCTATCGTTTTGCCGTTAGCCGCATGATCCCGCAGATGACCCAGATCGCATTCCGCACCCACAAAAAAGACATAATGAAAGAGCGGCCCGATTTTGCAAAAAAGAAATTCTTGTATCGGCTCTCGCGTTCACAATATGAAAAAGAGTGGGGAAAAGACTACACAAAGCCCGACTTTGGCACTCGCGTGTGGTCCGTGATCCTGCGATACATGCCCAAAATTGGCCCCTTTAAGGCGCTGGCGTTCAACAACCCTACGACGCAGACGGAGGACATGTATTTCAAGAGCATCAACACCACCGTCGACCAATACCGCATCTATCTGCAGCAAGTTGGGGCCGGCTCGCTGGAACTCACAGACGCTGATTTTGACACTGGCAAACTGACCGAGGCAGCCGAGTACTCTTTGACTGATGAAACGTATGCTAAGCTGTTGAGCCAACTGGCTGGGCGCAAGTTTGATCTTACTTCTTCGGATCTGCGCGAAAATATCCTGGCCTTCTATTCGGACCTCTCTCTCCCTCTTGAGACCAAGAAGGACCCGGCAAAATGGCAAAGCGTTTTGGCGTCGCTTGACCAGCTGAAGCTAGTCACTCCTGCTCCTATTCTCGCTACCGGCCCTGCAAAGTAAAGTCTCCTGAGACCAACGAACACCTCCTTCCTTGTCTGACACTCGCCCCAGGCCAAGCAGTTCAGATGCAGATCCGAATAAAAGGCAAAGGTGTACCTAAGTGAACAGCTTATGTACGCGGTTTCACGCATCATGCCATTGGTAGGAAAAAGCAGTCTTTGATGCAATCCAACCCATCGAATATTGCCGGACTCTCTCTCGGACTGGTCCTACGCAGGTTCGTAAATTGATAAGTTACACCCTCTCAAGGAGGACATTCGGATGAAACCCTTCAAAGTATTATTCAGTTTAGTCGCAGTTGCCCTGATGAGCGCTGTAGTTCTGCCAAGCGCTCAAGCCGATACATGGAACAAGAAAACCGTCGTTACATTCAATCAACCCGTGGAAGTTCCCGGAAGAATTCTTCCTGCCGGAACGTACACGTTCAAGCTCCTGGATTCTCCTTCCGACCGCCATATCGTTCAGATCTTCAACGCCGATGGAACCCAGATCATTGCCACTATCCTGGCCATCAATGATTATCGCCTGCAACCAACCGGCGATACCGTCATGAAGTTCAATGAACGTCCAGGCGATTCTCCGGACGCTCTGCGAGCTTGGTTTTACCCTGGCGACAACTTCGGACAAGAATTCGTTTATCCAAAGGTCCGCGCGATGCAATTGGCGAAGGCGCAGCAAATCCCTGTTCCTGCCGTTTCCGTTGAGACGCTAGATGACAGCTCAATCAAGACCGCACCGATCGTTGCCGTCACCCCCGACGAGAAAGAAGTGGAAGTAGTCACGGTCATTCAGACCGCCCCCACGGCCACCGCCGCCGTCGAAACTCCAGCCCCGGCTGAAGTCGCCCCCGCGGAAGCCAAAGAACTGCCACATACATCCAGTTACATGCCGCTGATTGCGCTGCTTGGTGGTTTGTCCATCAGCCTTGCTCTTGGCCTGAAGTTTGTCCTCAAGCTCGCTTCGTAAGCGAACGCAACTCCCCGCGTCGCGGACGTGACCTCAAGGTCACGTCCCGCGCCGCGAGAAAGCCTTTTTGTGATCTTCATTGCAAGCCGGCACAACCATAACCCAGGCAGAGGACGACTGTTTCTTTTTCTCATTTTGATTTTGCTGAGCATTCTCGGGTTCTCGCCCTCTCTTGCGAAAAAGCAGCCCACCGCCGCTCGGGGCCAGGCGAAAATTGCAGTGAACTCTAGCCTCGTCGTGCTTCCCGTCAATGTGACTGACTCGCAAGGAGCATTTGTCCCAGGCCTAACGCAGGACGACTTTCGAGTGTTTGAAGATGGGCAGCTGCAAAAACTCACGGTGTTCGAAGAACGCGATACTCCGGTCACGGTTGGGCTCATCGTTGACCATAGCAGAAGCATGGGCGACAAACTTGTGAATGTCGTCGCGGCTGTGAATTCATTTGTTCATTCGAGCAATTCGCAGGATGAAATGTTCGTCGTGGATTTCAACGACGACGTTTCTGTCGAACTCATGGGAGGAAAAGCATTCTCGAATGATCCCAAAGATCTTGAGGAAGCGCTTACGGTCGTCCGCGCGCGCGGACGAACCGCGCTCTACGATGCGGTTAGCGAGGGTCTCCTTCACTTGCAGTACGGGCACTTGGGCAAAAAGGCCCTCATTATCATCAGCGACGGTGGAGACAATGCCAGTCATCTCAAGTATTCGCAGGTGCTCGCCGAGGCCCGTCGTTCCCAAGCCGTCATCTATGCGATCGGCCTGGTAGGTTCGGACAACGAGGAAGAGAACCCAGGTCTTCTTCGGCGGCTCTGCAAAGACACGGGAGGGATCGCCTACTTCCCGCACGAGGGCGAAACCGTCGCAAACGCATCGACGGAAATAGCTCGCGATCTTCGCGAGCAATACATGCTTGGTTATGTGCCCCAGAATATGAAGCACCCCGACGCTTTTCGAAAAGTCGAAGTCAAGGTCATTGCGCAGGGCCTCGGCCGGTTGCGAGTGCGGAGTCGCCCGGGTTACACGCCGGCGGCCGAGAAGTTGCCCACAGCGGAGCTTGGGCCGGTGACAAGATGAGTCCGCTTTCTCAGCCGTCAAAGCAAGCATTCTCGTCCTCGCGAACGAAGCTACTCCGCGGCGCATGTTATTTGTTATTCGCATTCGGCATTCTCGCACTTGGCTACGCCGGCATAGTCTTCGCTGATGCACATATCTATCAAGTTGTTGAGATACATAAGTTCGAACACACGAGCCCTCCCCCAGTACCGTCCATCCTGGCCGAAGGCGATATGTTGGGTGAACTTTTAGTACCTCGCTTGGGGCTTAATGCCATCGTTGTTCAGGGCGACTCCACTGCCGACTTGCGGCGGGCCGTCGGCCACCTCTCTAGCTCGGCTCTCCCCGGCGAATGGGGAAATGTCGCTCTGGCTGGCCACCGCGACACTTTCTTCCGCCCGCTCCGCGATATTCGCCTGGGCGACTCGATCACATTCAGAACTCGCGAGCGCAGTTTTGAGTACGTTGTCGAGTCGATCGAAGTCGTTGCACCCACGGACATTCGCGTCCTCGAACCATCGACAGGGCACGATCTCACCCTGCTCACTTGCTTTCCGTTTCACTATGTAGGTCCGGCGCCGAAGCGTTTCGTTGTCCGCGCCCGCCAGGTGGACGGAGGGATGCCCGAAGCACCAGCAATAATGAATGCAGTTAAGGTCCCTGGCGCACAGCCATAGTTCCTTCGAGTCCCCGGAGCGCAGTACCTAACGTAGTACCTAGCCAAGTTCGGACAATGCCAGATACCTTCAATGCTAGGTACCTTCAACGCGCCTCGATCCTCCCCGGCGTTACTCTCGTTTTCTCGAAGAACTCCGCACGGAAACAGTTAAAACTGTGCTCAAGTGAACAGACGACAGCGTTCGCTGAGGCTAGTATTGAGTCAGCTGGAAACCCGCCAGAGCCGATCTTTAAGGAAGCTACACATTCTCTAAGCGCGCGTTTCTTGTGAGATTGGAATTGCAATGCTTTGGACCGTTCTATTTATTCTGTGCATTCTCTGGCTTCTGGGCATGGTCACGTCCTACACATTCGGAGGATTCATCCATATCCTCTTGCTCGTTGCTCTGGCTATCTTTGTCATTGACCTAATTCAGGGCCGCAGGCGGACGGTGTAGTTGCAATAACGAGGAAAATGAAACCGATTACCTTGGCCGGAATTGTCTTGATTGTTTTAGGCGCTCTAGCACTTGCCTATCACGGATTCAACTACACCCATCGCGATCACGTCATGGATGTAGGCCCTATGCATGTCACCACAGAGACACAAGACACAGTTCCCATCCCACCAATCCTCGGCGGGCTCGCGCTAGTCGGGGGAATAGTTTTACTAGTCGTCGGTGGCAAGAAGAGTTCTTAGCTCACAGCCGCAAGAATGCCCGCCTGAGAGTCGGGTAACGAATAACCCTCTCGTGTATGGAAACGTGTGGAAGGCTCTTCAAATAGATATTTCGGAGCAACAAAGACTCACATAAGTAGTATTGACCGGGGAGGTCAAAGATGAAGAAACTTTTGGTTACCGCAGCATGTCTTACGTTCGCAGCAGGCGCAGTGTATGCCCACAAACAGAACAAGGAACAACGGCGCCTTGAAGACTGTGGTGTTGTTATGCAAGAAGTCCTCAACATTCCGGACAACATTCCACATGAACTTTTGGAGAAGGCCGAGTGCGTCATCGTAATTCCTTCCGTGAAAAAGCTGGCTTTTGGAGTCGGCGCGGACTACGGTCGTGGCGCGATGATTTGCCGCACGGGCGAGCATTTCCGTGGACCTTGGGGCGCTCCAGCAATGTACGCGCTCGAAGGTGGCAGCGTGGGCTTCCAAATCGGTGGTGAAGCGACCGACCTGATTCTCTTGGTCATGAATGATCGCGGCATGAATTCGATTCTCAGCAGCAAGGTTAAGCTGGGTGCCGATGCTTCCATCGCTGGAGGCCCCAAGGGACGCGATGCTTCCGCGGATACCGACGCTTGGATGAGAGCTGAGATTCTCAGCTATTCTCGTTCACGCGGCGTTTTTGCAGGCGTTTCTCTCGAAGGCTCCACGATCCGCCCCGACGATGATGCCAGTGGGGATGTATATGGCCGCTCCATGAAGGCAAGTGAGATCGTGCGCGGCGAACATACCGGTGTGCCTGAGTCGGGCCGTCACCTCGTTCGCGTTTTGCAGAAGAGTGCACCACGCAACGAATCAGAACGCGCTTCAAATCAGTAGTTGGGTCCGTCCTTCAGAATTATCAGCTCGCCGGAATGTTTCTTATCCCGGCGAGCTGTTTTTTTGGAAGTGTGCGTCGGTGAAACGGTCTGCTGAACTCTCGGTACAGACGATCTGCGAAGGCCACGTCACCAGCGCCATCCTTGTCTGTGTGGCTCTGGCAATTTCAGTTAGTCCGGTGCGAAGCAAGAGCTTCGGATGAACACCACTGGTGAGTGGGTTTTCGAGGAACGTGGAATTTCGCGACCGCGCCAGAACGGAGCTATTTGTGACGCCTGTCGTTTCCGTGTTCCGAATGGCCGTTAGCGTCCAGCCATGTTAGCAGTGAACGAATGCTGCCGTGCGCCAAGGCAATACTTGAATCCGCAGCGCCGTAGTAGAGATTGATCGTATCCCCGTCCGCCGCAATCGTATATCCGCAAGGAAAAACAACGTCTTGCACGTCGCCCTGCCGCTCGTAATCTTCTTCGGGTGCGAACATCCAGGAATCCCCCCGGATGAGGCAATTTTCCGGCTTTTCAAGATCGAAGAGGGCCAGGCCCAGCCGATAGATGGAGCTCGAAGGCGTCCTTCGTACCCCGTGGTAGATCATCAGCCAGCCCTTGGAAGTTTCAATCGGCGGCGGCGACATCCCAATTTTGTTGGCATCCCACCATGCTCCGCGACGGGCTTCCAGCATAAGCTTGTGATTCCCCCAATGGCGCAGATCCGGAGAATAAGAGATCCACACGTGCGCTCCCAGCGGCGTCATCGGCCGGTGGATCAACGCCCAGAATCCGCCGATCCTTCGCGGCAGCAGTGCAGCGTCTTTGTCGTCGGGCGACATCACCACACCCAGTCTTTCGAAGCTCCGGAAGTCATTCGTGAGCGCCAACGACACTCCAGGACCACCGCGAGAATACGAGGTGTACGCCACGGCATATTTTTTGAGCTCGGGTACGTAAGTAATGCGCGGATCTTCTATACCCCATAACTCCTCGGGGTATTCCTCGGGATTTGGCAGGAGGGTAGGTTCGGGATCGATTTGCCAATCATCAACGCCGTTTACGGATCGCGCGGCACACAGATGTGACAGCCCCCGGCGATCTTCCACGCGGCATAGCAGCAGCGTTGAGCCGTCTGGCAGAAGCGTCGCGCCTGCGTTGAAAACGCTGTTGATGGAGTACGGCCAATCTTTCCCCGTTAAAATAGGATTGGCAGTATGCCGGCGAAAAAGTGTTTCGTATTGTTTCGTTGCTGTTTTTATAGAGAGCTTCACGGTACTCATGGGATCGTTTTCTCGGCTTTCTGCGTAGGGTCACAACGGACCGCACTGCTTATCAGAGTCTGCTTTCTGTGCCGTCGGCTTCTTCCAACTTGCGCATTTCCAAAAGTGCCATTAGGAATGACAGCGTGGATTCCGCGCCCTGATTTTCATTGGCTCGGTCAGGATGCAGGCCGTCTCGGCAGCCGCCGGTTGTCGGATCGTAGAGCGCGATCTGCAGATCGTTGTCTCCCAAGAACCAATTAAATGCGGACCACGCCTCTTTGCGCCAGCGGCCCTTACCGGTTGCACGGTACGCTTGCAGAGCTGCCGAGACCACTGCGCCGGCCTCCACCGGCTGCTGGTCGAAGCGGGCCTTCTCCGTGGTCTTGGAATAAAATCCCTCCGAACCGATGGGCACGAAATGGCCCCGGGCGTCACACCGCTGAATCGCGAGCAGCCAATCCAGCGCTTCGAGACCCGACGAGACCATCTCTTCGTCTGCAGCCCGCATCCCCGCTCGAATCAGTGCTTGCGGCAATCGCGCATTTGAGTAGGCAAGTCCATTCTCGAACCACCTCCAGTTATCGGATCGGTGCGCACGGTATGAATTCAGCAGTCGATTTGCCAGCGCGTCCGAGGCACTCAGCGCCGCGCGGTCCCCCGCGAAAGAGTCGAGGTACTCCTGCAGTCCAAGCAACGCGAAAGCGCAGGCCCGCGGACTCTTAAATTCAACCGCTGCGGGAATCGCTTGCTCAAACATCCGGCCCGCGGCCCCTCGTAATCCCG
The DNA here is from genome assembly GCA_963753745.1 of uncultured Acidobacteriota bacterium. Taxonomy (GTDB): domain Bacteria; phylum Acidobacteriota; class Terriglobia; order Acidiferrales; family UBA7541; genus Acidiferrum. The sequence continues at coordinate 88,107 of CAVWDX010000019.1, forward strand.
TGTTTTTGGATCTCCCGAGTACGGTTCCCAACCCCCACAATGCTCGCCCATGGCTGTCTTCCGATCCTTCCACCTCATGCCATTGGCAATCGTAAGTCAGGGAATTTCGAAAGCGCTTGGTGACGGAATCAAACGCACGCCACAGGAAGGCCAGATACCGGGAGGCCAGGTCGGCCGAGTTTGCTGGAGCGTGGACTCCAATCTCTTCCAGGAGTGTGGTTACGATCAATGCCCGGGCATTGTCATCGGTCGAGTAACCTTCCGGATAGTTAGGGACTATGAAAACCGCGTGCTCCACCATCCCCGTATGGTCTGTCATTCGATACAGGTGATCCAGTTTGATGGCGGGAAGCCGGTCGAGTTTTTTTTCCGTGTTTTGCGCCGAAAATGTGGCGCGCGGATTTCGCAATCGCTCGTTGTAAATGCGCTCAAAACTCTTCATATACTTCTGTGCTACGCGGCTCCATATCATGTCTCTTGCGTATAGATACGCGCGTTTCCGCATGGCGTGCCTTGCCGTGTTGTTGTCCAGAAGTTCCACCGTTTTGGCCGCGATTGCCTCCGGGTCGTCAAACGGAACCAGCGCGCCGCGCTCGTCATCCAAAAGTTCGATGGCGTGCAGGTACGGCGTCGAAATGATGGCTTTGCCCGCGCTCAAAGCATACGCGAGCGTTCCGGAAACCACTTGCGCTTTGTGTTTGTAGGGCGTGATGTAAATGTCCGCTGCGCCGATCAACTCCACCATCTCTTGCGGGCTCACGAAGCGGTTGCGGAAGATTACGTTGGCCTCCACGCCGAGCTCGCGCGCCAGTTTATGCAGGTACTCCCTGTATTTGTCCCCTTCGCGCCGCAAAATATGCGGGTGAGTGACACCTGAAACCATGTACACCACGTTGCTGTGGCGTGCCAGGATTGCCGGCAGCGCTTTTATGACATTTTCTATGCCTTTATTGGGCGAAAGCAGCCCAAACGTGAGCAGAACCTCTTTCCCCTCCGTTCCAAACGCGTCCTTGTAAAAACTCGGGTCGGTGAACGGCAGATCGGGGATGCCGTGGGGAATCAAATCGATCTTCTCACCCGGGACGTGAAATACTTCCTGTAGGATCGTCGCGGACTGCTGGCTCATCACGATCAAGCGATCGGAAAGCGTGGCAATCTCCTCCATCACCGTGCGTTGGTCAGGACTTGGATCGCGGAGCACCGTGTGCAAAGTCGTCGCAAATGGCATCCGCAAGCGCCGCAGAAGCTCCAGAATATGCGCGCCGGCGTTGCCCCCAAAGATTCCATATTCGTGCTGCAGGCAAACCAGATCGATGTTGCTGAAATTCAAGAAGTCGGCGGCCTGCCGATAGGAGGCCAAGTTATCTTCCGAGAGCTCGAATCGTACTCTGGCGGGGTATTCGTAACCCTCTTCGGTATCGTTAACTGGGAGCGCCAACAACTCCGTGGCGCCGAATTCCGCGTGCAGGGCGTCGCATAGGTCGGTCGTGAAGGTCGCGATTCCGCAGCGCCTCGGAAGGTAATTCCCCACGACTGCGATTCGATTGGGAAGCACTGCGCGCAACGCCACCGGTGCGAGTGGGACCGCTCTGTCTTCCAGCAACAGAGAGTGCACTTCTATCAGCGCCTCGGTTCCCGCGGACGGCATTATTTTTGGAAGCGACATTCCTTTTCCTGTGAATCTATGACTTGTCGAAGAGTCGCCGCATGACTGCCCCAGCGCCACTCGGAATTGATATCCGTTGGGGAACGGGCTTGTCTGCCGGCTTCGGCAATTCGCACCGGTTTGCAACCAACGTTCGCCCCGCTATTCGTGCAATACCACTGTGAGCAAGGACTTATTCACCTTGATTTTGCCGTTGTACTCGATAAAGCCCAGTTTTCTGAACTTGTTCATGAAAAAATTCACGCGCGAACGGGTGGTTCCCACCATGCTCGCCAGCGTCTCCTGCGAAACCTTCGGCAATATGCGCACTGGCTGATCTTGCTTTCCATACCGCGCGAGCAGCAGGAGCGTGCGCGCTAGCCGCTTTTCACTCGAGTTAAAGAGTTGATCCACTAGGTCCTCTTCGACTCGGATGTTATGCGCGAGCATGTATCGGATGAAATGGTCCGATAACTCTTGTTCGGTGTGCAGTACTCGTAACAACTCATTCTTTTCGATAACGAGGAGTGTGGTAGGCGTGATTGCCGTGGCCGTACCCATCCGAACCGTCTGGCCCGCCATGCAGCCCTCGCCGAAAAAGTCTGTTGGGCCGAACATGGCGACCACCGCTTCTTTTCCTGACCCGTTCACCACGGATAATTTCACTCCGCCATTCTGGACGTACATGACACTATCCGCTCCGTCTCCTTGCGTGTAGATCGATTCGTTTCTATGATACTCGGCAATTTTTCTCGAAATTCCTGCGGTATCCAGAAAGACCTGCGGGTCGAAGGCATCGACTTTTCCATTTTTCTTGTGGTTATGTGTTTTCATATTTAGATAGGAACACCATTACCGCGTGCTCTCAATCGTCATTTACTTTATCAGGAAGAACTCCGCAACACTGTGCAAAATAGGACAGCGCGCAACTCCGGCGGCCTTTAAAATGAATGGGCGGAGAGCGAGTAGGACCGGCGTCGGCCGGTGCCGTGCCCTGGGATAGCTAGTACCCTTCTCCTCATGTCTTTTTCTTAGAAGTCCGCAAAACCCGTTCCCTCATAAGTCGCCAGGAAGTCCCCGACAATCTCGTTTTGCGCGCAAAGTGACGTCGACTTTGCGACCCCTGGTGCAATTGCGAAGTTCAGAGTCTTGACGGAAAAGAAATTGCACCGAGTTGCATGCCGGTTTCGGCTCCATCGCCCGCTCCAGAGACGCTGCGAACTGCGGGTTCTCCTTCGATCTTTTCCCCTCCAACTTGCGCTAACTGGTCTTGAAATTCTCCTCACATAAGGCGCGCGGCAGTGTGGGTTGGGCCTTTCCGCAGGGTTCTTTCCAAGCATCTGCGGATCCACGTGAACCTATGGTTGAATTTTGATGTTGAACCACAAAGGTGCGAGCCCCATCCTCGGAGGCAACTATTTCCTATTTGGAAAGCGTCTTCTCCTTAGGTGGGTGCTGCGCCTACAATATTTACTATGACTAAGCGACCGTATTTTCCCCTGGCTGCTTTGGCAGCCCTGCTGCTTTTCCCCCTCATGCTCTTCGCTGACGGGGCCAACTTTGATCTGGACGGTCCGGCGTTGCATGTGCGGGTGACGCGTGGCAACCAGACATTAGACATCGGACAGGTCCCGAATCTTCTCGGCGGGGATAAGCTCTGGATTCAACCGGCCTTTCCGGCTGGTCAGGCCGCACGCTACTTGCTCATCGTGAGCTTCCTGCGCGGGGCGACGAATCCGCCGCCAGAGGATTGGTTTAATAAGGCGGAGACTTGGAATGATACGGTGCGCGGTAAAGGCCTCACACTCACGATTCCGCATGGGGCCGAGCAGGCGCTCCTGATGCTGGCGCCTGTCACCGGCGGTGACTTTACCACCCTGCGCAACGCGGTGCGCGGAAGACCAGGAACCTTTGTGCGCGCCGTACAGGATTTGCAGCAAGCAAGTCTGCAGCGCTCGCGTTTAGATAAGTATTTGACTGCTGTGCAGACCATTGCCGCGAATGATCCCAATGATTTGCGGAAAGAAGCTCCGCTTTTAGCGAAGAGTCTCAAAATCAAGCTCGACGCCGACTGCTTTGAAAAGCCGGCGGACCAGCAGGCCGAGTGCTTGACGCAGAACTCCAACAACCTCTTGCTCGACGACGGCAGCACGCAATCTATGGTCGCCGAACTCACCTCAGGCGCGAACACGGACCTCATCGGCCAGATCAGCTCGACGAGGATGGCCGGCGGTGGCGCCTACAGTCCCTATGTCGGCGCGGTCGTGGACATGGTAAAAATCTTCGGCAACTTGATGACCGCCAAGTATCAGTACATTCCGGCCATTTCCGTGCAGGAAGGAGAGCGCCTGGGGCTGAAGCTGAATAATCCGCCCTCGTTTCATGATCCAAAGTCGGTAATCGTCATTGGGCTGCCACCGATAGGCGCTTCCCATCTTCCCGTGCTGATTGCTCCCGAGTCCCAGAAGCTGCACTGCTTGCAGGATTCGGCGTTTGTCCTGCCTGTCGAGGGAGCTCCGCTACTTTTTTCGACCGGGTATGGTCGGAACTTGAGGTTGCAGATGAAAGATGCCGCCGGCAAGCCAATCGAACTGCCGGTCAGTGGAGACGCGCGACGCGGCGGTCTGGTTCTTGCTGGGGCGAAAAGTCTTCCACCGGGGATCGAGGGCAATGCACGACTCAAGGGTTTGTGGGGCTTCGACAGCTTTGAAGGGCCCATTTTTCAGCTATTAAGTGCTTCGGAACCCGGCAACTGGAAACTGCGGCCTGAGGACGCGGGGCAGCTCCTGGCTGGCAAGGCCGACACGGTACATCTACTGTCAAGGGAGGCGGGTTGCAGCGAAAAGATTACCCTCGCGGCTGATCCCGCTAAATCTCTTACATGGAAAGCAGACAAGCCAGGAGAGATAGAGCTGCAACTGCCGCTCGAGAGCGTAAAACCGGGTAAAGTCGGACTCGAAATCAAGCAGTTCGGCTTTCCCAAAGCCGAGACCATTCCACTGCTGGCCTACTCGAATGACGTCAAGCTCGAAGGGTTCAACTATCACTCCGGCGACACTACGCTGGACGTCAGTGGCGCTCACCTGGAGCAACTCTCCTCGCTGAAACTGGAGGGCATCCGCTTTCTCCCCGCGGAAGCAGTGGCCTCGGGAAACGAACTGACTCTCAAGACCCAGGGCGATGCTTCCGCCCTGAAACCCGCAAATGCTCAGACCGCAGAAGTTCTGCTGCGCGACGGTAGAACTCTGGAATTGAAGGGAGTGATCGAGCCTCCTCGGCCGCGTGTCACGCTGCTCGATAAGGACGTGCTTCCTGCTCCCTCGGGCGATCCTCTTGCATTTCTGCGGCTGGGCGACCCGAACGATCTGCCGGTCAACGGCACGCTAACTTTCTTCGTCAAAACCGCCACCAAATTCAACCGTTTGATGAAGCTCGAAATAGCGACAGACGACGACAGCGCCAGCGTGCAACTGGGCTTCTCGGATGGCGGATTGATTCTGCAGGATGCCACTACGGCTCGCGCCGAGCTCAACCCCGGCAAGAGCTTCGGCCCTTCCGTATTCGGTGAACTACGCTTTCGCGCTCTCGATGGCAGCGGAGGCAAGGGCGATTGGCAGCCGCTCACGCGCCTGGTCCGCCTGCCGAAAATTACTCGAATCGTTTGCCCGGAAAATGTCAGCCAGCCATGCCGCCTCGAAGGTTCCGATCTCTTCCTGATCGATTCGCTTTCGTCCGACGAAAAGTTCACGTCTCCGGTGGTGGTGTCCGAAGGTTTTGCCGGTACGTCAATCTCGGTCCCGCGCCCGAACGGCACACTCCTCTACGTCAAGCTCCGCGATGCGCCTGGCGCCATCAATCACCTGCTGGCTCCTGTTTTTCCCGAGCAATAAAAATTTCATCGGGCAAAGCTAGTGTGGGCGCTGTTCTTGACGCGAGGTTGTGAACCAAGCGCAAGTGCCTTCGCAAGCCCTGGCTATTTCTGCTTATCCCACAATTCCCAGAACAACTTTACCGTGGCCGGCGCGTGTCCCGCGTAATGATTGTTCGCATACGCAAATATCTTCATATTTCGCGCCACAAATTCTCGAAACAACTCCACCCAATGCGCCATCTCGGGACGCCTGTCTAGAATTGTCTTTTCCCAAGTCTTTGTTTGCTCTTCGATCCCTTTTCGGTCGCCCAGCCAGCGAACATAGGTAAAATCCGCCGTAATCAAATCGAACTTCGCCTTCATCTCCCAGGGCCGCGGCACCCACGATTGATCGATCACCGCAAGCGCCACGCCATGTTCGCGCAGCAAGTCCGCGAAGCGCGCGTCCAGCCAGTACTTATTACGAATCTCCAAAGCAAACTTGTAGTTTTTCGGCAATCTCTTCAAAAATGGAGCGAGCCGTGCCAGAAAGTCCTTCCCGCTTTTGAACACTGTCTTGTTGAAGTAACCGAACTGAAAAAGCAATGGCCCAAGTTTTTCGCGCAGCGCATCCATTGTCCGCAAAAAGTGTTCCAGGTCGTCTTCGCAATCCACCAGTATTTTTTCGTGGGTGATGACTTGCGGCACTTTTGCCGCGAACATAAATCCCGGGGGCGTTTTCGCATACCACCCTTGCACCGTGGATAGCGCGGGTGTCCGGTAAAACGTGCTGTCCACTTCGACGGTGTCGAACTTGGTCGCGTAGTAGCTCAAATACTCCGACGGCCGCATCCCCGCAGGGTAGAAGCTGCCTTCCCATCCCGCGGCTGTAAATGCGGACGTGCCGACCCGAATTTGCGCCTTCTCCGCCATCGCGCCTCGGATTCTACACTAGCCTCGCTTTTTGGAACCATGCTCTGTAGGAGGTGCGCAACGCTTGCGGTTACGCTGATTTTGCGAGTTTTCCCAGCTCGCGCATCTTGGTGTCGTCCACCTTCACCGCAGCCGTAGCCACATTCTCCTCCAAGTGATTCACTCGCGACGTCCCAGGAATCGGCAGCATCACCGGGGAGCGCCACAATAGCCAGGCAAGCGCCAGTTGAGAAGTCGTAATGTTCATCTCTTCCGCCATCCGTGCAAGTTTTCCGCCCGGCGCCGCCAATTGGCCCGCTCCCAACGGAAACCACGGAATAAAACCGAGACTCTCGCGCTCGCAATATTCGAGCACATCCTCGGCCGCCCGGTCGGCCAGGCTGAAGCGGTTCTGCACCGATACGATGGGCACAATCTTTCGGGCATTCTGGATTTCCGCCACCGAAACTTCCGATAGGCCGATGTGCCTGATTTTGCCCTCGGCCTGCAAATCTTTCAGCGTTCCAAGCTGGTCTTGCGCCGCCACTTTCGGATCTATCCGGTGCAGTTGATACAAATCGATGCGCTCCAGTTTCAGGCGGCGCAAGCTGCCGTCGCACGCTTCGCGCAAATGCTCCGGCCGTCCATTCATCGTCCACTGATCCGGCCCGGAACGGTCAAATCCAGCTTTCGTCGCGATAACCAGTCCCGCGGGGTAAGGATGGAGCGCCTCGGCAATCAGTCGTTCGCTAACCTCGGGCCCGTATGAATCCGCCGTGTCGATAAAATTGATTCCCAGCTCAAGCGCCCGCCGGAGCACGCGAATGGCCTCGTCATGGTCGCGCGGCTCTCCCCAGATGCCCTTGCCGGTAATCCGCATTGCCCCAAAACCCAGCCGCCATACCGGGAGATCCCCGCCAATGCGGAACTCCCCGCTCTTCGCCGCCGGCAACTGCTTGCTCGATTTCCCCTCGCCGCTCGCTGTCTTTGCTTTGGCTTTCATGGTAGCGCTCCTTGTCTCGTCAACTTAGGATTTCACTCCGCCACGCAATCATGCGTGGGGTCATGCTGTGTGACTGCCACGCGATTGCGCGCCGCTTTTGAAGTTTGGACGTTGGATGCGCGGGCTACTCGATAGGTCGTGCAAATGGTGTGCGCGGCAGACATGCCTTCTCACGGGGTCGGAATATGCGGTCGTCGCGCCAGAGCTATCCCGCCCCCCCTGGTTTTTTGTAAGTGTTGCATCTAAAGGATTTAGTATTTGCGGAAGTGCTTTAGAATGAATGCCTACGGGCTGTCGTATAAATATTGATTCTACATAAGTTAGAGGCGAGTGGCTCGTGGCGAGGCACGAGGCCTTGAATCGAACACGTTCAGAGGCAGACGCGGGTGAGGGATACGCGCCGGGTCCAAAGCAAATTGTGAAATACGCGCATGCAGGGAATGGAGCGGCGGGCGTTGCCGTACGTTGAATATTCAATGGCTGTGGAAAAAGAGGGAACGGTCTGGGCTTCGGCGGGATTCCTAATTGAACCGGGACGGAAGGAGCACGCTGGAAGCAAACTGGTAGCAGAGGCAAGGCGGTAACTCCTTTCTCCTCCGCGACTGACAAACAAAAGTATCACAGAGTAGTACTGATAGTCAAGTAGAGAATAGTAAGTGTTTTGTTTGGCAGAGGTTAGCCTGAGCAATTCCATTATGGAAATTAAGGGAAAAGAAGGGATCGGTTTACAAGGAGCTCGTGTAAGCAGAAATTTCAGAGAAGACGCCAGGCGGGCCGAGTCTCCTGGCCCTAGGCGGCGAGAATTGGGGATGATGCGCCGTGCGGGGGAAATGGGCGTAGGATAGGGGCGTGGATGGTCTCTTGCGAAGCATCGAAACGGGAGCTGGCTGGTGTGCTTAGCGATCCCGGGGAAGATAATTGAACTGGATGCCCAAAACGCGCATCAGGCGGTGGTTGATGTGGGGGGCGTGCGGCGAATAGTCGACTTGGGGCTGCTGAAAGATGAACCGCCGGTGCCGGGGGAGTGGGTGCTGATCCACGTAGGCTTTGCGATGAGCAAGATTAGCGAAGCGGAGGCTGCGGAGCAGATGCGCACGCTGAGGAATCTTGGGGAGGCCGAGGCGGCGATGGAAGAGGTGCGCGGCTACGGTTTGAAGAACGACGAAGTCGACGGGCCGGCCCGGGGGAGGAAACCATGAAATTTGTTGATGAATTTCGTGCGCCGGAACTGATTGCCAAAGCGGGGGAGGAGATTCGGAGACTCGCCGATCCGAAGCGGCACTACCGGATCATGGAAGTGTGCGGCGGGCACACGCACGCGATTTATCGTTTTGGCCTGATGGACTTGCTCCCATCCAACATTGAGCTGATTCATGGGCCGGGCTGCCCCGTTTGTGTTCTGCCGATGGGACGCATCGACGATGGATTATCTTTGGCGGCGCAAGCAGATTTTATCTTTGCGGCATTTGGCGACATGATGCGCGTTCCGGGAACGCACGGAAGCCCGCTCGAATATAAAGCGCGGGGGATGGATGTTCGAATCGTGTATTCGCCTGCGGATGCGCTGAAATTGGCGCACAACCATCCCGAGAAGCACGTCATGTTTTTCGCCATAGGGTTTGAGACGACGGCGCCCTCCACGGCGTTGACGCTGATGCGCGCGAAAGCGGAAGGATTGCGTAATTTTTCCGTGTTTTGCAATCACGTCACCGTCATTCCGGCCATTCGCGCGATCGTGGATTCACCAGATATGCGATTGGATGGGTTTGTCGGGCCGGGGCATGTTTCCACGGTCATCGGTTGCGGGCCGTACGAATGGATTGCCAAGGATGAAGGCAAGCCTGTGGTGGTGTCCGGATTCGAGCCTCTGGACATCTTGCAATCCATCGCGATGCTTCTGCGGCAGTTTGGCAAGGGTGAAGCGAAAGTCGAAAATCAGTATAAGCGCGTGGTTCCTTGGGAAGGGAATCGCGCGGCGCTCGAGGCCATAGAGGAAGTGTTCGAGCTTCGCGCAAACTTCGAATGGCGCGGGCTGGGATTCATCCCGAAATCGGCGCTTAAAATTCGCGCGAGTTACGCTACGTGGGACACAGAAGAACGCTTCACCGTACCGGGCGTGCGGGTGACGGAGCCGAAAGCGGCACAGTGCGGCGAGGTCTTGAAAGGCGTGTTGAAGCCTGCGCAATGCAAACTTTTTGGACGCGAGTGCACGCCGGAACAGCCAGTCGGTGCGTTGATGGTCTCGTCGGAAGGCTCTTGCGCGGCCTACTACAACTACGAGCACGGCAAACCTATCAGCATCGCCAATGTTACGGCGGGTTAGGCGAATGGGAGATTCATGGCCACCCTTGCTACGAAGATCAAGTTCCACGAACCGCAGATTGAAATGGCGCACGGCGCCGGTGGTAAGGCGAGCCGAAGATTAGTAGAAGGATTGTTTGCTCCGCTTCTTTTTGGCTCCTCTACGGCCCCGCTTGGCGATGCGGCCCAAATCCAAATAAACGGAACACGAATCGCGATGACCACGGACAGTTTTGTGGTCAAGCCGTTGCGATTTGCCGGCGGTTCGATCGGCGAGTTGGCCATCAACGGCACGGTGAACGATCTGGCGGTCTCAGGCGCGAGAGCGGAGGCAATCGTCGTTACGTTCGTTCTTGAAGCGGGGTTGCCGACGGAAGTTCTGGAGGCGGAAGTTCGCGCCATGGCGGACGCAGCGGAGAAGGCCGGCGTCCGGATCGCAGGAGGCGACACCAAAGTTGTCGAGCATGGCAAAGCGGATGGGATGTACGTCACCACGACGGGGATCGGACGGCTGCTTTCCGGGGTCGAAATTTCGCCGCAGTCCGTGCAGGCGGGCGATAAAGTATTGCTGTCCGGTCCCATCGGGGACCACGGCATCACAATATTGCTGGCTCGAGGCGACCTCGACCTCGAAGCGGAGCTGCGTTCGGACACGCGGTCGGTTCTTCCACTCGTCGAGGCGCTTGTGCAGCAAAACGGTGCCGGCGTGCGCTGGATGCGCGATCCCACGCGCGGCGGCGTGGCCACTTCGCTCAACGAATTGGCGCGGGACTGTGGGCGCGGAATTGTTCTCTTCGAAGAAACAATTCCTGTTCGCGATTCGGTTCGGGGAGCTTGCGAACTTCTTGGGCTCGATCCGCTGCATATCGCGAACGAAGGACAATTTCTAGCCATCGTTTCTTCCGAACATGCGGAATCGGCCCTGCGAGTTTTGCGCGCGACGCCTGGAGGGGAGGAAGCACAAATGATCGGCGAAGTTCGCGAGAAACCCGAGAGCGCAGTGTTGGTGACGACTCTTTACGGGGGAAGCCGCATTGTGGACATGCTTGTGGGCGACCCTCTTCCCAGGATTTGTTAGGACGCGAGATGCTCAAGGGCCTTGCGTTGACGTCAAAAATCAAAGATCGATTGCTCTTGGGCAATCAACCGCTGGAGGGTTTTGGCCATGCCTAAATTCGAGCTGTACGGAACGGCAGGCTGTCCGTACACCAGCGAGATGCGCGACTGGCTGGAATGGAAGGGAAGGGAATTCACGGAGTACGACGTGGAAGCCGACAGCCAGGCACGCGAACGGATTCGATTGCTAGTGCAGCCTCCGTTCACAGTTCCACTGCTGGTCGAGGACGGCAAAGTGATTCAAGTCGGATGGCAGGGAAGAGGCTGCGTGGTGAACGCAAAGTAAATGAGATGCCGAAAGCTTACTCCATCAAAGTGCGCGGCGTGGTGCAGGGAGTGGGCTTTCGTCCGTTCGTTTACAGACTTGCGCGCGCAAACGATTTGAGGGGCTGGGTCTTGAACGCGGAAGAAGGAGTGGAGATCCATCTCGAGGGAGATGAGAAACCGCTTCAATTATTTCTTGAAGAGATGAAAACGCGCCGGCCCCAAGCGGCCGAGATTTCGGAAATGCGCGTCGAGCCAGCGCCAGATGGAGGTTTCACAGAGTTTACGATCCGCGAAAGCACGGGCGAGCGGAGGCCTACGGTGCGCATCTCGCCGGACCTGCCCGTGTGCGAGAATTGCCTGCAAGAACTTTTCGATCCGCAAGATCGGCGTTTTCACTATCCTTACATCAATTGCACGAATTGCGGTCCACGCTACAGCGTGATTCGAAGTCTGCCGTACGATCGTCCAAACACCACGATGGCCGGTTGGCCGCTCGATGATCCCTGCGCCGAGGAATACGGCGATCCAGCGAATCGGCGTTTCCACGCCCAGCCCGTGGCGTGTTCCGACTGCGGACCACATTATTATTTTCAGTCGTGCGATGGAGCGACACACGGCAGTGAAGAAGCCATTCAAACGGCAGTGCGCTTCCTTAGTATGGGCAAGATTGTGGCGGTGAAGGGACTCGGCGGTTACCATTTGGCCTGCGACGCGAGAAATGTGGAGGCAGTTAGCGCTTTGCGGACCAGGAAATACCGCAAGGAAAAACCGTTCGCCTTGATGGTCAAAAATATTGAGGTCGCGCGGAGCCTGGTTGTCCTTGGGGGCGAGGCCGAAGCTTTGATGAACTCCGTGGCCCGACCCATTGTCCTCGCGCACGCCAAGGCCGAATTGCCCGGCGTCGCCCCCGATAATGATGAACTTGGCGTAATGCTGCCCTACACGCCGTTACATCATTTGCTGTTTGCCGCCGGCGCCCCGGACATTCTCGTGATGACCAGCGCGAATCGTTCCAACGAACCAATCGCATACAAAGAGGAAGACGCCTTGCAACAGCTCGGCGACATTGCGGACGGCTTTCTGATTGGCGAGCGGCCCATTGCTCGTCGCGTGGATGACTCGGTGACCCGGGCAGGGGTTTTCGGCCCGGCGATACTTCGCCGTGCCCGCGGATACGCGCCCAGCGCCGCCGCGGTACTTCCAACTGATCGTCCAATACTTGCCCTTGGCGCGGACCTCAAGAACACGATTACTCTGGTTGTTGACGGCCAAGCCTTCGTCAGCCAGCACATCGGCGACTTGGATCATTACCAATCTTTTTGCGCCTTCCGGGAAACTGTCCACGACTTGCTCACGATGTATGACATCGATCGGAAGAAATTGCTGCTCGTTCACGACGCGCATCCTCAGTACGTTTCGACCATCCATGCCACAGAATTCCTAGCATCGGAACAGTTCGGCGTACAGCATCATCGCGCTCACATCGCATCGGTACTCGCGGAGCGCGGCGCCTGGGATAAGCGCGTCATCGGAGTCAGCTTCGATGGAACCGGCTACGGGGATGACGGGGCAATCTGGGGAGGCGAAATATTTGCCGGCAGCGTGCGTGAGGGTTTCGACCGCGTTGCACATCTGCGCGCCGCAGCTCTGCCAGGCGGCGATGCAGCGGCATCGTATCCCGTCCAGGCCGCGGCAGGCTTTCTCGCGCAGCTAGATAATGTTCCGGACGTGACCGCTGCGCCTTTTTCATTTCCCGCGCGCTATTTGAACGCTTTGCAACTCGTGCAGTCGAACGTTCGCTGCTTCCGTACGACGTCCATGGGGCGGCTGTTCGACACAGCGGCAGCTTTGCTGGGTTTTACTCGCGAGATTACATTTGAAGGGCAAGCCGCAATGTGGCTCGAGCGGCTGGCGAGCCAAGCGCCCGTCAAAGACGCATATCCTTTTCTTTTTGTGGGCGATGAACTCGATTTTCGGCCGCTGCTCGATGGCATCATCCGCGACAGACTTCGCGGCCGCGGCAAAAACGAGATTGCGCGCGCCTTTCAAAGGGGAATAGCGGAAGGTCTCCAAAGCGCAGCCGTTGCTCTGTGCCGTGCGCACAACGCCGATACGGTTGTGTTTTCGGGCGGAGTTTTTCAGAATGAACTGTTTTTGCAGGACTCCAAACATCTTTTGGAGATCGAACACTTGCAGATTTGGACAAATCACATGGTTCCCTCCAATGACGGTGGAATCAGCCTCGGACAAGCCGCGCTTGCCGCGTTGTGGAAGCGTAGGCCGGGCGCTCCAGTCAAACTGGCTGATTCTGAGTGGATGACGCAGGTTACGTAATGGTGCCTGGCTAAACGCGCGGGGAGCTAGCCTGGCCGGTCAGTAAGAGATGAGGTACGTAAATGCATGAACTTTCAATCGCCTTGAGCATCGTCGAAATGGCGCAGGAAGAAGCGGAGCGGCATGGACAGGCGCAAGTGCAAGCCGTGCATCTTCGGTTGGGCGTTTTGTCCGGCGTCGTGAAGGAAGCTCTGCTCACTTCCTATGAGATGGCTTGCGCGGCGACGCCCCTGGAAGGCTCGCAACTATTGATCGAAGAAATACCAGTAGAGGTCTATTGTCCCAAGTGTGAGGCCGCGCGTCTGGTCACCTCAATTCAGTCGATATGTTGCCCCGTCTGCGACACTCCGACTCCCAATGTTCTGCGCGGGAAAGAGCTAGAAATGGTCGCGCTGGAGATTCAAGAATGAGCGCCGAACCTCGCTTGGTCGAAGTCCGAAAGAATGTACTGAAGCAGAACGATGTTGTGGCTCGCGCACTTCGCGAACGGTTCCGCGAAGCGGGCGTGCTGGCCGTCAGCTTCGTTTCCAGCCCGGGCTCCGGAAAAACGGCTTTTCTCGAAAAAACTCTGACGTTCCTGCATTCCCGGTTCAGGGTCAAAGCACTGGTGGGCGACCTAGCCACAGAAAATGATGCGGCTCGACTGGCGCGCAGCCAAGCGCCGGTGAAGCAAATCATTACAGGCACGGTCTGTCATCTTGAGGCCGCCATGGTCCAGAGCGCTCTCAACGAATGGGACTTGAATGATTTGGATTTTTTATTCATCGAAAACGTCGGAAATCTTGTGTGCCCCTCTTCCTACGATCTCGGCGAAGACTTGCGCTTCGTGCTGCTCTCGGTCACGGAGGGCGAAGACAAACCACTCAAGTATCCGACGATATTCAACAGCGCGGATGTTGCTATCATCACAAAATCAGATCTTGCCGCTGCTGTAGAATTTGACGAGGCTGCCGCCAGACGAAACATCCAAGCAGTGCGCCCGGGCATGGAAGTTTTCAAACTATCAGCCAAGACCGGCGAGGGAATGGCTGAATACCTGCAGTTTCTTGAAAGCCGGCGTATAGGCTTCCGCGCCGCTGCTGCAGTCTGAAAAGATAATGATCACTCTGCTTTCCATTATTGTTCTCGGATTCTTCCTCGGCATGCGCCACGCGACCGACCCAGACCACGTCGTTGCGGTGACCACGATTGTGAGCCGCCAGCGTAGCATTCGCCATGCGGCCTTGATTGGCGTTCTCTGGGGACTGGGCCACACCATCACGATTCTTGTCGTTGGATCGGCAATCATTCTGTTCGGCATCGTGATTCCCGCAAGAGTCGGTCTGACAATGGAATTGTCGGTTGGCTTGATGTTGATTCTTCTAGGAATTCTGAATCTTTCCGGGATTATGCGCTGGATTACAGAGACGGTCACGCCCTTGCACATGGGGCATCATGCGCACCCGCACGAGCAGGTTGACTGTGTGCACTCGCATTCCCATGGCCGGGTTCCGGAGCAGCAGGGCCACGCCGAGAATGCGACGGCCGTCGGTTGGATGGACCGCGTATTTGGGCGTCTGGGTTTTTATCATGTCGTTCGGCCATTGGCGGTGGGCATCGTTCATGGACTTGCCGGGTCGGCAGCTGTGGCTCTGTTGGTGCTCACAACCATCCGCGTTCCGTCCTGGGCGATTTTTTATCTTCTGGTATTCGGGCTGGGTACTGTCGCAGGCATGATGCTGATCACCGCAGCGATTGCCGTCCCATTTACCATTTCCGAAAGCCGCTTTACACGCCTCAATCGCGGGATGGGATTGGTTGCAGGTGTGGTCAGTCTGGTTTTCGGCCTTTTCATCGTCTACCAAATGGGTTTCGTCAACGGGCTCTTCACTCACAATCCCATCTGGGTTCCTCGCTGAGCTTCCGTGCAATCTTTCTGTCCCGGTATGATGAGAGGAACTGCTGTGCAGGGATCGCGAAAGTGTTGTGAGTCTGTATGTGGACTCAAGCTTGATCTCTTGATTTGTCGAGAACCTCCCTGCCGTGAAATGTCCTTCCAGCCTTTCGATGGGGATTATTTCCGGCCCTGCCAGAGAATAATGCATTTATAAAGGCGGAATCACTACCACGAGTACTAGAAAGGGACTAGAATCAAGCACAAGTAACGCTCCCGGTAAAGCAGGAAAAGGAAACCACAGGCACTCCTTCTTCCGGCATGATCGAATACCGATGATTCTGGCAGTTCCACGCAGCCGATTGTTTTAGGCTGTTAGGGTCGAGGGGAACCCATGAAGCGAAGCACGAGGGATAAGAGGAATCTTCGTTGTCCGGTAGAATTGCAGGCCACGCTCCCTGCCGAGCATCAAGAAGACACAACGGTCGTGGCTATTGGAGCTTCGGCTGGTGGCATCGAAGCTCTTAAAGATCTTCTGACCTGCCTCTCCGCCGACACTGGTATGGCCTTTGTCCTGGTGCAACATCTTGACCCGACACATCACAGCATCCTCACGGAACTGCTCGCCAAGAGAACCACGATGAGCGTGACAGAAGTTTCGGAAGGCCTGGCAATTGTGCCCAATCATGTCTACGTAATTCCCCCAAACGCCTCGATGTCCCTTTCTGGCCAAAGCCTTCATATCGGGCCGCGCGAAGAATTACACGGTATGCACATGCCCGTGGACCACTTCATGCGTTCGGTTGCGGAACAAAAGGGGAACCGGGGCATTGGAGTCATCTTATCTGGTTCGGGATCAGACGGAACGCTGGGAATGGCGGAGATTCAGGCCCATGGTGGGGTCACTTTTGCGCAAGACGAAGACACCGCCAAGTATGACGGGATGCCGCGAAGTGCGGTCGTGGCGGGCTGCGTAGACTATGTGCTTCCTCCCAAGGGGATCGCCAGGGAACTTTCCCGCATCGCTCGTCATCCGTACATTAATCGGAAGAGCCCGTCCACTCCAACCGAAGCGGTCCCCGTCACTAGCCCGGGCTTGAACACAATTTTTCAGATTTTGCGGAAGGCCACAGCGGTGGATTTCACGCATTACCGGCAAACCACAATTTTGCGCCGCATCCAGCGCCGCATGGTGGTTCACAAGATCGACGACATCGACGAATACGCCAAGTTTATCCAAGGCAAACCTGAGGAAGTCAGGGCGCTGTATCAGGACATGCTCATCAACGTGACCAGCTTCTTCCGCGGTCCGCGAGTTTTCGACGCCCTGAAATCGCTGATCTTTCCGGCCATCCAGAAGGACCTTCCTCGTGGGAACGGCATCCGCGTCTGGACACCTGGGTGTTCCTCCGGCGAGGAAACCTATTCAATGGCGATGGCGCTTCTTGAATTCCTGGGCGACCGGGCATCGCAGATTCCGATTCAGTTTTTCGGAACGGATGTGAGTGAGCAGAGTGTGACTAAGGCGCGAAATGGAGTCTATCCGGAAAACATTCAGGGAGATGTGTCGCCCGAACGCCTTTGGAGATTTTTCACGAAGGTCGAGGGCGGCTACCGGGTCAGCAGGACCATTCGTGATATGTGTATCTTCGCACAGCACAACGTGCTGAACGATCCTCCCTTTTCCCGCATGGACCTCATTTGCTGCCGCAACCTTCTTATTTATCTTGAGCCAATTCTCCAGAGCAAGGTGATTTCCCTGTTTCACTATGCTTTGCATCCCGGATCCTTTCTGGTGTTGGGAAGTTCCGAGGGCGTAGGAGGATCCGCCTTGTTTGCGGCGGCGGATCGCACTCACAAATTCTTTACACGGAAAGCGGGGACGGGGCGACCGGCGGTTGCTTTATCCCTCGATGCCTTGGAGGGTCGCGAAGTGTACACTCCGGTAAGAACGCCCGCCAAACTGGAGGAAATTGGCGGGAACTATCTCGAAGCTCAAAAAGAATTCGACCGCCGACTTCTTACGCAATACGTCCCCGCGACGGTCTTCGTGAATGAAGACATGGAGATCGTTCATACCCGGGGGGATATAAGCTGCTATATAAAACTCGCTTCCGGCCGGCCCAGCTTGAGCCTTTTCAAAATGGCTCGCGAGGGGCTCGTCCTTGAATTGCGGAACGCAATTAGCCGCGCCAAAAAAGAAAACGGCGTCGTCAGTAGGCGCAATCTGCTGATTAGGAACGGCAAGGACAGTGGCGGGGAGTCATCGCTCGAGCCGCCAACGCGGGAAGTAAGCTTTGACGTAATGCCCGTCACGCTTGGGAGCTCGAAAGGTCCGTATTTCATGATCGTTTTTAGGGAGTCGTCGCACGATCCGGGGCGCGCTGAGAGAGTTCGCCGAGCGCGGCCCACGCAAGAAACCGAAGCGGCCGTAAAGCATGGGGCGAAGCTTGAACAAGAACTGGCCGCCACGAAGGAATATCTTCAGTCCGTTATCGAAACCCAGGAAGCCACGAACGAGGAGCTGCAATCGGCCAACGAAGAGATTTTGTCGAGCAACGAGGAATTGCAGAGCACCAATGAAGAGATGGAGACCGCCAAGGAAGAGCTGCAGTCCACCAATGAGGAATTGACGACCGTTAACGACGAACTTCGCAGCCGCAATCTGGAAATGACGCAAATCAACAATGACTTGATCAATTTGCTTTCCAGTATCGATATCGCGGTGATTATGATTGGCAGCGACTTTACGATTCGGCGCTTTACGCCAAAGGCGCAAAAGCTTCTTGGATTAATTCCTGGCGACATCGGCCGCCCGCTCTCGAACATCAATCCAACCATCGAAATCGCCGATCTGCAATCTATGGTGGTCCAGGTGATCTCGGATTTCCATGCCCTCGAGAGAGAACTTACGGATCGTATGGGCGTTCATTATCAATTTAAAATTCTTCCCTATCGCACCATGGACAACAAAATCGATGGGGTGGTGATCACCATCGTAGATATCGCCCCCGACAAGTCGGCAGGTACGGCCTAGAGTGATCGCAAGACCGCAATCAGGTGCAGCGATCCTTAGTCCCTTGCGCCTATCTGGCTTTTCGTCATCGGCGCCTCGATATTGTCCCACCGATCCCTATCCTCGTACCTATCTCGGGAATTGACTCTGAGGATATAAAGGCGTATAAAGGTGCCCTTGAAGCAGGCCTCTCTCATGGCTTCAAGCGGGAACTATTCGGCCTAGCCTGGTGGGCTCTGCGATGTTTATGTGGAGATTTCCGGTTACGATTTGTCGCGCGAACGAGGATCGCCTGGCACTGCTCTTGGACTGGCGGTCTATGTTGCTGGACCGTTGGGCGAACAATGGAACTCATGTCTTTTTGCTTGAGAGAGTGCCACGGATTGTGCCCTGGGATGCGTCCCCGGCGTGTGGGTCGTGAGCAGACGCTGATCGATATTTGATTCATTACGAAGAGAAATTCTGGGGATACCAAATGACGAATGCTCCTCGCGAGTCAGCCGGCGAAAGTTGCTGGATCGCAACCGGCGAAACTCTTAGCATGAGGCGAACGCCATTCGCGAGTCTCATTTTTAATTCAACGATCGGAGTCGCCCTGTTCGACAGGAATCTGCATTGTAAGGCGATTAGCGCCGTGCTCGCCAGGATGATTGGAGTCCCGACTACGAAGCTGGTTGGCAAACCAATCGATCAGCTTTTCCCCGGAGAAGCTCCCTTTTTAGAGCCTGCGTTTCGAAGAGTTTGGAACACAGGGGAAGCTTTGGCGAATGTTGAGATAACTGCGCAGTGTTCGTATGGTCCAAAGGAGTGCATCTGGTTATTGAACTTCTATCCGGTAAAAGATGACTTAGGCCAAGTCCAGCTAGTTGCAGCCACTTTCTCCGATGTGACCCAAAAGCGGTGCGCCGAAAGGAAGCTCTGCAACGTCAGAGACAAGTTCGGGGAAGCCATGCAAGGGGATAAACACCCATTCGGCGAGGAGTTCGTCGAACTGTCGGCCCGAGCCTTTGAACTAGCGAATCGCTCCGTGGAACTTCTTAACAACTCGATGACAGTAAGGCGCCACACGTTGGAAATGCGAATCGAGGCGGGGTTGGCGCGCGCCGCCCTGTTTTTGAGCGGAACTCAATATCATGAGTTTCTCTCAAAGTGCATTCATTCAGACGCGGAACCTCACTTCGAGGACTATCGATTTTCCCCAGAACCGGGCGATGCAAACGAAGAGCCGGGCGGAGGCCCAAGTCCGAGAGAACGTCAGCTCCTTTATTTTTTGGCGGATGGCAAGTCCAATAAGGAGATTGGCTCCCTGCTCGAAATCAGCACAAGGACCGTCGAAACCTACAGGGCTCGCATCATGCTCAAACTTGACCTCCATTCGACAGCTGCTCTCGTTCGTTACGCCATTCGAAATCACATCGTTGAAGCTTGACACGCATCCTTCGCCTCTATCGTGAGGAAATGCCCGGCATGCGAAGGTGGATGAACATGCTCCGGTCCGTTTTGCTCGCAGACCTTGGCCGTCAAGATCATTGTGGATCTCTCGCACCCGTGTGCTGAGGGCGCAAATTAAGCGCGGGAGTTAACGCCGCGCTGTCCTGTTTGTATTGCAAACGGCGACGGGAAGCTGGTGTATTTCTTCCCCGCTTCTTCATAGTTGGAGATGCCTCGCGAAGCCTTGTCCAGGTCCGAATGGCCACAGAATCGCGGGAGCGGGATACAAGATAGCCGTAAGCGCGAGGCATGGGTTGCATAATCCCTTTCTTGTGATAGATTGCACCCATGGCATTTCGCTCAGGCGTATACATCGTGCCGACCAGCCGGTGGTACATCGAACGGACCGTCTGGCTGATCGCCGGAATAGTTCTGCTAGCAAGCACCGCGATGGCCTTGTTGGTGAATCGGCTGTGGATCTTCGGGGTCATCGCTACAGGGCTCGTGTCCATCAACGTTGCTTTTACGGGCTTTTGCCCTATCGGCAATGTGCTGCGTTTATTTGGCTTTACTCCGATGCTCGGGTCCAGCAAATCGGCGCGCTGGAAGTTGTACTTCATGCAGACCGATAGATGGTATCTTGAGCGCCGCATCTATCTTTTCGTTGGAATTAACATTACCGTCGCGTCCGTGCTGGTACTGGTTTACAGCCCATGGGTGACGTTGTTCACGGGGTTTGTTGGCGGCGCAATGGTGTGGTTCGCCGTGACTGGTTTCTGCGTAATGGCAAACGGGCTTTATTGGCTAGGCGCCGAGCCGCGTTTGACGCCTGATGCGCTGCCTTCCGCTCGTTGCACGGAATGTGCAAAATCGGACGTGTGTCTTGGCGGGCATCCAATCATGGCACAGCAGGCAGGCGTTGGCTTTATTGCGCCAGCGGCATCACCTTCGATTGAGCCATCCTACCAGAGGCGAGCTATTCCTTAGCCCCGGAATAGGGAAGTGAAGGATTCGGCTGCGCCTCAAATCGTACTTCCAACGCTCTCATCCCTAGCCATTCCGAGTTCTTTTTCCCCCTGATTCGCATCTGGCTGCGTTGGTGGATGAGGTTGAACCCGGTGCCCCGAGATTGGGCTAAGCGGCGCCCGTTCGGAAAAAGGACGTGAGGGTCAGCCAGACAAGAACAAACCCGGTGAGGATGATTATCCAGCCAAGTACTCGGGCGAAAGTCTTGAGCCCGCTCGTTGGCGCTACGTCGGTCAACTGCAACCGCCCTTCCTTCAGCAATCGTTGGTATTCCTGGGAATGCTTTTCACGCAATTCTGTTTCCGTTTCTTTCCCCGTGAAAATCACCAAATCCATGGGGAAGCTGCCGGGCCGGAGATGGGTGTTGAAGAAATGAACCGTAAAGATGAACCAGACGGCCAGCAGAGCTTCCTCGCCATGTAGGACTAGCGCTACGTTTAACCAAGAGCCAGGCAAGAATTTGGCAAAGAACGGCGCGAACCACATGGCATACCCCGAGAACCCGATGATAGCCATGCCCCAGAAAACGCCCCAATAATCGAATTTCTCCCAATAAGCGAAGCGATCAAATTGCGGTCGCGGCCCGAGCCACAGAAACCAGCGAATGTGTCCATAAAGATCTTTCAGGTCCTTGGGCTGCGGAACCAGCGAGTCCGGTCCCCAAAAAATTCCTTGGTCGCGTTTGATGATGCCACGGTAGGCTACCTCCCCGACATGTATCAAGAACCCAATCGTCAGCAGCAGGGCACAGAACTTGTGAAAGAACAGAATGGCGCTGAATCCCCCCACGGCATGGGCAAACCGTTCCGCCCAAGATGCACTGCTGAATCGCAATGGCAGGCCGGTAAGCGCCAGGCCCATGAAAGTGGAAAAGATGACGCCGTGAAGATAACGCTGCCATAGCGTGAACCGAACGTGGTAACGGACCTCGGAATTTCCTTGCGCCATCGCTTTCCTTCCTTTACCGCTGCCTTTAGTCGCTGCTCGCTTCGGCCGGGCCGGGTTTCGGTCGTTCAAAAGAAGACCGAATGAACCACAGAGCCGTGTGGAGGGCGAAGAATCCGAAAATGCTCAAAAGGAGCAAATCCATGAAGAGTCGCGTGTAATACACGGCAGGGAAGCCCCGCCGGTCACGAGAGTTGGCGTGGGGCTGATAGCTTACAAAACTCTTCGTCGCATTCGCATGGCACTTCCCGCAAGTGGCCAAAAGGTTTGCAGCAGCAACTGAGGATTTCGGATCCGAGGCCGGCAGGATTTCGTGTTCGCCGTGGCAATCCCAACAGCGCGCCGTTTCGAAGTAACCCAAAGCGGAGACTTGTGCGTGAAATGTGTCCTGATAAGTCGTAAGGCGTCCTTGGTGACAACTGCCACAAGTGGCCGTCGTTCGTTCTTGCCAGGAAGCCAGGCGAACATTCGAGATCTCATGAGCAGTGTGGCAGTCGGTGCAGACGGGCGCTCGGGGATTACCCGCCCGCATCGCCTTTCCATGAACACCCGCGAAATAGCGTTGCTCCGGCCCTGCATGACAGGAGCCGCACGTCGCGGGGACATTCGTCCGATATATCCGGCTCTCGGGATTCTTGTGGCTAAGGATCTTGTGAGTCCCGTGGCAACTGGAACACGTCGCAGCTACCAGGAGCCCGTCCTTGGTCAGTGCGAAACCATGAATGGAGTCCATGTACATGGAATAGACATTCGGCAGGCCAAACCTCTTTGCTAACTCGGGATTCGCATGACACGTTCCGCAAGTTCGCGGGATGTTGAGCGTGAAGACTGGCGACTCCGGATCCTTCACGGGGACAATCAGGTGCGGGTCACCGTGGCAACCGAGGCAAGGCCTTGCGCTTGCTTTTGCATGGACGCTTTCGCCAATTTCCTTCGCGGGTTCGGTATGGCAGGTGCCGCAGTTGACGGCGGCGGGATGTTCTGGATGCGGGAAACCTTTGATATCCGTGTGGCACTCGATGCAACGAAGTCCACCATGGACGCTGGCTTTCTGCTTTGTTCCGTCCACATATACACTGTGGCCCGCCTGGTCTTGCAAGTCGTTCTGATTGTGGCACGCGAGGCAATCAGCGTTTTGCTGCGCGCATACTGTTGAAACACTAAAGCAGAAGAAAAGTGTGGCCGTTACGGTCCAGCGCATGTTCGCTCCAGTTTCCTGACCACCCGGCGAGTCTCCATGGCAAGCGCCATGGCATTTCACGGCATGGCCTACTTACTTCATTCCGAGCTCCTGGAGAATCTTTGGATTTTTCTCGTCTACAGCCAATAATTCATGACACGTGTCACAATCGTTCGGGATGGTCTTGCCATCGGCGGAGACATGACTGCCATCATGGCAGCGGAAACAACCTGGAAAGTCCGTGTGTCCTAAATTGTCGGCGTAGGTGCCCCAGGTCACTTCCATCGCGGGGAAGACATTGCGCAAATAGATGGATTGGACAGTGCCAATCGCGGTTTCCAGCTCTTTGCCTTGAGAGGCAACAACCATCGGATAGTTCTTTTGATAAAAATCTCTGAGTGTTTCGGCAATGCGTTGCTTGGCAATATCCCGGCTTGGATAATTGGCCTTAAGCGCCAGCAGCGCTTCTTTCTTTATGTATGGAAGGTCTGGGCCGATGAATTGCTCGGTCATGGCTTGATCAATTGCTTCGCCAGGTAACTGGAACGTGTGAGTTGGGCGGTTGTGACAGTCAATACAATCCATCACACGATGCTCGCCGCGCGCCAACTCTACCGGCGTTACCTTTGTATCAGTCGAGTTGAAAACCGTCGTTCTACCTTCTGGGTCGGTATAGGCTACCTGGGGAATTACTTGGCGCTTTTGGTCTGTCGCAACATAGGTGATCTGTACACCAGCGTCAAGATGATGACCATGAATACCCACCATGCCCATCGCGCTGCGCCCGCCGACTTTCATGCCCAAGACGGTTGTTAAAGGGCTGTTTTTTTCATCTTCCTGGTAGTGAGTTCGAGTGAACAGCACGTTGCCGGAAAACCGCTGCGGCCAATGGCAATGCTCGCAAGTTGCCCGGGCGGGCCGCAATTGCTCGACTGGGGATGGAATCGGACGAGGGTAGTCATGGAACGCTACGGCAAAGACCTGCTTGACGCCGGTAACCTTTGAACGGACAAACCAAGATGCGCCAGGACCGATGTGGCAGTCCACACACGCGACCCGGGAATGGGGTGAATTCAAATACGCGGTATATTCAGGCTGCATAACTGTGTGGCAAGTCTGCCCGCAGAAACCTACTGAATCCATATACTGCGTACCGCTGTACGAGGCTGCGCTGAAAATCACAATGTTGACAAAGGTTGCACCAGCGACCAAAAGCGCTGCCTTGCGAAAGAAGGGATCGGCCAAATCAAGATGCGGGTACACTGACGGCAGCTCACCCTTTTTTTGTAGTTGATGCCGCCGCAAAAATTCGCCGATCGGTATCAGAAGTAGCCCAAGAACGAAAATGGCTGGCAAGATGAGGAAGAATAAAATCCCGGCGTAAGGATATGTCCCGGCCCCGCCGCCGAGCAGGATCACAAGAAGCCAGTATCCAAGTAGCGTGATTGCTGACGCGCTTGTCAGCACTCCGCCTGTCAAACTAATTGGGTTCCGACCAAGGTAGGCGATGGGGCGAAGCCAGGAAGCCAGACGATCAAGTCGCATCGGGATAGGACACCTTCGCTCTTCTATACCAACTTATTTACGGCGTCAACCTGCAAAATCCATTGTCATGAAGAGTTATTTGTAACGTCAGCACAAATCCAGCGGCGTTGCGGAGAATCAATTCGTCCCCCTTGAGCGGCAGCCGACTTAGGGTCAATCGAGCACCTGCGCAGGCCGAGCAGCCTTAGGACTCCAGCAACTCGTATGATGTTGATTTGCTGGTTGGGTCGGTTTCACCTGGCAATCCTCACGCTCTTAGGCAATCACTTAAATATATTGCTAAAGTGGAATACCGCGAAAGGCGCATCAGAAAATCTTCATTGCGGCCGTTCTGGTGCCAGTCGCCCCGCTCGTGGAATGCCAACTGCGTGTCGAGCTGAAGTCATTTCTTCTTGCCCAGTTCGCGTATAAAGGCGACCAGGCTCTTAATTTCTGCGTCCTTCAAGCTCTTCTCGTAGCCGGGCATTTTGTTTTTACCCTTTGCTGTAATCTCCACAAGTTGCTCGTCCGTTTCCTTACTCACCTCCGGCGACGCAAAATCCCGCGCACCGAGCTTCTTGCCGACTGCCGTGTTCCCGCTCCCGTCCGCCGCATGACAAAGCGCGCATTTCGCCTTATAGAGACTAGCCGCATCGCCTTGTGCCGAGGCCGACGCGGCAAAAAACGTTGTGAGCGCGACCAAAGCGAGTACGGCAGGATACGTTCGGAATCGCCAACTGTTCATTTTGCACCTCCACCGGAATCTCATAAATCACAACTTTCTATAACATTCACCATTTTCTGGCTGTGATTTCGATCACAGTTCTCCTTAGGGCATGAGCCGAGCCGGCTTAGTTCCAGAAGGAAGGCCGCCAATTTCCGTTGTGCGCGTCCGGATAGACCGACGATCTTTAGCTCGTCGCGAAGTGTGAAATATCGTTCGCTGACTAACCTAGTTGTTTCGAGTGCAACGCCTGCGTTTTCTCGGAGAGTATTGAGAAAGGCTTTATGCCGCGGGAAGACTGCAGTCGTTGGCTCTCCCCCTTCGCAGTTACTTCATGAGTTATTCCAAGAAAGGTCGCGCCAATTCCGATGACGGATTCAGGTTCATAAAAACAAGAATGAGGGTCTTTTCGCCGGAGGATGCGGCGGACAACTTCGCCGCACCTTCCACAATTAGGCATACGCCACCTGCTTTTCGGACTTAACGCTGGCAGAGCGAGTGGACTGCGGCAGTGCTCTCCGGCTAGCAGAGGTGTGACCGCCGTCACAGAAATGCAGTTATCACAGGAGGGACTATATCGCGGAAAGTTGCTTGTGACACATTCGCTACCGGAAGAAAACTCAACGATGGCGACCTCGACCGCAATCCCTCGAGAGGAGCGAACATGAAACCATTACGCAGCTCGCTGCCAAACGCCTTAATGGCTCGCGGCGTATCCCGCCGCGACTTTATGAAGTTTTGCAACTTGATGGTCGCCACGCTCGCTCTCCCGCCGCGTTACGCATCAGCCGTCGAGAAAGCGCTCAGCCAGACAACTCGCCCCGTGCTGGTGTGGCTCGAATTTCAAGACTGCGCCGGCAACTCGGAATCGATGCTGCGCACCAGCAACCCATCCGTTGTTGAATTCGTTCTCGATCTACTCTCTTGGGAATACCACGAACTAATCATGGCGGGCGCAGGCAAGCAAGCCGAAGAAGCCCTCGAACGAGTTGTTCGAGAACACAAAGGCGAATATATTGCCGTGGTGGAAGGCGCCATCCCGACGGCGGACGATGGCGTTTATTGCACGATTGCCGGCAGGACGGCTCTCGAAATCGCAAAGCATGTCTGCACCAATTCGGCCGCCAACATTGCGGTTGGCGCTTGCGCGTGGGATGGCGGCTTGGTTCGAGCGAACCCAAACCCGACCGGCGCCGTGGGTTTGCAGGAGGCCGTTCCCGGAGTGAAGGTCATCAATTTGGGCGGCTGCCCGCACAACCCCGCGAATACCGCCGCGGTATTGACTCATTACCTGACCTTCCACGATATGCCGGCCCTTGACCAATACAATCGGCCCCTGTTTGCTTACGGCAACATCATTCATGACCAATGCGAGCGCCGCGCACACTACGATGCGGGCCGATTCGTTGAGGAGTGGGGCGATGAAGGTCACCGCAAAGGTTACTGCCTTTACAAAATGGGATGCAAAGGCCCAGAAGCAACTTATAACTGTCCCACCGTCCGCTGGAATGATGGAACGAGTTGGCCGGTAAAGGCCGGCCACGGCTGCATCGCGTGCGCTTCGCACCGTTTCTGGGATACGAAATCACCCTTCTATAAACGACTGCCGTCCGTGCCTGGGTTCGGTGTCGACGTCACGGCGGATGAAATCGGATGGGTTGCTACCGGAGTGGTTGCCGCTGCGATGGTGGCACAAGTGGCCGGCAATATGATTCGCGACAAAGTCCGGCCGAAGAAGACATCCGACGATGCAAAGAAGCCCGAGGATTCTCGCGGAGTTTAGGAGGCAGCTATGGCGCGGATAGTGGTCGATCCAGTGACGCGAATTGAAGGACATCTTCGCATCGAGGCTCAAGTTGAAGGCGGGATGATCGCAGATGCGTGGAGTTCCGGCACGATGTTCCGCGGAATCGAGTTGATCTTGCGCGGCCGTGACCCTCGCGAAGCATGGATCTGGGCGCAGCGTATTTGCGGGGTTTGCACCATGGTTCACGCGCTGGCCTCCGTGAACGCCGTCGAGGACGCTCTCGGCATCGAAGTGCCCGACAACGCCCGCCTAGTACGGAATATCATCGCAGCGACACAGACAGTCCAAGATCATGTGATTCACTTCTACCATCTCCATGCGCTGGACTGGGTGGACGTAGTTTCCGCATTGAAGGCCGATCCTGCGAAGACGTCGCAACTCGCGCAATCCATCTCTGATTGGCCGCTATCGAGTGAGAAGTATTTCAAAGGTGTGCAGGATCGCGTCGCCGCTTTGGTCGCTAGCAAGCAGCTCAGCCTCTTTGGCGCAGGCTACTGGGGTCATCCCGCCTACCATCTTCCGCCCGAAGCGAACCTCTTGGCCGTCGCTCACTACTTAGAGGCGTTGCAATTCCAAAAAGAATTTATCCGCATTCACGCGGTTCTCGGCGGCAAAAATCCTCACTTGCAGACATTCTTGGTGGGCGGAATGGCCACTGCGATGGACCCGAACGAGCCGGGTGCAACGATCAATCCCGAACGAATCGACTTCCTATTGGAGGTGGCGAAATCCGCTCAGGCCTTCGTGAGCCAGGTCTACATCCCCGACGTGCTGGCCGTCGCCGGATTTTACCGGGACTGGTTCGAGCGCGGGGAGGGCCTCGGCAATTTCATGTCCTACGGCGGCTATCCGCAAGGTTCCATCAAGCAGCCCGCGAACTTTTTTCTCCCCAGGGGAATCATCCTGAATCGGGATCTTTCGAAAGTTCACCCGGTTGATCCGGCGAATGTCACGGAATATGTGACTCACTCCTGGTACGAGTATTCGGGTGGAGATCAAGCTGCGAAGCACCCGTTCGACGGAGAAACCAAACCGAAATATTCAGGTCCCAAACCGCCTTACGAGTTTCTTGAGGTGGACCAGAAATATTCCTGGCTGAAGGCTCCGCGCTACCAGGACCAGTCGATGGAAGTTGGTCCTCTAGCACGGCTGCTCGTTGCGTACGCTTCAGGTCAGCCGGACGTTAAAGCTCTCGTGGATGCTACCTTGACAAAGCTGAAGGCTCCAGCCACCGCCTTGTTTTCCACGCTCGGACGCCTCGCAGCGCGTGCTCTTGAAACACAACTTCTCGCAAACCGTCTTTCCGGTTGGGTCGAGGAACTCGGGAACAATCTGGCCACCGGAAATCTGCGCATTCACAACGGGGAAAAGTGGGATCCGAACTCATGGCCTAAGTCCGCGCGAGGCTTCGGCTTCTTCGAAGCGCCGCGCGGGTCGCTAGGGCACTGGGTCGAAATTGAAGACCAGGCTATTAAGAACTACCAAGCGGTCGTTCCTTCCACGTGGAACGCCGGCCCCCGAGATGCCCGCGGGCAGCGCGGTGCATATGAAGCTGCTCTGCTCAAGACGCCGGTAGCGGATCCGGATCGCCCGCTCGAAATATTGCGCACCATTCATTCGTTCGATCCTTGTTTGGCGTGCGCAGTTCACGTTGTTGACGCGCATGGACACCAGTACGCCCACGCGGAAGCCTGACTTGCCAGAGGCTGCGTATGAAAAAAACACAAAGGCACCACGGGCACGAAGCCGAATGGAAGAATCCGGCGCATGAACAAGTAAGAGTGTATGTCTGGGAATGGCCTGTGCGGTTCGCGCACTGGATCATTTTTGCGACGATCGTGTCGCTCTCCATCACCGGGTATTACATGCACTCTCCGTTCATCATTTCACACGGAAGAACCGCGTACGTCATGGGAACGGTGCGTTTCGTTCATCTGCTTTCCGGCTTCGCGTTTTGTGGAGCAATCCTTCTCCGCGTAGTCTGGATGTTTATCGGCAATCAGTGGTCGCAATGGGACCAGCTCATCCCTACGACCAAGAAACGCTGGAAGGATTTCGTCGACACTGCCAAGTATTATGGATTCATGGTTTGGTCGCCCTCTCCTCATATCGGCCATAACGCGATGGCGGGAGCTGCTTACGCAGCCGTTTTTGGGATGGCGCATCGTGGAAATTGTCACGGGCCTCGCTCTCTATTCCCAAATTCTCGGCAGCCGGGTTCTGCTCTTTTTCTTTGGGTGGATTCCGCGTGTCATCGACATCCAGTGGCTCCGCGAGATTCATTTCCTCATCATGTTTGGATTCTGGATGTTCTTCATCCACCATCTTTACACTGCTATCCTCGTTTCCGTCGAAGAGGAGAATGGCGTGATGGAGAGCATCTTCAGCGGATATAAGTTCGTCCCCGAACATGAACTCCAGGAGGCAATGGCCGAGGAGGCCGCTGAGGAGACTGAGCCCCGGCCTGAAACGCCGCGCAGGAACCCAGCTGGTGGACGAAGTTCAGAATCAAGGGCGTGAAATGAGCGAACTACAAATTTCGGACACGGTGGTCATCGGAGTCGGCAACACGATCCTTTCTGATGACGGCGTCGGCGTGCATGCCGCCAGAATTCTGCAGACTGACCCCCGGCTGCCTGCAGAAGTGACGGTTCTGGATGGCGGCACTTTCGGCCTCGAGTTGATTTCATACGTGGCAGATGCATCTTATGTGCTGCTGCTCGATGCCATGAACTCGGGCAATGCCCCTGGAACGCTCGCTCGCATGACCGGAAGCGACTTGCTCAACACAAAGCAGGGATGGAGCGTCCATCAACTGGGCGTTGCCGACCTTATCTCTGCTCTGTTCTTGATGGCGGCCCGCACTCAAGAGATTGTGGTGTTGGGCGTACAGCCCGCCAGCACGGACTGGGGCACGACTTTATCCGCCGAGGTCGAAGCTGCGCTTGAGCCCTTGGTGGATGCTGCGTTGGCGCAAGTGCAACTCTGGAAGGCACCGCATGAAGTTGGCTTGGAGCCCCACCTTTCGTCCTTGACGTCACGAAAGCTTCCGGACCGTGCTCCTTCCACGCGTTCCGAAGACGGAGGTTTGTAAAGTGTGCCTAGCTATCCCTGGAAAAATCCTCAACTGTGAAGTACACCATGGAATTCGCACGGGACGCGTCCAGTTTGGCGGCCTCATACGGGAGACCTGCCTCGACTTCGTTCCCGAGGCTTCCATTGGAGACTACGTGCTAGTCCATGTGGGCTTCGCAATAAGCTGCGTGGACCGTGAAGAGGCGGAGCGTACTTACGCGTTGCTTGATTCTATGGGGCTCCTCAAGAGCGAGTTTGACTCGGATTTGGATGATTCAGAAACGGCAAGTTCACACCACTCCGCCGAGCCTCCGGCGTAATCCGGTCCATAACTGGTTGGATGCCGCTTTGCTTGGGTAGCCGGCAGCCGATACAACTTGGAATTGGCTAACGAACTGACGCTATGCCTTCGCGCCCACTTTGCGAAGGATCGTCATCATCGGGCACCAGTTCGTAAACGCTGATTGGAACAGGTTCAAGCCGACGAAAGCTGTGAAGAGGAACCAGTACGGGCTGACCCAATAACCGAGAGCGACGGAAGCCATAACAAAAGCTCCCGCGATTAGCCTGAGATATCGTTCGACTGTCATAAGACTGCCTCCTAGTTAATTTGTTGCGTGTTCGAGATCATCGCCGGATGGTGGCGTATTTCTGCTCCTGGATCGCTGGCTCAAGTAATAGAGAACCGGAACGGCCATCCGTGAGAGCACCGTCGAAGCGACCTCGCCAGCCATCAGCGAAATCGCCAAACCCTGAAAGATAGGATCGAATAAAATGACGCTCGCGCCCACAACAACGGCTGCGGCAGTTAATAGCATGGGCCGGAAGCGCACGGCTCCAGCATCGACTACCGCTTCTTCTAACGGCATCCCATGCGAACGGCGCAGTTCGATAAAATCCACGAGGATAATTGAGTTTCGAACGATGATTCCGGCGCCAGCGATGAAACCAATCATCGAAGTAGCAGTGAAAAATGCGCCCATCATCGCGTGGGCGGGCAAGATGCCGACGAGAGTGAGCGGAATGGGCGCCATGATCACAAGCGGCGTCGTGAATGACTTGAACCACCCGACCACCAGGACGTAAATCAGTACCATCACCGCAGCGAAAGCCAATCCGAGGTCCCGAAATACCTCGACGGTGATGTGCCACTCGCCGTCCCATTTCACGGAAAACCGGTCGGTGCTTTTCGGGAGCACCGTGCCGGAGTACTGTTTTACGTGATAGCCTTCGGGTAGTTGGATTTTGTCGATTGCTTTGCTCATCTTCAGGATTGCGTATACCGGACTCTCAATCTCACCAGCTACGTCGCCCGTGACATACACCACAGGCCGCAAGTTCTTGCGGTAAACACTCTGATCGATCGTGGTTTCCTGGATGTTGGTGACCTCTCGCAGAGAAACCTGGCCTCCCGAGGCGCTGGGCAATTTTATATTTTCGAGATCCTCAATGCTGGAACGATCCGGCCGAGACAAGCGCACCGCGATGGGCACATCTTCCCGCGATGCGGGATCGTGCAGCAGTCCTGCAGAGGCTCCGCTCAAGCCAATCTTCACAGTGCGCGCGACTTCCGCCGCTGAGACCCCTTGCAGAGCAGCCTTCTCTAGGTCGACATTCATGTCGTACTTCTTCTGCGGATCTTCTACGTACCAGTCGACATCCACCACCCCTGGGGTGGTCTGAAAAATATTTTTAATTTTTGCTGCCAATTCCGTCTGACCCTTGTAGTCCGGCCCGTAGACTTCCGCTACCAAAGTTTCCAGCACCGGCGGACCGGGCGGTACCTCCGCCACTTTGATACGCGCCCCAAAAGGTTCAGCAATCCTGTCCAGTTCGGGTCGCAGTCTCCGCGCAATGTCGTGACTCTGCGCTTTGCGGTCATGGCGAGACAGAAGGTTCACCTGAATGTCAGCTTGATTGGGCTGGTTGCGGAGAAAGTAATGTCGCACGAGCCCGTTGAAATTATAAGGCCCCGAGGTCCCGGAATAGATTTGGTAATTGATGACCTCGGGCTGATGGCCCAGATAACTACCCAAAGCCTGCGCCACGTGAGTCGTCTGTTCGAGTGGCGTTCCGTCAGGCATGTCAATGATCACTTGAAACTCGCTCTTATTATCGAATGGGAGCATTTTGACCTGCACCCACTTGAGCGGGATGAATGCCACCGCCCCTAGCAAAAGCACCACCACGGTCGCGAGAAACGACCACCTTCGGCTCGACTTGTGAATCAGCGGATTCATCAAGCGGCGGTAGAAGCGCGTGGTCCAGCCTTCCGCCTCATGCCCGGACCCGGGACGATCGGCGTAATGATGCAGCAAGCGCAGAGCGGCCCACGGTGAAACCACAAAAGCCACGAGCAACGAGAACATCATCGCTGCCGAAGCGCCCACGGGAATAGGGCGCATATAGGGCCCCATCAAACCCCGGACAAAAGCCATAGGGAGAATGGCCGCAATTACCGCGAAGGTGGCCAGGATAGTCGGGTTGCCGACTTCATCAACGGCCTCGATCGCAACGTCCGGAAGCGAACGCCCGCGGTTCTCGGGCAGCCGGAAATGTCGGACAATGTTCTCCACCACCACGATGGCGTCGTCCACCAAAATACCAATGGAGAAAATCAGAGCGAAAAGCGTAACGCGGTTCAGCGTGTAACCGAATACGTAGAAGATAGCAAGCGTCAGCGCGAGCGTTACGGGAATTGCCAGCAGCACTACGCCCGATTCTCGCCACCCCAGCGCGAGCGCAATCAGCAGCGTAACGGAAAGCGTGGCAAGAAGAAGATGCTTGAGCAGTTCGTCTGATTTGTCCTTGGCGGTTTCCCCATAGTTGCGCGTGACGGTAATATTCAAGTCCGTCGGCAGCGTATTGCCGCGGAGTGAATCGACTTTGTGCAGCGCGTTCTCGGCGATAAGTGTGGCGTTGGCGCCTTTGCGCTTTGCCAAAGTAATCGTTAATGCCGGGAATTCCGCATTTACAGGATTTCCGGTTGTTCCGCTGGCACTGGCGAACATCACGTAAGTGGCCGATTCCGCGGGGCCGTCCACAATCTTTTCGGCAACGTCACGGAGGTACACGGGGCGTCCTCCGTGAACTCCCACTACCACCTGTTGGAGTTCTTCCGGGCGAGTGAAGAAATTGCCGGCTTCGACTTGAAACTCCTGGTTATCGCGTACGAAGCTGCCGGCTTGATTGCGCGTGTTTGCCGCTCCAAGCTGAGTGACAACGGAGCCGGCAGTCAGACCGTACCCTGCCAGGCGCTGCGTGTCCAGCACAACACGCAGTTGCCTGGGTTGCCCGCCAATGATGGTTGTCTCGGAAACATCGTCCAACTGCTTCAGCGATTGCTCCAGTTCCCCCGCGATCCACCGCAGTTTGTAGGCATCGTAGTTTTTTCCCCAAAGCGTCAGCGCGAGAATGGGCACATCATCAATCGAGCGCGCTTTGATGATGGGGGGCGAGACTCCCTGCGGAATCCGGTCCAAGTTCGAGTAAAGTTTGTTGTACGTCTGGACGACCGCATCTTCTTCCCTTGTCCCTACGTAAAACCGCACGATGACCATGCTCAGTCCGGGATGGCTGATCGAGTAGATGTATTCGACTCCGGGTATTTCGCGGAGCAGATTTTCCATGGGCACTGTGGCGCGTTGCGTTACTTCTTCCGCTGACGCCCCCGGCATCTGGACGAATACATCCAACATCGGAACGATAATCTGTGGTTCTTCTTCTCGCGGCGTCTGCCGGATGCTGAACGCACCAAGCAGAAGCGATCCCACGATCACCAACGGCGTCAGCTTCGACCGAATGAAAGAATGTGCAATCTTGCCTGCAAGTCCAAGCGCGTGTCTCGAGTTGTGGGAATTTGGAAATGTGTCGCTCATTGTGCCGTCACGATTCGCTTGCCGCCCAATTCCTGCCCCGTTGGTGCGGCAACTAATCTTTCTCCAGCTTGCAGCCCGGAGAGCACCTCAATCTGTTCTCCTTTGATCTTGCCAAGCGTGATGTAACGCAGCTGGGCGATTTGGTTGGAGTCGACAACGTAAATTCCCTGGAGCTGACCCCGCTCCACCAAAGCAGCTCGGGGAATCAGCAGCGCCGCCCGCTGGCCGCGTGCGAAACGCGCCGTTCCGAAAATCCCGGAACGGAGGCGCGAATCAGCAGGCAATCCGATTTTTACAAGAAAACTGCGGCTGGCGGGATCCGCGGCCGGAACGATTTGCACGACCTTGCCAGAAAGTGGAGAGTTGCCGAGCGCGTCGATCATTATCGAGGCCACTTGCCCCTCGTGCAGCAGCCGGAGATCGCTTTCATCGACGGTCACTTCAAGGCGGTAGTTGCGCGTGTCTTCCATCGTGAATAGGGCCATTCCGGGCGAAGCCAAAGCACCTGCATCGGCCTTTCTCTCTGTCACAACTCCGGCAAACGGCGCTCGAATCCGCGTGTATCCGAGTGATGTTTTCGATTGAGTCAGGGCGGCATTTGCTTGCGCGAGTCCGGCCTTTGCCATATCGCGCCGCGCATCGGCTGACTGGTAACGAGCCTTGATCTCGTCGAATTCCTGGGGGCTAACTGATTTCTTCTCGTAAAGTTGCTGGTAGCGCTTTAGCGTTGTTCCCGCGAGCGTCAAGTCCGAATCTGCCGCGGAGACTTCTTTTTCCGCCGCGTTAGCGGCAGCCACGGCCTGCTCCACTGCGGAACGAGGCTGCGCGTCGTCGATAATTGCCAGCACCTGACCGTTCTTCACGCGGTCGCCTTCATGCGCGCTGATCACCGCGATGTTGCCCGTCGCTTGGCTGGAGACCTGGCTCGTTTGCGCGGCGCGTACCGTTCCAACAGCTTCAATCCAGTCAGTCACCATCGTCGCTTGCGCGACCATCACTGAAATGTTTCTCACTGTTTCCGGCGGCGCCCCGGCCGCCGGCCGTTCGTTAGTGCAGCCTGCTGACACTCCGCTCAACGCGAAAATCAGCAAGCAACACGTTTTGATTCCTTGATTTGTGTAGCTCATGGTGTCACCACGGGTGACTGAGGATTCAGAGTTCCGCTGGCCAGTTCGAGGTTCGCGTAGCTCGTAAAATACCGACAAACGGCGTCCCAGTATTCCGTCTGGCTGCGCCTCTCAGTATCTTCCGCGGCAAGCAAATCCGTAATCGTCGAAAGTCCGGAGTCGTAGCGGTTCTGATTGATTCGAACGCTCTCTTGCGAGTCGGCGATAGACGCGCGCGCCACTTCTATCTGCTGGCGGGCTGCATCCATATCGTAATAGGCCCGGCGCACTTCCTGAAGAATGCCGTTCCTTGCCATTTCCTTTACGGCGGTGACTTTCTCCTCCAGCGCTCGCTCACGGGAAAGTTGAGCTCGCTTGGCTCCGCCTTGGAACAAATCGAGCTGAACCTCTATTCCGGCCAGCCAGTTATTCCCCCCGCCTCCCGCGACGAAGCTCGGATTGTCCGCTTCCCACCCCCCAAACGCATTCACTCGCGGGCCGAAGGCTGATTTTGCAATCGCGACGCTTTGCTTCTGTGCCGCTTCCTCCGAACGAACTTTCTTCAAATCGGCGCGCGTCTTCACCGCTTCTTTCTGTGCTTCTTCCAGGGATACTGCCGGAAGGCTTTTTTCCCCTAGAACGTCCGCTGGATCGAAATCATTTTCCCCGGAGACGCCCATGGAAGTGCCCAACTGTCCGCGCTCCAGTGCTAAATCATTTTGCGCGCGAATGAGTTCCTGCTTCCGGGTCGCCAAACGCACCTCGGCGCTCAATACATCGGATTCCACCACTATGCCGCTTTCGAAGCGATTCTTGCTTCTCTCGAGGATGGCCTGCGCCGTTTTCATGCTTTGTTCGACAACATCGATATGCTTTTTTGCGAGCAACACACCGTAGTAGGAGTCCAGAACGTGGAAGACGATTTCCTGATCGGTGCGTTCCAACTGATGGCCAGCGGCATCTTTTACGCGCTCCGCTCGATTGACCGCGCGCCAGCTACCGAAGGAATCAAACAAATTCCACGTCCCGCCAAGGCGCGTCGCAAAGTTGCCGTAAGGAGCTGGCGTGTTCAGGACGCTCAGAGCGAAGTCTGCCGTCGTGAAGCGCTGTTGCCGCAGTTTGCTCCCGAATACGTAGACGGGGTCATTGCCTTCCGTGGCCGTCTCGGAAAAAGTGACATGCGGCAGCAGGGAAGATCGAGCTTCCTTCACGTCCGCAGCGGCGACTTTCGTGTCAGCGAGCGCTATCTTTCTTTCCGGGTTTTTCTCTAAAGCGATACTGACCGCCTGTTGCAAGGTCAATCGCGAAGGCTCCGCTCCTTGTTGTGCCAAGACAAAGGGCGGAACGCTCAAAACAATTACTGCGGTCAAAACCGTGGCCGACAACCCTCGCCAAAAAATTTCAAATGGCATTGAACCAGTCCTCTCCTTGGAAGTTCCTCTCCTTGTTAGGACAATGGAGCGCAGCAACGGAACCTCCATTCGCTGATGTTTCCCCGAAATGTCATGTCCCAGATTGGGAATCAGGCCTGACTGCCAGCCAGCAACGCAGTTGGCTTCATCCATGCCGTTTTCTCTTCGACAATCTCGTATGTCGTGTGCAGAGTAGCCGTTTGCTTCACCATCGCGCCTACGGAACAATACTTTTCCTCGGAGAGGCGGATCGCCTCCTCGATCGCGGCGGACTCCACTTCGAAGCCGGTGACCACGTGGTGGATCCGAACGGAGGTGAAGACTTGCGGCGGCCGTTCCGCCTGGTCGGCTTCGACGTGCACCTCATAGCCCGTCACTTTTTGGTGATATTTCTGCCGGAGCACGGTGATCACGTCGAATGCCGTGCAGCCAGCCAGACCGATTGCGACTAACTCAATGGGCTTCGGCCCGGTGCCTCCTGCTACGTCGTCGAGTAGCATGTGATGTTCGCTGCCGCTCGTCGCAACGAATTGCCGATCCGCCCTAAGTGCTTGAGTAAGCTGTACCTTAGCCGTGATCATGACTACCTCTCTTTAATACCTGCGTTTTGAAACCACACAGATAAATGCAACGAAGCCGGTTTTGTTACAGGGTAATTCCCTCGCGCTCTCGGCCATGGGTCGCGCAGGAATCTCCGTAATTGTTATCAGTTGTGTACCGCCAATTTCGCTGAAAATTGTCGGCTCTTTTCTACGGTAGGGACCGTGATTAACGTCACAACTCAACGAGATCCGGGGGCTCACGTCTTTGTTCGGCTCCGCGATTGATCAGTGCGTTCGAATCTCGTCTGGTATGCCGCTTCCGGATTGAATTCAGGAGGGCGGAAAATCCGTTAACTTTTCTTTGTCTCGAACTTGTGGCGCTTGGTGATGTCCGCCATTACGCCCTTGTACTCGGAGAGTAATTCGCGTCTGAACCTCGCCGCGAGTCGTGGGTCGGGCGACTCATTAGCCGCTTTTCGGCATTGGTGAATCGAGCTTTCCAAGCTCGATAGAAACGCTCTACAGGGCTCGCATCCGTCCATGTGCTTTTCCAATTCTTCACAGAGTGAATCATCAAGTTCATCATCCAGGTAGTTCGAGAGTTCGGCAAACATTTCCTTGCAGCGCCGCGGTCGCGGCTGTGCGGAGGCGGGCATTGGTCCTGAGCGTCTTGCCGTTTCGCCGCGGAAACTTAGCTGATCCTGCTTCGCCAGTTCCTTTCGCACAAAGAGTCGTGCCCGGTGCAGCCGCACACGGATTGTCCCCAGCCGGAGTCCGGTGATCTCGGCCACGTCCTCGTCGGAAAGCTCCTCCATGTCGTGGAGTACAAGGATAAGCCGGTACTCTGCAGGCAGTCTTTGCACTGCATCCCGGAGACGCTTTGCCTTCTCGCGACGCAACAAACTAGTCTCCGGTGTCCCATCGGGGCTACCCGATAGCTTCTGCAATTCCCGGCGGTCGGGCATCAACTCTTCGAGAGACAGATTCTCTTTCGGTGCAAATTTGCTCTTCCGCCTGCTCATCAGACAACGGTTTTTTGCCACTTTGTAAAGCCAGACCATCAAGGCTCTGGGGCTATCAAATTTCGGAAGGTAGGGGACCGACTTGAAAAGCACTTCCTGCATGGTATCTTCAGCATCTTGCCGCTGTCCGCACACTTTCATGCTGAAAGAGAAAACCGTCTTCTGCAACAACGCCAAGGCTTCCTCTAGCGACTTTTGGTCGTTGCGCTGAACTAACTGAATGGCTTGTTCAATCTCAGGTCGCACGAATCCAACTGTAGCACGTCGCAATACTGTTCAAACCATGGCAGTTCGTCTCATGGCCCGAATCATCGACGCATTTCGCGGATCGGGCGACTGTTACGTCAATTGCTCGTGCTGAGCAGCTAAAATGTCGGGAAGCTGCTAAAGAGACTCGCCTCTTCTATTCGCCAGCTTGGGCCGCTCTATTCCAGCGCTCCTCAATTTGTGGAATGGCATCGCCGAAGAAGAATAAGGTGATAGATTTGGTACGCGCTGCCCTTCCGGAGGTGAACTTCCACCGCGATTCACTTGTCTTGCTCCATGCGACATTTTGATCGACGAATGCCACAGGAACGCGACTCTGCTGAACGAGGCATAGCTTTTGGACCGGTGCGATGCGTAACAACAATCCCTGGACAGCAGGCGATTTAGGAGGACACACAATGCGACTCTCTCTCAAGGGCATGGCGGTTGCTGGTGGGCTACTTTGGGGCGGGGCCATTCTGTTTGTTGAACTCATTAACCTGGTCAGGCCAACCTACGGCGTGAGCTTTCTCGAGGTGATCAGCTCCGTGTATCCGTTTTTTCATGTATCGCGATCGTTTGCGGCTGTGGTGATTGGCACGATCGATGGCTTGATCGACGGTGCCATCGCCGGTCTTCTCTTCGCATGGCTCTACAACCTTTCCGCCGCTGACAGGACAAAGCCCTAAGCCAGGACTCCGCCAGGTTCAGGTCTGTCGGCCGAATCGGCGCCTGACGCTGCCAGCGGAATTCCTCTCTCGATCGATAGTATGAGCCAGCTCATGGAGCACAAGGTGCAAATGGCCGAAACCAACGATACCAAGAAAGCGCGCGCGCGTTCTTCACCGCCGGGCGCTGCCGCAACAGGCCGTGGCCATCCCCACACGATAAGACTGGAGCTGCACGATATAAGCCAGCTCTTTAACTCAATGGACCCTTCTCCGTTCATTGAAAAGGATCTCGACGATGACGCGGAAGAGTTCATCCTTAGCTGGGCTCAAGAATTTCCTCCAGACGCTCACCTCAAATTGCGTATCTACCTGGACCAGTGGCCGCCCGAAGATCCGAAAGAAATGATCACCACGGCCGTCCACAACCACTTTGCTCACCGCGCAAAAATCGCTCGCTTGGAATTCAAAAGACTTCTGAAACAGGGCCGCACCAGTCTTTTCATCGGACTGCTATTCTTGGCTACGTGCTTACTTCTTAGCAAGATGTTGTTAGGTCACGAGGTGGGTACTTGGGCTGCTGTAGTGCGGGAGAGCCTGACGATTGCCGGGTGGGTCGCCATGTGGCGACCTATGCAGATTTATCTCTATGATTGGTGGCCCTTGCAGCGCCGCAGCCGAACCTTCGTTAAACTGAGCCACATGGCGGTGGAAGTCCTCCAAAAAGGCAAGACGTGAGCTTTCCCGAAGCGGGTATTGGGTTTGAGTGTTCCCGTAATCGTCACGGCGATGGATGCTCTACAATTCACGGCCAAGCCGCCGGTCTGCTGTGAGGTTCACAGGAACAGAGGCAGCAATCCGAGCAACGCTAACGCCGTGAGCAGTGCGAATCCCTGCCTGCCCGTACGGCGATCTGCGAGGCCATACGCATAGATTCCCTTAATCAAGTTGTTGCTCGCTGCCGCGATCACAATCGCGCCTCCGGCCAGCGAAATCGGCGTCAGTAACGCACTCGGCTCCGCCAAGCTCAAGATAAAGGGATCCACGTCCGTGATCCCCATGACTCCAGCCAGCGCGAACAGCCCCGCCCGGCCCAAGTAGAGCAGCGCCAGATGCGTGATGTACAGCATTCCTACAAAAAGACCCGCGAACAGGAACGCGGCCCCCAGTTCCAACGGATTTTTCGGCTGCAAGGTTTGCTCCGCTTTCGCACCGCCTTCATCCAGCAGTCGCATCCAAAGCCAACCGCCGAAAAGACCAACGGCAGCGAGCAGAAGGAACGGCAATCCTAACCGGTGAAGCAACTGACGATTGAAAATTCCCAGAAGCGCCAGCAGCCGCAAATACATGACACCCGACGCAACGAGCATCGCCCCAGAATAGAGATGCGGGCGCGACTGGTCGCGGGCTCTCTTCGCCAGCACCACAGTGGTGAGCGTTGAGGAATACGCTCCACCCAGTAACGCGGCCAACAGAACGCCGCCGCGTCCCTGCGTCCGCACTTGCAAAAGGTAACTTCCGTAAGAAATGGCGCTTACCGCTGCTACAACCAGCCAAGTTTTGAACGGGTTGAATCCGAACGTTCCAAAAACCTGATTCGGCACGATTGGCAGGATGACCGCCGTCAGGAGTAGAAACTTCGCGAACGTCAAAATTTCATCGCCCGGCACTCGCTTCGCGAGGCTCTCGAGTCCGGACTTCAGTTCCAGCAATCCTACGGCGACGACCGTAAGCGTCGTCGCGACCCAGTACTGCTCGTGCGAAACCAGCGCTCCGATCGCGTAAGTCACGAGGCCGGAGAGCTCCGTCGTCATTCCGGCCAGCGCCACTCCCTCAAGTTTGTGCCGGTAGGACTGCCACAAAAAAGCTCCTACGACTACAAACCCGGCGGCAGGCAGCAGAAGACTTGCCCCGGAAATAAAGCACAACGCATAACCGAGCAGCCCGAGCAGCGGAAAAGTTCGAACGCCTCCGAAACGGTACTGCTCCGATTTCACCTTTTGTTCTTCACGTTCCAGGCCGATCAGAAAGCAGAGGAACAGCACCAAGACGATCTCGGTGCCTTGTTTAGGAACGAATTGTGTCAGTGCATTGCCCACGGTTCCGGTGAACCGTCGTGATTTTCACTTTTCTTGCCTCCCAAAGCAAGCGAATGGAGGAAGGCTTCCGGTCGAATTGACGGTCCCGGCATTCTCAGTCCTGGCCACAGCACGCTTGCGTGGTTTTGGTTTTGTGGTTACTTCACTTGAAGAGATTCAATGTAAGCGACCACGTCGTCGAGGTGTTGTTGTCCTGTAGGATCCTGAATCGGATCGAGGTCCCTAAAACGGGAGCCCCACACCGGCATGTCGTCCGATCCATGCGCGGCGAGGTTCCTTCCAAACTTCAATAGCGCCCCCACATAACCCGCTGGAAACTTGCCATTTTGGCGCTTAGCGAGAGTGGTCAGATCCGAAGGCGGAGGTTGGAGCGCGATGGCTGCCGGACCGTCTCCCTTGGCATCCTCCCCATGGCAGGATGCGCAGTATTTTAGAAACGTTTCCTTGCCCGATTGCGTGTTCGCTTTCCTCGCAGGGTGTTTTTGACTGGCGTTCCCCTGTGCAAAGCAGATTCCCAAAGCCGCCACCAGCGCCATGCACAAAAAAACCACCTTGCATGCGGGCATGCAATCCTTGCTGCGCTTTGCCGAAGGATGCGTGAGAGTCAAAAGCAAAGTGTCTTCTCGGTTCGACAATACTATCACGGTGCCAAGAGCGGCGGCCCGATGGCTCTTGGCCAGGATTTGTGGAGAGCGCAAGAGCACCGGCTCCTCTATTCTCATCTTTCTGAACGAACCTGAGAAGGTCGCAGACATTCCTTCCTAGCAGTCGCACGGACGCCGTATTGCAATCGCTGGATTCTCGGACCAATGCAGAGGTGCTTGGTCTCGAGACTTTTCGACATCGATGACGTGCCGCTTTTCCCTTTTCACTGCCCAGATTCAAACTGGCTGTGTGCGGGATCACATCGGCGCATGTGCCAAATCACTGCTCCGTCCAAAACCTTCCGTTTAAATAGGTGGCGACTAAGAGAAGCTGTGTACGGGATACGGTCGGAAGGAGCCGCAGAGATGCGAGTTCTGATTGCATTAGATGTAGCTACGCAGAGCATCGAGATCGTAAATGAGGCAGCTTTTCGGCCTTGGCCGGCCGGGACGTTGTTTCTTCTGTTGCATGTTCTCGATCCGTTCCCGTATGCGAAGGCGCCCATCTCGTTGAAACGTGCGAAAGAAACCGCCGAAGCGCAACTCAAAAGCGTCGCCGGAAGCTTGATGAAAGCCGGCTGGAAAACCGAGACCGACGTAATCCTCGGCATGCCGCGGCGTCTGGTTCCGCAAGTTGCTGCATCCTGGAAAGCAGACTTGGTAATGGTCGGTTCGAACGAATCCGGGGCGTTAATGCGGTTGTTCCTCGGCAGTACCGCGAGATCCGTTCTACGGCATGCCCCGTGCTCGGTGGAGATCGTGCGGCCATCGCCCAATGAGCAGCAGAGAGCTAAGACGCTCGGAATGCGAATCTTGGTGGCGACTGATGGCTCTATCTATTCGACGGCGGCGATTGAGTCGGTCGCCAATCGCCCTTGGCCCAAAGCGAGTATCGCCAAAGTGATCTCGATTCCCGAGCCTTTCATGCCGCTTGGCGAATTTCCCTATCTTGAATTGAAGGAGATTGAAGACCTTAACGCGGCCGCGCAACTGGACGCCAGGCGTTTTGCGGAATCTGGCGCCGAGATTCTCTCCAAAGCGGGTCTGGAAGCGAAAGTGGAAACACCGCTGCCCAGAGACAGCGACGCCAGAGAAATCGTCAAGGTAGCGGAGCAATGGAAGGCGCAACTGGTAGTGATTGGTTCGCATGGCCGTCGAGGATTTGACCGCTTGACCATGGGGAGCGTATCGGAACACGTCGCGCTGCACGCGCCTTGTTCCGTAGAAGTGATTCGAGTGCCTCTGGCCGCTCTTGGGAAGACGGAGAAAATTTCGAAGAAGGGAGCAAAACGATGAAAATAGTGGATGTCATTGACCAGCCCGAGATTTTGTACCAGTTTCAATGAGAGAGTCTACATCACAGCCATGGGCTGCGAAATTGGATTGGGTGGCACCAGGGGGCTACAGGCCGCCGGCGCCGGCGGCCTGTAGCCCAGCGACGAGTGCGGCCGCATCGTGTTGTAATGCACCCGCCACTTCTCGATCACCACCTGTGCCTCCCTCAATGAATAGAAAATCTCTCCGTTCAAGCATTCGTCCCGCAGCTTTCCGTTGAAGCTTTCACAGTAGCCGTTCTCCCACGGGCTTCCCGGTTCGATGTACAACGTCCCCACCCCCACCTTGGCCAGCCACTTCCTGAGCTCTTCCGCAACGAATTCCGGACCATTGTCTGAGCGAATGTTCTCCGGAAC
The DNA here is from genome assembly GCA_963753745.1 of uncultured Acidobacteriota bacterium. Lineage (GTDB taxonomy): Bacteria > Acidobacteriota > Terriglobia > Acidiferrales > UBA7541 > Acidiferrum. The sequence goes on from CAVWDX010000019.1 coordinate 131,444, forward strand.
TCCACGAAGCAGCATCACGTCCGCCAGCGCCTCGATCACTTCATACCTCCCGAGCCTTCGTGCCACGCGGATCGCCAGACACTCTCGCGTGTATTCATCGATCAGCGTCAGCATCCGCAGCGTCCTTCCATCGTGCGTCATCGCGCTCACGAAGTCATAGCTCCATACCTGATTCGCTCGCTGCGGCCGCAGCCGTACGCACGACCCGTCGTTCAACCACAACCTGCCTCGCGCCCGCTGTTTCTGCGGCACTTTCAATCCTTCGCACCGCCAAATGCGCTGCACGCGGTCCTTGCCTACTTGCCAGCCTTGGGCCTGCAACAGCGCCGTGATCCGCCGGTAGCCGTACCGTCCATACTCGCTGGCCAGCTCGATGATTGCTTCTGCAAGCGCCTCTTCGTCTGTTCGCGGCATCGGCAAATAGCGTTGCGTTCCTCGCCACTGCTGCAACATCCGGCAGGCCTGCCGTTCGCTCACACCATACTTTCCGCGCGCATGTTCCACCGCGCCCCTGCGTCGCTCGGGGCTTAGAAGTTTCCCTCCGCTACATCCTTCAGAATCTGCTTCTCCAGCGACAGCTCCGCCACCAGCCGCTTGAGTTTGGCGTTCTCCCGTTCCAGCTCCTTCAGACGTTTTGCTTGGTCCAGCTTCAGGCCACCGAATTCCTTCCGCCAGCGGTAGTAGGTCTGCGCGGTGATCTGCGTTTCCTTTCAGGCCTGTGGGGTGGTCTTTCCGTTCGCTATTTCCACTTCAATCTGCCGCAGCAGCGTCACAATCTGCTCCGGCTTGTATTTCTTCATCGGCATACCAGCTTCCCTCCAGAGTGAATTCTCTCTCACTCCCGCTGGTACAAAAACCCCCGGTCAGGTCAAGACAGTGACGAGCTACAGCTCGAAAGGCCCCACGACCTTTGATCACATCGTGAAGCCCGATCTCGTCGCACCGGGTAACGCGGTTATATCGCTTCTAGCCTCTCCAAATACCACACTGAGAACGGAATATCCCGCACTCGCCGTTTACCCCTGCGACGGGTCCGGGGTTAATTGTGGTGCGCAGTATGGTACAGCGAATTACATGACGATGAGCGGTACGAGCATGGCCACGCCGGTAGTCAGCGGCGTTGCAGCCCTGGTTCTTCAGCAAAATCCGTCTCTTACTCCCGACCAAGTCAAAGCCCGTCTAATGAAGACGGCCTGGAAGGGATTTGGCCAATACACAACAGCGACGGACTTGGGCACCGGAGTAACCTACACGATCCAGCAGGACATGTTTGCTGTGGGCGCGGGCGCCGTTGATGCTGCCGCCGCGCTATCCAACACGGACCTTGCTCCAACGACCCTTGGTTCTGCCATGTCACCGACTGCCGTATACGACCAGACCACCAACACGGTAACGGTTACCGGGGCTTCGGGTACGGTGTGGACGAACCCGGATGTCTGGGGCAACTCCATAATTTGGGGCAACTCCGTGGTTTGGGGCAACTCCGTAGTCTGGGGCAACTCCGTGGTTTGGGGTAACTCCGTGGTCTCGGGTAATTCCGTAGTTTGGGGCAACTAGCCAGTCCGGTGGACGGACTCATTCTCAAGTCGCCGGAGAAAAATTGATGCCACGAATTGCTAAAGTCTACATCGCACTGATTCTAGTTTCCGGAGCCGCGGTCCTGCTCGTCGCAGCTGGATCGCGGTCCTTGGTCAGCTTCCCTCAGTTCCTTACGCTCCTGGGCTTCGCAGCCGTTGCCTCGACGCTCAAGCTCCGCATACCCGGAGTTGAGAGCACCATGTCGCCGAACTTTGTGTTCCTGCTACTCGCAATGCTGGTCTGCAGCTTTTCTCAGCTGATCGCCATCGCGTTGGTGTGCGCTCTTGTGCAGTCATTGTGGGCAGCCAAGAATCCTCGCCTCGTCCAGGTCGGCTTCAGCGCCGCAGCTCTCGTTTTGAGCGCTGGTGCCGCGCGCGAATCTGCCTACCTTCTTTTCGGACGTGACGCCGCCCATACTCCTGTATCCTTCGTAATTCTTGCGGGAGCTCTGTATCTTGCTCTGAATACGGCGATTGTTTCCGCAGTCATTGGGCTCGCCGACGGCAAGCCATTGGTGCAAGTCGGGAGAGTCTGCTGCGAATGTGTTTTCCCTTATTTCATGACCGGTATAGTGTTCGCTGGACTGGTTAGCAGTTTTTTCCCTCGCCCTCCAGTCTGGAATACTGCGGTCGTGCTCTTCCTAATTGTTCTTCTCGGCTATCTGTATTCGAAGAACAGCGCAAGGACTTTAGCGCCTGCCCCAATCCAGCCCGCTTTCACAGAAGACGAAGAATTAGTCGAGGTTGGCTCGCACGGCATCCGAACACGTCGCTGAATGTCCCCCGAAAGCTCTCTGAATACGAGCCAATGTCGGCCATTGACCCATATTTGCCAAGGGAATCGGCCTAGCAATCATTTGAGATTTTCGTTGGCGCCATCTTCCATTCCGGAGAGCCGTGAGACGTTCTGCCCTCCCGAAACTCATAAACTAACCCAGCCAAATTCATCTGACGGTGATCCGGGCGCGGGCTGAACTGGTGCGTGCTCGAACGGCCTTAGTGAACGCGGCACGCGGGTTGGTGAAGTCTTATGGCCAGCGGCTACCAAGTGTGGCACGCGGCAGGTGAACCGGGAGCTGGGTGCGGGATTGCCGCGGAGTTGCGCGAGGTTCTGGAGCCGCTGCTCAAAGAAATCGAATCGCTGAACGAGCGCATCCAGGAATACGATGTGCGGGTGGAGAAAATCGCCAAGGAGAGCTACCCGCACGTCGAACTGCTCAACAGGTGAAGGGAGTAGGAACGCAGATCGCGCTGACCTATGTTCTGACGCTGGACGATCCGCAGCGGTTCCCGAAGAGTCGCGAGGTCGGCTGTTTTCTGGGGTTGCGACCAGGGCGCAGGGACGCGGGGAGAGCAGCCGCAGATGCGCATCAGTAAAGAAGGAGACCGTTATTTGAGAACCATGCTGGTGCAAGGGGCGCCTACATCCTGGGACCCTTTGGAGAAGACAGTGATCTGCGACGTTGGGGACTAAACGCGGCGCGAGGAGGGAACAGTGCCAAGAAGCGAGCGGTGGTTGCAGTGGCGAGAAGCTGGCGGTACTGCTGCATAAGTTGTGGGTGAGTGGAGAGGTGACGAACCACTGCGCATAGCCAGAAAGCGATACGCGCCGCGGCCTAGAGGGAAGAACTCCCCACAAAAAGGGGATGCTAGGGGTCGATGGAGTTCGCGATCGTCGTTGCTAGGCGATCCTGGTTCGAAATTCTCTGTGGAAAATTGGGAAGGCAGAAAAAAGAAAAAGGAGCAAGGAAAAAAGCAAGAGAGATGGTATCCAAACAGCCGAGCTCAACCGCCGAGATCAGGTGACTGCGACAACTCCTGGCCCAGTTTCCTTCGAAAGGGGGGAACAGAGGTCGATTACCAGGTGGCAGCACCTACTGAATCGAGTACACCCAACTTGCACCGAGCGACCATCGCTCAACAAAGAGTGCGGATGGAAGGGTGGCGACAGGAGCGGTTGGCTCAAGGGCAGGAACTCACAGGGAGGAAGAGAAGAACAAAAACATCTTACAAGAAAGAAAGAAAAACATATTGACATCAGGTAGAAGGAGTTACGCCGCCGGAATTTCCTAGAACGGGCTTCTCGGGCATTTGGTTGGTGACCTGGGGATTTAGCGATAGCTAGCCCTAGAACGGTGGTTTGGCGTTCTTGCCTACCGCCACTAACATAGTCACGCTCTTGCCGTGAGCGTGAGGGGAAAAGAACCGGGTCACCTCATCATCGTAAAACGTCAAACCCGTGGCACTCACGTGTTGCGCGTAAGCACCAAGATACATCTTGCCGCTTAAGATGCCAGCCTCAAGCTGCACAGCCCGGTATCCGCGATTGCCGAAGCGCTCTAATATCATTTGTAAGTTTGCCAGGAAGAAGATGTCCGCGGCGGCTTCGGCTGGCAACTGTTGGTCCAGCCCAAGATGACCAGCCTGAGCGCGGAAGTTTCCTGGTTTCAGGCATTCGAGCACATGCCCGTCACGATGGTATGCGTAAGCTCCTGGTTCGAGACCTTCGACTGCGTTCACAATTAAATAGAGGTCGTTAAGCTGAGTCCCTTGTGGATCCAGGAAGTCCGCTGGGATACCACGAGTAGCTCGATCCAACATGGTAGAGAGCTGAGGCAGCTCAATCGGGACTTGCGCAAACTTGCGTGCGGAGCCACGTCGAAGGATGACTTGTTCGATCGGATCCCGAGGCATTTCCGCATCGGAATAAGGACGGAGCGGAACGATTGGATTCGTTGGTGGCGGCAATTCATTCACCGGCGTGTTACCACGCCAAGTCTCAACCTCCTCAGCCGATCGGAGCGAAGAAGCGGCGTGAATTTCATGCATCGCTGGGTAGACAGTCTCGTTTCGAGACAGCGGAACGCTTTCCAAATCGATAGCGAAGAGCTCGGACGGTAGTTGCTGCGTTAAAGCCGCGTAATGGCCGAGGGCCACGAGAGAAAAGGCCACCTCGCGATCCGGATCGACATCAAGCAGTCGGTTCACATCTACGTCCTGGAATCCGCAGATCACCTTGGCAGGCATTCCAAGAGCCGTGGCGACGGCCAGCATATTGGCTAGCAGAGTGCCGTTATCCCAGCCAAAGTGGCGATAAGTTCGGGCCTGATATTTCCACGCATTGCGCCAGTACGTGCATGTACAGATGATGGTGAGCGGCGCATGGACAACTGATGTTTCGCTCGCGGTAGCCTCGCTCAGTACACTGCGATAGTCTCCAGCTCGTAGTCTGCGCAGGGCGAACTCTGCCGGCGAAAAGTGATACACGCCTGCTTCCAAATCGACAAGATCTCCACAAACAACGTACAGCTCGACCTCGTAGAGTGCACCGGTGCAGGCTGCGGCGCGAAAATGAATATCACCGCTAGGATACTTCCGATGCCGTGTGATGCCGGCGGTTAGATAGAGCAATTGGGCCAGCGCCTCGAGGTCTGGTATGGCGCTAGAGTCCGTGCGGATGCTCTCAGCGATCGCGGAGAGGGCAGCCACGCCGGTTTGCCGTGCCTCTCGCGGCAACGCCAATGGCTCCAGAGAAGTGTAAGCCTTGAATGGCAAAGGCCGATTAGCCCAATCCAAGAAATGCAGATTGTTACGAACGCTCGCGTACGAATGATTCGTGGCGCTGTGGAATTTCCAAGCAGCTTCAAGTTCGTTGTTGACGGTCATTGGTGAGCGGGCCAACCAGTCCCCATCATAGTACCGCCATGTAGAGAGCAAGTCGTGAATAACAGCCGTTTATACAGCTCCCCTATCAATTGGGAGAACGATCCAGAAACGAGGTTCAGGGAGATCTGTGGTGATGTCCGCGAACCGGACTTCTGGTCCGCAGTGTCCTATTCATACTTACGACGAGGCGCTTTACGGCGGTAACACAGCTACAAATTCGGTCGGCGATGCCAAAAATTCGGATGTAGAAAATCAATCGCGTAACGCCCGGGCTGGTCTGTTGGTGCTCTGGAAGGTGCGGTTGTAATTGGTGGCTTGAGCGCGGTCGGCGCGGGTTTGTACAGCATGGGTATTCCAAAGGACAGCATCCTCAAATACGAATTGGCATTGACCAGCCCGGTTTGTTAGTCCAAGAGAAGTGAGAGTTTTTATATCAGTGTAGTTCCGGGAAGTTGGCAATGCGTTGGCAAAACGGTTTTTTGCGGAGGCATTCTATTTCGCATGTAGTGGTAAAAACCGCTCAAACACTGGCGAAAAGAATGGGGGGACGACGAGACTCGAACTCGCGACCTCTGCCGTGACAGTGCAAAATCCGCTGGTAACTGATTGAAACTACGCGGCACGGATGGCTACCAAAACCGCGTTTGGACACCCTGAGGAACAGTTATTGGACCATGAATGGACCATAAAACGACTTCTGCTGTGGAAAGACAAAGGCTTTGACAATGGTGGCCGACAGAACTGCGAGCGCTCATGGGTTCGATCCCCGCTGCCCCTAATTTAGCTCCCGAATCTTGGCGTTCCTTGCAGTTCTGGCTGTCGGAATTTTCTCTTCACGCCAAATATTTAGTTCCAGAGCTGCCTATTAATAGTGCTTGGTGACAGCGGCCCAACCGGTGTCGTTCCACTATGGTCACGGTTCAACTCTCCGGTTGCGCGCCGTTTTTATGAGGTTGAGAAACCGACGTGCCAATTCACGAATTCGTCCCTCCTGTCGTTGTTCAAGGGATTCTTTTGGGATCAGCTCGCGGCCTATCCCGACCGCGACCGCTCCCGCCAGGATGAAATTACTTGCGGTTTGTTGATTGACACCGCCAGCCGCGATCAGGGGAACCTGCGGCAATGGTCCTCTCAGCGCGCGAATGTAACTATCGCCACCAACTTGGGCGCAAGGAAACACTTTCACAAAATCAGAACCGACCTTCCATGCTGTGATCACTTCAGTCGGTGTCAGCGCGCCTGCCATCACGCACAGTTTTTCCTTTGCGGCGAACTCCACGATCGCTAGATCGAGGCCAGGACTGGTCAAGAATTGAACGCCAGCGTCCACACAGCGGCGCGCTGTATCCAGGTCCAAGAGGGTTCCCGCGCCGACGATTACATCCGGCAGATTTTTCACAAGATAGGAAATTACTTCTATCGCGCCCGGTACCGTCATGGTGATTTCCACGATAGGTATGCCACTCTTGGCGACTACTTCGGAGGCAAAGCGGGCTTCTTCAGCCGAAGATGTGCGAACCGCAGGAACTATGCCGACTTCCTGAATCTTGGCGCAGATTTTTTCCTTTTCCATGGGATTCTCCCCTCACGATGCGTCTCCAAAATACAGGAGAGTCGGCATAGAAGTGGACGTTTTCAGCGCTCGGTCGTCATCAGCCCCGATTGATGTGAATTAAAGCGCAGCGGCTGCAGAGAAGATTGTGCGCTCCTTGACTTGAATGGTATTCTCGCGGTGCTGGCTGCGAAACCCTTCAGATTTTGCAGTATTGAAGGCTGGCCCATAGTCTTGAGATCGCGATGTCCGGGCTCATGAAAACATTGCATCAGTTGAGTCATTCTTGGCCTAGAGCCGTCAGTTTGGCATTTGCACTATTGTGCTTCATGGGTTCCGCGGCCCCCGCGCACGCAGCGTCTGCTGGCCCGCAGAGTTTGCCTTCTCCTCCCTCACAAGTCAGATCACAATTTACCATAGCAGACTTCGATGGGGACAGACGGCCCGACCTTGCCACCGTTCAGGTCGGACAAAGCAGCTCCTGGGAAACACACTATTGGATCGCCTTCGAACTGAGCGGCGGATCGCGACAGACCCTGGGCATTACAGCGCAGTCAGGTGGACTCCAGATCACATCACGCGATGTAAACGGCGACGATTTTCTCGATGTCATCGTCACGACGGCGTGGTTGAACCAGCCCGTCGCGGTCCTCCTGAACGATGGTCAGGGGAACTTTAGGGCTTCCGATCCATCTGCATTTCCGGGAGCCTTCACCACTTCTGAAAAATCCTTGGCCTCCACTATTGACGAGATTAAGGACGCTACCGCCGTCCTTCCTTCCCGCGGTCCCACAGGGAATTGCTCAAACGACAGCAGGTTTTCGTCACCTCGGAGGGTGGCGAAGCTGCTCATTCTGTGGGCCTTCCTGAATTCCCGTTTCTCTTCAGTCGTTTCTTTTCTCAGCCGAGCTCCACCCTCCTTCGTTCTTCACATCTAAACCCCCGCTGCTACGGAATACGTAGACTGGCGCGCTCGCGCGCCTCAATACGGCTTCACGAAGCATCGGACACTCATCGCCAAGTACGGTTTCACCTCTACGTAGCAGCGCGCCATCGCTGGTGGCGTGCGCAAGCGCTCTGTTTCAGTCTCTGCCAAGAGAGTCTGGGGAGGTTTCATGAAATGTTTCTTGAGTCGTCTGTGCGTTGGATTGTTTGCGACCGCAATTTTGGCGGATAGCGGTTTCGCGCAAAAAGCGCTGAGTTGGCAAGAGATTCGCGACAAATTTGAGGCGACGAACCCGACGTTGCGAGCGGGGCAAATTGGCGTTGATGAGTCGAAGGCGCAAGAGATCACGGCGTTCCTTCGTCCGAATCCGAATTTCACCCTGGCGACGGATGGGACTCAAATCGCACCTTACAAAGGAATCTGGCAGCCGTTCACCGGCACTCAGTTTTCAACCAACTTTAGCTATCTGCACGAACGGCAGCGCAAAAGGGAGTTACGCCTGCAAAGCCAGCAGAAAGCCACTGGAATCGCGGTTTCTGGTCAGGCGGATCTGGGTAGAACTCTGGTATTCACGCTGCGAAGCGCCTTCGTGCAGACACTTCAGGAAAAGGCCATCCTTGAACTGGCGAAAGAAAACCTGGCGTATTACGACCATGTCTTGGACGTGAATCGCGAGCGCTATAAAGCGGGCGCGATTGCCCAGGTGGATTTGGACCGGCTGGAGCTTCAACGAGTGCAGTATGAATCCGACCGGCAAATCGCAGAAGAAAGTTTGGAAACCGCGAAAATCCAGCTTCTCATGCTCCTGAATGACCGGACTCCAGTGGATCAATTCGACGTGACTGGCCCATTCGGTTTTTCAAACCAAATCGCGCCGTTGGACGAAGTGCGGCAAACGGCTCTCGATAACCGCCCGGACTTGAAGGCCGCACTGCAATCCATCGAAAAGGCCAAGACCGACCATCGGCTAGCGGTCGCCAACGGATCAACTGATCCGACCTTTAGCGGGTGGTATACGTACAACCCCTCGTTCAACAACCCGTATGACCACCAAACGCTAGGTGTCAGTATCAGCATCCCCCTTCGCATTTTCGACCGCAACCAGGGAGAAAAGAAGCGGACGGAACTGGACATCGACCGCAGCGCAAAACTAGCAGAAGCAACCCGGGCACAAGTGTTCAGCGACGTGGATTCCGCGTATGCCACTGTGACGAGTACGGTGACGCTCCTGCAGCCCTATAAAGACCGGTATTTGAAGCAGGCCGTGCGAGTGCGGGACACGATTGCGTTTTCCTACGAACACGGCGCGGCATCGCTCCTCGATTTTCTAAACGCGCAGGCGGAATACCGGAGCGTGCAAGTCAACTACATGAATCTGGTTGCTTCCTATTTGAACGCGTCGAACCAATTGAATCTGGCAGCAGGACGTGAGGTCATCCAATGAGATGCGCGGGCTTTGGAACGATGGCCCTGTTTTTCATATCAGGTTGGTTTCTCGCGGGCTGTAGCGAAGGCAAAGGTGATCCAAAGGCAGAAGCTCCGCCACCGGCGAGAGTCGAGCACGAAGAAGACGCCAATGTTGTGCGGGTGGACTATCCCGAGCAGTTCCCGCTGGCTACTGCGGCCGCGCATGCGTCAACGTTGCAGTTATCTGCGACAGGCACGGTAAGCCCGGATATTTCCAGGACCGTTCCGGTCATTTCGATCGCAACTGGGCGCGTGGTGGAGATTCACGCGCGTCTCGGCGATACGGTAAAAAAGGGCCAGCTCCTGTTGCGCGTGCAAAGCGCGGACATGTCCGCTGCATTTTCCGACTATCGAAAGGCCGTCGCCGACGAACAGCTTGCGCGCACGCAATTGGAGCGATCAAAGCTCTTGTACGACAAGGGCGCAGTCTCATTGAACGACCTGCAGGTTTCTCAAGATACGGAAGACAAAGCTAAGGTCGATGTCGAGAATACGACGGAGCGTCTTCGCGTTCTCGGTGGCGATATCGATCATCCAGCCGTGATGGTTGATATTCGCGCTCCGGTTTCAGGCGTGATCACCGATCAGCAGGTTACCAATGCCTCGGGTGTGGCCGGTCTGAGTTCTCCCAATCCTTTCACGATCTCGGACCTCTCCAACGTCTGGATTCTCTGCGACGTTTACGAAAATGATCTTGCCAACGTGCACATTGGTGAGACGGCCGAAATCCGTTTGAACGCGTATCCGGAGAAGGTTTTCACCGGGCGCATCAGCAATGTAGGTTCTGTCCTCGATCCAAGCCTCCGCGCGGCGAAGGTCCGCATCGAAGTGCGCAATCCCGGACTCATGCGCATTGGAATGTTTGTTACCGCCGTCTTCCACAGCCAAAAGAAAGAAACGCGCGCCGTCGTTCCCTCTTCCGCCATCCTCCATCTTCACGATCGCGATTGGGTCTATGTTCCAGCGGGAGACAGGAAATTTCGCCGTGTGGAGGTAGTTACCGGGAACTCAGTGCCGGACAACAGGCAAGAAATCGTGTCAGGTATACGGCCAGGCCAGCAGGTCTTGAGCAACGCGCTGGTTCTGCAGAACACCGTGGAGCAATAGGTGAGAGTCCATAAAAGCGTCCGCAAGGCGGTCCGATGATGCGCGGTCTGATCGATTTCGCGCTTAACAACCGGTTCATGGTGCTGGCCCTTGCTGTTCTATTTCTTCTCTGGGGTGCCATCTCATTTCATGGCCTTCCCGTAGAAGCTTATCCAGACGTGGCCAATAACTACGTGCAAATCATCACGCAATGGCCGGGCCGAGCGGCGGAAGAGGTGGAACAGCAAGTCACGATTCCCATTGAAATTCAGATGAATGGCATGCCGCATTTGGCGCATCTACGCTCGGTCTCGCTCTTCGGACTATCCAGCGTAATGCTTATTTTCGACGACAATTCGGAAAACGATTGGAACCGACAGAAAGTGCTAGAGAGACTGTCTCAGGTCGCACTTCCCACCGGCTTGCAACCTCAGATGGGGACGGACTGGAGCCCGGTGGGGCAAATCTATTTCTATCATCTGAAGAGCACCAATTCGAAATATGACGTCATGGAGTTGAAGTCGATTGAAGATTGGACGCTTGAAAAGCAGTTCAAGTCCGTTCCAAATGTCGTCGACGTTTCGAGTCTCGGGGGAGTGACCCGGGAATACCAAGTCCGCGTCGATCCCAACAAACTCGTTGCATTCGGTTTGAGCATCAGCCAAGTGGAGCAACAGCTCGCCAATAACAACGTAAACGCTGGCGGAAGCTTCGTTGAAGCAGGCTTACAGCAAATCAATGTCCGAGCAATCGGCTTATTCAACAGTGCTCAGGACATCGCGCAAACAGTGCTCACGGCCAAGAGTGGCACGCCGCTGCGTGTCCGCGACATCGCCAGTGTCACTCAAGGTCCAAAAATTCGCTTGGGACAAAATGGAAAGGCCATCCATCGCGCGGATGGAACTGTCCTTGATAACGATGATGTCGTCGAAGGGATTGTCCTTCTGCGGAAGGGTGCCAATGCGGACGACACGCTCGCCGCGCTCCATGAAAAGGTCAAGGAACTGAATGAACATATTCTTCCTCCCGGAGTGAAAATCGTTCCGTTTCTCGACCGAAGTGATCTGGTTCACCTGACAACCCATACGGTCCTCCACAATCTGACAGAAGGCGTCCTGCTCGTGTCGGTCATTCTGTTCCTTTTTCTGGGCAATTTCCGCGGAGCCATGATCGTTGCGTTAACGATTCCGTTCTCGCTTCTGTTCGCGTCGATTTGTCTCGACCTCAACAAGATTCCCGCGAATCTTCTTTCTTTGGGCGCTCTTGATTTTGGCATGGTTGTCGATGGAACCGTCGTCATCGTCGAAAACATCGTCCGGCACTTCAGCTTGGCAGCAAGTTCTCAAAAGACGCCGTTGGAGCGCATTCGCGACGCAGTACGCGAAGTGCTTCGGCCCGTATTTTATGCCCGGGCCATCATCATCGCCGCTTATCTGCCGATCTTCACGTTGCAAAGCGTCGAGGGGCGTCTGTTCAAGCCCATGGCCTGGACCGTTTCCTTCGCTCTCCTGGGCGCGCTGGTCTTCTCGATTGTGATTGCACCTGTCCTTGCCCTTCTTCAATTTCGCCATGGAGTGCGTGAATGGCATAACCCCGTCATGCAGTTTCTGAGGGAGAAATATCGAGTCGCAGTGAGGTGGGCGATGGAACATCGGAGCGTCACAGTGGGCACGGGAGCGGCTGCATTTGTTCTTTCCGGCTTCCTCATGGTCAGCGGTGTGATCGGCTCAGAATTCCTGCCCCATCTCGATGAGGGAGCCGTTTGGGTTCGGGGCACACTGGCCCCAAGCACAGGACCTACCGAGGGCGTGCGCGTCGCAAATCAGGCTCGCGTCATTCTCGCTTCGTTTCCCGAAGTCACTGTGGCGACAAGCCAGGTGGGAAGGCCCGATGACGGCACTGACACCACTGGCTTCTTCAATACCGAGTACTTCGTAGATCTGAAGCCGAAGGGACAGTGGCGGCCCGTCTTTCACGAAGACAAAGACGAGCTCATCGCCGCAATGGACCGCGAACTCAGCAAGATGCCTGGGATTCTTTGGAATTTTTCCCAGCCGATCGCGGACAACATGGAAGAAGCAGTCAGCGGCGTAAAGGGCGAGCTCGCTATTAAGTTGTACGGTGATGATCTGCGAGTCCTCGAAGAAAAGGGCGACGAGATTGTCAATGTCATGCGGGGTGTCCGCGGTGTTGAAGACCTAGGCCTGTTTCGAGTCCTGGGACAGCCAAACCTGAATATTACTGTCGATCGTCAACAAGCTGCGCGCCACGGTGTCAATGTCGCTGACGTTCAGGATGCCGTCGAGACTGCGGTGGGCGGGAAAGCGGTTAGCCAGGTTTTACAGGGCGAACAGCGTTACGACCTTGTCGTCCGATATCAAGCTCCGTATCGCGAAACGAAAGAAGCCATCGAAAACATCCGTCTCTTGGCACTCTCAGGAGAACGAGTTTCCCTTGCGCAGTTGGCAAAGGTCGAAGTTCGGGACGGGGCGTCCGAAATATACCGCGAAGAAAATTCGCGCTACGTGGCGATTAAATACAGCGTCCGTGGCCGGGACTTGGGCAGCGCAGTAGAGGAAGCGATGAAGCTCGTCCGCGACCAAGTGAAGCTTCCCGTCGGTTATCACATCGATTGGGCGGGCGAGTACGAGAGTCAAAAGCGATCTCAGAGACGATTGATGATCGTCGTGCCAATCACGATTCTGGTCATTTTCATCGTTCTCTATACGATGTTCGCTTCTGCAAAGTGGGCTGGCCTCATTCTCGCCAACGTCGCAATCGCTCCAATCGGAGGTCTGCTGGCTCTGCTCATGACAGGCACGCACCTCAGCGTGTCGTCTGGCGTCGGCTTTCTGGCGCTCTTCGGAGTTTCTGTGGAGACCGGCGTCATCATGCTGGAGTACATCAACCAGTTGCGTGCGGCGGGTCACACAATCGAATCTGCAGCCATCGAAGGCGCTGTTCTTCGCCTTCGCCCCATCATGATGACCATGCTTGTCGCAACTCTCGGCCTGCTCCCCGCCGCGCTCTCGCGTGGCATCGGGTCGGACTCGCAGCGCCCCTTCGCCATAGTCATCGTCGGAGGCCTGATTGGAGCCCTGCTGTTGAGCATTTTCTTGCTTCCAGCTTTGTATGTGTGGGTGGCCCGAGATGGCGACAAGCTGCCGGAACCAGAGACGGATTTTGGAGAGAGCAGCTAGGACATTTCAGATCTCAGAAGGATTAGCGACATGGTTTGTCTTAATGTGAGGACGCTGAAAGACCTATGTTTAGGGACAGCGGTCATCGCGGTAGTTTGCGGTCCGCTATTGGCAACGATTTGTTTGGGGGTCGCACAAACCTCTAACCCTAGAGCAGGTGCCGCTGGTCAGAAGAAGGTCGCCTTGATTATCCATGCGAGAGACCAAGGCGGGAATCCAATTGCACCGAGTTCTATGAAAGACGTTCTAGTGACGGAACATGGCAGGAAACTGCAAGTTGTGGACGGTCCGAAGAGCGCGGGACCCAAACAGATCGCTCTGTTGCTCGATTCTGATTTTCACCAACGCAAGGTTCTGCCGCTGGAACAACAGACGGTCGTGGAGAGCGTGCCCGAATTCGAGAAGGAAAGAGCGCGAGGTGTGGTGATCAGCTACGGAGCAGAGATTCGCTCCTCGGGAGAACTCACCGACGACCTGGGCAGTTTGAAGAACTTCACGGCTTCATTGCGGGTAGAGACCGACAAGCGAAATGAAACGGTGCTCCTATATGACGCAATGAAACGCGCATTCGAAAGACTGAGCGACGGGCCGGGCACAAGGGCAGTCGTTGTCCTCGCGGAGGAAAATCACCTGGGAGTTCCATCGGATGGGCCAGCTTAGCACGATCAGCCCGACGGGGACCATCGCTTGCTATGTGGTTATGTTCGCGGACCCAG
>CAVWDX010000020.1:0-722083 GCA_963753745.1 uncultured Acidobacteriota bacterium
TCTGCATGAGTCGCATGCGATGAGATTCGGCCGTTTTCACGCTGATGCCAAGGAGGGAAGCAGCATCCTTCGTTGATTTTCCCTCGGCAATCAATTGCAACACCTGGCGCTCGCGCACGGTTAAGGGATCTGTAGGCCTATCCGATCTGGAGCGGTACGCCTCCACCACCGCGCGCGATATGCCCGGACTTAGGTAGAACTCTCCCCGAGAGACCTGTTGAATTGCATGAACCAGGTCGCTTGCGACCTGATTCTTCAGGACGTATCCTTTCACGCCAGCTTCGAGCGCCTCGTGGATATACTGTTCTTCTTCGTGCTGCGTAAGGAGAATTGATTTTGTTCTTGGGCAGGAACGGCCCAGTTCGCGAGCCGCATCGATGCCGTTCTGTGTCGGCATGCTGATGTCTAGGACCGCGATATCCGGGTGGTGCGCCTCCGTCAGGCGGACTGCTTCTTGCCCATCGGATGCTTCCGCAACAACTTGAAATTTCTCCCGCTCCAGCAATGATTTCAGACCCTGACGTACTAGCACATGGTCATCCGCGAGCACGATGCGAATTGGCATGATTACCCTCCAATGGAAGTCGGATGGAAAGCTCAGTTCCGTGCCCAGGGCGTGATTTGATATGCAGTGTTCCGCCGATTGCAGTCACCCGCTCCTGCATGGCGATTAGTCCTAAGCCCTTCCGGCTCGGTGCCGCATGAGCCTGGCTGGAATCGAAACCCCCACCATCGTCCCGGATCGAGCAACAGAGCACGACATTTTCTCTCCAAGCACGAATCCAGACATTGCTCGCCTTCGCATGCTTCACGGCATTGGTTAGTGCTTCTTGAACGATGCGATAAAGTGTCGTCTCAATGGTGGCAGGCGGGCGTCCGGGAACGGCCGCATCGATGTGAATTGGCAGATTGGCTCGTTTCGAGATTCCTTCCGCCAGAAAACGAATCGCGGGAATCCAACCAAGATCATCTAGGATCGTCGGCCGAAGTTCATGGGAATACCGTCGTAAATGTTTCTCGACTTGGTTCAACATTTCTTTAATCCGGGCGAACTGCGCTTGCTGGGGCGCGGGCAGTTCCAGGGCTACTTCAGCGAGCGCGAGGTGCACGGCGACGAGCAGTTGTCCAGCCTCGTCGTGCACGGCGTACGCGATGCGCTTGATTTCCTCCTCGAGCGTTTCGTTCAATTGACGCAGGGCCTTCACCGCATCCTGAAAGCCACGGTGCGCCATCTCATAAGGAGACAAGCACTCTGCGAGGAATTCGGCGCTCGCCCGGAGCAATTCTTCCCTGTGCTTCTCGCTTTCCGCATCGCGAAACAAAGCAAGTACAGCTTGATGATGCAGGGAAGCCATCTCCACGAGACTCTTTTGCTCGGTGAGCGCTCGACGGCCGAGTTCATACGCCCGGCCCAGTGCGGGTTCGCCTCCGCCAGCCGCATATTCACGCAACGAAGAGCGGTACTCGTCTTCAAAACCCGCGTACGGCCTCGCCTTGCGTCGAATCGCGATCTTCATGGATTAATTCCCGTTAACCGCGAGACTAGAACGAGCGCATCGTCAGTTCCGCTGCGATATTGCTCGAGAATTCTGTCTGCCGCCCTTTGCGGATTCTCCCGGGCGGAGAGGGTCACGGAAAAATCGCTTCGGACTCCATCAGTCGCAAAAAACAGTGTGTCTCCCCGAACGATCGGAAGCACGGTGGCCTGAAGAGCAGGTAACTGGGAACCGACGACGCCAGCTCGCAGGAGAAGCGACTCCCGCACATTGCCGTTCTTCGCATCGGCACGCATCAACACTCCTTGGACGTTCCCGACACCGAGCCAGGTCATCATGCCATGTTCACGGTCAATGCAAGCAAGGCTCAACACAACCCCGCGAGTTGCCCGGAGTTTCTCGTGGCATCGTTCTACCAGAGAGATAATCGCTTCGTCGGCAGAGCTTTTGAGAAGCGTAGCTGCTGTCTTAGCGGCAATGGCAGCCTCTTCGCCGTGCCCTATGCCGTCAATCGCCGCAACCAGAATTCCGTTTCGGTTGCAGCAAACCAGGTGGTGATCGCCCGACTGTCCCTGGCCCGGAAGTACGAACTTGGCAACACCATATTCGACCATCGGCTCTCTTATTGTCTCCATTTTTTCACCGCCACAATCGTTCCCCGGCCGGGTTGGGAAGTGATCTCAAATTCGTCCATCAAGCGGCGCACTCCAGGTAATCCAAGTCCAAGACTTCCAGAAGTGGAAAAACCGTCTCGCAGCGCCTGACGAATATCAGGGATCCCAGGACCGTCATCGCTAGCGATGACCGAAATGCCTTGACGGTTCAATCCATTCACCATCTTTAGCGTGATTTGGCCTTTGCGGGCATAGGAGATGATGTTGCGCGCTAATTCTGAAATTGCCGTTGCAATTAGTGTGGCGTCCCCAGTTGAAAACCCGAGTTCCGTCGCCATCACCCGGCCCTTCTGGCGGGCTAAGACGATATCCTGGTCGGAGTTGATTGCCACCCGGATTTCCCCAGCCGACACTGTGGCTCACTTTCAGTTCGTGGTTTTGAACTTTTCGTTCAAGTACGCCAGACCTTCTTCCAAGTCCAGGGCGGTCGCAACGCCTTCCAGTGTTAAGCCCAGTTGCACCATTGCAAAAGCCACTTCCGGCTGAATCCCAACGATTACCGTCTCTGCGCCGCGCAGCCGGATCATCAGAGCGATCTCCCGCAATGTCCGGGATGCGAACGAGTCCATCACGTCCATCGCGGTAACATCGACGATAACCGCACGGGAGCGAAACTTAACTACCTGCTGGACTAAGCCCATGCGCAGATGGTTGAGGTCCGCGTCCGAGAGCGCGGCCTGAAAGGTCGCAATCAGGACCGCTCCCTGCTTGAGAATCGGGACTTCCACGTCGCCCTTCCTCCGCTTTGCCTAGCGTGGCTCCGCGAGTGACTCAACTTTGTATCCCAACAGTCTTTCGGCCTGCTCGATGCCGCCTTGTAGGTCGCCCACCGTGTTCATCTTTCCCAGATCCACGCCAATCGTCACCAACGTCTGAGCAATCTCCGGTGAAAGGCCCGTAACGATGACCGTCGCACCGAGCAGCCGTGACGCTTCCACCGTTTGCACCAAGTGGTTCGCCACCGTAACGTCCATGGCTGCCACACCGGTGATATCGATCACCACGACTTTAGCGCGATTGGTGCGGATTCCTCGAAGAAGTTGTTCCGTCAATTGCCGGGCGCGCTGCGGATCGATCACCCCAATGATGGGCAGAATCAGCAAGCGCTCGCGAACCTGCAACACCGGCGTGGAGAGTTCGCGGATCGCTTCCTGTTGCTGCCGGATGACGCGCTCGCGCTCTTGCACGAAACCAACGGCCACGGTGTTCGCGATGCGGTTCGCGGCAGGCTCGTAGGCATCAAGGATGCGATTCAGTTTCTTGAAATCGGTCTGGTACTTTGCGAACAGGGACCGTGCCAGAACGTCGCGCAGCAGGAGAACGATGCCAACAACTTCGTGCGTCTCGACTCCTCGCGGAATAATGCGTTCGGACAGGTTGCGCGCGTAAGCTTGCAGCGCTTCGAAAGCCTCGGTTTCCAGAGCCTCCACATAGCTGTCGTACACCGAGGTTGCTTCCGCGAAAATCTCTTCCTTGGTCATCGCCGTAAGCAAGCGCGTCTCAGTGATGCGCACCACCCATTCCTCGCGCAACTGCGTGCGGTTCTGACGCAAGTGCGCCACAAGCTCCCGAAGAAGCTCTGAAGGCGCTTCACTCCGCACTAAATCCACTCCTGGATGGCTCCGTGCCCCCGAGTCTTTCGAAGTGCTCTCACGTTTGGACATGAATCAATTCTCCTTGCTCTGAACGGCATGCACCCATATATCGGCGAATGGTCAGGGTCCTCTGCAGATTCGAAACAAATACCATGACATACCCGCTAGCTCAAGCAGGCAAACCCCTGCGAATGGCATCAGGTAAATACCTGAGTTACGCGCTAAAGTATTGTCAGAATTGAAGAACCGTTCTCTTCTCTATTCCTTCATGCATGAATGCCTAGTCACGCGGAAGTACTAGTGGAATCACCTGTACCAACTTTACGGTCCTCACCCGCTTGTCGGCTATCCAGATCAATGGAACTATGTGGTTTCCAGTGAGGGAGCTCTTCGCACTTGCTGGCGGGAGGGGTGATGCCATTACAAGAATTACAGGCCGAAAACGGTTCGCAGGTCACTTGCTCGACGACTGGGTTTGGCGAAGAAGATACCAATCGCAAGATTATAGCCATGGGTCGGAAGAACGGTCCTCCAGAAAACGGCCTCACGGAGAATCTATCTTCCGCATTGCGAGCTGCGGATCCGAGCTTGGTCAGATATTGCAGGAAGTGGACGAGATCTCCAAGCTTCTGAAATCAGACCACCCCGAACACGCAGACGATGAGGGTTGCGACTCACCCGGCAGTCTGGGGCGCCGTTAAGCAGGCTCTTCTCGACAGAGAACTGCGCTATCTTGCCCTCACGGACGAATCTAACCTGCCTCTTCAACCGGCGCGGATTTTTTGCTGCTGCGACTCACCAACTCAAACTGGCCCAACGCAATGGCCAGAGTTTCCTGCTAATGTTTTGTGACGTCGACAACCTGAAGAAGATAAATGACACCTACGGTCATCACGAAGGGAGATCTAGCCCTCATTCGGACGGCTGACGCCCTGGAACAATCATTTCGTGGTTCCGACATTCTTTCTCGCCTCGGCGGAGATGAATTTGTCGTATTGGCGTCGGAAGCGTCCAGCCAGACCCAGGAAGTCCTCCTCCGCCGATTGGAAAAGAATCTCAAAAAGTCGAATGCAAATGAATCTCGTTACCAGCTATCGCTCAGTGTTGGTGTGGCGCGATTTGATCCGAAGCGTGCCATCTCGCTCGGTGAACTTATGGCGCAAGCGGACGAGGCCATGTATGAACAAAAA
The DNA here is from genome assembly GCA_963753745.1 of uncultured Acidobacteriota bacterium. Classification (GTDB taxonomy): domain Bacteria; phylum Acidobacteriota; class Terriglobia; order Acidiferrales; family UBA7541; genus Acidiferrum. Next base: position 4,956 of record CAVWDX010000020.1, read on the forward strand.
CGAAACCATCAGAAATCTTGCCATGGCAATAACTGAACGGCAAAGCCCGGCCCGGGCTCCCGAAAAAGATAGTTCTGAAAAAAGTCCTGATTCTATGACTCTAGACGGAAGAATTGAGAAGCGCGTCCCGATGGCGCTGCCAGTAGACCTTGTGATCGCGGAAAAGATGCTCCTTGCCGAAAGGGTGGTAACCGTCAACGTAAGTCCCCACGGCGCTCGCGTGCTGACCAAGCGGCGCTGCGGGCTGAAGAGCAGCCGTGGCTAGCTTCATTGACCGGCTATTTTCGACTGCAAGGGAGCTCGCTGTACTGTGAGCCCCTGGCGAATGAGGATTTCTGTGTGGGATTAAAATCTCGAGCGAGCCTCGTAGCTTGGGGAGATAGGCTGTCGGGCGAAGCGCCTCGTAAGTGAGGCCTATGCCGGTGGAGGTCTAGGGTAAGGTGAGGGGCTCTTTCCGACAGCGTTCGGTCTGAAGGAAGGGTCGCTTGCTGCCGGCGCAAGGAGAACCGCGACTTCGCCATTGGGGTGGACCTATCCGGACAATTGCAAAGCCGCATGAGGAACCTAACGTGATCTTGAGGACAGACATACGCGCTGATAGGCGCTTCTTGGTGGGACAAAGTATTCCTTCGAGGAGGCGCTACCCGCGAGTCGAGAAGCCCCACGGAGTCTGGGTCTACTGGAATTGCAAAGGACGTGAGGATACTTCACGAATACGAGACCTGAGCACGGGAGGTTTGTTTGTCGAAACAGAAGCGTTGCAAGAAGTGGACGCGACGATCAGGCTTGACTTTCTTGTTCAGGAAGGACAAATCAGGGCCAAAGCTGTCGTTCGACATGTTAAGCCCGGAAGTGGACTGGGATTAAGATTCACCGCGCTGACTGAGGAAGACGGCCCTCGTCTGACAACCTTGATGGCCAGACTTCACAGTTTGTCTCGGTCCCGCACCAGTTCGAAATGAAAGCGTCCGGCCATTTCCCTGGCCATGGTAAGTTGAAATAGCAAAGAGGCCTACCTGAGGCAATAGGATTACGATTCTCCACGTGCGGGAGGGAAGCCAACCCGCCTTCCGCGTGGGACCAACTGTAGGACCATTAAGCGTTTCCCACTGCTCTAAATGCTACTTAGCGCTCCTGAAAGTGACTCGTAAGTTGTTGACACTCCGTTCCCTGCAGACTTGCCAAGGTTCAGGTGTCGGTTCGATTCCGATAGGCCGCTCCATTTGCTTCGCTCCCTACCACAATCGAAATTAACTCCTGGAAAATTTGAACGTAAAATGAGCCGCAGTCTTTGCGGACGTTCCAGCCGCGTTATGAGATGCCTCGGGAACATGCTTTGAGAATACGTAGCTTCCGCTCGTGGGAGGACACTGGGAATGACGGCTAAGGGCGCGTCTTCCTGAAGAAGTCTCGATGCGTTAACTCTCTCCGGCGGGGGAGGCGGCATCGGGAGGCGACTCGCGCCAGCGGTAGAAGAATGGAACACCTGCCAGGATAACGACAAGTCCAAGAGAGGAGCGCACGGGGCGGATCATCCACAAGTTCAGAGTAAGTGCAATCGCGGCGAGCAAAAAGATGAGCGGCGTCCAGGGATAGCCCCAGGCGCGGTACGGCCGGGACGAGGTCTGGTTCTTTTTTGCGCAGACGGAGCAGAGCAATTGCAGTTAAAGCGAAGAAAATCCACACGGCAAAGACAAACAGCGAATAGAGCTCTTCGTACGTCCCGCTGAGGGCGAGCATCGCGGCGATAGAGCCAAGAAAGAGCAGCGAGCCGCTGGGAGTGCGAAACGTAGGGTGAATGCGGGCGGTGAATTGGAAGAAGGCGCCGTCGCGAGCCATGGCGTAAGGAATGCGAGCGCCGGTTAGGACGACGACGTGGAGCGCTCCTAGCGCGGAGATGGCCATGGCGATGGTCAGCCACGTTGCACCGCGAGAGCCTGCAAATGACTGTACAACATCCGAGGCGACGTGCTGGGATTGCGCCAGAACCGCGAACGGTAGAATGCGGAAGTAAACAACATTTGCGAGCAGGTACAGCCCCCCGACGGTGAGCAGTCCGAGGATGATGGCTCGCGGAATGTTTCTCTCGGGATGCTGAATTTCTTCTCCCAAGTCGCCGAGGTCATTGAAGCCGTTGTAGGCCCACATCGCGGGAACGAGGGCGGCCAGCACGGCACCGATCGTTCCCCAACCGAGTGGGCCCATCGCCGGCGGAATGGCCATGTGCGCCGCTGCGAGGGCATGAGGTTTTCCGACGAGAATCCCAGCGACGACAATTACCAGGATCGTGCCGATCTTCAGGGAGGTCAGTACTACCTGGATGCTGCCGCCCAGCCGCACACTCAAATAATTGATGGCTGTGACCGCCACGACCACGAGCGCGGCAAGCGGCTGGGCCGCGGTGAGGGAGAAGTCATACCGACCGAGATGCCACGTGAACAAAGGAGTGGCCACGACCGGAAAGAGAAATCCGGCAAATCGCAGAAACCCCGCCGCGAGTGTGGCCATCGCCACAGGCCGTTCGAGGAACGAACTCATCCAGCCGAAAAGAAATCCCCAGAGGGGGCCGAGGCCGCGGCCAAGGTAAACATAGGGGCCGCCGGCGTTGGGGAAAGCCGCGCCAAGTTCGGCGTAACAGAAGGCGCCGAAAAGCACGATGATCCCGCCGATGAGCCAGGCGGCAAAAACCAACTTAGCCGATCCGACGGTGCGCGCCATGTCGCTAGTAACGAGAAAAATGCCAGTCCCGATGGTGTCGCCGATGACGATCGCGACTGCGGACCAAAGGCCAAGGCCACGAACCAAGCCAGATGTCTGGGGACGCGGCGCTGCGTCTGGATTTAGCGTGCTCATGAAAGTTCCCGGAGCCTACTATCGCAGGATGTACCGGTCAAACCGCGCATCGATTTTTTCTTGGCTCGAGCCCGCGCACATTCCATCGGGAGCAGATGAGAATGGTGCACGGTGTGCCGTGGGCGGCATTTCGGCGGTATCATCGAAGCGGCCATGGCTAAGAAACCCGTGTTGAGCGAATTTGCTTTTGACCCGCGCTACGAAATCTCCGGGATCGAAAACGTGATGACTCCGGCGCTCGTGGTCTATCCCGAGATGCTTGCTTCCAATATCGAGCGGACATTGCAATTGCTGGGCGGCGATGCGGACCGCTGGCGCGTGCACATCAAGACAGCCAAGCTGGGCTATACGGTGCGGATGTTGGTGGAGCGCGGCATCCGCAATTTCAAGTGCGCGACGACACTGGAACTGCTGGTGGCGTGCCAGTCCGGAGCGGCAGACGTGCTCCTGGCCTATCCGTCCATGGGCGCAAACGCGCGCCGGATTCAGGAAATCGCGAAGCAGTTCCCCGACGTGCGTATTTCCGTTTTGGCCGAGAACGAAGAACAAATCAACCAATGGCGCGGGAGCGGAGTAGGAATTTTTTTGGACATCAATCCAGGCATGAACCGCACGGGGATCGAGCAGAGCCGGTGCGAAGAAATCGTTACGCTCGTACGCGCGATTGGCGGCGCGAACAAGCTGGAGTTTCGCGGCTTGCACTATTACGACGGACAGTATGGGGCAGTGGAAGAGGCTGGGCGGACCGAGGCGACGCACGAGGGCTACGATCGCTTGATGGAAATTGCGAGAGCGATCGAGCGGAGAGGAGTGAACGTGCCGGAAGTGATTACGGCGGGAACGCCGACGTTTCCGTGCTCGCTTTCCTATGGAGGGTTTCGCAAGGCCCGATTCCTCCACCGGATTTCGCCGGGGACGATTGTTTATGGCGATGCGACCAGCATGGCGCAGCTCCCCAAGGAGTATGGCTACCGGCCGGCGGTGCTGGTAGTGAGCCGCGTGGTGAGCCGGCCGCGCGCAGGGGTTGTTACTTGCGATGCGGGGCACAAAGCAGTCTCGGCCGACGCGGGTGTACCGACGTGCGTGGTCGTGGGTCATGCGGAACTCACACCGCTTGCGCCGAGCGAAGAGCACATGCCCATGGCCGTGGAGGCAAGCGCGGCCGGTCCGCGAGTTGGCGAGGTGCTTTACCTGCTGCCGAGGCATGTTTGTCCCACGGTTAACAATTTTGATCACGCGCTGCTGGTGCGGAACGGCGCGATCGAATCGGTGGAGAGAGTTACGGCGCGGGGGCGCGAGGCGCCGTTTCTGGAGACGCAACGCTCCGACCGGGCCGGGGCAGGTGCGGTGCAAAGAGTTTGCGAAGAAAGATGAGTACACCCCACCCCCGGTGTTTTTTGTAAGAGCGGCAAACACAGAACTTATGCTTGGCGCGACGTCAAGAATCGCTGCGAAAGGAGATCCGGGGATAGTGGCGAGTGTCCAGTGACCCATCGCAGAAAGCGCTGTGGGTAAGCGAGCGGGGAGACAACGACGAACAGAGGCGGAGGAGTTGAGATCGGAGCAGGTGGTCTGAGTTCGCGGGCGAAACCCTTCGAGGCTCAGGGTAAACATGGGAAATGATAGCAGGGAAGAGGATTACTGTCAAGGTACAGTACCTGGGTACTTATCATTCGAATGAGACGCGGGGAAGTCGAGGAGTTAGAAGGAGTTGGCGGGAATTTGTAGTTTGGTGAGACGCGAGTGTGGAAAAGCCAAAAGCCGCACCCGGAAAACCGCAGGGCTGCGGCACCCAAAAGGTCCAAAACAACCATGCAGGCCTTGCCACCCGCCATTTCACATCTTTTGGTTTGGAAGGTAGGACCGGAGGCAACAGCTTGGAGACGCTACACAACCCGGCGACCAACTATTCGGGAGCGTGGACGGAATACCGACGGAGGAGGTTCCTTGCGATATTATTCGGTCTTTGCTTTCTCGTCGTGCCACCTCTCGCTGGCAGAGCGGCGTCTTCGACGCCGGGTGTGCAAGGGACACGTTACCCTTGGAGGGGTGCTGTTCATGGCCGGAGCGCAGCGGACTTGCGGCGCGGTGTATAATCACAGCATGGCCAAGAATGTGATTCGTGTCTCGGAAGCGGAAGCCGCGAGTGACTTCGCGACGCTTCTGGCGCGAGTATCTGCAGGCGCAGAGATTGTCATTGAAAAGGACAAGCGGGCCATCGCTGTTCTGCATCCAGCGGAGCCAGTTCGGCGCACCATCTCTGAATGTATCGCATTGCTCCCTGAAGACTCGACCGCGACGATCGATGCGGACTTCCCCAAAGATGTGGAAACAGCCGTCGCGAGCCTTCGCGAACCTCTTAGTCCTCCCGCATGGGATTGATCCTCGACTCCAGCGTTCTAATCGCAGCCGAGCGTCAAGGCAAGAATGCTCGACAAGTCTTGACCGCCATCGCTAAAGAAATAGGGGAAACAGAGATTGGCATCTCGGTGGTGACACTCATCGAGCTGGCGCATGGAGCAGCCCGCGCAGACACTCCTGAACGCAAATTAAAGCGAGAGAAATTCATCGAAGAATTGATGATTGCGATGCCCGTTTACCCGGTCAGTGCGTCATTAGCCCTTCGCGCCGGCCAACTTGACGGCCAGAATCAGGCCCGAGGAGTAAGAGTCCCTCTCCCTGATCTGTTAGTTGGCGTCACCGCACTTGAGCTTGGCTACAGCGTCGGTACTTCAAATCTCCGGCACTTTCGCCAGGTGGCAGGCCTATCAGTCATTCAGCTCTGACGGCAAAACGAGGGCAGCCCTCGAGTCTATGTTGGAAACCGTTAAAGCGCACGCGCCAGGAACAAGAGTACAGTTAAGCTGGGAAGATCTTCTTCCTCCTGCCGAGCCATTTGGCCGACTATTTTTGGAACCTTGCGCTCGATCCGACTACCGCGCCAGATACTACGATTTCCGCACCGGAAGATTTCTAAGCGAGGACCCGATTGGGCGGGTGGGACAGCCTTTGAATCTGCGATTATTCTTTTTTGCATGGCTCTGCATGATTCTGCTATAGAGTAGCCATACTTTGCGATCCAGAGAAGAAGTCTGGTGCGCGGCTGGGATTTCGTCAGGATGATAGTTTCCGCGTGATATTGTGCTGTGATTCCCGTTAGAATCAGCGAGTCCCTTTGTTGGCTTCATGAAGAAGATCATCGTCGCCGTCGGCAGCACGCGCAAGCCAAAGCTCCAGGCCGTTACGAAGGCTCTGAGCGCTTTCGCGTCTAAGCTTGTTCCGGACGGGGACTTCGAAGTCGTCGGCGTGGAAGTCGAAAGCGGAGTAAGCCCCACCCCTTCTTCCTGTGAAGAACTTATGCGCGGAGCTCGTCATCGAGTGGAAGCGCTGGTGCTGCTTGCCCGCGAGACTCGTAAGCCGTGGCGGTTTTTTATCGGCCTCGAAGGAGGCCTGGAAGTGTTGCAGGACGATAGAAGCAGGCGCGTCTTCCTGGAAAGCTGGGCGTATGTGAGCGACGGCGCGCGAGGCTTCTACGGTCGCTCCGGCGGCATCGAGCTACCAGAGGAACTCGCGCATGAAGTTCTTGAGCGCGGGTCCGACCTGTCGGATGCCATCGATCGCTTTGCAGGGGCGGTTGGCATTCGCGACGGGCAGGGCGCCTGGGGAGTTCTCTCGGCGGATCTGATCCAACGAGACGAGTCGTTTCGCGTTGCGGTCATCACGGCCTTCGCCCCGTTCTACAATGCGAAGATGTATGGCAGAGCGGTGCGCAGCGCACCCTAGAATTGGCAGCAGGTCAATCAGGAGAGACAGGCGTGGACATTGTTAAAGGCAACATGGGATGGATCGAAGTTGTGGTCGGTCCAATGTTTTCCGGCAAGAGTGAAGAGCTGATTCGGCGGTTGCGTCGCGCGGAAATTGCGCGGCAGCGCGTGCAGATCTTCAAGCCTGCGATTGACGAACGCTACGCGGCCAATGAAATCGTCTCGCATTCGGGGCTGGGCATTCCATCAGATAACGTGACAAAAGCCTCCGAAATCATGGAGAAGCTTTCCCCTCGCACGGAGGTCGTGGGCATCGACGAAGCGCAATTTCTGGGCGAAGAGATCGTCGACGTGTGCACCAGACTCGCCAATCTCGGCAAGCGCGTCATCGTCGCCGGACTCGACACCGACTATCGCGGCCGGCCGTTCGAACCAATGCCGCGGCTGCTGGCCATCGCGGAAGAGATCACCAAACTGTTAGCCATCTGCATGCGGTGCGGCAATCCCGCGGTGCACACGCAACGGCTTGGTCGAAAGCGAAGAACTGATCGTGGTGGGCGCCGGAGGAATGTATGAAGCGCGCTGCCGCCGCTGCTTCGAACCAAACCCGGCGCTTGCCCAAGAGAAAAAAGACGCCGGCCCGCAGCTGATGGTTCGAAATCGCGCAGCGGGAAGCACAGCGAAATAAAGCCGCGCGCGGAACCCGTGTCCAATTGTACTTTCTGACTGTCGTCTCCGCTTGAGCTTGCAAGTTGATTCCTGCAAACTGTCTCGACGGAAGGTAGCCCGCAACAAAAATAACGGATATTCATGATCATTGAATCCAAAGCTCCGACGCGCGTTGACTTTGCTGGAAGCACTCTGGATATCTGGCCGCTCTATCTGTTTCATCCGGGCTCGGTCACGTTGAATGCGGCCATCTCGCGCTACGCTTCTTGCGTGATTCAGACGCATGCGCCGTGGGATGAACGCATCAAGCTCGTCTCCCGCGACATCAAGCGCGAAGAAAGCTTCGCATCCTTTGCCGTGCTACTGAAAACCAAGCGCTACAAGCTGCCGCTTCTCGCGGAAATCGTAAAATTCTTTCAGCCGCAGGGCGGCTTCACGCTCACAACCGATTCCGAAGCTCCTAACGGTGCAGGCATCGGCGGTTCGAGTGCGATGGCTGTCGCCATTTGCGCGGCGCTGGACCGCTACACGGGGGCAGGGAAGAGCAAAGTCGATTGGATTCACATTAGCCGCGATGCCGAAGCTATCGTCATCAATGTCCCGACCGGCACGCAGGATCATTATCCACCCGCCTTTGGCGGCGCTGCGGCCATCGAGCTCCCGCCCGGAGGCGAGCACCGCGTCGAACTCCGCGTGAATCTTGACGAATTGGAACGGCGCATCGTCGTGTGCTACACCGGCAAGCCGCGCCAGCACGGAATCAACAATTGGGAGGTCTTCAAAGCGCAGATCGGCGGCAAACGCAGTGTGCAGAACAGCCTGGAGCGCATCTCCGAGGTCGCCCAGAAAATGCGCTTCGCGGTGGAGAAGCCGGACTGGCACGAGGCCGGTCGCTTGATGCGGGAAGAGTGGTCCTTCCGCAAGAGGAACTTGCCGACGATTTCCACCAAAAAGATAGACCGCGTCATCGAAGGCGCTCGACGAAACGGCGCGCTGGCCGGCAAGGTTTGCGGAGCGGGCGGCGGCGGTTGCGTTGTCCTGTTGATTGAGCCTGATGCCCGCAGCCGAGTGGAAGCCGCTATCGTTGAAGCGGGCGGAGAAGTTCTACCCGTGACCATCGACCGCCAAGGCGTCCAGGTCATCTCCCGCTAGGCTATTCGACTGCTGCGCCGCACGGCATAACCACCCTCATTGCCGTAGAATCCATGAAATTGGTACGCTCGCACCGAAGCCTCCGGCCCGTCCCCGAGGGACGTGGTGGTTGTTTTTCCCATTTCCCGCATCATAGAATCTGGGAGATAATCACGAAGTGGAATAGGCTGCCTGGTCCAACAAGCGGCTGGCCCAAATTGGTCATGGCGATTAGGCTCATTTTTAGTTTGACTCTCTTCCTTCTCGCTGGCGCCGACGTTCCGCGCGTCAACAGTCTTCTTCCGCACGCTCGGCCAATCGCCGTTTTCCCGCCCGGGGAAGATATTCCCCTGTTCCCGGACGCAGTTTCCGCCGCCCCCGACGAACAAGACGTCTCTCAGACGCCAGCCAAGCCGAAGAGCGCAACTCTACAGGAATCCTCGAAACTTGAACTTATTCGCTATGTGTCTGGCGAGTTCGCCAAAGCCACGAAGTCCCTCCCTGCCGGGAAGGAGGGCCTCATCGTCCACGTTGGCAAGCCGCTCAACGCCGAGATGCTGGATCGCGCCATCGCGACTCACGGCGCTGCCGTCAACAATGGGGACAAGGTCCAGATCACGAAGCTGGATTTTCGCGACAACCAGATCATTGTGGACTTGAACGGCGGCGGACGCGGCAAAAAGCGCCTGCGTGACCGCTTCCACATTGAACTGAGCGGGATTCCTACGGCCCAAACGACCACGGAAGAGCAACAACAAGGTCCCCCTGGTCTGCAGCCCGGAATGGGCAGCACAATTTATCTTGATTTCAATAAAGTGGTTCCCGATTTGAGCCCGAAAGACCTGAAGCAGCTCCTCTCACCGTTCCTCGATTTCTCAAGGGAGCGTTCCGCTTCCGTTCAGTGGGTGGATACGCTGCCTCCGGCGATGAAGAAGGCCATCGCGGAACGGCGGCCACTGGTGGGGATGGACCGCGAAGAGGTGGTCGCCGCCATCGGCAAGCCCGACCACAAAGTTCGTGAACGCGACCCTGCGGGAAACGACATCGAGGATTGGATTTACGGCGAGCCTCCATCAAAAACCGTTTTCGTCTGTTTCACCGGCGACCGCGTGACCACCATCAGACAGTACCCAGAGTAAATTTTCGCATTGCTTGCATGTCCATGGCGGTAACCTGACACTGGATTTTCACTTCTCGCTTCGCGTTGACTTTTCTTCACGCACCCCATAGCATTTTGTGTTCGGCATTGCGGCCGTTTCTCGTCGGAGGGTCCGCCGCTGCTTCGCCAAATCCAACGGAGGTAGTATGCCCATCAAGGTCGGCATCAACGGCTTCGGCCGCATCGGACGGAACATCATGCGCACCGCGCTCGACGACAAAGACATCCAATTCGTCGCCGTCAACGACATCACCGACGCCAAGACGCTCGCGCACTTGCTTAAATACGACTCCATCCTCGGCAATCTCTCTCACATCGTCACGCACACCGAGGATTCGATCTCCGTCGAGGGCAAAGCCTTCAAGGTTTTCAAAGTGAAAGATCCCGCCGAAATCGATTGGGCCAGCGTCGGGGCCGATATTGTCGTCGAGTCCACTGGTCTCTTCACGAAAGGCGGTGATGCAAGGAAACATCTCCGCGCCCCAGTCAAGAAAGTCATTATTACCGCGCCCTCGGACGGTCCCGACGCGACTTTTGTCCTCGGCGTCAATGACAAAACCTACGAGCCCGCGACGCATAACGTCGTTTCCAACGCATCCTGCACAACGAATTGCCTCGCTCCTGTCGCCAAGGTGCTCCAGGACACCTTCGGCATTCATAGCGGCACCATGACCACTATCCATTCCTACACCAACGACCAGAAGCTTCTGGATTTGCCTCACAAGGATCTCCGTCGGGCGCGTGCCGCCGCGATCAACATGATTCCCAGCTCGACCGGCGCCGCGAAGGCCTTGCACCTCGTGATCCCTGAATTAAAAGGGAAGCTCGATGGCTACGCCATGCGCGTCCCCACGCCCAATGTCAGCGTTGTAGACCTCACCGTATTTCTGGAGAAGCCCGCCACCGTACAGACCGTCAATGCCGCCCTGAAAGCCGCCGCCTACGGCCCCATGAAGGGTGTGCTTGCCTACACCGAGGAAGAACTCGTCTCCGCCGATTTCAAGGGCAATCCGAATTCTTCCATCGTCGATTCAGGCTACACCAAGGTGGTCGGCGACCGCTGCGTTAAAGTCCTTGCCTGGTATGACAACGAGTGGGGCTATTCTTGCCGCTGCCGCGATCTCATCAAATTCATGGCCGCGAAATTCTAGCGCAATCACCGGCCTGAAGGGGTGGGGAAAGCCGCGCCTCGCTGCGCTCCAAGTGACAAATAATTCACGAATCGCGAGTCACAAACCATGAACAAGCTCACCATCAATGATCTCGATCTCAGCGGCAAGCGCGTTTTTATCCGCGTGGACTTCAACGTCCCGCTCAAAGACGGCGTCGTCACCGACGACACGCGCATTCGCGAAACGCTCCCCACATTGCGCGTGGCCATTCAAAAAGGCGCCCGACTGATCCTCGCTTCTCATCTTGGCCGGCCCAAGGGAGGTCCCGACCTCAAGCTTTCTCTTTTCCCCGTCGTCAAAAAGCTCGAAGAGCTACTGGGTCAACACGTTCGCTTTGCTTCCGATTGCGTCGGCCCGGTCCCTGTGTCAAAAAGCAAGACACTCGCTGACGGCGACATACTTCTTCTGGAAAACGTGCGTTTTCATCCCGAGGAAGAGAAGAACGACGAAGCATTCTCGAAGGAGCTCGCCTCCCTCTGCGATGGCCTCTTCATTTGCGACGCTTTTGGCTCCGCGCATCGCGCTCACGCTTCGGTTGTGGGCATCACGCGTTTTGTGAACCAGGCCGCGGCCGGGCTGCTCATGGAAAAAGAGCTCAATTATCTGGGCAAAGCGCTCACCGATCCCACGCGCCCTTTCGTCGCGATTCTCGGCGGAGCAAAAGTTAGCGACAAAATCGAAGTCGTCGAGAACCTGATGAAAATCGCCGACGTCATGCTCATCGGCGGCGGCATGGCCTACACGTTTTTCAAGGCGCAGGGCTTGCCGATCGGGAAATCGCTGGTCGAACAGGACAAGCTCGATCTCGCCCGCAAAATTCTCGCAGACGCCAAACAGAAAAATTTCAAACTGCTACTTCCCGTGGACCACATCATCGCCCCTGAGTTCAAAGCCACTGCGCCGGCGACGACCATTGATGTTTCCGCTACTCCAGCTGATCAGATGGGTCTCGATATCGGGCCAAAAACCATTGCGGCGTTCGCCGCGGAAATCGCCCAAGCCAAGACTATCGTTTGGAACGGCCCGATGGGCGTCTTCGAAATGCCTGCTTTTGCCACTGGCACGCTCGAAATCGCCCGAGCGGTCGCCGTCGCCACCGGCGTCGGCGCAACTTCCATAGTAGGCGGGGGCGATTCCGTCGCCGCCGTTCACCAGGCCGGCGTCGCCTCGAGAATCTCTCACATCTCGACCGGAGGCGGCGCTTCGCTAGAGTTTCTCGCCGGGGCCAAACTCCCCGGCGTGGAAGCGTTGACCGATAAGCCTTCGGAGAAGGCTGCGCTGGTCGACGGTCCGGCACCGCGCAAGCGCGTCATTGTCGGAAACTGGAAGATGTTCAAGACGCAGACAGAAACGGAAATATTTTTCTCTGCATTTTCGCTGCTCGTTGCGGGCATAAACCATTGCGACATTGTAATCGCTCCGCCATTTACGGCCATCCATACTGCCGCCGAAGCCGCACGGGACACGCAGATTGCCATCGCCGCGCAGAACGTCTTTTGGCAAAAGGAAGGCGCTTTCACTGGCGAGATCTCTCCGCAGATGCTAGTCGAAGCCGGTTGCCGCTACGTTATTATCGGCCATTCGGAACGGCGGCAATTCTTCGGCGAAACGGACGAAACCGTGGCCAAGAAAACGAAAGCGGCCCTCGCCGCTGGTCTCACTCCCATCGTTTGCATCGGGGAGATGCTCGATCACCGCGAGAGAGGCCAAACCGAGCACGTATGCAGAGCACAGTTCCTGGAAGGCCCGGGTTCGTTGACCCCCGATGAATTCTCCCGTATTCTGATAGCATACGAACCAGTGTGGGCTATCGGTACGGGCAAAACAGCCACCCCGCAGATTGCGGCGGAAGCTCACCGGTTCATCCGTCAGTGCGCCGCGAAGCAGTATTCCGCCGATCACGCCTCTGCGTTGCGGATTCTCTATGGCGGCAGCGTCAAGCCTGACAATATTCAGGGATTGATGGCCCAGGAAGAGTTGGACGGAGCGCTCGTGGGTGGAGCGAGCCTCGACGCGAAATCGTTCGCGAGCATTGTTCTTGATTGCGCAGGGAGATAGAAATGCCAAGTTGGATGAAGTGGACCATTGCTCTTTTGATTGGGTTCGTGATTATTGTCGTCGGCTTTCGGTGGTTTAGCTGGTTGCTCACTTCCTTTTTCGTGCTGAATTGCCTCGTTCTTATGATCGTTGTGCTGCTGCAAAGCGGCAAAGCTGCCGATCTTGCAGGCGCCTTCGGTGGCGCTGGCAGTCAGACGGCCTTCGGGCCGCGGGGAGCCGCGTCGATTCTTTCGCAAGCCACCACGTGGTGCGCCGTCATGTTCATGATTTGCGCCTTCGCCATGGTTTTGCGCACGGACAAAGCGGTCGAGCAGGGTGGCGGTTCGGTCTTGCAGGAAATCTCCAAGCCCGCTCCCGCGAAGACGCCCGCCACTACACCAGGCACGCCGACCCCGGTGCCCCAGACTTCCACGCCGCAGAACAATCCGCCTGCGTCGAACGCTTTACCTGCATCTTCGAAGCCCGCAGCCCAGCAGCCCGCTCCGACACAGCCGAAGAAACCGTAGCTCTTGTGCGATTGAACGGCGCCTAGGCATTCTGTGATCACGGGCTCTGCCTTGCGCTTTTCCATACCTTCATAGCCTGATTGACTTCGCGGAAGTTCGGTATTACGCTGCCCGCCAAATTCGCGCAGTTCCCATAACTCATCCGAGGGAGGAATGCATGAACGCTGCTTCTCGTGTTCGTTTTCTTCGCTTTGCACTGATTCTGGTCGGTTTGATATTCATTTTTGGTGTCTACCCGTTGATGATGTCCTTGTGGCCGTCGGGCTGGCGCTGGCAGCCCAATCAACCCGAATATGAGCAAATGATCCTCGGCGTGTACGCTACCTTGGGTGTATTCCTTCTGATTGCTTCCCGAAATCCGTTGCAACACCGCAGCCTGATTTGGTTCACGGTCTGGTCGAGCCTGGTTCATGCGGGAATCATGGCCGTCCAGGTGATTTATGCGCCTTCCGAGCACGGGCATCTATTTGGCGACATCCCCGCCTTGGCAATTGTTGCCATCCTGCTAGCTGTTCTAACTCCTCGCGGAGCGGCTGTCCCGGAGACAAGAGCTGCTTCCTAATTTGCTTGCACGGAGATGGTCAAGAGGCGGCCGCTTCAGTTCGTGGCTGGGCTTGCGGGCTTCCTGCCTGCCAGCTAAACTGTCTATCTCACCTCTGTGCGGTCGTGGCGGAACTGGCAGACGCACCAGCTTGAGGGGCTGGCGGTAGCAATACCGTGGTGGTTCGAATCCACTCGACCGCACCAAACTTCTTACCTACAGCGAACGTCACTTGGGAATAGGCGAGCAGACCGGCTCGGTGATCATCGGTAGCTCGTCGGCGAAGAATTGACGTTGAAAGTAGAAGGCCACATTGACTAGTGCAATCATCACTGGCACTTCGACCAATGGCCCGATGACTGCCGCGAATGCGGCTCCGGAATTGATCCCAAATACGGAAACGGCAACGGCAATCGCGAGTTCAAAATTGTTGGAGGCGGCGGTAAATGCCAGCGTTGTTGTTTTCGAATAGTCCGCACCCAGCTTTTTGCCCATGTAAAAGGACACCAAAAACATCAGCACGAAGTAAATCAATAGAGGTATTGCGATGCGCACAACGTCCAAGGGCAGCCGGACGATGTACCCGCCTTTCAAGGAAAACATCACCACAATCGTGAACAGCAAGGCAATCAGGGTCAGGGGGCTTACGCGGGGAACAAATTTTCGGTTGTACCAATCGTGGCCTTTCGCACGAACCAACACCGTACGAGTCACAAATCCCGCTAGAAACGGGATGCCAAGATAGATAAAAACGCTTTTTGCAATCTCTGTGATGGACACATCGACCACGGCACTCCGAAGGCCGAACTTGGCGGGCAGGACAGTAATGAAGAGCCAGGCGTAGATGGAGTAGAAAAAAACCTGGAAAAGAGAATTGAAAGCCACCAGGCCTGCAGCATATTCCGTATCGCCGTGTGCCAGTTCATTCCATACGATGACCATAGCGATGCAGCGCGCCAAGCCGATCAGGATGAGCCCAGCCATGTATTCCGGATATCCGCGCAGGAATACGATGGCCAGAAGAAACATCAGTATCGGTCCCACAACCCAGTTCTGCACGAGTGAGAGGCCGAGCACACGCTTATTGCGAAAGACCTCATGCAGTTGCTCATACCGCACCTTTGTGAAAGGCGGGTACATCATTACAATCAAACCCACCGCGATTGGAATGGAAGTAGTACCGATATTGAAGTGATTTAGAAAGGGCACGACTCCGGGCACAAGCCATCCCAGTACCACGCCCGCCAGCATTGCCGCGAAGATCCACGCCGTGAGGTACCGGTCCAGAAAACTGAGATGGCCAGTTGATTTCATTTGCGCCCTCTCATTCGCGTCCGATGCGGTCGATTTCATTCTTGATGGCGAGACGATCGAGGCTTGCGAGCGGCAGGCAGAGGAAGAGGTTAATTCTTCTATCGAGAATCATGAACGCCTCACGGAAGGCCTTTTCGATTTGTTCTGGCGTGCCCGCGACCGAGGCGGGGTCCGGCACTCCCCAGTGAGCAGTCATGGGCTGCCCAGGCCAAATAGGACAAACTTCCTTCGCCGCGTTGTCGCAAACGGTGAACACAAAGTTCATACGCGGCGTTCCGGGTTTTGCGAACTCGTCCCAGTTTTTGCTCCGCAGGGCTTTCGTCGGCAAACGGGCCAGTTCAATCTGTTTGAGCGCCTCGGGCCGCACAATTCCCGAAGCGTGGCTTCCTGCACTGTATGCCGTGAAGTTAGCTCGACCCTTGTGGTTGAGAATCGCCTCGGCCATGATGGAACGGGCCGAATTTCCCGTGCAAAGAAAAAGAACGTTGTATCGTCCGTGCATCGCGGACACCTCTACAATTTGAATGGTGGAGCTTGGAACGTCACTTGCAGCACGCCGGTCCGCAGCAAGACTCCGCCGTTTTCGCCGGCACCGGCTTGACTGCTCTCACGAATGCGCTCAAAAACTTGCCATCCACCTCCGGCGCAAGCGCCTCTACATCCAGTCCTTTTTCCGTCAAAAACTCGCGCGCATCTTCGACCCTGTAAATGCGAGTGGGTTCGACCTCGATCCTCTCAAAACCCGCAGCGGCTAGTTTGTCCCGGTATTCATTTTCTTCAAGCGCTCCCGCGACGCACCCAACCCACAGCAAAATACTCTGTCGAATCTGCGGAGAAATCCCGCCTCGCGTAACCACATCCGAGACTGCGAATCGCCCGCCAGGCTTCAACACTCGAAACGCCTCCCGCAGCACGCTGTCCTTGTCAGCGGAAAGGTTAATCACACAATTCGAAATGATCACGTCGACGGAATTGTCGGGTAGAGGAATGTGTTCGATCTCCCCGCGCAAAAACTCGACATTCTCCGCTCCCGCTTTGCGCTTGTTTTCGTTTGCCAATGCCAGCATTTCGTCCGTCATGTCGAGTCCATACGCTTTCCCGGTCGGTCCCACGCGTTTCGCCGAAAGCAAAACGTCGATCCCTCCTCCGGAGCCAAGGTCGAGAACCACATCTCCGGCATTTAGTTTCGCCAGTGCCGTGGGATTTCCACATCCGAGCGAAGCCTGCAACGCTTTCTCCGGCACCTGCTCCCTTTGCGCCGAGTCATACAAATTCGAAGTAATCGGATCGCATGCCGCCCCGCTCGCAGGCGCTGCACCGCAACAGGAACTTCCGCCCGACCCCGCGCGCAAGGCCGCTTGCCCGTATTTCTCCCGCACTAATTCCTTAATATTCGCGTTTTCAACATTTGTGTTTTCCATGGTGTTCTCCTAGCTGCACATTGCAACAATGTCTCGTGGCCGCAGCGCTTTGTTCCGCGTACAGCATTCCGAATAAAGAAACTGCATCAGTTCCTGAAGCGCCTCCGTGTTTGCCGTGTATCGCAGAAACGTGCTCTCGCGCTTCACTTGCACCAGATTTTCATTTTTGAGTTTGTCCAAATGGTGGGACAGAGTGGAATTAGGAATTTCCAACTCTTCTTGAATGTCGCCAACAACCAGCCCTTCCGGATGCGCCGAAAGCAGCAATTGCATAATGCGCAGCCGCGGCTCAGTTCCCATTGCCGACATCATGTCGGCGAACTTCGTTACCTGCTCCGCGCTCTTCTTGGCCAGTCCGCTCGTCATATTTCCATATTTGCAGAAATATGGTGCGATGTCAATGGCTCTCTCACTTCCTGGCTGGATTGCCCTTCATCGGCTTTGCAGTGCTATCATCGCGGGCATCATGACGCCAAAAAATGTTTTGTCAACAGCGCTCGCTCTCTGGCCTGTGCTTTGCCTCACATCCCCGTCGGTGTTCTCTCAATCCGCTCAACCTGTACCCAAGCACGTTATTGTTTTACACGCCGCGCGCGTTCTCGATATCGAGGATGGGAAAATAATCACCCCGGGCGAAGTCCTTGTTCAAGACGACCGCATCATCGAAGTCGGTTCTTCGGTCAAGCATCCGCCAGCCGCAGAAATCCTCGATCTCGGCGACACCACTCTCATGCCCGGTCTCATCGACGCCCATGTCCATCTTTTCCTGCATCCTGGCGCCGAAGATTTGCAAACCGTCGAAGAATCCGTCCCCCAGCGCACCATCACCGCCACGCTCGCCGCTCGCGACGACTTGATGGCCGGATTTACCGCCGAGCGCGACATGGGCACGGAAGGCGCCGGCTCCGCGGACACCGCCGTCCGCAACGCCATCAATCGCGGCGAAATTCCCGGCCCTCGCATGCGCATCAGCGGCAATGCCATCGACATTCTTGGCGGCCACGAAGACGCCATCCATTTCAATCCCGCCCAGCGTGTCCTCTCCAACGCCACTTACGCCAATAATGCTGACGAGCTCGTGTCCGCCATACGCGAGCAAGTCAAAGAAGGTTCCGATTTCGTGAAAATCTACGAAACGGGCCCAGACGTACTTCGCGACGGCCGCTTTTCCACGCCTTTCCAGTACACCGAGGCGGAACTCCGCGCCGCTGTCGAAGAAGCCGCCCGCACCGGCAAGCACGTCGCGGTTCACGCCACCGGTGAGCCCGGCACGCTCTACGCCGCCGAAGCCGGCGTAGTTTCCATCGACCACGCCTACTACCTCAGCGACGAAACCATGCGCCTCATGCGTGAAAAACAAATCTTCGCGGTTCCAACTTTCGCCATCGCCGAATATTTTGCCGATCACGCCGCTTCACCTGCGGCGGCGGAACGCGAACATCGAATGCAGGATTTTCACGCTGAACAATTTCACAGGCAGCTCGCGGCGGGCGTCCCGATGGCCGTTGGCTCGGATGTCGGTCCATTCCCCCACGGCACGCAAGCCCGCGAACTCCTTCTCATGGTTCAATACGGCATGACCCCGCTCGCATCGCTCCAGGCAGACATGCTCAATGGCGCAAAGCTCCTCGGTTGGCAAGATCAAATTGGCGCCCTCAAGCCCGGCTATTTTGCCGACATCATTGCCGTCCCCGGCAATCCGATCAAAGACATCAGCGTAGTACAGAAAGTCAGCTTCGTGATGAAAGGTGGCGTGATCTACCGCCGCGATCATCCATAGATATGACCATCCGAATTACGCAACGCCGCACTCAACCGGCATCCTACCCCTCTCGCGCAGCCATGCTCGAGCCGCAGCGTTCCCCGATCGCCATCCTCGAACGCATCGCTGGCTACCCGCTCTCAATCTGATTCCGCAGCAGCAGTTTGCGTGTTTTAAGATTCCGGAACTCGTACACAGGGGACGAGCCCGCTTCTGTCCTTCACTCAGCCGCACATCCGCTCGCCGCGTATTTCCCGTCCCGCCCAGCTATTTTCAAACCCCAAAATTTCTCTTCCCCGCTTACTGCAATCTCTCTCGGTGACGCTCGTCACATCCGGCTATGATCTCAGCCACCGATTTTCTATCCCTCTTAACGGACACTATGTTTGAAAGGCAGGAGCGGGCCCGTGCTCCATCCTTTGCAAGGCGATCTTGGAGGGAATAATGGACAGCCTAATCAGGGAGGAGCGCTACTTGAGTTCGATTGGCCCAGTCGAGCATGTGCTCCTGGTACAAGAACAAATTCGCGGCAGCGAGCCATGGCCCGAGAGATTTCGGGTTCAAGTCCCTGCTTCGCCCACTCGAACCTGCGAGAACGATCTATGGTTCCACCGCTCGGGAAGCTGTCGAACGGGCCGTTGAATACCTCTTTTTGTGGGTGCCAATGGTCAAGGAACTCGTCCATCTGCGCATTTGCTGAAGCTCGCACACGCGCCCTCTTTTGTCACCGAAACTCTCCGGCAATCGACGGCACACAGGCTACGCCGTCTGCGGCCAATGTCTCCCGCTCTGACTCTCCGGAACTTCCGAGACCGTCCATCCTTGAAATGCCTTCGCCATGCTGTTGTGCTGCCCGAAACTTCTCGAACGACAACCCGCCATGCGCCGGAATGAGCGTAGACTTGGAGTAGATGGAAAAACTCAAGGCATTTCAAGATGTGGCTCGCAACAATGGCTTCGTGGACGCGGAAGAGACGGACGACGGAACGGTCTTGTGGTTGAAGAAGACCACCGCAAACGCGGAAGACCGTATCTGCGTCGACAGTCAGACGAACAGCGTTACCGTCTTCTGGGCCTCGATTCCTTGGAAAATAAACTCCAAGACCTTTCGCGCTGCGTCCGCTCTTGAGGAGTGGTTCACCTTGGCGGCCAAACAGGCTACCACAATTTCGAACCACGATGCTCTGTTGCGCCTAGCTGCCGACAAGAACGATGCACTTGCAACCGCGGCGCTCTGCGATAACAACGCCGGCTCCATCCGCGCAGCCATCGCCCGCTTCTTCGCGACAGGCCCCGTTGCTGCCGACGCCCGGTCAGAAGTGATGCAACGCGTGGCCGAACACGCCCGCTCCTACCGGCCCGAACAAGACGCTGACCAATGGCTCGCCAACTCGCTCGACTCCGAATGCGACCGCCTCCGCAACGAAGGCATTCGAAAGAGAGCCAACAAAGTCTGATCCCATATAACCGGCATCGGCGCCTGTGCGGGCCGAACCGTGTGTCATTGCTTTCTTCTCTTCCACAAAAGTGGAAAACTTAAATCCTTCTTTTTCAATGCCTTGCGAACTCCTTCAAAACGAACATTCAAGCAATCCTTTCAAAATCGATATCTTCCGCACTCTTTCTGAAGACAGGGGCGTGTGGCCCTCCCGTTCAAATTTCCATCGCCCTTCCATCTCCGGCCGCCGGGCCTCCGACCTAAATCACAGCCCGCGCAATTCAATAGCCGCGATCGCCTCTACTCCTCCACCAGTCACCGATTCTGCCCCTGCTTCCAGCCACAATCCAGCAGGCGTATAGTGGCAATCTGCATGGTCTCCTACGACAGCGGCGGCGCAGTTCCGGAAGCCCCTGCTCCCGGTTTTCTCGGCCGCACCATCTTCAACACCGATCACAAGACGATCGGTCCGCGCTACCTATGGCTCGCACTGGGTAGCGTTGTTCTCGGAATGGTTCTCTCGCTGCTCATGCGCATGCACCTCGTCTGGCCCGCGATGCAAATTCCTTTTCTTTCCGGATTCGGCAGCACGCCGGAACGCTACGCCGTTCTCACCATGCTCCACGGCTCGTTGATGGTTTTCTTCGTGCTCACCACCGCGCCGCAAGCAGGCTTCGGCAACTATTTCCTGCCCCTCCAAATTGGCGCTCGCGAAATGGCCTTCCCGGTAATGAATCTGTTTTCCTTTTGGGCCACGGTGGCCTCCCTCGCCGGCATCACCGCCGCCTTTTTTATTCATCCCGGTGCGGGCTTTACGATTTGGACCGCCAGCGTCGCGC
This sequence comes from uncultured Acidobacteriota bacterium, assembly GCA_963753745.1. GTDB lineage: Bacteria > Acidobacteriota > Terriglobia > Acidiferrales > UBA7541 > Acidiferrum. Next base: position 25,583 of record CAVWDX010000020.1, read on the forward strand.
TCTTCTGCTTCGCTGCGCTGCTGACCTCGATCAATTTCACTGTCACCACGCTCGACCTTCGCGCCAAGGGCATGACACTGCCCCGCATGCCTCTTACCGTTTGGGCCTGGTTCATCAACGCCATCCTGGGCATGTTGATTTTCAGCATCCTTCTAGCCGCTTGCGTTTTTCTCCTTTCGGATCAGCTGCTCGCTTCGCATCTATACTCACCGCTGACTTTTCTCTCGCAGCAGCCGGCGGCCGTCGCACAATCCACCTTGCTTTCTCTCTGGCAGCGCCTGTTCTGGTTTTTTGCGCAAGCGGAAGTCTATGTCGCCATGCTGCCTTGTTTCGGAATCGTCTCGCACTTGCTTTCTACTTTTTCGCGCAGGCCCGTTTGGGCGGAGCGCGCTGCGGTACTCGCGCTCTGCGGTGTCGGCGTCTTCGGATTTTGCATATGGGGCCAACACGTGTTTTCGAGCGGTCTGAATCCGTGGTCTCCGCTTGTTTTCTCGCTGCTTGCCTCCTCACTCGGTTTGCCCGCCTGCATTCTCCTGCTCAGTTGGTTCGGCACGCTCTGGAACGCCAAAATCCAGCTCAATACCGCGATGCTTTTTGCCCTCGGATTCGTTTCCCTCTTCCTCTCGGGCGGTGTTTCCGGACTCTTCCTTGCGCGCAGCGATCTCGCCGCTGCTTCGGTCAGCGACGATTTCGTCACCGGCCACTTTCATTTGGTGATGGGCATCGCCGCTGCGTTTGCAATTCTCGGCGCATTCTTTTTCTGGTTCCCTAAAATGTTTGCCCGCCGTCTCAGCGAAACTCTCGGCAAACTTCACTTCTGGCTTACTTTCGCCGGAGTTTATTGCGTCTTCATGCCCATACACTGGCTCGGCCTCATGGCCCGCTCGCGCGCAGCCGGGGGCGATTTTGCGGCAATCTCGCAGCTCGACGGGTCTTTTGGTGTATCGTTCAGCGCTTCGCTCCGTGACCTTATCACCGTCGCCACGATTCTCACGGTCGCCGCGCAAGTTCTCTTTCTTCTCAATTTTGTCTGGACTCTGTCTCGCGGCGAAAAAACCGAAGATCGCAATCCTTGGTGCGCCACCAGTCTCGAGTGGAGCGTTTCGTCTCCTCCGCCCCTCGACAATTTTGGTGCAAGCGAGCCGATGGTGTATCGCGGCGCCTACGAGTTCGGCCCGCTGGCCGTCGGAGAAGACTTCGTCTTGCAAAACGCCGTTTCCACTTCTGCTGAAGCTGCATCGGCAAGGAAGCAGGCGGCTAAAGCTAGCGCCAAGGAAAATTAAGAAAGGCTCACATGCCAGGCACAACCATCGTCGAAGACATCGAGCTCATCATCGAGGACATCGGTGGTGGCGGCGGAGGTGGCAAAGGTCCGCCCGCTGGCGGAGATGACGGCGGCGACAATGGCAAGCAGCAAGGACCAAATGCGCCATCCTCGCGGCGCTACGCGACTGCCATCCTGCTCATCATGGTGTCCATTTTCATGTTTTTCATGGCCATGGTCAGCGCCTTCATTTTTCTGCGAGCCACAAATCATAAGTGGGTGTCACTGCATTTGCCGTCCATCATTTGGTTCAACACCGTGATCCTGCTTTTGAGCAGCGCGGTCATCGAAATAGCGCGGCGCCGCCTTGCGTTCGGGGAGGTCCGCCAGTTTCGCAAAATCTGGACGGTGGCCACAGCGCTGGGCGTACTATTTCTGATTGGCCAGCTCATCGCTTGGCGCCAGCTCGTGCTCGCGGGCTTCTACGTCGCCAGCAATCAAGCCAGCAGCTTTTTTTATATTCTTACAGGATTGCACGGCTTGCATCTCCTCGGCGGGATCTGCGCCTTGCTATATGTGGCCTTTCGGAAATTTGAAAGGGCCGGGGTTTCGCAGTCCGTTGCCGCCGAAGTCGCCTCTCACTACTGGCACTTCCTGGATGGCCTCTGGATTTTCTTGCTCGCCCTTCTTTATTTCAGCAAATGACATGCTGCAGCTGATGCCGAAACGGATGAATGCAGAGGTATGGAAGCGGGTGGATAGAAGGAATCGAAGCTGAAGTAGTGACCGAGCTCAATGCGTAACAAATTCGGAGACCGCTTCCGCAACGCGCCTAATCTGTTCGGAACGCAGCTCCGGAAACATGGGAAGCGATAGCACCTCTTTCGCGGCGTGCTCCGCATGGGGGAAATCGCCACCCTTGTGGCCCAGCGAGGCGTACAGCGGCTGCAAATGCAACGGCACTGGATAATAAACCGCGCTCCCGATTCTTCGTGAGCTAAGAAATTGCTGCACTTCGTCACGTTGCTCCACGCGAATCGTATACTGGTGGAATACGTGTTCGTATCCTTCAGGAGTCAGCGGCGGAGCAACGCCCGGAATGCCGAGCAAAAGTTTTGTGTACGCCGCCGCGTGCGCCTGTCTCGCGCTCTGCCACTCGGGCAAGTGCCGCAGTTTTACGCGCAAAATCGCCGCTTGTATTTCATCGAGGCGGCTGTTCCATCCGGGCTCGTTGCTGACGTACTTGGCGGTTTGGCCGTGATTTCGCAGCGTACTTAATCGCGCGGCTATTTCGTTTGAATTGGTAACGACCATGCCCGCGTCGCCGTATGCTCCCAGATTTTTCGTCGGATAGAAACTCAGGCATGCCGCGTCGCCGAGCGAGCCGGTGCGCCGGCCTTTATACTTCGCGCCAATCGATTGCGCGTTGTCTTCAATCACTCGCAGATTGCGCTCTCGCGCGAATTTCATGATCGGATCCATGTCGCACGCCAGCCCGTAAAGATGCACGGCGATGATCGCCTTCGTTTTGCTGGTCACGCGCCGCGCGAGGTCGAACGCATCGATGTTGTACGTGTCGGGCCGAATATCGGCAAAAACTGGTTTGGCGCCGAGCGCGCTGACGGCGCTGCCTGTGGCGACAAACGTGAACGGCGGAATCAGCACCTCGTCCCCGGCCTCGACCCCGCAAGCGCGCAATGCAAGAATGAGCGCGTCCGTTCCGGATGCGACGCCGACGCCGTGCGCGACACCGCAGAGTTGCGCAATTTCTTGTTCCAAGGCGACGCCTTCAAGGCCCAAAATAAATTGCTGCGACGCGAGAACGCGTTCGACGGCGCCTCGAATTTCCGCGCCGATCGCCGCGTATTGCGCCGCGAGATCGAGTTGCGGAACGGGGTCGGGCAGGGAAGTCGGTTGTAAGTGCGCGCTCATCTGTGAATTGGTGCAGCTTGAGGTCATCCGAGTATACGCCATCCGTCCGCCGCTCGCTTCCATGGCCTGGCTAACACCGGCGTATCGCCTATAATGATGCGCCTGACAAAATGTTTGCGAAACGGACCAATTGGAACCTCGGAGTGAACCGATTAAGCGCGGCGCTCGCGGCGCATCGCGCAGCGGGGAAGCCGCTGATCGACATGACGGCTTCGAATCCGACGGAATGTGGGTTTCAATATGACGAAGAAGCCATTCTAAGCGCTCTGAGGAATCCCGAAGCCCTGAATTATGAACCGAATCCACGTGGGCTCGAGGTGGCACGAAGCGCGGTGGCGAAGTATTACGCCGAGCATGGCGCGGCCATTTCGAGTGAAGACATTTTTCTGACGACGAGCACGAGCGAAGCGTATTCCTATGTATTTCGAACGATTTGCGATCCAGAGGATGAGCTTCTGATTCCAGAGCCGAGCTATCCGCTGTTCGAATTCCTCGCGGACATCCAAGATGTCCGGCTGGTGCGTTACCCGCTGGTTTACGACTACGGGTGGCAAATCGATTTCCACGCGCTGGAGAATGCGATTACACCGCGAACGCGGGGAGTGATTGTCGTGCATCCGAACAATCCGACCGGGCATTTTTGCAAGCCCGGGGAAATCCGCAAGTTGAACGAGTTCTGCGCCAGGCGCGAAATTGCGATTATCGCCGATGAGGTCTTTCTCGATTTTGCGCTGAAGGAAACACAGCCGGTCACGTTTGCGGCGAATGCTGGAGCGCTGACGTTTACGATGAGCGGCTTATCGAAGATTTGCGGTCTGCCACAAATGAAGGCAGCGTGGCTGATCGTGAGCGGGCCAGATCCGCGCAAACCCGAAGCGCTCGCGCGCCTCGAAGTGATTGCGGATACTTACCTCTCGATGAACGCCCCGATTCAGTGGGCGATGCCAGTGCTTTTGAAGCAGCGGGAGATGTTCCAAAACCAAGTGCTGGCGCGCGTTCGCGAGAATCTTACCGAACTCGACAAGCAGTTAGCTGTGCAGAAATCTTGCAGCCGACTAGAAGTGGAGGGTGGGTGGAACGCCGTGATCCGAGTGCCAGTTAAGGCCGCTGACGAAGACCTCGCGATCGAGCTGCTCGAGAGCAAAGGAGTGTGCGTCCACCCAGGCCACTTCTATGATTTTCCGTCCGAAGGATACTTGGTTGTGAGCCTGATCACGCCCGAAAATGAATTCTCCGCTGGACTGAAGCAGTTATTTCTCCTCTTTTGACCTTGAGCTCGATCTTCATGAGGTTTCCTGGACCCAACGGCCTAATGTATATCTAAAGGTTTCAGTTCCAATGTAAACTAAATTTGTTTAAGAGCCTGAGCGAATGTTCCTCTGACCGCCTCCGTTGAACCGCCCGGTAATCTCGGCTGGCGGAACTCCCCCGATTCCCTAACTTCCAGATAGGTATGGCACTTGAGAGAACTTATGCATTCGAGCAAGTGCATCCGGAAGTAGACATGAGATTCAATTAAACGGAGGAAGATTTGCGAGTTCTACAAAATTTAGAATCTTGCACTCTAAAGACGCGATAAATAGTAATAGTACGCTGGTGGAAATAAAAGAGTTAATCGTGATACGCGCACTCCTGAGATAAAAGAGAGATTGGAAAGAGCCTTGCCTATATAAACCAGGGCCTTTAGTGATCTTCGGCTATCCACATTCAGAATGATAAAAAATTTGATGGGGGTATACCTATGACGCGTGTCCTGAGGAACGGTGCAATTGCGCACCTCGCGCTTTCCTTCGCAGTTGTGGTTGTCTTGTTTTTGAGCCTGGTTGGCGTTCGGCCGGCAATGGCGGACAACCTCTATGCAAAGATTCAGGGAACGGTGACGGATCCGACGGGAGCGGTGTTGGTTGGCGTGAAACTCACCGCCACCAATATAGGCACCAACCTGGACTACACAGCGGAAACGGGGTCGAGTGGAAACTTTGTCTTCCTGAACCTACCCATTGGCACATATCGAGTGACGGCGACAAGCAGCGGGTTCCGGACTTATACGGCGACCGGCATCACTCTCGTCCTCGATCAGATCTACCAGTTGAACATTAAGATGGAGTTAGGGCAGATTTCCGAGCAGGTGATGGTGGAAGCTTCAAACGTGCAGGTGGAAACGACCAGTACGCAGCTCGGCACGGTCATCAACGGCGACACCATCGTGGACATGCCCTTGAATGGCCGGAACTGGACGCAGTTGCAACTGCTGCAGCCTGGTGTAATGGCCTCGTCCGACCGATTCGGAACCTATTCGACCAATGGCAGCCAGTCGCAGCAGAACAGTTTTTTGATTAACGGGCAAGACTCGAACGACCTGCCGCTGAACACGCCTCTCATCATTCCGAGCCCGGATGCCATCGCGGAATTCAGCATGGTGACGGATACCATCAATCCGGAGTACGGTCGTAATTCCGGTGCGATCATGAACGCCGCGATTAAGTCTGGCACGAATAACTTCCACGGCGATGTGTTTGATTTTTATCGAGACACTTTCCTAAATACCAAGGACTTCTTCACGCACAAAGCGGCAGTTTTCCACCAGAATCAGTTCGGCGCAACGGTCGGCGGGCCGGTATGGAAAAACCATACTTTCTTCTTCTTCTCGTATCAGGGGTCACGGTTCCGCCAGCCCCAGGCTTCTAACACGCAAACTGTGTATTCACAGGGAGAACTTGGAGGGGATTTTAGCCAGGGTGCGGACTTGGGTTTCAACGGAACGCCGGGGCCGGTGCCTGTTGCCGGGCAGTGCCCGAAGAGCAATCCGACCTGCGCGCCGACGAATCCCGGCGTTTCTCCTTTTGCTATGTTCGGGGATGCTAATTCACCGTGCCCGGTTTCGGGTGGCGTAATGTGTCCTGCCGGGACGTACTATGGCAAGGCCTACGATAACAACGGAACCCTGCTTACCAATGGACTTTTCAGCACTGGCGTTATCCCGACGCAGAATTTCAACTCGATCTCGCAGAAGCTGGTGACCCAGTTCGTGCCTTTACCAAACGCCGCGGCTAATGGCTTCAATTTCACGGCGGTGCAACCCGGCACTGTAGACCAATACCTATGGCAGGTTGACCACACTTTCAACTCAAAAGATTCCATCCGGTCCTACGGATTTCTCCAAAGCAGTCCAACTTCGGAAACCCTTCCCTTCACCGGCGCGACACTGCCGGGCTTTCCCGAGGTGGACGCACGGCATTATAAACAATTCACGGCCTCGTGGATCCATGTGTTCAGCTCCAACGTCCTGAACGAGCTGCGTTTCGGCTACACGCGGTTCAATTTCGCGGCTGTTGAGCCGCAGACGCCGACTCTGCCTTCGAGCGTGGGTTTTGCCATTAATGTACAGAACGCTGCGGGTGCCGGACTTCCAGTTATGTCGGTGACCGGCAACCAGCCAGGACAGGTGAGTTTCACTTTGGGGTTTAGCGCGAACGGGCCCCAGCCCCGGCTAGACCAAACCTACCAGCTCGATGACAACTTCAGCTTCGTCCGGGGTAGCCATACTTTTAAGCTGGGCTATGATGGCCGCCGCTTTCACGTTACGAATCCATTCTACTTCAACAATGACGGTTCGTATGGCTTCAGCGCTGGCGGCGTTTTCACCACGGGTAATGCGGGAGCGGATTTCTTGTTAGGGATCCCGGACAGTTACGCTCAAAGCAGCGGCGGCTTTATAGACGCCGGCGCCCAGGAGCACTACCTCTATGCCCAGGATTCCTGGAAGGTAGCCCCCAGCTTTACAGTCAACTATGGGCTTGCATGGCAGATCAATGGCCCGCTGACGGACCACTTCAACCACGGCCGGGCGATCAACTGCTTCCGGCCCGGGCAACAGTCCGCTATCTATCCCACAGCCCCTACGGGCCTAGTCTTCCCCGGAGATAACGGGTGTACGTCTTCCGGCATCTACACGGGCTTCAAACATTTTGCACCGCGTCTCGGACTGGCCTGGGCGCCCCATGCGAGCGGAACGTTGGGACGCTTGACGGGCGATCAAGGAAAGTTTTCCATCCGGGCGGGTGTGGGTATCTACTACAATCAGGTGGAAGAAGAACTCTCGCTGCAGAACCTCACGGCGCCGCCATTCTCTTTGAGCGACGCGGGTATCGGAGACGTTGGAGGTAGTCCGAGCTTCGCCGCGCCTTTTAATTCGGTAAATCCGGGAACCGTACCCGCCGTCACTACTTACAATGGAGTGCTCGCGCCGAACCCCATCACGCCACCCTGCACCTCTCCTGGCCAGAAGAATTGCAATTCACCAGTCGGTGGAGCTACTCTCGCCAACAAGTACCCGTTCACGCCGCCTGCAGCCGGAAGCAATGTGGACTTTACGTTCTTCGAGCCCATGTCTCTCAATGTCCTCGACCCACGGTTTGCAGTTCCCTATTCCGTGAACTATAACCTAACAGTGCAGCGGGAACTTCCTGGTCAGATGATTATGTCAGTGGGTTATGTAGGGGCTCAAGGTCGTCATTTGGAGAGGGCCTACGAACTAAACTACTCCATTCCGGGACTCTGTGCTGCGGATCCAGCCTGCATTGGTACGACGGGGGACCGCGCGCAACAGGGCTTCTTCTTCCCACAGAACTTCAGGTACCCGGCAATCATACCTGAATCGATCGGCCCCAACACTCCGAATGGTGAACTTGCCATTGGATCCGTTGGGCAACAGGCTACCGACGGAAATTCCAAGTACAATTCGCTGCAGGTCAGCTTGAACAAGCGGCTCACGCATGGTTTGTCTTTCCTCCTCTCTTATACCTATGCGCATGCACAAGACAACGGGTCAAGTTTCGAAAGCTCGGCTTTCGGAACTCGGGGCACCAACCCATTCATTCCTGGCCTGAACTGGGGCGATTCGCAGTTTGACGGACGCCATCGGTTTGTAGCCAGCTATTCGTACGAACTGCCGGTTCCCCACGTTTTGAGTTCAAACGCGGGCCTCAGCAGAGTTTTCAAAGGGTGGAGAATTGCCGGCAACACCACTCTTCAAACTGGATTCCCCATTAACCCCTCGGACTCTGGATTCAGGTCTGGCACTTGTTGGGAGTTCAGTTTCTATGGGTGTCCGGACAATCCGAACCAAGTTGCGCCAATCGTGATTTCCAATCCACGGTCCACCGCGACGCACCTCTATTTCAACCCATCTGCGTTCGCAAAAGCGACGCCGGGCACGTTTGGAAATGCGGGGCGCAACTCTTTCCACGGGCCGGGTCTGAACTTCACCAACTTGGGCCTTTACAAGGACATCCAGGTTAGAGAGCAGATGAGGTTTGAGCTGAGGTTGGAGTCATTTAACACGTTCAACCACGTCAACTTCAACCTCCCGAACTCGAACGTCAACTCCAGTCAGTTTGGGAGAATTACCGGCGACGCCTTGGGGCCACGCACCGTCCAGTTGGCTGGGAAATTCTACTTCTAACCTTCTTCCAATTTGCAGCAGGGAAGGGCGCTCGTCACTGGGCGCCCTTTTTTGGTTGAGATACGAGACGAGCAGCACAAAGATTGACAGAGACTATATCCTGGGCCAAACTTGATGGTCTCCGCACGCTGGTTGCATCCACGAATTGCAGGCATTCAGTGTCTACGAACCGCCCACTTCCAAGGGACTCTGGCCGAGGGGTTAGAATGAACCGTTCTCGCTCGTCCATCTGTCTGTGCGAGCTGTTGCTTTTATCATTTCTTCTGCTGCCAGCGCGTGCCCTCTCTCAAACGGGGCCCGGAGGTCTCGGGGGGTACACGGGTATTGAGAATAACATCAATACGACGAGCATCTCCGTGCAGGTTCGCGGAGCGGACGGATCGAAGCTGAACAGCATGGCGGTGGTGAATCTCTCCAACCTTATGGGGCAGATGGTTGGGTCGCAAACCACCTTCGGGTCACAAACGATCTTTCAGATCGGAGCGGGAGCTTATGTGATCGAGGTAGAGGCGTTTGGGTACGAAAAGGTGCGAGTGCAAGCGGACGTATCTAGCGCCCAGCCTCATCAAGTTGTAGTGGTGAAACTAAAGCCGGATACCTCGAGCGGGCTAAACTATGTCGCCGGGGCGGGTGTCGCGCTTTCGCCCAAAGCTCAGAAGGAACTGGCAAAAGGCGTTGAGTATTTTCGGACCGACAAATTTGATGAGGCGGTCAAACATTTTGAAAACGCTCGCCGGCTCGCACCGACCCATCCGGACGTAGTCTATTTGCTCGGAGAGACTTACCGAAAGAAAGGCGATCTCACTGCGGCGCGAAAATATTGGGACCAAGCGATTCAGCTTAATCCTGCTCATCTTTCTTCGCTCCTCGCCTGTGGCGAATCCTATCTCCGCCAAAATGACGCGAGCGGCGCGCGGAAGTACCTGGACAAAGCTGTTGAGGTCGCGCCAAATTCCTGGCGGGCACACAGCCTGCTGGCCAATGCTCTGTTACGCCAAAATTCCTACGCAGAGGCGGTCACGCACGCGCAACGTGCAGTGCAGCTCGACAAGGGGCAGGCCAACTCCTCCCTGTTGATACTGGGTCAGGCCCTCGCGGCCGAGCGTCAGAATGAACCAGCCATTGCAGCACTCAAAGACTATCTGGCAGGAAAACCGCCAGAGGCGCAGGCGCAAGCCGTTCAAAAACTCATCGCGCGCTTAAAAGATGCCCCGGCCGCTCCTGCTGGAGCCACAGTAGGTGGTGTGACAACTTCCTACGAAAACATGACGGTAGCCAGCGACGTTCCGGATCTTCCCCTGACTGCGGCTGCGCTCCATTGGCTTCCTCCCAATGTGGATGATGCCGTTCCTCCCGTGGAGCCGGGAGTCGCCTGCTCACTAAAGGATGTTCTGAAAAACGCCTCGGCGCGGGTGGAAGATCTTCCGGCCGTTGTCGACCGATTTACAGCTACAGAAGTTTTTCGCCAAGAAGACGTGAACGCAGCCGGATATGCCGATCGTGTTGCGGATCTGTCCTTCAACTATGTGGCTTCTGTTCGAGAGATCAAAAATAAGTACGGTCAATCGATTGACGTTCAGGAGTATCGCAACGGCAGCACAGGCACGGAAATGTTTCCAAACCAGATGGCGAGCGTCGGCTTGCCCGCTATCGTTCTGATTTTTCATCCCATGCTGATCTCGGACTTCGATATGAAGTGCGAAGGCTTGAGCCGCGCGCATGGCAACTTCGCCTGGCAGGTGTATTTTAGCCAGCGAAAAGATAAAGAAAGCCGCATCCGCCGCTACCGGATGGGCGGGCATGTGTTTCCCGTTGCGCTCAAAGGACGGGCCTGGATTGATGCCAACAACTTTCAGGTCGTACGACTAGAGACCGATCTGCGCGAAGCTCATCCGGAGCTGCGACTCAATTCAGAACACCTGGTGATGGAATACGGGCCAGTGAAGTTCAAGAGCCGCAACGAAGAACTTTGGTTGCCGGTCAGCGCGGACTATTATGCATTCTTGCGCGGACACCGGTTCCACCGGCGTCACACTTTCACGAACTACGTACTTTTCTCGATCGATGACAAACAGAAGATCGGGGAGCCTCCGAAAGAGAAAACCGCCGCTGCTAATTCAAGCGCCGATAACCCTTCCAATTGATCGTTTAAGCTCCGGAATATAGTTCGGGGTCCGACTCACGCGATGCAACGGCCGCATAACGTCTGCCTTGGCCGATTTCTTGCAGCCATTCTCACAATCTAGAGATTTCTCAAGTGCGCAAGGCGGAAAGGGGAGCCAAGGTGCTCGCGGAGGTCGATCCAATGTTGTTCGGGGATGGTCAGGAAAACCTCGACGACTTTGGGATCAAACTGCGTTTCGGAGCAGCGGCTAATCTCCTGGCAGGCATGCGACATCGGGAGAGCTTTGCGATACGGGCGGTCGCTGATCATGGCGTCGAGGGAATCAGCGATGGTGAAAATGCGGGCCCCGAGAGGAATTTGTTCGCCTTTGAGGCCGCGCGGATAGCCGGTGCCGTCGTAAAATTCCTGGTGGGCTAAGACGATTTCGGCGGCATCGCGCAGGAACGGGATGCGGATGAGCATGTTGTAGCCGATTTCGCAGTGCTTGCGCATGATCTGTTTTTCATCATCGGTAAGAGGCCCAGGTTTACGCAGAATACCGTCGGGTATGGCCATCTTGCCGATGTCATGGAGGAAAGCGGCGCGGGCGAGAATGGGTAAGTAGTGATTGGGAACGGGCATGGCCTTTGCGATCGAAATGGTGAAGGCGGTAACGCGCTGACAATGGCCCTCGGTTTCGGCGTCCTTCAAGTCGAGCGCGCTACCAAGCGCTTCGAGCGTGTCGTCATAGGACTGCTCGAGCTGAGCGAGAGACTGGTTCAGCTGCGCGGTGCGCTCTTCGACTTGCTGCTCGAGCTTCAGCTGGTAGCTGCGGTTTTCCGCGACGAGGCGGCGGTGCTGTAGGGCACGGCCGACGCCTAGGAAGAGCTGGTCTTTCTCGAAGGGTTTTAGGATGTAGTCGTAAGCACCACGGCGAATCGCTTCCAGCGCGGTAGAAATGTCGTGGATGGCAGTAACCATGATCACCGGGACTTCCGGGTCGTACTCGCGCAGCCAATCGAGCAGCTTGATGCCGTCCATTTCGGGCATGATCATGTCGCTCAGGACAAGATCCGGCGTGGACTTTTTGACTTGCTCCTGAGCAGCGCGGCCATTGCTGACGGCCGTGCAGCGATAACCTTTCGATTCGAGCATGGTGGAAACGACTTCTCGAATCGCTTCTTCATCGTCGACGACCAGTATCCGTTCTAGCTCCACGAGTGTTTGCCCCCATCGCCATTATACGGGACAGCACACCAGTACTGAGGTGGCCTTGCCCATTAAGAAAATAGCATGTTAGCGTCGTGGGAAGCTCTAAAGAGGGCTTTGTGCCGTCCACAGCAGGTGATCCCAGGAATTTTGCATCGGGCCGACGGCAATTGAGACCGGGAGGCGGGGCATCGTGTTCGTAAACCAGGGCCTGCTCGGCATCGCTTTCTTCGAAGCGACGGCGTTCATCGTTTTGCTGGTCCTCTTCCTAATATTCCAGCGCGACCATATCAATAACTATTTCCGTTTTTGGGTTGCAGGGTGGGTTGTTTTCACTTTGACCTCGCTGTGTGAAGTAACCCTGCTGAGCCGTAATATTCCCGCCTTGTGGATGGCTGTGATGATCGGAAGGGTAGCGGCGCTGCTGCTTTTCTCGGCTGCGGTCGTGCGATTTACGACGGCCGCGGGAAAGCGCGTCTGGTCCATCCTGCCGCTCGCGGGAGTCGTGCTCTTCGGCGTGTACTATTTTCAGCGAAGCGTCGTGCAGAGCTACGGAAACGTGCAATGGGGAACAACGCTGCTGATAAGCGCGGTGTGCCTGTGGACTGGGTTGCTGCTGTGGAGGTCGCCGAAGTCGCTGGGTGGGCATGGCGTGCGATTGCTGGGTGGCATATTTGTGTTGACCGGCTTGCATGGAATGGATCGACACTTGTGGACGCAGCAACCGTTTTTCTTGTTGCGGGTGGCGTTCGACCACTTGCTGGGCGTGGCATTGGGAATTGCCATGGTGGTGGTCGTTTTGGAAGGTGCGCGTTCACGAACCGTAGAACTAAACGAGAAATTGCGCCGGCTGACGCTGCTGACGACTGCCAGCATGCAAACGCTTTCCGTTCAGGAAGTGCTGGACCGGGTGCTCGCCGATCTAGTGAAGAGCTTGGGGGCAACCCACGGGTTGGTGCGACTGCTGGAAGGCGAGGGAGACCAAGCGCAGCTCGTGGTGCACTCTTCTGTTGGTTTCGGGCGGGAGTACCTGAAAAAATATGGAAGTTTGGCGGCGAAGGCGCCTTGGTCCCAGCAGGTATTGCACAAAGACTGTGAGTTCTTGAGGCTGGAAGACGAACCGGATCCCGGTGTGCGGCAAAGAATGGCGGAAAGCGGCATCGGCAACATCATCACGATGGCCTTGCCCGGTAAAGATGGGCCCTTCGGAATCATCGCGATAGGCTCTACGCTAAGCGAGCAGTTCCAGGCGGATGAGATTTCGTACCTGCTCAACATCAGCAATCTGCTGGGATTGACGTTGCAAAACATGCGGCTCTTCGAACAAGTAGCCACGGTGCAGCAGCAGTGGGCGTACACGTTTGATTCCATTGGCGACCCGATACTGGTCCATGACCGGCAAGGACGAATTCTCCGGTGCAACGTGCGCTTGGGGCAATTGCTGGGCAGGGATTCGCTAGTGCTCGTAGGCCGCGCAGTAACGGACCTGCTCGCGCGGAAGAATCTATCTTATGAGATGTGTCCGTATTGCGAGGGCGTCGCTGGGGAAGGAGATGAGCCCGACCCCTGGCTGCAAGGTTATTTTCTAGCGTCGAATTCCACGTTCACCGATCCAGCGGGAAACCTGCTTGGAACCGTGCACGTCCTTAAGGACATCACCGAAAGAAAGCGCGCCGAAGAGAAATATCGCACGCTTGTCTCCAGCGTTCAGGAAGGAGTCTTTATTTCCACGCCGCAAGGCCGATTCCTGGATTTCAACGACGCGATGATGCGCATGACGGGTTTTGAAAACCGCGAGGATTTGCTCGGCGCCGACATACCGGGCTCGATGTACGCCAATCCAGCGGATCGCGAGCGGCTTAAGAAGCTGCTCCAGGAACACGGCACAGTAGCGGACTTTGAATTCGAGATGCGCCGCAAGGACGGCGAGATTCGCACCGTGCTGGAGTCTTCCATCGCGGTCAAAGATGCAGTGGGGAACGTCACGGCGTATCAGGGTTTTCTACTGGACATCACCGAAAGAAAGCGCGCGGAGCAGGAGATCCGGCGGCGAAACCGCGAGCTCCTGGTATTGAACTCCATCGGGCAAACTCTGATGGAGTCCATGGACTTGAACGATTCGCTTCACCGGACGCTGCGGCAAATTGCCGAACTATTCAGTCTGGATGCGTGCGCGCTGTACCTCTTCGATGATGTGGGTGCGAAAATACGGCGCGTGGCGGCGGTGGGGCATCGCTCCGAGTACGCCAGGAACTTTCCCGCGGTTACCGTCAAGCCGGAGCTGCTCCAGCATATCCAGGCGGTGCACGCGACGTTTCTTTCGGCCCAGGGTTTGCCGCTGCCCGCCATATTTCGCGAGGCGCAACGAAAGGAGGAACTCCTCTCTGCCTATATCGTGGTTCTTTGGTCGAAGGACCGAGTTATTGGTGGTCTGACGGTGGGAAGCCGCACGCCGAAGGAGTTCTCACCCGCCGACATCAACCTGCTCATCACTGTCGGCAGCCAGCTATCGAGCGCTATACAACGCACAACTCTTTACGAAGAGGCGCGTCAGGCCTATGAGAATTTGCGCCGAACGCAGGAGCAGCTCTTGCACAGCGAGAAGATGGCCGCCGTCGGGCAATTGATTTCGGGCGTCGCGCACGAGCTGAACAATCCGCTCACGGCCATTCTCGGCTACAGCCAATTGCTCACCTCGAGCGGCCAGATGGGGCCTCAAGGGATCGAATATTCCGACAAGCTCTATAAGCAAGCGCAGCGCACGCATCGCATCGTGCAGAACTTGCTGAGCTTCGCACGGCAGCACAAACCAGAACGCGTCCCCGTACAGCTCAATTTGATTTTGGAGGAAACTCTCGCGCTGCGCGATTACGACTTGCGCATGAATCACATTCGCGTGCACCTCGAACTTGCCGAGAACCTGCCTCTGACCTCGGCGGATCCCCACCAATTGCAGCAGGTGTTCTTAAACCTGGTCAACAACGCTGTGGATGCCATGCTGGAGCATTCCAACGAGGGGGATCTCTGGGTTCGAACAGGGGCGAATGGAGACAAGCTGTTCATCGAGTTTACCGATAGCGGCCCGGGCGTTAAAGATGCATCGCGCGTTTTCGATCCTTTCTATACGACGAAACCAGTGGGCAAGGGCACCGGACTGGGCCTGAGCATCTGTTATGGCATCGTCACGGAACACGGAGGATCGATCCGCGTACGCAATGTTCCTCCACGAGGTGCGTCCTTTACGATCGAGGTACCCTATCAGCCGGCAAAGCAGGTGAAGGTTCCCGACGCAGGCCAGGCGCTCGCTCAGTCGAGGGAAGGCCGCATTCTATTGATCGATCAAGATGAGTCAGTGCTCGAGGCGGTCCGAGCCATCTTGCGCGAACGCGACCATGAAGTCGAGACGACAAAGACCGCCGCGGATGCCATGGCGCTTCTCGAGAAACAGGAATTTGATTTGGTTGTGGCGGATCTCGACCTTTCAGGCACCGCCGGACGAAATATACTTCACGATTGGATCCTTGCGCGCAGGCCGGGCTTAGCGAAGAGGTGTGTTTGGATGCGCGGGGTCACGCCACTCGGGTGTCCTCCGGACGTAACTCCACGCAACGGGAATTACATTCTTCAGAAGCCGTTCAAGGCTGCGGATCTGCTAGCTGCTGTCGACGGAGCATTAGGGAGTGTTTATATCTCTCCCGTCGAGCGATGAGGCCAACTTCGCAGCCAGAGCCGCGCGCTCCCCAAGGTCCTGCATCGCCGTTTCCAACCGTATCGCCAGCCTGCTCACAACTTCGCTCAAAGACCCAAGCTCGGGAAGTGGCGAGAAACCGATGAGGAATTTGACCCGGACCATCTCGTAGCGCAATGCGAAGACCACACCTAGGCGAAGCCGCGCAATTTCCTGCGCCATACCCACTTGCGGCGACATTGAGGCAATGACGCGCGCCAACCGCCATAATCTCAGGAAGTCATCGCGCATGCAGGACAGATAGGCCAGTGCGATCCTGCGACGCTCTCTGCGAACTTTGCGCACGAGCCCGGGCGAACTTCGCGAGGTGAGAAAATCAAAGTCTTCTGCGGCCATGGCCTGCCGTATTTGCGGGAGGTAGCTGACGTGACGCTGCTCCGTTTCTTCCGATAAGCCGAGATCCTCGTCGGGTTTCGCGAGCTTTCTAGGATCGCGAAGGGCCAAGCCAAGCAGAATCAGAAGCAGAACCGCAAAGGCTGCTAGAAGCAAAAATGCGGGGTTCAATGTGGACGTGCCTCCATCTTCAAAAGTCGCAGGAGCCTTTCATTCAGCCGGCGCAAGTCTTCATTAATCTCGGGAGAGAACCGTTGATAAACGGCATCCGAGGAAGAGGCAACTTGGCGGTCCTCAACGGGCAATGGCTTCCAGAGGGCGGCCGCCCAAACGGCCTGCACGGCCACAAACGAAAACATTGTTAAGAGTTGCCACGCCGCCGCGTGGAGAAAGAAATCTCTATAGAAAAATGCTTGAAGAAAGGTATTGACCAGAATTTGTGTGCAGGAATAAAAACAAAATCCGGCCAGTATCATTTTGTAGGCCAGTGGGACCGAAATGGAGTAGTAACGGACCAGGAGCAGGCAGGCAATGAGAGCCGAAGCAAAAGTGAGATGATAGCCGCGATCGAGTTGGAACCAGCGAGCTGCGCCCCAATGGCCTCGATCTGCCAGTGCGACCAGAAGCACGACGACCCCTGAGGTGACGGTCAAAGCCCGCCATCCAAGCCCCCAGATCCCTTGGTACGGTCGTAGAGCGATCTCAAGAATTTCGGTCGTGGCCAGAGCCTGCGCGATGAGAGTTATCAATTCCGACGTCCAAGCGAGGGTGCCAGGGGTGGCAGGGTCACTCCACGGATGCGAATAGACAAATACGAGGAAGCCTGCTTGGCAAATATTCAGCGCTACGTAGGCACTGAAAAGTGGCAGTTTCCGGAAATTCCCCCTCAAGAACAGCAGAGTCAGCACGAGCACTTGCGCCAGGAAGCTGAAGGCCCACAACCATAGCACGGAGGTTGGAAAGCTGCGCATGATTGTTAGATACTAGCATGTCTTGACTGGCCGGTAAATAAACTAGTTGTCTTGACAGCGATTGATAGTTGGAAATGTTCCAGCCCATCGGGCGGCCCCCTCAGCAGTCAGCTCGCTCTTGATAAGGCGCCGAATTCTTCGGTTAGCCCAAAGGGCGAGGAGGAGAGCAGTGAGATTGAACCCTCCGAGGGGGTGCGCATCTAGACAGGTCGAAGCCTGCCTTAGGAATCTCTTAGAAATGAAACTCCGCAACTCGCTCTCAGTCTCAAAAACGAGTTGCGGAGCGCTGCAGATTCTCGTCGTTTATGCCACCCGTCCTGGGGGAGTAGGAGTCGGGAGCGGGGAGCCACTAGCGCTGAGGGTGGCGAAACCGGGCGGTTGTGGAGTCGGGAGCGGGGAGCCACTGGCGCTGAGGGTGGCGAAACCGGGCGGTTGTGGAGTCGGGAGCGGGGAGCCACTGGCGCTGAGGGTGGCGAAACCGGGCGGTTGTGGAGTCGGGAGCGGGGAGCCACTGGCGCTGAGGGTGGCGAAACCGGGCGGTTGTGGAGTCGGGAGCGGGGAGCCACTGGCGCTGAGGGTGGCGAAACCGGGCGGTTGTGGAGTCGGGAGAGGAGAGCCACTGGCGCTGAGGGTGGCGAAACCGGGCGGTTGTGAAGCAGGAATAGGGGACCCGCTTAAAATAGCAACGGAAACCGCGGGAGCACTGTTACTGAATAAGTGTTTGAACGAACTGCTAACAGGTAGTACGATCAAAATCGCTGCGACAAGCAAACCGAAGCGAACTGAGATGTTTTTCATCATGGATGAACCCCTCCTGGCTCAACCATGAACGACAATGGAACGTATCGATGGGAATAAGTTAAAGCGTTCCGACTTCGGAACGGGCAAGGCAGGGAAATGATTACGCAGCTTCAGCAAAACCAGCGAATCATTCAGGACTTCACGCGGACCACGCTGGCGGGTATTCCGGGAGAATTCGGCAGGCTGACTTATATGGCCTCGCTGCGCGACCTCTCAAGCGGAAGATATGAGCACGCTGGACTCGCCGCCCTTTACCCAGACGAGGCGATGCAGCAGGCCTTGCAACTTTGCCATGAGCAAATTTTCGAGCGAGTTTTAGAAGCTCCGCTGGCCCGGCAAGAAGCGGACTTGAAGGAATGTCTTGAGCGAATGCCGGGCGGGCTCTGCGCGGCGATTACTCATTGGCGCCGGATGGAAGCCTACCGGCTGTTGATGCCGGAGCGCTCTCCAGGCTATCTCAAGGAGCTTTTCTGCTCGAATCTCCGCGCATTGCTTGTGATTCTCCAGCAAGAATGTTCCACGGCTCATTCAAGCGCGTAACCACGCCCACCACACGGCCAACCACTTCGGCTTCTTCTGGGAGTCGCCAGGCTTCCGGCATACAATGAGAGAGCGGATGAGGCTGCATTAGTAAACGCGCACCGTCCTGATGAAACCACCCGCACCTGCAGCCGTCGTGCACCTCGACAAAATACATGGGCCGCTCGTACTCATTAGCCCAATGATCGTCTTCAATTCGGCGCGCGCTGACATCAACGAGAACGACGCTGCCGGGGCGAAGTAGGGGCACCATGCGCCGGTCCGCCAAGCCGATATAGCCGTAATGATGGCGGGAATTTCCGTTAGTGAGCACGCCCTCAAGGCTGCCCCACTGCTCAACCATCCGGGAAAGAAGTTCCGTTCGCTTAGGATCGAATGCCGGATCAAACCGCAGGGGGGTCTTGAGAGCGACGGGAGGGGCAGCAAGATGTGTATGGGGCGCATGAAACGCGCCACCGTCAGGGAAACAGTCCTCAATCGGGACGTCGTACCAGCGGAAGATCTCAAGCGGGTTTAGATGATAGACCACAGCGAGAGTATAGAGTTTATAAAGGCCAGGGACCACGCCGCGGTTCTCGATATCCGCCAAGCGGCTAATATGAAGAATCAATTCAGGACGGCCGCGGCGCGCTGCCAGTTCGAAGCTGGCGCGCTCGACATCCCGATACGTTAAACCAAGTCGTTCACGGGCTTGCCGCAGACGGAGTCCGGGGAGCATATTTTCCTCGGGAGAGGGCTACGAGCTGACAAAGAATAGTATAGCAGAATTACCATTCTGTTAAGGATTCAGAACGCGACCTGCGGGTTTCGTGCCATGGCTTTTTCTCGCCAACGCCAGCGAAAAATTGCGTGCTTGATTTTTTAGCGCCCTCCATGGCGGTCTCCGTTTCGTTTAGCCGCTTGCGCCGAATGGATGCTTCCTGCGACGCCTCTGGCAGCTTCGTATCCGATCGAACAGCCAATGATGCCAGGATTGGATAGCCGTTCTTGGCAGCAAGCACGCAGTCCCTCCACCTGCGGTGGTTTCCAAGCATTATCTGTTATTCTGCAAAGATTATGCCCCTATCGATCAAAAGAGTTGCTAACTCTTTCTGCGCATTCCTGCTGACTGCTTCGTGTCTTCTAGGCGGAGGCGTCCTTTTCGCGCAACAGGCCGCGACGGTGCCCCCCGCGGTGGCTCCTCCGAAATTGAACACTGCCGAATTTGCGGAGGCCGCGGATGAAGTGCTCCAGCAAGTAAGCGAGATCACGGGGCTAAAGCTGATCACACCGCTGAAGAAGACGCTGCGGTCGCGCGATGAGATACGCGCCTACGTCATCCGGGAAATGAATGACGAGAAAAACCCAGCCGAGCGTTATGGGGAGGAACGGAGCGCTGAGGCTTTCGGCCTGATTCCAAAAGGGTTTGATCTAGATCACTTTATGATTGATTTGCTCACCGAACAAATCGCTGGTCTCTACGACCCAAAAGCGCGCGAATTTTACGTCGCGGATTGGATTCCGCTGGATGATCAGCGGATGGTCATGGCTCATGAGCTGACCCACGCGCTGCAAGATCAGCATTTTCAGATTGAGACATGGGTCAAGGCGGCGCGGCCAAACGACGACGCGGAGTTGGCGCGCGAAGCCGTGCTCGAGGGCAGCGCCATGGCCGCCATGATCGATTATCTCTTGAAGGGAACGGGACGTTCTGTCGAGGATTTGCCCCCGTTTGACCCTTCCGTATTTGCAGGCGATTTGTCCGAGACGCCCAAACTCCAGGAAGCTCCTCAGTTTCTCAAGGATGCCTTGATCTTTCCTTATTTTGGTGGATTGTCGTTTTCCGCCGCGATCCTTAGAACTTTTCATTGGAGCGGCGTTTCCGCAGTGTTTGCAAAGCCGCCGCTTTCGACCCAGCAGATCATGCATCCGGCTCTCTATAAATCGGGCAAAGCTCCCGCTTCTGTCTCGATGCCTTCTTTCGAGAAGCTGCTCGGTCCGGACTGGGCGAAAATTGATGAAAATGTCATGGGCGAGTTCGGCTGGAAAGAAATTCTGAAGCAATTTTTAGGTGAAGAGAGAGCTGTGCCGCTCGCTGCAGCGTGGGATGGAGACCGATACGTTCTCTATGAGCAGAAGCAAAACAAACGGCTGATACTCGTCGCACGCTTGCGACTGGACAGCGAAGATCAAGCGGGACGTTTTTATGAAACGTATTCGGAGGCTCTCGAGAAGAAGTATGCTGGGCACAAGAATGTGGAGAGCCTGCCGAATTTCCTTTCTTTCGATACCCCGGACGGCGGAGTGTTTTTGCGGTGCCTGGGGACGGAGTGTATCTCAGTCGAGGGTACGACGCGGGCTCTGTTTGACGGCATAAACGGCTTGATTGGCTGGCCAGCCGCTCCAGAGGCTTCCAAGCCGGTGGCCGCCTCGCCCAGAAAAGCTGCTTTCGTCAGAGTTGCGTTGGTGGAGAGACAAGAATTCTGCGCACACGTTGCGCGCTAAAGTATGAAATCTGGCGGCAAAGGCTGCTGCTCGGCGAAGCTTACTTGGCTGCGGAGTCTGGGTGAGACAATCCCCCAGTTCCACGGCTCGCAACCCTGCTCTTACCTTCCAATCGGCTGATTCGATTTAAGAATTTTTCCGCATGGCGCGACGCACTGGTAGCGGCGTAAGGATCGCGCGAGTGAGCGCGCACGCGTTGAAGTTTGGCGAGGCCTAGACGGGCAAACTCCGCCGCGCGAGCGAGATCCTTCGCGCGGCGCTCATAATGGATCGCGAGCTGCTCACAAGCCAGAACCCCGTCCTGGGAATCGCCGACAAGTTCGAGCCAGCGCGCGGCCGCGGTCACATGGTCGCCGCGGCGTTTCGCGAGAAGTGCAAGCTCGCGGCGGGCCCGCGGGCGGAATTCCGCCGGAAGGCCGAGATTGAGCGCCTGCGAGCAAGCGGCTTGCGCGCGATCGGATTCGCCGCGTCGCTCGAGGAAACGCGAGAGCCCGAAGAGATCGAGGCTGTCCACTCCTTCGCGATCACTCTCTGGGGAGGCGAGAAGTGCATTGATTTTGCCGAAAAGTGCGGCAAGGCCGCGCAAATCCATCTGGTTGTGGCGCACGACGCCTACAAGAGGCTCCGAGGAGCCGCCGCGCAGATAATCAAAATAAAATTGTGGGATCAGGGCAGAGGCGATGTCCTCTTCGCGATGCCATCCGAGCCGCGGTGCGTCAAGGACGCACCGTTCGAGTTCGGTAAGCCGGACTGAGCCCAGGCGCAGCTTCCAAAGCGCGCGTGCGGGATGAAGCAAGTCGAGATGTGCCGCGAGGCGCGGGGTGGAGATGGTGCGCGTCATGGTGAAGCGATTTTCGAGCAACGGCCAGTCGAAGGATTTGCCGTTGAACGTGACGAGCACGGGTCGATCCTCGAGTCGTGCGGCGAGCTCGTGAAGGAGCGAGTGCTCTTCGGAAAAGTCGCGCATAAAAAACTGTTCGATCTGGAGGCCGCCGGCGTCCCACCACGCGATTCCCACGAGAAATGGATACGTGCCAGTGCCGCCGGCAAGGCCGGTGGTTTCCGTGTCAAGGAAAAGCCACTTGCCGGGATCTTCGAGAGCTATCCGCGTGCGGCGCGAAATGGCGGCATCGCGAGTTCGGGAGAGAAGTTCGAGTGCAACGGCGGATGGTTCGGAAAATTCAGGCGTGGAAAACCAGTTGCGAATCGCGAGGTGCTCGCCGAAATGATTTTTCGCCACGCCTGCGGCGAGAAGATGAGCGAGAGAATCCTCTTGATCGGGCGCACGTAAAGCAGCCGGCAGCATTGGAGCCGGGCGGGCGGGCCTGAGTGCGGCGAGTCGCGAGAATTTGTCGGCTGAGGCGGACATCTAGCCACGCAACCTGTCGAGGATCGCGAGAGCGGCTTCTTTGGCGCGCGGGGCAAGATCGCCCGCCGGTCCTACGCACGATGGGCAGCCTTCTTCGCACGTACACGCGGCGATCAGCTCGCGAGTTCTTTGGACGAGAAGATCGTGAGCGCGGAAGAGCGGTTCGGAAAAGCCGATGCCGCCGGGATAGGCGTCATAGAGATAGAGATTCGGCTCGAAAAACTCTTTCACATTCGGGGCATACGCGTCTCTAAGGCGCATGGGAGCGAAATCATCCATCGTGCCCGGGCCTTGTAGGCGCGCGGCATGCTGTGCCCCAATCGGGGCGGCGCCAGAATCCGGATCAGGTGGCCGCTCGCCAATGGCGGTGCCGAGATCGCGGCCGTCGCACATCAGAAGCAGCGTAGCGACAGACGCTAGCGCATGCAGCAATCCGAACATGCCGCTCTGCCTCTCGCTGACGCTGTAGGGAAGCGCTTCGAGCAGGGCCCTCTTCAGAGTGATCCAATACGAAGTCGTGTGCATCTCGTTTTCTGGAAGTTCGAGCTTCCCGTCGCCGATATTTTCATTCGTGAAGAATTTTATCTTCTTGAAGCCCACGACTTGCGAGCGCACCAGAACATCGCCATGAGAATGCGAATTTGCGGCAGCATCAGACACAGAGGCCGTTTCGGCCTCTTCGAGCACGCGGACCTGCGTGTAGCGGACGGCGTCGGTGTAATAGTCGACGTCCACTTGCTTCACATAAGCCTTGCGCTCTTTGAAGTCGAGATGCTCGACGTGATATTGCTGCCCGCCGTGAATATAAATGGCCTTTTCGTGCAGAAAAACCAGCGCGCTCGGAAAATCCACTTCGCCGATGACAGTGGCCCCGCCAGTGACGTCAATGATGATGAAATTGTCGCTGGTGATCGACCTGAGGCTGATCGTGTCGGCGGGATACGCCTCGTGCGTCCAGTGATAGTGATCTCCGGCGAGGTGCAGGAACCCCGCCTCGGCAAGCCGCGCGCAAATGTCCGGGACGTCGACTTCGCCAAATCGTTCGCCGGGCGCCACAGGCAACTCAAACGCGGCGCATTTCAAATGATTGATCAATATTTCGAGATTGTCCGGCTGGATGAAAGCGTGCTCCGGGGTGTTCCCAAAGAAATAGTCCGGATGACGGACGATAAACTGATCGAGCGGCGACGAAGAAGCGACCATCACGGCGCAGGAGCTGCCGCTGCGGCGTCCAGCGCGTCCGGCACGCTGCCAAGTGCCGGCAATCGAGCCGGGATAGCCCGCCATCACTACTGTGTCGAGCGAGCCCACGTCAATCCCGAGCTCCAGCGCGCTCGTGCTTACGACCCCGCGGATCCGGCCGTCCCGCAGGCCGCGCTCGATTTCTCGCCGCTCGTTCGGCAAGTAGCCTCCGCGATAGCCGCGAATCGTTTCCTGGTTGCCGGGTGGCTGAGGATTGGCCTGCTGTAAATAGGTCAGCAGAATCTCCGTCTGCAGCCGCGAATTGGCGAAGACCATGGTTTGCAAATCGTGCTTCAAAAACTCCTGTGCAACGCGCGAGGTTTCATTGATATAGCTGCGGCGAATGCCGAGCGCGCGATTCACGACCGGCGGATTGTAAAAGACAAAAGTCTTTTCGCCCGCCGGAGCGCCGTTGGCGTCAAGCACCTCCACTTCCTTTTCCAGCAGTCTGCTCGCCAGTTCGCCAGGATTCGCAATTGTCGCCGAGCAGCAAATATATTGCGGGTCGCGGCCGTAAAAATTCGCAATCCGGCGCAAACGCCGCAGCACATTGCAAAGATGGCTGCCAAAAACTCCCCGGTAGGTATGAAGCTCATCGATCACGATGTAACGAAGGTTTTCGAAAAGGCGCGTCCACCGCGTGTGATGCGGCAGAATGCCCGTGTGGAGCATGTCCGGATTCGTGAGCACCACATGGCCCTTCTCGCGGATGGCCCTGCGCGCATCGGCGGGGGTGTCGCCGTCGTACGTAAACACGCCGAAACGGTTATCGAGCCGTTGGTTGAGGTCGTAAAGCTCCGACAACTGATCCTGTGCCAGTGCTTTGGTGGGGAAGAGATACAGCGCGCGAGTATCCGGATTTTCGAGAATCGAGTTCAGGATCGGCAAGTTGTAGCAAAGCGTTTTCCCGGAAGCAGTCGGCGTGACCACCACTACGTTTTTGCCCTCGTGAACGGCCTCAGCCGCAATGGCCTGATGCGTGTAAAGCTGGCGAATCGCCTTAGCGCCGTAAGCAGCGCTCAGATCCGCATGCACCCAAGCGGGGAACTCAGCCCACTGTGATTCGCGCGCGGGAAAGTAACGCACTGCCGTGAGCACATCGCCGTTGACGTCTCGCGTGGCCAAAGTGTCGAGCACTTCGCGCACACGCGTGAGCGACGCGCCCGCTGCTGGCTCGAGCGAGCCTAAAGCCGCAGCCCGCACGGCGAGAGAATGGGACATAAAAGCAGGCCTCCTGCGATTCGCCTTTTGTTCGCCAAGCCTAGCATGTGGTTCTACCGGCTGCAACAGAGAACTGTATGCTGTTCACTCATAGTGCAGGAGCTTTTGGAAAGCAGACCTTCATCTGACGGCGTCCCAATCGCGGCTCCTGTGCCTTGCTTGCTAGAATGAAGAGTGCGGCAATCTTCGCGGCGGCAATAAGATCCAGTGGCCGCCGCAAACTGCAAGGAGAAATGTGGCCAAGCTCACCGTCCTTTACGATGGCGCCTGCAACTTGTGCCGCGCCAGCGTGGCCCGCGTACGGCGCATGGACCCCCACGGCCTAATTGAACTGTTGGACCTTCACGATGCGAGCGTCCCCATCCGCTTTCCCCAAGTAAACATTGAACAAGCGCTGCGCTTGATGCAGGCCGTCGATCCCGCCGGCCGCGTTTACTCTGGCGCAGACGCCTGGGCGCGCATCGGACTAACTCTGCCCGGATGGAAGTTACTCGCGTGGCTGCTTCTCGTGCCCGGGATCCACTTCGTCGCACAACATCTCTACGGTTGGGTCGCGCGCAATCGTTATCGCTGGAATCGCGAGCTCTGCGAGGACAGTACTTGCACCTTGCATGTCGAGCAGCGCTCCACTCCGCAAAAAGAGCGCCGCAATTAAACTCTGAATCCATCAACCCATGCGCCGCCCCGGTATAATGCTCCGCGTCTATGGACTGGACTCCTTCGTCCGTCGTTAGCTGGCTCTTTAATTCGCGGAACGGTCCCACGGACCGCTTCTATGCGCGCTGGATTTTCCTGCGCGCGCTCGGTCTGATTTATTTTTCCGCTTTTTTCTCTCTTGTCTTTCAAATTCGCGGCCTTATCGGCCCGAAAGGAGTCCTCCCCGCTGCCGAATTTCTAAAAAATATTGCCGATCAAGTTGGTTTCGCCCGCTACTGGTACGCACCAAGCCTTCTGTGGTTTTCAAGCGGCTCGCACATGTTGATGGCGCTTTGCTGGGTAGGCCTGGCTGCCGCGGTACTGCTTGTCTTCAATATTTGGCCCCGGGGAATGCTCGCCGTCTGCTTTGTTTGTTTTCTTTCGTTCGTCAGCGCAGCGGGCGATTTCTCGGGATACCAGTCCGATGGCATGCTCCTTGAGGCGGGGTTCCTATCTCTCTTTCTTGCGCCGGGCGGACTTCGGCCACGCCTGGGCGTGTTGCGGCCTCCCGTGCGTGCCGCGCTGTATCTGCTTCTTTGGGAGTGGTTTCGCATCTACTTCGAATCCGGCGTTGCGAAGATCGCCGGCGGCGACCCCGAATGGCGAAACTTCACCGCGCTCGATGACTATTATCAGAACGGGCCGCTGCCGACCTGGATCGGCTGGTACGTCCAGCATTTGCCGCACTGGTTTCACGCTACAACGGCTTTCTTCACTCTGGCTCTCGAGCTGGTGTTGATCTGGGCGGCGTTCCTTCCTCGGCCCATTCGAATCGCGCTCTTCTTCGTTGTGACGCCCTGGCAGATCGGCATCATTCTGACCGCCAACTACACCTTTCTGAACTATTTGGTCCTCATGCTGGGTTTTCTGCTTCTCGACGACCGTTTCCTCCTGCGATTTTTTCCTGCGAAATGGAAAAGGCCTCTCCTCGATCGAGTGGCTGCACCTGCTATCAAGTCGAGCGCGCCCGTTATTGACCAACTCTCGATTCTAGCCCCGCTGCCAAGTCCATCAGAGGGTTCCGCTCCGACGGATATAGACACGCCTCATGATCGATGGCAGAAATTTCGTTCCTCGCTCTCGCCCCTGCGTGTAGCCATCGTCGCGATTTTGCTGACCTGGATTTTCTACGCCACCACCGTGCAAATGATTTGGATGATCTGGCCCGTGCCTTTTCCCACCACCCCGGTCTCGCTGCTCGATCCCTTTCGCATCGCCAACCGCTACGGCCTTTTCGCCATGATGACGCGCGGCCGCTACGAAATCGAGTTCCAGGGGTCCGACGATGGTAAAACATGGGTCGCCTATCCCTTCCGGCACAAGCCGCAGGAACTTAACAAAGCACCGAGGATCTACGCGCCTTATCAGCCGCGATTCGATTGGAACATGTGGTTCGCCTCGCTCGGCGAGTGGCGCGATAATCCACTGGTCTTGCGCACGGAACGCAGGCTGCTCTCGAACGACTCCGACGTGCTCGCGCTCTTTGCGGCAAATCCTTTCCCGCAGGCGCCGCCCCGGCAAGTCCGCGCGGTTCTCTGGCAATACTGGTTCACCTCGATGGCGGAAAAGCGAGAGCATGGCTTGTGGTGGCGGCGCCAGTTTCTCGGATTTTATGCTCCGGCGATTGAGCTGGAACCCGGCGGCAGGATCGGCGTGACCGAGTGGCCGGCGCAAATGCCTCCCCACGAATAAGTGGCGCTCATTTCCTCTTTTGAGCGGACGAATTCGTCAGCGGCGCAGCCGAAGAATCAGAAATGCCCCGGCGAAAAACAGAAGCGTAGAAGTAGCGAACGCGGCTTGCACGGAAAAAGCACTCCACAGAAAACCCACCAGAAGGCTCGATAGAAAATCACCGACGGCGTTCACTGCCGCCAGTGTGCCGAACGCCATGCCATGCTGTTCTCCGGGCACAAGTTCGGCTGCGACGGAATCCTCAAGCGCCTCTTCGGTACCGACATAGAAACCCGCCAAAACAAAAATCACTCCGAGCAGCCAAAGCGAATGCGTGCCCGTGCACAGCAGGATCGCGGTAATTCCCGCGAGCCCATAGCCGCCCGCGAGAACGATTTTGCGTTGCGGGACGTGGTCGCTCAGCCAGCCGCTCGCATAAGCCGACCCAGCGTAAAACACATTGTGCACCGTATAAAGCACCACCGCGATGCTGGCCGCGTGTGTTAGCCCGTACCGCGGCGCGAGCATGCGCGAGGCATACAGAATGAGCAGCGTATGAGAAAAATCGCCCGCGCCGAACACGCCAACTCCAAGAAGGAAACGCCGAAACGGAACAGGCAAATCCCGAATTCCGGTCAAAAACGACCGTCTTGGCTTTTCAACAATCGGGCTTTCGCGCACCAATAGCCAGAAGCAAGCAACGGCAACCAGTCCTGGGAGAAGCGTCCAGAGAAAAACTCTCTGGTAGTTGTGTCCCGTTTTTTCCAGCAGCCACAATGCCGTCAGCGGCCCGACGATCGCTCCGACCGTATCCATCAAACGCTCAAGCCCGAATGCGCGCCCGTAAGCGTTCGGCGAAACATCCGCGGCAAGCAGCGCTTTCTTGACCGGCGACCGAACGCCGCGGCCCAGCCATGCCACCGAGCGTCCGATGAGCACTTGATAGGCGTGCGTGGCAATAGCAAATGATGCGGTCGAAAGAGCCGTGACGGCATATCCGATCACTGCCAGCGGTTTGCCACGCTTCAAGCGGTCGGTGAAATGGCCGGCGGCAAGCTTTGTGAAACTAGAAAGTCCATCGGCAACTCCTTCGATGACTCCGAGCCACGCCGGCCCCGCCCCAATCGCGGCAAGAAAAGCAGGCAGAACCGCCGTAGCGGTCTCATGGCTCCAGTCACTGAAAAGGCTGGTCAGCCCCACGCCTAGAACCGTTCTATTCAGCCAGGGCTTGTTTTGCGACTCATCCGACATGGAAGGAGAGTTTACAATCCGAGTGCTAAATTTGGAGAAATATATGCTTTGGCTTGAAGAAAATCCGGGCTCCAGAGCTGCCGCAAGCGCAGTTCGCTGGAATTGGCTTATTTTTTAGCGGCTCGATACAGAATGACCCGTACCTTCTCCAGCGTGATCAGTCCGCCCTCCACCATTTCGTCAAGCCGCGGAAGAATCTTCTCGATCCGCTCGGTTGATTCGATCACTTCGACAATGATGGGAAGATCCTGCGAGAGACGCAGAATTTTATCGGTGTGGTAGACGCTCGACCCTCCGTAGCCGCCCACGCCTCGCAGGACGGTCGCGCCGGAAAAGCCGTCTTTGCGCAGCATCTCAACAATCGCTTCGTGCAACGGCTTGCCATGCCATTTGTCCGATTCGCCGATATGGATGCGCATCAGGGTGCGCTCGCCTTCGAATTTTTCGTGTGTCATCGCGGCTCCTAAAAGCGGTTGGCCAGCCGAATCCCCGCTACCGATAAGAACAAGCCTACAAACACGCTGGCGGCCACGTACGTTGTTGCGCGCAGCCACTCGCCATCCTCGAGCATCTTGGCCGTCTCCCAGCCGAAGCTGGAGAATGTGGTGTATCCCCCGAAAAATCCGACGGTAATTGCCACGCGCCAGTCTGGCGAGATGAGCAAACGGTTCAAAGTGAACTGGCCAATCAAGCCCAGAAGAAAGCACCCCGTGAGATTAATCAGCAGCGTGCCGTAGGGAAACGCGCCGCCCGCGCGTACTTGCACGAGGCCTTGCAGCCCGTAGCGCGTGAGCGTGCCGACAGCTCCAAAAAAAGCGATCAAGGTCAACCTCAATGTAGCTCCGATCCGGTGCCAGCCGTGGCGTGAAACAAAAAACTCCTGGAGCCACGTGGCTGCCAGGAGTCATCAGTGCCGACTATGTCCATCGGCCCATTTTAGGCGAACTCCATCGCCTTCGAATTCTTGTTCCTCCCAAAGGTTACCGCCGCTTGCTCCACAACGCAATACGCCGCAGCGGCCGCAGTTCCTCATTTATAAGCCGGGCAAACCGCACTTCCGGCCCGGGCCCGGATGGAGTTATCTCCGCTCTCCTACTGCCGGTTGGCTGGCGTCACGGTTTTGCCTTGGAAAAGGACGGCGCGTACTTTTTCCAGCGCATGAATATCGCTCAGCGGGTCGCCCTCGACCGCGACGAGGTCGCCTTCCTTCCCGGTTTCGATTGTCCCAAGCTCCTCGAGGCCAAGAAGTTCCGCGCTGGTTTTTGTCGCGGAAACAAGTGCCTGTTGCGGCGTCATCCCGTACTTCACTTCGGCCATCATCTCATCGCGCACGGTTCCGGTTCCCGGCGCATAGGAATGGTCCGAACCCGCCGCAATCGTCACGCCCGAGTGCAACGCAAGCTGGAAGCTCGGAAAATGCGTTTTCGCTAGGGCGTTCACCTTCGTGATTACGTATTCCGGGAAATGCATTTTCACTCCGTTCTCCACGCTCTCTTCCACCACGAACACAGTAGGAACGAGCACTACGCCGTGGCTCTTCATGAAGTCCACCGCGGCTTGATCCAGTTCCGATCCGTGCTCGATCGAGTCCACGCCCGCCTCCAACGACGAGCGAATGCTGCGGATGTTCTCCGCATGCGCCGCCACTTTCACATGCGCCATGTGCGCCTGTTGCACAATCACGCGCAACTCCTCCAGCGAGACTTGTTCCGAAGTTGGCGAATCGAGCGGCGAAAGCACTCCACCCGACGCCAAAACCTTTATGACGCGCGCTCCATACTTGATTTGCAAGTGAACGGCTTTTTCCGCATCCGCAGGCGAATTAATAAATCCGTTCATCGGCGTATAAAAATCATCCATCGGCAGGTAAGGCGGCGCGGGAAAGAAATCGCCATGCCCGCCGGGAATCGTGATCGCGTGGGCCGCTGGAACCAGATGCGGGCCCGGAATTGTGCCATCCTCAATCGCTTCTTTGAGCGCCACGTCGATGAAACCTTCCGTTCCCAAAACGCGCGCGCCAACAATCCCGGAAGAAAGCGCGTAGCTCATCGCCCTTCCGCCGCGCAAAGCCGCCAGGGGATTCGAGACGGATTTCCCGAACGGTCCCGACCAAATATGGATGTGCGCGTCCACAAATCCCGGAAGCACCGTGTAATTTGACAGATCAACTTTCTCCGCTCCTGCCGGTTCAGGAATATCTTTGCCGACCGCGGTCACTTTTCCGTCAGTGATCACCACGATCCCCGCCGCAATCGGTGGCTTTTGCGCGTCGTAAATCAGCTTCCCGCAACGCACGTAGACAACCTTCGGCGGCGGCGCCGCGAACGCCACGAGCGAACCGAGCAAGCACACCATCGCAGCCAGCAAGATTTTCCGCATCAAACTCTCCTTTTGGGCGTTGCCAATGGCCATCTTACCCTCCGCCGATAGATTCAACCGCGCGCCAGCGTAAATCGCAGAGAGGCCGAAGTCAAATTGCTATTGCAAGATGCGGGAGGGCGATGATTCTAAGCTGCCCTCCCAGCAAGCTCGCGCCCCCTAATAGTGAAAGTGAAAGCGCAGTTGCACGAAGATTTCGCGCGGGTTCAGATAGTGTGTCCCACCGAACGTAAAGCTGTTGTCTAGCTGCACGCGGCGGTTGGCCACGTTAATGCCTTGCACGTTAACGGAAAACCGTTCGCCGAAACTCTTACCGAGCGCAAGGTCAAACGTGGTGTGCGGCTCGAGGTGATCGTTTGGGTCCGGGGGAGAATTACCGTTCGTAAAGCCGGACGCGTAGGAGACGTCGGTCGAGGCGTAGGAATTCCACGGCAGCGTGTAATGCGCGCCGATGTGCAAAGTGTTTCTCTGGTCGTGATCCAGCAGACCGTATCCATCGCCGAAGGAAAAGTTCGTCAGCCCTCCGTTGATGTCGCCGAAACCGAGCGCCAGCTGATTCGAATACGTTAAATAGACCTGCGCTCGATTGTGTATGCGCGGGGAACGCAGCGTGAGCTCCCAACCGTTGATCCGCGCTCCCTGAATCGTCATCGGGAAAAACAAGTCCGAATCGTTGAAATTATTGTGATCGAAAAAGTTTTTCGCGCGAGTCAGAAAGTTGTCGGCATCGATGGTCCAGCCGCGGAAGGGAATCGTCACGCCGAATTGATGTTCTTCGTCCCGCTCGCCATGCAGCGGCACAAACCCCAGATTCTGGTTTGTCGCCACATCCAGGATCGGCCCGGAGAGGGTCAGTAAAGGCGGCGCTTGGTAGAAGTGCCCGTAGAATCCACGGAAAACCCAATGGAGCTTCGGAATACGCACCGACGCTCCAATGCGCGGGCTGGTGGCATTTTCCACCACGTTTCCGGAAAAGTGCGTTTGGCGAAGGCCGGCGCTAAGCGAAAGCCACGAAGTGACTTGGAATTCATCTTCGGCGTACAGCGCCGTTAGGCTGCCAGTCGGATTCACCTGAGTCGGAGTTAAGTCCGACGCGCTCGTCTCCGGGCAATCGGCTGTTGGTGGTGTCGGGCAATTGTAAATCAACCCAAATAGCTGCGAGTCCTGCTGCGCAAAGGCATACAGACCCGTGCGTAAATTATTCCGCTTCTCCACCCACGAAACCGTGGCCTGCCCGCCTTCATATTTTGACGAACGGTCTTCCGTCGCGGAACTCGGCAGGTCCAGCGGGCTGCTTTCGTAGTTCGCGCTGTTGTAGTGGTAGAACGGCGAAACGGTCAGCACCAATCCGGGGCTGAACGTGCGCACCCAAGTCACGGTGGCGAAGGAATCGTTTTCGCGGTTGGCATCCTTCAAAAACTGCCCCTGCGTATTGGGATCATTCGGATCGAACGGCACTTGGTAGAAATCGCGCCGCACCTGCGCGACCGCGCGCAACTGGTCCTGCGAATCCACGTTGTACATCAGCGACGTAAATCCGCCGAGACCATTGGCCGCGTCATGGATCACCGCTGACGTAGGCGTCTGCAATCCGAGATTCGTGCGATTGCCGTTTGCGCTCGCGTAGTACGCAAATCGGTTCGTGTGCCCGCCGAAGTTAAGCTGGTCATCCGTCTGGTAGAAATTCCCGGCGGTCATCACCAGCTCAGCTTCGTTGTTTCGTTCGAACCCCGTGCGGGGTACGACATCGAAGACGCCATAAGTGCGATCTCCAAAGTCCGCGGCGTAACTCCCGCGCTGCATCTCGAGCACGTCTACGTCATTCGGATCGATTTGCGGGCCCAGGTTGCTGGCGATGTTCGTGTTGGGAATCGGCACGCCGTCGATCAGCCAGCTCACTTGATGCCCACCGCGAACGTGCAGCTGATCGTGTGTAAAGTACGACCCCGGCATGTAGTCCGTGATCATCGCCAGGCTATTCGTGCGCGCTGCGCCTGGGGTCTGCTCAATCTCCTGCCGGTCGACAAGCGTCGTTGGTGTTACCGACTCGGTTTGCCCCGGCGCGGCTTCGGCGGAAACCGTGACCGATTGATTCTGCGACGCGATCTGCAGCTCAAAATGCAGGATCGGCGCCGCTCCTGATAGCACTGTCACGATTTGCTCCTCACTGCCAAACGATGCGTGCGTCACCGTAATCCTGTACGTCCCCAGCGGAACGGCGTCGAAATGAAACTCGCCGTTCCCATCGCTCTGTGTTTTTTGGGTGTAGTCGGATGACTGGTCTTTTAGAACAACCTCGCTGCCCGGAACCGGCCGGTGCTGCGGATCGTGGACGATTCCGCGTACGGTCCCAAACACCGTGGCAAACGCCGCGCCGGCCAAAACCAAAATTGCTGCGAATGCGTACAAGATTTCTCTCATGAACTCTGTTCTCCTCATGGAATAGTTCTCGCGCGGCGTTCGGGCCGCGTTGCGGGTGAATAGGCGTTCGCGAAAAAGCGATTTATTTCTTTAACGACTTACACAACGAATCGAGGGGGAGGAGAAAGGGGTTGCACGAAAGGAGAAAGCTCCAGGGAATCTCCCATCTGTATTGGGCGCACAACTTCAGCTGCTGCGGGGGCGGAACTTACCGCAGGCAGCAAGAACGCGCCAGGAATCAGCGCGGGCCGCGCCGGGTTCTGGCAACACGAGATTGAGCACGAGGCCGTGCCAGTCATGTCGCCTATATCGTGACCGCAGTTCATTGGAGACGAATCTCGCGTGGGAACGCTCTGCTGCCTCTGGTGATGATGCGCACCCATGGGGCAGAATCCCGCGGCGCAACAATCCATGCTGCGCGAAAGCCACGCAGCACCGGCCAAGGGGGCGTACATAAGCGCCACCGCCAATAGGCAAAGCCATGAGGCAGCCACTCTAACGCGCTGTTGTCTTTCAGTCTTCACGAGGACCTGAAACCACGTCAATGATAACCCAGTTACAAGCTCCCGAGAATATTTCAACAGTCTGACGTCGCGAGCCTATTTGCCCAGTCGAAATTCATCTTGGCCTCAGCTAACCAGCGGTGAACTCCGCCGCCCCAACCATCTTGACTTGCAATCGCCAGCGTCGCAGACTGATTTTATGGCTCACACGTATCTCCTCTTTGATTTCGGCACCGACGAAGAGAAAGCCCAGCTCGCGCGGCACAAACTCGAAGGCTGGAAACAGGCCTTCCGCCTGGACAAAAAGCTCCTTTACAAGCTCGAACGCCCCGAAGCCGAGGCCAAGCACGATCCAGAGCCCACCCACAAAGCTGCGGAAACTCCCAAAGCTGAGAAGTCGAAGACAAAAGCAAAATCCAAGGCCAAGTCCGGCCATTCGGAAGCCGCGACGGAGTCCCTGGAAGAGACTTCGCACGGGGATGGCAAGGTGAATTTGCTGGTCAGGCTCTATTTTTCCGGCCACGAAAAGCTCACCGAACACCGCTGGATCGAGCGCATTCCCTCCGAGGAGCCTTTCAAAGAAGCTTCTCCTCGCGTGGTGCGCGAAGGCGAAGCGCAGTTCGAGGAAGTCTTGAAGCAGTTCGAGTCTCTGGAATAGGTTTTCCAAAGTGCCCGGCTACCGCCGCTCTTCGGGTATAATACAATCCCGCAGAGGCAGAATCCCGATTCATATCGAGGGCAGATCGTATGGCGTTACAAACGCGCGTCAAACTTGCCAAGCTTGATGCCCCGAAGTTGCACGGCCTCGACCACCACTCGCTCATCCGCATTTACCGCACCATGTACCTTTCTCGCCGTCTGGACGACCGCGAAATCCAACTCAAGCGCCAAAACAAAATTTTCTTTCAAATCTCCGGGGCGGGCCACGAGGCCGTCACCGCCGCCATGGGGCTTCTTCTTCGTCCCGGCGTCGATTGGATCTATTCCTATTATCGCGACCGCGCTCTCTGTCTGATGCTCGGCGTGAAGCCCGTCGAGATGCTCCTTCAAGCTGTCGGCGCAAAGGATGATCCTAGCTCCGGCGGCCGCCAGATGCCTTCGCACTGGGGCCACTCCGGCCTGAACATCGTCAACAAGTCCTCCTGCACCGGCACGCAATTTGTACAATCCGTGGGCGCTGCGGAAGCCACGCTGTATTACGAAGCGCGTCCTAAGGCTTTGGCACGGGCCAAAAACGCGCCTCTCGGCGAGCATGTTCGCCACGAGCGCGATGAAATCGTTTTCGTTTCCGGCGGCGATGGCGCCACCAGCGAAGGCGAATTCTGGGAATCCCTGAACGCCGCGTGCGCCAAGAAGCTTCCCCTTCTGTACCTGATCGAAGATAACGGCTATGCCATCTCCGTCCCAATCGAAGTCCAAACCGCGGGCGGCAGCATCTCCAAACTCACGCGCAATTTCCCCGGCCTGCACGTTGCCGAATGCGATGGCACGGATCCACTCGAAAGCTATGCAATCGGTAAAACCGCCGTTCAATATTGCCGCGAGCGCCGCGGACCCGCTCTCGTTCACGCCCATTGCACGCGGCCTTATTCGCACTCTCTTTCCGACGACGAAAAACTTTACAAGACGCCCGAAGAACGCGAAGCCGAAGCCCACCGCGATCCCATCTCAAAATTTTCTCTGTTTCTTGTCCGCGAAGGCATTCTGGATCAGAAAGAAATCGAAGCCCTCGAAGCCGAAGTCGATCAGGAAATCCGCAACGCCGCCGACGAAGCGCTCGCCGCCGAAGAGCCGCAAATCGATTCGATTCGCCTAAACGTATATTCGCCGGACGTAGATCCCACCTCCTCCGCCTTCGAAGCCCAGCCGCAGCTTCACGGCGCTCCCAAAACCATGGTCGAAATGGTCGCCGCAACGCTCTCCGACGAAATGGCCCGCGACGAGCGCATCACCGTTTTTGGCGAAGACGTCGCTGACGCCAGCCGCGAAGATGCCTTGAAGCAGGTCAAGGGCAAGGGCGGCGTCTTCAAAGCTACTGCCGGATTGCAGCGCAAATACGGCCACGACCGCGTTTTCAACACGCCCCTCGCCGAAGCCAGCATCGTTGGCCGTGCCATTGGTATGGCCACGCGCGGTCTCAAGCCCGTCGCAGAAATTCAATTCTTCGACTACATCTGGCCTGCCATGATGCAGATTCGCGACGAATTGTGCGTTATGCGCTGGCGCTCCAATGGCGTGTTCAAATCCCCGGCCGTGCTGCGCGTCGCCATCGGCGGCTATCTAACCGGAGGCGCCATCTATCACAGCCAGAGCGGCGAATCGATTTTTACGCATTGCCCCGGCCTCCGCGTCGTCATGCCCTCCACCGCTCTCGACGTCGCTGGTCTCCTCCGCACCGCCATTCGCTGCGACGACCCCGTCATGTTCCTGGAGCACAAGCACCTCTACCGCCAACCATATAACCGTTCCGAGTATCCCGGCCCGGATTACACCATTCCCTTCGGCAAAGCCCGCATGGTCACTGAAGGCACCGACGTCAGCATCATCACCTACGGTGCGCTGGTGCACCGCGCCGAAGTCGCCGCCGCGCAATTGCTCCGCGAAGGCCTCTCCGTTGAAATCGTGGACCTGCGCTCCCTTTCCCCATACGACTGGGAAGCCATCGCCCACACCGTCAAAAAAACGCACCGCGTCATCATCGCTTACGAAGACATGCTGAGCTGGGGCTATGGCGCCGAAATCGCCGCTCGCATCGCCGACGAACTCTTTGACGAACTCGACGCCCCCGTCAAACGCGTCGCGGCCATGGACACCTTCTGTGCTTACCAGCCAAAGCTGGAAGACGTGATTCTCCCGCAAACCAGCCACATCACCGCCGCCGTCAAGCAAATCCTGGAATATTGAGTAGCACTGGCTTCAGCCCGTGCTCTTTTGTTCTGTTCCTGCGGCAACAGACCCCATCCTGTGCTCTTTTGTTCGGATCTTGCGGCAACAGACCCCCAGCCTTCCGAGTCCCTTCTCCATGGAACTTTTTCACCCTTTTTGGCGTATCCTATTGTAGGGAAGGCTAGACACACCGCTACTTTGGGGGTACACCAATGACTTGCCCAAACTGCCATAAAGACATCGCCATCGGTTCCCGGTTCTGCTACAACTGCGGCGCGAAACAGGCGGAATCCGGCGCGCAGGGTCTTTCTCCCGCTACTGGCGCCCAAAAGAAGCTCATGCGTTCGAGCACCGACAAGCGAATCGCCGGCGTGTGCGCCGGCCTCGCCGACTATTTCGATATGGATCCCACCATCATTCGGCTGATCTGGGTTTTGTTCCTGATCTGCGGAGGCACCGGCCTTCTCGCCTATGTGATCCTGTGGATCGTCCTGCCTCTTGCTCCTGGCGGAGTCGTGCCCACTTCGGCAACCGTCACGACCACCTAACGTTGCGACCCGCGAACTCCTTGAAGCCCATCGAGCAGGTTTTTACTGCTCTGTGGTCGCTGCTAACTGTGCGCAAAAGACCTTCCCAAATGCCAACGCCGCGTTGACTATGGATTATTTATTTGGCTTTGGGTTCCGCGGCCCCCGCGATTTCCCGCCGCTCTCGAAAAGAGGGTAATCCACGGAGAGCAGCCCCGCTCCCATCGTCACCAGCACAAAACATCCCGCTGCCACCACCATCGGGTATGCGTACTGACTCACCGCGAAATAGCTTTGCGGCGGGTTGACTTTCCACATCAGCAAGACCATCT
This sequence comes from uncultured Acidobacteriota bacterium, assembly GCA_963753745.1. GTDB lineage: Bacteria > Acidobacteriota > Terriglobia > Acidiferrales > UBA7541 > Acidiferrum. The sequence goes on from CAVWDX010000020.1 coordinate 62,931, forward strand.
CGATGGCCAGCAGCAGCGCCGCTCCCCGCGTGAAGAGTCCCAGCACCAGCAAGCCTCCGCCGAAAAGTTCCAGCACACCCGAAATGAAAACGAAGTTGCCTGGAATGCCGTGCTGTACAAAAAGAGCCTGCGTAGCGCCCGTTCGGTGAGCCAGCAGCGGATAACCGTGCGAAACGAAGATGATGCCAAATGCCGCCCGGAGCAACAGCAAGGCAAGCGGCTGCAGCGCATTGAGGGATTTCATCGAGTTCCTTTGCAGCGAAATTGGAAAAACGGCTTAAACTCAACGGCATTTTAGCAGAAAAGCAAACTGAGCACGCTCGCCACCGGACACAGCCAGGAATCAGGTACAATTCTTGACGAAGAACATGAACCTGGTTTTTGGAAACGCCGCATGAAACGCAAATTCTTGATTGCTGTCCCGCTGCTTCTGCTCGTTGCTTTGTTGGCATGGCTCTTCAGGCCCAAACACGAATTGCTCGGAGAAGCCTATGTTGGCGAACGCACGGCTGTGCTTTGGAGCAGCGTAGCACAAGTGCGCGAACCGCTGGATACGCTGCACTACGGCGACCGCGTCGACGTCGTCGGCCGCCGCAACGACAGCATAAAGGTGAGAACTGTCGCGGGCGAATTGGGCTGGGTCGAAGGGCGCTACTTGATAGAGCCCGCGCTCTGGCAGCGCAGCATGAAGCTGCTGAAGCAGGTTACGCCCATGCCCGTGCAAGCCAGCGGCCGCACCAAAGTCCCCACGAATCTCCGCGTTGCGCCGGGCCGCACCCAGGCGCGCCTCTATCAATTTGGCCGCGGCGTGCCCGTCGAGGTTGTTGGCCGCGCCGTTGCGGATTGGGTCCAGGTCCCGGACGAAAAAGAGCCATCGAACGAGCCGCCGGACACTAAAAAAGAAGATTGGTTCCTGGTTCGTGCTTTGGCCACGCGACCGCCCGGAGAATCCAATTCACGCGCCTCGGAAACCACCACAACGCTGCCCGGCGATCAGACCCTGCCCATTGCCGGCTGGGTGATCGCACGTTTCATCGAGCTCGATTTGCCCGATGCCATTCGCGATGAGGCTTCCTCCGCCAATATCCGCCCCATCGCCTGGTTCGAGCTGAACCGCGTCCCCGATCCCTCAGGCGACAAACCCCAGTATCTGATCGCGGCGGCCCGCGGTCCTGAAGGCCAGCCCTGCGATTTCACCACCATGCGCGTCTATACATGGAATGTGCGCAGGCAGCGCTATGAGACCGCCTTCATCGCAAACGACCTGTGCGGCCAGTTGCCGGTTCAGGTTGGAAAGGGTCCGAAGGGCGAACCGGAGTTTCGCTTTCATCAGTTGGACGACCCCAAAGAGGAGCGCGTCTATCGCTTAGTGCAGACAGTCGTCCGCCGCATCCGCGAAGCTCCGGAAGGCGCTAAGAAATCAGCGCGCGCTGGAAAGAGCAATCCGCCAGCAAAATAATTTATTGGGAGAAGTCCACACGCTTACATCGGTTGCGTAAATCGAGTTGTGTGGAACAGCGAAAGGAATAATCAAGAATGACGCTGCATATCAGCGAATCTGAAGTGCGAGCTGTGCTCACGATGCCCATGGCCATCGAGGCGGTCGAAGAGATTTCGCGGAAACAGTCCAGCGGTGAAGTCGTTGTCCATCCCCGCCGGCGTTTCGAACTGCCGGGCGGAGGTTTTTTTCACTACATGGCCGCCGCGGATTTTTCGGCAGGCTACATCGCCATGAAGCAGTACACCTTCGTCAAGGGCGAGCTAAAATTTTTGGTGCCACTCTATGAAATGCGCACTGGCGACTTGGCAGCTTTGATTGAAGCCGATTACCTGGGCCAATTGCGCACCGGCGCTGCATCGGGCGTGGCCACAAAATATCTCGCTCGGCAGAACAGCCGCATCGCCGCCATCATCGGAACGGGCGGCCAAGCCAGGACGCAACTTGAGGCCATCGCGCTGGTGCGTAAGCTCGAGTCCGCGAGAGTCTTTGGCCGCAATCCCGCCAAACGCGAAAAATTTTCGAAAGAAATGACCGAGCGTCTGGGCATCCCCGTGAGAGCGGCGGCTTCCTCGAGCGAGGCCGTGCGCGGCGCGGACATTCTTTGCACCGCCACCACCTCGGCCAATCCTGTCGCCAATGGCGCGGACCTGGCGCCCGGCGTGCACATCAACGCCATCGGCGCGAATCATGCGCACAAACGCGAACTGGACGACGAGGCCGTGGCCAGCGCCGACGTGATCGTCGTCGATTCCATCGAGCAATCGCGCCAGGAAGCCGGCGACCTCATCCTCGCGTTTCGCGGCGACGAGATTTGCTGGACAGGCGTCAAGAAACTCTCCGACGTCGTCGCCGGAAAAGCCTCCGGCCGCACCAGCGATTCCGAAGTCACCCTATTTAAATCGAATGGGATTGCGTCCTGGGACTCTAGCAGCCGCGATGAAAGTTTATGCTTTGGCGCAAGAGAAAAAACTGGGAAGGGAACTGCCTTTGTGGGCGGGCGAAGCGCTGGGCCGATCGCGCTGACTATGGCGTAGCTTGCCTCAGCTTGCGGCGTAACGCTTCGTGCAGACGGTTGCGTACTTCGCCCGGCAATTCGACCGGTTCGCAATCGCAGAAAATCTGGATGGTTTTTTTCGTTTGGTTGACGACCAGCTTGCACTCTTCGCAGTCTTCCAGATGTTGCTCGAGTTCCCGCTTCATCGAGGCATCGAGTTCGCCGTCGATGTACGTCGAAATTTCGTGGATGATGTCCTGGCAGTTCAATTTGCACCACCCTGCTTGAAATAACGGTCTAACTTATGCCTGAGCTTCAGCCGCGCACGCAACAGCCGCGATTTCACGGCTGGGACGGAAATGTTCAGTGCGGAGGCCGTGTCCTCCGTCGAAAGGTCTTCGATGTCGCGCAGCACAAAAACCATTCGGTAAACCGGCTCGAGTTCTTCGATCACGCTGGACAGAATCTCCCGCATCTCTACTTGCGCAAAACGCTGCTCCGGGCCCGGTCCCCAGTCTCGCAGCTCGCGCGGCATCAAGTCTTCGTCGCCCGCAACGGGTTCATCCAGCGAGAATTGGTTCGGCCGGCGCTTGCGCAGCCTCATCAAGGCCTCATTGGCGGCGATGCGAACCAGCCAGGTGTAGAAGCGCGAATCGCCCTGAAACGTTTTCAAGTGGGAATAGGATTTCAGGAAGGCGTCTTGCATTGCATCTTCGGCGTCCTCGCGGTTGCCGGTGATGTTCATGGTCAGTCGAAAAATCTTGCGCTCGTAGCGATTGACCAATTCCTCGAAAGCTGCCACGTCGCCTGATTTCGCAGCCGCTACCAGCAAATGCTCGTCTTCGCGAGCAACCGTCGAGGGTAGCCGGTGTGGATTTGGTGTGCTCAAAATGTGTCGAAGGCTGATATGCAGCCCTGTGCCCAATGTCTCCGTCTTAAAGTTAGCACAAATCACGAAGCCACACGCCTCACTCCCTTGTTTTGATGAGGCAAGCCGGGGGCAAGATTCAGAATTTTACATGCTGTTCCGTCCCGCGGTCCGTAGTGTCGCAGCCGGGGAGCTTGACAGCCAGTGCTTGGCTGTCTAGAGTTTTGTCCAGGCTTTTGTCGAAAGCACGATGGGCTACCAAGATCCTGTTGTTTCCTCTACGTTTCCAATACGCGAGCATTCCGGAGGTCCATTCTCTTACTCACTATCGCTGTCTTACGGACCAAGTTGCTTTTTAGAGGGAAAGGATTATACCCCTTCGCGAGAGATGCAATCTGATTGCAGGCAAGAGACCTTGACCCTTGGGACCGTCCGGCGCGAAACCATGGAGCTCCGAAGTCAAAATAGGCAACACTAAGGACATGCGAACACTGCCCGATCATTTACGAAAAGGCATGAAGCTGGTCATCGTCGGATGCAATCCGAGCGAATCTTCCGTCCGCGTCGGCCACTACTATGCGGGCCGTACCAACCAGTTCTGGCCGATTCTTTACGAAAGCGGTGTGGTGCCGGAACCGTTTGATTATCACGACGACAAGCGCGTGATCGAATTCGGGATCGGGCTCACCGACCTGGTAAAGAAGCCCACCAAGGGCGTCGAAGAGTTGACGAGGGAGGATTTTGCGGAAGGCCGCATCGTGCTCTCGCAGAAGCTGGAAGAGTTCACGCCGCACGTGGTCGCCTTCAACGGAAAAATAGTCTACGAACAATTTTCCCAGCGCAAGTGCAAGTTCGGGCTTCAGAAGGAGCCGCTTTATGGGGCGCGCGTCTACGTCCTGCCTTCCACCAGCGGCCAGAATGCGCAGGGAAAAAGCGAAAAATTGAAGCATTTTCGCAAGCTGGCGCAACTTGTGGCTCGGACCGAAAAGGAACGCGAGGACAAGGAACACGACTCCACCGGTCATTAGTGCGGAAGTACGGAGAATTTTTATGAGTAACGCAGCACAAACGGTCCCCGCTGTTCCGGTCCTTCTGGAACACAAGCACGACGGTATTGCGGTCTTGGTGCTGAATCGGCCCGACAAGTTGAATGCTCTCAATAGCGAACTCTCGACGGCGTTAAACGAAGCGCTCGCGCGGATTGCCGAAGATGATTCCATTCGCGTTGTCGTGCTGACCGGTGCAGGCCGCGCCTTCTGCGCCGGTGGTGATCTCGGCGCCATCGGCAGGGGACGCGAGCGCAACGAGACAGCGGAACTGGAGCCGATTCTGCGCTCCGGAATGCAAGCCGTGCTTAAAATGCGGCTAATGCCGCAGCCGTTGATCGCGGCGGTGAACGGGGCCGCGGCGGGCGCCGGCATGAACATCGCTCTTGCCGCTGATGTCCGTATCGCCGCCGATACCGCAACCTTCGGAGAGAATTTCTCTCGTGTTGGACTGTTCCCGGACTATGGGGGAACCTATTTTCTTCCGCAGCTGGTGGGGCCATCGGTCGCTGCCGAAATGTTTTACACGGGCGAGATGATCGATGCGCAGACGGCGCTGCGTCTGGGGATCGTCAATCGCGTTGTGCCGGCGGCGCAAATGGAAGGGGAGGTGAAGACTTGGGCTCAGAAAATCGCTCAAGGTCCTCCGATCGCCATCCGTGCCGTGAAGAAGGTTCTCTTTGGAAACCAGAGGGAAGAACTGGTGAAGGCCCTCGATCACGAAGTCGAGCTGCAGATGAAATGTTTTCATTCGGAGGATTGCAGCGAGGGGATCCGGGCGTTTTTCGAAAAAAGGCCGCCGAAATTTCAGGGCAAATAGTGCTGCATTCCCAATCTTTTCCCATGACAGGGTGCCGTAAATGGACGATATACAGATCACAGCGAAGGAAGTGAACGAACGAATCGCGCGCGGCGAAAAACTTTTGCTCGTGGATGTGCGCGAGCCTTGGGAATACGAACTTTGCCGGATTTCAGGAGCAACTTTGATCCCGCTGGGCACGCTACCCGCAAAGCTAAATGCCTTGCTAGCCGCCGACGACGTAGTTTGCTACTGCCATCACGGCATGCGCAGTCTCGACGCGGCGACGTGGCTGCGGCAACAGGGCGTCGAGGGCGCGAAATCGATGGCCGGGGGGATCGAGCGCTGGTCGGTTGAGATCGATCCGCAGGTCCCGCGCTACTGAGAGATGAAAATGACGAAGATCAAATTGCGGTTCCTCGAGAAACCCACTTGAACGACCTGCCGCAAAGCAAGAAGTTTCTTGCTCGAGCATGGCGCCGAACTGGATTCCCGCGACATAGACAAAAATCGTTTGAATGAAGCCGAGCTTGATCAACTCATTGGCACTCGCGACTACAAACCATTTTTAAATCCTAGAAACGATCTTTACCGGACCAAAAACATGAGCGAGAAGCCGCCATCGAGAGCAGAAGCGATCAGACTAATGGCGAAGACGCCGAATCTGATCCGGAGGCCGGTTGTGATTCGCGGTGACCAAATCGTTCTCGGTTTCGACGAAGAGGCATATAAAAAGTTGCTGAAGTAAAAAGCTCGCTCGTGAACCCCATGAATAACGCACTCTCAGAAAAAATCGTGATCCAGCAAGGCGACCTTACGGAAATGGACACGGACGCCATCGTCAACGCCGCGAACAATGATTTGAAGCTGGGTGCAGGTGTTGCGGGGGCCATCCGGCGCAAGGGTGGCGAGGAAATCCAACGCGAATGCGACGAGATCGGAAGTATCCCCGTCGGCTACGCGGCCATCACCGGCGGAGGCAAGCTGAAAGCCCGCCACGTCATCCACGCGGCGAGCATGCAGCTCGGCGGGCGGACCACGGCGGCAAACCTGCGCACCTCCGTAGCGCATTCTTTGCGCATAGCCGCGGAACGAGGCCTGAAAACGATCTCCTTTCCTGCGGTGGGGACAGGTATCGCCGGTTTCTCGATGGAAGAGTGCGCATCGATTCTGCTAGAAGAAGCGATCCGGCATTTGAAGACGCAGCCCTCAGTCGAGAAGATTTACTTCGTGCTGTTCGATGACCGTGCCTGCGACGTGTTCGCGCGAAGGTGGAAAAAGCTGCAGGCGGGTTCCTCCGCGGGTGCCGGGGGAAATTAGTTAAAGTTCTGCCGCGCGGCGGCTACCCCCCTCCCCCGGTTTTTTTCATAAGTGTTGCGTCTAAAAGACTTAGCAGGTTTGCAAGTGGTTTAGAATCAGCGTATGCGGGGCGTGGTGTACATGTTGATTCTAAAGAATTTAACTTCCTTCCCATCGGGCAATGGGTTCGATTTCCATAGCTGTTGATAACATAGGACTTTGGAAGTCGGGGTAGCCTTCCGAAAACAAAAACGCCAGCAAGGATGCTGGCGACGTGGAACAGATCGATGGTGTTTTCCAGAACCTATACTGGAGGAGACGCCAACTTTTGTCAAGGAAAAAGGCCGCTAAGCGCGGGGTGCGGACCTCGGCATGGTCTTGCGCGGCGTGCGCCATTTTTTGTCTTGTTCGAGGCATTCGCGGAGGCGGAACGCCGTGATTTTGCGGATTAGAGGTAGCGGCAACGGCTTATCCAACGGAAACTGGATGGAGCCTTTAGCGGTAGCAAATTTTGAAAGATCCTTCGCGAAGGCGCTAACTGCTGAGGGTGTGGGATAGAAGCCGATGTGAGGTTTGTGCGCGGCGAAGGTGACCAGTATTCTCCGACAGGAAAACGCGGGCATTCCCCACTTCAAGCTTTCCGTGGCGCCGGGCGCGGCTTTGCGAATACATGCACGCATTTCGCGCAGTTTCTTTTGAGCGCCTTTTGGTGCCGCATCAATGTACTGGCTAATGGTTTTTGGCCGTGCTTTTTTTGGAGTCACGCGTTAATTCTAACGACTCTGCCTGTGGTACGCCAACCGCTTTTGCCCGCTGCAAGCCAAAAATTTCCTTGGCGGGCAGCTTGTGCCACCCGCCTCCAAGCTGCACGTCAATGAAATCCGTTCCTGGCTAATTGCCTGGACAGCATTGCGTCTCCCGCGCCCGGCTTCTTGTCGTCTTGCCCCCAGGTGTAATAGAGGCCAAGATAAGCGTAGTTCTCCGTTTGCCCGACGATTGAGTGTCCATAGGCAAAAAGAAATTGGAAATTTGGATTCTTAAAGTGGTAGTAACCGCCTGCATCAATCAAAGTCGAGGATTGTGTTTGAGGAGCAGCCAATCCTTCCCGCGCATGAGAGAAGACCTCAGCTCCCAGCTCAAGCTTTTTGCCTATTTGCCGCTTCACGAGAAATCCGCCATATAGAAAATTGCGATACTGAACTTGTCTGACGACGGTGTATCCCATGCCGCCATCGAATGTCCAAGGCCCTTCGTCTTTTTCAACCCAAAGGGGAACTTTGTACCAGGCCTTACCAATGCCGAGCCCTCTGGCATAACTGCCAGTCGGAACCTCCAACATGGTGAACGTGCCAATCTGTGGACGACGCTTTGTTTGCTTTATGAAACCGAACTTCACGCCGAGTTCCATGTCCGTCAGGCCAAACGCGCTAGGGCCAGTTCCGCTCGGCGCGTAGATGGGATTATTCGTAGGGAACGCAGCCCCGAGGGGCAAAATCACGTGGAGTTGGATTATGGGAAGCGCTCCCCAGTTGAACTCAAATGCGGGACCCAGCGTGTCGTATTCCACCGGAGTGCCATCGACGCCGCCGAAGATATAAGCCTCGTAGTGCTTAAAGTCTACCGGAGTCGGGTCGTCAGTCTGATATGGAGGTCCTTGCGCCCAGAGCTTAGGAGCAGCCAGCAAGATGACGAGGAACAGAGCAAGTTTTATGTAGTTCCTGACGACCGTCATTCACGCTCTCGGCTGGCTTGAGACTCTGCCATCTCGCTTGAATTGTACTCGGTTCTTGCAGCTGACGGCGACAACTCCCGATAAACGCAGCGATAATCGGAAACTGAGCTGTCCGAGAGAATTAGCGTGGCTTCTCAGCCGGGTTGAGGGGGGTGAGAATTCGCGGGGAAATGGATTCTTGCTTCTCACTTAGAGTAATTGGTCTTTACTGGCTGGGATTGGGGCGTTTTAGGGTGGGGCGGTCGCCAGCGGGAGGGGCTGCTGGAGCTGCGGCTGTTGGAGTTGCGCCGGTGGCCGGGGTGGCGGCAGAGATGCCGCCTTCGGAATAGGCTTTTTTGAGCCAGCGCTCGGCTTCCAGTTGTGCGCCGCCGGTGTCGTCGTTGGTTTGCTTGGCTTTGCTGTATTCGTTGACGGCGCGGGAGCGCTGGCCTAGCAGATCGAAAATTTTGCCGAGATAGATGTGGCCCCAGACTTCGGTCCATTTCTCGGAGGGTTCGGGAACGGCTTGCAGAGACTCGCGGAATGAGTTGGCAGCGGCTTGATAATTCTTCTGGTAGAAGAAGGCTTCGCCCATGCGGAAATTAGCGAGCGGCCGGCCGGGCTGAATCGAGAGGGCGCGCTGATATTGCTTGATAGCGTCGTAATAGAGGCCCTGTTCGGCGAGCTCTTCTCCGCGGGCGATGGCGGCGCGAGCGCGAAGCGAAGTGCTACCTTTGAGAACGAGATTATTGGGATCGATCTTGATGCCGCCGGGTTTGGGACGGCCGAAGGTTTCGACCGTGAACGGCGAATCGAGGCCGAGAACATCCACCCACTTCGTTTCCGGATTGCCCTCGGTATCCACGCGAATCTGGACGGGCATGCTAAAGGTATCGATGGGCTGCTTGATCTTGCCGACGATGCGGAAGCCTTTGGGCGTGCGGTAGACCACGTAATCGAGCGTAAAGTCGGGGACGCCGGTGGAATTCAGCCACTGCGCGAAAAAGGGGCGAAGGTTGGGAGCAACTTCGCCTGGTTTGGCCGCCGCCTGCACATCCTTGTCGGCCAAGTTAATGAAGTCATCGATGCGCGCGGTTTTTCCCGCATACTGCGTTGCAAAATCATGAAGGAGCGTCCTGAAGGCAACATCGCCCATCAGGGCGCGAAGCATGTGGAAAACCATCGCGCCTTTATTGAGCACGACGGAACGGTAGTCGCTTGAATAAGGGGCGAGCCTGGCCGCCTGCGCGATGGGGGCCGCGTCTTCGTACATGAGAGCGCCGACAGCAAATTCGTCCACGGCGCGAAGGCCGGCTTCCTTGCCGGCGCTTTGCTCGGCGTACATCTCTTCGCAGTAGCGGGCAAGGCCGTCGGTGACCCAAACATCGCCGGGACTGGCGGGGAGAATCGAGTTACCAAACCACTGAGCAGCGACGAGACCAGCAATGGTGCGCTCCGCGGATTTTGGCTCCCAGAGACGGTGGCTGAGCAGAAGAACCCCGGGAGCAGCGAAATCGCGCAGAGTGCCGTCGGGCAATTGAATAACGGTCATGTTCGGATCTTGGAGGCCGCCGAACATGTCGGAGAAAACGGTGACGGCGCGGGCGACATCATCCGCAAAGGCCTGAGCATTAGCGGAATCGGAACGCGGAGCGTAGACGGCTACCTCGATGCCTTCGGATTGTTTGGGATTGAGTTGCAGATTTCCGGCGACGAAAGTGCCATGGGGACCGGGGGTAGGGCACTCGAAAGTGTACAGCAGACGTCCGCCTCCTGCCGCAGCAGTTCCCGCCAGCGGCGTTGGGGCCGAAGCCTTCCCAGAACCAGCCACGGCAAGGGTGTCCGGGACATTGAGATGGAACGTGGCGGTATACCGGTTGGAGGGATAGTTTGTGAGGGGGAACCACCGGGCCGGAAGCAGCAAGTAGGCGTTGTCATGGCCGATGACGGCAGCGCTGACGCCGGGGACCGGGCTATTTTCTGCGTTAGCGAGCATGCCGGAGTAAGTGAAGATGAGCGTGACGTGGCCACCAGTGGCGACGGGTGTGGGCAAAGTGACTAGGACGTAGAGAGGATTCATCGAATCGCGGCCAAAACCGAGGGACTTGCCATCGGCCGTGGTTACCGCGCTGACGATGAGATTGGGATGCAACTCGACGCGAAGATTGCCGGTAACGGTCGTTGCCGTGAATTCAATTTTCGCTATGGCGCTAATGGATTGGCGCGTGGAGTCGAGCGTGGCGGAGATATCGTAGTGGTCCGCAAGGAAACCGACCTGCAGGGGAACCTGGGCGCGGAGCGGCGAGGCGCCGCAGGCCAGCGCGACGACGAGCGCCAGTGCAAACACATCGCAAATTCTTCGGCGGAGGGGCATCGAATCCTTCAAAGGGCACCTTTCGCTGGGGTGCAGAGCAACACGGTTCTGCCTATATAGGATAGCAGAGAGTGGCCTAAGCGTTGCCAGCGACCGTCGCAAGAAGGGCAGCAATCGCGTCGGCGGCGCGATCGACGGCACCTGAGGGGCCGAGACGGCTGCGGACTTCGGCGAGGCCCGCGCGGAGTGCTTCGCGGGCGGCTCTGTCGTTGAGGAGGCGGAGGACCTCACGGGAGACGAGTTCAGGAGTTAAGTCCCTTTGAACCAGCTCGGGCACGACGCGTCGCTCGGCGATCAGGTTGACCATGCTGAAAAATTTGGTGCGTACGAGGGGTTTGGCAAGCAGGGCGGTGAGCGGCGATACGCGGTAGATGACCACCATCGGGACGTTCAGGATGGCGGCTTCGATTGTAGCGGTGCCGCTGGAGACTATCGCGGCATCGGCGGCGGCGAGCGCGTTATACGTGTGGTTTTCGAGGACTCGGAGGGTTAGGGAAGAATTCCAGCCGGATTGGAGATCGGAGAGGTTGGCGTGAGCGGCCGCGGCAACAACAAACTGGGCGGGATGCTGCGCATGGATGCGCGCGCAGGCTTCACGGATGGTCGGCAAGTGCTGGGCTAATTCGGCGTGCCTGCTACCCGGCAGGAGGGTAACGATAGGCTTGCCTGGATCGAGATTTTGCTGGCGGCAGAATTCGTCGCGAGTCTGAGTGGCTTGCACGGCGCCGACTAGCGGATGGCCGATGAATTTTGTGGGCACGCCTGCGTTGGCGAAAAAGGATTCTTCGAAGGGGAAAATGCACAGGGCTTGGGCGAAACGGCGGCGGACTACTCGGACGCGCCAGGGACGCCAGGCCCAAAATTGCGGGCAGATGTAATAGATGTTGCGGACTCCGAGAGGGCGGAGCTTGCGCGCGAGGCGAAGATGAAAGCCGGGAAAATCGGTGAGGATGGCGAAAGGCGGCTTGCGGCGTTGGGCTTCGGATACCAGATGGCGCATGGCGCGGACGAGCGAAGGCAAGTGGCTGAGAATTTCCGTGATGCCGACGACGGAGACTTCTTTGTAATCGGTGATGATGTCCACGCCTGCCGCACGCATTTGTGGGCCGCCCATGCCGAAGAGGGAGACGTCCATGCGTTTTTGGAGCGCGGTGGCGAGGCGTGCGGCATACATATCCCCGGAAGCTTCGCCAGCAGAAATTAAGAGCGGAATCGGAGGCATGCGCGGTGGTGGCGCTCAATCCGTGGCAGGCTGAGGAGCGGGGAGCGGACCGCGAGGCTGGTCGGCCAAGGAGCCGGCGGAATCGCGCGTGTCCTCGGGAAGGCCGAGTTCCTGTTCCTTGTACTGGAGCTGGTAGAGACGGTAGTAAATCCCACGTTGCGCGAGAAGTTCTTGATGGGCGCCCTGTTCGCGGAGGCGGCCTTTGTGAAACACGAGGATGCGCGAGGCGTACTGAATGGTGCTTAGGCGATGGGCGATGACCAAAGAAGTTCGGCCGGAAAGGAGACGGTCGAGCGCTTCGCGAATCTGGAGCTCGGTTTTTGTGTCCACGCTAGAAGTAGCTTCATCGAGGATGAGGAAGCGGGGATTATGCGCGAGAGCGCGGGCGAAGCAGATGAGTTGACGCTGGCCTACGGAGAGAGTGGAGCCGCGCTCATTTACGGAGGTGTCCACGCCTTCGGGGAGCGTGCGGACAAAAACGCCGAGGCCGATTTCGTCGATGGCGTGCTCGACGGTGGGGCGGTCGATGCCGGGGGAGCCGAGGCGGACGTTGGATTCGATGGTTCCGGAGAATAGGAAGGAATCCTGCAAGACGATACCGAATTGGCGGCGAAGATTTTGGATGTTGATGGTGCGAATGTCGACGCCGTCGAGAAGAATCTGGCCGCGCTGGACGTCGTAAAAGCGGAGAAGCAGGGAAATGAGCGTGGTCTTGCCAGCCCCAGTGTGGCCGACGATGGCGAGAGTCTGGCCGGGCTCAACGCGGAAAGAGACATCGCGGAGGACCCAATCTTCGTCAGCGGGTTCGGAGACATCGCGATAGCTGAACCAGACGTTGCGGAATTCTATTTCGCCGCGGGGAGAATCGAGGCGGACAGCCTGGATCGCGGATTGGATGGTGATGGGCTCATCCAGCAGTTTGAAGATGCGTTCGGAAGCGGCCATGGCGGATTGCAGGATGTTGAATTTCTCGCTGAGGTCTTGGATGGGACGGAAGAAGCGCGTGGCGTACATCGTGAAGGCGGTGAGCACACCGAGGCTGAGGCCGCTGGAAAGAACGCGATTGCCGCCGGACCAGAAGATTAAGGTGATGGTGGCGACGCTGAGAAATTCGACGGCAGGATAGAAGAGCGCGAAAGCCAGGATGGCATCGTACCAAGCCTTCATGTTATCGCGATTGCGGCTTTCGAATTCGATGCGGGCCTTGCGCTCCCGATTGAACAATTGAACCACGTGCATGCCGGAAATGTATTCCTGAAGGAACGCGTTGATGCGGGCGATGGCAGTGCGGATGCGGCGGTTGGCATCGCGGACGAACTTGCGGAAGAAATAGGTGACTATGAGGATGAAAGGGAGAACCGCGAAGGCGTCAAGCGCGAGACGACGATCCACGGTGAAAAGGAAAGCGGCCATGACGACGAGAAGGAAGAAGTCGTTGATCATAGTGACGACGCCGGCGGCAAAGAGGTCGTTCAAGGCGTCGACGTCGGTGGTCACGCGAGTGACGAGGCGGCCCACGGGGTTGCGGTCGAAATAGCTCATGGGCAGGCGCTGGATGTAGGCGAAAATCTCGCTGCGCATGTCGTACATGATTTGCTGACCGACCCGCTGCATGATACGAATTTGGGCGTACTGCGCGAGAAAATCAGAGATGAGGACGAGAAGGAAGATCAGGCTGATCCATTCGATCCCGCGCCACGCCAGGCTTTCCGGAATGAGATGTTTGAGTGTGGGAGTAAAGTAGCCGTCAATGGCCTTCCAGAAAAGCCAGGGAGGCGTGAGCTCAAGAGGAGTGACGACGGCGACGAGCGTCATGGCCAGGACCACGCGCCATTTATAGGGCCGCAGGTATTGCACCAGCCGCTTTAGCAGCCGCGCATCGTACGCTTTTCCGAGTTTTTCTTCCTCGTGAATATTGGTCATGCGCGTTCGAGCTCTTCTTCCAGCAACTGCTTTTGATAGAGGTCGGCGTAATATCCGCCCCGCGCCAGGAGTTCGTCGTGCGTGCCGCGCTCGGTGATGCGGCCATCGCGCAAAACGACGATTTGATCGGCGTCACGGACGGTCGAGGTGCGGTGGGCGATCAGAATCGTGGTGCGGCCGCGCATGATGCCGCGCAGTCGGCTGAGAATACGCTCTTCGGTTTGCGTATCGACGCTGGAGAGCGAATCGTCGAGGATGAGGATGCGCGGGTCGCGGACAATGGCGCGGGCGAGGGCGGTGCGCTGTTTTTGGCCGCCGGAAAGTGTGATGCCGCGTTCGCCGACCATGGTGTCGTATTTCGCGGGGAATTCCTGAACGTCGCCGTCGAGGCTGGCAACTTCGGCGGCTTCGCGCACGCGATCGATGTCGCAGTTCGGCAAACCGAAGGCGATATTTTCACCGATGGTTTCGCTGAAGAGATAAGTATCCTGCGGAACGTAGCCAATCGAACGGCGCAGCGTGTCGAGCGGCCATTCGCGAATGGAGCGGCCGTCGATGAGAACGGCGCCATCCGGGGCTTCCCAGAGGCGTGCGACGAGCGCGGCCAGAGTGGTCTTTCCGCTGCCGGTGGGGCCGACAATCGCGAGCGTTGAACCGGCGGGAATGCGTAAGTTGATGTCGTGAAGAACGCCATCGGAGGCGGGGCGGCTGCCGTTGCCGCCGCCATTGGCGCTGGCTCCGGCCATGGTGGTCGGATAAGCGAAATTTAGGTTGCGAAACTCAATTTCGCCTTCGACGTTTTTTTCGGCGGGGACCGTGGCGGCACGGTCGTCAATTTGCGGTTGGGCTACGAGAATGTGATTCAAGCGGCCCATCGACGCGGCCCCACGCTGAAAAATGTTGGTGACCCAGCCGAGGGCGATCATGGGCCAAACGAGAATGCCGAGATAGCTGTAGAAGGCAATCAACGCGCCGAGAGAAATTCGGCCCGTCAGAACGAGATGGCCGCCTTGCCAGAGGACGATCAGAAACGTGACGCCGATCATGGCCTGGAGCGAGGGCATGAACATGCTCCAAGTGCGGATTAGTTTGACGTTGCGGGAGACGTATTCGCGATTGGGTTCATCGAAGCCGTGAATTTCGGCTTCTTCCTGGGCGTAAGCGCGCACGACGCGGACGCCCGCGAGATTCTCTTGCACTTTGGCGGAAAGGGTCGCGAGGGAGGCTTGAATTTTTTCGTAGAGCTCGTGGATCACTTTACCGAAGTGCTGGACGACGACGGCGACGAAGGGCACGGGGAGAAGAATCCAAAGCGTGAGCGAGCCCGAGAGCTGGGACATGACGGCGATGGCGAGGGCCATGCCAATGATGGTTTGTCCGCTATACATGATGCCGGGACCCAGGACCATGCGGACGGCGTTTAGATCGTTAGTGGCGCGCGACATCAGTTCGCCGGTACGGTTGCGGACATAGAATTCCGGCTCGAGAAGGAGTAGGCGATTCAGCAAACCGCCGCGGATATCGAATTCGATGTCGCGGGAAACGCCAATGAGAACCCAACGAGTCACGAAAGAAAGCACGGCTCGCACAGAAACGAGAGCGATAAGCAGCAGGCAATAGATGCCGAGTGCGTGGCGGCTATGGGGCGAGTAGAAGGGAATCGCACGGCTTAGCCAGGAGCCGGCCAGCAAATGGCCTTGGGCACTTCTCTCAAACGGATGGGCGCTTCCAGCGAGAATATCCGTGAGAACACCAGTGGCAAGCGGGATTACATTTTGGACGACGCTTGAAACTACGAGCGCGAACATGCCGAGAGTGATCGATCCACGATATCGGCCAAGATAAGGAAGGAGACCGACAAGATTCTTCCACGAAGAAGATTTCGTTGGTTTTTTGGCGGTTGAAGTCCCGCCGATGGTGGCCGCGGCTGCGCTCATCGGAGAACCGACCGGGCTGTGGAAAGCGATGGCGTTTCCATCAGGAAATGTTCGTAGGTGCGGTCGAGGGATTGGTAACGTTTTGTGGCCGGATTCCAGGCGATCCCGATGGGCAAGAGATGCGGATCGGAGGCGCCCGCGCCCTTGATGGGAGTGAAGTACAACTGGATGCCCTTAACGGGATCCTGGTCATACTGCACACGCCAGCCGGCGACGGACTCCAGCGGCGTCATCGCCAGATAACCCTTGGAATTTTTCAGATACTCATCGCAGCGGAGAAGTTCCGACCATTGGTCATCCGTTTTTTCCGCGAGGACGGCGCGCGTCACGATGGTTCCGGGCATGGGATTTTTCGGATTCTTAGGGACGACATTGGCGGCTAGAAACTGCTGCTTGCCGGTTTTCGCAAGATCGCCGAAGACGAGGACTTGGGTTTCTTTTCCAAGAAGATTCTGCGCGGCGGCTTGCATGTCTTCGGGGACGGCGGGTTCCGCAGGTTTAGCCGGCGTTTCTGCCGTCGTATTTTGCGGAGTCTCGTCGCCGCAGCCAGTCAAGAACAATGTTGTGAAAGCTAAAGAGGCCGCGGCCATGCCGAGAAGAATGCGACGGCTTCCTGAGACGCGAAAGTCACGGCGGCCGGATTGGCCGGCGGCCATAAGAGAAGCGAGCGAACAGAGCGCGCTGGCCAAACAGTTGGAAGCTGGTTGCGATTCGTGCATCAGAGATTTGCCGCCGTCAGCGTGATACCCACTATACGCCCGGCTTGCCATCCTTTTTCCGGCGTGCTCATTACTTTTTCTGGCACGCTCAACACTTTCAACCCACATCAGCCGCGCTGCCCCTGCGAGGCGGACTTGCAATCGGCAATAAGACAATTCTAGCTGGTGGCAGGCGTCGGTGGAAGCGCTGACCCTCCATAGGTTCCTAGCGGGCCACTGCTAGCGGTGCGACAGAATTGCGTCCAGGCGCGCTTCGAAGTTTTGTTCTCCTTCGGACCAGAGCTGGCTGCGCTCGACCGGCAGAGCCCGCTCGATGGATTCGAGCCAGTTGAACAACAGTTGGATGTTCTCGCGGGTCTTTGCGTGATATTCCTTAAGGTTGCCGGGGGCGGACATCCACTGGCGAAAAGTGTGTTCCACTGGGTGGTCGGAGGATTCAAAGGGATTCGAAGCGGCGCCGGGAGCGAGCAGACCGGCGTGTCCGGTAAAGAAATGCTCAAAACCGAGATCGGCGGTGAAGTGCCCTTCGGACTCGGCGATGCCGCCGTCATATTCAGGGCCGTGGCAAGTCAGAAACAGCGGCTCCGGCTTGTGCATCCATTTAAGGCTTTCCGCGTCAAAGCTCCATAGATCCCATTTTGCCTCGGCGATGTAGGCGCTGTCCGCATGAATGTGCTGGGCGGCGAGGGCCGCGACTTCCGCCGCGCCATAGCCTTGACCTTTGAGGTCCCATTCGGCGAGCGGAATTTCGGTGGCGTCAACAGGCTGAACGATCAGTCCATTGAAGGCGCTCTCCGAAGCGGAATGTGGCGCGGTGGCGAGAAATCTCGCGAACTGCGCAATCAGAGTGGACTCGGAGAAATCGCGGGTCCACAGGCGGAGATAGGCGCGGTTGGCCATAGTTGGTTTTGCATAATGATTATACTGGGGCGGGCGGCTAGAGGCGAATCAGGAAAGCTAAGGGAGAAATTCCGCAGCAGGCACGACTAGCTGCCAAATTTTCGCAGCCCACCCCAGAAGGGGGATCCTACTTGTAGTGCGCGCGCCTTGAATCAGATAGAGAGTTAACGGTCGCCGCCGCCTGCGGTTTGTGTGCGAGTCATGGGCGGTTCTGGAGGCGTCAAGTTTGCGGCGATCTGCTGCAGGCGTTCGCGGAGCGCGTCGCCGACGCTGGCAAAGACTTGTATGCACGTCTCGCGCAGTTTTTCCTCGGCATTCGCGGCAATGCTGGCGAGGGCTGCACGGGATTGGTGGTCCAGACCTGCCACGGTAGCGAGCATCCATTGATTCGAGACATTTTCCAGGCGGCTGCGATGCTGCTCGGCAGCCTGATTACTCATTTGGGCATAAATGTTGCGCATTTCCGCGGCATGCGCATCAACGGTAGTTTTCCAGGAATCGAGCAACGGAGCAAGGCCCGCTTTCACGCGGGCATTCGCGTCGGCAACGCCACGCTCCATCGCGCCGCGCATACCAGCTTGAAATTGGCGCAAAAAAGCTTCTTGCTCGACAGTGACTTTCTGCGCTAATTCGGCCCTTGCAGCGTCGAGCTGCACGCGGGTTTCGCCCAACGAACGCTGCGCTTCTTCGCTAAATCCCTTGAGCTCCTGGCGCGCCTGACGCTGAATTTCATCGGTGAAAGCGGCGCTGGTGGTTTCCGCAGCTTCGGCAAAGAGGGTGCGGGCTTGTTCGAACGCGTCGTGGACGACCTCTTCCATCTGCGTCTGCGTATGGCCGATGAAACTGCGGCTGGAGTGATCCAGCTCGCTGGCGAAAACGCTCGAAACTTCGCCAGCTTTTTCTCGAAACTGGTTTTCAGCCTGTTCGACGGTTTTTTCGGTGAGGCTCTGGATCTGGGTCTGGGCCTTTTTCTCGTACCACTCGGCGGATTTCATCAGGTCGTCGACGGTCTGATGTTTCAGGTCAGACACTTTCGATTCGATTTCCGCCAAGCTGCGCTCGGCGACCGTCTGGGCCGCTTCCTGCAGAAGTTGATCCACGCCGCCGAGATTTTCGCGGAAGCGAGCAAGCGATTCGGCGAAGGCTTCGTCCGCCGAAGCGCGGATGCGGTCTTGCTGCAAAGTCATGGCGGCATCAAGGAGGGAGCGGCCGCCGGCAAGGCGATGGACGGCTTCGTCGGTTCGGGAGATATGTGGCTGGACCATCGAGTCGATTTGCTGGTCAAACTTAGAGAGGGCCAGCTGGCAATTCTCTTCAAAGGTGCTGCGGATGCGCGCGTTGATTTCGTCGAGGAGCGTCTCCGACCGCCGGTGCAATTCATTGCGATGCAGGCTGAGCACGTCGCCAACCTGCGTTTCGAAGCCGGCGAGAGCCTGGCTCTGCGCGGTTTCGATACGCGCGGAAAAGTGTTCCAGGCGATCGCTGGATTCGGTGGCCCGGCCCAAAGCGGTTTCGAGTCGCTGCGATTGTTCCTGCAAAGAATTGCGCAGACCGGACATGCGCTGTTCGGCTTCGGCGGCTGCGGCGATCATGGATTCATGAACGGCAGCGGTTTGGCGGCCCGCCTCTTCCTGAACTTGTGCCAAGAGGCTGCGCACGCGTTCGTCGAGACCTGCGGCGGCCCTTTCCTGGGCTGCGGCGAGGGTGCTATCCAGAGTCGAATGCCAACGCGCCTGGGCTGATTCGAGTTCGCTATCGAGCTGGCCGCGCCAGGTTGTTTGCGCGGAGGAAAGAGCCGAAGAGTTCTGCTGTTGAATTTCATTCGCTGCCGCGCTCATGACTTCGCGATGCGCGTTTGCGGCCAATTCGCTTTGCCGCGTCACTTCGTCGACCTCGCTCATCGATTCCGCAGCGCGATTGGCGATTTTGGTTTCCGCCTGTTCGGCTTGCGCGTGGAGGCGGGACGCAGACTCTTCTGCTTGCTGGCAAACCGCGCGAAGAGATTCAACGGCGCTTGCAAGATGCTGCGTTTGCTCGGTGCGTTCGGCGGCGCCACGATCTGAAATGTGGTGCGTCAAATTGCGGGTAAGCTCTTCGAGTTGCGGCGCGATCCAGCGGGGAAGCTCTCGCTGCAATGCTTCCGCCGCTGCGGCATGTGCGGCGCGCGAGCGCGTTTCGGACTCCTGCTGAATGTTTTCAATGGCGCTCGAAACTTGCTGCGCGAGTTGTTCGCGGGCGGCCGAAAATTTCTGTTCCCATTCTTCCATCGAGACGCGGCGTTCGGCCGCGACCGCTTGCGCCGCTACTTCGCGAGCCGCGGCTTGGATTTGCTGCTTCGCATCGGCAACGAGCCGCGCCATGTGGCGGGCCAGTTGAAGCGAGGCGTCGGTAGTGCTTGCCGGAGCAGGGAAAATGCGTAGATTGTCCTGTGGCTGCGCCGCGACAGTTTCTGGTTCCGTCAACGGGAGATGGATTTCCGCGGGCGACGAGGCTCTCTGCGTCAATTCCTGCGCGCTTTCGGTAACACTGGAAACCTGCTTAACCTCCTGAGGAGCAAACCAGTCGGGAGGCGGGAAGGCAATGCCCCAGGTGTTTCCTGGGCTTTCCAGCTCGAGCGCGACTTGGAAAAGTTGCCGGACCGTTCGCGGCCTTTGGATCCATGCCACTCGTCCGCGCACCGTTCGCGGAGGCTGGCTGGCTTCGGCGTTCGGGACTTCCAGCGTGACCCACATGTTTTTCAGGACGTAGTGCTTGGATTGGTAGCGGCATCCGTGGCAGTTGATGATCAGAGTAGAGGTGCGCTCGGTGAACGGGCGTCCCAGCGCGTCAACACCCGTCACAGCGAGCGGGACCGCCTGCATGATCCGCGTGCTGCGGCGCTTCCGCAATTCCTCGTTTTGGTGCGCGACCGTTTCAGACATCATTTCCGTCGTTTCGTCGGCAAGATTGCCGCCCTGCTCATCCATGGACACCGTCGCCGCTCCTCGAGTTTGTCCGAAATCTCAGATTGTCTACGACTGCTTGGTCGTCGATGTACCATCCGAGGCCGGCGTGCTGTGCGTTCCAGTCAGGAACTCCCATGCTTCCTTTGCGACCCAGATTGGTCCCACTAACAAATAAATCGGTCCTTGAAAAAACGCCGGATGATTTCCTTCGATCCGGTGTCCCAGAAGGAGAAAAATCCAGCCACCGACAAAAAAACTCCCGCCCCAAATCCACTTCATAAAGATAAGGAGAATAATCCCCACAAAAATCATGGGGATGCCGACTCCGTGGAGCAACTTATTCCAGGCGGAAGAATGCTCGTGATCGTATTGTGCCATGTAGTGCGCCAAGCCAGGCATAGCGCACCTCCTTGCGGTGGGGACAACTCCGCGGAAATGAAACTCTATACCTAAAATGTGCTGGTGGCTAGAGGCACCCATACGTACTAGGACGGGGCTCGTATATTCTGTTGAGAATGGATTGGAAGTAGAACGCGGCCAATTGACATTGAAAATCGACCTTTGAAATCCAAGTTCTTAGAGCCAGTTCCTACAAATCACGGCGGCCTTCGAGGGCTTTCAGCATAGTGACTTCGTCGGCGTATTCCAAATCCGCGCCGACAGGAATGCCTACGCCGATGCGCGTGACGCGGACGCCGAGCGGTTTCAGGAGCTTCGAGAGGTAGACGGCGGTGGCTTCGCCTTCGGCAGTGGGGTTCGTGGCAATGATAATCTCTTCTACTGTGCCGCCTTTCAACCGCTCGATGAGCGACTTAATTCTTAACTGCTCGGGACCACGGCCCGACAGCGGCGAGAGAGAGCCTCCGAGCACGTGATACATGCCGCTGTACGTGCGCGTCTTTTCGATGGCCATGATGTTGTGAGCTTCTTCGACGACGCAGATCATCTTTTTGTCGCGGTTCGCGCCCGTGCAGAAGTGACACGGGTCATTTTCGGTGATGTTGCTGCACACGGAGCACTCGTGGATTCTCTGCTTGGCGTCGCGAATGGCGTCCGCCAGGGCCAGCGCGTCTTCCGGCGCAGCACGCAAAATAAAAAATGCCAGGCGTTGCGCGGTCTTCTGTCCGATGCCGGGCAGGTGCTTCAGTTCATCGATGAGGCGTTCGACAGGGGCGGCAAAATCAGGCATGCATGATGTGTAGCACAGCCGTGCATATCCACGCAAACCAGCCGGAGAATCTGGCCGGCTCGGCTAGCTGCGGTTAGCGCTCTCTAAGATATTTTTTCAAAATCCCATATGAATAATGGCCTCCGCGGCCTGTTCTGCTAACTCCTTGAAATAAAAAAGGTTACTGGCGCTATGGTTACTATCTCTCGTGAGGCTGGGAACAAAATGCAAGAATCAGGCTGTCGTCCGTTCTACCATTAGAACTAATCGAGCGGTGCGTCCGAGGAACACCCATGCCCCTTGCCATCCTCTTGTTGGTTCTCCTTGGGTTGCTGGTGGTCATCACGCCCTTTTTGACCATCGCACTTTTTGTGCGGGAGGCCAGACTTCGCAAGGAGCTGCACGAACTCGCCGAGGAAAATGCGAAGCAGCACACGAAGTTGCAGCGCGCTATTGGTGAACTGCAAAGCAAAACTGCTGCAACCGCTTCTTCGTCGGCGCCTGCTGGGGAAAAGCCACTCACGCCGGAGGTCCGCCAACCCGTCCCTGCCCCGGGGTCATTTCCACACGTGCAGATACCGGCTCCGGTCGTGGTCCCACTCCGCGCTGAAGTGCAGCCTCCCATTGCGGGCCCAATAAAGCCTTCGATCCCAGTCACGGAGAAAAAATACGAGCCTGCGGCGGAACAAGAGCCGCAAGTGCCGGCTCTGATTGCACCACTCAAGCCTGCGACGGTGACGCCGCCAGTCATTCCCACTGCCACGCCACTCCATAGGCATTCAGCGCCTGCCGCCGCACATCCGCCCGCCGTGCCCGCAACGCCTCGAGTAGAGATTCCCCCCACGGCTTCTCGCATTTCCACGCCCCCTCCGACTTTGCCGCTGCGCACTGCCGCGCCAAAGCCAACACTTCAGCAAAGCATGAAATCCGTCAGCTCAATCGAAGAAGTCTTGGGCACCAGCTGGTTCGCGATTCTCGGCGTGATCATGACGGTGATCGGCCTGGCTCTGCTTGGCAAGCTCGCGATGCAGAACCTCGGCCCCGGTGGGAAAGCGTTCCTCATTTACGCGGTCTCGCTGGTGCTTCTCGGCGGTGGCGTCTTCCTCGAAAAGCGCGACCGCTACCAACTCCTCGGCCGCGTCGCCATCGGCGGAGGCTGGGCTCTATTTTTCTTCAGCACGTTCGGGATTCATTACGTCGCTGCGATGCACGTCCTTGATTCCGGCGTACTCGATTCCGTCCTTATGCTCGCGGTAGCGTTCGCGATGGCTGCCCACACACTGCGCTACAAATCGCAGTTCGTCACCGGCGTGGCTTTTCTGCTCGGCTACTCGACCGTTGCACTGAGCCAGGACACGGTCTACAGCCTAAGCGCGGGCGCGATGCTGGCCATCGGACTCGTCGTGATCGTTCTCAAGATGGGCTGGTTCGAGCTCGAGGTTTTTGGAATACTCTCGACTTATCTCAATCATCTCTATTGGCTCTACGGAATTCTCGGCGTTCAAGGCGCGCATGGCCGTTCGTTCCCGGAATATCAAGCCAGCCTGGCGCTGCTGTTCTTCTATTGGCTGACGTTCCGCACCTCTTATATCGCGCGCAACATCAAGACCAGCTTCGAAGAGCGCGTCTCGACAGTCGCGGCCATCCTGAACACGCTGCTTCTGCTTGGCTTGATGAAGTTTCAATCCGTTCAGCCCGAACTCGCCTACATTGGTTTGCTCGCCGTCGGCATTTTGGAGTTTTCCGCGGCGCAGCTTCCGATCACGCGTAAGCGCCGGCGCGCGTTTGTGCTCCTTAGCATTATGGGCGCGGCGCTCATGCTCGCCGCGGTACCGTCGCACTATTCCGGCAACAACGTCGCCATTCTCTGGCTCGTCGGCGCGGAGGTATTCCTCGCCGCCGGAATTATTTTCGAGGAAGTCGTCTTCCGCCGCCTCGGCCTGCTCACGGGGTTACTCGTAGGCGTGGATCTGATCGGCTTCAATTTTCGGCCGCTCGTCGAACTGCGTGCCAAGACCGAAGAGCTTTCCATTGCCGGCGGCGTGCTCTTCGCTCTTTGCGCTGCCGTGTTTTATCTCAATGCGCTCTCGGTAAGTTCCCGCTGGAAGAAATTCTTCAGCGCTTCTCTCGATCGCCGATTGCTGATCATTCATTCCTATCTCGGCGCATTCGCTGCCGGCACGGCCGCATGGGCGCTTTTCGCAAACGATTGGACCGCGATCGCCTTCGCCCTGATCATGCTCAGCCTCGCGGCGGCCAACCTCCGGCTCAAGTCGCGCCACTTTCAAGTTCAATACGTTCTGCTTGGCGTTCTCACCCTGTATCGAGCGCTCGTCTTTAATCTGCACATCGGGAGTCCCGCGCAGATTCACATCACGACGCGCCTCATCACGCTTCCTCTCCTCGGAGCAATTTTTTACGCAACAGCCAAAATCGTCCAGCTTAGCGACGATCAGGAACAACGCTTGCTGCGTGCGCTTTTTTCCTTTGCCGGCGCCGGTCTGTTCGGTTTTCTGATCTGGAGTGAAGCGCCGGAAATCTGGATGGCTGCGCTTTTCCTCGCGGCTGGAATCATCCTCGCTTTCGCCGCTCGCCGCTGGAATCTTGTCCATCTAAGTGTTCAGGAACATCTCTTCGCCGCCGCGGCTGTTCTGCGGACTCTGGACTACAACTTTCACTTCGCAGGAAAATACGGCCCTTTCAGCATTCGTCTAATCACCGTTTCGCTCGTTGCCGCTGCGTTGTACGCCATCTCGCGCAAAGCAACGCCGCGAGGCGCGGGCCACTCTCTTATCGCCGCCTATCTGCACACGACTGCCGCAACTTTTCTGCTTGCACTCTTGATGTGGTACGAAGCCTCGACCGGCTGGCTCGCTGCTCTTTGGGCTCTCTTCGCATTCGCGCTCACCGCCATTGATCGCCGCTTCCAGCTTGATGATCTGCGCTGGCAAGCCTACGCACTCGCCGCCATTACGCTACTGCGCTGCGTCGGCGTCAATCTGTACAACGAGGAAACCTGGCACGGCTTCAGCGTACGCCTTCTTACGCTCTCGCTTGTCGCGGTCATCTTTTATGCGATGTCGCTTCTCATTCGCATGCCGGAGGAGTGGCGCGCCCGCGATCTTCATCACATTTATTCGTGGGCTGCCTCGTTGCTGGTCTCTCTGCTTCTCTGGCATGAACTGCGGCCTCTCAGCATCGCCGTCGGTTTAGCCGTTTTTGGGTTGGTTCTTTTCGAATACGGTCTGCTTCGCAGGATTGCACAATTCCGGTATCAGGCATACGCCGCCTTCCTTGTGGCATTCGGTCGCATTTTCTTTGCTAACCTTGCCGCGGACGAGCCGGGAGTATTTTGGGGTCCGCGGATGTACACCGTATTTCCGCTCGTCCTGATTTTCTTCTTTGCGTATGCGCAAGTTTCCGAAAAGGAGGAGAACGCGGCGCGCGACCGGCGCTTCCGCTTCGATGCGCTGGTCGCCTATCTCGGAACGGCGACCGTCGTCGCGCTCTTCTACTTCCAATTTCCACCCGAGTGGGTCGTCACATCTTATGCGAGCCTCGCTTTCGCTTTGTTGGGCGCAGCATGGGCTCTGAAGCGTCCGATTTTCCTGCACCAGGGAATTCTCGTGACGCTCGGAACCTTTGCGCGTGGCATGGCGCACAATCTTTTTGGCTCGAGCTACTTTGGCGGGGGTGATTGGCGTGGCCGCTACTTTGTCCTCAGCACTGCGGTGGCGATCTTGTTGGCCACGCTCTTTTTTGCGTTTCCGTTGCGTGAAGCCTACAAGGCTTCGCCGAGCGCGGGCCGCCGCAGTAAGTTTCTCTCGGCCTTCGTCGCGCGGCCGGAGCAATTGCAGTTTTTCGTGCCGGTCATTCTCGTGACCGTGATGCTCGCGCTGAAAACCACGGAGGGGATGATCACCGTTTCGTGGGGCATCGAAGGCGTGCTCATCGTTTTGCTTGCAGTAGCTGTGAAAGAGCGAATATTTTTGCGCGCAGGCTTTGGCTTGCTCTTGCTCTGTGTCGCCAAAGTATTGGCCATGGACTTCTGGCGCTTCGACTTGCTCCACAAAGTCATCACCTTCATCATCATCGGCTTGGCGCTGATTGCCGTTTCGCTTCTCTACATGCGTTTTCGCGAAAACATCCGGCAATACTTATGAAGCGGGTCATCATACTGATTATTTTCTTTGTCATTCTGGGAGTTTCGCTCGCGGGGTTGTATTGGAGCCAACGGCGTGCGAAAAAAACTCCCGTTTCCGCAAATGCGGTTGTCGATTTGATTGCGGACGCGCAGCGCGACATCACGCGCATTCCCATGCATTTCACGCGGCTTTCCGATGAGCAGGAGATCGATATCGGCAGAAAACTTGCCGCGCAATATTCCGGACAAGTGATGAAACTGACTCCGGAAGAAGCAGCGCTGGAAAAATACGTGAGCCGCGTGGGAGGAACCGTTGCCGTGCATGCACACCGGCATCTTCCCTATACCTTTCACTTGATTCCCGATCACAACATGATCAACGCATTTTCGCTGCCCGGCGGGCCTGTTTATGTTGGAGAAGGGATGCTCGATCAGATGGAGACGGAAGACGAGTTGGCGGTCATCCTCGGCCATGAAGTCGAGCACATCGATCATTACCACTGCGTCGAGCGCATGCAAGTGGAAGCCAAGCTGAAGAATTTGAACCTCGACGTTGTGGGGCAACTTGTGCAAATCCCGTTACAGTTTTGGCAAGCGGGGTATCACAAGGACGAAGAGTTCGAAGCCGATCGGGAAGGCGTGCGGCTCGCCGTAGCAGCGGGCTATTCGCCGTATGGAGCGGTCACCATCTTCACGCGGCTATCGAAACTGTGCGATGAGTACGTCATTCACGCGCGAAGCCCCGAAGAAGAACTATCCGAGCTCGCGATCCAGAGCTTGACGGGATACTTTCGCTCGCACCCGCTACCTTCCGAGCGTCTCGAGCAGATCAACCGCCTCATCGCCGAGGAGCATTGGGAAGACCGCAAGACGCAGAAGCCGTTTCATGTGGAATACGAAGTCCGCGACGGCCAATTCGTGAAGTGAAGCTTCGAACGGGAACGTGAGAGGAAGAGCAGGGAAGCGAGAGACGCGACGAATTGCTTGCCGCTAAAACAGCCCGGGAATTTTCATTCCGGCCATGCCGGGAATGCCGCCAGCAAGATTTTTCATCTGGCTGGCGAGTTCTTCATCGACGCGGCGTCCGGCCTCGTTCACCGCGGCCTGGACTAGGTCCTGCAACATTTCCTGATCCTTGCTGGCAAATACGTCGGGCTCGATGTGCAGGTTTACAATCTGCTTCTGGCCGTTCATTTTCACTGTGACCATGCCGCCGCCCGCCGAGGCTTCGACGGTGACCGAGTTGACCTGCTGCTGCACGTCTTCCCACTGCTGCCGGAATCGCGCAAGCATCTGTTGGATAGCGTTGACGTCCATCAGGATCCCTCTTGGCGCCACTTTACTTCGGAGATTCTTCCTCCAAAGCGTTGCAACATAGACCGCACCAGCGGATCTCGTTCAAACCTCTCGCGCAACTCTTCCGTGCCGGACGTTCCGCGTGGCGCAGCCGCTACAACAGCTTCTACTTTAGCACACACGCGCACCGGACGGCCCAGCACTTTGCTCGAACAGGCACGGACCTTTTCGAGCGAGTCGCGTCCTTCCATCATTTCGGCGAAGGCGCGCTTCTCCGGCGAAAAATAAACTCGCAGTTCCGCGCCTTCCAGTTCCCAGCGGCTGCCCTGGTTCACGATTTCGCCCAGGAATTTTTGCTGCGCTTGGAGCGCAGTTTTGATTTCCGCAACTTGTTCTTGGGTGATTCCATCCGCGCGAGGCTCAGCCGCCGTTTCCATCGCAGTCTCCGCGTCAGGCGCAATTGCAGCGGCTGCCGGAGGCTCGGGTGGGGAGGAGGTCCTTGTTTGCGCGCGCGCGGGCGCTGCCGCCGCCGCGGCAAAACTAGGCGTGGAGGTTCGCGGCAGCGGAGTGAAGGATATTTGCGGCGCCGGCGAAAAATTCCGCGCCGGCTGTGCTTGCTTCTCGGAGACAGCGGCGGCTGTGGCCGCATTGCCGCGCGTCGCGCCCGAACTCGCAGCGCTCGCAGGCGCCACGCTGCGGAGTTCCGCCAGCAATTCTTCCATGGGTGCGAGCCGTTGTGCGTTGATCAATCGCAGCAGGCCCATCTCGAGATGCACGCGCGCATCGGGCTTGCGCCGCAAGTCGTCGTCCGTCTGCAAAAGAATTTGAAAGAAACGCGTGAGGTCTTCTTCGCTGAATTGTGCCGCCGCTTTTGCCAGCGCGGGCCGTTGATCCGCGGTGGCGGCAATCAAATCGGAATCCGCGCCGGACACTCGCGCGATCAGCAGGTTACGCATGTGCCGGATGGCTTCGCGACAGAAATGCTGGAGGTTGCGGCCATCTTTTTGAAAGGTGTGCACGAGGCCGAGAGCGCGGTCGGCCGAGCCTTCCGCGATCGCGGCCACAAGTTCATTCAGCGAATCTTCCGGCACGACACCGAGCAGTTCGCGGACTTCCTTGTCCGGAATGACGTCGCCACAGTACGCGCGTGCCTGCTCCAGAAGAGAGAGCGCGTCGCGCAAGCTGCCTTCCGCCATGCGCGCGATTACGGCGAGCGCGCCTGTTTCGATCTTCAGGTCTTCCTTTTTCGCGATCTCTTCGAGCCGGCCCGTGATTTCCGCGAACGTCAGCGCGCGAAAATGAAAGTGCTGCGAGCGCGAACGAATGGTGTCGGCCAGATTTTCTGGCTGCGTCGTGGCCATCACAAAAATCACGCGGTCCGGCGGTTCTTCGAGAGTTTTCAGCAGCGCATTTGAAGCTTCGCTCGTGAGCATGTGGGCTTCATCGAGAAGCACAACCTTGCTTCGCGACGCTGCCGGCGCGTAGCGCACCATCTCTCGCAGCTCGCGGATTTGGTCGATGCCGCGGTTCGAGGCGGCGTCGATTTCGATCACATCGAGCGAAGTTCCTGCGGCGATCTCTTTGCAGGAATCACACTCGCCGCAAGGCTCTGCCGTCGGGCCCTTCGCGCAATTCATGGCCTTTGCCAGAATGCGCGCTGCGGTGGTTTTTCCCACGCCGCGTGCACCGGAGAAGATATAGGCATGCGCCACGCGATTGTTTTTGATGGCGTTGGCTAGAGTTGCGGTGACGTGCGATTGTCCGACTAGATCGCTGAAAGTCTGCGGACGCCACTTGCGGGCTATGACCTGGTAGCTCATGGGTTAGGAATTCCTGTCCCGCTCTTCCTTTTGCTTAAGCGAATAGAGAACAAGGACAACGCCGGCGAGTGCGATGACAAAAAGAAGAATGATAATTCCGCCAAAAATCATCGAGTTCACCCTCCTTGGCCGCCGTATCCTAAGTGATGGCTGGCCAACTGCCGGCTGCGAATTTCTTTTCGATGCGAGGAACTTCGGGTGATCTGCGGCACCCGAGGCAATCCCGATACCGTTGCTCCCTTCCGGGCCTGGCGGGGTTCGCGGGACCTCGTTGCACAGAGCCCGAAGTTCCACGCTCCGGCAGCCGCGCAGTTCGCGCCACTGCAAAGAAAAGTCTAGCACATTCAGTCGGTGTAGAAATGCGGCGTCAGTTCCACATCCGCTCCCGGCAAAACTTTAGGTTTCGGCCTGCACTTGAGGTGCAAGCTCACATTCGTAGCTTGCGAAAATGGAAGTGTCGGGAGCGAGGCCGAAATCCGCGGGTTCTCGCATTCCAAATGAAATGCGATGGTCTTTTTTACCTGCCGCATCAGTTTGCCGAGCGTCGTCCCTTGTCTCACCTTAGGATGATCGAACAACCCGGAACGTAGTATTAGTCCTCGCGGTGGTGAGGTCAGTTGAACCGCGTGATTTTCCAGAGAGCGAGCCCGCAGGCGACCAGGAAAATCAACATGGCGGCGGCGAGTGCGACGAGGGCGGGCCAATTCAATGCCATGCTCGGAGCTCGAGCAAGAACGGCCAAAGTGAAGAAAATTGCACTGGCGGCGAGGACCAAGAGCCAGTCGAGCCAAGTCCTCCCCGAGCGGCCTGTAGGCTGCCCGTGCTCATTGCCTGCATCGCGGCCAGAGAGGCCGGCTTGGACGTAGCCGGCATCGACATTGTAGCGCCGGCCTTCGCGTTCGGCAGCTTGCTTCCAGCGGGTGTGTTCGTTGCCGCTGACGTTTGAGAGAGCGATGGCGCCCGCACCCGCAGCCATCAAGAGAGAACCACCAATCACTTGCGCGTAGAGCGACATGCTGCGGCCGTGCAATTCTCCGAAGACCAGAATGCCCCATAGCAAGCCCCACAATTGATTCGTGTTGGATAGGGGAATGCCGCGGCTGATGCCGATGTATTTTGCGGCGTATTGCTGAAACAAATCGCCGATGACCCAAACGAAGCCGCCGAGCATCAGCCAGAAGAGCACGTCCTTTGCTTCGATGAGCTGCCGCCAAAGAGCGGCGGGGCCGCCGCCGTAAGCCACGGCGAGTGTGGCCATCATGCCGAGTTCTCCGATGGTGAAGAAAGCGATGAAGGATAGCGGGTTCATGCCGGTCAAGTAGGCTTTGCGGTAGGGAACATACATAGTTCCCCAAAGCACGCCCGCTCCGAGCGCCGCGACGATGCCGCGCAAGGGATGCGCGGCGGGGCCTTGCGCGGAGGAGGCGACGGCAAGGAGCGTCGCACCAGCAAACATCAGAAGTGCGCCTCCAAGGACGGTGAGCCAGCGTATTCTTCCGGCGTCGCGCAATTCATTGAAGAGCAGATAGCCCCAAAAGATGCCGAGCAGGCTGTTGATATTCCAAAGAGGAAAAGCGATGCTGAGGCCGATATCGCGAATCGCGAAAATGGTCAGCGTGTTGGCGACGGCCCAGAGGCAGCCTGCGAGGACTCCCCAGACGATCAAATGAGGGGCCTGGCGAATGTCCGTGCGCATCTGACCGGTGCCGCGGATGAGGGCGGGCAAACTCCAGCGCGCGAGAAACACACCGACAACCATCAAGAGAGATACCACCAGCGGCGACACACCGACTTTGACAAGTTTCGTGGGAGCTTCCGCGGCGCCCAGCCATGCTCCCGCGCCGAAGCCGCAGAGGATTCCCACAAGTTGCAGCTTGCGCAAACGCGAGGACTCGACGGATGGCGAAACCATATTTGGGGCAGAGTATTCCACGCGGGGGCTCAGCGGATCCAGTGAAGTACCGCAAGTCCGAAAAGCAACACGATGGCCGGGACCCAAAAATGCACATCCGTCAGAATCATGGTCCACACGCTGGCGGCTCGTGGCACGGAGTTTTCATCAGACATGATGTTGCCTCGTTGTCGATAGAACAGGATCGCTCCGCATTGCTCTTTACTGGTCCATTGCTGCGACCCTTTCTTATCACAGATTCGGGGCGGCGGACGAAACTCATCGGGCTAGTTTCATCCTGCTCGACATAGAGGTAAGATTGAGCGCAATTCCATCCTTCGGAGATTCAGAGAAAGGGCCTGGAAAGCCGCAATCGGCGTCGGAGGGCATTCGGCCTCCGGATGACGGGAATTTGCGGTGAAGATGGGGCTTCGCCTGTACAGGCGCATCGCCCGCCCTGCTGCGCGATGCGAGTTCGGGAACACGGGAATGTTCCGCTGAACCTCATTCGAAGGTGAGAGGAACCGAAACTTTCCGGAGGCCCGGGGCGTAAGAAAGAGTAAGGAGCGGTCTTGATGAAGCGACGTGTGCCCCTGCGGGAACCGGTCGGCGTCGCCCTCGAAACATTGCGCGCGCATAAACTGCGCTCGTTCCTGATGTTATTGGGGATTATTCTTTCTGTCTCGACTCTAATCGTGATCATTGCGCTGATTTCCGGCGTGAATCAATACATTGCCAACAAGGTCGCCAACCTGGGCTCGAATGCTTTTACAATCATGCGCTTTCCGATCATTACCGAAATAGAAGAGCTGGTCAAAGCTACGCGGCGGAACAAACTCATCACTTGGGACGACTATGAGGCGCTACGCGACAACTTGAAGCTGCCGCTGCGAGTCGGAGCGGAAGTAAGGACTTCCGGAAGGACGCGCGAAGGTTCATTAACTATCGATGACACCAGCATCCGAGGCGTGACCGCGAGTATGGGCGATATTGACGCGCAAGAGGTGGCGGACGGCCGGTATATCACGGAGGCCGATGAAAACAGCCGCTCGATGGTGACGATGATCGGATCCGAGCTGGCGAACAAACTCTTTCCAAGCCTTGACCCCGTTGGACACGAAGTCATGATCGATGGCCGTCCGTTCATCATTGTCGGGGTTGCCAAGGCGATCGGTACCATTCTTGGTCAATCGCAAGACAACTTCGCGTATATTCCGGTGGAGACTTTCATCAAAATTTACGGAGCTTACGGCGGAATCTGGATCAACATTCAAGCCCGCGGCGCTGATTGGATGGAGCGAACCCAAGACGAAGCGCGAGTATTGATGCGGGCGCGACGGCACCTAAAGCCCAATGAAACCGACTCGTTCGGCATTATCGACTCCGCAACACTGATGAGCCTGTGGAAACAACTGACGGGCGTGATCGCCATGGCCATGGTCGGAGTCGTTTCCGTCTTTTTGGTCATCGGAGGAGTCGTAATTATGAACGTGATGCTGGCCACGGTCACCGAGCGCACTCGAGAGATCGGGATTCGCAAGGCGCTGGGGGCCAGCCGCAATGACATCCTGCTCCAGTTTTTGATCGAGGCTTGCGTGATGGCGGCCATGGGCGGAGCCATCGGAGTGCTGATCGCTTATGGCATTTGCGGCCTGGCAGTGGCCACAACGTCGATTCCGATGCACGTGCCCATTTCCGCGGTGATCACCGCGGAGCTCATTTCGGCGATCGTCGGAATATTCTTTGGAGTTTATCCTGCGCGGAAAGCGGCCATGCTCGAGCCGATCGATGCGCTGCGTACAGAAATCTAGCGGTTGAGTGAATCATAATGAGAATGGCGGTCGGCGAAAACGCGCAGATGGCTCTCACGACGTTGCGTGAGAACAAAATGCGGTCCTTTCTCACCGTTCTCGGCGTGGTTATAGGGATAACAGCTTTACTATCCGTCGTCGCGGTCTTGGTCGGTGTCTACAACGACGTAAACGCATTTCTGAGTGACTTCGGGTCAGATACCCTCTTCGTTTTTAAGTTTGATCCTGGGATTCACACGTCGGGGAGGCTCACCCCGGAAGAACGGTCGCGCAAACCTCTCACGCTGGAGGACGCCGAGGCCATCGGGGAACTTTGCCCAGACGTAAAAGCGGTCTCGGTTGCGCTGATACCGAAGATCGTGGAGGGCTCGCCTGGCGGACGTCCGCTAATGAGCGCCCGCTATAAAGACAAGGAAGTTGCTGGAGTGGATTACCATGGCATTCTGCCCGAGGATGAGGAAGTGTTCAACTCCCGGGCAGAGCGCGGAAGATTCATAACGGAAGCGGAAAACTTGCACCGCTCCGATGTGGCGCTTATCGGGCCGGACCTGGCTAAAGCCTTGTATCCGGACGATGATCCGATTGGCAAGCCCATCCTCGTGGACGGCGTGTCGTACGCAGTGATTGGGGTTCTCGCGGCGCGCAAAGGACAATTGGTAAAGGATCAGGCCGCCGATAAAGCCATTCTCGTTCCGTATCGCACCTACCAAAAGCACCGGCCCATGGATGACGAGAACATGATCGGCGCCGTCGCGTATCCAGGCCGCATGCCAGAAGCCGAGGACGAGATCCGCGGCGTCCTCCGCCGCAGGAGGAAAGTCCCGTTCAACAAGCCTGACAACTTTGGCGTTTCCAGCGCCAAGGAGATCGCGGATCAATTCCGCCAGATCACCGCGTCGGTAGCTCTGCTGATTTCCGTGGTCAGTTCGATCGGGCTTCTTGTCGGGGGCGTGGGCGTGATGAACATCATGCTGATGTCCGTAACGCAGCGCACGCGCGAAATCGGAGTGCGCAAAGCCATCGGCGCGAGGCGGCGCGACGTCATCTGGCAGTTTTTGACGGAAGCGATTGTGCTGACGGGCTCGGGCGGAGTCATAGGAGTGCTGTTGGGCTTGGGCATCAGCCTGCTCATCCATCTCTTCATACCGCGACTGCCTTCGGCAGTCCCGTTGTGGTCGATTGTAGTGGCCGTGACAGTTTCCATGAGTGTCGGCCTATTTTTTGGGATGTATCCTGCGATAAAGGCGTCGCGGCTCGATCCCGTCGAAGCTTTGCGTTATGAATAGAGAGTTTCACTCATAACGTAGCGCTTTCATGGGATCGACCCTGGTGGCTCGATACGCAGGCCAGTAGCTTGCGGCAAGGGCCACCGCAGCGAGGAACATGGCGGCTGCGAGCAGGCTCAGGGGATCACTAGGCCGCAGTCCATAGAGCAGCGCCCGCGCGCCGCTTGTGGCGGCAACGGCCAGCAGCAATCCGATTCCGACGCCTAATCCCACCAGAACCAACGTTTGCCGGAGCACGATCTTCACCACATCCTGCCGGGTTGCGCCCAAAGCCATACGAATCCCAATCTCGTTTCTGCGCATGGCAATGATGTAGGAAATAACTCCGTAGAGGCCGATCATGGCCAGCAGTGCCGCCAGCGCGCCAAAGAATCCGGAAAGCAGAGCCATCAAACGTTCCCGCACAAGACCGTTTCGAATCTCTGTCTGGAAAACGTGATACTCGATTTTCATGTCCGGGTAAAGCTGAGTGAGTTTTCCCCGCGTCGCGTAGATCACCGCCGAGGGTGAGGAGGAAAACCGGATGAACACATTCGTGAAGTAGTATTTGTCTGAAAACTGGAGCGCCGGCACAAAGACGCTCGGCGGAATCGGCTCGCGCAGTCCGCCGTACTTTGTATCCTTAACAACACCGACGATCTCGTACTGCGTCTCCGGGTAATGAGGCTCCGCATTCGTGCGAATGGTTTTTCCCAGAGGATTGACCGGTCCCAAAAACTGCCGCACGAAGGTTTCGTTCACAATAACCACCGGTTGCGATTGGATCGTGTCGCGCTCGGTGAAGTCGCGCCCGGCGATAAACGGGATTTGCATTGTCTCGAAATAGCCCGGGCTCACCCAGGTGAACTTGCAGCTACCTTCCGTGCTGCCGGTGCGAACTCCCAGCGACCAAGTGCTGCCGTCCAGGGGAACATGAGTTGAAGTGGCCGCGGATTCGACCTCTGGGATATTCCGGATTTGTTCCAAAAGGTCGTGCTTAAAAATTTCGTAGCGTTCCGGAGGAAGATCAAGCCGCCTGAAGTTCAGATAGAGGCGCAGAATTCCGCTCTCGCGGAAGCCCGGATTGAGCGTCATCAGGTTCCAGAAGCTTCGCACAAATAGCAGCGCCCCAACCAGCAGCACCAGCGAGAACGCAATTTGTGAAACGACCAGGGCTTGCTGGAACGAGAATCGTTGACGGCCCGCGGTCATACCACGGCCGCCAGATTTCAGAACGGAGCCGGGCTCCGTACGGGAGGAGCGAAAGGCCGGGGCAAGACCGAACAATAAGCACGTCGTCACCGCCATGAAAGCGGTGAATGACAGGACCCGCCAGTCATTGTTCATGGCCAGATAGAAGGGGTCCGTTTCCGTGCTGAGAAACTTCACCACGGTTCTGCTGAAGACGGAGGCCAGCGCGATCCCCAAGGCGGCTCCAGAAACCGCGAGCACCAAACTTTCCAAAAGCAATTGCTGCATTACTCTTCCGCTGCTGGCTCCGAGCGCCAAGCGGACGGCCATTTCTTTCTCTCGCGTGCTGGCCTTTGCGAGCATCAGATTTGCCAAATTCGCGCACGCAATGAGCAGCACCAATCCTGTCGTTCCCAAAAGCAGCCAAAGCGAGGTGTCATAAACCCCGGCGGGCGAGTCCATCCCGTTTCTGCCGGGATAGGCCGCCAACCTGAATTTTCGGTAGGAATCCAACACCGAAGCGCTGTATCCGCTTGGCACTGTAGTCTCGAAAAAACCTGGACTGGCCGCCTCCAGTTGGGCCGAGGCCTGCTGCAGCGACCAGCCAGGCTTCAACCGCCCTATAACTTGCAGCCAGAAGACGTCGCGCCTCATGGTCGTGCCATCTCCAGGAATGAACGTGGGGAGCGAGCATTCCGGGAGAGCAACCTCGAACTCTTTTCCAATATCCAGGCCGAAGAAGCTCCGCGGCGTCACTCCAATCACCTGAGTCGGCCGGTCGAAGATGACAATTCTACTTCCAATGACCGAGTCCTTGCCGCCGAACTCGCTCTGCCAGAGCCCATAGCTAATGACCGCACCGGACAGTCCACAGCCAGGCCGGTCATCCTGTGATGTAAACAGCCGGCCTCTAACGGGAACTATTCCGAGCAATGGGAACATATCCCCGCTCACCCACAGACCCTCGGCGAGCCGTTCTTGCTCTCCTCTGCCGATCGCGTAGCGGCCGCTGCGCCATGCCAGAAATCCAGAGAATGCCCCTTGCTGCTGTCGGATTAGCTCCCAAAGCGCAGTACTGAGCGCCGTGTCGTTCTCGCTCCAGCCGAAGCCGTGAAGCCCGCCCTTGATTTCGACTCGGACCAATGAAGCGGGATCAGCTACGGGAAGACTTCGCAAGCGGACGCCATCCAGCAACTGAAAGATGGCCGTGTTTGCGCCGATGCCGAGGGCGAGTGTGAGGACTGCGGTGGCCGTGAACGCAGGACTCTTGCGCAGAGTGCGCAGAGCAAATCGCAAGTCTTGTACCACATTCCCAATCCACAACGGACCGCGGGCCTCGCGCGCCGAACCGTCGTGGCCATCCGCCTGGAGGGCTTGATTGCTGATCGTCTTCCTGAACAGCCGATCCCGCCAACTCATTGAGTCACTTTCTGTCCTAACGCGACTCTCAGTTTGCTTGCTCTACGCGCACCATTCTAAGTTCTTCTGTTCAGATGCGCTGGCCTCTGTTCGAGGCCAGCGAAACTTCGACGCAAACTCGTCTCTGGCTCCTGCCAAGCAGAAACGAGGGAGCTATTCGGCTCTAATGCGTGGCACAGAGAATAAATCGATACGTGTAGAACGTGCAACTTTTTTTGCGGGTTTGTTGAGGCCTCGGCAGGGGGAACAACCTACAGCTTGTCGGGGAACAGGAAGACGCGCTTCGCGAGTTCACAGGTTAGCGTTTCCGGCTGGTAATATCTGTTCAGAATATTCTCGTCCCAGCACGTGAGGTCCGCATTGCCCGCCGAGAATTCAGTCCAAGATTGCTGGGAATTGGCCCGAGCCATGCGCTCGCGAATGAGCAGCAGGAAAGCCCAGATGATCGTTTCGTTGTAAAGACTTGGCTTGCCGTGTGCGGAGGCGAATCGACGCAGGGCAGACGAAAAACGGCCGAGAGCTTCGAGTGGCGGATAGCGCTGCAGGTACAGAAAGGCCATTTTGACGTGATCTGCATGATGAAATGAGGCGCTCGGCAAAGTGCCTTCTTCAAATTGCTCCATCCATTCGTATTCAGTCATGTTCCGCTGTGCGATCCTCGGCTGTCTTGTTAGATTCGTGCGCCATGTACACCGGCACGCCCGCGGCCTAGACTACGAGCCCCTCCACGCCGAATTGGCCGTGCAACAGATGTACGAGCGCAGCCACTCCAAAAATCACAAGTAAGAGGTAACCTCCAAGGCGCGCTGCGAAAGGAATCAGGAACAAAACTGCGGCGATGAGTTCCGCTCCGCCAAGAGCGGGCCGAAGCCAGTGGGGTAATCCCGTTTTGGCGAAGAAATGAGCGGCCGAGGGGGAAAAAACAAACCGGCAGGACTCCACGATCACCGCCAAGCCCAGGGTCCAGCGCAGAAGGGGCACGGAAAACTTTGCGAGGGAGGCGTTCATCTTTCGTGATTGTCCTTTCTGAGCGAGTGACTCGCCCGAGATTCGGTCAGACGATGGCTTGCCCGGGAATCCAAATCCAGCCCGTAGAATTTCTTCAAGTCCTTGATGCGCCGGAGACTCTCCGCTCCAAAAGGGCACTTGCCGTCGAACGCGTGAAGCACGATTCCTTCCAGCAAGTCTCCGAGTGTCATGTCGTGATATTCCGCGAAGGCCTTCAGCACTTTCAGAATCCGCTTTTCCATGCGAACGCCGGTTTGCATGCGTTCCACGCCGAATTTCCTGTCCTCTGTCATCGTCACCGCTCCTTTATGTGGTACCAATGTACCACAATCCACTGATAAAAGGACCGATTTGTTTATGCATGGGGATCGCCATGGAGTCGTAGCAGCCGAAACCGGTGCGGTTAGCCTGCGCGCCGCCGCTCCCCGGCGAGCATGCGGCGATATATCTTTAGATCTTTTTGGAGAACTTTTCCGTCGGACTAGCGGTTTTCTTTCTTCGCAGGGGCTTGCGCTTGTTCTTCACGATAGGCTTTCCAAGCCCCATCGATAACGTAAGCGTGGAGCGCGTCGGCTTCAGCCACGGTCATTTTTTCGTGCGGAAACGCAAAGCTCGGTGGATTCGCGAAGCCAGGCATGCCCTGGTCCCAATGCGAGCCGCCCAGCACGATGGCGTACCAGTCGCGATGAACTTCCGGAGGCGCATAGCGCAAATCCGGGACAGCGCCATCGAGCACCCAAGCGCCGCTGCCATCCAATCCGGGCGAGTGGCAGCCGTCGCAAGCAAACTTGGTATAGAGCAGTTCGCCCTGGTGAATCGTCGCCTTACTGGCCGTCAATTTCGGAGGTTGCGGAACAGGAGGAATGACAATCTTCGGAAATGGGAAGGGAAGAGTTGCCCCCAACTTGAACGCTAGCAACCGGACCGGTCCGCGTTTGGACTCTGGGGTTGCCATAGTTTTCGCGGGAGCAAAAAGCCTCGAGCCAGAACCCCATCCAACTCCGGTGATCACGTACTGCTCGCCTTTGAGCGAGAAAGTTACGGGAATCGCCTCGGTCGCTGACCCTGTTTGTATCGACCACACTTTTTTTCCGGTGTCGGCGGCGTAAGCTGCAAATTCTCCGGTGCCCTGTCCCTGAAAAACCAAATTGCCCGCGGTCGAGAGTACTCCGCCATTGGTCGCGATCTGTTCCTCGACCGACCAGCGGGCGGACTGCTTCACGGGATCCCACGCGATTAGCCTGCCAAAGCGTCCACTGCCGCTTTCACCGTTCTCAGCCGCCAATTTCGCTCCTGCCTGCCGGTCCGTCGTGGGGATATAGACGAGACCGGTACGGGGGTTGTAGCTCATCGGCCACCAGTTGTGAACCGTCCACTGCCTTCCACCGCCTGCGGATGCGGGCACTTCCACCGCGTGCCCGGATTGCATGTCGAAGGAAGTGGCCCACGTGGTTTTGACCAGAGGATTCGCGGAGAGCAGCTTGCCCGTTTTTGCATCCAGCACGTAGAAGAATCCATTCTTGGGAGCAGTCATGGCCACGTGCCGTTTCTCCCCATTGATGACCAGATCGGCTATTAAAATGTGGTTGTTCTCCGTCTGCATTCCCGGCGAACTAGTCTGATAATGCCAAACGTATTCGCCGGTATCCGCGTTTACCGCGATGAGGCAGCCGGAGAAAAGCTTGGAGCCTTTTATGCGGATCGATTTCCTCTCGCCGTAATCGACGCCTGCGCCAGCCGTTCCGAAAATGACCAGACCCGTCGTGTCATCGTAGGTGATGGCGTTCCAAACATCGCCGCCGCCGATTTCCCAGGTATCCTTTCCCGACCAGGTCTTCGCCGCCATTTCGAGCGCCTTTGTTTCATAGGGTTTCGATGGATCCCCCGGCACGGTCCAGAACCGCCACACTTCTTTGCCAGTCTCCGCGTCGTACGCAA
Source organism: uncultured Acidobacteriota bacterium (assembly GCA_963753745.1). GTDB lineage: Bacteria > Acidobacteriota > Terriglobia > Acidiferrales > UBA7541 > Acidiferrum. Next base: position 102,120 of record CAVWDX010000020.1, read on the forward strand.
CCAATGATCCGCGCACCCCGTCGTCCGAGCCGTTGTAGCCGATCAGCACTTTTCCTTTCGCGATGTGCGGCGCGCCGGTGATTCCTGTCTGCGTCGGTTCGCAGACGGTCGCCTCCCAAACCTGCGTTCCGGTGGCCGCGTCGACGGCTATCAGCCGGCAATCTCCCGTTCCCACATAGACCTTACCGTTCCAAACGGCGACGCCGGCGTTCACACGCGCGGAATAGGAACCGTTCATCGCCTGGTTTAGCCGAATTTTGGGGTCGAACGTCCACAGCACTTTTCCCGACGCCGCATCGACGGCATACACAATGGATTTCGGCGCGCTGATGTAAATCACGCCATCCACGACAATGGGCTCCGCGACCACACCCATCCCTCCGGGAATATCCAGGTACCACGCCAGACCCAGCCCGCCTGCGTTCTTATCGGTGATCTGTTGCAGGGGGCTGAAGTGTTGCTCGTCAGACGTCCGCCCATTCAGCAGCCAGTCATTTCCACTGGCGGCGTCCGAAAGGATTCTTGTCTCCGTAACGTCTCCCGCTTTCACTGCCGACTTCGCGGGGTTTTCGGCTGGAGAATGACACGCAACGCCCGCTGCAACGATGAGACACACCGGCGCGAACCCGAGAATTCGGTATAGGCTCATAAGAAACCACCCTCCACAGAAATGGCACTGACGAATCGACTCGCTTCGGCTCGCATTCGCAGCCTTGGCTCGGCGCCATGTTAGGTGCGCGGTGGACACAAAGTCAACGCAGGGACGCCCAAGTACTCACCCCGCACACAGATTGCTGTTCGAGAAGCCGCCTTCGGGGCGTCCCTTCTTTCCGCATTTCTCGCTTGCGCAAAGTAGTTGAGCGGCCGCTCAGGGAACGGGAAACCCTTGAGATTCCCGAGGCAGCTTCGTCGCCGGCAGGAAAGGCTTGCGAATGGGTGGAAATCTGGAATAGTCTAACTGGGCCGCGTCCTGTTACTTCTCGGATTCTCTCCCAATGTAGATGACGAGTGGAGAGAAAGTATCGGTGGGGTTATGGCCATGGCAAACGGAATATCGTTTGCCGCGATTTTTCCAAGTGAGGATGCGGCAGCGCCACGGGCGGCGCTGCAGCGGGGACGGCAGCGGCTTGGGTTCCGAAACAGAAAACTGAGGGAGAAAAATCATGCGCAATTGGTGTGCGGCGGTAGCAGTGAGCGCGCTTCTGGCTTTGCCTTTGTGCGCGCAGCAGAATGGCGATGGCGCGAGCGCGGCGGCATCGGCGGACAGGCTTTCCGCTAGAACGAATTCAGGAGACATCGCGCCCGCTTCCCGAAATCTTTTCGCGCTTCCGGAGGCTCCGCTTCCGAAGCCCTTTCCGGCGGGCGCCAAGTCAGACTCGGACGAGGCTCCGGGAAGAATTGTGCCGCGTTACGAAGTTGCAGTGATGTTCGACTACGTGAATTTCAATCCGGGCGGCGGTTTCAGTTCATTTAACAATTACGGCGGGTCGGGGTCTTTCAGCTGGAACGCATCGCGATGGGTGGGTCTCACGGAAGAGCTCGGGGGGCTGACTTACCGCCGGAATGTCAACGGATTCTCGATCGGCGGAGATCAAGCAACGTTATTGTTTGGTCCTCGGCTGAACTTGCGCCGATTCGATTACTTTGTTCCGTACGCGGAATTTCTGCTGGGCTCGGCGCATGCGAGCAGACCAATGACGGGCAACAGCAGCCAGAATTCTTTCGCCATGGCAGCGGGCGGCGGAGTGGACGTGGTGCTGACGAAGAACATTGCGTGGCGCATCGCGCAAATCGAATACTTGATGACCGACTACTCGGGAGCCTCGCTCGGCGGAAACGCCAGGCAGGACAACCTTCGCTTGGGAACCGGCATCGTCTTCCGCTTTGGCTTGCCGAACGAAGCGCCTCCTGCGCCCGTGAATCATCCGCCCGTGGCTGCCTGTTCCGCGAATCCCACCTCGGTTTTTGCCGCCTCGGGAGACACCGCAGCCATCCACGTGAACGCCAGCGATCCGGACAACGACACGCTCACCTACAGCTATACGGCCACCGGCGGAACCGTGGACGGCACTGGCCCCGACGCGCGCTGGAACTCCACGGGCGTCGCCGCCGGCACCTACACCGTAACTGCCGCGGTTAACGACGGCAAGGGCGGCGCGGCGTCCTGCGCCACGGACATCAAAGTCGAGGCGCGACCGAATCGCCCGCCGACGGCTACCTTGTCGGTCGAGCGTAGCCCCATCCTGCCCGGTGAGCATACTGGAATCATCTGCACGGGCAGCGACCCGGACGGCGATCCGCTGACCTACGCCTACTCAGCTTCCGGCGGCCAGATCACCGGCAACGGCTCGAATGCCACGTTCGATGCCACAGGATTGCAGTCCGGAACGTACTCCGTAAAGTGCACAGTAAACGACGGACGCGGCGGCACGGGCGATGCCTCAGGAAGTGTTGAAGTCAGCGAACCTCCGCAGGTCCATCAGTTGGAAGTCCGACTGGCCCTGCACAGCATTTACTTCCCCACGGCACAGCCCACGGTCGCGCGGCCCAATGGCGGCTTGTTGGCCAGTCAGGAAGCCACGCTTGAGACGTTGGCAACCGACTTCGAACAATATCTGACTTACAAACCGGACGCCCATTTGATCCTTGGCGGCCACGCCGACATTCGCGGAGGCCAGGAGTACAACCAGCTGCTCTCGCAGCGCCGTGTCGAACGCGCCAAGAGCTACTTGATCGAGAAGGGTGTTCCCGCCGATCACATTGATACCAAGGCGTATGGTGAGGATGAGAACATGTCCGAGGAACAGGTCAAGAAGCTACTGGAAGATGATCCTGACCTGACTCCCGCGGAGAAACAGAAGTTCCTTAAAAACCTGCTGACCATCCGTCTGGCCAACAACCGCCGCGTGGACGTGACCCTTAGCACCACGGGCGAACAGTCCGTCCGGCGCTTCCCCTTCAACGCGCATGATGCGTTGACCCTGCTTAGCAGGAAGGGCGGAGAAACGGGCACAACGAAGAAATCCGTTGCGAAGAAGCCGGCGGCCAGGAAGCCAGTCGCCAAACCGTAATGCGACTGGCGCCCTGCGCCTTTATCGCCACAGCACGATGGATAATAAAGACTCGACTCGCCCTGTCGGCGCGTCGGATAACGGCAGTAGAAGCCGGGCTCGTAGGATTTATCCCCTCGAGCCCGGCTTCTTTTTCCGGCGGAAAAGTGACCACGGCGCAGGAGCTCCAATCTCCATCCGTGAGTCGAGCCGCCCTTTCTGACTGAGTTACCGCTTTTCTTGGAAAAATCCGCCTGCGAGGGCCTGTGTCGCTTTCCGAACCCCAGCTTTCGTTTCCCGATATGAAAACCCCCTATGTTCTAATTTGGGAACCGGTTTAGAAAGAATAGTTTAGAACTACGCATCGGTCCCCGGGGGCGGGAATAACCGGAAAGTAAATTCCCGAATCGGGATCCTTCCAAGAATGCTATGATTGCTAACGTATTGAATTATGAATCACTCCAGCGCTTTTCTGCAGTTGGCATGGAGTATGCAATGGAAATCCGCACGAGCCTTCTGCGAGGTGAATGGCGATGAGTGAAGATGCCGGAGTCCAACGCGCCTCGAGCCCCATCACGGTCCTCGTCGTGGAAGACGAAGAGAGTACGCGGAAGCTCTGCGCGGACGTAGCCGAGTCTTGCGGCATGAAGGCCATCGTCGCCGGCACCGTCGAGGAAGCGCTTCGGCGCCTCGAGAGCTCCGCCGTGGATATTATTGTCACCGACTTGATTCTGCCTCCTTCGAGTGGTCTTGATCTGCTGAAACAAGTTCACGAAATGTACCCGCAGGTCGCTGTGGTGGTCTTGACGCAATATGGAACGATTGACTCCGCCGTGGCCGCCACACGCATGGGCGCGGTGGACTACGTCACCAAACCGTTTCACATCGAGGATCTCCGGGCGCGGCTCGAGCGTGTGGCCCGCGACATGGACCTGGACCGCGAGAACCGCCTTTTGCGCGAGCAATTGCGCTCCAAGCCCGGCTTCGGCGGGATGATTGGCGTCTCCGCGAAGATGCAGCGCGTTTATAAAATGATTGAAAAAGTCAGCCAGCACGAATATCCCGTCCTGATTTTGGGGGAGAGCGGCACCGGCAAGGAACTTGTCGCCAAAAGCATTCATTACTCTGGAATTCGCAAGGAGCGCCCGTTCGCGCCGGTAGACTGCTCCTCCCTTGTACCGACGCTCATCGAATCGGAACTGTTCGGCTACGTAAAGGGCGCATTCACCGGCGCGATGCAATCCAAGCAGGGCCTGCTCGAAGCTGCACAGGGCGGAACACTATTCCTCGACGAAATCGGAGATATGCCCGTGGATCTGCAAGCCAAACTTTTGCGCGCCTTGCAGGAACGCGAAGTGAAACCGGTGGGCTCGACGGAGCGCCGGCACATCAACATCCGCATTATCGCCGCTACCAACCGCGATTTGGAATCGGCCATCCGCGCCGGGGCGTTCCGGCAAGATCTGTATTTCCGCCTGAACGTGGTGCAACTCAAACTCCCGCCTTTGCGCGAGCGCAAAAGCGATATCCAGCTGCTGGTAACCTCCTTCCTCGATAAATTTTCCGATCCTTACGGCGCCCCGCGTACCATCTCCGACGACGCCATGCGCCGCCTGATTGCTTACGACTGGCCGGGCAACGTACGCGAGCTTGAGAATGCCATCGAACGCGCCGTAGCTATGGGCTCAGGTCCTATCGTTCACGTGGGCGATCTGCCCTCGAATCTGCACTACCCCAGCAGCGAGCGCGTTCCCGAGAAGGACGAGTTGCTGCCCATGGAGGAGCTCGAGCGCCGGGCCATTCTCCGCACGCTTCGCGAAACGGGCGGAGACAAGCTGGCCGCGGCGCGCATGCTCGGCATCGGAAAAACCACGCTCTATCGAAAGCTCAAGCAATATCAGATGGAGCAGGCCGAGCCGTAGCTCTCAGCCTTAATTCCGAAGTTGGTCTATTTGACAAGAGAGTAATATTCTACTAACTTAAACTTGGCCAGGCGTGGGATTCATTCTGGAAGGTTTCCTGCGAATGTCTCTGCCCAGCCGGTGGCGCGGCACACGCCGTGTAATTTCAGCGAAACTGGATTCCGGCAGAGAAACCCGATGACCGTGAGGGATATGTTGTTTTTCGGTGGCCCTGGATTTTCCGATTCCCGCTAATTTTTCTTAACCAGATTCTCCGTACGAAAAAAACGTCCATTTTCACCGCACGCACGCCTCCCCATGCCAGGCGGCAGCCGCTTGTCGGCGCGCTCTCGACGGAGTTTTCCGCACCCGGCGTGCAATGTAAGAGTCAGCGAACCATGTCCTCCGGTCCACTCTGGGAAGGAAGGCCGCGCCAGTCTCGGCATGGGACTCCGGCCGCTGGAAGGCCTCTCTTCTTTCCTTCCCAAATGGCTGATTCCACAAACATTACGCAACCTCTGAGTTGGGCCTCTCAGTGCAAGTGCGTATCTTGGAGGAAGCCAGCCATGCGCGGCACGGCCGCGCCATATTCTGTTCGAGGCTCGCTTCATGGCGCAAATAACATGTGGTTCTGGCGAAAAAAGGAAGAGGAAGAGCGCTCCTGGCGGGGCGCTGCCGGCGCCGCTCTCGCTGGCGCGCCGCGCGAAGAGCTGATGCGCGAAGCGATCCACTCTCTCGCCAGGGAAGGCCGCGCCGATCGCATCGGTGTCTGGCTGGAGCAGGATTTGTCTTCCGGTGCGGCCCCGCTCGCAGCGGTTTGTTTACGGGGGAAGGTCTGGGGAGCGCAACACGAGGAGACGCCGGCCGAATGGGAGCGGTTGTCCCTCGAGCCTCCGCTGCCGCAGGAGTTGCTGGTCTCCGGCAAAAGCGTCTACCAGGAACTCGACGACTCCCTGGACCACTCTCCGAATCGGCCCATGATTGGCCCTTTGGTGGGTTTGCGCCACGCCCTTTGGACCCCCATTCTCGGAAAAATACATTTGCGCGGAGTGCTGCTGATGGCGACGCGAGGGAAGCAGGCAGCCCTGCCGCGGGAAGTGGCGGAATCAGTCGCCGCGGAACTCGCGCTAACCCTCAAACTAGAGCAGGAACAAGGCCTGGCCCGCGAACGTCAGGCGGATTTGCGCGTCACCAAACAGATTCTTAGCGCTCTCGGCAGCCACGCTTCGATTGACACCCTCGTGCAGCAGATCGCTGCCAGCTGCACGGAGGACTTCGCGAATGGATGCGGAGTGGGCGCGTCCTTCGCCGTCATCGGGCACCTGCCAGTGCCCGGGTGGAACGCCGCCACGCCTTCGGAAGTGCGGTTTGCTTGGGAAAGTGGCGACGCGGATTGGACCAGCGCCGTCGGGCGGGAACCTCTTGCCAGCTTGTGGCGGGCAGCTCTCGGGGCTGGGCATGTGGTGGGAGCGGAGCCCCCCGCGTCGGGGCTCAAAGCAGGATTGGCTCGGCTGGTGGCCATTCCTCTCGTAGCCGCTGGAGAGGCTTTGGGAGTGCTGGTCGCCGGCATTCCTCAGAAAACAACATCCCTCGTCACGCTCGAGCGGCTCGAGCTCCGCGCCGCGCTGGCCGTCGTTGCGCTGGAACGCCGGAAACTGCAGGTGGAACTAATTCGGCGCAGCGCTCGCCGCGAGACGCTCCTGGAGGCCAGTCCGGAGGCGACGGTTCTTCTCGATGCGCGCGGAAACATCGCGAGCTTGAACCGCAGCGCAAGAATTTTGCTCGAAGAAACACACGGCCAGCTGGCCTCCGAATCGGCGCGAGAGGAAGTCCCGCCGCCTTCCACAAATGAATCGGCGCGCCGATTCGGAGGCCGTCTTACCGATCTTTTCCGCGCGCGGGAGCAGCAGCGTATTGAACAATGGCTGAACCGGGCCCTCGCGGGCGAGCGGGGAAAAGCCGTCGAAATTCACGAAGTTTGCGAGTGTGAATTGCTCAGTGGAATTCGTGTGCGGCTCCATACACCCGTGGCAGCTGGTGATGATCTCGTCGCCATCGTTCTCGCACCGGCGGCTTCGCACGAGGTTTCTCAACAGCGCAGCCGCTCCCACGCCGAGCTCCACAACGTGTTGGAGTGGGTCGAAGAAGGCATCGTGCTTTTCGGAGCCAACCAGAGCATCCGCGCCATGAACACGCGTTTCGCACAGATCGCCGGCTTGTCTCCCGAAGAAGCGGCGGCTTGCACCACGCTGGACGAACTGATCGTCCGGCTTTCGGAGCGCGCCGCGGAGCCGGAAAACTTCGCAAATCGCTGGCGAGAGCTGGCCAGCGACGATGAGGGCGCCACCCGCGAAGAGTTGCAGTTGGCCCGGCCTGTTCCTCGCGTACTGGAGCGCTCGGCGCGGCCCGTCCTGGACCTCACCGGCCGGCGATTGGGACGCGTCGAGATTTACCGCGACCAGACGGCTCAGAGGGTTTTTCAAGCTAAGCTGCTGCAAACGGAAAAACTCGCCGCGCTCGGACAGATGGTCACCGGCATCGCGCATGAATTGAGCAATCCGCTTACCAGTATCCTGGGCTACTCGCAGCGGCTGCTGGTCAGAAAAGATCTTGCGGGACGCACGGAAGAAGCGTGCCAGATCTTTGCGGAAGCCGAGAGAGCCAGCACCATTCTGCGCCAGCTTTTGCTGAATGCCCGGGAAACCCGCCCGGAGCGAAAGCGCGTGGCCCTCAATCAGGTGATCCTGCGGGCGATGGAACTGCAACGTTTCGGATCGGCTGCGGAGAAAATTCGCATCGAATTGGATCTCGACCCGGCTCTTCCGTTTGTGAACGGAGATCCCGGCCAGTTGCAGCAAGTACTGATGAATTTGATCGGGAATTCCCGCCAGGCTATCGTGCAAGGAGGGAAACGCGGGAACCATCCGCCTGCGCACGGCGAGAAGCGGAGACCGCCGCATCCTTCTGCAGGTCATCGACGACGGTCCGGGCATTCCCCAAACGATTCTCGCGCGCATCTTCGACCCTTTCTTCACCACCAAGCCCGCGGGCGTCGGCACCGGTCTCGGGCTTTCTATCGTTCTTAGCGTGGTGCGTGAGCATGGCGGCCAGGTGAGCATGTCCAGCCCGCCGGGGGGCGGCACCATTTTCTCAGTCGAGCTTCCGGCGGCCGCCGCGCCCTCGCTCGAAACAGAGCGAAGCTCGCCCGCCGTGGATGCGCGGCTTTCGCCGCCAGTTCCGGCGCCTGCCGGCCAAGGTAATCGGTCGGATGCGGAACTGTACCCTCCACCGCGGTCGAGCCACCGTGGTACCCGCGTCTTGGTCGTCGAAGACGAGCCCACCGTGGCGCGGTTGATCGCCGACGTGCTCGAGGACGAAGGGCTGCGCGTCGACACCCTGCTGGATGGGCGCGAGGCGCTGGATCGCGCCGCGCGCGAGCCCTACCAACTCGTCATTTGCGATATGAAGATGCCCGGACTGGACGGCCAGAATTTCTTCCAATCGCTGGCACGCGCGCGGAGTTCGTTGCAAGACCGGTTTCTGTTTGTGACCGGGGACGTGATTGCCCAACAAACCCACGAATTCCTCAAGCGCAACCGGCTCCCCCATGTGGCCAAGCCTTTCCGCGTCGAGGAGCTGACGGAAAAGGTTTTTGGCCTGCTGGATGGCCGGCTCGCGCGCAGAGGACGGGCGGCGTCCGCCAAGAAAGGACTATGAGAAATGGATGGTGACATGACACCCCGCCAATACACGATTCTCTTAGTAAGCGATGACGCGGCGCTGCACGCCATGGCTCGCCATGAACTCGAAATCGTCGACGAGCGCCGGCATGTCTCCTCGGTGAGCACGGTGGACGCGGCACGCCGCATCGTCGAGGATGCCGCGCCCGCCGTGATTTTGCTGACGGAAGCAGCGGTCACTCTCGAAGCCGGCGATCTGCACGAACGCGGGCAGCGTCTGGACATGGCTGTTTCCTCGCTTGCCGCGTATGCGCCAGTTGTCGTGATCGGCGATGCTGAACACCAGACGGAACTCTCGGCTCTGGTGGCTGCGGGCGCTGCGGACTACGTGGTGCGCACGGGCGCGTGCTTGCATGTCGCGCTCGGGCTGGTCGAGCGGCGGCTGCGCAAGGCCCAGAGCGACGCCCGTGCACAGCCTGCCGCGGAGGGACTGTTCAAAGAACGGGGTGGGGATGCCTTGATGGATTTGGACCGCGAGGATTTCGGCGAAGTTTTGCGGCACGAACTGAACAATCCACTGACGGGAATATTGGGCAACGCGGAACTGCTGCTCTCCGAAATTCGCCGGAAAAGCGACGGCCGTCTGCCGCAGGGCGCACCTCAGCGGCTCGAAACGATCGCCGCCCTCGCGGTGCGGTTACGCGAATCGGTGCGACGCCTCAGCCAGGAATGGGAATCGCGGCAGCATTCCGTGCACGCGCCCTAGCCCGCGAAGAACTTAAGTCGGAATTGCGCGCCGGGTTGCATCATCGCCATCCGTCCGGAGCTGGCTTCCTTACCGGTCGCCAGCCACGAGTTCACCGCGCTCGAAGGAAGCGTTGAACCGAGAGACATTTATGGGATTCTAATCGCCATCGCGCTCCCAACCTGCTCTTTTCATCCCACCGCAGTCCTGCTAGGCTTACCCCAACGCAGCGGCTATTTTCCGCTCCGCATGCTATGAGTGAATCGCCGGCTCGCCAGAAGGTGAACGAACTCTTCCCCGAATTGCTCGAGGGTCTGCGTCTGCTCGAAGGCCGTTTCCCTGCGAATGAGATTGCGGCGCGTGTGGTACGAGCCGCGATGAGCCAGCCCGGCGTGGCAGGCGCAAGGCTATGGCGCGTCGACCGCGGCGAAGCGGAAGTTTGGGCGGAAGCGGGAACTCTTCCTGCTTCGACTCCTGCTGGAATCAAGCCGGGATTGCCGAGCGACAGCAGCAAAGATCCGTCGATTTGGGCGGGCGCGCTCGGCAGCGACGATTTCCGCGTCCGCGTTCTGGAAGTTCGCGGGGCGGGACCGCTCGAGGATCGCGTCCGCAGCCAGATGGATTTGCTATCGCGCTTTGCGGCCGTAGTGCTGGCGCTGGCGGAGCGCCGCGGCGCCATGAAAGAGCTCTCGAGCATTATCGAAGCCACCAAAAAGCTAAACTCCACGCTCGATCTCGGCGAGCTCATCAGCATCATCCTGCAGATCGCCACGCGGCAAACGGGAGCGGAGCGCGGAACGGTTTTTCTGGTGGATCGCGAGCACAACGAAATCTGGTCTCTCGTTGGGCTGGGACTCGAACAGCAAGTGATCCGGCTGCCAGCGGAACGCGGCATCGCCGGCTGGGTGGCGCGCGAGGGCTCCGCGGTACGGCTGGAAAATGCCTACAACGATCCTCGGTTCGAGCCGGACGTCGATCGCAAGCTGGGGTTCCGAACGAAGGAGCTGCTCTGCCTGCCGATCCGCAATGAAGCCGGCGCCATTATCGGCGTCCTGCAATTGCTGAACAAGCAAGAAGGGTTCAGCGGCGAGGATGAAGCATTCCTGGATGCGCTTTCCGCGCACGTGGCGCTGGCTCTTGAGAAAGCGCAGTTGCATCGCGAGCGCGTCGAAAAAGAAAAAATGGAACGCGACCTGGAGCTGGCCCGCGAGATTCAAGCTGGGTTCTTGCCGGATGCGCCGCCTCCGTTTCCAGGAATCGAAATCGCCGTGTCGCACCGCGCTTCGCAGATGGTCGGCGGCGACTATTACGATTTTCTTCCGGTACACGGGGAAGAAAGAGACTCGCTGCTGCTTGTCGTGGCGGACGTCGAGGGCAAAGGAGCGGCCTCGGCGCTGGTGATGGCTAACGTGCAAGCGACGTTGCACGCGCTGGCGGATCACATCGAGCCACTCGAAAAATTGCCGGCGACCATCAATCAAAAGCTGTTGATGAATTCGCGCGAGGCCCGGGCGCAGGGGCGCGCCACGAAATACTTGAGCATGTTTCTTGCGCTTGTCGAAAGCGGAGGGCGGAACTTTCGCTACGTGAACGGCGGGCACGTGCCGCCGGCGGTGATTCGCGCGGATGGGCGTGTCGAGTGGCTCGATATCGGTGGCACGATCTTGGGGCTTCTGCCCGACGTGCAGTTTGAGTGCGGTACGGTCGCGATGAGGCCGGGGGATCTTCTGGTAGCTTGCACGGATGGAATTACTGAAGCCATGGATGCTGCGGGGGCGGAATTTGGCCGTCCCCGGCTTGTGGCACTAGTTAGACGGCTGCGCGACAAGGCTCCCGAGGAAATCATGCGCGGAGTTCTCGATCAAGTGGAAACGCATTCGCGCGGTGGAGTCTACGAAGACGACCGCATCCTGATGGTGATGAAAGCGGTCTAAAACTGCGTGATTGGCGACTCGTGACTGGTGATGCGGGACTCGTGCCATCCCAAGCACGAGGATCAGCCTCGGAAGACTTGTACGTAGAGACTGGCTGGCGTTCGCCGGCTTTTATTGTGCCGCTACGCCGAGTCTTCAGGGCCCTCAGGAGCCGGTGGATGAATAGCGGCGCAGGCCGATGTGCCAGGCCGCGAGGGCAAGCGCGAACGTGGCCGCCGCGACAAGAGGAATGAGCGGGGCGTAGATGCGAAATTCGGTGCGGCCGAGGAGCCGCGAAGCGGGATAAAAGGTGGCGAAGCCGAACGGAATAATCCAGCTCAGCAGAAATTGGATGTAGCCGGAATAGATGGAAAGTGGGTAACGGCCGAACGCCAGAAGATTCCAGAATGGCGGATGGATGCCGATGCGGTCCTCGAACCAGAAAGAGAATGTGGAGAGAAACAGGAAGACGGAAAGATAGATGATGCCGCCGCAGAGCGCGAAGAAAGCGAGTAGAAAGATATCGAGCGCGCTCCAATGATAGTGAAGCCGGCGCGAAGCCCAAATCACCACGACGAGACCGACGGCGACTTCCTGCAAGGACTCGATACGGAAAGCATCGAAGACGACCTGGAAGAGGGAAGAGAGCGGGCGGAGAAGAACGCGGTCGAATTTTCCTTCCATGATGTAGGTGGCGCCGAACTCGTAGAGGTTCAGAGAAAAAACGTTGAAGAGTCCGAAAGGAATGAGCGAAAAACCGTAAAGGAAGATGACTTCTTCCATGCGCCAATTGGATAGAGCTGGAATCTTCTTATAAAGCACGTAGACAAATCCGAGTGAAAAAATCGTGGCGGCCATCGAAGTCGCGGCGGAGATGAAAAAGTCGCCGCGATAGCTTACGCGGACCTTCGCGTATTGCGCGAAGTAGGAGCCGAGCAGCGCCGCGTGCCGTTTCAAATTGACGAGAGCTTCTTTCATTTTGCCGCCAGCATTTAGCCGCCGTGGATGGTGATTTTGCGCGTGGCGCGCATCCACCAAAGATGGCCGAGCAAAAGGAGGGCCGCCACCCAGAAATACTCGATGAAGAGCAGGCGAAGTGTTTGGGCGAGGGAAAGGCGGCCGAGGTAAATCTGCAGCGGCGTGTTGGCGATGTGCTCGAAGGGAAGCCATGAGGAGATGATTTGCAGAGATCGCGGGAAGAAACTGAGGGGAATAAGCAAACCGCTCAGGAGCTCGATGAGCCAGAACTTCGCGCGAATCAGCGCCAGGATGGACGTGAGCGGGATGGCGCAAGTGCCGATGATGAAATTGAGAGCACCCATGATGAAAAAGCTGCCGACGGCGGCGATGAGGAACAGCGCAAAATTGAGTTTCGAGGCCGGCGGCAGCACGGGAAAAAGCAGGGCGATGACGATGGCGGTTGGCGCGGTGAGCAGGATGAGGCGGAACGCGGATTCGCCCATGGCGCGCGCAAGCCACATCCATTGCACGGAGACGGGCTTGATGAAATCCATCGCGATTTTGCCATCGATCACTTCGTAGGCCATTTCCTGGTCGATCGTATTCCAGTAGAAGGAGCGGAGAATCCAGCCGACGCTGACGTAGGTGAGAATCTGCGGAAGAGAGAATCCGGCGATGGGGCCGGCGGCGTTCGCGAAGACGGCGCGCCAGATGAAGTAGTAGACCGTGACGTTGATGAGATACGTGATGATCCCAGTGTAGTAGCGCAAACGAAAGGCGAGAATATTGACGAAGCCGATGCGAATGAACTCGCGATAAATCTTCAGGCCGGCGAGCAGCGAGGGCTTGCGAACTGGAAGCGGAAATGTTTGCGTGGCGGACATATCGGTTGTTCTTATCGTGATCCTATCTGCTCACTGGTGAACCGTTCTTTTCCTCGGGTTGACACAAACTCATTTCGGCTTCGCCGGAATAGATGCGCTTGATGATTTCTTCGATGGGCTCGTCTTCAATGACGAAGTCGCGAACATCGACGGCGGCGAGAATCTGGCGGATCAGATCGCTCGAAGATACGCGGGCGCGGTCGAAGCGCAGGCGGCAGGTCATTTCATCGAGGCGTTCGAGATGGAGCGTTGCAGCTTCGCCGCCATTCGGCGCGAGCGCGGGGAGGTTTTGCTCGAAGGCGGCGAGACGAGCGCTTTGATCGCCGTCGCGCAGAATGAATTTAATTTGTTTGGTGCGGAGGAATTGCTCTTTGAGGCGCGAGAGCGGCCCGTCGTAGAGAACGGTGCCACGGTCGATGATCATGATGCGGCGGCAGAGTTCTTCGATGTCGTCGAGATCGTGCGTGGTGAGAAGGACCGTCGTTTTGTAGCGCTCATTAATGGCGCGGAGAAACTGGCGAATGGAATCCTTGGCGACGACGTCGAGGCCGATGGTGGGCTCGTCGAGAAAAAGAATCGGGGGATTGTGCAGCAGCGCGGCGGCGAGATCGCAACGCATGCGCTGGCCGAGAGAAAGCTTGCGCACGGGAACGTGGAGCAGCTCGGTGAGGCCCAGGACCTGATTGAAAAGTTCCATGCGCTCGTCGTAGTCGCGTTGTGAAACGTCGTAGATGCGGCGGAGAAGCTTGAAAGATTCGATGGCAGCGATGTCCCACCAGAGTTGCGTGCGCTGGCCGAAGACGACGCCGATGGTTTTTACGTAGGCGGCGCGCTGGCGCCAGGGAACGAAGCCGTTGGAGAGAATTTCGCCCGAGGTCGGCACGAGAATTCCCGTGAGCATTTTGATGGTGGTGGATTTTCCGGCGCCGTTCGGGCCGATGTAGCCGACCATTTCGCCGCGCCCGATTTCAAAATTTATGTTTTCGACGGCCTTTACGGTTTCGTATTCGCGATGAAAAAGATTCGCAAGGCCGCCAAGGAGGCCTTCGCGCCTGCGGAAACTGCGGTAGTGCTTGGAGAGAGCGTGGACCGAGATGAGCGGGGCGTCCGGCATGAAGGAGAGATTTTAGCACGCATGAGAGAAAAGACCGGCGCTCCACCTTTTTGCAGCGAGTGACGCAGTTTGGCAGCTGCAACCCACAGTCTGCCGAGCGGCGCATTGCAAGAAGTGCAAGAACCTGCACAGGCAAGATTGCCTGTGCCACTGACAGCACAAAACCTGACAGGCAGGAATGCCTGTTCCCCTGTCATGGGACGGGCTTGGACTGGGCAACGTTAGCGAAAAAACCGAGGAGGAAATTGGTTTTGGTGAGCAAGACTAGCGTGACGACGACGCCTTGTTATTCGGTGCTTTGTCCGTGGAGAAAGGCACAAACCAGGACAAGATAAGCGGTTGCATACTCGCGGGTGAATCCTGCCAAGCTCGGGGCACGGCATGCCGTGTCCCTACAAACGAACAAAAAAGGCGAACCAACATAGGGGAAAAGACTATGAGCGGAAGAGGACGGATTCGCGCTGGAACATTTTTATGGCGATGAAGAGAGCGACGGCCGCGTAGACGCAGTTGGAGGTGAAGATGAGGGCGATTAAATTCCAGTGATAGGTGCCGGCGACGAGTTCTTTGCAGAGGAGGCTGGTGCCGAGAATGGGGATGAGAGAAAGCTTTGGAGTTAGCTCAACGCCAGGAAGCATTGCCGCAATGGCAGGAATAATGACGACGAAAGTCATGGGGGTGAGGTAGCTCTGGGCTTCTTTGTAGGTTTTGGCGAATAGGGCGATGGTCATGAGCACGGCGGAGAAAAGAACGGCGATGGGCAGAGCCATGAGGAAGACGGAGGCGACGGTTTTGGGGCCGAGATGCAGGAGAAGGCCTGCAGCAGCGGCACGGCCGCCGGCAGATTGTGAAGTATAGTGGCCCAAGACCGAGAATGAAACGCCCATGGACAAGACGGAAAGAGCGGCGGTGCCTAGGGCGGCGGTGAGGATTAAAAAGAATTTGCCAAGCACAAGATGGGTCCGAGAGATGGGGCTGGAAAGAATGGTTTCCATGGTGCCGCGCTCTTTTTCGCCGGCGGTTAGGTCCATGGCGGGATACATCGCGCCGGTCATGCAGAGAAGAATGACCATGTAGCCGATGATGCCCCCGATTGCCGCGCCACTGACTTTTTCGGGAGGGGCGACATTTTCCTGTTTGACCTCAAATGGATTTAGGACGGTTTCGGGGAGATTCTTGGCAGCCAGACGCTCTTTGACGACCGTATCGCGGTACTGCTTCATGTATTTATCCACTTTGTCGGTTGCAAATTCGGACTTCAATTCGCCTTCGTAGTTGTAAATCTTGACGGTCTCGGGCTTCTGCTGAGCGACATCGGACTGGAAACCAGCAGGGATCTGCACTGCGGCGCGGATTTCCTTGCTGATGATCTGATTTTTCCAGTCGGGAGTTTCGGGAACAATCTCGATTTTATCGAGTTTCTTGAGACCATCGACAACGGCGGGAGAATCCGCGCCGCCGAGAAGCATGACTTTGGGAGTTTCTTCCTTCGCTTTGCCGACGAGCATGACAGCCAGGGAGCCGAAGCCGACGCTGAGAACGGGGAAAAGCAGGAGAGGCACGAGGATGGTGGAGATGACGGTGCGGCGGTCGCGAATGGCTTCAGTGAGTTCTTTGCGATAGACGATGCCGACGTTGCGCAGGGACATGTCAGTTTTTCTCCTCGGCGACGTAGTGGGGCGTGACGACTTTGACGAAAATTTCCTCGAGGTCGTGCTCGGCGTATTTGTCGCGAAGTTCCTGCAGGGAGCCTTCGACGAGGAGTTTGCCAGACTGAATGATGCCGATGGTGTCGCAGAGTTTTTCGACTTCGGACATGATGTGCGTGGAGAAGATGACGGTTTTGCCGTTGTTGCGGCATTCGCGGATGAAGGAAGTGATGGTGCGAGCGGTCATGATGTCGAGGCCGTTGGTGGGCTCGTCGAAGATCATGACGGGGGGATCGTGGACGAGGGTGCGAGCGATGGAAGTTTTTTGCATCATGCCGGTTGAGAGTTTGTCGCAGCGGCGATCGCGGAAGCTGTTCATGTCAAGACGGTTAAAGATGTCATCGACGCGTTTCTTTAGAGTCGCTTCGTCCAAGCCATTGAGGCGGCCAAAGTATTCGACGAATTCCTGGGCGGTGAGGCGGCGATAGAGGGCCGTGGCGGTGGAGAGAAAACCGACGTTGGCGCGGACTTTTTCGGGCTGCTCGATGACGTCGTAGCCGCAGATGGTGGCGGTGCCGTCAGTGGGCTCGAGGATGGTGGCGAGCATGCGGAGAGTGGTGGTTTTGCCCGCGCCATTAGCGCCGAGGAGGCCGTAAATCCTGCCCGGCTGGCAAATGAAAGTTACGTTATCAACGGCCCGGATTTCACCGCGCTTTTTGTCCTGAAAGCGCTTGGACAGACCGCGAGCGTCAATCATGGATGGACCCCTCGAGTGGATAACGCAAAATACAGGGCAACAGGCTTCACAGTCTACTACGGGCGGGGAAGATGGAAAATTACGTTTGTGGGCGGAGTGGCGAGCGACGGAGAACTCGGTAAGAGGTGACTGGAACAGGACAGTGCGATGCGGCGCGCATCCTGAGAGGCTGGGGACGCATCATTATAGTGTTGGAGATGGGACACTTATAGGAACCAATTGCGGGAAGCAATGTAGAGAAAGCTGCTCGGCTGTTGTTAGAATGAGACGCTTCGGGGTCTGCCAGAAGTAGGGAAGCAAGCCACGGACAAGCACGAGAATGGGATTGGGGCGCCAGGTTTTGTGTGTCTTTGGGCGCGCCGGGCCAGGGAGTGCGTGGAATAGGAGAGCATGGATCGAAGGCTGCGAAACCGGATTGTGATTTTCCTGGTGCTGGCGGGAGTGTTTGCCTATTTCCTGGTGTGGCTGAGCGGGAGGAAACCGGCGGCGAAGATAGCGGCGATGACGCCCACGCGAGAGAATTTGGTTTCGTCGATCAGCAGCAACGGAAAAGTGGAACCGATTTCACCGTACGTGATGAGGGCGCAGCTGGATACGTTTGTGAAGAAGATTTATGTGACGGAAGGCCAGAAGGTGAAAAAGGGGCAGCTCTTGTTGGAGCTGAACGTGAAAGAAGCCGCGGCGCAGCTGGCGGAAACGCGATCGAAACTTTTGCGGGCGCAGGACGATTTGAAAGCCGCAAGAGCCGGAGGAAAAGCGGACGAAGCGGCCAAGATAGCCGCGGATCTGGCCAAGGCGGAGGCACAAAGGGACCGCTTGCAACGCGATCACGATGCGCTGGTACGAATGGCGGCGGAACAGGCGGCCACGAAAGAGGATCTCGCCGCGAATGCTCAGGGGCTGGCTAATGCGAAGGCGGAAGTGACGAGATTGCTAGCGGTGAAGCAGGAATTCGACCGGCAAGCGAGACTGGATGCGGAACGCGGGGAGTTGCAGGTACAGCAGATACTGAGCGAAATGGCGGCGCTCGAAGACAAGGTGAGCAACGGACGAATCGTGGCGCCGGCGGATGGGACGCTGTACTCGCTGCCCGTGAGGACGGGCGATTACGTGAAGGTGGGCGACTTGCTGGCGGAGATGGCGGACCTGCATAAAGTACGCGTGCGGGCGTTCATCGACGAGCCGGACCTCGGGGGGCTTGAGGCGGGCGAGCCGGTGGTCATCACATGGGACGCCTTGCCGAACAAGAGCTGGGCGGGAATAACGGAGATTATTCCGAAGCAAGTGGTTCCGCACGGAACGCGCAGCGTGGGCGAACTCCTTTGCGCGGTGAATAACGACAAGCTGGAGCTGCTGCCGAACATCAACGTGAACGTGCGGATCAATTCGAAGGTACACCGGAATGTGCTGGCGGTGCCGAGGGGAGCGGTGGCCTATGAAGGAGGACACCGATACGTATATGTAGTGAAACCGAACCAATTGGGCGTGGGGAAGTCCACTCTCGAGAAGCGGGAGATCACAGTGGGAATCGCGGACGCGACCAGCTACGAGGTATTGAGCGGATTGCAGGAGGGGGAAATGGTCGCGCTGCCAGGAGATACGGACCTGCACAACGGCATGACCGTTCAGGTAGTGAATACGAATGCAGCGTAGATGGCGGATAGGCAATCGCACAAAATGGGCGGTGCTGCAAGCCGTGTTGCTGGCGGCAACCACGGGCTTGCGTGCGACAGTAAAACAGAGCGACGCACTGGAAGCCGGGCAGCGGGCTTACGAGAAGAGCGATTACACAAGAGCCGTGCAGGAGTTGCGAGCGGCGGCAGCCAAAGAGCCGCAGAACGGTGATATACAGCTGCTGCTGACAAAATCATTTATAGAATTGGGGGAGCACGACGCGGCCATCGCCAGCGCGCAAAGAGCGGTGGCGATCGATCCGCAGAGTTCGGTGTATCACGAATGGCTTGGGAAGGCTTATGGGGAGAAGGCCTCGGATGCATCGATGTTCAGCGCGCTGGGGCTAGCGAGCAAGACGCACAAGGAGTTTGAGACTGCGGTGCAACTGGACGAAAGCAATTATTCAGCACGCCAGGCACTGATCGAATATTACTGCAGCGCCCCGAGCATCGTGGGCGGTGGCGAAGATAAGGCCAAGCCGCAGATTGCGAAGCTCGAGTCCATTGACGCCTCCGAATGGCATTACGCAGAGGGAAACTGCAAGCGGCAAAAGAAGGATTTCGCGACTGCCGACGCCGAATTTAAGCTGGCGCTGGAAAACCAACCGAAATCGGCCAACTTGATTTACGACATCGGCGATTACGAGGTGAAACGCGGCCAAGCGGATCGATTGATGGAGGTCGCCGAAGTTGGAGAACGTGCAGCTCCAGCGGATCCGCGAGGCCTATTTTATCGTGCGGTAGGTTTGATCCTCAAGAATGAAAAGCCGGGAGAGGCGGAGCACTTGCTGCGGGAATATTTGCAGAAAGCGCCGAAGCGCACGGGTTATCCGCGGTATTCGGCCGCCCACGAATGGCTGGGCCGATCCTACGAGAGCAATGACGAAAGGGAGTTGGCGGTGAAAGAGTATGAGGCGGCGCTGCAACTGGATCCCAAGGACAAGAGCGCGAGGGAAGCCCTCAAGCGGCTGCGGAAGAACTGAAGAAGCGCCGGGAATGACGCGGGCTGAAATTCCGCCGGTGCAGCCAGGTTTGGCAGGCGCGGGCGAGTAAACCTTCATGATGGACCTACGGGAAACGCTGTCTGTATCGATTGACGCGCTACGAGCCAACAAACTGCGGGCAGCGCTGACGTCGCTGGGCGTGATTATTGGTAGCGCGTCGATCGTGCTGGTGGTTACCGTAGCGCTAACGAGCAGGAAATTTGTCATTTCGAAGATTGAAGCGGTGGGCTCGAATGTCGTGTGGGCGGAACTGGTCAGATCGTCGGAGAAAGCGGAGCCGCTGAGCTACGAACTGACACTGGGAGACATGCAGGCGGCCAGGGACTCCATCCCCCGGGTTACGCAAGTGGCAGGAACGACCGACATGCAAATGTCAGTGGTAGCAGAGGGCGTGGTTAGGCCAGTCACGCTGATCGGAGTGACCGATGGCTACCGGGAGATTCGCAGGCTAGTGGTTTTGCGAGGCCGCTATTTCGACCAGCTGGATATGGAGAGCCGAAGCAAGACCTGCGTGATCACGCCGCAACTCGCGAAGCAGCTCTTCGGACTGGATAACCCGGTGGGGCGAGACCTCCATGTCGGAGAACTGATCTTCACGATCATCGGGGTGTTCAACGAGCGGGTGGAAACGTTTGGGCTTTCCGACATTCAGACGGAAACGGTCTTGATCCCGTTTGGATTGATCAAGTATTACGCGGGGACGGATACACTGAAAGTGCTTGACCTCCAGGCCGCGACGCCAGATGACGTTCCGAGAGTACAGCGAGAATTGACCGCGCTGCTGATGAGCAGGCATCCGAGCACCGCGGAATACAGCGTAAGGACATTGACTTCGATATTAAAGACGGCAAAGGATATTTCGCTGGCGCTGACGATCGTGTTGATTGTGATCGCATTTATTGCACTGTTGATCAGCGGGATCGGGATCATGAACATCATGCTGGTGACAGTGACGGAGCGAACGAGGGAAATCGGAATCCGGAAGGCGATTGGAGCCGCGCGGAAGGAGATCATGTATCAATTTTTGACGGAAGCGTTTCTGATTAGCGGCGGAGGGGCAGTGCTGGGGATTCTGATCGGCTTGCTGATACCGGCGATCGTGCAAGGGTTTCTTCCCGGAAATATGCGGGTGCCGGTGTCGCCCATGAGCGTGGTGCTGGCGTTTGTAGTGTCGTGTTCGACGGGGCTTTTCTTTGGATATTTGCCGGCAAGCCAGGCGGCCAAGCTGCAGCCGATAGAGTCGCTGCGGTACGAATAAGGCGAGCTAGAAGAAGGCGAGTTCGAGAGAGCGTGGGCAAAGAACGAAGGAGCAGGAGAATGCGAAAAATTACCGGAGCGGTGCGATGCGCGGAATTAGTTTTACTGGGAGGCGCGTTACTGGTGGGCGGGAGGGCAAACGCCCAGACGGCCGCCGTGCTACAAGCAACTAGCAAACAAGCGCCGGGGCAAGTGGTGGGGACCGGAGCGGCAACAGGAGAACAGGGCGCCCCGGTGGCGCTGACTCTGAAGAGCGCGGTTGAAATGGCGCTGAGGAACAGCAAGGACATTCAAGTGGCGAAACTGCAAGCTAGTATTGCGGAGCATGCGTCGCAGGTCAGCAAATCGGAATTTATGCCGAATCTTTACGCAGGATCCGGAGCGGGATACACATACGGGATTCCTGAGACGCCGGGTGGGCGCGCGCCCTCAGTCTTCAATGTGACGTATACAGAGCAAATTTTTAACGAACCGCTGAAGGGGCAGGGAAAGGAACTGGAGGAGCAAGCGCGTTCGCAAAAGCTCGTGCTAGAGGACGTAAAGAATAGCGTGATCGAGCGCACGGCGATGGCTTATTTCGAATTGGCCAAGGTGCGTCATTCGCTGGAGCTGCTTCGGGCTGAGCAGGAGAGCGCGGATAAAATTTTGCAGGTGACGCAGGAGCGGCAGGGAGAAGGATATGAACTGCCCCTGGAAGTTACGAAGGCGCAGTTGACGAAGGCGCAAGTGACGCAGCGAATTCTGCAGCTGGAGGGGCGTCAAGACGAACTGGAAGTGTTTTTGCGCGGACAACTTGGGTTGGGAGATGAACAAGCCATCGAAGTTACACCGGAAGATTTGCCGGGAGAGGCGGAACAGGCGGGAGCAAATCTGGTGGCCATGGCGATGCAAAATAACGTGAGCTTGCGGCTGGCGGAGTCCGACGTTCGCGCGAAAGAGTTCCGGTTGAAGGGCGAGAAGAGGGGATATTTCCCGACGGTGGAATTAGTCAGCACGTACAGCCGGCTCGCCAACTTCAACAACTATTCGGATTACTTCAAGAAGTTTCAACCCAACAACTTTAATGCCGGTGTGCAGATTCAAGTGCCGCTTTTTAGCGCGAAGACGAAGGAAGACATTGGGCTGGCCAAGATCAATCTGCAAACGGCGCAAGCGTTGCTGGCGAGCAAGAAAGCACAGGTGAGCGCGGAAGTACGGCAGAAAACGCTGCAGCTACGGGAACGGGATGCGGCGAAAGAAGTGGCGCGGCTGGAATTGCAACTGGCGCAGCAAAATATTGCCGTTCTGCAAGAGCAGTTTAACGAAGGAAAAGTGAATCTGCGAGACATGGAGAAAGCGCGGCTTGAAGAGAATGACAAATGGATGGCCTTCTTGGATGCGAATTTCCAGCGGCAGCAGGCGCAGCTCGATTTGCTGAAGACGGCGGGGGAGTTGAATAAAGTTTGGCAGTGAAGAAGTGACTGGTGACTGGTGCTAGAACAGCGGAGTTTGGATGCGTTCTTGGAGGCCGTGAAGAGGCTCAACGCGGGCTTTGCGGGGCTGCCTGCGTTCGAAGCGAAAGCGCCGGAGATGGAGCGGATCGCCGAGGCGCTGAACGAGACTGCTGAGCGGCTGCATGATAACTATCCTTACTTTCATCCCATGTATGTGGGACAGATGCTCAAGCCGCCGCATCCGGTGGCGAGGCTCGCGTACGCGCTGGCGATGTGGATCAATCCCAATAATCACGCGTTGGATGGGGGGCGTGCGACCTCCGCGATGGAAAAAGAGGCGGTTGCGGAAATCGCCGCGATGTTCGGATGGAAGGAATTTCTCGGACATTTGTGCGGCGGCGGGACGATGGCGAACCTCGAAGCGCTATGGGTGGCCTCGCAAGTCCATCCCGGGAAGAAAATTCTCGCCAGCGAACAGGCGCACTATACGCACAAGCGGATCAGCGCGGTTCTGCAATTGCAATTTGAAGGCGTGGCCTGCGATGCGCGCGGACGCATGGATATGACCGCGCTCGGGAAGCGCGTAGTGCGCGGCGATGTGGGCACTGTGGTTGCGACGATGGGGACGACGGCGACGGGGTCCGTCGACCCGCTGCCAGAAATTCTCGCATTGCGCGAGAAGCACGGCTTTCGAGTGCACGCGGATGCGGCTTACGGCGGGTATTTTGTACTTACGGAAAATTTGGGCGAAGAAGCGACGAAGTCTTTTGCGCGAATTGGTGCGGCGGATTCCATTGTGATCGATCCACACAAGCACGGATTGCAGCCGTATGGTTGCGGCTGCGTTTTGTTCCGCGATCCGTCGGCGGGGCGCTTTTATAAACACGATTCTCCTTACACATATTTCAGCTCGGCCGAACTGCATTTGGGAGAGATCAGTCTGGAATGTTCCCGGCCGGGGGCAGCGGCTGCTGCACTCTGGACGACCCAAAAACTGTTGCCGCTGGCCCGCGGCGGTGAATTCGCGCTAGGTCTGGAGCAGCGGCAGGGCGGCCGCGATGGCTCTTTATGAGATGCTCGCGGGGGATGAACGTTTTGTGACCGCGTTTGCGCCGGAGCTAGACATCGTGATTTTTGCTCCCCGGACAAAAAGTGTGACGGCAGCGTCGGCGCTCAGCCGCAGGATTTTCGATGCTGCTGCCAAGCGGAATCTCCATTTAGCCGTAGCGGAACTGCCGACGGAATTTTGGGCCGCAAACCTGGGTGCGATGCTGCGCGACAGCGAAACCATGACCTGCCTGCGCTCCGTGCTCATGAAACCGGAGCATCTCGAGTGGCTTCCGCGGATCTGGGGCGAGCTTTCGGCGGCAACTTCGGAAGTTCTGGGCACAGAAGGCGATTCGCTTTCCGCCCGCTAAGCGACTGGCTAAGAAGATGCGTGTGCGGCGAGCAGGGAATTGACCCTGCCGAGCAGTCTTGTCCTGCTGAAGGGCCTGGGCAGCATGGAAGAGACCACTTCGGCTGGGTCAGGAATCTCTAGAGCCTCTGAAGGATTGGCGGAGCTATATATGACGCACATTTCCGGAGAACGTTTTCTCAAATGAAAAGCCAGGTCCGGGCCCAGCATTCCGGCGGGATGCAACTTGGTGATCAAGAGGTCGATAGGGCCTGCGCACGATTGAGCTAGTTCAAGTGCCTGGCCCGCATTGGCCGCGGGAAGGACTAGAAATTCCGCGTCTTCCAGCATTTGTTGAATGCTCTGACGCAGTGATTCCAAGTCTTCCACGAGGACAACGACTGGATGGAGGGCTGGGTTCGTGTGCATTGCTAACATCCCAACCTCAATTCTCCTGGAGAGACCCGGGCAAGATATTTATTCGAGATAACTATATTAGAGAGCGATAAATAGTCAACCGCTATTGTGCGTATTGAGTTGGATCAAAGCGCGATTCTTGAACAGGTTCGGAAAAGCTTGCGTGCCGGGGTAGGAGCAGGATTGCGTGGTTGCGCGCAGGCGGCGGTGAACCGAGCGGAGATTTGCGCCGCCCTGCGACCCGGCTCCCCCTGGGCATTCCGGAGGCGTGGCTTGGCTAGGGTTTCTAGGCAGTAACGCCCCGATTGCAGAAAGAATTGAGCGTATGCAACCAAGTCGGGTAAACTATTATCTAGTCATGGGGCACTTCCAAGCACGGCCTAGGCGCTGCCGCAGATGCTGCGGTTCAGGCGCAAAACGGAACACTTTTGCCGCATTATGAGTGGAATCGGAAGACTGAGGGTGATGAATGCCGGATGTAATGAAGACTTTGTTGTTGAATCCGCCGAGTTTTGAGAATTTCGACGGTGGGGCAAGTTCGCGGTGGCCTGCGACGCGCGAGATTGAGTCGTATTGGTACCCGGTATGGCTGTCCTATCCGGCGGGTCTGATTCCAGGAAGCCGTTTGCTGGATGCTTCGCCGCACAAGGTGAATTGGCAGCAAACCATTGAAATCTGCAAGGACTACGAATTCCTGGTGTTATATACGTCCACGGTTGGATTCCAGAGCGACGTCAAGCTCATCCGCAAGATCAAGGAAAGCAATCCCGGGCTGAAGATTGCATTCGTCGGGCCGCACGGGCACATCAAACCGGACGAGACGCTGATGGCGAGCGAAGACATTGATTTTGTAACGCGCGGGGAATTTGATCATTCAGTGACGGAATTCGCCCATGGGAAACCGATCGAGCAGATCATGGGCGTGAGCTACCGCAAGGAAGGCAAGGTGGTTCACAATGCGCCGCGGCCGCAGCTGCACACCGAAGAGTTGGATGCGCTGCCGTTTGCGACGGACACCTATAAGCGTGATTTGACGATTGAGAAATACAACGTGCCGTTTTTGCTGCATCCGTTCGTGGCGTTCTATACGACGCGAGGCTGCCCGGCATTGTGCACGTTCTGCATGTGGCCGCAGACGGTTTCGGGTCACGCGTGGCGGACGAGGTCGGTGGACAACGTCGTTCAGGAAGTGAAAAACACGATCGAGTATTTCCCGCAGATGAAAGAGATTTTTTTCGACGACGATACTTTCAATATTCGAAAAGACCGAGCCATCGAACTGAGCCAAAAATTCAAGCCGCTGAAATTCCGGTGGTCCTGCACGGCGCGGTGCCACAGCAAGTACGAAGAGTTGAAGGCCATGGCGGATGGAGGAGCGCGGCTGTTCATCGTGGGATTCGAATCCGGCGATCCCCAGATTCTGAAGAACATTAAAAAGGGCGCGACCGTGGAGATGGCGCGCGAGTTCATGAAGAATTGCAAAAAGGTGGGAATCAAGGTGCACGGCGATTTTATTATCGGACTGCCGGGCGAAACTAAGGAGACCATCAACAAGACTATTGATTTTGCAAAGGAACTGGATTGCGAGACGATCCAGGTGTCGTTGGCACACGCAATGCCTGGCACGGAACTGCATGATTCGATGTCCAAGGCAGGTTTCCTGAAGGTGGAAGCTCTGGCGGATACCGGCGGCCACCAGTTGCCGCACATCGAGTATCCGCACCTGTCTAAGGCTGAGATGATGGGCGGCGTGAACCGGTTCTATGATGAGTATTACTTCCGGCCGCGAGTGGTGTGGCGCATCGTGCGCGAAGCGCTGTGGGACGGACACGAGCGCAAGCGTCTGTACGAGGAAGCGACGAGCTTCCTGAAGCTGCGCTCCGAGCGTTGGAAGTGGGTGCGTCAGGGCGGCGACGTACAGAAGCCGATGATTTCGGTACCGGAGACGCCGTCGTCATCCGGGAACGACTAAATCTTAGACAAAATGGCAGCTGAAGGCAGGCTACGGGTAAAGACCCTGGTCATGGTGTGCGCCATGGTGGTGTGTGCGAACGCCGGAGACTTGCTGTTGAAGCGCGCCATGCTGCAGATTGGCGCAGTAGAGCTATCCGCGCCAGGCCTGTTGCACGCCTTCCGAATGACCGTCAGCAATGGGACATTGTGGGTCGGCATATTTTTTCTTTGTGGATTCATGCTGAGCTACATGACGGTTTTGAGCTGGGCGGATTACAGTTACGTGATGCCCGCGGGGGCCTTTGGCTACGCTCTGCTTACTTTTTTTGCGGTTATATTTTTGCACGAGGCGGTCTCGGCGCGGCGGTGGGTGGGAGTGGTTCTGATCTGCGCGGGCGTGCTGCTGGTTGGACAGACTAAACCGCGGACGACGGAAGTGGCGCGTGAGGCTTTGGCATGATGCATGTCGTGCTGTTTCTCGGTTTCCTCATTTTCGGCAGCACGGGCGGTGAAATTGCGATTACTCGCGGAATGAAGGCCACGGGCGAGCCGGAGCGATTGCGGCCCAGGGAATTACTTCGATTTTTAGGCAAAGCGCTGCGCAACGGGTGGTTCTGGGCGGGTGTGCCGTTGATGGCCCTTTCGTTTTACGCGCTGCTGGTGCTGCTTTCGTGGGAGCCCATCAGTTTCGTGATTCCCGCTTCGGCATTGAGTTACGTGGTCGGAACGTTTGGGGCCAAATATATTTTAGGAGAAGAGGTGTCAGCGGCGCGCTGGGTCGGCGTGGTGCTGGTATGCGCGGGAGTCGCGCTCGTTGCGTTGGGATAAGGAATGTATGCTGCGGTAGCGCGGCTGGGCCAGGGCCGCAGTTGCTAGAGAAGCGGAAGCTGAAGCTGAAGCGCCAGGCGCTTGCGCCGGCGGGCGAAAGGGACTCGAACTTGTGCGGGATTGCCGGATTTACTCATAAAAATTGGGCGCCTGATCCCGAGCGCATCGAGCGCGCCACAGCTACGCTGGCGCATCGCGGGCCGGATCAGCGCGGCGTGTTGCGTTCGAGCGTGCTTTCGATGGGCGCGGCGCGGCTGAAGATTATCGACCTCCAGGGTGGCGATCAGCCCATCGTTACGGATGACGGCGAGACTGCAATCGTCTTCAACGGGGAAATTTACAATCATCTCGAGCTGCGCGCCGAACTCAAAAAGCTGGGGCACCGATTTCACTCGCATTCCGACACGGAAACCGTGCTGCACGCTTTTGTCGAGTGGGACACTGATAGCTTTTCGCGTTTGCGGGGCATGTTTGCGATTGCACTTTGGAGTAAGTCGTCGAGGCGGCTTGTTCTGGCGCGCGACCGGATGGGCATCAAACCTCTCTACATCGCGCGGCAAGGGGAAGATCTTTTCTTTGGTTCCGAGCTTAAAACGATTCTAATTCATCCGGAGTTCGAGCGGCGCCTGAGCCTGGCGGGGCTCGATTGCTACCTTTCGCTCAATTATGTTCCGTGTCCCTGGACGTTGGTGGAAGGAATCGAGAAGCTGCCGCCGGGACAGTGGCTCGAATGGGTCGATGGAAAGGTGCGAGTCGAGACGTATTGGAAGTTGCCGGCGGGACCGATTCGGGAGCGCTCGCTCGATTCAGCCTGCGAAGAACTGGATTCGCTCCTGCAGCAATCCGTGAGCGAGCACTTGCTCTCGGATGTTCCGCTGGGACTGTGGCTGAGTGGGGGCATCGATTCTTCGACCGTACTACATTATGCCGCGACGGCCTCAGCAAAGCCCATCAAGACACTTTCCATTTCTTTCCTTGGAAGAAGCTTCGACGAAACGGCGTACATCCGGAGCGCCGCGAAGCAATACGGCACGGATCATCAGGAATTCGATCTGAATCCCCGGGCGGATTTGCGCGGGGCGATTGAGGAGTTTGCGTATTACTCCGATGAACCCAGCTCGGACTCCGGAGCATTGCCGGTTTGGTTTCTCTCGAAAATGAGCAAGACGGAAGTGACTGTCGCTTTGAGCGGGGAAGGCGCGGATGAATTGTTTGGCGGTTATCTGACGTATCGTGCGAATCAGTTTGCCCGGCCCATGCGGCGCTTGCCGAGGTGGTCGCTCCGTGCCGCGCTGGGGATTGCGCGCCTCTGGCCGGTCTCGGACGACAAGATCAGCCGGGAATACATGGTGAAGCGCTTTCTGGAAGGATGCCTGCTGCCGCCGGAGCGCGCTCACGTCTATTGGAACGGTACTTTTTCCGACGCCGAGGTGCGTTCTCTTTCGGCTGCGCCGCTGCCGGCTACGCTTGAGAGCGTCCTGGATGAGTTGCGCGATTCTCCGGCGCCTAGGGACGGCGTGTCTCCGTATCTGTGGTGGGACCAAAAATATTTTCTACCCGACGACATCTTGAACAAAGTTGACCGCATGAGCATGGCGCACTCGCTGGAAGTGCGGCCGCCGTTTCTGGATCATCGCATCGTGGAGTTTGCCGCCACTTTGCCAGCGTCCCTGAAGATGCGAGGTTCGGAGCAGAAAATCGTTCTAAAGCAATTGATGAAAAACAAGCTGCCCGAAATGATTCTCCGGCGCAAGAAGGTCGGCTTTGACATTCCGGCGCACGAATGGATGCGCGGGACGCTTCGCGGGCTTCTTCTGGACACCGTGCAAGAAGGTCTCGCGGAGCATCCGCAACTGTTCCGGCCTGGCGTAGTCCAGGAGTTGGTGCGCTTGCACCTCGAGCGCCGCATCAACATCGGTTACCACTTATGGGGTCTGTTGCTGCTTTTCCTATGGATGAAAAAATGGCGAATTCAGGCGGCGTCTTCTGCGGCGCCAGCTTCTTGGATACAGGAAAAAACCGGTATCTCTACTTAGCGGTGCTGCTTTTTGCGGGAGCTATTTATCTTGGCTGCATCGTGTCTCCGCCGTCGCTGATGGACGATTCGGATGCGGTGCTGGCGCAAGCTGCCAGAACGATGATGGTCACCGGCGATTGGGTGACGCCGCGACTGGACGGCGTCGCCTACCTCGAAAAGCCGCCGTTGTATTACTGGCCCATCGCCATTTCCTACAAGATCTTTGGTGTGCGTGATTGGGCGGCGCGCGTTCCGTTTGCTGTGTGCGCCATGGCGCTGGCATGGCTGACGGCGGCCATGGGCATATGGGCGTTTGGCAAACGCGCGGGATTTTACGCCGGTTTGTGCATAGCGACCTGCATCGGATTGTTTTTGTTTACGCGCGTTTTGATTCCGGACGTGATGCTCACGTTTACTGTCGCCCTTGCCATCTGGGCCTTTCTACGTGCTCTCGACGAAGAAGAGACGCATCCGCGCCTCTGGGCGGCCATTCTCGCCGCGAGCCTGGGCACCGGACTCTTAATCAAGAGCCTTATCGGCGTGCTGTTTCCGCTCGCCGCCGGGGTCATCTATTTGTTCCTCACGCATCAGTTATTTCATGCCAGAACGTGGAAGCGGCTTCATCCATTCAGCGGCGCTTTGATTGTTCTGCTGATTGCTGCGCCCTGGCACATTCTCGCCACGCTGCGCAACCCGCCTTACTTTTATTTCGGCCTGCACAGTGGCCCGGGGCAATATCATGGATTCCTCTGGTTTTTCTTCATCAACGAACAACTTCTGCGCTTTTTGAACCTGCGCTATCCGCGCGATTACGACACGGTTCCCCGTTTCTATTTCTGGCTCTTCCATCTTCTGTGGCTTTTTCCGTGGAGCGTGTATTTCCCGGCGCTTGCCAAGCTGGCCTTCAAGCCGCTCGACCGCGCGGGCAAAATGCGGCTACTGGCACTTTGCTGGATTGGCTTTCTCTTAGTCTTTTTTACGTTTTCGACGACGCAGGAGTATTACTCGATGCCGTGCTACCCCGCGCTGGCATTGCTTCTGGGTTGCGCGATGGCTACAGAGGGGATTTGGATACGCCGGGGCACGTACATGCTCTGCGGCGTTGCGGCAGCAGCCGCTCTCGTTACGCTGACGCTATTTTTTCTTGTGCGCCACGTGCCTGCTGTGGGAGATATCTCGGCGGCGCTCAGCTCCCATCCCGGAGCCTATAAACTCTCGCTCGGGCACATGGAGGATCTCACCATCGAATCTTTTGCCTACTTGCGGATTCCTCTTTTGGTGGCGGCTGCGGCGTTTCTGGTCGGCGCGATCGGAGCCTTCCGATCCGCAGGGATGCGCGCGTTCCTCTCCGCAGCTTTGATGATGGTTCTTTTCTTCCACGCCGCTCGTCTGGCCATGGTCGTTTTCGATCCCTATCTTTCTTCCCGCCCGCTGGCGGAAGCATTGCTGCGAGCCCCTGAGGGGAAACTGATCGTGGCGCGCCCGTACTACACTTTTTCTTCGGTCTTTTTTTACGCGAACCGCACGGCGCTTATTTTGAATGGGCGAATTAACAATCTGGAATATGGTTCTTACGCTCCCGGTGCGCCAGACGTATTCATCGATGACGCGCGATTTAAAGAGCTTTGGCTGCAGCCTGAACGCTACTATCTGGCTGCCTTGGATTCCGGCGTGCCCGAACTGGAAGGGCTTGTCGGGAGAGAGCGGCTGATTCTGCTGGCCGCCAGCGGTGGAAAGCGAATTCTAACCAATCATTCACTTACCATTGTCAGTTCTTCCCGGAATGCCGAGCAAGGGCGCTGGCGGAGATTTGCCTCGGCCGCTTATCACGCCGAGATGCCCTATCGGCCAGATACCGGATTCGCGGCTTGCCAGGATGCGGTCCGGCCTGTAGAAAACGAGAGTTTTCCGCATCTAACTATATCGGCAACTCGTGCGGGATTTCTTGAACTGCGGGGGGCGTATACCATGGCGAATCACGTATACTGTAATTAGAAACAATCGACGGAGAGTATGGTCGGGCGCTCTCGGCTCACCTATTTGTCCAGCTCAGGCTGGCGCAAGAGAAGTACGCCGCTCTACGCGGCCACTGACACAAGGGAATTTCGTTAAGGAGGAATGATGAAGATTGCTGTGCTTGGGGGGGACGGCTACTGTGGATGGGCGACCGCTTTGTATTTGTCGAAGCAGGGGCATTCCGTCGCCATTGTTGACAATTTTGTTCGCCGGCTCTGGGACCACGAACTCAACGCGCAAACCCTGACACCCATTCGGCCGCTCTCCGACCGCTTGCGGGTGTGGCAAGCGGTGAGCGGCAAGACCATTGAGTCCTTCTACGGCGACGTTTGCGATTATGAGTTTCTGTCTTCCACTTTGCGCGCGTTTGAGCCGGACGCGGTGGTGCATTTCGCCGAGCAGCGCTCCGCGCCGTATTCGATGATCGATCGCAGCCACGCCGTCTTCACGCAAGTCAACAATGTGGTGGGGACGCTGAATTTGCTCTTTGCGCTGCGCGAGCATCGGCCGGAATGCCATCTGGTGAAGCTCGGGACGATGGGTGAGTACGGCACGCCGAACATCGACATTGAAGAGGGTTACATCACCATCGAGCACAACGGGCGAAAGGACGTTCTACCCTTCCCCAAGCAGCCCGGCTCCTTCTATCACCTCTCGAAAGTGCACGACAGTCACAACATCATGTTCAGCTGCAAGATCTGGGGCTTGCGAGCCACGGATCTAAACCAGGGCGTGGTCTACGGAACGATGACCGAAGAAACGGCCATGGACGAGGCGCTCATCAACCGATTCGATTACGACGACGTTTTTGGCACGGTGCTGAATCGTTTCTGCATCCAAGCTGCAATCGGCCAGCCGCTGACCGTTTATGGCAAGGGCGGCCAGACGCGGGGCTTTTTGGATATCCGCGACACGGTGCGGTGCATCGAGATTGCTTGCGAGAACCCGGCCAATCGCGGAGAGTGCAGGGTCTACAACCAGTTCACGGAACAGTTTTCCGTGCGCGACCTCGCCAAGATGACCGTGGTCGCCGGCAAAAAAATGGGCCTCAACGTCGAGGTCGATCACTTGCAGGATCCGCGCGTTGAAGCCGAAGAGCACTACTATAACGCCAAGCACTCGAAGTTGATCGACCTGGGCCTTAAGCCGCATCTGCTTTCCGATTCCTTGCTGGACTCGCTGATGAACATCGCCATCAAGTACCGCGATCGCGCGGACGCTTCGTTGATGCTGCCGCAGGTGAATTGGCGCGAGCCACGCAATGACCGCCGCCTGCAGATGAGCAAGACTGCGAGGAACTCATTGGGGGCATCGCGGATGCAAAATGGAGCTGAATCCGCGGAAAAAGCCAAGAAGCATTCCCATCGCTAGTATTTCTAGCGCTCGCATTCCTGTCACCGGGCGATAGCGATTTTCAGCGAAGAGTTTCTGCTTCCATCGCCACACGCAACGCAAAATCGAGGCCAAAAGGGAAGTCTGCTCCTTCAAGCGACGCTTCCACTTTGGCGATGAAGCGCTGAATGATGGGCTCCTTATTCGCCAGAAGATCGATGAAAGCTGCGCGAGTGTTCCGCCTCTCCAGCCAGACACAGCGTTCGTCCGCCTGTTCGTAGCCGCACCGAATTTCTTGCACCGCGGACTTTGGGGCTGCATAGGCGCGTATAGCGAGCAAGTGTGAGCCCAGATTATCCATCGCGGACATCCCCGTATGATCTGGCCGGCTTAAGAAAAAGCGGCCTCCGAAGCGAAGGCCGGTTCCGGGATGGAAATCCCTGCGCCACCTTTCTACTTCCTCAAGCAAACAATACTCGAAATGGATGGCAATGAGGCGGCGCACCGACTTGGCCTTCGCTGCCAACGATTCGGTTACCAGCCGCGAACTCTGCCACGGTTTTTCCACCACAACGTGCAAACCCGCGTCCAGAGCGGCTTCGACCATCAGCGGAACGTGAGGTCCGGGCAGTACGCAGAGCCACGCGAGCTGAGCGCCGCTTGCGCTCATGGCTTCGGCGAGACGCGACCTGTAGATTTCATCGCTTTCGCTGCTCGCGCGCCGGGCTTCTGGAATGCTGACGACGCGGCGATTCTCCCCATCGAGGATGGTCTGCATCCTTCCGGCCCAGCGTCCCCGTCCGAGGATTATGTAGGCAGGCCCGTCAGCCATTTCGACCGCCCGCAACCATTTCACAAACGAGGCGAGCCGCCTTCACCGCGCTGACGACTTTGCCCGAAAAAATATGAATTTCGCCCGGTGCGCCTTCGCGAACATAAAGGATTCTGCGGTCGTGCTCCGGATTGTCCTCCACCACGCGAATCGTGAAACGCGAGCCGATGTAAACCGCATCCTTCGCCGCCGGAACGCTAAGGCAACAATCCGCCCGCATGGCCGTAAACCGCGTGAAGGGCACCGGCTCAAACTCAGGCTGATTCAAAATCCCGGCGTAAGGGGCTGGAATCGGATCCCCGGGGTTCGTTGTGGTCCAATGATTCGTATTTTTTGCCGAGCCAAAGAGCGAACGGGAAGAGCTGCCATACGGATCAAAAGCCGTAAATGGGCCATCCACGACGACCAGCGCGACTCCGTGCAACTTTGCCGGAAGTTCGATCAACATCTTTTCCGCCACCTGATATTTCGCAGCCTTAAAAAATCCCTTGCTCGGACCCAAGCCGTACGTAGCCCACACCACAAAATCGTAATCGGGGCGCATCTCCGGCGTGAACTCGCGCTGCTGCACGCGGATATTTTGCGCCTTCAAGCGAGTCTCGACGAGGCCTCGCAGGGCATCCGGGTCATAAATGTTTTCCTCCACTTCGTAGCATTTGTCGATGAAATCAAAATTCATCCAGTCCGGACGAGAGGGCCGAAGCGGAAGCCCATGCTTGCTCATTACGCTCTCGTATAGTTGAGGCGGGGTGAGGGAATTTTCTTTGGGGATCGCGTAGTAATGCCGGCTGCTTCGGACGATGGCGCCTGCGAAGGTCTGCGTAAATTCCGCGCGCGCTTCGGTGATTTCGCTGATCGTCTCCGCGCTGCGGGGATAGTGGTAGCCGGCATGAACGCGGTACTGGTTGATCGCGGAAGCCGCGCGCAGCACACCCAGCGGGTCGAAGAGATGTACCTGGTGTCCCTCTTCGGACAAACGGATGGCCGCCGTCGCGCCATAGATGCCGGCTCCAGCTACCGCGATTTTCGCTCCCATAATCCTCTTCCGTCATTTCATTCGCGAGCGAGAAACCTTTTGTCAAACGATCGGATCACGAAGCAGAAGCAGGCCCGCTGTTGAGCGCTCACTTTTGCGCAGTGGGCGGAATCACAGGAACGAGCATCCCCCCCCGAATGCGGTAGTCAATGTCCCGCCAGCGAATGCTCCTGCGCGCGAAGCTAAGCAGCCAAATCAGCAGAGCCCACGTATCCCACAAAGGCACTAGAGCCATCTTTTTCCAGATGCCTTTCTGCTTCATGCCCCATATGCCGATCAGCCAGGTCATTGCGACGCGCACGGCGAGGTATCCACCGATATAGAAGAGTGCTACGTGCAGCGATGGATGAATCGCCACCGCTGCGACGGACCACGCCAATCCTTGCGTAAAAATTAATCCGAGGTGGCCCCAAGGGCGCATGTGCCGCATCACCGTCATCCAGCGCAGACGCTTAAAAAAAAAATCGCCCAAGGATTTAAAGTCAGCCACCGTCTCAACCGCATAGGGCAGGAGCTCCACTTCAAAACCCTGCTCCGCAATTAAACGGCCGACGAGTAAATCGTCGGCAGGGCGGTTCTGGATCGCTGCGTAACCGCCGAAACCCTCGAGATGTTTTCGCGTGGTTACGATCGTCTGGCCAAACGCGAATTTGACTCCATCCAACTGCCGCGCGACAAGAATGCCAGGGTAAAAATCACAAATCATGCCGATGGACTGGAGCTTCTGGAGAAAAGTGTGTTCGTGGGTGGAGACGTACAGGCACGTTACTGCGCCAATTTTCGGATCGCGGAGAGGCGCGACCACCGATCGCAAATAGTCCGGCCGCACGCGAACGTCGCTATCGTTGATGACCAGCACTTCGTTTTGCGCTTCGCTCACCAGCCGCGACAGCTTCACCACCTTGTCGTTGGGCGCGGTATGGCCAGAGACATGAACGACTCGAATGCGGCGCTCGGGAAAATCGCGCTTCAGCTTCTCGAGAACTTCCAGGACGGCTTCGTCGCCGTCGCCGATGCCAAAAAGCAGCTCATACTCGGGATAATCCTGCCGGCAGTAACTTGCGAAGTTTTCGTACGCTTCGGCGTCGAGCCCGCGAATCGGCTTTAGATTGCTGACCGGAGGTGTGTAATCGAGAGGCTGCTGCGATTTCTTCGTTAGCCGGAAGAACCGCCAGGAACTATACAGCGCTAGAAAATAGTAGATGAAAGGTATTGCCGCGACGCCTAGAAAAATAGATACCAGGCTATTTGCGTACATGGTGAGCCTCGCGCCAGGGTGATAGCTGCGCTTTTGTTGGCGGCCATGCAAGCACACCTTGACCGGCTCTTTCGCTCTCGAAGAGAGAGGCAGCAAACCGAATGCCAGACGTGCGAGCCAGGGCGGCAATCATTCTTTTTTCAGCAGCCGGTCCTTTCAATATATTCGCGGAGTTTACTGCAAGCCCAAAAAGAATAGCAAAAAGCGGCAACTTTCACTCTCCGAAAAGTGGCTAAGGCCCTCTAATTGGCGGGCCGGTCCACAGAGTGCCCGCGGATTGACGCCAGCCCAATAGGAAGGTAGCGCCAAAGCGCGGCCATTGGGCTGCCTGGAATAATCATGTAAAATGATGAAGGAGATTTATCACCTGTAGTTGATTTTGCCGCGATGAACACTTTTCCTTCACACTTGCGATTGTTGAACGGCCGCCTGCTCGTTTTCGCTGCTGCCGTCCGTTTCTTTTGCCACTTTATTCTTTCTTCTGGCGCACCTGCTGCATGAGCTCTTCCGGCGGGCTGCATTTCAAAACTTACTGCATGATCCTGATCATGGTCGTTTTCGGCCCGCTCGGGAACGTGCTGCTTGGCAAGGGCATGAAGAATGTCGGTTCGGCGGCGGGCTGGACTCCTTCAGAGATGCCCCACATTTTCTCCAGCGTTTTTACGTCGTGGTACATCTGGCTCGGAGTCGCTTCTTTGCTCACCTTTTTTGTCGCCTACATGCTTATTCTTTCGTGGGCGGATTTCAGTTACGTGCAGCCGGCCTCCTCGATCGCCTACTTGGTCGTCGCTCTCTTGGGTTATTTCTATTTGCATGAAGAGATTTCGCCTTTGCACTGGGCGGGCATTGCCGTGATCTGTCTCGGGGTTTTTGTCGTGGGAAATACTCCTCCGCGCACCACGGAGATTAGCTGAACATGCGCGAAGCTCTTTTCTTGTTTTTTATCGTCGTCGCGGGAACGGGCGGAGAGCTTTGTGTCACGCGCGCCATGAAACAAGTCGGGGAAGTGACGGATTTCCGCCCGCTTGCTCTTGTCCGCGTCATCTTCCGCGCGATGAAAGCCGCCTGGATGTGGCTCGGCCTGGCCATGATGACCCTCGCTTTCTTCTCGTTATTAGCCGTGCTCTCGATTGAAAACGTAAGTTTTGTCGTGCCCATCACGGCGCTGAGCTACGCCGCCGGGGCGCTCGGCGGAGTTGTCTTCCTCGGCGAACGCGTGTCGCGCCGCCGCTGGGCGGGAGTTTTCCTCGTTTGCATTGGTGTCACGCTTGTTTGGCTCGGCAAACGTTGAAAGACGAATTGCCGCACTCGGCGATCGCGTCGCGCCGTTCTTCGACGGTCTCATGGAAATCGCAAGAAATACCGGGGCGCTCCGCTTTGTGGCAAGCTAGTAGAGCAGCGCTCAACCTACCTGCTCGGGGAATCTCAGTAACGCGGAAGAGAAGTTCAGCGTGATGATTTTTCATTCAGCGTGGCGTGATTTGGTGCTTCTCCTCGCGGCGGCGCCGCTCGCGTACTACGTCGCGGCAACCCTTGCTGCGTGGCGATTTTTTCGCCGGGAACGTGCCTGCAACTGGAAAAACTACACTCCGCCGGTGAGCTTGCTGAAACCCGTGCGCGGGGTGGACTTTGCTAGCTACGAAAATTACTCGAGCTTTTGCCGCCAGGACTATCCCGACTACGAAATTCTCTTTGCCGTGAATGACGCCGCGGATCCGGCTGTTCCGCTCATTCATCGTCTGATCGCGGAATTTCCCGCGCGGCAGATCCGTTTGCTCGTGGGCGCTGATAAATTGGGCGCAAATCGAAAAGTCAACAAGCTCGCGCGTCTCTCGCGCGAAGCGCAGCACGAGATCCTTGCCCTCACGGACGGCGACGTGCGCGTCGGCCCGAATTACTTGCGCGAAGTCGTCGCTCCTTTCGGCGAAGAAAGCACCGGTGCGGTCACCTCTTTCTATCGCGGCATCGCGGAGCGAAATCTCGGCGCGGAGCTGGAAGCCATTGGCGCATCCAGTGATTTTTTCGCGGGCGTGCTCATGGCCGAGTGGACCGAAGGCATCCACTTTGCGCTGGGCGCCTCCATCGTCACCACCAAGCACTGGCTCTCCAAAATTGGCGGGTTTGAATCCATCGCCGGCATGCTCGCGGACGATTATGAGCTCGGTCTGCGCATCGCCAAGGCTGGCGGACGCGTACTTCTTTCGCGCGAACCAGTTTGGACCATGTACCCCGCGCAAACCGCCAAATCCTTCTGGGATCATCAAGTTCGTTGGGCGCGAACGGTGCGTCTGTGCCGCCCGCTTTCTTATTTTGGGCTGATCTTTACGCTTGGACTGCCGTGGGCGGTGGGGGCCGCGCTTCTCGCGCCGGCGAAGTGGATCGCCGTAGCCTACTTGCTTGCCTACCTTGTCTTGCGGCACGTTATGGCTTGGACCGTCGGTGTCTGGGGAGTTGGCGACGAAGTGCTCCGCCACAAACTGTGGCTGGTGCCACTGCGCGATGCTATCTATACGGCCGTTTGGCTGGTAAGTTTCGCTTCTAACCGCATCACTTGGGGCGGCGAGGAATTCACGCTGGAAAAAGGACAAATGTCGCACGCAGCAGCTTCAGGATCTGCGGATTCGACTTCAGCGCCCACTGCTCGCGGTTGACGCCCCCGCGAATCCCGATTAAATTAGATAGGATGAATCGTGGCTGTCCCGAATCTCAGGATCCTGTTGCGATTCATTTTTTCCTCCCATCGGCTGGGAGATCGTCCAATTGGTAGGACTCCAGACTCTGAATCTGGCTATCCTGGTTCGAGTCCAGGTCTCCCAGCCAATTTTTTTGCTCCAATGACGGCATTTTCCCGCCTGAGAGGCTGCCATGATCGTGATCGTTATGGGCACGACAGCCTCCGGCAAGACCACCATTGGCACCTTGCTGGCGAAGCGTCTGGGATGGGATTTCGTGGACGCGGACGATTTTCATCCTCCTGCGAATGTCGAGAAAATGAAGCACGGCATCCCGCTGACCGATGCTGATCGCAAGCCCTGGCTGCAAGCGCTCCACGATAAAATCGTCCAATGGAATTCCGAGAACCGCAGCGTCGTTCTGGCGTGTTCGGCGCTCAAGCAGAGTTATCGCGACACGCTGCGCGGCGCCACAGACGTGAATTTTGTTTATTTGAAGGGCAGCTATGAGTTGTTCTCGAAGAGAGTGCTCGCGCGAAAAGGTCATTTTGCGAAGCAGGATCTACTCGCCAGCCAGTTTGCAGACCTGGAAGAGCCGACGGATGCCATCACCGTCGATGCCAGAGAAACACCAGAAGAGATGGTCGCAGAAGTGTCTCGGCATCTCGGTTTTGCCTGAACCGAAGATTTTCTTAAGCTGCCGCCCCGCGCTCAGTCCAGCGTGAACGCCACGTACATCAGCTTCTGATCGCGCTGGATCTGCAGCGCCACCGCGGCGCCGGTCGGCAAGGCCTTCAACGCCGCCCGCAAACGGTCCAGTGTGGTCATCGGCTCGCCGTTCAGCGTGCGGATTACGTCGCCTGTTGTCAGCGGCACCTCCGTCGTTGCTCCCGTCGCTCGTGCGGCAACAATGATCCCGAAGGGATCGCGCAACTCCGGCGCCATCGCTGCGACATTCTTATCGATTTCCACGCCAAGGATTCCTAGCGTCGGAACCAGGTTTTTTTCGGGGTCTGCCAGCGCGGTAATTTGATCCATGTCCTTCGGAGGTGACATCAGCGGCACGTCGAAACCCAACCGCAGATCTCCTCGCAGCACGTCCAGATGCACTTTATCTCCGCTTTCGCGGGACATCAGATAAAACGCTACGTACGGAACGCTGCCGGCAGCTTTCCCATCGATCGCCAAAAGCACATCTCCAATGCGCACACCCGCCGCCTCCGCCGGTCCATCCGGTAAGACGTCTGAGACGACCACGCCGTAGTTGCGCGGCAACTTCAAACCTTGTGCCAGCGCCGGCGTAATTGTTTGAACGCTGACGCCAATTTGCGGCCGGTGCAGATGTCCAAACTTGCGCAATTGTTGGTAAGCGATTTTTACAACGCCGCAGGGAATCGCAAACCCCAGTCCTTCATTTCCTCCCGACTGCGACAGAATGAACGTATTCACTCCGACGACGTCTCCATCTACATCCACCAGCGGACCGCCCGAATTGCCCGGATTGATGGGTGCATCCGTTTGGAGGTAAACCATGGTCGAATCTGGGTCTGTCTGCCTCGCCACCGACGAAATGATTCCTTGCGTCACCGTATTGCGCAGTCCTTCCGGACTGCCGAAGGCAAATACGGATTCGCCTTGCCGGAGGTCCCGATAGTTCGCCAGTTTTAGAGCCGGAAGATTCGGAACGTCCACCTTGAGCAGCGCGAGATCGATGTCCTGCGTAACTCCGATAATCCGCGCGGGCACGAGTTTCGTTCTCGAAGCGAGCACCGCATCCGCGGAGTCGTTCGAGTTAACATCCGAGAGCACCACCTGCACCTTCTGCGCCCCTTTCACCACGTGCGCGTTCGTAATGATGTACCCGTTCGGATCGACGATGAATCCCGACCCAATCGCGCGTTGTCGCCCGATGATCACATCCGTGTTGCCCTGGTTGGAATCCCCCAGCGGGCCGTATCCCGTCACTAGAATCTGCACCACGCTTGGCGACACCCTCCGGATCAACTCACCCACCGCCTCATTCATCCGGCGCAATTCTTCCGTCGGACTTCCCTGGGCCTGCGCACGTTCTGTCGAAACCGAAAGTAGGAAAACACTGCCTATCGCAAAGAGTATGCCCCGCGATCGCTTACGCGTCGCAGCCGAAAAC
This sequence comes from uncultured Acidobacteriota bacterium, assembly GCA_963753745.1. GTDB lineage: Bacteria > Acidobacteriota > Terriglobia > Acidiferrales > UBA7541 > Acidiferrum. Next base: position 142,046 of record CAVWDX010000020.1, read on the forward strand.
AACGTTGGGGACTCGAACATGTGCTCTATCTCCTCGAAAGCTAATTCGCAGGACGAACGCCATCACACATCTTTAGAGCTTATCTAGGGTACATCGGATTCGTAGATTCTTCCGTTTCCTGGCCATTGAAAGGGCCGCGCATGAAAAAGTCCTCGCCCCGCGATCACGCAAAATATTCTTGCATCTCCTCTGCGAGATTATCCCCACCATGGGTCTCACCAATCAACAGCCAAGACAACTCCTCTGACCGTGCCCGAACGGGCACGCAGGCCGCACGGCTCGCCTTTGAAATTCGCAAGAGTCCGGCCATAATTTGAACGCGCCTTCAGAGGGGCCCCAGACCATGGCCAGGCTCGAATCCAAGGAAGACCAGCGGCTCGAAGAAGATCGCACCCGCAAAAAGTACTGGAAGCGCTGGGGACCGTATCTCTCCGAACGCCAGTGGGGCACAGTCCGCGAGGATTACAGTCCAGGCGGCACAGCCTGGGAATTTTTCCCCCACGATCATGCCCGCTCGCGCGCCTACCGCTGGGGGGAAGACGGCATCGGCGGCATCTCGGACCGTCGCCAGATGATCTGCTTCGGCCTGGCTCTATGGAATGGCCGCGACCCTATCTTGAAAGAGCGGCTCTTCGGCCTTACGGGCAACGAGGGAAATCACGGTGAGGACGTGAAAGAATATTACTTTTATCAGGACTCGACGCCTACCCATAGCTACCTGCGCATGCTCTACAAATACCCTCAGGCGGAATTTCCCTACGCAAACCTCGTAGCAGAAAATGGACGTCGCGGCCGGGAACAACCCGAGTATGAGCTTCTCGACACTGGTGTCTTTGCCGAAGACCGCTATTTCGATGTCTGCGTCGAATACGCCAAGGCCGACGTCGAGGACATTCTCATTAAAATCACTGCTGCCAATCGCGGTCCCGAAGCAGCCACTCTTCACCTTCTCCCTTCCTTGTGGTTTCGCAACACCTGGTCCTGGGGCAAGGATTTGCGCAGGCCCGGAGTGCAAAGAGCCACTAGCGTTCCGGGGAGCGAGTGCGCCGAGCTCCAACATTGGCACTATGGCAAACGCTGGCTGCTCTGCGCGGGCCAGCCTGAACTGCTCTTCACGGAAAACGAGACCAATTACGAGCGGCTTTTCAACACCAAGAGCCGCTCACCTTATGTGAAGGACGCTTTCCACGAATACCTGATTCGGGGGAATAAGTCGGCCGTAAATCCCCAGCAGATGGGGACGAAAATGGCTGCCCGCTACACGCTTCATCTAAAGCCCGGCCAGAGTGAAACCCTTAAACTGCGGCTGACCGACATGGAGCCACTCGCCACGATGGACCGTGCCTTGGGTGTCGTCGGCACTATTACCTCGCCAGGGCACGCCGATCGCGCCGAAGGCGTCCCGCCCACGAACGATTTTGGTGCCGGCTTCGACGCCCTCTTTGCCCTTCGCCAAAAAGAGGCCGACGAATTCTACGCCTCGCGCGTCACCTCGGATTTGTCCGCCGATGCGAAAAGCGTCATGCGCCAGGCGTTCGGCGGCCTGTTGTGGTCGAAGCAGTTTTATCACTACGACGTGCGCACCTGGCTTGAGGGCGACCCCGCTGGTCCTCCGCCTCCCCCAGAACGTTGGAAAGGCCGCAACAAGGATTGGACGCATGTCTACAACGATGATGTCATCTCCATGCCGGATAAATGGGAGTATCCCTGGTATGCGGCGTGGGACCTGGGTTTCCACTGCATCGCTCTCGCGCTTATCGATCCCGATTTTGCGAAGGAGCAGCTTATCCTCTTGCTCCGCGAATGGTATATGCATCCTAACGGGCAACTGCCCGCGTACGAGTGGGCTTTCGGCGACGTAAATCCTCCTGTACACGCCTGGGCCGCCTGGCGCGTTTACAAAATCGAGCGGCGCGTCCGAGGCGTGGCCGACCGCGGCTTTCTGGAAAAAGTCTTTCACAAGCTGCTGCTCAATTTTACGTGGTGGGTCAATCGCAAAGACCCTGACGGCATGAACATCTTCCAGGGAGGGTTTCTCGGCCTCGACAACATCGGAGTTTTTGACCGCTCCGCTCCGCTGCCCACCGGTGGCCATCTTGAGCAATCCGACGGCACCAGTTGGATGGGGATGTACTGCCTCAACATGCTCGCCATCGCGCTCGAGCTGGCCAAGGAAGATCCCGCTTATGAGGACGTCGCCAGCAAATTTTTCGAGCACTTCGTCAACATCGCGCATGCCATGAATGACATGGGCACGGAAGGCATCGCTCTGTGGGACAATGAAGACGGCTTTTATTACGACGTCCTGCATCTCCCGAATGGCGACGACCATTTCCTGAAGATTCGCTCCATGGTCGGTCTGATTCCTCTATTTGCCGTTGAAACCCTTGAGCCCGAGATCGTCGACCGTCTGCCCGGTTTCAAGCGCCGTATGCAATGGTTCATCGACAACCATCCAGACGTTCCTGAACACATCGAAATGACGCAGCGTTCCGCGCGCGGTGTTCGACGCCTCCTTTCGCTCGCCAATCGTAAACAATTGAAGCGCATTCTCAGCCGCATGCTGGACGAAACGGAGTTCTTGTCCCCGTACGGTGTCCGCTCGCTATCCCGCTTTCACCTCGATCATCCCTACGAGGTTCAGGTGAACGATCACATCAGTCGTGTCGATTACGAGCCCGCCGAATCTACCAGCGGCCTCTTTGGCGGCAATTCCAACTGGCGCGGGCCCGTCTGGTTTCCCTTGAATTATCTGCTTGTCGAATCGTTGCAGAAGTATCACCACTATTACGGTGAAGACTTCAAAACCGAGTGTCCGGCGCGCACTGGCAACGAAGTGGATCTATGGGAAGTGGCCGCCGAAATTTCACGCCGGCTCGTTCATATTTTCGTGCGCGGCAAGGACGGCCGCCGTCCTGTCGCCGGCGGCATCGAACTTTTCCAAAGTAATCCCTACTGGAAGGATTTGATCCTGTTCCACGAATATTTTCACGGCGATAACGGCGCGGGCCTCGGCGCCAATCACCAAACCGGCTGGACCGGCCTCGTCGCCAAATTGATCGAACAGAGCGGCGAATAGGACAAACTATGTCCTTCCCCTTATTTCGCTCCGAAGTTCAATTCGAGCGCGAAATCTGCGGCAATCTTCCCGCCGCAGAGCTGCGTGAGTGGCTGGTTACGAACGGTATCGGCGGCTTCGCTTCGGGAACCGTTTCCGGCGGTATGACGCGCCGCTACCATGGCCTTCTCATCGCCGCTCTCCAACCGCCGCTCGGCCGCACGCAGCTCGTTGCAGGCCTGGATGAAATCGTTCGCTATTCGAGTTCCACGTATGCACTTGCGACCCACCGCTGGGCCAGCGGTGCCGTCGATCCCCAAGGCTTTATCTATCTCGAGAGTTTTCGGCTCGAAGGCGCCACTCCCGTATGGACTTACGCCCTCGCCGATGCCTTGCTCGAAAAACGCGTGTGGATGGCTCAAGGTGAAAATACAACCTTCATTGAGTACACCCTCTCGCGCGCAAGTGGCTCACTCGAGATAGATCTCAAAGCCCTCGTCAATTACCGCGATTTTCATTCCGCTACGCACGCCGGCGATTGGCACATGAAGATCGTTCCCTTGGAACACGGCGTGATGGTGCTGCCATTCGATGGTGCCACGCCTTTCTATCTAAAATGCGCCCAAGCTTCCTGCGAGCCGCACCACGAGTGGTATCGCGATTATTTTTTGCCCAGGGAAAGGGAACGCGGCCTCGACGATCACGAGGACCATCTCTTTGCCGCGCTCATTCACGCCAAGTTGAACCCCGGCGAGAGTCTCGCCATGGTCGTCACCACGGAACCCGCCACCCCGCTCGATGGCGCAGCGGCGCTCGCCCTGCGCGCCAATCATGAATTGAACTTGCTAAACGCGTGGCAATCTCAAAACGAAGAGTCCTCCTCCCACGCTCCCGAATGGCTGCGCCAACTCGTACTCGCCGCCGATCAATTCGTCGTCCAGCGCAGCCTTCCCGAAGAACCGGACGGCCGCAGCATCATCGCCGGCTATCACTGGTTCGGCGATTGGGGACGCGACACTATGATTGCCCTGCCCGGTCTGGCGCTCGTCACTGGCCGCCCCGATGTCGCGCGGCAAATCCTCCTCGCCTTCGCTCGTTATGTTGACGCTGGAATGCTCCCCAACAATTTTCCCGATGCAGGCGGCAAGCCCGGCTACAACAGCGTGGACGCCGCCCTGTGGTATTTCGAAGCGGTGCGGCAATATTTTGCCGTCACGCAAGACACCGCCACGCTGCAAAAGTTATTTCCTGTTCTTGTCGGCATGATTGAGGCCCATGTCACAGGCACGCGCTACAACATTCACGTCGATTCCTCCGATGGGCTTCTTTACGCGGGCGGCCCGGGCATCCAGCTCACCTGGATGGACGCCAAAATCGGCGATTGGGTGGTGACGCCGCGGACCGGCAAGCCTGTCGAAATAAACGCGCTGTGGATCAACGCCCTCGAAACGATGGCTCAGTTCGCGCATCAGCTAAACAATGCTGCGGACCACTTCGAACGCCTCTCCACGCAAGCCCAGCATAGCTTCCAGAAATTCTGGAATGCGGAGCGCAATTGTTGTTTCGACGTGATTGATGTTCCAGGCGCCGCGAAAAAATTGGGCAATGACCCCGCACTCCGCCCCAATCAAATTTTTGCCGTTTCCTTGCCCGTCAGCCCGCTATCGAAAGAGCAGCAAAAGTCCGTGGTCGATCTCTGCGCGCAAAACCTGCTCACATGCTTTGGGCTCCGCAGCCTCGCCCCCGGCGAACCCGGCTATCAGGGCCACTATGGCGGCGATCAGCGCTCGCGCGACGGCGCCTATCATCAAGGAACTGTCTGGGGTTGGCTGCTCGGACCCTTCGCTCTCGCGCATTTCCGAGCGTATGGCGACCGAGCCGAGGCGCTTGGCTATCTCGAGCCTCTTGGAAGCGACATCTGTGCGTACGGCCTCGGGACACTCGCCGAAATCTTCGATGGCGACCCCCCGCACACCCCCCGTGGCTGCATCGCCCAAGCCTGGACCGTAGGCGAAATCCTCCGCGCCTGGACCTATCTCGCCCAAAATTCGTGATTTATTGTTTGTGGTTTGTGCCTGCGGATTCGTAAAGCTCTATCAAAATCTTGCCCGCCCCCGGCACCTTCACAAGGAAGAAGTTGACGTGCGTCCCATCCGCCCCCGCCCGCTTTTCCGGATAAACTGCAGTAACCCCAAACTTCTCTCGCAAAATTTCTTTCGCCCGGTCCACATCCAGGCACCGAAACTCCACCTGCTGCACGCCCTCTCCAAATTTCTCCAGATATCGCGCCATCGCGCCATCACCCCCCGGCGCCCTGGACGTCAAGATGTCCAGGGAGACGCCCTCGGGAAAGTGCAGTTCAAACTCCTCCGCATCTTGATCCGACGGCACTTCGGCCAACCGCGCCACGCCATTCGCCGCGCGAATTTTCGCAAATGTCTCGCGCTGAACCGCCAGCCCCACCGTCACTTCGAGATTCGGCTTCGGCATCAACTCCGATAATTCCTCATCGGTCCACCACGTCCCAACTGCCTGCTCCGCAGCTGCCCGGCCAGTTGCGTAAATCTCCGCAGCCGCTCGGTCACGCACCGAAGCCTCTGCGGAGCAAATCCCTGCTATTGCGTTGGCAAGCACACTGGACATAGTAGACCCAAGAATTGTAGCTTGAAGACCCGGCCGGAATCAGCCTGTAGTCTGAATCTGGCGCGAAAGTTGCACCATTTTCCGGTTTCCATTCATCTGAGGAATATGCCGAAACCTGTTCTTTTAACCGTCGATGACGACCCCGAGGTCCTGCGAGCCATCGAACGCGACCTTCGTAGCCACTATTCCGACCGCTATCGCGTCATGCGCGCCAGCTCCGGCGGCGCCGCACTTTCCACCCTTCGCGAGCTCAAGGCCCGCAATAATCCCGTCGCGCTGCTCCTCGCTGACCAGCGCATGCCCCAAATGAATGGCGTCGGCTTTCTCTCCGAAGCCATGGAAATCCATCCCCAAGCCAAGCGCGCTCTGCTCACGGCTTATGCTGACACCAGCGCCGCCATCGACGCCATCAATGAAGCCCGCATCCACTATTACCTGATGAAACCTTGGGATCCGCCCGAAGAGAAGCTCTTTCCCGCCATCGACGATCTGCTCTTGGACTGGAACTCCACCTTTCACCCCCTCTACGAGGGCATTCGCGTTCTGGGCACTCGCTGGTCCAACCGTTCCTACGAACTCCGCGAATTTCTCGCCCGCAACCAGGTTCCTTACCAATGGATTGACATCGAGCTCGCGCAAACCGATCCGGAAGTCCGCACCCTCATCAACTCGCTTGGTCCGGAGGCAGAAACGCTCCCCTTGATCCTATTCCCCGATGGCACACGGCTGGCCGAGCCTCCTCTTCCTGCAGTAGCCGACAAAGTCGGTCTGCGCACCCATGCCCAAACCAATTTTTATGATCTCGCCATCGTCGGCGGTGGCCCCGCGGGCCTCGCCGCCGCCGTCTACGGCGCGTCGGAAGGTCTTCACACTGTTATGATCGAGCGCGAAGCGCCGGGTGGCCAGGCTGGCCTCAGCTCCCGCATTGAAAACTATCTCGGGTTTCCGGCCGGTCTCTCCGGCAGCGACCTGGCCCGCCGCGCCGTCGCACAAGCTCGCCGTTTCGGCGTGGAAATTCTTTCGCCTCAGGATGTGGTCGGCCTGCGTGTCGAAGGCCCGTATCGCTTCGTCAAGCTGGCTGACGGTGCCGAAATTTCCTGCAACGCTTTGCTCCTTGCGATGGGCGTTCAATGGCGCACCTTGGACGTCCCCGGCATGGACCGCCTTCAGGGAGCCGGCGTTTACTATGGCGGCGGCACGTCAGAAGCCATCGCCTGCCGCGGCGAAACCGTTTACATCATCGGCGGCGCGAATTCCGCCGGACAGGCGGCCATGCATTTCTCGAAATTCGCGGAAAAAGTCATCATGCTCGTGCGCAGCAAATCTCTGGCCAGCACCATGTCCCACTACCTCATCGAGCAGATTGAAAAAACTCCCAATATCCAGGTTTGGACGCAATCCAGCGTCGTAGAAGTCCAGGGCGAAACGCGCCTTACAGGGATCACCGTGCTGTGCGAATCCACGAGAACGCGCGAGCAGCTTCCCGCCTCGAGTTTATTCATCTTCATCGGCGCTCAGCCACGCACCCAATGGCTTGGCGACCTCATCGAACGCGACGAGCGCGGCTTCATCCTCTCCGGCCCCGACCTCCTCCGCGATGGCAAGCGTCCTGCTTCCTGGACGCTCGACCGTGATCCCGGCTTGCTCGAAACCAATATCCCGGGCATTTTCGTAGTCGGCGACGTTCGGCACGGTTCGGTAAAACGCGTCGCCTCTGGTGTCGGCGAAGGCGCCGTCGTCGTCCAATTCATGCATCAATATCTGGCCAAGGTACAATGAGCCTCGGCGTCACGAGATCAGGAGGCGCATGACCGAGAATTCCGCGCCATTGTCTGCCGAAGCACTCGCCGCGAAGCTGCGCAACATTCCTGTCTTCGCGGACTTGCCGCAAGAGGATCTGCTTTGGTTTATTTCTCAATCCGAGGAACGCCATGCCGCCGTCGGTGACATCATCATGCGCGAAGGCGATCACCCTGACTTCATGATGGTGATGCTCGAAGGCGAGATGCGCGCCAGGGCGGAACACGGAAGTGCCGACGGCCCCGTCTTTACGATAACCGCCGGCGACGTCACCGGCATGCTTCCATTCTCGCGTCTGAAAGTGATTACGGTGACTGGCCGCGCTGTCCTTCCCTCGCATTTCCTCGGCTTTCGCGTCACTGCTTTCCCCGAACTCTTCCGCAGAATGCCGGAACTTACCCGCCGCCTCGTGGGGTTGCTCACAGACCGCGTTCGTAGCGTTACCCGCGCGGAGCAGCAGCACGAAAAGCTCGCGGCTCTCGGCAAGCTTTCCGCCGGCCTCGCTCACGAACTCAATAATCCTTCCGCGGCCGCTCGTCGGTCCGCGGCCGCGCTGCGCGATTGCTTGGCCCGCTTGCGCGAAGCCGCTCGAAGCACGGAAATCGGCCCGGAAGACTGTGGCCTCTTGGCCCAGCGCGAGGAGGAAATCCGTTCCGCCCTGAAACCCGCGCAGTTCAAGGACGAACTTGCCCGCGTCGAGCGCGAAGAATCCATTCAAACCTGGCTCGAATCGCATAATGTTGCCGATGCCTGGAAGCTCTCTCCGTCCCTCGCGGACGCCAACCTCACCGATGCTCATCTCGAAAGTTTCGCCGCTGCCGCCGGCGCTTCTCTCGGGCCTGAACTCACTCGCTTCGCTACCCTCCTTGAAATGGAACGCATCGCGGAAGAACTCGAGCACAGCTCCACCCGCATCTCGGATCTGATCAAAGCCATCAAGGAATATTCCTACATGGATCAAGGCCCGATGCAGGAAGTCGATATCGAGCGCGGCCTCGAAACCACTCTCACCATCATGAATCACAAGCTAAAACGCGGCATCACCGTCACTCGCGATTACGCTCCGAATCTTCCCAAAGTCTTGGCCAGCGGTAGCGAGCTGAACCAGGTTTGGACCAATCTCATCGACAACGCCGCCGACGCCATGAAGAACGGCGGCAAGCTTACCATCCGCACCGCTCGCGAAAACGATTTTGTCCTCGTGGAAATTGCCGACAACGGCGCCGGCATTCCGCCCGACGCTCTCTCGCGCATTTTCGATCCATTTTTCACTACAAAAGGCGTCGGCGAAGGCACGGGCCTCGGCCTCGATGTCGTCAGCCGCATTATGAAGAACGTGGGCGGCCACATCAGCGTCACCTCTGTCCCTGGCGACACTCGCTTTCAGGTCCGCGTCCCGATTCAAACAACGCATTAGATTTCTTAGGAGAAAGAAATGGCAGATGTCTGCACCCATATAAACCAAATTCGACCCGTCAAGCCAAAATCAAAAGGCTGCGAGGAATGCCTTAAGACGGGCGATACGTGGGTCCATCTCCGCCTTTGCCTGACGTGCGGCCACGTTGGCTGCTGCGATTCCTCAAAAAATAAACACGCCACCAAGCATTTTCACGCCACCAAGCATCCCGTTATCCGCTCGTTCGAACCCGGCGAAAACTGGATGTGGTGCTATGTCGATGAGCTGATGTTCGAAGAGGATTAAGTTGCGGGATTTCCTTCCACGTTTCATCCGCCGCGCGATCTTCACACCGTGGCGAACTATCCTCTCTCTCGTATAAAGGCGCAGCACACTGCGGCCTATCTCGGCAACGCCGCTCTTTCCTGGCTCTGGCCTTTGTTATTTCGGTTTTGGAGGTGCCAGCAGGGAAGCGGCCAGGGCCACCGACAGAATTCCGGCCACCACCGCAAGCGAGAGCTCGACCGAAATGTGCACCCATGGCTCGACAATCATCTTTGCTCCAATGAACGCCAGCACAAACGCGAGTCCCGTCGTCAGGAACCGCAGCCGGCCGAGCACTCCGGCGAGCAGAAAGTACATCGCGCGCAGGCCTAGAATCGCGAACACATTCGAGGTGTAAACAATAAATGGATCTCGCGTTATGCCGAACACCGCGGGAATCGAATCGACTGCCAGCGTCACATCCGTAATCTCCACGACCAGCAGCACCACAAACAACGGCGTCGCGAGGAGTTTTCCGGCTTTCCTCACAAAGAATCGCGCGCCTTGATATTCATGCGTCACTCGCAGATGCCGGCCCGCGAAGCGCGAAATCCAGTTCCGTTCGGGATGCATCCGCTCTTTCCTCTCGTACAACATGTGCAATCCCGCATACACCAAAAATGCGCCAAAAATATACAGCACCCAGCTGAATCTATGGATCAGCCCCGCTCCCGCTGCGATCATTGCTCCGCGCATCACCAGCGCTCCGAGGATGCCCCACTCCAGAACGCGGTGCTGGATGTTTTCATCCACTGCAAACGAGCGGAAAATTACCAGAAACAAAAAAAGATTATCGATGCTGAGGGCTTTTTCGATGACATAGCCGGTGAAGAACTCCAGGCCGCGCTGCTCGCCGGAGTAATGCATGATTCCGAGCCCGAACAGGACGGTCAGTCCCACCCAGATCAGGCTCCAGGTGATCGCTTCCCGCGTTTTCAGTTTGTGGGGCCGCCGATGGAAGACGCCCAAATCCAGCGCAATCGCGGCGAGTACGAAAAGATTGAAGACCAGCCAAAGGAGTGGCGTGCCCATGGCTAAGGCCGGCGCACCTTAGGGGGTCAGCGCTGCCAACGTGTCCGTCGAGTTCAAGTTGGTAAGTTCGATGCGAAAGGTTTGGCCTGCTTCAATCGTAATCGGCACATCCCAGCGGACCCGCGCGTCGCCGGCATCTGCTTCGAGATTGAGGGAGCTGATCCAGTACTTTCCAGGCGCCAGATCCCGGAGGAAGGCGTGTCCTTCGAGGTCCGTGTCCACTTTAGCCGCCAGATACTTTGTTTGCGCTACTTCAGGCGCCAGCTTTTGCACTCGCCTCTTCTGGCTGCTCACAAGAAGCGTCCACTTTCTCTGAGGATTGACGCCGTCCAGCTCCAGCTCGACTCCTGAAATGGTTGCCGGATTCTTCTGGATGAATTTCTTCAGCGCGGTGTAATACTCCTGCTTGTCCTTCTCGTATTTCTCCGGATGGTCCTCTTTGTCCGCGTCCTTGTATTTCGGCTTCGGGATGCCGTTGGTTACCCCGCCACTATTCGAGCGCTGGTAAGCCAGCAGGAATTCCGGTGTGTGGATGATGTCGTCGGCCGTCAGCATTTTGTCCAGTTCCGGAATGGTCAGGTCGAGCGTGTCGTGCGCCTTGAGCCAGGTTTTCAATTCCTTCGACACTTTCAATCCATCGATGAATTCATCCCGCGGGGGGACGACGTCTCCCTCTTCGACTTCCTTGGCGATGTCCGCATAGCTCTTGGTCAGGATGTAAAATGTGAATTGCCGCACGGGTTCCGGCCGCGCCGCCGTGGGCGTGATACGCGCCGTAATTTCCAGCATGCCGCCGGAGTTCTGGGCGCTCGCCGGGCGCACGAAGCACACCAAACCAGCAAGTATGGCTAGCGAGATACCGATCGTTCTTCTCATGCCGGAATCCTAACAGATTGCCCACAGCCCAGACAGCAGAACCCCATGATGTGTTTCCTCAATCACCCCTTACCGCGCGAACAGAAGGAAGATGAGGAGTCCTGCCAAACCCGCCAAAATCAGGGCGGCCAGCAATCGCTTCAAAAAAGATGCGGGAAGAGTCGCCAGGGGGCCTGGCGGCCTCCTCGGGGGTCGTGGGGGATCGAGAACGCCAGTCCCCGTTAATTTGCGTGGTGGTCCGCCCAAGCGCGCCGAAGACGCCTGCGGCTCCAGCTCCTGTTCCCACTCCCGGAATTCGTACGGCATGCAGAAATGTTACGCCCGTCACTGGCGGTCGTCCAGATCGTTCGGAGCGCATCAGAACAGGCGAAAGACAGCTTCCACGGTGACCCAGGCGGGCATTGCTCGATGCGCTCCGTCTCGCGCGGGAGTAAACTTCCAGCCGCGCACGGCCTCGACAGCTCGCTCATCCAGACCAAATCCTACGCCTTTGACCACGCGAATCGTCTGCGCTCGTCCATCCGCGCCCACGAGGACCTGTAACGTCACGGAACCCTGCACCTTGCCGTGTCGCGCATCGTCTGTGTATGTCGGAGACGGACAATACGTGCACGTGGGCGATATGAGTCCCAGGATGTATGAGCCAGTCCCTGTGCCATCGCCTGCCGGTCCATCTCCGCCGTTGCCCATGGTGTTGCCATCCTTGGACCCGATTCCGTGCCCCTTTCCGGGACCAGAAGAATTCGTATCCTGCTCCATCCATGGCAATCCCATTTTCTCTGTCGCTGCCAATGTGGGCGCTGCGCTCCGGTCAAAGATCGTCGGTGGCTCGGGCAAACTGGCATGTTGGTACTGCGGAAGTGTTGGCCTTACCAGCACCAAGGCGGATCGTGGCGGAAGGTTTCCGCGCATTGGAGGATTCGGGTTTTGGTCGCCGCTCCTGCCTCCAGAGTCTAAGGGATGTTCGCTCGTAAGGCTGCGAAAGACCGGCGTGGGAATCTCAGCTGGATCGTGCGAGGTTCGGCCTTTGGTAATCTGCGGTGTAGTTTTTGGTCCGTGCGCAACCAAAAATACCAGTGCCGCAAAGGCTGCGGCGTGCGTGATGAGCGAAGCGCCTTGCGCACGGGCTGGCCGCCGAGATTTCTCGAACTTCAGGAGATGAATCGGCGCGCCGTTGGCCGAAGAGGGCTTCAGGTGCGAGAGGGTAAGCAGTTGCCTAAGATTATCTCGAACGCGGTTCAGCCAGGATTCTTTCGAGGGGAATTTCGCGGATGCATCGTCACAGGAAAAAGAGCGCAGGAGTGGATCGCGCATGCGCAGGCCTCCGACTTCGCCTCGCCATTCGGCCCGACAACGTTAGCGGGCGAGCATCAGTCGGCTACTGAGAAGTCTCGAAACAAAGTTTGGTTGCCTACAGAGATACGTATAGAATTTTCTGGGAAAAGTGAGCGAACGATCCACAAAGTACAGCTTGAACAACAAGAGGAAATCTGGATGGACGAATTAATACAGCCGGAAGGTCACTTCAATGGGCACAATTACAGGGATAATCTTTCCGTTCGGTCCTGCCGCTGGCCGGAACCGCCAGGTACGTACGGACTCGACGGCTTTCTCCCCCAGGCCCATCCCGGGATCTTTCACGATCGAGATGTTGACCGCCCGACCATCAGCAGTGACCGTCACTTGCAGCACTACGGAGCCCATGTATTTCGCTTTGCGCGCATCATCCGAATAAAGCGGCGGCGGGCAATAGATGCATTCCGGCACGCCAACTCCATTCACTCCCGCGCGGAACGCGCCACCACCAGTGCCTCCACCTTCGCCGGGCCCCAGACCACCGCCGGTACCGCTACCGATACCCGTGCCATTGCCATGCCCGAGAGAATCGCTCACTCCAGTAGCCATCGGATCGCCAAAGGTCGAGGCATTCAGATTCGGCACTTTGAGATCGGGCGGGCCGAGGAGCGACGGGTCCATCGCCAGTTTGGGGTGCTCATTCTGAATCTTCACCTGTGGCGGAGTGAACTGCGTCCACTTGAACTTGGGCAGCTTTCCCTTGTTTACCGGAGTCAGAGTATGGTCATTGGCTCCGCCGCCACCGCCCGCTTTCTTCGCTCCGGCAGGGAGTTTCGCCATGTACGGCGAAATATCCAGTGGGGTCACGTCAACAAGCTTGTTTTTTGCCTCGGTCGGTGTGAAATGCCAGAGCAAGGGAATCAAAATGATCAACGCAAATACGCTGCCATGAATGGCGAAGGAGATCGCCTGAGTCCAGCGGAAATTTTCGTCCTTCGTCCAGATGTCCTTTACTTTCACAGGCTTGCTGGTGAAGTTCGCCGGCGGGAGCTTCGCGGGGAAGAAAGCCTCTTTGATACGGGATCCGAATCCGCCGAAATTGGCTCCCCACGACACCGCCAGCCGGCTGTTTACCGGGCCTTTCGGCACCGGACGCGAATTAAAGAAGTCTTTGAGATTGTCAAAAACGCCCCCGCCGAACGGAGCCCTCACGAAGGGCGCGTCGGCGCGTTCTCGCACTTTAACCGGACGCTCGGTCAGAAACTGTTTGAGGTTGGACCAAAAATTATCAGGAATAAGGAGAGCGGGCGCGCCAAATCTAGGAACCGCCGACGCGGGTACCGGTACAGCAGCTTGACTGCCGCCAGTGGACACGCCGGGCTTTTTCGACTCAGGCGGAACGAGATTGACGATTAGCCCCGGCACCATCTTCTCCCTAAATTAGACGCAACTCGCCTGCGCTGGGTGTCCTGAATAAGATTCGCATGACCTGGGAAAGGTTGCGCGAGCCCAGCCGCTGACACCAGCTCCTAATCATTGTAACATACGGAATTACACCGCTTTCCGATGTTTCTGACTTTGCAACTGAACCATTGCAACTGAAACGCTGGATGACACACGAATCGAGCAAGCGTGGCTGCGGGCACACTTTTCATGGCCGAACCCCTGGAACTCAAGAAGACTCTCAACCTGCCCAAAACGCATTTCCCCATGAAGGCCGGCCTTCCCCAAAATGAGCCGAAACAGCTTGCTGCTTGGCAGCAATCGAATCTCTACGAGCGAATTCTTGCAGCGCGAACAAGCCAGCCACGATTCATCCTACATGATGGCCCGCCGTATCCTTCAGGCACGATTCATCTGGGAACCGCGCTCAACAAAATTCTGAAAGACATGATCGTGAAATCCAAGAGCATGGCGGGGCATTACGCGCCCTATGTGCCCGGCTGGGATTGCCATGGATTGCCGATCGAAACGCAGGTGGAAAAGGAGCTCGGAGGAAAGCAGAAGGTCACACCTGCGGAATTTCGCAGTCTTTGCCGGGAGTTTGCTGCGCGTTACGTCGAGCAGCACAAGCGGGATTTCCAGCGATTGGGAGTGTTCGGCCAGTGGGATGATCCCTATCTGACGATGAGCCACGATTATGAGGCGACCATCGCAGGTGCGCTTCTGGATTTCATGGAGAAAGGTTTAATGTATCGCGGACGAAAGCCGGTCTACTGGTGCCTTCACGACCGCACGGCTTTGGCGGAGGCGGAAGTCGAGTACCACGATCACACCAGCCCGTCGGTTTGGGTGACCTTCAAACTTTTGGCCGCGGTTTTCAACGACGGCAAACCTCCTCTCGATCTTGGCGGCGACGTGAATGCCGTGATCTGGACGACCACGCCGTGGACCCTGCCGCATGACCGCGCGCTGGCTTTTCATCCGGATTTTGAATATGTGGTCGTGGAAACCGAGAAAGGCGCGCTGCTCCTTGCCGAAGAGAGAATCGCGGCGCTGCAGGCGGAGTGCGGGATCAAAGAAGTGCGGGTGCGTTCGAAATGGAAAGGGAAAGCTTTTGAAGGCGGGAAATTCCAGCATCCCTTTTTGCCGTTGCAGGTGCCGGGAATTCTCGCGGACTACGTGACGCTGGATCAGGGCAGCGGAATCGTTCACACGGCGCCGGGACACGGCTCGGATGATTTCCTTTCGGGACAAAAATATGGCCTCGAAATTTATGCGCCCATCGACGATCACGGCGTATATCAGGAAGGCTTGCCGGAATACAAAGGCAAGAGTGTATTTGAGGCGAATCCGGTTATCGTGAAGCTGCTCGAGGATCGCGGGGCGCTCCTTGGCTTCCACGATTACACGCACAGCTATCCGCATTGCTGGCGCTGCCACAATCCGGTGATTTTCCGGGCCACGGAGCAGTGGTTCATCAAGATGGATCAAGCGGCGCACGGGAAATACAAAACGTTGCGCGCGGAAGCGCTGGCAGAAATTCATGGCGTGAAGTGGATTCCCGCGTGGGGAGAAGAGCGCATCTACGAAATGATCGAGCAGCGGCCGGATTGGTGCGTTTCGCGGCAGCGGTTTTGGGGCGTGCCGATAGTTGTTTTTTATTGTGACGGCTGCGGGAAACGCCTCGAAGATTTCGCGGCGCTGCGAAATGTGGTGAAGTGGTTCGAACGAGAAGGGGCGGACGCCTGGTACAAGCACGCCGCTGAAGATCTCTTGCCTCCCGGAACGAAATGCGCCTGCGGCGCGTCGGCCTGGCGTAAGGAGAACGACATTCTCGACGTCTGGTTTGACGCCGGTTCATCGCACCTTGCCGTTTTGAAGGCCGATGAATGGCCGGCGGATGTTTATCTTGAGGGGCCGGACCAGTATCGCGGATGGTTCCAGAGCTCGCTGCTGATTGGCACGGCCCTACGCGATCATGCCCCGTACCGCAGCGTGGTCACCCATGGTTGGACGCTCGACGAACACGGGCGTCCCATGTCCAAATCCTTCGGGAACGTCATTCTCCCCAGCGAGATTTGCGAAAAGTGGGGCGCGGATTTGCTGCGACTCTGGGTGGCGTCGCAGGAATATCAGGCGGACGTGAAAATGAGCGAGCGCGTGATGACCCAGCTCAGCGACGCCTACCGCAAGATTCGGAATACCTTCCGGTTCGCGCTCGGCAACTTGTTCGATTTTGAGCCGGGCCGCGATGCTCTTTCGAAGGAACAGCTCGAAGAGATCGACCGGTGGATGCTGGAACGCACGGCGGATTTGGTGATGAAATGCCGGGAGTGGTATGCCGCCTTCGATTTTCATCGCGTGTATCACGCCATCCACGATTTTTGCGTGGTTGATCTGAGCGCGTTTTATTTTGACCTGCTGAAGGACCGCCTGTACACCAAGGCGGCAAAGAATCCTTCGCGGCGCTCCGCGCAGACTGCACTCTGGAGAATCACGAGTGCCTTAGTGCGGCTTGCCGCGCCCCTCCTCGTTTTTACTGCGGAGGAAATTTGGGGTTATTTCCCGAAGTCGGCAGGTGAACCAGAAAGCGTGCACATCGCGCTTTTTCCCGAAGAGGGCGAGCTGCGATCAAATCTCGATGCGAAAGCAAAGTCGGAATGGGACAAGCTCCGTGCCTTGAAGGCGGAGGTCTTGCTGGAACTCGAACGTGCGCGCACGCAGAAAGTTATCAATGCTTCGCTGGAAGCCAAAATTCGGCTGCGTTCAAAAGGAGACTTTCCTGGAGCTTCTGCAAAGACACGCAAAAGATTTGCCGGCGCTCTTCATCGTTTCGCAGGTGGATGTACTCCCGTTCGATGTGCCGATGTCACGTCGAACATCCGGGGCCCTATCAGATCGAGGTCTTGCGCGCCGAGGGCGCGAAATGCGAGCGTTGCTGGAACTACTCGACGCATGTAGGCGAAAATCCCCGCTACCCCGCCATTTGCGATCGCTGCAGCGAAGCGCTCGCGGAAATCGAAGCCTCGGAGCCGGCCCTGCCATGAAATTACCCGCGCGGCTTCGATGGCTCTGGCTGACCCTCAGCGTGGTGCTGCTCGACCGCGCCACGAAAGCCTGGTTCGAAACGCAAACGAGCGAGGGCTGGCGGCACGAAGTGGTACGGCACTTCATTTATTTGGTCCACAGCCGCAATCCAGGGATTGCGTTCAGCATTTTTGCGGATTCGCATTCGTCTTGGCTGCGCCTGCTGCTCATCGGCGGCTCGCTCGTGGTGATCTGCGTGCTCGCTTGGTTGTTGGTGGCGGGGCAAGGGGGTGCCGTGGCGGCCGCGGGGCTTGCTCTGTTGCTGGGAGGCGCCACCGGAAACCTGACAGACCGGATTCTGCACGGTGCCGTCACGGATTTCTTTGAAGTCTGGCTCGGAAGTTACCGCTGGCCGGCCTTCAACGTGGCCGATTCGGCGATCACTATTGGAGCCGCTTTGCTTATCATCGATTTGCTCTTTTTTCCCGCAAGGTCCACGGACCAAAAATAGAGATCCTGGGGGCAAGACGGTCCGGCGGGGCAGGCCCAGCCCCCAAGGTGGATTGTGAGCGAGGGGCCAACCCCTTTTTGGTTTGCTGTTCGGCCATGCTGCTAGAATCCTTCGGTGCCTTCACCAGTCACACATAAACTTGCCGTCGCCGAGAAAGACGCGGGACTCCGGCTGGACCGCTATTTGGCGACGCAACTCCCTGAGTTGAGTCGGACACGCATCCAGGAATTAATCGAAGCGGGGCTGGTGCAGATCGACGGCCAGCCGACAAAGGGCGCTCACAAGTTGCGCGCGGGCGAGCTCATCGCCGTCGAGGCGCAAGCGCGGCCGCCGCTGCGCGCCGAGGCCGAATCCATTCCTCTGGACATTCTTTATGAGGACGCGGACGTGATTGTAGTCAACAAACCCGCGGGGATGACCGTGCATGCTGGCGCGGGAATCTCGCGGGGAACGCTGGTGAACGCTCTGCTTGGGCGAGGTCAGGCGCTTTCTCACGGCGGAGATGCCTTGCGGCCGGGCATTGTTCACCGGCTGGACAAGGAAACTTCCGGCGTCATTCTGGTGGCGAAAAATGACTTCGCCCACGCCAAGCTAGCCGAAGGTTTTCGGCAACGCACGGTAAAGAAGACGTACATCGCGCTTGTCGAGGGCGCCATGAAGGAACGGCACGGACGAATCGAATTGGCGATTGGGCGCGACCTGCATCGCCGCACGCGGATGGCGGTGCACCGGCAGAAGCCGGCGAGCGCGAAACGGGGTAAGGCGCTTGCGGGCAACGCGCGCGAGGCGCGGACGGATTGGCAGACGCTCGCAGAAATAGATGGGACGACGCTCGTGGAAGTGCAGTTGCATACGGGGAGGACGCACCAGATTCGCGTGCATTTTTCGGCCTTGAAACATCCCGTTGTGGGCGATACGCTTTACGGGGCCGCTTCGCAAATTCATGTGAGCGGCGCAATCGCGGGCGGCGCGGCACCCGCGCGGCAACAAGCTGAGATGCTGCCGCTCGGGAGGAATTTTCTGCACGCCGTGCGGCTCGGATTTTCTCAACCGAGATCCGGCGAGTGGATCGAAATTCGCGCACCGCTGCCCCCCGAATTACGCGAGTTCGTCCGAAAGCTGGCGGCGTTCGCGGGAGAAGATTCGAAGCGAATTGACGCTGTGCTCGCTCCATACCTATAATCAACTGACATGTCCAGGGGAATGGTTTCCGTACTTCTCATAGCAGGATTGCTGACCGCGGTGGTCAGCGGCCGTGCGCAAGAGGCAAAGGCGCAATCCGCGCAACGTCTTCAAGCGGCCCCGAAAGCCGCAACGCCCCAAGCGCAGCAGGAGCAAGAGGCAAAACCGGCGGAGAGCCCGCAAAAGATCGTCCAGGTTGTGAACCTGGTGGACGTGCTGTTCACCGTGCTCAACCGGCGCAATAAGCTCGTTCCCGATCTCCAAAAACAGGACTTCAAGGTTTTCGACGAAAAGCTACCGCAAGACATTCGTTACTTCAGCAAGCAGACGGACCTGCCCCTGCGTATCGGAATGCTGGTGGATACTTCGAACAGCATCCGCGACCGCATCAAATTCGAGCAAGATGCTTCGATTAATTTCCTGTTCAGCGTGTTGCGGCGCGGCAGGGACGAAGCGTTCGTGATGACTTTCGACGACGAGCCTCAAGTCGTTCAGCCGTTCACGGGCGATGCCGGGCTGCTACGCGACCAGATCCTCCAGACGCGCGCGGGCGGCGGGACAGCGGTGTACGACGCGATTTACGAGGCCTGCCAGAACCAGCTGAGCCATCCCCCGCGACCGCCGGGGGATCAACCGGACGTGGTGCGACGCGTGATGATTCTGATCAGCGACGGAGAGGACAATCTCTCGAACCATACGCGCTCAGAAGCCATCGAAATGGCCCAGCGCACGAGTGTGGTGATCTATACCATCAGCACGAGCACCCAGTGGATTCAGCTCTCACAAACCGATCCCGACAAACTGGCCAACCGTAAGACGCACCTGACCGAAGGCGATAAGATTTTGCAAGACCTGGCCGACGAAACCGGCGGCCGCGCCTTCTTTCCATATCACGTGGACGATCTGGACCAATCTTTCCAGGACATCGGCGACGAGCTGCGCAATCAGTATTCCATCGCGTACATTCCGACAAACTACGTGCTGGACGGCCGTTACCATCGGATTCGTATCGAAGTGCCTGACCACAAGGGGTACCAGGTGCGCGCCAGACGCGGCTATTTCGCGCGTGCCAATCGAGAATCGAGCCCTCAGGCGAGTCCCTCCGGGCCGGCTTCTCATTGATTGTCGTTTCATTTGATCCCGTAATTTGTCAGTGCGGATTTACGCTGAGCCGCAGCGGCGCGTCTTGATTTCTGCTCTTAACGGGTCGTGTCTCGGAGTAAAACGGCATCGGATTCGACGTGGCCGCGTTCGATGGCGATTTTTGTCCCGTCTTTGGAGAACAGACATTTTTCGATTTCTTCCGAAGTGAAATGCGTGAACGGATGGGCCGGTGAGCCGTCAAGCGGCTGCATCCAGAGGTTGCCGACGCCTTTATCGCGAATCGCATAGACCACGGACTTGCCGTCGGGAGCAAAGGCCAACGGCCAGGTGGCCCGCGGGTCTATGTCGTGGTAGGTCACCTTTTTGTCCGCGATGGAGTAGAGATCCAGCATGAGTTTGTGGTCCATTTCGCGAACTTCAAAATAGACAAGAGTCTTGCCGTCCGGCGAGATATCCACCTGTCCCTCGGCGGTGCTCAAGATCGTCTCCGGCGAGCCGCCATCGATGGAGACGCGCTTGAGGGCCTGATTGTCGCCGTAATCGACGTAATAAACCCATTGGCCGTCCGGGGAGCATAGCGGATCGGATTCGGAGGAGCCGATAGTAAGCTGTTTGAAGTCCGTGCCAGCGGTGCTCATCCTCCAAAGATTGAAAGAAATTTTGCCGGCACGCCCGGCGGAACGAAACACATAGTATCGGCCGGCTCCGCAGGAGATGACCTGATCGGACACATGCTTGGCATCCGAGTACACGACGGATTCACCACCCTCCGGCTTGACCACGCGGATGTCAGGAATTTGCGCAAATACGATGCGGCCATCGTTTGTCCAATCCCAATTCCAAACCCTGTTATTCATTGCCAGAGAAACCGGGCGAACTTCATCCGGCTGAGCAGCGTTCGCAACTTCGATCTGATACGCCGGCTGAGATTGGCTCGCGACTATGGTATGGCCATCGCCGGCAATCGTCGGGAATAGATACGAGTTTGTATCGTTCGTGATGCGACGATATCCGCCTTTGGGATAGCTGACGATACCCAACTGCGCATTCATGACCCCGAAGTCTCCGAACTCGGACACGAGCAAGCCGGTACCATCGGGCATCCAGACGGGATTGCGGTAAATCTGATTTGTAGCTATCGGGAAGGTCTGCTGTTTGCCGGTGGCCACGTCCACCGCGAGGATCGCAGCGGTCACGCCTTCAGCCAGTTGCGAGTCGGCGACGACGATCGTCTTGCCGTCGGGCGACCAGGCCGGGCTGTAATTGCCCTCGCTTCCGGCCAGAGGAACATCCTTGAAGAGCGTACGGTCGGGAGTGCCATCGCTGTTAGCGACGAGCAATTCGTAAGTGGGAGAGTCATGATCCTCGCGCAAGTAGGCGAACCGTTTGCCGTCCGGGGAGAAGGTGACGCGGCTGTCGACGTCCTTGATGAGCAAGCGCGGCGTGCCACCGAGCACAGGGGAAGAGTAGAGCGAGGCGAAAGTGTGCTCGGCCTCGTCCCGGCGCACGCAATAGATGTAATCGGAGTCAGGAGAAAAAGTCAGGCCGGCGTAACGAGTTGCGGCGGGAGGAAGCAGCTGAGTATTGCTTCCCGTGGGTATATGGCGGAGCCACAGCGCTTGCAGGCCATTCTCCTCGCGGACGTTGAGTAGATATTTGCCGTCGGGAGAAATGGCGGCAAGGGAGACGTGGCCGTTGTTGGTGAGATTCTCAATCGTAAAGGTTTCGAACGGAACGTGGCGAGTGCGAAGGAAAATGGAATAGATACCGAAGGCCGCGGCGGCCACGATGGTGGCGATGGCGAGGAGTGTGAGGCCGGCGCCGAACTTGTGTTTTTTGGCGGCGTCGACGATGGCAGAACTGCCGGATGGAGCGATTCTCGGTTTCGACGAAGGAGTTTCAGAGACCGCAGAAACACGCTCTGCGGACTCGCGTGCGCCCGTCGGGCGGCTGCCGGAATCGATTTCGCGTTGTAGCCGTTTGAGGTCCGCACGCATTTCTGCCGCGACCTGATAGCGCATGTCGCGGTCCTTTTCGAGAGCCTTGTTGAGAATGCGTTCAAGCTCGGCGGGAACGTCGGGATTAAGAGTGACGGGGGCCACCGGCGCATTGTTGAGGATGTTGTCGAAAACGACGGCGCTGGTCGATCCCGGGAACGCCTGCTTGCCGGTCAGCATCTGGTAGAGAACGGAGCCGAGAGAAAAGAGGTCGCTGCGTGCGTCAATCTCCTCGCCGCGGGCTTGCTCCGGAGACATGAAATGGATGGTGCCGACCGCCATGCCGGGGCTGGTGAGAAGCGTAGGTGCGTGCGTGTCGAGCGTATGGCCGGCAAGATCGTCGGAGGTGCGCGGGAGAAGCTTGGCGAGTCCAAAATCGAGCACTTTGACGGCGCCCGATTCGGTGACAAAAATGTTGGCGGGCTTGATGTCGCGATGCACGATGCCCTTTTTGTGGGCGGCATCCAGTGCGTCGGCGAGCTGAATCCCCATTTCGACGGTCCGCGTGACGGTCAGTGGACCATCAGCGAGGACTTTGTCGAGCGACTCGCCGACGAGCAGCTCCATGGCGATGAATGAACGGCCGGAATGTTCTTCGATGGCGTGGATGGTGCAAATTCCCGAATGGTTCAGGGCGGAGGCGGCCCGCGCTTCGCGGAGGAAGCGTTCGAGCGTTTGCGTGTCGCGCTGGTTTTCCTCGGGAATGAATTTCAGCGCCACGCGCCGCCCGAGTTTGGTGTCTTCGGCTTCGTAGACGACACCCATCCCGCCGGAGCCGAGTTTTCGGAGAATCCTATAGTGGGCGACGGTCTCGTTAATCATGATGGGGATTGCAAGAGGGATGTTAGACGCTCCGCGAAATTCGGTCAATGCGATGGAAGCAAAGCATTGCGGAGGTTGTTGTAATCATCAGCCTTTCGGCGCGTAGTAGCCTTTGCGGGTGAGCACCTTGTCGCCGTGGTCGGTGACCTCCACCTTGATCTTGCGGAATTTTCCGTCGCGAGCGGAGTTCGTTGGATAGTAGCCGATCGTGTACTGGCTGCGCAGCTCTTCGGAGATTTGGTCGAAGGCTTCCTGGAGATGTTTTTCGTTGTTGACGACGATCATGCGGCCGCCGGTTTCGTCGGTGATTTTCTTAGCCACGCCGCTGTCGGCCCCATAGTGCGGGTCGTAGACTAGAAGAATGTGCACGACCGTGTCGGTGCGCTGGGCCGCTTCAATGGCTTCTTCGACGCGGACTTTGCTGCCATTGTCTTCGGCGTCGGTGAGCACGACGACGGCTTTGCGGCCGGCCTCTGATGCCAGCGCATCGTGGCAGGCCAGATAGAGGGCATCGTAAAAATCGGTGCCTTTAGGTCCCCCGGAAGGGAGGGTTCCGGGAGTGACCATGGGTCCGCCAGCATTGATTTGCGCCCTGTGAATGGCGCGGTTCGAGCTGGGAGCGATCCTCCGTGAAATCGGCGAGCAGGTCCACGTCCAGGTCAAACGAGATGACCATGGCTTCATCGCCCTTGCGCATCACGCGATTCAGAAAGCTCGAAGCCCCGTCCTGGATGGCCCCGAGCATGTATTGCTCGCTTCCCGAGGTATCCAGGAGCAACCCCAACGTAATGGGAAGCGTCACTTCCTTAGAGAAGAAGGCGATTTTCTGATCCTGGCCGTCTTCGGAGACCTTGAAATCGTTTTGCGTGAGGTTGGTAACGATGTGCTTGCTCTTGTCGCGCACGGTCACAAACAAGTTGACCAGGTTCACCTGCGACTTGATGGTGGGGCCTTGGACGGCGGGCTCTTGCGGCGAAGCGGACATGGCGAGCACAGCCGCGAGCACCGGCGTGGCGCAGAGAACTGCCAGTTTCCTGAGAGAAGGCATGTATACTTTCCTTGACGAGAGATGCCCGGCCGGAAATTGCCCGCTGGGGTTCTTCCGCCACGTTAAGATGCCACTAAGCGCTCCGATGGATGCGTCGCCCGGAGATCGCTAGGACTGAGTCCGAGAGGAAGTTTGGCCTTAGGAATATGAAAAGTCTACGAAAAATCGCGGGCATGACCAGTTTGCTTTTCTTCGCGGCACCGGCCTTGTGGCTCGGGTTTGCTGCGCAGACACCCCAGGAAGCGGCTCCCGCCGCGCAGGAGCCGGCCCCACCGGACGTTTCCAGGCTGAGCGAAGCGCGAGCCAAGATCACCGTGAACTCCAATCTTGTTGTGCTCCCCGTGACCGTGAAAGACCGGTCCGGGCGGCTGGTGCCCGATTTGGGGAAGGACGAATTTCGAGTGTTTGACGACAATGTCGAGCAAAGAATCGATGTGTTCACGACCGAGGCGTTCCCGCTGTCCATGGTCATCTTGATTGACAACGAACTGAAAACGAAGGACGCGAAAGAGGTGGAAAACAGCCTGGATGCCATCATCGGCGGAATGAGCAATCTGGACGAAGCCTTTGTTTGCCGGTTTGACGAGTTTTTTCATCCCGGAAAAGGTTTCAGTAGCAACCAGGATACGCTTCTCTTGGAACTCAAGCGCACCAAGCTGGACAGCCGGACCGCCTTGCTCCCTCCTGGCAGCACGTTCAATGGGCCGAGCATCAACGGGCACGCCGTTGACGGCTCGCCATCGGTGACTGGAGCCACCCGAGAAATCTTTGCGGCGCCCACCAAGGCCCTCGACGATGCCGTCTTCGGCGCCGCGGAGCTCTTGAAAGACCGGCCGCGCAATCGCCGCAAGATTATTTTCATCATCAGCGACGGCGTCAACGGCGGAAAGAAATCCAACACCAATACTTTCGACAATACTGTCAAGGAGGTGCTATCCCACAGCATCTCGGTCTTCGCCGTCGGCGTTGGAAGCGCTTATTTTGATCGGAGATTCGAGCGCCTCTCGGAATACGCACATGCTACGGGAGGCGATATCTATTACGCCGCGAGCGAGGGATCAATGGATGATCTTTACTCCCGCATAACGGAAGAGGCCCGGAACCAGTACACTCTTGCGTACTTCCCGCGGGGTACGAAGAGCGCGAAAGACTATCACGACGTGGAAGTGCGCGTGAAACGCGAAGGCATGACCATCCTCACCCGAAACAAGTATTACACTGGCGGCATCGCTCCATAATCCTGAATTCCCGAATGGATCGGATCAGTTTGCTGAGTGACAGCTGACTCATGCCAGCTCTTTTAACGGAGGATTCGCGTTTCCGCACCGGCGTTCTCTTGTGGCCCAGGCTTAACTGCTGAGCGACTCTTCGTGCGCGGGACAGATCGGCTTGTAAGCGCAGCTTCGGCAAACAAATCCTGGATTTGGCGGGAATTCGCCCGCGCGAATATCGGCGGCTGCTTCGAGAACGATTTTTTGGGCTTCGTCGAGCTGCTTGGCGTCGCGCGTTGTGACTTGGATCTGGTTGTTCTGCAGGTAGTGGAAAATCAGGCGGACGGGATTCCACTCGAAGATTTCCTTCGCCGCCAGCGCATACAGGCTTAACTGCAAATCCTTCTTGGCGTCGGCGTCCTTTTTGGGCTTGCCGGTCTTATAGTCGATGATTTCGACGTCGTTTCGGCCGAGCGAATTTACCTGATCCATTCTACCGATGATGGTGATGTTGTTTTCTAGAGGAAGCTCGAAGCTTTTTTCCTGTTCGAGCACTTTTGGCGGGGCCTCGAGCATCGAGGCGTGGAACGCGCGCAATTGCTCGAGCCCGTCTTTTTTGTACCCGGACTCCTGATAGTTGTCTTCGAACCCCGCGGAGCTCCATTCGGTTTCGAAAATTCGCGCGACTTCTTCGAAGGGAAGCTTCACACCTTTGCGCAGCTGGTCGACAAAGCGCTTGATGGTGGTGTGCATCACGCTGCCGAAACTGAGAACAGCCTTAGGGCCTTCCTTGAGCGACCACGAGCGGCTGAATAGATACTGTTGCGGACAACTACGATACCCACTGACAGCAGAAGGGCTGAGTGTGAGCGGCTCGGGCGTGGGCGGATGGAATTCGAGCGCCCAGTCCGCGATCCGGGAGAAAATCTTCGGAGGCTCGGCGGAGGCGGGGAACAGTTGCGGATTGGCGGTGCCCGAAGTTTCCTTTTTCCCGGCTGCAGGCGTTTCCGGCAATTTGGGGCTCATTTGGTGAACGTCGCGGCGCTTGATGGCCGGTTCCAGGAGAATGTCTTCGATGAAGACCGGGATCTTGCCTTTCTTTTCGGTGAGCGTGGTGAGAGTGAGGCGATTTTCCGCGCGCGTTAGAGCAACGTAGAAAAGCCGGCGCTCCTCCTGGATGTGGAATTGCTCGGCGGGTTCACCTTCTTTCATCAAAGCAGCTGGGAATTCGAAGACGCGGGAGCGTTCCGTGGCGGGGAATTTTTTATTGTTGATGCGCAGCAGGAAGACTTGAGGAAACTCCAGGCCTTTCGCGCCGTGGACAGTCATTAGCTGCACGGCGTCGCCCGGAAAATCGTCTTCGAGACTGATCGCGCCGCCGGCTTGCGAATAGTAGGCGAGATACTCGACGAATTCGGCGAGGCCACGTGTTTCGCTTTTGGGTTCCCATTCCTTAACAAATTCCGAGAGGCGCGCAACGTATTTGCGGTCTTGCGCGCCGGCCCGTTGCGCCAGCTCCAGCCATTCAAGGAGATCGCCCAGGATTTCGCGCGCGGTGCGGCGGCGCAACGTCTTGCGCTGCTCGGAAAGAAACTCGACCAGGCGGCCTAAGGAGGCGTGCGAAGAATCGAACGGAAGCTGGCCTTGCGGGACTTGCAGCATGTCGTAGAGGGCCTTTTTCTCTTTGCGGGCTCGTTCGGCAAAGCGCACGAGATCTGCGGGTTCGAGACCCCATGCCGGAGCGGCGAGTACACGGGCGCAGGCGATGTCATCGAACGGAGTTGCGATCAGCCGTAAGTAAGCGAGCACGTCTTTGACGAGCGGGTAATCGAGGATGGAAAGCTTGCTGATGACAAATGGGATTTTGTGCCGGGAAAGCTCTTCGACAAGCTCGTCGCGATGCGCATGCTGGCGATAGAGGACGGCGAAGTCGCGCCACTTACGGCCGGCGGCGTGGAGACGACTAAGTTCGTTGACAGTCCAGCGCGCTTCGTCGCTCTCGGTTTCCAGTTCGACGATGCGGACTTTTTCGCTTTCTTCTTTATTGGCGCTTAGCACCTTTTTGGGAAAGTCGGCGCTCACGGTATTTTGCGCGATGACTTGTGTGGCCACGCGAAGGATATTGGGCGTAGAGCGGTAATTTTCAACAAGCGAAACGCGGAACCTTGTCGAGTCCTGGCCTTCGCGCCAGCCGGCAAAGCGCTCCAGGAAAAGTTTGAAGCTGCCGAAAGAGGCGCCGCGGAAGCGGTAGATGGCTTGATCGTTGTCGCCGACGGCGACGATATTCTTTTTATCGCCGGCCAAAAGTTCGAGAAGGCGAAGTTGCGCGATGTTGGTGTCTTGAAACTCGTCGACCAGGATATAGCGGTATTTTTCTTGCAGCACGCGGCGGAGCTCGCCATTGGTTTCGAGAAGCTCGACCGCTCCGGTGATGAGCGAGCCAAAGGACACGCGCTTTTTCTCGCGCAGTAATTCCTCGCTCGCTCGATAGGCGCGCGCGATTTCCTGCTGCAGCGCAACTTCTTCGGCGCGCTCTTTGAAGGTATCGTCGTCGAGCGCGGCGCGTTCGGCTTCGAGTTGCGCGGCGAGGCCGTCGGCGTAACGCTGATAGTCTTCGGAGGAGACGAGTTCGTCCTGGCAGCGTGAGAAAAATTCCACAAAGTCATTCAAAAATTGTCCGGGGTCCGCGAGCCGGCGGTACTTCTCGAGTTTGAGCCGCTCCAAATTGCGGCGCAACAAGAATCCAATGATCGATCTTGTCGATCATTAGGCGTTCGGGTGCAGCTTCTTTCAAAAGGCTTTCGCAAAAAGCATGAAAGGTGGCCAGCATCACCTCTTTACCGCGCTCGCCAGTGGCGCGCACGACGCGCGCTTTCATTTCGCCCGCGGCCTTGTTCGTGAAGGTCAACCCAAGAATGTTTTCGCCCGAAAGCGATTCATCGGATTGCAGCAAATGCCGGATCCGCTCTGTGATGACGCGCGTCTTCCCGGTCCCCGCCCCCGCGATGACGAGCAGCGGCCCTTCGCCATGCATGATGGCCCGCCGCTGCGCGTCGTTTAGTTTCAGCCCGCTTTCAGCCGGCGGATCGAGATCGAACAGTGTCGCCATGTCTTAAGAAGGGTAGCGGAATTTGTGGCGAAGAGGAAACCCTGACCAGAAGTTTAGAGAATTGATTCTAGGATCGATTCGCGCGATACACCTTTGTGGGCGGCAACGGCCCGAAGAATGCTGGTCAGGGTTCCGATGTTAATCGACTTGTGGTCTGGAATGGAGATGCGCTGATGCGTTGGGGTTTCCGTTTCCAGAGCAATGTGACTTCCCACCTGATGCGTTTGGCGATAATCCCAACGCCGGCATAGACACGCCACAAGACGTTGGCCGCTCAAGTCTCGCGGTACTTTCATTCCATGGCTAAAACTTCGTTTCTGACTAGGTGGAGACGGAGGTACTGGGGCTTGGGCCCATCATAGAAATAGGCTTCTGTAGCTTCCTTCACATTTGCTCGAAGCTCTTCCCAAGTGTGACCTTGCGTAAAAATATTTTCAGTCAGACATTCCGCCGAATATCCGCCTTTGGGCTCTTCCGTAACCTCGAATACGAGCTCGCTAATATGGGGGCCACTCATATGCCGTCCTTCGAGAAATGCTATCACGCCGCATAGCCCGCCACAATGTATTTGGCCTTGCTGCGCGCAATTCAGCATTGACTCACGGTAAGTTAAGACTGGGAATGCTCTCTCTCAGGCCTTTTTTGATGAGAAGAGAGTTTCTTGCGCTGAGAGTTTGCCCTCGGCAGTTTTGGCGTTAATTTCCGCGGATTTGCCGCGAGGCACGCTGAGCGATTCCCACTTTCCTGTCCTCGTGAAAGTCAGATGCTTGGCGAGAAATAAAATCTGGCCGACATGATGTGCGTAATGAGCGATTTGGCGATTGATGGCTTGCATCACGGAGTGTGGCTCGGAACGAATCGTCACAGTTCGTCTGAGGTCCGCTTCCGACAGCGGTTCGAGCGCGTCGAAAACATATTTCCAGCCGCGCTCCCACACTTCATTTAATTGGGCGCGTGTGGTGGGCGCGTTTTCAAATTCGGTGTCGCGATGGCGGTCTGGTTTCTCGCCATCCGTGGTCAAGAAATCCCGCCAGCGCGAGCGCATGTTCCCGGCCATGTGTTTCACGATGATGGCGATGGAATTGGATTCCGCGTCGAGCACGACGAAGAGGCAATCATCCGGGCATTGCGCCATCGCACGCTCGCCCAATTTTTTGTAGTAGTGAAACAGCCCGATGGAATCTTGCAAGTAGGAAGTCGAAAGTTGATGTGGCATGAGGATATTTTGTCCCAGCATAGTGGGTTGTCAACGGCAATCCGCGGGAATTCCTTGCTCGGAGTGGATAACGCGCAGAGGAACTCCCGTATCGGCGCTGCGAAAAAATAACGCTTGACATTTCGCCTTTTGTTCGCCTACGATTTGCGTGCTGAGTGGCAATTTTTGACGGGAGGCTGACATGAGCATTGGACAATCGATGCTGCCTGAATTTGATGAGGAGATGAAGAACACGCGCAAGGTGCTGGAACGCGTGCCCGATGACAAGTGGGGCTGGAAGCCGCACGAGAAGTCCGGCACCGTCGGCTGGCTTGCTTCGCACATCGGCACGGTCCCGGGATGGATCACGATGACGATTAATACGGACGAGCTGGATTACGCGCCGGTGGATGGGCCAGGCTACGAGCCGCCGAAGATCACCAACCGAAAAGAGCTTCTTGCGGCATTTGACAAAGAGAGTGCTGAAGCGCGGGCCGCGCTCGCCAGCGTGAGCGATGCAGACATGGTGAAAGGCTGGAAGCTGCTCGCCGGCGGCAAAGAGATTTTTACCTTGCCGAAAATCGCCTGTATTCGGGGCATGTGCATGAACCACATGATTCATCACCGTGCGCAGCTTACGGTTTATTTCCGGTTGGTTGGAGTGCCCGTTCCAGGTTTGTACGGACCGAGCGCCGACGAAGGAATGCCTGATTCGACGGCGGCTGCGGCAAACTAGGCCCGTTGTTGAGCAGAGTGGATTGGTAGCGCCGGCATCGTTTTCGGCTGTTTCGTCCCGCAGCGAAAGCCGCCAGCAGGATGCTGGCGCTACTCCAGCACGCCGTCCTGTGCTCTCGATTGGGAAGCGTACTTTGGCAAACTGTCGTGCCAGGGCATCCTCCTGCCGCAACGCGGTATAATGGTGTGCGTTGCTCCTCCGGAGGTTTACCTGCACATGGATACACCCGTCATTCTTTCTGCTGTTCGCACCCCCATCGGAAAATTCCAGGGCGGCCTCGCCGGATTTTCGGCGGTCGAGCTTGGTGGCAAAATTGTCTGCCGAAGCCATCCGACGCGCGGGGATCGACGCGAAGGAAGTGGACGAAGCGATCCTCGGCAACGTCGTGCAAGCGGGACTGGGACAGAATCCAGCCAGGCAGGCGGCGCTGAAGGGCGGATGCGCGCCCCGCGTTGCGGCGATGACGATCAACAAGGTCTGCGGATCCGGCCTAAAGGCGGTTGCGCTGGCCGCGCAAGCCGTGCAGCTTGGCGAATCGGAAATCGTGGTGGCGGGCGGGATGGAGTCGATGTCCAACTGCCCGTATTTGCTGCCGCAGGCGCGGACAGGATATCGCATCGGCGATGGCAAGCTGGTGGACTCCATGATCCATGACGGCCTGTGGGACGCCTACGAAGACTTCCACATGGGCATGACCGGCGAACTGGTGGCGGAGAAGTACGGAATTACTCGAGAAGAGCAGGACCGGTTTGCCGTCGAGAGCCACCAGAAGGCGATCCGAGCACGGAAGTCGTGTTTCTTTGAGGCGCAGATTCTGCCGATCGAAGTGCCGCAGAAAAAGGGCGAGCCGATTGTCTATCAAGTACGACGAATCGCCGCGAGAAGACACTTCGATGGAAGCGCTGGCGAAATTGAAGCCGGCGTTCAAGAAAGACGGCACGGTAACCGCGGGAAACGCTCCCGGCACGAATGATGGAGCGGCGGCGTTGATCGTAACTAGTGAGAGAAATGCATCACGTCTCGGCAAGCAGCCGATCGCGCGCATCGTTGCGCAAGCGGTCAGCGGTGTCGAGCCAAAATGGGTAATGATGGCGCCGGTGGATGCGGTGGAAAAACTGCTCACCAAGACCGGCTGGGACCGAGACAAAGACGTCGACCTCATCGAGTTGAACGAAGCGTTTGCGGTCGCGGCGATTGCCGTGACGCGGCAGCTTCGGCTCAATCCCGAAAAAGTGAACGTGAACGGCGGCGCTGTGGCGCTGGGCCATCCGATTGGGGCGAGCGGCGCACGCATTCTAGTCACTCTTCTTTATGAATTGCAGCGCCGCAACCTGAAGCGCGGCATCGCTGCGCTCTGCCTCGGCGGCGGCAACGCCGTCGCTCTCGCCGTCGAACGTTTCTAGCTCCGAATAGTCTCACTAGTGGACTGTAACAGATGAAAAGATAGTATGATTGGGTTCATGGAGAACTCGATCGTACTGACGGACGCGGAACGCGGGGAACTCAACCAACGAGCGGCAAGCCGCAGTGGGCGTGCCGATGATGCGCGTCGGGCGCGGCTGCTGTTGCTGCTGGATGCAGGTCACACCTGGGCCGCGATTCGCGGCAAGCTGGACTGCAATGATGCGTTTATCGATCGCTGGCGCAAACGATTTCAGCAAGAGCGGCTGGCGGGGCTGTTCAGCAGGCACGCTGGGCAAGAGGCCAGCACGCTGACTCCGGCACTGGAGGCGCGCATTCTGCAATGGACGCTCAAGCGTACGCCGCCGGACGGAGCCACGCAGTGGAGCACGCGCAGACTGGGAACGCAGCTCAAGATCAGTCACATGATGGTGGCGCGAGTGTGGGCTAAGCATGGCCTCAAGCCGCAGCGGCTCGACCGCTACATGGCCACCCAGGATCCGGATTTTGAGCAGAAGGCCGCCGACATCATTGGGCTGTATCTGAACCCTCCGGCGCATGCGGCGGTGTTCTGTGTGGACGAGAAGACGTCGATCCAGGCGCTCGACCGCAAGGATCCGGTGTTGCCACTCTCGCCGGGACGCGCCGAACGGCACGGCTTTGAGTACTTCCGGCACGGCACGCTGTCCCTGTACGCGGCGTTCGACACCCAGACCGGCGAGGTACTCGGCAAGACGGCCGTGCGACACACCTCCGCGGAGTTCGTCGCGTTCCTGGCGGACATCGTTGTCAACCAGCCGCGTGGCCAGGAGATCCACGTGATTGCCGACAACCTCTCGGCTCATAAGACCGGGCAAGTCGACGACTTTCTGAATCGTCATCCGAAGGTTCACCTGCACTTCACCCCGACCTATTCCTCCTGGCTCAACCAAATCGAACTCTGGTTTGCCAAGATCGAGCGCGACGTTATTGCGCGCGGCGTGTTCACGTCGTTAGCCGACTTGCGGAGAAAACTCATGAAGTACATCCGGCACTACAACCAAGTGCCAAAAACCGTAAAGTGGCGCTACTTTGATCCTACGCGCCGCATTACTCCCAGTTTAGCTGTTACAGTCCACTAGTCCCGCTGTTGTGATGCCATGATCGAGGCGAGACCGCGGAGCTTCGCCCTGCGCTACATGTTTTGCGCGGCCCTCTCTACCAACGGCGTGCTCCCTAATTCATACGCGCAGTAGGGGCAAAACTTGTCGGTTTCGACGACTTCGTGTTTGCAGTTGGGGCAGCTGGGATGCAAGTTACATTTGCAGTTAGGGCAAAAGTTGAAGCGGGCGCCGACGGATTTTCCGCATTGCGGGCAGTCGTAGGGCATCGGCTCGCGCATCAGGAAATAGATGAGGAAGCCGATAAAAGTCCAGGCGGGGAGAAGGACGATCACGAGCAGCGTCCACAGCGCGGAATTCATGCCGCGGCGCTTGGCGTCGCGGTTGACGTAGCCGATCAAGAAAACGAGGCTGGCCAAGAACAAAGAAACAAGAGTAATCACGCCGGCCAAAGCCAGATAAGACAGCCAAGGAGTGTCTCTCACGTCCGGGGCAAAGATGTCTCCGTTGTGATAGAAATTCCAGTGATTCACAAAAAATGCGATGGCTTGGGCGATGAGAAACAGCACCACCATGGTCCAGATCAGCCCTTTCGGGACGATCTGGAATTCTTGCCAGAAGCGGAGCTTTTCCTTTTTTCTGCGAAGCCGGATGAGGCGCATGCGCTCGTTGAAAGAACCGCTTACTTTTTGCTGATAATCAGTCATTTCATTCCTCGCTCAATTTCTTGCATCACACTCTAACGGCCGGACCAATCGCGTTCATTTGCTTGGCGGAGATTTTCGAGAACCACGATGGCCGCCGCAAACAAGGCGGGAATCGCCCACCAAAGGCCAAAACCAAATTCCAGAACCAATCTGGGGGCGCCGGTACGCTGGCCAATCCATTCGATGGCCTGCCAGACGTAGGGCGCGGTGGCGATGCCGAGCGCCCAGGACATCGCGCACATGATCCAGAGCAAGCGGCGCTTGGGTTCGCGCTCGCGCAATTCCTGGGCGCGCAATTGCACGCGAAACTGGGTGCGTGCGGCGAGCCCGCGCGGGAGGGGAATCGGCATGCCGCGCAAGCCGCGGAGCGCGGTGTTCGTTTGCTGGGCGACCTGGGCGCAAGCTGGGCACTCGAGAAGATGCGCGGCGAGCCAGTCGCGCTCGGGTTGAGAAATTCCCTCGACGTGCTCTTGCGCGATGAGCTTTTCCGCGCGAGCGTGGAGATTGTCGTTCATGCTGCACTTCCTTGCATGGCGCCGCGGAGCGCTTCGAGGCCGCGATAGAGACGCGACTTCACCGTGGAAAGCGGCGCGGCCAGCACGCCGGCGATCTCTTCGAGGCCAAGCTCTTCCTGAAAACGGAGAACGAGGACATCGCGATAGACCGCGGGAATTCTTTCCAGCGAAGCGTGGACGCCGGTTTTTTCTTCGGCCGTCAGGACCAGATGCAACGGCGAAGGTTGATTCTGCGCCGCGAATTCCATGGGCGCGCCTTCTTCGGGGTCGGTCAGGGCGTCGAGGCTTTGCATTTTCTTTTGGCGCTGCCAGTCGATTACCAGGTTGCGGGCGATGCGGAAAAGCCAGGCTTCAAATTTGAATTTGCCGTCGTACTGGTGGCCACGTTCGAGAACACGAATCCAGGTTTCCTGGAAGAAGTCTTCGGCGCGCTCGCGGCTGGAGGTTAGATAGAGCAAATAGCGGAAGAGCCGGAATTGATACTGCTCGATCAGCTGATCGAGGAGATCGGGGTCGCGGCGCTTGAGCCCTTGGGCGAGGGCCTTGTTGTCGTCGGCCATCTGGGTGGAGAAGAGAAGAATCGACCTCGACGGTGCCGGGGTCAGAGTTGTAAATGTCGCGCTCATTCTACAGGGTATACGCTAAGGCGCGGCGAAAAGACGCAACGACTTAGGGCTTGGCCGATATACCAGAACTTTTGCTTAGACCTGGGGCTCAGAATTGGGGCTCAAGACTGGGGGCGGCGGGATCCGAATTGTTGTTGGCGCTACCGGTAGTGACACCTGCTTTCTGATGGCTTGAGGGTCATCGGCGTAGGGAGGGCCGCTACCCCTCCCCGTGGGGTTTTTTCGTAAGTGTTCATTCTAAAGAGTTTTAAATCCTTTGTTTTGGAAGTGCGGATTCTGAAGGAGTTACAGGTGTGTTTTTCGGAAGTGCGGATTGTAAAGGACTTAGCGGGATGGGGAGGATTGGGAATGGAAACGCGAAATTGGAATCTAGAAACTCGAAACTCGAAAATGGAAACTCGAAACTCGGACTGCTCCCCGCGAGAGCTAAGCAGAAGATCGAAAACCTTGCGCTTGAGAGAAGAGGGCTCATCTACCGCGGGGTGTTTTTTGCAAGGGCAACAACATACTAGACACACAAAGCGTGCTATAGCAACCCTCGCCGTGATGGGGCTGTTAGTCTGCTTGTTCTCCCCAAGACTCAAACGCGGTGACGGGCATATATCGGGAAGCAGGATTGAGAACGACCCATTGTGCATTTGGGGTATGAATGGAGCGAAGCCAAATTCGAGTATGGTGAGGTTCTTTTTGCCTCCCATCGTAATAGGATATACAGACCAAAATCCATACGTGGGAAATTTCTACGTTTTGTCCTCGCCAGCCCCAGGAAATATCTTGAAAGAATGGATGAACGAATCCTCGGCTTGGAAATACAACCTCTCCTCCTTGCGGCAGAGCCGTCTGTTCTGGACACATGAACATTATTTGCGGCGGTTTTCCGAGCGGGTCTTTAGTCCATTTATCCATAGGAATGGGAATGATTGGGGTCATCTCAGCATTGGCACCAAAACTAGGATAAGTGCCGAAATTCTTAAGTACCATCGTGCCTTCCAGGTGAAGGCTGATCAGAGATGGTCGCAGGGAACTAAATTTTATAGCAGTGAAATTAATGCCATCCAAACCCATCCACGGGCGATGTTCGGCTTCCCATTGAGTTTTATTTTGAAAGTTAGTGGTCTTCATTTCATACCACATCTTCTTGCTAATGTGGGCATAGTAGGCAGCCGCCCCAAAAGCCCCTACTGTGGCGAGAAGCATTCCAACATCAACAGCTATTTTCCACCGTGGCGTCTTGTGATGACAGCACTTGCAGGGATTGTCGGGACTGCTTTGGGATGGTGGGGAGTTTGTCGCGAAAGGCGATTCTGGCTGAGTCTTTTGGTTTGTATCATCAGCCTCTACATTTGGGGATATGCTGTTTACGGATTCTTGGATTGGAGTTTTTAACTTTGACAAAAACAAGCCAAACAAAACGCCAGAAAAAACAGCCGCCAGAATATGCAGAAGGCCCAAAGGCTCGTCGGAATTTTGATTCTGTGATGAAGGCACTATTCCGTGCTCCTAAGCCGAAGAAAGGCAAGGATTAGGCCACTTTACGATGGCCGCGTCCCTGCCTCTTCGTGGTGTATTGAATCTGTGCCTTTGCCGGTCAACTCGGCATAGGTGATTCGACGGTTTGCTATATGACGCATAGCCATTTGAAAACGGTCGCCATCTCCGACGAAGTGTTCTTTCGTCGCGCGGTTATTGTAACGGAACACCTGTTCGTCTACGTAACGAAACAGGTGGAACGGCTCTACCGCAATGTATGTGCCTTTCAGTCCGCGCTTCAGCAAGCTCCAGAAATTTTCAAGTCCGTTCGTGTGGACCTGCCCTTCGACGTAGCGTTCAGCGTGGTCAATCGTCTGATGGGCAAAGTCGGGGTTCAATCCTTGGTAGGACATGAGCGCATCTGTGTAGATCGCTCTCTTGGCCGCAACGTGCGCTCGAATCTCCGCTTGCAGATGATGCTTGCGCCGTGTGGGAACGACGTTCGCATGAACCTTGCCGCCACGTTCCAAAATGCCGATAACAGGAGCCTTGTCTTTCACTCCGCGTTCGGTAATCACGCGCTTGCGCCGTGCCGAGTGCATGAATCGCGCCGCGCCACCGATGAAGGTTTCGTCCACTTCGACTTCACTACCGGGGCCGCCGAGTTTCACAAAGTCTTTGTTGTGCAAGGCAAGCCGAACGCGGTGCATCATAAACCAAGCGGACTTTTGCGTGACGCCAAGAGCGCGTGCAATTTCATAGGAACTGATACCATTTTTGGCGTTAACAATGAGCCAAACTGCAATCATCCACTTGTCCATGCCGAGCGCAGAGTCTTCAAAGATAGTGCCAACCTTGACGGTGAATTGCTTCTTGCAGCCCTTGCAGAACCATTGACGGCGCGTCGAGATAAACGAGTGCTCCGTACCCTCGCAACGTGGGCAAGTGACCTTGCCATCTGGCCAGCGGAGCTTGACGACGTAATCAAACGTGCGCCGAGGGTCAGAGAAGAAAGCGATTGCTTCCTGCAACGTCTTGGGAAGCTGGAGTTTGTTTGCCATGACTAAAGTCTCTCATAGAACATATTGTGTGTCAAGTATGTTGTTGCCTTTGCAAGAGTGGCAAACAAAGGGGTTAACCTTGACGCTGCGCGTAAGAGTGGCAGGGAAAGGACTTAAAGTGGCTGGATTTTCAGTAAGTTGCAGATGGTCTGTAAGAGTGACAAACAAAGGACTTGGGAAGAAGGATAGCGGAGGCAAAGCGGTGAGTCCTTTCTCCTCCGCGACGAAACAAAATAAATTATAGCAGGTTTGTGTTTATTGTCAAGTAATAATTATAAGTCGTTATGGAAGAGCGGGTTGCGGATGGTTAGTCGGGGTTGAGATGGAGAGGAGAAGTCGAAACCCGGACCCCGAGTGTCCAGAGGTGCAACTCACAAGGAGGAGTGGCCCACACTTTGCCGGAAACGAAACCGCAAAGAGTAGGCCACCCCAGAGAGAATCAAGGTCAAAATCATTTTAAAGCGTTAGGGGTTGCCCACCCGCCAAATCATCGGGCGTTCTTGTAAGAGTCAAGGCATCTTTTTGCTGCCTTACGAACATCCAGATCTGAATCCGAGGCCGCAAACTTCTCGAGGTCCAGCTGAACCTTTTCACGGGGATATACGCACATGATAGCCACAGCCTCCTGACGGATGCGGGAATGGTCGGTAAACTCCAACAAAGCAGCGAGCGCTGCGTCCGATTTGAATAAACTCAAAAGCCGTAACGCCACTCGTTGATGGAACACATCTTCATCCTTAGCGTATTCTGCGAGAATCGCTACTGCGATTCCTCCAAGTTTATGGACCCTCTTTTGCTCTTCTGCAGTCGGGGTCATCAACATCAAAAGGGCATAAGGTTGACCGTCGGGCGTTTTCTTAATTGAGCGTTCAATGACTGCCTGAATTACGTCTCGGATCACGGCTCGCGCATTTTCTTTACCACTCGCTTGAGGAATATGCTCTTGCGCGCGAGCGGGAATCAGACAAGAAGCCAAAACGCTAGATAAGACCAATGTGATTCCTTTCATGCGGCTCCCCAGAGTCAAAACGACTGTACAGATTTCGTCACCCTAAATCTCAGTGCAACCCGCCCGGTTCTTCTATTGCTAAGTTAGTGCTTATGGGTGAGCCACTTGCGCTCCCGGTTCCGTATTCTTCTTGGGCCAGAGGAACGGCTCGCGTTCGATCTCTGCGAGTGCTTGGATTCCGAGAAGGCGCCACCGGCTTGGGCCGTTAGCTTTCTCTCGTTCCTCACGGTAGACGGTGAGGTAGGCTCTCAGGAGGGTCTCGACTTGCTTGTCGAGGCGCTCGAAGCATTTTGTATCATTGCAGAATCGATAGTGTTTGCCCCATCCCTGCATAATTCCGGCCACTTTCCGAAGGGATCCCAATAGGGACAGGGTAGTTTCTAGTTCGCCTGTTTTCGCGGACTCGCGAAGAGCGATTCTGCTCTTGATGAGCGTTGAGTCTATGGACACGAGCATTCGCTCCTGGGCCTTTTTGCTCGGCCTGATGAATCCATTTGAAAGGTCAATCCCCAGGAACTCAAATCCGCGCTCTACGGAAGCTGGAGTCGGTCTCGTCTTTTCGACTGACAGGGACAGGCCCAAGTCAGAAAGCATGCGTCTTGCCTTTGCAAAGGTGTTCTCGGCCAACTCTTTGTTTGGCGCAAGGATGATAAAGTCGTCGATATAACGAATGCACCGAACATCTGGTTTCTTGTTGAGCTCGACGTCGAAGTCGTACAGGAAGAGGTTGCCGAGCAAGGGGGAGAGCGAATTTCCTTGGGCGACCCCGATGTCTTCTATCGGAAACGCGTTGGCATGTTCCCTCAGTTGCGTCATATTCTCTAGCTCGACGGCGATCGCCCTCCTAAACAAATCTACGAAGTCATCATCATCTACGGCCTTTGCGACCATCTCCGTAACCGAGGATTTTGGGACGCGAGTGAAGAACTTCGCGATGTCGGAGCGAATGACGAACCTGCAGCCGTTGCCGATAGCGTCGAGAATGGATTTAATTGCAGCGGGGACCGCCGCCAGGTCGTCGTCCTTTTTCTTCTTGATGCCTCCGAAGCTGTAAGGGGTCTGCACGAACTTTTGTATCGCAGGGATCGACACCAGGACGTCATGAATGGCGCGTTGGACGATCCGGGATTCTACCTTTGCTACGACAAGTGGGCGGAAACTGGTCTTATCTGCCTTGTTCTTTGGGATTTTGACTCCCCTCGCCGGTGGAAACACGAACTTATTTTGCTGAAGCTGGCGAATCAGGCGGCGTAGGTTTGTCGAGAGGTTTGCCTCGAATGCAGCTATTTCATCTTTTGTATCTTGAGACTTTGAGGTTCTTGCGTTCCTTTTGATAGCAATCCACGCATCTTCGATTACTCTCCTTCGTCGAACTTGAAGGGCAAATTCTGATCTCACAGTCTCTAAGGCCCTGTTGGTGCGCCTGACCCGTCTGACAGTTCATCTGTTCCCAGCGAAGGTACCATTAGGCCCGTTGCGCTCAATCGAGACTCTCGCCTCGCCGCTGCATTGTGCCCCAAGCTCGCAGGTTGCCCTGATCGCCGAGGCGCCCAATACAAGGGTCAGTACTAGCAGGAGAACCTTCCGGTTCGCCTGTCGTTGCCGCGCCAAATTCGCGCGTTTTTGGATGTGGTTCGCATCACTTGTTCTCCCATCTTAGCGTAAGCTTTTTGGAAGTTTTGGCAAGCGGCGCGACCACCGCCCCTTCCCGCCCGTTAAATAAAAGCTGCCAGTCGCCCAACAGGTGCCTCGAAAGGTGAAGGCTACGACTAGCTTATCGCCGGACGTGTCAGGTCTGTTCCCAGCGAAGGTACCATTAGGCCCGTTGCGCTCAATCGAGACTCTCGCCTCGCCGCTGCATTGTGCCCCAAGCTCGCAGGTTGCCCTGATCGCCGAGGCGCCCAATACAAAGGATCCATTACTGCACGTATAACATACAGCGGTGAAAATATTCAAGTCTTATATAACGGGGCTCTAAGGCCTAGACACGGTAAGCAGAATTTTGGGAAAGGCGGCGCGATTCTGAATTCTGGAAGAATGGTCAACACGACGCGGAGCTTGAATTTCTTCCCCTGGCATTGGCAAATGTGTTGGCTGTCCCCACGACCAAGCTTCCGTGGTAGTGAAGGAGCGAAGCTGCCAGGTAGGGTACAATTGTTGGTGCGCCCCGGAAGTCCTCTGGGCGAAAAGCCGTGACAAAAATAGTGAGGAAGGGATTCCGCAAGGCCCATGACGGCTGCGCGGAAGCGGCGGTTCGCGAAGCTGGAGCAAATGCCGGACTCGGAAATTGATTTTTCGGACATTCCGGAACTGACGGAAAAGTTTTGGAAGAATGCGGTGAGGAATCCGTTTTACAGGCCGATCAAGAAGCAGCTTACGCTTAGGATTGATGCGGATGTGGTGGCGTGGCTCCGAAGGCAGGGAAAGGGGTATCAGACGAGGGCGAACGCGGTGCTTCGTGAGGCGATGCTCAGGGATCTTCGCAAGAAGGCAAGTTAGGGAGCCGGAGAGAGTGGCTTGGTATATTTGGTTGAATCCAGTGCGGAAGGGGATTTGTGTCGCACCTACGGTGCTGGGGAGGGGAGTTCGGTGCTACCCAGCCCTTGCGGGCTGGGTTAACGTGTGACGCGCCTACGGCGCTTGGGAAGAGTGCCGGGCTCCCGACGGGGTCGGGATAAATTCCGCCCGGCGCTACGTCCCACATTGCCGAGGCAGGTCGGCGGCGCCATAGCGGCGGGTGGATTGACGCGGTGTAGTAGACTTTGCAGACATGTTTTGTCCTGTGTGCAAGGCGGAGTATCGACAAGGGTTTACGCGGTGCGCCGATTGTGATGTGGAGCTCGTCTGGGAACTGCCGGCCGAAGCGATCGTTCCCCATGTGACAGCGGAACCCGGCGACTCAGACGAAGATCCCTTCTGTTCCTTTTGGAGCGGGGACGATCCGCGGATCCACGCAGAGCTTTGCGAACTTTTGGACAAAGAAAATATCCCGCACAAAACGGTCCTGCGCGCAGACCACCTCTTCCACATCTCGAACTTTCCTGCATTTCAGATCGGGATACCGTTTTCCATGTTTGAGAGAGGTGAAGCCGCAGTCAAGGAGGCGTACGGCAGCGAGGAGTCGATCGAGCCGGCTTCGCGCCTGCTGCCTTCGGACTCCGAGCACATTTCCGGCACGCGGTTTGATCCAGGAATGACCGATTCCGGCGGGCGGTTTGCGCAACAGAATGCGCAAGACCCTGAGGGACGGCCAATCGGTGAAGCTCCAGTTGATGCAACTTCGCAAAATGAAAGCACAACTTTCGCGGACTCCTCGGGAAACTCTGAGGATGACGAGCAGCGGAATCCGGAAGATGCGGCAACGGAAGTTTGGTCTGGCGACGAGCCTCAGACGGCTGAATTCATTGCCGCGTCGCTGCAAATCAATCAAATTCAATTCCGGCAGGACGTGAACGGAGGCAAGCACGCGCTTTACGTCTTTGCGGAAGATGAAAGCCGCGCGCGCGAAATCGTCCGCGAGGTTGTCGAGGGCGTTCCACCGGAATGAGGATAAATTGAGTTTGCCGCGTGTCCCGGATGCGCGGCCGCCCTGCGATTCACGGCGGAGACGGCTGGCGCAGTACTTCTTCGTGGCGTTTGGATGTATTCTTAGCGCTTAAGAGATAAGCTGCCGATCGCACGGAGGAACGCATGGCGACAGGTTCTGGACCGCAAGGGTCGTTGATTATGTTGTGGGCGGGGGAGGACGCGGCGCTGCACTCGACGCTGATTGAGAAATTGCAAACCGCGGGCATACCGTTTATCGACAAGTCCGCGGGAGATGATCGAACGGTTCCGTCGGCGGACATCCTTCCGATTGATTGGAAACCACGATTCGGGTTCGAGGTGGCGGTGCCGTCGTCGAGTCTGGCGGAGGCTGAGAAGATTCTGGAAAAGCTGCTGGACGAGGAGCCCGCGGACATGGAGATTGCAGAGAATGACTCTTCCGAGCCGACGATAGCGGAGCGGGAACCGTCAGAGGTGAGCGCGGCTATTTGCGCGGTGTGGTCTGGTTCTGATGAGGCTCGCGCAGGTTTTTTGGTCCAAGCGCTCAAGGAAAACGAAATTCCGGCGCGGGCCGAGACGCACGGGAGCGAAGCAACGGTGTACGTCCCGCCGGAAGAAGAAACGCTGGCGCGGGAGATTATTCGGGAGATTGTGGAGGGCGCGCCGCCGGCGTGACGCGGTGTTTGGCCTCGCGTGCAGATTTTCGAGTCGCTTAGCCGGTGCGTCCAATACTTCCTTAACTTCCTTTACCTCATGTACTTCAAACGAACGCGGAGGCTCTGACCTTGTCGATCGACACAATTAGGACGGTGGCGGTGCTGGGCGCGGGGACGATGGGGAATGGGATTGCGCACGTGTTTGCGCGGGCGGGCTATAAGCGTGATTTTGCGGGATGTGGAGCAGCGGTTTTTGGAGCGAGGGATCGAGACGATTGGGAAGAATCTGGACCGGGAGATTAAGAAAGGGAAGCTGGCTGAAGCGGAGAAGGGAACTGTTTTGGGGCGAGTGCAGTGCGTGACCGACATGGGGGCGATTAGGGCGGCGGATTTTGTTGTGGAGGCGGTGCCAGAGAAAATTGAGATTAAGCGGGCGGTGTTGACGGAGGCGGATGGGATTTTGCGGCCGGAAGTGATTCTGGCGAGCAATACGTCGTCGATTGCGATGACGACTTTGGCGGCAATGACGAAGCGGGCGGACCGGTTTGTGGGCATGCACTTTATGAATCCGGTGCCGATGATGGTGCTGGTGGAGGTGATTCGCGCACTGCAGACGAGCGATGCGACGTTTTCGGCGACGATGGAGTTGGCGAAAAAGCTGGGGAAGACGCCGGTGGCGGTGAATGATGCGCCGGGGTTTGTGTCGAACCGCGTGCTGATGCCGCTGATTAATGAGGCGGTTTATTGTGTGATGGAGGGCGTGGCGACGCCTGAGGCGGTGGACGCGGTGATGAAATTGGGGATGAATCATCCGATGGGGCCGCTGGAGTTGGCGGATTTTATTGGGTTGGATGTGTGCGTGGACATTATGCACGTGCTGCATGAGGGGCTGGGCGATCCGAAGTATCGGGCTTGTCCGCTGTTGAAGAAGTATGTTGCGGCGGGGTGGTTGGGGAGAAAGGCGGGGAGGGGATTTTATACTTACGAAAAATGAGTGCGCTCCCCGCTCAAGTGAGATAATCAGTTTGCAAGGGTAACTGGCCTCAACGGTTTTTTAATCGAGGGCTTCGGGAATGAAATCTTACGTTTTTAAGGTTGTAGTTGAGCCGGATAAATTCGAGGACGGCCGCGACGCCTGGCATGCTTCCTGCCCAGCACTTAAGGGTTGCCACACATGGGGCCACAGCTACGAGGAGGCGCTCGCAAATATACGCGAAGCCATTGACCTGTACGTTCAAGATCTCCTTGAAGCGGGTCAAACTATCCCGGTGGATCAAGGAACCATCGAGCTGCCGGAACCTGCGGTTGTTGTCAACGTATGACGCGAGCGCCTCGTGGTCTGCAGGGGCGCCGTTTCATCCGGGCACTGGAAGCAGACGGATTCGCACTTCAGCGAGTTGGGGCAGCCATCGCATCTACCGTCACGCTAACGGTCGTCGCGTCGTCGTTGCGTTTCATTCCTTAAGCGAGACATTTCCCATCGGCACGCTGCGCGCCATGATTGAGGACGCGGGCTGGAAAGATGCAGATTTGAGGCGGCTTGGGCTCAGCGATTAGGCTCGAGCACCGTCGTCTTTGCCACCGTTCCCATAGGCGAATATAAGGCGAAAAATAATGTTTGCTTTTTGTTCGCCATAATGCTATTTTGCCGTCTCGCGGTTTTCAACAGGTGCGAGATGTATTCGGCGACGGGCCTAGCGATAAGTTGTCCGGAACATGCTAGGCTCGAAAGCGAGTTCATCGAGGCGCGCGATCGGATGCGGGGGCTGGTACGGCTTCGCAAGCTGGAGCCCGCTGAAGAGCGGCAACTGGCGGTGCGAGTGGCGATGGCCATCGCCCGACTGAAGGAGCATGTCGCCGAGCACGGTTGCGAACGCCAGGGCTGAGGTGGTTGGCGAATGGCCCTGATTCGAAGAAGGCATGGCGAAAAGATAATTGAGAGTGTTACTATAAAGACTTCCGCTATGTTTTCGGGCCAGGGTACACGGATTGATGCTGGGCAAGGACGGGCACGGCGTGCCGTGCCCCTACAAGTGCAGATGAAATTCCCTAATTTCCTCCACCGAGGTGTGAAATGACAGAAGAGAAAGAGAAATTGCTGGCAGCGGCGATATCGCAGATTGAAAAGGACCATGGTAAGGGCGCGATTATGCGCCTGGGCAGCCGGGACGTTCTGGTGCCCGTCAGCGTAATTCCCAGCGGATGTTTGTCGATTGATGCGGCGCTGGGCGTTGGCGGATTTCCGCGCGGTCGGGTGATTGAGATTTACGGGCCGGAATCGGGCGGTAAGACGACGATGACGTTGCACGTGATTGCGGAGGCGCAGAAGCTGGGCGGGCAGGCGGCGTTCATCGACGCGGAGCACGCGCTGGATCCGGTATATGCGCGCAAGCTGGGCGTGGACGTGGACAATTTGCTGGTGTCGCAGCCGGACAACGGCGAGC
Source organism: uncultured Acidobacteriota bacterium (assembly GCA_963753745.1). Lineage (GTDB taxonomy): Bacteria > Acidobacteriota > Terriglobia > Acidiferrales > UBA7541 > Acidiferrum. The sequence goes on from CAVWDX010000020.1 coordinate 186,391, forward strand.
AGGCGCTGGAAATAGCGGAGACGCTGATTCGTTCGGGCGGCGTGGACATTGTTGTAGTGGACTCGGTGGCGGCACTCGTGCCGAAGGCGGAACTCGAAGGCGATATGGGCGACCCGCAGATGGGTTTGCAGGCACGGCTGATGTCACAGGCGCTGCGGAAGCTCACGGCGATTGTTTCGAAATCGAAGACCTGTCTGATTTTCATCAACCAGATTCGCGAGAAGATTGGCGTGATGTTTGGGAACCCGGAGACTACCACTGGGGGACGCGCGCTGAAGTTTTACGCGTCGATGCGCGTTGATATCCGGCGAATCCAGGCGATCAAGGAAGGCGACAAGGTGGTGGGGTCGCGGACGCGGGCCAAGGTGGTGAAGAACAAGGTGGCGGCACCTTTCCGCGAAGCGGAGTTCGACATTGTGTATGGCGAAGGGATTTCGCGCGAAGGAGATTTGATCGATCTCGGCGTGGACAAGGGGCTGGTCGAGAAGAGCGGCACGTGGCTCAGCTTTGGCGGTGAGCGCATGGGTCAAGGCCGTGAAAACGCGCGAGTCTTTTTGAAGGAAAATAAGGACATTCGCGACAAACTGGAAAACGCGCTGCGGAAGAAGCTGGAGATTGCGATTCCTGGAAATTCCAACGCAGGTGCGCCAGGTCCGAACGGCCACGCGGCAACGCCTGCGCACGGCGACAAATCGCCCATGAAGGCTGCGGCGGCCACAGCAAGCGGAGCCGACGCCAGCAAAGCCCGTCCGACGCGCTAACAAACGGTCTCGTTTGTCGGACCGGAGCTGCCCCGTACAACTGGGGAGCATGTGCTAGTATTTTTCCGTGGCGCAACATAACGACGTCATTCGGGAATCGTTCACAACACAAGCCGAGGCCTTTGCGGCTAATCCTTGGGTCAAAGACGAAGAGCGCATCCGTCGCTTAGTGGCGGCGGCGCGTCTCACCGGGGACGAGCGGGTGCTCGATCTTGCGACAGGCCCGGGGTACATCGCGGAAGCCTTCGCCGGCGCTGCTGGAGAGGTTGTGGGCGTTGACTTGACGGACGCCATGCTGGCCATCGCCAAAGAGCGCACGAAAGCGCGCGGCATTTCCAACGTTTCTTTTCGCGCCGCTGATGCGCAGAATCTTCCTTTCGAAAACGGGGCATTCGACGTGGCCGTGTGCCGGTTGGCACTGCATCATCTGCAGAAACCATTGCAGGTCGTACGGGAAATGGCGCGTGTTTGCCGCGCGGGCGGGACCGTGCTCGTGGAAGACATTTATGCCAGCGAACGTCGCGAGCGCGCGGCGTATCAAGACCGCTGGGAGATTTTGCGCGATCCCTCGCACGTCCGCACACTTCCTTTGAGTGAACTGCTGCAACTTTTTCGCGATGCCGGTTTGGAGACGGATGCGCTTAGCACTGCGGACGACTTGACTCCGGAAGTGGAGCGCTGGCTGGCGACCACAAAAACGACTACGGAGCGGGCGGCCGAGATCCGGCGGCTTTTGGAAGAGGACCGGCTCCATGATCTAAGTGGCACACGGCCGTTTCAAGATGCGACTGGGCGACTTTTCTTCCATGCCCGCACGGCGATATTGGCCGGACACAAGGTCAGCTAAAGAATGGCTGCTGTCCGTACGGTCAGCTATTCAAAACAAAGCACATAGCGGCGTACTGGTGCGCTTTGGCTATTGCGTACTACGGCGCGGAGTGCCTAAAATGTGTCTCATTCTGAGAGATGCATTTTCTCTTCGGAACAAGATGGACATTGCGGCAAACAGCTAAGTTGCATCAAATCAGTGAGCTAATGATTTGGCGATTTGGGTGCAATAACATCAGTAACTTGCGCGCTTGGGTGCAGCTCGGATTCGAGCGGAAAGAAAGCAGTTTGTGAATGCAGGTTGACCGCAGGGACAGTATGAGGTAAATATTCGCCCTCGGGAAATTTCTGGGGAAGTCGCGGACCAAAGGCGGTTAAGTGAAGAAAGCAGCAAGAGCAGTTCTCGCAATTGTAATGGCGGCGTTCTTTGTCGGTGCCCGTTCCGGCCGCAGGCAGACCTGGCACGCGTACCCGCAGGCACGCCCCGCGATACCGCGGTGTCCCCACTTTTGCCGATTCAACGAGTGCGGACGTCTCCACATACGATGATCCTGTCGTTCGAGAGGCAGCCGTCGAAGCGCTTGGGCGGTACAACGGGTCCGTGGTCGCCGTCGATCCGAACACCGGGCGAATCCTGACGGTGGTAAATCAAAAAATTGCATTTGGCGAAGGATATATCCCATGCTCGACGATCAAGCCGACCATCGCTATCGCCGCACTCGAAGAAAATGTCATCACGCGCGACACCATGCTTAAGGTGAGCTATCACAAGTACATGAACTTGACGGATGCGATGGCGCACTCGAACAACGCATTTTTTGAAGAGCTGGGGCGGCGCATGGGATTTCAAACGGTTTCAAAGTACGCGCGCCTGCTAGGTCTCGGTGAGCTCGCCGGCTATGATCTGCCGGAAGAGCATCCCGGCGCATTCCCCAGCGCTCCGCCAGCCTTTGGGGGCGTAGCGCGGATGTCCAGCTTCGGTCAAGGGATTCAGATCACTCCATTGCAGCTTGCAGCGCTGGCAGCGGCATTTGCGAATGGCGGCACACTGTATTATCTGCAGTATCCGCGCACGCCAGAAGAGGTAAAAGACTTTACGCCGCGCGTGAAGCGAGAATTGAACATCGCGTCAATTCTTCCTGAAGTTCGCGAGGGCATGCTCGCTGCCGTGCTGTACGGCACCGGGAAATCCAGCTTCGACCGCGACGGCGATGAGACGCCGCTCGGCAAGACAGGCACATGCGACGATCACACCACGCCGTCGCGCATCGGATGGTTCGTGACGTACGCCGACGAAGCCCATCCTAAAATCGCACTGGCGGTGCTCCTCCGCGGGAATACGAGGCGCGTCCAGGGGCCCATGGCTGCCGAAGTCGCGGGGCGCCTGTATCGCAAACTCCGCGAACAAAATTATTTCGCCGAATCCACCGCCGGGTCCACTCCACTCACCCCGCTTCTTTCGGGCAAGTAAAGCGGGCAACTAAACAAACAGCGCTACAGGTGAATCATTCCGGGCGCACGGTGCGAAATGTATCGAGGCATTTCTTCGCAGTCGCCAACTCCGAAAAGCGGCTGCCTTCTTGCTCGATGAGGTAATATTCCACGCCGCCGACGGTTTCTGCTGCTTCGAAGATGCCCTTCCAATTGGCAACACCCTCGCCGAACAAGACCTCGTAGCCTTTCCCCGGTGCAGGCGACCAGTCCTTGAGATGAAGGGACCGGATGCGTCCCGGATTCGAACGAATCCACGCCACGGGATCGGAGCCGGCTTCGATACACGTGCCCACATCGAGCTGCAATATGACGGACGGTTTGGTATTTCTTGCGAGGATCTCGATAGGGCGGACGCCGTCCTCGGGAGTGAACTCAGCCTGATGGTTATGGTAGCCGGCTTTCAAACCTGACGGCTCCAACTGTTCGGCCGCGAAATTCAAGGTGTCCGCGACGGCCCTCCAGCCATCCGGTCCAGGTTTTTCATGCGAACTTGCCATCACCACATATTTGCAGCCCAAGATGTGGTTTAAGTCTCGCGCGCGGGAAATCTTGTCGGGAGCAAAATACGAGCTATCGTTGTGAGTGGAATAGCAACGGATGCCGAGGTCATCCAGAAGCTTGCGCATCTCCGCGGCCTGGCTGTCGCTCCACTCAAAATAAGGGGCATAAAATTCGACGCACTGATAACCCATTCCGGCGACGGCGCGCACCGTGCCCGCGGGATCCTTTTTCAAAGCATCACGCACGGAATACAATTCCAAGCCGACGGGAATGCTTGACGGTTCGCGAGCGAAAAGAGCCCACGGGAGAATCGCCGAGAAAGTCAGAAAAGAACGACGCGACCAAGCGTTTCGTGTCATAGGTGCATCCTAATCGAGAATCAGCCGAATTTCATCAAGAGGTTTGGCGATTGGAAGCGTGAGATTAGTTTGGTAATTGACTGCAATCTTGGTTTGATACAAAAGTGTTCGTGGTAGTCTGACATGCATTGCTTGCGGGAAGAAAATTTGTCTGCTGGGATGGGGCGAAGGGCAAGTCGAGAAGCTTAAAGAGTGGCAGGGGGAAGAGTGAATCGTCGGTTTGCGATTGTGTTGATTACCGTGCTTTGCTTTGGCGCGGGGGTGCTTGCGTATGTTTTTCATCTGCGCTTTGCTGCCTCAGATGAATTCCAGCATCAGGCGAAACTTGGCAGGGAAGAGGCGGCCTGGATTCGCGAGCACGTTATCGTACCAACAAAACAACGACTTCTCGCTCGGGACAATTTCACCTCAGCGCTTGAAAAGTTCGGGCTGAGCCACCAAGATGCAGCTCGCGCTTCCGCGGCGGCGCAGCAGGAGTTCAATCTGCGGCAGGTCCGCGCAGGCAATACCATAACCGTAGGGCGATCGGTGGAAGGCGATCTGCGCGAGATCGATTACAAAATCGATCCCGACCGCATGCTGAAGATAGTGCCGGCGGATAGCGGGTTTAAGGCGGAAGTAAGAGAGATACCGTCCAAGCTTGAAGTCACGGTGGTTTCCGGAAAGCTCGACGATTCACTTTTTAATGCCGTCGAGCAGGCGGGTGAATCCCCGGAAATTGCCTTGCGGCTCTCGCAAATCTTTGGCTACGACCTGGATTTCTACACCGATCCACGCAAGGGCGATACATTCCGGGTCCTGCTCGAAAAAAAGAAGTACGCCAATGGCCAGATGGCGGGCTACGGAAAGATTTTCGCCGCCGAGTACGACAACGGCGGCAAGAAATACCAGGCGCTGCTTTTCCATGACGAATTTGGCCGCGCCGCGTATTACACGGCAGACGGCAAATCGCTGCAAAAAGAGTTTCTTCGCTCGCCGCTCAAATTTGGCGCACCGGTCACTTCGCATTTCAGCAATGCGCGTTTCCACCCAATTCTAAAAATCGTTCGCCCGCACCTGGGAACGGATTATGGTGCGCCGGTCGGAACGCCGGTGCAGACGATTGGAAGCGGCCGTGTCCTCTTCGCGGGCCGGAAAGGCGGAGAAGGGAACATGGTGCAAATCGTCCATTCCAATGGTTACGAAACCATGTATCTGCATTTGTCCCGCATGTACGTCCGGGCGGGGCAGCACGTCGAAATCGGAAAGACAATCGGCCTTGTTGGCAGCACCGGGCTTTCCACGGGTCCGCATCTTGATTTTCGGATTTTGCAGAAGGGCCAGTACAAGAACTTCGAGAAGCTCGGCTTGCCGCCTTCCGATCCCGTTTCGAAAAAACACTTGCCGGAATTTGCGGCCGTTCGGGAGAGATGGCTGCCGCTCCTGAAAAAACCTGAGTTACTCCAGGCAGGCATCGCGGACGTCGCCGGACGTTGAAGGATTCCCGGGCCGGCCATTCAGCGGTTAGGCCTCAATAAATGACGGGAAGTTTTGTGTAATCGGGCGCAGCTTCGCAGGTAACGCGGAGAAGAAGCAGGGTGCGGTCGTCGTGCGGATTTGAACCAGCGCCGCTATGATCATCCGTGGCGGCGATAATTTTTTCGGAGAGTTCATTCGCCGAAATCCCGCGCGCGGCACCCGCCAGGAGCGCATGCAAGCGTTGAGAGCCAAACTCTTCCTGCTTGGCATTCTCCGATTCGAGAATACCGTCGGAGGCAAACAGCACAACATCGCCGGGTTCCAGATCGATGGCCAACTCCTCGTACTGGGTGTCGGGGAAGATGCCTAGCGGAACGCCTTCAACATGAATCTCCTGCGCGCGGCCGTCACGAACGAGCAAAGGATAAGGACCGCCGGCATTGGAGAGGGTGAGGCGGTGCGCGGCGGCATCATAGACGGCAAAGAGCATGGCAATGAACCGCGCATCAAGGCGCGCGCCGTGCATCCGGTGATTGAGCATCTGCAGCATGCATGCGGGATTGCAAGTACTGCTAACGACCAGCTCGCGTAGCGTGCCGATGGCCAGCGACCCATATAGGGCCGCGGCGGTGCCTTTTCCGGAGACATCACCTAAAGCCACGGCCAGTTTGCCTTGGCCATAGGGAAGGAAATCGTAGAAGTCGCCGCCCAGCTCTCGCGCAGGAACATAAGCGGCAGCGAGATCGAGACCAGGGATACCTTTGGCGCCATGGGGAAGAAGCTGGCGCTGAATCTCGCGAGCCGTGTTGAGGTCATCCTGGAGGCGGAGCTGAATCTCGCGCGCCTCTTCGTAGAGCCGCGCGTTTTCAAGGGCCACCGCGATGTAGGAGCCGAGAGTGGCGAGCATGCGCTCGTTTTCTACGGTGAAGGCGTTGGGCTGCGTGCTTTCGAGGTCGAGAACACCAATGAGGCGGTCCTGGAGGAGCAGGGGGACGACAAGCTCGGATCGTGTATCGACGCCGGTTTCGCAGCGAATGTAACGCGCATCCGTAAGCACATCATCGACGCGGATGGGGCGGCGCTCGGCGGCAGCGGCTCCCGTGAGGCCCAACCGGAGGGGCAAACGCAGGAACGTCGGGACGGAATCCTCATAGCGCATGCCGAAGACACTCTCGAGAAGCTGCGTCGATTCGTTCCAAAGCATCACGCTAAAGACATGGTAGTTGACGATGCGCTTGACGCGCAGGGCAATGCGGCGAAGCAACTCTTCGCGGTCGAGAATGGAAGTCAGCTCGCGGCTGACGTCGTAGAGCAAGGCGAGCGTCTTGGCCTGCTCGGGGAAGGCGCTGAGAAGGCTCTGAGGTACGGGATCGGCATCGCCAAGAATGGCGTAAGAGGCGAGTTTGGAGAGGTCTTCCATTTTTGAGTGACCCGAGCCGGGCTGCTGATTAGATGTAGCATAAATGAATCGGTTTCAGATGTAGCAGCTGGCTGACAAAATTTGGCAGCGAGCTATGTTAACTCTCAGACGCAGACGCGCTTGACGGAGGCGGAGCACAAACTTACGCTAATAGTGACGGAGGACGGGGGAGTGTATGAGTGGTGGAAATCTAGGGCAGGCAACAGCTTCGCGTCCGTGTGCCTTTTGCGGGAAGCCCGTACCCGGGCGGTTGAATCGCTGCCCCCATTGCCGAGAGGAAGTTCCCCAAATTCGTCTTTCTTCCCGAGGCGGGAGGGAGGGCCGCCGGGAAGTGCATCGCGGGCTGACGTACATGCTTCTGGGCGCGGTGATTTATTATTTCGCCGGAGGCCATAGCCCTTTCACGCTTCCTGTTCAGCTTAGTCCGTGGGTGAGCGATTATTTGGCTCCGCTGGTGTTTCTTGGGGGCCTAGGGATGTGCCTTTACGGGGTCTACCTGCGGATGCGTTCCTAGGAGAGGCAAATCAGCGCGTCCCAGAACTTGCACGTCGGCAACTCACTTCAGTAGCATTCCGCGGAATTATCGGATTTTCAGCAACGCCCGATAAATCGAAACTTTGAAGAGCTGCAGTAGCAACAGGACCTCGGAAAGTTCTCCGAGGCCTGTCCTAACGGCCAGCGTGACGGATTGGGGGAGTACCGCCCGTTCAACCCCTCGCCGTCAACCGAGCCACGTGGCCTACTGGTGGATGAGACCCGTGTAGGTCTCGCCAGTTGAGCATGAACGATTGATCGGAGGGCAGATGAAAAAACTAGTCCTAGTTGCAGCAGTGGCAATGCTCAGTGTCTCGTACGGGGCGAACAGAGCCGCCGCGCAGGGGCCGCAGGGCGCGGGTGCAAGTTCAGCAGCCTCGGGGAGTTCGGGAAGCTCGCATTCGTTGAATCCAATCAAGTGGGTGAAGAAAGAGCCCAAGTCGGCCAGCGATCAGCTCGACGCCAAAGACGAACAGGACAAGAGACTGACTGCCAGCCTGAAATCCCAAGGAGTGCTTCCGGCCAATACCGATGCCAAGAGCGCCTGCGAGAATTTCAAGTCGCTGGACGAGTGCGTGGCCGCACTTCACGCAAGCAAGAATCTTGGAGTGGACTTTAACTGCATGAAGTCGAATCTGACCGGAGTACAAACCGGCGCGGATATGTCGTCGTGCCAGGGAGCAGCCGGCGATAAGGCGATGAGCTTGAGCAAAGCAATCCACGCGATGAAACCGGACGCCGACGCGAAGACGGAAGCGAAAAACGCGGAAAAGCAAGCCAAGGACGATTTGAAAGCTTCCAAGGCATAGAGCTGAAGATAGCAAAATTGACAGGGAATTTTAGAGCAGGGCACACGAATGACGAAAAGGCGGGTTAGCCGGAATTTGCGGCGCCCGCCTTTTCACTTTTTGCCTATCGTGACCTGGAAGGGGCTAGTCTCCGTTAGCGGCAGCCTTGGCCTGAGCCGCCCGAACGAGAGGAACGGCCACCAGATGTTCCGCCAGGAACCATACTTGAAGTTCGTTCGTCCGGATCACGTCCGAGACCAGCAAATCGTTTGTTCCGTCGTCTCCGGCCGCGCTGGCTAGTCTTGCCATGGTGCGGGCTTCCTTCAGAATGATTTCGTGGGCTTCAAGCAGGCGCGAGATTTGTACCGGCGCTTCTTCTCGCCCTCGGGGCAGCCGGGGGATCAGGGTCGTCTCGGCAACATCTGCGGCCATCGCCAGGCTGATGCCGCCCAGGATTTGAATGCGCTCGGCGATGCCATCCACGAGTTCATCTTGCTCCCCGTGATGTTTGTCAAAGAGCAGATGCAATTGGTAAAAGGTGTGGCCGGCGGTCTGCCAATGGTGCTTTTTGTACATGTCGCGAAGGGTCATGGTGTCCGCGAGAATTTGATTTAAGTTTTCAGCGCTGGATGCACAGACTTTCTCATCGAGGGCGATGGGCAGCTTGGCAATCTTGCCGTAGGGCTGGATTTCGGGGGCATGCTGGTGTTGAACTGGCTTGGCTTGTTTCGCGCCGGTTTCGAGCTGGCTGTAAGAAGCGTCCTGCTTGTTATTTTTGGGGCTCATGGATCTCTCCTAAGGTAGGAATTCTCTGGAATCCTAGGACTTAATCATACGCCCTTTGCCGACGGAGGGCGATTTGCGAGGCGGACGCAGGCAGAGAGACAGAAAGCCAACGCTAGGCATGCCGATATCTTGGATAGGATGGAGCTACTTCACTTCCCAGGTGTCGCCGGCGCGGAGCAGCTTAGAGAGATCTCCGGGGCCGCGCTTTGCAATGACGTCTTTGATCTGCTGATTCATGACGTCTTCGTAGCGCGGGAGGTCGTCCCAGGCACGAAGCAAGCCGATTGGGGTGGGAAAGCCAGGACGGTGTTCCATGTGCGAAAGCAGGAAGGCATAGGACGCGCGCGGATGATGCGCGTTGTGAATAACGAGGTCCGATTCGGTAATGCCATTGCCAAGCTGTACCACTTCGATGTCGCCGTCGGCATTGCGCCGAATACCTTTGTCGCGGTTTTTGCCGAAAACGAGCGGTTTGCCGTGCTCGAGTTGGATGATGTGCTCGCTGCGTGCGTCGCGCTCGGTGAGGTTGAACCATGCGCCATCGTTGAAGATGTTGCAGTTCTGGAGAATCTCGACGAACGCGGAGCCTTTGTGGGCGGCGGCATGCTTCAGCGTTTCCTTGAGGTGCTGCTGGAAAACATCGACGGAGCGCGCGACAAAAGTAGCCTCGGCGCCAATCGCGAGAGAAATCGGATTGAAGGGGCGATCGAGCGAACCGAACGGAGTTGACTTGGTCTTCTTATTGAACTCCGATGTTGGCGAATACTGGCCCTTCGTCAAGCCATAGATGCGGTTGTTGAACAGCAGAACTTTCAGGCCGACGTTGCGCCGCAGCATGTGAATCAGGTGATTGCCGCCAATGGAGAGGGCATCGCCGTCGCCGGTGGCGACCCAAACTTCAAGGTCCGGCCGAATGGCCTTAATACCCGTAGCGACCGCGGGCGCACGTCCGTGAATGGTGTGAAAGCCGAACGTGTTCATGTAGTACGGGAAGCGGCTTGAACATCCGATGCCGGAAACCACGACGAAATTTTCGCGCTTGATGCCAAGCTCCGGGAAAATAGACTGAACGGCGGAAAGAATCGCGTAGTCGCCACAGCCGGGGCACCAGCGAACTTCCTGGTCAGTCTGGAAATCTTTCTTGGTGAGAGGCGTGATAGGCGGAAGCGTGGCAGTGCTCATCGGGAATTCTCCCCAAGAATCTCTTCGATCTTTTGCTCGACTTCGGCCTGCTTGAACGGACGGCCCTGAATCTTGTTGAGCCCGATGGCATCGACTAAATACTTGGCGCGCAGGACCCAAAGCAACTGGCCCATGTTGAGCTCGGGCACGAGAACCGTCCTGTATCGCAGGAGCACATCGCCGAGATTTGCCGGCAGCGGATTGAGATACCGCAGGTGAACGTGGCCGATTTTGCGGCCAAGCGCGCGCTGCGCTTTCAAAGCTGCGGTGATGGCGCCATGCGTCGAGCCCCAAGCTACTATCAAAAGATCGCCTTCGGCATCGCCGGCGGGCTCCACATCCGGAATTTCCTGCACGATGGCCGCAACCTTTGCCGCGCGGATGCGCACCATGTTTTCATGATTGAGCGGCTCGTAATTGATGTTGCCGGTAACGTCCTGCTTTTCGAGGCCGCCGACGCGGTGTTCGAGGCCTGGCGTGCCGGGCACGGCCCAGGGACGCGCCAGCGTTTCCGGGTTGCGCTTGTAAGGCAAATAGCCGTTGGGACCGTTGACTTCCGTCGCAAACTTCACGGGGAAAGCCGGAATTTCATCGACGTTGGGAATCCGCCACGGCTCTGCGCCGTTCGCCAGGTAGCCGTCGGAAAGGACAATCACAGGAACCATGTACTTGATGGCGATGCGGCTGGCTTCGAGCGCGGCCCAAAAACAATCGCTGGGTGTCGCCGCTGCAATGATGGGAATGGGCGCTTCGGAATTGCGCCCGAAGAGCGCTTGCAAAAGATCCGCCTGCTCGGTTTTTGTCGGAAGACCGGTGGAGGGTCCGCCGCGCTGAATGTCGCAGATGACCAGCGGGATTTCGACGGCGACGGCCAGGCCCAGCGCTTCCGTCTTAAGCGCCATGCCAGGGCCGGAGGTCGTAGTGATGGCCAGCGCGCCTGCATAGGCCGCGCCAATGGAGCTGGTGATGGCGGCGATTTCGTCTTCCGCTTGAAAGGTCATCACGCCGAAATCTTTGTATTGGGCAAGCTCGTGAAGAATGTCGGATGCGGGTGTAATGGGATAACTGCCCTGAAAGAGGCGCAGGCCCGATTTTTGCGAAGCGGTGACGAAGCCGAGCGCCAACGCCTGGTTTCCGCTGAGATTACGGTAAAAGCCGGGAGCGAGCTGCGCCGGGGGAATCTCGTAACTGATCTGGAATGCTTCCGTGGCTTCGCAATACGAATAGCCCGCCTTCATGGCGAGCTTGTTGGCTTCGACGAGTAAAGGCTTGTTCTTAAATTTGGCGTCAATCCACCGCACGGTGGGCTCCATCGAGCGGTTGTAAAGCCAGTAGCACATGCCGAGAGCGAAGAAATTTTTGCAGCGGCTGATGGACTTGGCGTCCAAGCCGAGATCATCCAGCGCCGTTTTAGTGAGGCGCTCCAGCTCGACAGAAAAGAGACGGTATTTGTCTAGGGAATGATCCTCGAGCGGATTGGAATCCATCTTCGCTTTGCGCAGGTCGTTTTCCGCGAAGGCATCGGAATTCACGATCAGGATTCCGTTGGCTTTGAGGTCCGCAACGTTCATCTTCAAGGCCGCGGGATTCATGGCGATCAGAACATCCACGGCGTCGCCCGGCGTGTACACGTCGCTGGAAGAGAAATGGAGTTGGTAGCCGCTGACGCCTGGGAGCGTTCCGGCAGGCGCGCGAATCTCCGCGGGAAAATCCGGGAAGGTGGCAATGTCGTTGCCATAAAGCGCGACGGTATTGGTGAACTGGCTTCCAGTAATTTGCATGCCGTCGCCGGAGTCGCCGGCAAAGCGGATGACCGCGCGATCGATCACCTCGCGCTTGTGTTTTACGGGCGGTGTTTCAATCAAAGTTGACATGGTGGCCAGGGCTCCGCTGCTACCGAACTCCCAAGCGATTCCCCCAAGGGAGTGTGGCTCGATTTGTTAGATGGGCAATGCGAAAACCAGGTTGGATGCAGCATCCAGCCGCCCGGAGCCGACATAAGAAGAATACCACACCGGCGCATTCCTGGCGGAGAGACAGGCAAGCAGCGCCAAATGTGTCGTTACGGAAAAGACTCTCGAGCGGCCTTCCTCGTTTCGGCTAAGACGCTTGGACTCATGTTTTTGCCGCGGTCGCTGCTTCGAAAAATCGCTCTCGGTAATAAAAAAGCATGGCCACGATGGCAACGGGAATAAGCAAGCCGATGTCCATGAGCAAGCGCATGTGATGGAAAAAGTCCATCGGAACGCCGACGCCCTCAGGCAAGTGCATGGCGCTGATCATATCGCCGATGATGGAATTGACCCAGGAATCGAAGTCCGGACTGAGCAGGCTGATGATGCCGCTCGCAAGCCAGAAAAGCTGGAGTCCAATTGTGAGGGGATAGCTCCAGGGCTTGAGCTTTAAAAGCCCGATCCCCACGATGGTGACGAGAACGCAACTGAGAGTAAAAATAATTGTGCTGGCGGGCGGATAGAACAAGTGGCCGAAGATCATCATGGGAAAGTGGCGCGGTAAGAGCGGAAGAAGGACGAGGTTCGCACTGGAGGTGATGAAAAACCACGCAAGTACGGTGATGGCAACCGGGGCGAGCGGCTTTTGAGGGACCGAGAGATCGACCGGAGCCGCAGTCCGCAGGAATTGCTCTTTAACGGACTTGCGACTGAAGAGAACGAGCCACCAGATACCCACAGCGAGCGGTGCACAGTATATCGCAAGAAGTATAAGACGAAAGACCAACACAAAATTCCCGGGCATGCCGGGAGAGTTGGAAGTCGCCGGAAGGGACATAAAAAGGGCGACGGGTATCCCGATGAGGCCAAAGAAAAAACAAATCCCCGCCCAGACCAATGTCGCAATGCGGGCCCAATTGCGCAGAAGAAAAAGGCCGATGCCCGCGGCAATGCCGAAAATGCCGCAAGCCATCCCTAATGCCATCGAGGCAACGCCAGTGATCCTGACAAAAGGCGGCTCTTCCGGCAGAGTAGCCGGCATCTTTACCGCTACGAGCGCGACCAGGCTAAGCGCCGCTCCAACCAAAATCACCGAGCTTCCGAGAATGGCCACAACGCCCGAGGCGATAACAGATGCAGAAGGCTTCGAGGTCGGCGGCCATGCCTTCTGTGTATATCATTTCCAGAAGTGCCGCCACAGGGAAGTGAAAGTAACGCGAAGGCAACTTGCCACTTGACGTTCGCTTTCTTTTCGCCTAAAGTGGGGACGCTGCAAGAGTGTGTGCGGAGGCGAGCGATGGCCCTGACAAAACGGCAAAAAGAAGTCCTGGATTACCTGGTTTCTTTTGACAACAAACACGGGTACGCCCCGAGCTTTGAAGAAATTGGCAAGGGCCTAAAATTGACTTCCCTTGCCACCGTTCACAAGCACATCACGACTCTGGAGAAAAAGGGATTCATCCGGCGCGGCTACAACCAGAGCCGCTCGATCGAAATCCTGCAATTGCCAAAGCCCGTCAAAGAGCAAATTAGCGACCGGAGAATTCAAGAATTGCCGCTCGTTGGCAGAATCGCTGCCGGCCGGCCATTGGAGGCCGTGGAAGAGCGCGAGACGCTATCGCTGGGGGATTTTGCACGTGGTGGCAATTCGTTCGTGCTGCAGGTGAAGGGCAGTTCCATGATCGAGGATCACATCATGGACGGCGATTACGTGGTATGCGAACAGACGCAGGTGGCGAACGCGGGCGACATCGTCGTGGCGCTGATTGGCGGGGAAGAAGCGACACTTAAGCGGTTCTATCGGGAAGGCGCGGGGAAGATCCGTCTGCAGCCCGCCAATTCAGAGATGGCGCCGATCATGGTGGCCGCGAATGACCTCAAGATTCAAGGCCGAGTCATCGGGGTTCTCCGAAAGTACTGAACATCAGCCCCAGACCGTGTTCAAGGCCGCTCCAAGCTCAAATTTACCACCGCTCTTCTTTCTAGCCGTGCTCTGGTGTCTTTCCTTGCGAAGTTACTTCCTGTTCCGTGGCGTACTTTCCCCAGGTAAGCTACATCCAAGCTCGATTTGAATTTCCGGTCACACTGTGAATTAATTGTGACCAGCCGGAAAAGCTGCGCGTCAAAGGAACGAAGCGGGAGCTGCACGATTGCCGCCGCGAAGGAAACCAGCAACCTTGACTCCCAAACGCGAAAACTTTCTGATCTTCGAGCCTGACGAGGCAAGACGGCAGCAACTTGAGGAGGTCCTGCGTTCCGCGGGGTACGAAGTATCCTCAGCGTCTTCGCAGGAAGACGGATTCCGGATCGTCCAGACAGGCGTCGTGGACGTGTTTCTGCTTTCTGCTGATCTCGCCGATGTCCTGTGCTGCAACTCTCTGGCGGAAATCAAGGGCCTGGGATCCACGTCCAACACGCGCGTGATACTTTTCGCGCGCGGTGGCGCTGGGGAACGTGCCCGCGCGCTGGACTTGGGCGCTGATGACGTTTTAACCCCTCCGTGGGAGCCCGCCGAACTGCTGGCGCGCGTGCGAGTGCAGTTGCGCGATAAGCACGCCTTGGAAGAGTTACAAGAAAAATCCCGCCTCGCCGAAGAAGGGCAAGAAATAGCGCACACTGCGTTTCAGGCCATCGCCGTGACGGAAAAAATGACGCGCGACGCGTTCTCTCTCGATCGCGCGCTGAAGATCGGCGTCGCCGCGTTACTCGGCGTCGCCGCGCTCATCTCCATCATTTTTCTGCTTTACTCACGACGCGCGGATAAAGAGACCCGGCGCGCATACTCGGTCATCGCGCAGCTCGAACACGGCGTGCATACGGAACAAGCCCTGGTCGATGAAGCTAACAAAGCGCGCACGCAGCTCGAACAATCGGACTTCACCGCGGAGAAACAACGGCTCCAGAAGCAGACCGACGATCTTCGCCAGAAACTCTCCGCGGCGGATTCCAGCGAAGTCGGCAGCCTTCGCAAGCAGTTGGAAGAAACCACTAGCCGCCTTAAACGAGTAGAAACAGAATCCGACGCCGCGGAAGGCGTCATTCGCGCCGACGCTCCAAGCGTTTGCTTGCTCCATGTCTCGGTTTCCTTTTTAGACCGGAATTCACGGCGGCCTTTGCGTTATGCGGCGATCAATCCCGACGGCCAGCCTCTAAAGGACAGCGACGGCAACGTAGTCTACGGTCTAGAGGGCCAAGCCCCCGAGGTGCGCGAAGATTACTTCGGTACGGGATTCATTGTCGGCAACGACGAGATCCTTACGAACCATCACGTGGCCCAGCCCTGGTGGCAGAATGATGAGCTCAGCTGCCGCAACTCAACAGGGATTGCAGCCAACTATCGCGGAAATGACCGCTTATTTTCCGGAAGCGGGGAGGGGCATTCCCTTGAGTGTTTCACAGATTTCCGACGAAGCCGATTTAGCCCTTTTGCGCGGCGACATTTCCGCGCTGAAACGCCCCATCCTAAAACTGGATGGACGCAAAGAAGCCGCGGTAAGCGGCCAGCCGTTGATTTCCTTGGGATACGCAACGGGGCTGAGCGCCATCCTGGCGCGCGCAGGCGAAGACACCGTCAAGGAGATCGTCAAGACGAGCGGCGGCGACCCGAAGAAAATCGTCGAGGAACTGGAGAAACGGAGAACTGATCCGGCCGCTGGTGACGCAAGGACACATTGGCGACGTCTTGACCGACAAAATTGTTTACGATGCGCAGACCACTTCCGGCGGATCCGGTGGGCCGCTGATTAACCGCGACGGCGAAGTCATTGGCGTAACCTTTGCCGTGGTCAGAGGCTTTGGCGGCTCCAATTTTGGAGTTCCCATCCGCTTTGCAAAGCCCTTGCTTAAACCATAGTGCGGTTTGCCAGCCCGCCGGCACATCCAAAGTGTTTGTCCTGCGAATCGAAAAAAGTGCGAAAGCCCCGCAGCGCCCGCGTGAAACAATGTTAAGTTTCGCGTAAGCTTCTTAGCGGTCCCGTGATGAAGAAGAACAAACCCATTCGGAAATTGCTGGCGGCGAATCGCAGCGAAATCGCCATCCGCATTTTCCGCGCCGCGACCGAACTCGGCCTGCGGACCGTGGGGATCTATTCGCAAGAGGACCGCCTGGCGCTCCACCGGTTCAAGGCTGACGAGGCCTATCAGGTGGGCACGGGGAAAGGCCCGGTCGAAGCGTACCTCGATATCGCGGGCATTGTCGCACTGGCCAAGGATAAAGGGGTTGACGCCGTTCATCCCGGCTACGGTTTTTTATCCGAAAATCCTGCGTTCGCCAGCGCTTGCGAAAAAGCGGGGATCGCGTTTATCGGGCCAACGCCGGATTTGCTCGAGCTCTTGGGAGACAAAACGGCCGCAAGACGACTTGCCGCTTCGGTTGGCGTCCCGGTGCTTCCCGGCACAGAAGAGCCGGTAAGATCCGCAAGTGAAGCGCGCAAGTCTGCTGCCGAAATCGGTTATCCCGTTATTGTGAAAGCTGCGATGGGCGGGGGCGGGCGCGGCATGCGAGTTGTGCGCGACGCGTCCGAACTTGAGTCGCGCCTTGAGGAAGCTCAGGGAGAAGCAAAATCCGCATTCGGCGACGCAAGCGTGTTTCTGGAAAAATATTTGCCACGCGCGCGCCACCTTGAGGTGCAGATTCTCGGCGACAATCACGGCAATTTGCTCCATCTCTACGAACGCGATTGCTCCGTGCAGCGGCGGCATCAGAAGGTCGTTGAAGTTGCACCCGCCGCAAATTTGCCGGCTCGAGTGCGTGTTGAACTGTGCGATGCCGCGGTGCGGCTGGCGCAAAAGGCCAAGTACCGCAATGCGGGAACCGTCGAGTTTCTCTACGACGTCGACACAAAGAACTGGTATTTCATCGAAGTGAATCCGCGTATTCAGGTGGAACACACCGTCACGGAGATGGTGACCGGTATCGACTTGGTGCGTTCGCAGATTCTCGTGGCGCAGGGCCACAAGCTACATGAGGAACCGCTTGCTCTTCCGAAGCAGGAGAACGTCCCGCTCTACGGCGCCGCGTTGCAGTGCCGCGTGACCACCGAAGACCCAGAGAAAAATTTCGCGCCCGATTATGGAAAACTCACGACCTACCGCTCACCGGCAGGCTTCGGAATTCGTCTCGATGGAGGCACGGCGTACGCCGGAGCGATTCTGGCTGCGTATTACGATTCACTTCTCGTCAAGGTGACAGCCTGGGGAACCAAACTTCCCGAAGCCTGCCAGCGCATGGACCGCGCGCTGCGAGAATTTCGCATTCGCGGCGTCAAGACCAACATTCCCTTTCTCGAAAATGTCGTCAATCATCCCCGCTTCCGCGCCGGCGACGTTACGACTTCTTTCCTTGAAGAATTCCCCGAGTTGTTTCGCCTGCACAGCCGCGGCGACCGAGCCACCAAGCTGCTTTCGTATCTTGGCGATGTCATTCTCAACGGCAATCCCGAAGTAAAAGGTAAGCAAGTCCCGAAGGTGCTGGAGAAGGCCGTGCTGCCCTCCGTCCCCGGCATCGAACCGCCCGCGGGAACGCGGCAATTGCTGCGGAAGCTGGGGCCGAAGAAATTTGCGGCGTGGGCAAGAAAAGAAAAGCGCCTGCTGATTACGGATACGACTTTTCGAGATGCCCACCAGTCATTGATGGCAACGCGTGTGCGCACCTACGATTTGCTCGCCACGGCCGGCGCTATCGCCCAGCGTCTTCCTAATCTGTTCAGCCTAGAAATGTGGGGCGGCGCCACCTTCGATACGGCCATGCGCTTCCTTCACGAGGATCCGTGGCAGCGTCTTCGCGAGCTACGCGAACGCGTTCCGAATATTTGCTTTCAGATGCTGCTTCGCGGGGCGAACGCCGTCGGCTACACCTCGTATGCGGACAATGTGATTGTCGAGTTTGTCCGCGAAGCCCACGCCCAAGGCATCGACATCTTCCGCGTTTTCGATTCCCTTAACTCCATCGAAAACATGCGCGTCTCGATTGACGCCGTCCTGGAGACCGGCGCGGTCTGCGAGCCGGCCATTTGCTACACGGGTGACATCTTCGATAAATCGCGGCCGAAGTATTCGCTGAAATATTACGTCACCATGGCCAAGCAGCTCGAAAAGCTCGGCGCCCATTTTCTCGCTATCAAGGACATGGCCGGCCTGTGCAAGCCTTACGCGGCCTACGAACTGGTGAAGACTCTCCGCGAAGAAATCGCCATCCCCGTGCATTTTCACACGCATGACACCAGCGGCATCAATTCAGCCTCCATAATGAAAGCAGCGGATGCGGGAGCCGACGTTGCCGATGCCGCAATCGCGGCAATGAGCGGCGGCACCAGCCAGCCCAATCTCAATTCCATTGTCGAGGCGCTGCGCCACACGACGCGGGACACAAATCTCGATATCGAAGCGCTCAATGAATGCTCCGATTATTGGGAAACCGTGCGGACCTATTATTTGCCCTTTGATTCCGGCCCGAAGGCCGGCTCCGCGCGGCTGTATCAGCACGAAATCCCCGGCGGGCAATACACGAATCTGCGCGAACAAGCTTCTGCGATGGGATTGGGACATCGCTGGCGCGAAGTGGAGAAAATGTATGCCGAAGTGAATCAGCTCTTCGGCGACATCGTGAAAGTCACGCCTTCCAGCAAAGTCGTCGGCGACATGGCACTGTTTCTAATGGCCAACGAGCTCCAACCGTCTGATCTTCTCAAGCTCGACGAGAAGCACGATCTCTCTCTCCCGAATTCCGTCGTGGAGATGTTTTCAGGGGCGCTCGGCGTGCCGCCGGGCGGCTGGCCGCGTAAGTTGCAAAAGATAGTTTTGCGCGGGGCCGCGCCTCTGAAGGGCCGCCCCGGCGCAAGCCTCGAAACGGTTGACCTCGCCGGAGCTTCCGCGACGCTCGAAAAAAAAATGTGCCACGGCCTGCGCCGTGACGACCTCTTGAGCTATCTGCTCTACCCTGATGTGTTCGTAACGTACGACAAGTTCCGCCAAACCTATGCAGATGTCAGCGTTCTTCCCACGCCCGCGTTTTATTATGGCCTGGCTTCCGGCGAAGAGATCACCGTTGAAATCGAGCCGGGAAAGACGCTAATCCTCAAATTTCTAACCGCTGGCGATCCGCACCCTGATGGAACGCGAACGTTGTTTTTTGAATTGAATGGGCAACCGCGTGAAGTAAACGTGCGAGACCGTGCATTGCGCGTCGTCGAGCGCGCGCATCCCAAGGCCGACCCCGCCGATCAGGGACAAGTGGCCGCGCCGACAGCCGGTGTAATCAGCGGAATCGCGGTACAAATGAATCATCCCGTGGAACGCGGAGCCAAACTCTTGACGCTCGAGGCTATGAAAATGCAATCCAATATCTATGCGCCGATCGCTGGGCGGGTCGTGAAACTACTAGTAACGCCCGGGCAGCACGTGGAAGCCAAAGACTTGCTGGTGACCATCACTCCGTGAGCGCTCCGAATTGTCGCAAGCACGAAGGCTTTCGCTCGCGCTTCCTCAGAAACCAGCGAGACCTCATCGTCTATCTCCCTCCCGGCTATGACGATCAGCCCGGCCGCGTCTTCCCCGTCCTCTATCTTCATGACGGTCAGAATCTTTTCGACGGCGCAACCTCCTTCATTCCTGGGATGGATTGGCACGTTGGCCACACCGCCGATCATTCCATCTGCTCCGGCGCCGTCGAGCCTCTCATCATCGTCGGCATGTACAACACGAAGGCCCGCATTCGTGAATACACTCCCACCCACGTCCCCAAACTTGGTGGCGGCCGTGCGGATCGTTATGCCAAATTCCTGATCGAAGAAGTAAAGCCTTTCATCGAGCGCGAATACCGCACTCGCACGGGCCATGAAAACACGGGCATCGGCGGCTCTTCCCTTGGCGGGCTCGTTTCGCTCTATTTAGGTCTGAAGCTTCCGAATGTCTTTGGAAGGATTGCCGCTCTCTCCCCTTCCGTTTGGTGGAACCAGCAAGTGATGCATCGTTTCGCGGAAGCTGCTGACGTCTACCCGCGCCCGCGCATCTGGCTCGACATCGGCACGCGCGAAGGCCCGCGCATCGTCCACGATGTCGAACAATTTCGCGACGTGCTCCTGCAAAAAGGCTGGCATCTCGGCCACGATCTGCACTACGAGCGCGTCGAAGGCGGCGAACACAACGAAGCAGCCTGGGCCCGGCGCGTGGGCCCTTTTCTGCAATTTTTGTTTCCGGCTCGCAAGAGCGAAGTATAATCCGCGCTTCATCGCGTGCTTATGTAGAGCTGTTCTCGCACAAGAATCGCGCGGGATTCAGGGGTCATTCGATGCCAGAGAGCCGTCCTCTCACCATTCTTTGCGTCAGCTCCTATGAAAAAGGTCAGGAATTTCTCCGCACTTGCAAGGAGATCGGATGCCGCGTGCTTCTCCTGACCGTCGAAAAGCTCCGCAACGCGGATTGGCCTCGCGAGTCCATCGATGAAATGTTCTTCATGCCCGAAGAGCTTCCCGTGCAAGGCCTGATCAATGCCGTAAGTTTCGCCGCTCGGTCGCAACCCATCGACCGCATCGTGGCCCTCGACGAATTCGATATGGAAAACGTCTCGGCCCTGCGCGAACACCTGCGCATTCCCGGTATGGGATTGACCACGGTCCGCTATTTCCGCGACAAACTGGCGATGCGCGCTCGCGCCAAAGAAGCAGGCATCCCCGTGCCGGAATTCGTCCACGTTCTGAATTGCGATGCCTTGCGCGAGTTCATGGCTCGAGTTCCCGCGCCCTGGCTGCTGAAACCGCGTTCCCAGGCCTCGGGCATCGGCATGAAAAAAATTCACGAGCCATGCGAACTCTGGCCGTGGCTCGATCAGCTCGGCGACATGCAATCCAACTATTTGCTCGAACAATTTATTCCTGGAAGCGTTTTTCATGTGGACAGCGTGGCCACGGAGCGTGAAGTGGTCCTTGCGGAGGCGCACGCTTACGGCGCCCCGCCGCTCGACACTTCGCACCACGGCGGCGTTTTCACCACGCGCACCCTAGCGAGGGATTCTGCGGACGCGAAAGCGCTCCTGGGCATTAATCGCGAAGTCCTCAAGGAACTCGGTTTCTTGCGCGGCGTCACACACGCCGAATTCTTGAAAGCTCGCTCCGATGGCAAGCTGTACTTTCTCGAAGTGGCCGCGCGCGTCGGCGGCGCCTACATCTCGAATGTCATCGAAGCCGCCACCGGCATCAACTTGTGGCGTGAGTGGGCGCGGCTCGAAGTCGGCGCGGGAGCCGAGGCCTATCAGCTCCCGCAGCTGCGCTCCGATTACGCTGGAGTGATTGTGTGTCTCGCACGCCAGGAACGACCTGATACTTCCGCCTATGACGATCCAGAGATCGTTTACCGCATCACCAAATACCACCACGCCGGTTTTGTCCTTAAGTCCACCGCGTCCGCGCGGATCGAGGAACTTCTGGACTCTTACTCAAAAAGATTTCAAGCTAATTTCCTGGCGACACAGCCCGTTCCCGAAAAACCTAGCAACTGAACATTCCTTGCGTTACACTTCGGTTGCCCCCCTACGTCGTTACCAAGGATTCACCGAAAACTGGATTGAGAGCGAAGACGGCTACTGGCCAAAGGTCTAGTAACTTTCAGGAACGGCCACGCAATACTGCATTTGCCGTTTGCCATTCTCAGGACTAAAGTTTGCAATACCCCAAGCAGAAATTCGCAGGGGTGGTGCTATCCCTTTGGGAGGACCGATGTGGGGCAATAAGAAACCGGAAACGCTGCAATCCGCGCATCCGGAGACGAAAAATTTTCCAACGAATCAGCCGCCGAAGTCCGCTCCGGCGACTTGGGAGGGAACTACCGCAATGAGTACAGATGCCATGCGTCCATTGGGTGCAACCGCGGACCGCGCCACCGCGCGGCTCGGGGCCAGCCTGCACGTGAAAGGCGAGATCTCCGGCAACGAGGATCTGCTGATCGACGGCTCGGTCGAAGGACTGATCCAGCTTGATGAGCGGAAGCTGACCGTCGGAACCACCGCTAAGGTCACTGCCGATATCATCGCCCGCGAGGTAGTGGTTTACGGCACCGTGAAGGGAAACCTTCGCGCCAAAGACCGGATCGAAATTAAGAAGGACGGCTCCGTCAACGGCGATCTCACCACCGCCCGCATCATGATCGAAGACGGCGCGTACTTCAAAGGCTCGATTGAGATCGATAAGAGTTCGGAGAAGGATTCAAGCCACAACGCATTCGCAAAAAGCTCAGCCGCTCCTATGGGCGCGCCGGCAACGAAAACCATTTGATTCACTTCCATCTGTTCTAATTTTCCGCAAAGGCGGCGCGGACCTTTCGTCCTCGCCGCCTTTCGATTTTTCCATCGCCTCTACTTCCTCTTTCACAATATTTCTTAACTTGACAATTAACGGAACTGCTTGATAGTTTGATCGTGTCACCCTCTCAAGTCTGCGCCTGCCGGCTCTTGCCGAAATTTTCCTAGGAGCCGCGGCTTCAGCCTGGCGTGCGCAAGGAACGTGGGGTTGTTCGATGGGACGGCTGCGAGTTAGCGCTCCAGACTCGTTGTTTGCGCTTCTCTTGCTGATGTCTTTGGGCGGCTGCGGCGGCGGCTCCGCCATCATTCAACCTCCTCCTCCGCCTCCTTCTCCGGATTTTTCGATCGGTTTTTCCCAAAATTCCGTGAACGTCCAGCAAGGCGCGACGAGCCCCGCCGTCAGCCTCTCCGTGAACGCTCTTAACGGTTTCACCGGCTACGATTCAAATCACACTCTCCGGTTTGCCCTCGGGAGTCATCTCCAATCCCGCTAGTCCTTTTAACGTCGCCGCCGGCTCCAGCGCATCCGTGCTATTTTCCGCCGCCCCCAATGCGGGCACGGGAAACTTCACCATCAACGCCACCGGCGCCAGCGGAGCTCTCTCTCACCCGGCAAATCTCGGCATCGCCGTCCAGAGCGGCGTCGCCGCAAACCTTCCCCGGACAACTTTTGCGCGCACCGACTCCATTCCCCGCACTGGACGATCCATCCGGCGAGCCCCACCACCGACATATCGCCTACGATCCGACGCACCAACTGGTCTTCGTGGCCAACCGCGCCATGAACCGCGTCGAAATTTTCTCCTCAACCACATTAGCGCGAGTCGCCCAAGTCAGCATTCCCGGCGCGAGCAGCGCAGATCTTTCCGCGGACGGCTCGACCGTTTTGGTGGGAACGGTTACGGAGCAAGTAGTTGCGATCGATACCTCATCGCTTCAAATTAAGGGTCGCTATGAAATTACCGGCATGCAGCCTCTTCCCAACACCCTGTTCGATCGCCCTGAAGAATTGCTCGCCCTCAGCAGCGGAAAACTGATGATGCGTCTCCGTCAATCGCAAACCGGCGAAGCGTTGCTCGCCCTATGGAATCCGGCCTCAAATTCGTTGACAAATCTGACCTCCGCGTCGCCCCAACTATTTCAAAATGGTCTAGGCGCAATGGCGCGAACCGGCGATCAAACAAGAGTATTGGTTGCGGCGAACGACGCAAGCGGCGAGCTCGCACTCTTCGATGCGAACGGCAACGTCTTCGCCGGCCGCCATGGCCTGGGCAGCGGCACAATCCCTCTCGTCGCGGCCAATCCCGATGGCTCGAGGTTCGCCGTTCTTTTCTTTTCGAATGGCACTACACAGGTGCTACTTCTGGACGGCTCTTTGAATCAAGTGGGCGCCTATTCAACTACTTTCATAAACGGCATGGTCTTTTCTCGCGACGGCCAGTTTTTGTACCTCAGCGAGAATGCCGGCGTGCCCCCTGTCATCACCGTGCTAGATGGCCACAGCCTCGGCACGGTCGGGCAGGTGCCTGATTTGTCGATCGCGGGCCGTCGCACGGAAATCGAAGCCGTGGACGCTACCAAGCTTCTCTTCGGCGTAGCAAACCGCGGGCTGGGATTTGTAGATGCCGCAATTCCTGGCACGTTGCCGGGCACGGTCCCTAGTTTCGTTTCACCGCCGAGCGCGCAGCCTGCGGAGGGCTCGAACGCCGGCGGAACGATCACCGCGCTTGCAGGGCAGAATTTTGCAACATCGGTGCAAATAAAATTCGGCACCCAGATGGCCAGCAATGCCAGCGTGGCGAGCGGCACGGTGATCAATGCAACCTCACCGCCAAACGCCGCAAGCGGGGCAGTGAACTTGACCGCATATTTCCCCAACGGCTGGCTCGTGCTCGCTCCTGATGCGTTCAGCTATGGCCCACAAGTCCTCCAAATGTTGCCCAATGCAGGAGCGCCCGCTGGCGGAGATGCAATCCAAATTTACGGCTACGGTTTCGGTACTGACCCCACAAAAATCGAAGTAAAAATTGGCGGAGCAAGCGCCGCCGTGCAAAAAGCCGAAAACCTTACATCCATCGCACCGTCTCTCGGATTGGACGCCACATATCCTTTCCCGCTGGAGCGCATTACCCTGCTTACACCGCCAGGAATCGCCGGGAAAACCGACCTCGTCATCACCTCGCCCGCCGGTTCAATCACTGCATCGAAAGGGTTCCAATATTTGCAGAGCGAGAATTTCTATGCCAAGCCTTCGTTCGATAAATTTGTTTTATACGACCAGTCTCGCCAGTGGCTTTATCTCAGCAACATCGATCACGTAGACGTCTTCGATTTGGCCACCGGCCTTTTTCACCCGACCGGACTCGAGCCGCCGGGCGGGCCTCCGCCCACCGCGGAACTCCGAGGTCTGGCTTTGACTCCGGATAACACCCAGCTCGTGGCAGCCGATTTCGGCGCACAGAATATCTATCTCTTCGATCCGGACAACGGCGCGGGCACCAGCGTTGCTGTCGGCGGCGTTGCCGGCTACTCCAGTTCAGGCCCCGCGCGCGTCGCCGCCACTAGCACACAAAATGTTTTTGTGGGTTTGAGCGCGGAGTCAGGCTCCTCGGGCGGCTGCACCTCTTGCCTGGGACAACTGAACTTGACGGCCAGCCCGCCAGTAATTCAACCCGCTGCTCAGCCGGAAATCACCAGTCTCACTGGCGCGCCTCTTGTGCAATCAAATGGTACGGGTGATCAGGTTTTCGTTGCGTTTGGCGCCGCGCCAGGTGGGCCGCTCGCGCTTTGGAACGCATCTTCTCCCAATCAATTTTCGACCTTCACCGCGAATGACTCCGCGGTGGATATCAGCGCGGCCACCGACGGAACTATGTTCGCTCTCCAAGCCAATGGCACCACGGAAATTCGCGGCGCTGATCTTTTTCTTGCCTCGATCCCCGCAAATCCAGAACTCCTGCAAATCCCTGGCCGCGTCCAAGTGCCCGGAGTCGCTCTCCACCCCAGCGGTGCCCTTCTATACCAGCCATTTCTCAACTGCCCCGCGGGAAACGCCGGCGTGAAAGGAGGCGTGGACATTCTCGACGCGCATACCGGCGTCTTGCGCCTCCGAATCTTGTTGTCTCAACAATTCATGACCGACGTGGACGGATTGCACGGCAGCTTTCTCGCCATCGACGAAAATGGCCAACGATTGTTTGCCATCACCTCGACTGACGGCACCGCGCAAAACGCGGGGGTCACCGTCGTTACACTTGCCAGGGTTCCGCTTGGGATCGGAACGATCACTCCCCCATATGGACCCGCTGGCGGCGGAACGCAGATCACAATTCGCGGGAGCGGTTTTCAAACTGGCTCGGCAGTAACCATCGGCGGGAAAACTGCCACCGTGACTTTCAAAGACATGAACACGCTGATTGTCGTAACGCCAGCCCTGGCTCCAGGCGCGCAGCGCGTCTCCATCTCCAATCCCGATGGCGAAACCGCCGCATGGAACGCCGCTTTCATCGCCAATTAGTTTTTAATCTTTTTCCTCCGACTACCCGCAATTTTCCTCCTAACCAATCCGTTCTTTTTTTCATCTCATGCAATGTAGAATTCATCGGGAAGGTGGCGCTCTTTACGCATCGCTCCGTTGGGACGTACAGGGAGAAGAAATGGAAACACGCAAGCTCGGCAATTCAGACTTGCAAATTACGCCGGTTGGGTACGGCGCCTGGGCCATTGGGGGAAGCGGCTGGGATTTTGCCTGGGGACACCAGGACGACGCGGACTCTATCGCAGCTATTCATCGCACGCTCGAGCTCGGCGTGACTTGGATCGATACCGCCGCAGTCTATGGCATTGGACATTCGGAAGAAGTACTCGCGCAAGCCCTAAAAGATTGGCGTGGGCCGCGGCCCTATGTCTTCACAAAATGTGTGCTGATCTGGGACGACAAAGGTCACGTAACCCAGAACCACACCGCCGCCTCCATTCGCCGCGAATGTGAAGAGAGCCTCCGCCGCTTGCAAGTCGGCGTCATCGACCTCTATCAAATGCACTGGCCGCCTTCCGACAACGGCCCCGGTCTAGAGGAGGCGTGGCAAGCCATGCGCGCCTTGCAAACAGAAGGGAAAGTTCGATGGATCGGCCTCTCGAATTTCAACGTTTCTCAGATCAAGCGAGCGCAAGCTATCGCTCCGGTGACCTCGTTGCAGCCGCCTTATTCGCTGATTCGCCGTGCGGTCGAAAAGGAAATTCTGCCTTACTGCAAGCAGCAAGGAATTGGCGTGATTTCTTATGCGCCCATGGCCTCCGGACTTCTTACGGGCGCGATGACTCGCGAACGTGCCGCGGCTCTCCCGCCCGACGATTTCCGCAGCAAAAGCCCGGAATTTCGCGAACCGCGCCTTTCAAAAAATATTGAGCTGGTCGAGCGCTTGCGCAAAGTTGGCGGGCGCCATGGCTGGAACCCCGGCGAAGTGGCCATCGCTTGGGTCCTCAGCAATCCTGCCGTTACTGGCGCGATCGTCGGCGCAAGAAACGCCAAGCAGGCCGAAGGCGTCATGCGCGCCGGGGAGCTAAAGCTATCGCCGGAAGAAATCACGGAGATCGAAGGCGCAGCGGCAGTCGCAGTGGCTCGATGAATCGTGTGAATTGAATTTGCAAAGTGGAGAATCAAGCGCGGGCGAAGTCTGGCCGCCACGTCTCAATCATTTGCTTGATCGCCTTGCGATCGTTCAGTTTTTCGTCCAGCACTTTTCGTGCAAGCTCCGGCAACTCCGCGTTGCTCGCAAATCGCAGCGCCACAAGCTGGTCAATCGTGAATTCCTCGATGCGCGGTCGTAGGTCCGCCGGAAGTACCCGTTCGAATCTCAACCGCTCTTCGAGCCGGATCACCCGGTCTTGTACCTTCATGGCCATCAGACGAGCCATCAAAAATCCAGTTAAGATTGCCGCCGCGACAAGCGCCGATAGCACACTGCTCAGCGAAAATCCGGCTTTCCCGCACCAGTAAAGCGAAAATCCAAGGTTGACGAACAGGACCGGCAACACAAAAAAATGAAATGGAGGCACCCATTTCGCGTGATTCTGGAAACTCTGTTCAGCCATTTTCCCTCCTTCTATCGCGCCGATTCTAACAGAAGGGCCCGTTGGGCGCTCCTCTGCCAATTCCTCCGCCATTTACGCAACGGAACTCTTCTCATCCCCTTCATGTTTGAACCCTTTCCGTAGCTTTTGCATCCAAGATTAGCGTGAAAGCTTCGAGTCTTCCTGGCAGCCGCTTTCGAGCACGAGGAGCGAGCAGCATGGCAAAAGCCGTTTGGGGTGGCAAGATCATCGCCGAAAGTAACGACACCGTCGTCGTGGAGGGAAATCAATACTTTCCTGCTGACGCGGTCATCAAGGATTTCCTGAAGTCCAGCACGCACACTTCGATCTGCCCGTGGAAGGGCACGGCCCACTATTATCATCTCGAAGTCGACGGCATGAAAAACGAAAACGCCGCCTGGTACTACCCGGAACCGAAACCCGCCGCTAAGGAGATTAAAGGCAGAATCGCGTTTTGGAAAGGCGTTCGCGTCGAATCCGGCAAGTGTTAAAATCTCCCGCCAACTATTCAATCCAGCTGTCGAAATATAGCTTGTGTTGGGCCGCAAGCCGACAGCCTGCGGCAACAGTCACCAATCACTTTGTCTCTTCAGACCGCGAATCGCCGAATTCAAGACTATTTCGCGATCTCATTTTTGAAAACCGATCCATTGTGCATCACAAAATGCACGTGCTCCAGCTCACCTATATTTTTTAGCGGATCCCCGGAAACCGCCACGATGTCCGCATACGCACCCGGGGCCACGACGCCGATCTCGCCCTTCATATCCAGCAGTTCGCTCGCTCGGACCGTGGCCGATTGAATCGCATCCATCGGTGTCATCCCCAGTGAGACCATGCGTTTGAATTCCTGCGCCATCGGTTCCGTCCAAGGAATTCCTCCCATATCCGTGCCGAACACGATTTTAAGGTGCGCCTGCATGGCCTTTTGAAACGAGATCACGTGCACCGCCGCGCGTGCGCGGTCCCGCTTGCCGTCCGGCGTATCCGCGGGGGCCCAGTCGCCATAGTAGGGCTCCAGCGTCGGGCAATACCACGTTCCTTGCCTCTTCATTTGCGCAATCTGCTCGTCCGTGATCTCCAGTCCATGTTCAATCGAGTCGCATCCGCCATCGAGCGCCCGTTGCAAGCCAATCCCGTTATATGCGTGGCACGCCACTTTCTTTCCCCATCCATGTGTTTCGTCCACAACGGCTTTCAACTCCTCAAGCGTCATTGTCGGCTGCGAAACCAGATGTCCCTGCTTATCCACCCACGAACGGTGCGTCATGTAGACCTTGATCCAATCGGCGCCATGATCGAGCTGTTGCCGCGCAGCTTTGCGCGCCTCGACAGGCCCATCGATCAGTTGCGCGCCCTTAGGCATATCCAGTTCCGGCGCGTAGCCTTCCAGGTTGTACCCACCCGTCGTGGAAATTGCTCGCGTCGCGCAGAAAAGCCGCGGCCCGGGAATCGTGCCTTCTTCAATCGCTTCCTTGATCTCCACGTCGCCGTAGCCCGCCCCTTCCGTTTCCAAATCGCGCAACGTTGTGAATCCTTGTTCGAGTGCGCGCCGCGCAGCGAATGTCGCGCGCGCGGCCCGCAGGGCGATCCCCGCTTTCAGTATGTTTACGTCATAGCCGCCCTTCGCGGGATCCTCGCCCCACAGAAAAATATGCGTGTGCGAATCGATCAGGCCGGGCAGCACCGTCGCCGCGGAAAGGTCGATCACTTTTGCATTCCGCGGAATCTCAGTCGAACCCTCCGTCACTTTCTCGATATGCTCGCCGCGCACAAAAATCAGTTGATTTTTGCGCGGCGTCTCACTTGCTCCGTCAATTAGCGTTCCCGCGCGAATCACCGTAAGCGGCTCGCTCGATTCCTCGGCAGTCTGCCCGCGCAAAACTCCTGCGCCCAAACTCGTCAACACCGCCATCCACAACACTATTTTTTTCATGGACCTCTCCCCCGCAACGCCCGGTAGCTTGCCCCAACCACAGGCGCTATTGCAAGGGCGCCCGCATTCCTTCGACGGTTTCGACGAGCCAGCAAATCTTCTAGCGAATACACTGCTCCCCGCTCTCGGAGTATCTTTTTATGAACATTACTACCGATCGGTCTATTGCCACCGATGTGTCTCTTGCGGTGGGATAGAGGTGCAATGTCCCCAATTCAATGGTTTGTTCCGCAGCTTAAGACTTGGAGCATCAGGATCATTGCTCCGCTGCTCTGTCTGCTGGCGCCGGCGATGTCCAGTGCTCAGGAACTCGGCCAAGTCGCCTGCGCCCGTCCGGGCGATTACGTCTACCTTTATAGCTCGATGATCACTCTAGACGTCCGCGCCACCTTGCAGTGCGGCCAGCAGGTGGTCATCACCGGCCGCTACGATGATTATTTCGGTGTGCGCACGGCCAAAGGCGAGATCGGTTACGTCCCGCTCGATTCTCTCCTGCTGCTTAAAACCACGCCCGGAGCAAAGTTATCTCTGGCCCCAACCAAAGCGCCCGAAAGAGAGAAAACCCCCTACGACGAACCTTTCAAGCCCTCTGGAGTTCCTCCCAACGCTCGTGGCTCGGACGCTTTTCTCGTTTTGCGCGATAGCACGCCCGTCACAATGAAACTCGACAAACCAATTACCTCGGCAACTGCCCATGTGGGAGACGAAGTGAGCTTCGAAGTTTCAGAAGCTGTCATCATCGATGGATTCCTTGTGATCCCCAAGGGTGCCGCCGCGCTCGGTGTCATCAATGAAGCCGAGCCAAAGAAAGCCCTGGGCCGCGGCGGAAAGCTGGGCCTGCTGATCAGAAGTGTTCGTCTTGCAGACGATGAACAGGCGGTTTTGCGTTCCGGAGACGCGGGCAAAGGATCCAGCTCGGCCGCCGGTATGGTGATCCCAGTGATGCGCGGAAAAGACATCACCTTCCCCAAGGGCATGGCTTTCGTCGGTTACGTGAACGGCGATACGCGTCTGAAACGAGAAAACTTCCAAGCCTCGAAATCAGCCACGGGCACGGCGCCCGCGACACAAGCTTCAAGTACCCCTCATCCTTAGCGCGAATTACGTCGCAACCCTTTTCGTGCAGGGGACAAATGGCCAAGTTGGGGCTGCAAATTCTCTGCCCGGCGAGGTGTGCACGAGTCACGACGCACTTTGCATTTGCACTCCCACAATCTCAGCAATTCAGCCTCAGCTGCCGAAAAGATTTGGCTGCAACCGTTTGTATCCGTGCTCGTGCGCCCAGAGCGTCAGCGGGATCGCCGCAAGGTCGTCCACGACCGGCACCGCGTGGCCATCCTTCGTGAGGTCGATCGTTCGAATGAAAAACATGCATGTGTTGCAAGTCTCCACGCGAATGTGCGGAAACTGCTCCGCGACGTAAACAGGAAGTTTCTTTTCATCCTCCTCGCCGCATGTCGGACAGAGGATGCGCCGGAAGCCCCACTCATATCCGCAAAAGGAGCAAATCAAGAATCGTTTTCCTCCGTCTCCTTCCACTCGCATTACTCCCAGCATCGGTTGTCCGCCGCACAACGGGCACTCTCGCGGCGTCTCCAGCACAGGCGGGACCGCCGTCCCGCTTGCCACGCAGGCGGCGTAAGGTTGCAAAAAAGCCCGCGAAAAGAACTGTTCGAACGCTCCAATTTCCTTGCCGGAAAGCCCTCCGTTTTTCCAATATTCCGTCAG
Source organism: uncultured Acidobacteriota bacterium (assembly GCA_963753745.1). Taxonomy (GTDB): domain Bacteria; phylum Acidobacteriota; class Terriglobia; order Acidiferrales; family UBA7541; genus Acidiferrum. The sequence continues at coordinate 217,503 of CAVWDX010000020.1, forward strand.
CAGCGCAACCCAGGAATCCAAAGTCATCACCGCGAGTTCCCGCGCCGCTGCGGCGAGCGCGTTCGGAGCATTCTGTTCAACGACCGAAAGGAAACTGCGAAAGTGCGGAAGCAGCAGCGTGAGATCCAAACTATCCCGAACAGAACCGAACCGCTGAGTTTCCGGCCGTAACGGGGCGCCGGCAATCTGCGCCAGAAGATTTTTTTGAAAGCCGGCAATTCGCCGGTAGAAGAAAAGAAGTTCGCTGGCGGATGATTTTTCCGCCATGAGTTTTTCGGCGCGCTTAATTCTCACGTCGTACTCGCTGCCTGCCGATTGTTGGGACGTCATTTTTTCGGCGAGGCCGTTTGTTCCGTAATCTCTTCATACCATCCCGGATGGTAGCGTTTTACGAAATGCAGAGAGACATCTCCGTGAACCATGGAATCCAAAGCGCCGCGCTCCGCGAACACTCCCATGTACACGTGAAGCAGGAAGAGCCCGATCGTAAGCAGCGCCGACGATGCGTGGACCAGGACTGCGATGTAGCGCAGGTAGCGCAGGCTCCACGGAATATATTCGGGAAACCACAACACGAGTCCGCTCAGGACAAGCAGCACCATGCAAACCACAAAGCCCCAAAAAAGTGATTTTTGTCCCGCGTTGTAGCGGCCCGCAGGCGGCATCTGCTCGTCTTCATTCCGCACGTAGTAACCGACGGATTTGAACCAATTCTTGTCGTTCTCATCCAAATGCATCTGGGAAGCCCACATGGCAAACATGATCAGCAAGCAGACGGCGAAAATCAGACCGATCCACGGATGCAGCATCCGCGAAACCTGCCCGCCACCCAAAATTAACGCCAGCCAGAAAAGCCAGGGCGACCAGAACGCCAGCCCGGTCATTAGCAGGTAAATGTAGGAGCCCGCGGCCACCCAGTGCGTGAGCCGCTCTTTGAAGTTGTAGCGCAGGACGTGCCCCGAAGGTACGGCTTGCTCGGTCTGGCTCACGGCTCCGCTCCTTCATGCGGCTGCTTGACCGATTCTTCGCGTTCTTTCGGTCCAAACCGCACGTAGTGAATGGCAAGTCCGATGACCCCGCCAATCATCGCTGCATTTCCCAGCCATTTCAGCGGACCCTTCCAGAGCTTCACCGACCAGGGAATATGCGGGTCGGCAGGCAAGTCCGCCGTACAGTTCCGGTTTGCTCGCGTCATGCAGCACGTAGACAACTCCCGTGCCGCCGACTCCAGCCGGATCATAGACCCCCGCCTGCGGGAAATTGTAATGCTCGCGAAGCTGTTTCGCCCGCTTCTCTGCGAGGTCTTTCATGTCGTCCTTGCTGCCAAAATGCAAGCAGCCTGTCGGGCAGGACTTGATGCACGCGGGCTCGAGTCCTTCGCTCACGCGATCCGAGCAAAGCGTACATTTGAAGACGCGATTTGTCTTCGGGTTCATCTTCGGAATGTCGAAGGGACACCCCGTGATGCAGTAGCCGCAGCCGATGCAGTTGGCTTGCTGGAAATCCACGATGCCGTTGGCATATTGCACGATGGCGCCGTCAGCGGGGCAAGCTGCCAGACATCCCGGCTCCGCGCAGTGCATGCACTGGTTCTTGCGCATCAGCCACATCAGCGAGCCGTCTTCCTTCTCATGCTCGTTGAAGAGAATCAGATTCCAGTAGTTCCAACGCGTCTCCGGCATCGTTTGGTAGGTATTGTCGAAGGACGTTTCACCGTAGGGCAAATCGTTCCATTCCATGCACGCCACTTCGCAAGCTTTGCAGCCGATGCACGTGGTGGTGTCAATGAGTTTGCAGACGGTATATTCGCGCTGGGCGTCTTCGCCGGGAACACTGCCCGCATGTCCGGAGATTTTTTGAACGCGTAATGTCGCTTGGCTCATACGCGTGTCCTAAACCTTCTCGACTTTCACGAGGAAGCCCTTGAATTCCGGCGTGTGCGCGTTGGGATCAACGATTGTCGGCGTCAGCCCGTTCACCAGCATCTTCGAAGTTCTGCCCTCATCCGACGGGATGCCCCGGTATCCCCAATGAAACGGAATCCCGATTTGATAGGTCTTCTTGCCGTCGATCATCATTGCCTTGATGCGTTTGGTCACCAGCGCTTTCGCCACATACTCGCCGCGCGCGCTGGAAACCTTGACCTTTTCCCCGCCGCGGATTCCCATTTCATCTGCCATCTCCGCGCCCATCTCGATGAACGGCTCCGGCACCAGCTGCACGTTCATGGGATTGTTTTTCGTCCAGTAGTGATAATGTTCCGTCAGCCGGAACGTCGTGCATATCACGTTGTAGCCTTCCTTGGCCGTCCCCAGCTTGTCGTCGGCGGTTTTGAGTTGTGTCACCACCGGATTATGCGTTTGCGCCGGATGCAATGCGTTCTGGAAAGGACTCTCGAACGGTTCGTAGTATTCCGGGAAGGGGCCATCGGCGAACGATGCCAGTGGGCCAAAAATTCGCCCCACGCCTTCCGGATTCATAATGAACGGTCCCATGTGATCCTTCGGCTTTGAGTCGGGCTTGAAATCCGGAACGTCGTTCCCGACCCATTTCTGCAAGTCCTCGTTCCACCAAACCTGCCGCCGCGACACATCCCAAGGTTTCCCATCCACGTCGCACGAAGCGCGGTTGTACAGTACGCGCCGGTTCGCCGGCCACGACCATGCCCATCCCTGATGCACGCCCATGTTCGAGGGATCCGAAGGATCACGCCGCGCCGTCTGATTTCCCGCTTCGGTATACGCCCCCGAATAGAGCCAATTGCCGCAAGCCGTCGTCCCGTCGTCCTTCAGCCAGGCAAATCCTGGAACCTGTTGTCCCCTTTTGATCTGTGCTTTTGTCGCGGGATCTTCCAAATCCGCCAGCGCCTTCCCGTTCAATTCCTTCAACACTTCGGTCAACGACGGATTCATCGGATCCGTATAACTCCAGGAGAGTTTGAGGATCGGATCGGGGAACTTGCCCCCGTCTTTCTTGTATAGCTCTCGCACTCGCAGGAAAATCTGCGCGAGAATTGCCTGGTCCAGCCGCGCATCTCCCGGTGTCGGTACCGCCGTATTCTTCCACACCAGCCACCGCGCCGAATTCGTGAACGATCCATCCTTCTCCGCAAATCCCGCGCACGGCAGGCGATACACCGTCGTCTGAATCTGCTTCATGTCGCCCTGCGCAATAACCCTCGGCGACCTCCAGAACTCGCTGGTCTCGTCCGGATAAATCTCTCCAACCACCAAAAATTCGGCTTTCTTCAGCGCATCAATATTCTTGTTGGAGTCCGGCCCGATGGCCACTCCGTTCATCCCAAAGGTAATCAACCCTTTGAGCTTGCCGTTGTACATGTCGTCCCAGATATGCACCCACGAATAATCCCGGTCCACTTTCGGCAGATAGTCGTAAGCCCATTCGTTTTGTTTAGTGGCGGCATCGCCGTACATCATCTTCAGCAAGCTCACCACGAACTTTGGCGTGTTGCTCCAATAGTTGAAAGACTCCCATTGCGCCGGTTTCGATGCCGTCGGCGTTATGCGCTTCATCCACCCTGCGAAACTGCCGTCCCCGGGTGTCGGCACTTTCAAATATCCCGGAAGGCTGTCGTACAGCCCGGCCATATCCGTTGCGCCTTGGATGTTCGAATGCCCGCGCAGCGCGTTCACTCCGCCGCCCGCCCGGCCCACATTCCCCAGCAGCAGTTGCAGCATCGCCGCCGTCCGAATGATTTGCGTCCCAAAACTGTGCTGCGTCCATCCCACCGCATAAATGATCGTCCCGGCTTTTTTCATGTCGCCGTCTTTGCGAATGGACGTGTACATCTCGGCGGCCTTCAGGAATTGTTCCTTGGGAATGCCCGTGATGCGTTCCACGATCTCCGGCGTATACCGCGAATAGTGTTTCTTCAGCAGTTGAAACACGCAATTGGGGTTCTGCAACGTCGGGTCGTACTCGACTTTTTCCGGCAGCGGCGGCAAGGGTGCCGGACCGTTCCCCTTTCCACTTGGCGCCGTCTTTCCGCCCGCATAATTCCAGCTCGCGCGGTTGTAACTGTGCTTCTCCGCGTCGAAGCCGGAAAAAACGCCATCCGTGTCCGTTGGCAGCTTAAAATCGCCGTCAATCACGAACGCCGCGTTCGTGTAGTTGATAATGTAGTCCTTTGCGAAGCGGTTGTTTTCGATCGCGTAGTTGATCACGCCGCCAAGGAAGGCGATGTCCGTACCGGCGCGAATCTGGCAAAAAAGATCGGCAACCGAAGAAGTTCGCGTAAACCGCGGATCGACGGAAATCAGTTTCGCGTTCCGGGTGCGCTTCGCTTCCATGGCCCATTTGAAGCCGCACGGGTGATTCTCGGCTGGATTCCCGCCCATGACCAGCATCATGTCGGTGTTCTTGATATCGATCCAGCCATTCGTCATTGCGCCCCGGCCAAACGTTGGTCCCAAACTTGAGACCGTGGGGCCGTGTCAAACCCTGGCCTGGTTTTCTAAATGCACGACCCCCAGGGCGCGCATCGCTTTGACAACCAGGAAATTGAACTCATTTGTGTCCGTGCAGCCGCCGGTGAAGGCGATCGATTCCAGGCGGTTGACCGTGATTCCTTTTCCATCCTTTTCGACGAAGGTCTCGTCTCGCGTTTTCTTGATCTTCTGCGCTATTTCATCCAGCGCCTGGTCCCACGAGATATCCTCCCATTCCGTTCCGCCCGGCCTCCGCACTTGCGGCTTCAGCAGCCTGCGATCGTTGAGGATATCCTGCTCGAGCGAAGCGCCCTTGGGACACAACGTGCCCCGATTGGTGGGATGGTCCGGATCGCCCTCGACGTGCACCACCTGCGGCGTAACATTCTTCGCCTTGTCTCCGATCGTGTAGATGATCGTCCCGCAACCGACAGCGCAGTAAGGACATATCGACCGCGTCTCGCTCGCTCGCGCAATCTTCAACACGCGAAGCTGTGCATAGGCTGGCTGGAGGTCGAAGCCGAAAACGGCGGCTGCCGCCCCGCCTATCGTTGTGAACTTGAGGAAGTCTCTTCGGGTAGCCTGCATGGTACCCCCTGGGATCGAGACGAGAAATGTACGCAAGCACCCTCTTCATAATGCTGATTTCCCACGAAGTCAAGACTTTGACAGAAAATTAACATTGGATGCTGCAAAGGGCGCTGCAAAAATTCTTTCGATTGCCGCACCTGGCCTGCATCGTAAGCCGAGAAAGAAGATTGTTGGGAATCTTAGCGTCCATCCTCGCCGTTCTTGCAAATGCTACATAACGTATTTATTTTTAATTGTTTGTGACACCTTTCGCTCTCTAATGCCACGAGACAGAAGGGCCTCTACTTGATTTGCTTAGGCGGAGACGGAGTGGCTCGCGGGAGCGGCGTCCGTGTCCGTCCCGGTTTGGGCGCCTGCAGCCCGGTAGCGCACGATCAAGAGCGTGAGGTCGTCGGCTTGGCTGGCGCCGCGCGCGAAGTTTTCCACGGCTTCAAGAACACTTTTTTGAAGCTGATCGAGCGGGCATTGCGTTTGCCCGGTTAGCACTTCGCGTAGGCGAGGGACGCCGAAGAGTTGCTCGTCGGGATCCATGGCTTCCGTGACCCCATCGCTGAAGAGGACGAGCGTGTCGCCCGCTTCAAGCTTTAGCCGCGACACCGCGTATTCGGCCTCCGGGACTAGGCCAACCGGATAAGACCCCTCGCTGAATGGCTCCTGAGCCACGCCATGGCGAAGCAGGAATGGGGAAGGATGGCCTGCATTGATGAATTCCAGGTGGCCATCGTCATCCAAAATGCCGAAGAACATTGTGGCGTAGCGCCCGACTTCCGCATGGTCGCAGAGAAAGCGATTGACGTGGGTGAACACGCGGGCTGGATCGGTGCCCAGCGTCATGGCGGAAAGCGCGCCCTGCAGCATCGTGGTGAGTAGAGCAGCCCCAAGACCTTTCCCGGAAACGTCGGCAATGAGGAAAGCGGTGCGATTATTGTCGAGTGGGAAAACGTCAAAATAGTCGCCTCCGACCGAGAGGCAAGGATAGTTGCACCCGGCCACCGCGAGGTGCGGATGATCGGGGAAATTGCGCGGCAGGAGCGCCTGCTGGATGTCGCGCGCGATGTTGATTTGCTCCTCCATGCGCTGCCGCTCGCGCTCGCGAAGGACGAGGCGCGCATTGTCCAATATGCTTGCGGCGTCGGCGGCCAGCGCGTCGAGGATCTGGCGATCGAGTTTGGAGAAAGCGGCGGGGCGCCGGGAATCGAGATAGAGGACTCCGAGAGAATGGCCATAGGCAGGGGCCGAACTGCTGGAATCCGGCGAGCTGGGCCGGTGCACGGCGAAAAGAGGTATGACGACGACAGCGCGCAGTCGTTGGGCAATGATGCTCTGGGCGGACTGGAGATCGATCTCCGCTCGTTCGATATCTTCGGTGACCACGGGAGAATGCTGCCGCAATGCCAGCTGAATGGCGGTTTGGCTTGGCGTGATGCTCTCCGGCGGAAGCCTCAGACCCCCCGTGCGTCGCGCGAGACGCACCTTCAGGGTGCCACTGGCGTCAGCTTCGAGAAGGATTCCTCGATCCGCGTCGGTAACCGAGACGGCATGATCGAGCATGGTGCCCAGCACGGAATCGAGTGGAAGCTGGGAGTGAAGTAGGGTAGTAGCTTCGAGGAGCAAATTGAGCTTCCGAAGGCCGCCGCCGACGGGTTCAGAGCTGGTGATGTGCTCGATGCGGGTGAGGAGCTGGGGAAGAGATTCCTCGCCGCTGGAGCTCCCCGAGCGGAAGACGATTTCATACGAGTCTTCGAGGCCAAAGGTGATGGAATCGCCGTCATCGAGCGCGCGGCTTTCCACTTTTTCGCCGTTGACGAAGAGCCCTCGCCGCTGGCCGCGATCTTCGATGTACAGGCGGCCCGCCTCAAGCACGATGGCGGCGCAATTGCGAGAGATGCGGCGGTCGGAGAGTTGAAGATGATTGCCCGTTTCCGCGCCTCGGCCGATAAGGAACGGCGTCTGCGTCACGCGCACGTAGCGGCGAGCGCCGTCCGGTGAGACTACCTCCAGAACTGCTCCGCCCATCGAAATCGATGCTGTGTCGGGCATGGATTGTTCGCGACGGGATTGTAACACGCAGGCCTGCAAAAGGCCGCCGATGGGCTGCGCGGTGCCGCACTGGTGGTCATTCCGTGGCTTACGAGTGCTTCTGTGATAGGTTCTTCCTTCGTAAAGCGGAAACGCGGGAGGGGAATGATGCGCGGTAGCGTGCTGAAGCGGCGGGAGGACGGTTCGAGCTGGAAGAAACGGAATGCACCGACGAGCAGCTTGTGGCGCGTCGCCGCAGTGGTTGGGTTTGCGGCCGCGATGGTGGCTGGAGCGACGCACGCTCGCGCGGCGGACAACCATCCCTTTGGGATTGACGATTACTCCGCGCTGCACAGCGCCCACGCGCTTGCGGTTTCGCCCGACGGCAAGACCATTCTGTACGACGTCAGGACCGACGGAACGAAGGGGCCCACGAAACACGAGTGGCGCCTGATTGACGTGAAGGGAGAGAATTCGCGCAAGCTCGAATTGCCGGACAATTTTGAGCCGGCGGGATTCACGAAGGATGGAGCGCTTTACGGCACATACGCGGTCGACAAGCTGGGGCAACTCGCCATTGTGCCCCTGCAGGCCGCTAAACTGACGGTCATCATTGCCCTGCCCAGCGGCATGTACGGCGCGGCGATTTCACCGGATGGGGCGCGCTTCGCGATTCTGGCGGACTCGCGAACCAAGGATCCGCTCGCGGGTGTGCATACAGTCGTCGAGAACGACGAGACGAGTTTGTATGTCGTGAGGGCCGATGGCGCCGGCGGGGCCTGGTGGTGTTCGAATCTGAAATTCATTACCGACATCGCCTGGTCGAGGGACTCCTCGGAAATCGCCGTGATGACGCAGACCCCGAAGATCGGTCACCACGAATTGCACTCGTTCGTAAACGTTTGCAGCGCCGCGGCCTCGCGCCAAATCGCCGAGATTCCCGATGGGACGAGCGGGATTGCCTGGTCGCAAGATGGCAAGGAGATCGTATTTGCGGCCACGACGACGCCGACGTTGACGCCAGAGCACGTGTGGACCGTTCCTGCGGCGGGCGGAGCCCCGGTTGACCGCACCCCTAATCTGGCAGGGACGGCGACGACCGTGAAATCTGACCCTCGCGGAACGATTTGGGTGGAATTGCACAAGGGGGTGATCACCGAGGCGGACACATTTCGTGAAGGAAAATTGGAGACTGCCTATCGCTGGCCGCAAGGCGTTATCGCAGGGCTGCCAGTGTTTCCGGAATTCGCCGCTTCACCCGAGGTGACGGCGTTCTCGGTTGAAGATCCCGAGCATGCGACCAACGTGGCGGTGGCGGCCGGGAGCGAGCTGCGCAAAATTACGCATGACGGGGACGACACCCTCGGGAGCGTGGAACTCGGGGAAGTCAAGGTAGTCCATTGGACGTCGAAGGAGGGAATCCACGTCGAAGGCATCGTCACGTTTCCGCCAGGATACACCGCTGGCAAGAAATATCCGTTTCTGGTCTTTCCGCATGGAGGACCTGAAGCAAACGACACTCTGGATTTTAGCGCGTTTGCGCGCTTCATCTCGGGGAAGGGCTACGTCGTCCTGCAGCCCGAATATCGCGGCTCGACCGGCTACGGCGCGGATTTTCTTTCCGCGATTTATCAGCACTTCGGTGACCGGGCGTACCGCGACGTGGATAGCGCCACGGATTTTGCTGTCGAGCAGGGCTGGGCCGATCCGAACCGGTTGGCGATTTTCGGCTGGAGCGCCGGCGGATTCATGACTTCTTGGACCGTGACGCAAACGCATCGCTACAAAGCGGCCATCGAAGGCGCCGGAATTACAGACTGGCTGAGTTTCATCCCCACGAGCGACACCTGGCAGGTTGACTACGACGCGCGCCTGCAAGAAAAAAGTCCCGTGCCGATGCTGCAATTCTCCGCGGTGATGTTTGCGAACCAGGTAACGACTCCCTTGCTGATTCTGCACGGCGAAGCCGACGTCCGCGTCCCCACGTTTCAAGCCCGCGAATTCTTTGTGCTCCTCAAGGAACGCGGCAAGACTGTTCGCATGGTGACCTATCCGGGTTCGCCACATTTTCCCAGGCTAGCTGAGCAACGGCGGGACGTTTTCAAAGAGATCGCGGATTGGCTCGCGAAATACAATCCGTAATGCAGAGGCGAGGATTGCTTCGCGCGAAACTGCTCGTGACGAAGCGTCTCCGTGGAATTCTATTTGGTAGCGCGCGCCCCGCGAGGTCGTGATCATCGAAATCGTAACCAGCTGGCAGGGACGACTTATGAATTAATGGGGAGCGGCGGCAAGGCGCCGCGTCACGTAGTCCGCGACGTAGACGTCGAAAAGATCGTTGAGCTGCTGCGTGACCGGGCCAGGGGCGGTTGCAATTTTGTGTCCGGCAATTTCGCCGACCCCGATGAGATTGCGATTGGTCGAGGAAATAAAAACTTCGTCGGCGGAGAAAAGATCTTCAGGGCGAAGAGCCCGCTGGATCACCGAGACACCCGCCTCGGGAGCAATCTCGAAGAGAATGCCTCGCGTGACGCCTTCAAGACACCCCGAGTTCAGAAGTGGCGTGAATACTTTCCCGTTTTTCACGGCAAAAATATTTGCTGCCGTGCATTCGGCGATTTCACCACGCTCGTTGAGGAGCACGACTTCGTCGAACCCTTCTTTTTGCGCCTCCGCGACGGCCCAGACATTTTGCAGCCAGGAAGTCGTCTTCACTCCCGCAAGTGGTGAAGCCGCGTGACGGCCCTGTTCGCGAAGCGTGAGCCGCACCGGCTCGCGATACTGCGGAAGCGGCGCCGTGTAAATTATCAAATCCACTTCTGGCTGTTTTTCGTCGCTCTGCCAAAACCCCACTTGGTTGTACACCAAATAAATCCGCGCGCACCCTTCCGTAACTTGATTGGCCCGGATGACTTCATGGAGATTGAGACGGACTTTGGCGGAGCTGTACGGCATCGGGAGGTGCACGATAGCCGCGTCTTTTTCCAGTCGCCGCCAGTGGCGCTCGTAGGCAAAAGCTTCGCCATGAAAAATCCGTAGCGTCGTGAAAAGTCCCCAACCGCAAATGAGCCCGGCTTGGCCGGGCGAAAGCCGGACCTTCTCGATAGGCAGCAGGCTTTCATTGTGAAAAATATTCTCGTGAATCACCTTACCCCCGGCGTATGACCTAGAGACTATTTTCTATTGTATCCGAAAAGTGAAAGCCGAGCCGCGGGAGGGCAAATCCGTAACCTGCATTTTCCAGTTTTTCCATCCCTGTGTTACGAACAGAATCGGCAGCGCTGCACAGGCTGAATCATGCAAGCAAAAAACAGAGAGGGCGAGCCGAAGCCCGCCCTCTCTGGAAAAAGCATTGACGGAAACTTAAAAGAGCAACTTCAGAGCAAACTGGATCTGCCGTGAAGAGCCGAAGTCACCGGTTGGGAATCGCGTGGACAGGATCTTTCCGAACGAAGAGCTGGTGGTTGTCAAAACCGGATTCCCGAAATTAGGATGGTTAAATACATCGAACATCTCGCTCCGGAACTGGAGGGTGAATCTCTCGTTGATCTTCGTGTCCTTGGTGACCGAGAAGTCGGTATTCACGAATTTAGGGCCGATGATGGAATCGCGGCCCAAGTTGCCTGGATGGCAGGTTGGCAGCGTCGCCGGCGGTACCGCGGCGATGCATGGAGAGACGAAGACGGCCTTGTTCACGAACCACTGCGAAGGGTTCCCTGTTGTCTGGATTGGCCCGGTCACATCCGGCCTCACGGTGAGGGAAATTCCCGGGCCCGGACCGATGGCCAGCGTCGGATTGAGCGGATTTCCGCTTTGCGCCTGCGTGACGATGCCAAGCTGCCAGCCTTGCACGAGGCGATTGGCTTTGAACGGGAGTTGGTAGAACCCGCTGAGAACGAATCGATGACGCGCGTCAAACTCCGAGGGGCCATAGTCGCCACGCGGATTATAAGCATTCTGAATGACGTATGATTCTCCGGTAGAAAGCGAGTTATAGTCGAGCGATTTCGAGTACGTGTAAGAACCGAGGAGCTCGAATCCATGTGAGAAGTGTTTGTTGACCGTGGCCCACAGCGCGTTGTAGTTGGAGTTCCCGCCGGTGTTTACCTGATTGATATTCCCAAACGGGCAAACGGGATTCGGCGGTGCGCACTGTGCCGGGATCACCGCGCTGGTCAAGGGCAGAGACGGGAAGGGCCTGGTCGAGCCATAGACGTCGCCAGTGACGAAAGGCTGATTGATATTTTGTGTCAGCTGGAGGTGAGTCGCCTTTAACCCAACATAGGCGACTTCAACTCCCAGAGACGACGTAATCTGTCGCTGGACTGTGAGGTTCCAATCTTGAGCGTACATGTCCTGAAAAGAGCTGTTAATCGCGCTGGGGCCCAGGCTGACGCCAGTGATAGCAGCAGATGGATTCTCCAGCGTAATGCTGCTGGTCGCAGAGCTGGCGGAAATCGGCAATGCGAACAGCGGATTTGAGCTCAGCCCGGTAACGATATTAGTCGTGGGATCCTGGGTCATGATGGCATAAGCGGCCCGAACGGAGGTCTTCCCGTCCTTGAATGGATCCCAAGCGAAGCCGATGCGTGGCTGGAAGTTCTTGTTGTTCGTCTGATAAGGCTGAGGAGACGAAATAAGTGTGCCGGTTGTGGGATCGAAATTCGTGAATCGACCGGCGGATTCCGACGGCGTCGAGTTCCACGCATAACGCAGCCCGATGTTGATCGTGAGGTTTGATTTCCACTTGATACTGTCCTGTGCAAATACGTCATACGACGGCTGCAGAATCTTGTCATTGCCCGAACCGATTAGATCCGTAAATGCGTTGGACTTGTCGGCTAGAAAGTTCGCGAAGGTAGTAAAGTTAAAACTTCCCACGTTTTCGGCAATGTTGTTGTTGTATGCGCGGCGGATTTCACCGCCGAAGGCGAACGTATGCCGCCCCCTGAGCCAACTCAATGTGTCATTCAAAACGACCGTCGTATCGCCGCGTCCTTGAGGCTCGCCTGTAGGTCCACCAAACCCCAGTGTGCCCGCGACGTTGAAGAACGGAAGTCCTGACCCGATAGGGGAACCCGGCGGCATGGTGATGTTGAAGCTTGCCGGGTCAAGAAGTCCGTTTGGCAGGAAAGTTAAGTGGATGCGGTTGAAGCCGAGGCGCACTGTATTCGCCAGTGAGGGGCTGAAAGTATGATCCTCGCTGAAAGTCATCAACTGCCGGAATCCCGCGCGTGTGTCGCCGAACCCAGGAAGGTTAGCTCCAATCGCACCACCAGCGGTCGGCTCTTCTCGAAGGTCCTTCTGGACGACATAGTAGCCGTGAATGCGATCGTTCTGAGTCAGTTCATAGTCGAGGTCAGCGGAGCCCTGGTTGAGCGAAACATTGGCCAGTGCGCCGCCAGTGAACAGATTGTACGTGGCAGGGACGCCTGCTGTACCTGATCCGACTTGGTTGGCAGCGGGGATCAGCCCGAGCAGGCTTAGAACTGCTGGAGAAGTAACACTCGCCCGGTCATTTTGGCTGGGCACGGTAGCCGAGACAGTCAAGCTCTGATGCTGGCGAAGTCCTTCATAAGCCAGGAAGAAAAAGGCTTTGTTCTTCTTGATAGGTCCGCCGAAAGCGGCGCCAAATTCGTTCCGCTTGAATGGTGCCTGAGGAAGAGGCGCTCCCGAAGCACTCAAGGCTGAGTTGAAAAAGTTCCGCGCATCGAGCGCGTTGTTGCGAAAAAATTCAAACGCTTCTCCGTGATAATCATTGGTCCCCGAGCGCGTGGCCAGGTTCACGATCGCCCCGGAATTTCGCCCGTATTCCGCGGGAAACGCCGAATTGTCTATCTTGTATTCCGCGAGGGTATCAATCGGGGGTTGAAACGTAATCTGGTTCTGCACGTTATCGTTCAGGTTGATGCCGTTGACCAGCCAGTTGGTGGTGTCTTCGCGTTGCCCGGCGGTATTGATTCCGAAGGACCCTTGTCCGCGCAGTGGAGCGGAGAGAAATCCGTTCGCTGGAGGCGTCATCGTACCGGGTGTTAGCAGACTGAGGTCGGTAAAGTGGCGGCCATTCAGCGGGATATCCTGGACCGTTTTGTCGTTGATGACCTGGCTCATGCTGTTGGTAGCGGTGTCAATGATCGCGGCGTCGGCAACAATCTCGATTTTTTCTGTCGCCTCTCCAACCTTGAGCTGAACATTTTGCGTGACGGCGGTCGCTACCTCGAGTTTGAGGTTAGAAATCGCCGCGCTTTGGAAGTTGGTCGCGCTGACATCGATCCGATAAACGCCAATTGGCAACGCTGGGAAAAGATAGGCGCCCGCTTGGTCGCTTTGCGTACTGGATGCGACTCCGGTGGCCTGGTTTGTCGCGGTTACCTTGGCATTTGGAATGGCCGCTCCAGTTGGATCCGTGACAGTGCCGTTAAGCGATGCAGCAGATTGAGCGTGAGCGAGGCCCCCAAACGCGAGCGAAAACAAAAGCAGCGCCAGCCTCGTCCAAACAGTTCGAACTCGAAATGCCCCCCAAAAAGCAACTTCCATTTTTCTAATCCTCCTCAGATTTTTGAAGACGAGCAGCTTTGATCCATTTCTCTACGTTCCTTCGAGCTCCAGCCACTCTCCTGGCGACCCCCAAAAACCATCTCTCCTGCGGCATCAGCCTCGTACACTCGAAGCAAGGAAACCCTGTGCCAACTTTCAAATTGCACGGCGGTGCTTACTGCTAGCGCAATCGTATGACCAGAATTACGGGAATCCGTTGGCAAGCTAAGATGTCTTATTTCAGTTAGTTAAGGAAAAAATAAGCGGGCTGGCGAGGGTCGGCCGAGTCCGTTGATATGAAATTCTGAAGGCTGCTATCGAATACAATAGCTGGTTCATAAGCGATTTATATAATTATGAATATTTAAAGAAAATAAGGGGCTAGCCGCAAGCCAAGCGGCGGCAAAGGACTCCCGCAGTCCCTCTAGGGGCTGCAGCCCGTTGGGATGAGCAGGTCTTGGTTTTCGTAAATGCGGTTCGGGTCGCTGATCGAGGGATTGGCGGAGGCCAGACACGGCCAATAAGACGAACGGCCGAGGGTGGATTTTGCGAGGCTCCAAAGCGTATCGCCCCTGCGAACTTTTACAGTAGAGGCGTTTCTGCCAACGGTGCTGGTGGCGGCATTGCGAGTTGCTGGCGGAATGGCAGGGGTGGCGGGAAGGTAAAGTCTTGCGCCAGCGCGGATCCGGTTGGGGTTGGCAATCCGCCGATTTGCGGCGAGCAGTTCCGGCCAGCGATTGCCGCGGCCGAGATTTTGTTGTGCCAGCTTCCAAAGGGAATCGCCGGGCTGGACGCGCACGATTTTTTGATTCGAGATCGCGGAAGAACCAAGAGCAAGTTGCGGTTGCGTTGGGTCAACCGAGGCAACCGGCGCTACGGGTTGCGCGGACTTGGCGAGAGCGCGGGGTTGCATCGGTTCAATGAGAATGCCTGAGGCCGCCGGCCCCGAAGAAATTTTTGGCAACGCGGGAGTGATCTTCCGGCTGCGGGCGCGAAGTGTTGGGCGAACATCCTTACTGAAGCCGCGATGATCATTTGGTTGAACGATTGAGAGGAAGTCTTCGCGAATTTTGGAAGGAATGCCGCCGCTGATTTTAGGGCGAACCGCGGGGCGAATATTTTCAAGGACATCGGCGCGGACATCTGCATGGATTTTGGGACTGACATTCTCGCGAACACTGGAAGGAATTTCAGCCCGGCGAATCTCCGGACGAAGGGGGACGGCGGAAAATGGATCGCGGCGAAAAACATGCGAAGACATTTTGGGACGTAGAGCGGGCCTCGCGGGTGGGCGAATCGCGGGACGCTCGGGCAACATTGGAGAAGCGAGCGCGGGAGTTCCGATGGAGAGGTGAAACGGTTCCGACTGTTTCGGTTTCAGGGCTTGCAATTCTTTTTGCTTGCGATACCGGCGAGCGACTTCGCCGAGAGAAATTCCCGGCGTTTGCGAATTTGTATCGAGACTCGCGGGAGAATTTTGTGACGGCGCGGGCGAGCAATTATTTTTTTGCGCGCATTCCTTTCGCCTGGCTTCGACGACTGCGCGATCTTGCGGAGTGAGGATGTTCGAGCGCTTGAGATCGTCCTCGGTGTAAACATGCCGGGCGCGCTTCTGTAATTCTTGTTTGCGTGCGCGCTCTTGGCGAGCGGCTTCGGCAACGCTTTGGTCTTGTTGGTCTTGTGCGCGAGAAACGGCCGCGCCGAAAGTAGCGCAGCACAAAATCAAAGCGATGGAAAGAGGTGCAAGTGCGGAACGCGAAATTCTCCCCAAGCCTGCGCGACGCGGCTGGAGGGACATAGGGCCGTTTAGGTCAGTGTGCGTCATGGCAAACCGACTACGGGGGGACTCCGCGTGAGAAGCATTGTAACGGAGGAGAGGATTCACAGGAACATTTTTTCTTATTGGATTTCCTGAGCGCAAACCGATGGAGACGCAGATTTTATGCGGCCACGGAGCGGCGTTTAGCGTACTATTTGTGCGTTTTCTTTGCTGGGAAGAGAGCGAGGATCTGAAATGGAAAAATTTATTGAGCGTGGGAGCAAGAGTGCAATGAGCGGCGCGGCTGAACGCGAGCGCGCTGACCAGGTACGCTGCGAGCCGGCGGCTGCGGGACGGCGCAGATTCTTGCGAGCCAGTTTGCTCGGCGGGGTAGCGGCGGCGGCCGGGCCACTTGTCAGGCCGGTGCTGGGCGGGAGCGGGCCCAGTGCAGGCGTGCCAGATTGTGTTGCGGAGGCAGAGGTTCCAGCCTTTGAGTTCGATGAGATCACCATTGGCGAGCTGCAAGAGGGAATGAAGTCCGGGAAGTACAGCGCTCGATCGATTGCGGAGAAATATCTGGCGCGCATTGCGGCCATCGACAAGAGCGGACCGCGCGTCAACAGCGTTATCGAAACGAATCCGGACGCGCTCGACATTGCGGAAGCTCTGGACAAGGAGCGGAAAGAAAAAGGGCCGCGCGGGCCGTTGCATGGGATTCCCGTGCTGATCAAGGACAATATCGCGACGGCGGACCGCATGCAGACGACGGCGGGGTCGCTCGCGCTCTTGGGATCGAAGCCACCGGAAGATTCGTTTGTCGCAAGGAAATTGCGCGAAGCGGGCGCGGTGATTTTGGGAAAAACGAATCTGAGCGAGTGGGCGAATATTCGCTCGAACCATTCGATCAGCGGATGGAGCGGGCGCGGCGGACAGACCAGGAATCCGTATGCGCTGGATCGAAATCCGTGTGGATCGAGTTCGGGGACGGGCGCGGGAATTTCCGCGAACCTGGCGGCGATCGGAATCGGAACGGAAACGGATGGATCGATTGTGTGCCCGTCTTCGTCGAACGGACTTGTAGGGATCAAACCAACCGTCGGGCTGCTGAGCCGAAGCAGGATTATTCCGATATCGCACACGCAGGACACTCCAGGGCCGATGTGCCGCACGGTGCGCGATGCGGCGATTTTGCTTGGAGCTCTCACGGGCGTTGATCCGAACGATAACGCTACGGCGGCGAGTGCAGGAAAGTCGTTCCAGGATTACACCCAGCTTTTGAATGCCGATGGGTTGCGGGGAGCGCGCATCGGTGTGTTGCGGAAAACGTTCGGCTTCAATCCTGCCGTGGACAGGCTGATGGAGAGCGCCTTGGTTGTGATGAAGAGGCAAGGCGCCACGCTGGTGGACCCGGTTGAGTTCGAGACGTACGGCAAATTCCGCGAAACCGAATTCTTGGGATTCATGTACGAGCTGAAGGCGGACTTGAACGCGTACCTCGCGTGGCTGGGGCCGAACACGCCGGTGAAGACGCTCAAGGAGATTATCGAGTTCAACGAGAAAAATGCGGCGCGCGAGATGCCGTATTTCGGACAGGAAAATTTTCTGAAGGCTGAAGAGAAAGGTCCGCTGACCACGCCAGAATATGTGGAGGCCATCAAGAAAAACCACGAACTGGCCGGCAAGGAAGGGATCGATGCCACGATGGACAAGAACAAGCTTGATGCCATCGTCGGGCCTACGGGCGGACCGGCCTGGTTGACGGACATCGTGAACGGCGACGCGTTTGGCGGGGGGAGTTCGCAGTTCGCCGCTGTCGCGGGATATCCGAACATCACCGTGACGGCGGGATTTGACTTCGGCTTGCCGGTGGGAATTTCGTTCTTCGGGCGGGCCTGGAGCGAGCCGGTGCTGATCAAGCTGGCATACTCGTTCGAGCAGGCCACGAAATTTCGCAAGGCGCCGCGATTCCTGGCGCACGTGGAATAAAGACGCGATGAAGTATATTGAGAGTGAGGTAAGGATCCGGCCAGAGGTTGGTAGTCCTCGCGGTGGCGAGCAAGAAGCGCAGGGTAAAGCTTGTCCCCGTAGCATTGCCCACCCCGGGTGTTTTTCGTAAGAGTGGCAGGGAAAGGATTTGCGGCAGGCCGTGCAGGTATCTCGGCGCAAGGCGAGTGGACGAACGTGGAAGGTGGTTGAAGGTCCCCCTGTTTTGCAAAAGTGTTGATTCTAAACGAGATACAGAAATCTCCGAACGTTGAAAGGTTGGCAGGTTCAAATGTTGAAGGAAAGCAGGAGCAGTCGAGAAGGGTCTAAAACCACGATAGGGAAGAGGTGGGCGCGGGCGAAACATACGGAAATGTTAGCAGAGATACCGGCAGATTGTAGACTGATTTATGAATTGACTGAGTAGGTCATTCGAATAGAGAAGGGCGGGTTCGCATGAGACCGGCGGAAGTCCCGAGATTGGAGGAGGTTGGCAGGATTGGGGCGGTATCGCCGAGATTGTGGAAAAGTGCGGAAAAGTCAAAGGACATACATCTTGCATTCCCAAGTGCCGTGGGAGCGGCCCCTGGGCGAGTGCTGAAGCTATTTGCCGTAGGCCTTACGTAAGAGCGCAGTGTTGATATGGATCCCGCCGTTTCGGTCGAGACGGCCATGGTACCCGACGAAGCCCAGCTTTCTGAATTTGTTCATAAAAAAATTGACGCGCGAGCGCGTAGTGCCAATCATCGTTGCCAGGGTTCCTTGCGATATGCCGGCAAACCCATGCAGCTTTTCCTGATTCCCCTTGCCCGCAAGCAGAAGCAAGGCGCGGGCGAGTCGCTTCTCGCTGTTCTGACTCAGCTGGTCGATTAAGTCTTCTTCGATTCGGATTTTCCGCAAAACCATATAGCACAAGAAGCGGTGAGCGAGCGATGGTTCAACCTCGAGGGCCCGGATCATTTCGTTTCTTTCGAATTACTTGAAGAATCGCAGGTGTCATCGCCGTGGCGGTCTTCGTGCGAGTAGCCTGACCTGCAAGGCAAGCTTCGCCAAAAAAATTGCCTGGTCCCAGTATGGCCACGACTGTATCTTTGCCAGTCTTGGAGGCCACAGAGAAGGCCACGCGGCCTTTTTGAATGTACAGGACCGTCTTCGCGCTATCCCCTTGAGCGTAAATCTTTCCTCGCGTTGCGAACTTTTCAATCCTTGTTACCACGCGGCCTAAATCACTCAGAGTTGAGTATGAATGTTGATTTCTGGACTTCATGGTTTGATTGAGCCTCCCATTCTGCCGGGATATTGCATCCGGCCCGGATTGAGCCATTCGCGAAATCGCCATTTCCTTCCTGACCTCGCTCAAGTTGGTTTCGGAGAACTCTCCTTGTTCAGTCAGCATAATGCCCGTCTCAAGCATGATATCTCCTTTCGAAGGGTGGCATCGAAGAGGATCTAATTCTGTCCCATTTGGTACACCTATGAGAATGATTGCACTGGCTCTGCGGGGGGTCAGCCGTTCTTGCTACTTTATTTTGAATTTGGAGTTTTAGCCGGCGGGTGGGCGGCACAGGAATGGGAAGCAAATTCCTGGTCACGCTGCCGTTCATAGTTTTGCTTCATCTCCTCAAGAGTGTTTCCAAAGGGGGGATCGGAAGTGTCGAATGCCCACGCGCATCGCGAGCATGCCCAGCCTTGAAAATCCTTTGTTTTGGCCCACACGAGCTCGCGACGCATTCCTAGAGAGTATCCAGCCCACAAAAGAAAGGTGGAAATATTGGTTTCCTCTATCGGGGCAATGGACGACGTAGAACGTAGTAGCAGTGGCGAGGCTTGGCCAGTGACAGATGAAAATCCTAGACTTATCGTATGGATTGCGTATGAAACAAAATAGGGGGGGGGGTAGAATAAAACTATAGTTGACCTAAAATCGTTGGTCTGTTAGCGTAGCTCAACCTAGTAGAGGAGGCACATATGCCCAAGGAACAGAGAGCCGGAGCCAAGCCACCGGTGTTGAAGTATCGACGCGTGGAACTCTCTAGTCTGAGCAGGGGCCGGCGCGGGAAGCACCACGAACTCGTCGAAGGAATTCTGCGTGAGTTGGACGAGGTAGAACCGGGTTCAGCGCTGGAGATTCCGCTTGCCGATGTAAACGGAATTGGGCTGGCCAACCTCCGTTCGGCGGTTCATCGCGCCTCCGCTTCCGGCGGGCTGGCCATACAAACGCTTGCGGACGAGAAAAATTTTTACGTTTGGAAGTCGCCCGTCTAGATGCCGTAGCGGAGAAAGTAAGCGACGTTCAACGAACTGCAGTGAGCCGCGGTGCTATTCGTAGGATGGCAATTCGACAATTCCTTCCAGGGATAACTCAGTCTAAGCGGACGTCGAGCGCCCAGTAGCCCGCGAAGTTGCCGGAGAACGGAGCACCCGTGCGAGCAAGCTTCTTGCGGCCATGCTGGCGAGCCACTCGCTGGTTTCTTCTCTGGCCATGGCAATCTGTTGATTGCACGTGTGAAAATCACATCCGATAATTAACATTGCGCGGCTCCATTTTCCGAACCTCGGTCGTCCAACGGCTTGCAAGTGTGCTCGGTCGAAGGAGCCGACAACGGCATCCAATCAAACCAATACCTGCTAAGAGTATTCCACCAGCTAGAGTGGCAATGGTGTTGGGACTCCCAAGATGAACAGTTCAGAGGATTGGCCGGTTTCCGGCTGCAACTACCTGCCCACCATTAGAATTGAAAACGAACCGGGCACCATGGGACCACGGGCGGGGCGGCCCGCCGGTCCTGACGGCGCGTTAGGCGGAGGCGGGCCGAACTCGGCAGCCATGGTTAGCAAGCGATCCGTCTTTGTGTCGAGGGCGAGAGTTTTGGCGCCCACCATGGTTTGCAGCGTCTGCTCTACCGCGAAGCTGGTGGGACTGTTTTCCTTGATGAACGTCATCGAACCGGCGTATTCGGCGCTTATGGCTTCCATCGTGGCGGGATTGAATGCCACAGTGTCCACGCCCATGCCAGTCGGCAGGGTGGTAATGATGTTGCCGTTGTCGGCGTTCAGAATCACTACGGTAGGCGACGGCTGACGGTAATAGGCAAACAGGACGTGATTCTTGGCGTCAAATGCCAGACCGCTGCCGTGACTGCCCTTCGAGCTGACGTCGTAATGCGCCGTGACGGTCATGTTCTTCGCATCCACCACGGCAATGTTGGCCTTGTCGGAGATGTTCACGTAGATCGTACCCTTGCCGTCGCTCACGGCTTGCTCCGGCGCTCCTCCCAAGTCAAGAGTCCCAACCACAGTGCCCTTCTCCGCGTCGATCACCGTGGCATACGGCGGCATGTGGCTGAGCACCCATACACGCTCATTGTATGGATCAAACAAGATCCCGTCTGGACGGCCGTCCACATCAATGGTCTTGATGACTTTCAAGGTGGTAGCGTCCCACATGGTGATCGGCTTTGTGGTGGAAAACCCGTGGTGGGATTTGGGATCGACCGTAGCGCCGCCGGCTCTGATATCAGCAATCGAGCCCGCTGGTTCGAGCGTGTCCAGATTGAAGACCATCAGCTGGCCCGTCGCTCCACCGCGCGGGACGTACAAACGACGTCCTTCGACGTCCGCGAAAATATAGTCATAGCCGCCTTCGCCGCCGACTTTGGCTGTTTTCAGCACCTTATAGGGACCTGTGGTAGGGGCTTGCCGGGAGAAGCCCAGGGACGCAGACATTGCGACCCCTGCCGCAATCACCAGCGCTTGAGAAATGCGTCGCATGAACAATTTCCTCCAGTGGCTTGGAATTTGCATCCAGCCCAAGCTGCAACGGAATATACACCTAATTCGAGATGGATTGACGGTGAGACAGAAGCAATGGCAAACCTGGCTTAGAAAACCACTTGAATTTCTTTTTGGGGCTCGATACCGAAAAATCAAATCTCCAAAGGAAATATTCCAGGTAACGCAATTAACGAGGAGTTTGCTGCGCAAGCGGTTGGTTATCCATCGCGGCGAGCACCCACTTCTGCAAAATGGCTCGAAAAGGAGGTTTTATTTCGCCAAACACTACACCCACTCCGGAAGGCCTGACATACAGGACCGATGCCTCGGCCTCGAAATATTCCCCTGAGTCGTGAATCTTCACCACTACGGAGCGCTGCATCTCGAGGGACGCAGAAGTCTCCAGGAAACACCCGCGCAAGCTCAGCTCAGTCACACGCGCGGGGACGAAAGCAGTGGGCGAGCTTGCAGCAGCTATCTCGGCAGTGGCGCCGAAGGCAAACCTCAACCCTCGAAGCTCTTGGTCCTCTTGGTTCATAGTTCAAGCCTATGGCTTTGAATAACCGCTGTCGAGTGACTCGATGAAGGGCCGACGCGAAATGGATAGTAATGATTTTCTGAACGCCTTCGGAAAGTCGAGAGCGGTCCACGGACGCATAGCTGCCTAGGGTCTTTCGAGGACGGCTTATGTGCGGGTGAGGGTCGTGGCTTGATCGGAGTGAATCGCGTTGACAGGATGCGGGAGGTACTTTAAGATTAGCGTTTGTCTCTACAGGGAAAGGTGTGACTGAGCGCAATGAGGACGTACGTAGCCAAGGGAGAAGAAGCAGAAGCGCTGAAAGTGGGCGCAAATTGGTTTGTGGTGGATGCCACCGACCAGGTTTTGGGGCGCCTGGCGACGCGCGTGGCGCGGATGCTGATCGGCAAAGATAAGCCGAGCTTTACGCCGTACCTGGATTCCGGGGATCACGTGGTGGTGATCAATGCGGACAAGGTGCGCATGACCGGGAACAAGGTCGATCAGAAAAGTATATTACTCGCATAGCGGGTATCCGGGCGGATTGAAGGCGGTTCCAGCGAAGCGCGTGCGCGAGACCAAGCCGGAATGGATGATTCGCGAAGCAGTTCTGGGGATGCTGCCGAAGAACAAGCTGCGCGCGCGGCGAGCCAAGAAATTGCGGATTTACCGGGATGCGGCGGGGTTGGCGCGGCATGCTGGGCAAAAGCCGCAGGCGGTTGGGGCATAGAATTGGCGGGAAAGACAGACTGAAAAAGTCTGTCCCACTGCCGGGAAGTAGCAAAGTGCACAGATTAAAGTCTGTGCCACGGTTTCCGCACGTTGCTGTTCCTTGAAAAGCGTGGCCGCGTAGTGGTCACCTCTAAGTGGTGCCTTAGGCAGGGAGCAAATCGGCGTGGAGTTCGATGGCTCCGTGGTGTCTGGAGTCAGATGGTTTGAGGAGGAACGTTGAGTTCTACTGGTACGCCCATTGCGGGCACACAAACGTGGTTTCTGGGAACGGGCCGGCGCAAGGAGTCGGTAGCAAGAGTTTTCCTGCGTGCGGGAAGCGGCAAGTTCACGGTGAACGGACGCGAGGTGGAAAATTACTTTCCGAATCATGCGTGGAAGCATGATGCGATTGAGCCGCTAAAGTTCACGAGCCTTGCGGACCAGGTGGACGTGAAAGTAACCGCGCACGGCGGCGGCGTTGGCGGGCAGGCTGGAGCGGTGCGCATGGGATTGTCGCGAGCGATCTCGCGGTTCAATCCGGAATTGCGTCCGGCATTGCGGAAGAACGGATTTTTGACGCGCGATTCCCGTATGAAGGAACGGAAGAAGTACGGGCAGAAGGGCGCGCGGAAACGCTTCCAGTTTACGAAGCGCTAGTTTTCGCAGCCTTCCCGACCGGGTCGGGAGGGCGGCAACGAACTCCAGCGGGTTTGCGCAAGTGAACCCGCTGAGATCACGGCCGGCAAGAAGCCGGCAATAGGCTGTTCTGTGGCGCAAATTTCGCCTTAAGACGCCGGGCTAAATCCCGGCACCTACAAAGGCAAAAAGGACGCCACCGCAAACAGCTATCCTACTAGGAGGGAACTTGGCAGTAGAAATTACGATGAAAGAACTGCTGGAGGCTGGAGTTCACTTCGGCCACCAGACGCGGCGCTGGAATCCGAAAATGAAGGAATATATTTTCGGAGAACGCAACGGCATCCACATTATTGATCTTCAGAAGACCTTGAAAATGTTTCGCGAAGCAAGCCGCTTCGTGAGCGATCTATCCGCGCAAGGAAAATCGGTGCTGTTCGTGGGCACCAAACGGCAGGCGCAGGAAGCGGTGTCCGAAGAATCCAAGCGCTGCGGGGCATTCTTTGTGAACCACCGCTGGCTGGGCGGAACGCTGACGAATTGGGCGACGCTGCAGAAATCGATCAAGCGGCTCAAGCTGCTGAAGGCCATGACGGAAGACGGCCGGATCAACGAGCTTTCGAAGAAAGAAAAAGCGCGGCTGGGGCGCGAGATGAAGCACTTGAACCAGAATCTCGAAGGCATCGAGAATATGAGCCAGCTTCCTGACGCCATGTTTGTGATCGATTCGAATGCCGAAGAGATCGCCGTGAAGGAAGCGCGGCGCATGGGCGTGCCCGTGGTTTCCGTGGTGGATACGAATTGCGATCCCGACGTGGTGGACTGGATTATTCCGGGGAACGACGACGCGCTGCGGGCGATCCGGCTGTTTACGACGAAGATTGCGGATTCCGTGCTCGAAGGGCACACCGCGTACCAGCAATCGCAGGTTGCGGAACAGAAGTCGGCGGAAGATCAGGCGTTGGTAGATGGCGTCGAATACGTGGATACCAGCGCGTACGAGCAGTATGAGAAGCAAGAAGGCGATTTTGTCGAGGGAGCGGATGTTGCGAGTCCTCTGGACGTTCCGCTAGAGCCTGCTGGAGCGGCGGGCGCGGAAGCTACCGTGCCTCCGGACGAAGAGGAACGCTGAGCGGGCGGAGTTAGTATACAGAGATTCACGAGGCCCGCTCCACGCGGCTCGGAGCGGGCCTTTTTGCAACTAGTATCAGCACATTGACATTTTGAGTTCGCAGAGAGAAAAGGATGAGCACACAACAGCCAGCTATGCAGATACCGGCGCAACTCGTGAAGGAACTGCGCGAGCGGACGGGAGCGGGGTTCAGCGATTGCCGCGCGGCGCTCGTGGAAGCCAACGGAGTGATCGAAAAGGCCATCGAGATTTTGCGGAAAAAGGGGCAAGCCGTGGCGGCGAAAAAATCCCAGCGCGAAGCGAGCGAAGGCCTCGTGGGGAGCTATATCCACGCGGGCGGGAAAATTGGCGTGCTCGTGGAGATCAACTGCGAGTCTGACTTCGTGGCGCGCACGGACGCTTTCCAACTGCTATGCCATGACGTGGCGATGCACATCGCGGCGCTCGACCCTCGTTACGTGCGGCGCGAGGAAGTGACGCCGGAGATGCTTGCGACAGAGCGCGATATCTACCGGGCGCAAGCGCTGGCTACCGGCAAGCCGGAAAACGTGGTCGAAAAAATCGTGAACGGAAAGATGGAAAAGTTTTACGAGGAGAACTGCCTCTACGAGCAGCACTACATCAAGGACGAGAGCGTGACGATCGGCGAGATGATTACGCAGGCGATCGCCAAGCTCGGAGAGAACATTTCCATCCGGAGGTTCGTGCGCTTCAAGGTCGGCGAGAATAGCGGGCCGGCGGAGGGACCAGAAACGGCGCCGGTTCCAGCGCCCGTCGGTTCGTAACGAGAGAGCTGGAGAGAATATTTCAGGGCGCCCCGACGAAGTCGGGGCGTTTTTTTGTGTCAGGGGCTCCCTGGCGGCCCATGAACCTTTTGCTTGTCATGCGCTCGGCTTCGAGAGCGGCAGATGGGCTGTCGCAGGCCGGAATGTGCGAGGGTGGGCATAGTTTGTTACAATTCCGAGGATTTTAGAAGGCATGGACCGGAGCGACATGGCTGCCCAGAAAAAGGCCGCAAAGAAAACCGTTAAGCGAACGCCGAGAAACGCGCAGCTCGCCTACCGGCGCATTCTACTGAAACTCTCCGGTGAATCGCTGCAGGGCCCGCAGGGTTTCGGCATCCACGGCGAAACCATCCAGGCTATCGCGCGCGAGCTGAAGGAAGTGCACGCGCTGGGAATCGAAATCGCCATCATGGTCGGCGGCGGAAATATCTTTCGCGGAGCGCGTCAGAAGGGATTTGAGATAGACCGAGCGACCGGGGACTACATGGGTATGCTGGCGACGGTGATTAACGCGCTGGCCTTGCAGGACGCATTGGAGAAAGAGGGAGTGTTTACGCGGGTTTTGAGCGCGATCGAGATGAATCAGGTTTCCGAGCCTTTCATCCGGCGGCGCGCCATGCGGCACCTTGAAAAGCAACGCGTCGTGATTTTTGCCGCTGGGACAGGCAATCCCTATTTTTCAACCGATACCGCGGCGGCCCTGCGCGCCATGGAAATTAAAGCGGATGTGATCCTGAAGGCGACGCGAGTGGATGGGATTTTCGACGCCGATCCGGAGAAAGTATCCGGCGCGAAGTTTTTCGCGGCGATTACTTATCGCGACGTGCTGAACCAGAATTTGAAGGTCATGGACGCGACGGCGATTTCGTTGTGCATGGATAACGGGATGCCCATCGTGGTTTTCAACATGAACCAGCACGGAAACATCAAGCGTGTGGTGCTGGGCGAACGCGTGGGCTCCAAGGTGACTCCAGCGTAGAGCAGTCTTGAGGACTTCGAATATGACGACGATTGCGACGACAAAAGATGCCATGGCCGCGGCGAGGACGCGCATGGAAAAGGCCGTGGACGACTTCCGCAAGGAAGCCGCGACGATCCGCACAGGCCGCGCGAACGCAACGCTTCTGGATAATGTTCGCGTGGATTATCACGGCACGGCCATGCCGCTGAATCAGCTCGGCAGCCTGACTGTGCCGGACCCGACGATGATCGTGATTTCTCCCTGGGACCCGAGCGCGGTGCCGTTGATCGATAAAGCCATTCGTACCTCGGAATTAGGGTTGAACCCGACGAACGACGGGAAAGTCGTGCGCGTGCCGATACCTTCGCTGACGGAAGAGCGGCGCAAGGATTTGGTGAAGCAGCTTCACAGGGTGCTCGAGAATCACCGCACCGCGGTGCGCAATATTCGCCGGGATATCAAAGAGGCCATCGAAAAGCTCGAAAAAGAGAAGAAGATCAGCGAAGACGAAAAGAAGCGCTCGCTGGACGAGCTGGAAAAGGTCTCGCATGCGGAGACGAAAAAAGTCGAAGATCTTTGTGCAGTGAAGGAAAAAGAAATTCTCGGAATTAAGTAGGCTTAAACCAGCACACTCCGTCTGTGTCTGATGGACTTGACGGGAGTCTACGGCTTTGACGGCTTAGCCGCGTTTGTTTCCGTACGTTCCAGAGTGAAAAATTGGGATTCGTCGTTCTGAACGGCTTGCAGGAAAGCGTCGTAATCGGCGGCGCGTTCGGCGGGAATTTCCTTCAAAATAAAATTGAGATGGCGCGTGGCGGTAATCGTCGCGTCCTTCACCGAGTATTGCGAAGTGTAGGTGGCAAAGTCGCGCTCGACGGATGTGCCCGTGGGGATTTGCGCGGTCGTTCCGGCAGGCAGATGAACGGTGGCGCTCACTTCGACGTCGAGAGGCGTGCCCAGCTCGATTGGTTTGGCGGCGGTGCCCGCGGCGGTTCTTCCCGCCGGATCCGGGAGGCCAAGCAGTGGAAGAAGCGCGGGTATGCGGACCGGCTTTTTGGACCAGTTCACAAACTTCGGTTGCGTGATTCCGTATTCGACGGCGAACGGAGTATGCGTTTCGTAGGGATCGGACGCCGAAACGTCCGTGATTTGCCCACGAAAGCCGTCGGAGAGAGCCAGGAGTTGCGCGACATTTTTCCAATTTTCCTTTGGCGTTTGGTGGAACGCCACACGCAATAGGAGTTCGTTGTCGCCGCGCATTGAGTACTTGACCCTTGCCGTGAGCTTGCCATCGACGCCGAGTTTGCCTTCAATTCGAACGTTTTGAGTTGAACGGACTGGAAAGCCGGGGATCGACTTTTCCCAGCGATTCCGCACGGCTGGACCCACCACAAACACGGGCTTGTCTCTGAACTGCGGTGGAATCATGGAAAATGGGGCGACTTCCACGTTCAAATCCATCCAAACGGTGATGGAGGGATAACCAGACATGGTGAGGAGATGATCGAATCGAGATGGAGAAGGCGTGTCATCTTCCGTGAGTTGGGCAGAGCTAGAAACAAATCCAGCTCGCGCGGGCCCGAAGAAGTTATTTCCGAGAGCTGCGAAGAGCGCGAACTTGTCCTCTGGCGTGCCGTAGCCACTAGCAATGATGTCGGCGGGTTTGCGCGCCCGGTAGCCCGTTGAGCCGAGTGGAAGGTCAACGGTGCGTATCTTTTGAGAGACGAAATCATAGATTGACACCATTTTTTTGTCAGGGACGGAATTCACGTTGACGAGCGACGCAGCTTTCTCGTGGGCGGCGCGGACATCGGATTCACTCGGAATCAAGAGAGTGGAGAGCCGGTCAGCAAGTTGATCCCAGGTGTAGAAGGTGGAGATGGAGACATCGGGCGAAGAACTGTTTTTGCTCGAGACTGTGTCGGCTGAGGCTGTGAAATTCTGCGACCATAGGTACTTTCTGCGGTCCCCGCTTTCAACCGTCTCGCGCGAAATGGATTCGGGAGTCGTTGCGGGATTGATTTGGACGCGCAGACTCGAAGTCACGGGAACGCCTACCTCGAAGATTTCGTGGGAGACGACGCCGGAGCGGTCGAAGGTGTGATCGAGCCAGAAATCGGGGGCCAGTGGGGCGTGGGAAGTGGTAGTAATGACGCGGTATTCGAGCTTGTCACCGGGTTCGAGGCCCAGGATGCGGACGGATTTGACCCGCACATCTTGATAAGCAGGCGCATTGATGACGGCAGGATTGGGCTGGTCGGTGATGGCGCTGGGGAGGACATCTATCACGCCGCCGCTGGGGTGAGTGATGCGGACGAGAGGAATCTCGACCTGCTGAAAGGAGCGGTTGAAGTCGAAACTGAGGCGGGCGAATTGGCGCACGCCGAGCTCGTCGTTGATTTTTACGCGAGCGTGAACTTCTTTTCTGCTGGAGCCGTCGGTTTCGAAGCGAACACGCGTTTCCAATAGCTCGATCTGTGCCGGGACTTCCGGCGAGGCTTTCGCAGCCGGTTCTCCGCGAGGCTTTTCCTGAGTTTTCTCCGAGATTTTTTCAGAGGGTTTCTGCGATGCAGCTTGCGCCGCACGCGAGCGTGCAGCAGATACGCCAAAAAAACAGATTGCGACGGCAAGGAGAATCGCGGACAAGAGAGAGCGAATGGCTTTCAAGATGACCTCGCAGGCAGTGTAGGGCGAGAGAGAAGTGGCGTAAAGCGAACGCTTCGATGTAGTTGCCAGCCATGCACGACCGCGAAACAGACCTGGACAAATCTCGCGGCTGTTCCGAAACGGATTTCAGGCCCGACCGTCTGAGGCATGGTAAAGTCTTGTGCGTCAAATTGCGTAACGCCCAGGGAGAACACAGAATGCGAAAGCTTTTTGGAGGGATTGCAGTCCTGGCGCTGGTAGCCGCGCTGGCCGCGAAGGCTGAGGATAAGCCAGGGGCAAAGGGGCCCGACGACGATGGAACGAAGCCGGCTCTGGTGAAAATTGCCGGCGAAGGCATGATGGATTCTCATGCGTTCAATTACCTGACGGAGTTAAGCGACGATGTGGGCAGGCGCGTGACGGGCTCGCCGCAAGCGGAGAAAGCGATCGAATGGGGCGAAGCGAAGATGCGCGCCATTGGGCTCGAGAATGTGCACACGGAAAAATGGCAGTTGTGGCGTGGCTGGACGCGCGGCACGGCGCAAGCAGAACTGCTGACGCCGATTCGCCACCCGCTGCACGTCGACGCGATGGGCTGGACAGGCTCGACGCCGGCCGGCGGCGCCGAAGGCGATGTCGTCGAGGTGAACATGTTCGACCTCGACACCGAAATCAAGAATGTTTCCAAACTCAGGGGCAAGGTCGCGCTAGTGGTGACGCGCGGCGAGCCGACCAAGAGCTTTACTCAGTTGTTCGCGCAGTTCGGCGATTTTCTGAGGGCGGCGAGCAAAGCGGATGCGATCGCGGTGATTGGTGGGCAAGGAGGCGGGAAGGCCGCCGGGATGAACCTGACGCACACGGGAATCCTGGGTTTTGATGCGGACTTCGCGATTCCGGTGGTTTCGATGACGGCGGAAGATCAGGGACAACTGGAGCGCTTCATCGCGCGCGGGCTGACGCCACGGGTGCGTTTCAACGTCCAAAACACATTTACGAGCGGCCCGGTCGAGAGCGCCAACGTGGTGGGCGAAATTCGCGGGCGTGAAAATCCAGAGCAAGTGCTGGTCGTAGGAGGACATCTGGATTCCTGGGATCTCGCCGAAGGTTCGACGGACAACGGAATGGGCACGAGCTGCACGTTGGGAGCGGCGGACGCGATTCAGCGCAGCGGGATGAAGCCGCGCCGGACGATCCGGTTCGTTCTCTTCACGGGCGAAGAGCAAGGGCTGGACGGCTCGTTCGCGTACGTGAAGCAGCACCAGGCGGAAATGGCCAATCATCTCGGCAGCTTGATTCTGGATAATGGCCAGGGACCAGTAAGGTCGTTTCAATTGGGTGGGCGCGACGATTTGGTGGACACCTTCAAGCCGTTTGCGGCGGCGCTCGCGGATATTCGCGAGGTCAAAATAGACGACAAAGTGGAGGATGGCACGGACACGTTACCGTTTTCGATGGCGGGACTCCCGGGAATCAACATGGATCAGGATTCGCCAGAATATAAATATACGCACCATTCGGCGGCGGACGCGCTAGAGGCGGTGAAGCCCGATGTTCTGGCGCAGGACACGACGCTCATGGCGCTGGCGGCGTATTGGATCGCAGACCGTCCAGAGCGATTTGCGGTGCCATGGTCCGCGGAGAGGACGGTTAAGATGTTAATCGCGCAGCACCAGGATGAGATGCTTAAAGCGTTTGGGCTATGGCCAAAAGCCTTCGCCGAGATCGAGAAAAGGGATGCTCCTTCCAATTAAGATGTTTAATATCAGTAAGTTATAACGGTAGCAAGGATTGAGCTTGGGGACCTGGACTGTTTTTGCAGGACTTTAAGATTGTCGCGAGTGCTCGTAGGGGCTGTGCCCTGGGTTCGGGTCAGTTATAATGTGGACAGGCTCTGGAGTCTTCCAAGTGCTTGATTCCCACAGAGATTTCCACTGGGGTCCTGTGAAAGAAATTTGACAGAGCACGTTGTTTTCCTTATAATCTCTGTTTTGTCGGGGATGTTTCTATCCTGACGAGGGCGACCGCTAAGCTGTTGAAGCGGTTGAGTGGGTTGGAAGGGAAATATCTTCGGTCCCGGAACAAAGTAAGACGGAATGGGACAGAAGAGCGGCCGGAATGGGGCGCCAGCCCCGCAAAGCCGAGTAAGCCTCTCCGAAATGAAGCCAGGAGCGTAGTTCTGCCTCTTGGAGTGCGTACGGAGTTTCTTGCTGGTTGTATCTCCGGATTCGCAGTAGACCTTTCAGCACTGATGTGTGCTCTCGCGCATTTTTGCATGCGCGCCTTGCGAGAGCCGCGAGAAATTTTGCGCGCACATGGTGACTGTGGTGTGGTCACGCATAGAGGTTGACCGCTGAGCGGTCACAGATAAAGAGGACGACTGTGCCGACGTTTTCACAACTTGTACGGATGGGACGCGAGAAGGTTCTGGTCAAGACGAAGTCGCCTGCGTTGGCCGGTTGCCCGGAAAAGCGCGGTGTGTGCATTCGCGTGTACACGCAGACGCCCAAGAAACCGAATTCCGCTCTGCGCAAAGTTGCGCGCGTGCGGCTGACGAATTCCGTGGAAGTGACCACCTACATTCCCGGCATCGGGCACAACCTGCAGGAGCACTCGATCGTGCTGGTGCGCGGTGGCCGCGTGAAGGATTTGCCGGGAGTGCGGTATCACATCGTGCGCGGGACTTTGGACGCGGCGGGCGTCGAGAACCGCAAGCAAGGACGCTCGAAATATGGAGCTAAGCGGCCTAAAGCTGCAGCGGCAAAGTAAAACGGCTTAATGGAAAGTGCGAGTGCAGTGAAGAGATTCTGAAGGAGCGATAAAGAGCAATGCCACGCAAAGGACTCGTTTTCCGGCGGATTCAAGCGACCGACCCGGTCTATGCCAGCGACATCGTGGAGAAGTTCATCTGCTCGATGATGTGGGAAGGCAAGAAATCGACGGCGCAGCGCGTGTTTTACGGTGCGATGGATCAGGTTGCAAAGAAGACGAACGATGATGCTTTGAAGATTTTCAAGAAAGCCATCGAGAACGTGAAGCCGACGCTGGAAGTAAAGACGCGGCGGGTGGGCGGCGCGAACTATCAGGTTCCGGTGGAAGTGAATCCGTTCCGGCGGCAATCGCTGGCGATTCGTTGGCTTTTGCAGTATTCGCGCGAGCGTGCGGGCAAGACGATGATCGACAAGCTCGCCGATGAATTGATCGACGCAGCCAATGCCCGCGGCGGGGCCATCAAGAAGAAGGAAGACGTTCACCGCATGGCGGAAGCAAACAAGGCCTTCGCGCACTATCGTTGGTAGGGCGCCGATAAGGATTCGAGAAAAGAAAAAGTAATGGCAACAGAAACCAAGGGGACGGCGCAGCAGATCATGGGACGAGCTTTCAAACTCGAAGACACGCGCAACATCGGGATCATGGCGCACATCGACGCGGGTAAAACCACGTCGACCGAGCGCATTTTGTTCTATACCGGTGTGACGTACAAGATCGGCTCCGTGGATGAAGGCACCGCCACCATGGACTGGATGGAGCAGGAGCGCGAGCGCGGCATTACGATCACCAGCGCCGCGACAACCGCTTCCTGGGACCGCTACGGAAAGAAATACCGCGTCAACATTATTGATACCCCTGGCCACGTGGACTTTACCGTGGAAGTGGAACGCTCACTACGCGTTTTGGATGGCGCAGTTTGCGTTTTTGACTCCGTCGCCGGCGTGCAGCCGCAGTCCGAGACGGTGTGGCGTCAGGCGGACAAGTACCGCGTCCCGCGCATCTGTTTCGTCAACAAGATGGACCGAACCGGAGCGGATTTTGACCACGTTATCCGAACCATTCGCCAGCGGCTCGGCGCACACCCCGTTCCCCTCCAGTTTCCCCTCGGCCGCGAAGATAATTTCATCGGGATCATCGATTTCATTGAAGAAAAAGTGATTGTCTGGCTCGAAGAGACCCTCGGCGCGAAGTTCGAGATTTTCGATGTCGCAAAGCTTTGGGACAAAGAGTTTGTGGATTCGCGGCCCGATGTGGCGGCGGCGCTCAAGGGCTCGGCGATCGATAAGGCTTTCTACGACGAACATCGCGGCAAAATGGTTGATTACATAGCCGAGCATGACGACGAAGTGATCGACAAGTATTTGACGGATGGAAAGCTGTCCATCGAAGAGATGCGCAAGTCGGTCCGCAAATCGACGCTCCTTCTAAAAATCGTTCCGGTGCTGGCGGGCTCGGCTTTCAAGAACAAAGGCATTCAGCCGCTGCTCGATGCGGTCGTGGATTATCTGCCGTCGCCTGTGGATGTGCCGCCGCTCGAGGGTGTGAACCCCGAGAACGATGAAGTCGTATTGCGACGCGCTTCGGACGACGCGCCGTTTTCCGCGTTGGCCTTTAAGATTATGTCCGACCCGTTCGTCGGGCACGTCACCTACATCCGTGTCTATTCCGGCGTGCTGCAATCCGGCAGCTACGTTTATAACCCCGGAAAGCGCACGCGCGAGCGCATTAGCCGTTTGCTCCAAATGCATGCCAATAAGCGCGAAGAAATCGATGCCGTGTATGCCGGCGACATCTGTGCTTGCGTGGGCTTGAAGAGCGTTACCACCGGCGACACCCTTTGCGACGAACAGAAACAAGTCATTCTCGAATCCATCGATTTTCCTGCCCCGGTTATTTCCGTAGCCATCGAGCCAAAAACAAAAGCCGACCAGGACAAGCTGGGCATCGCCATGCAGCGCCTGGCGCAGGAAGATCCAACCTTCCGTGTTTCCACTGAGCCCGACACGGGCCAAACGCTGATCTCCGGCATGGGCGAATTGCACCTTGAAATTATCGTGGACCGCATGCTGCGCGAATACAACGTGCAAGCCAACGTAGGCCGGCCGCAGGTGGCGTACCGCGAGACCATCCGCAAAAGGGCCGAGGCCGAAGGCAAATACATCAAGCAGACCGGCGGCCGCGGACAGTACGGCCATTGCGAAATCGTTCTGTATCCGATGCCCAGTGCCGCGCACGAAAATATGCATGAGATGTCCACCGACGAGCTGGACGCCATCGCGAAAGAATTCGCGGGCGGTTCCGGCGGCAAGTGGAAATTCGACAAGGAACACCGCTTCCTGTTCATTGACAAAGTCGTGGGCGGTTCGATTCCGCGCGAATTTATTGCGCCGATCGAAGCGGGCATCCGCGAAGCTTTGGACAACGGTATTTTGGCAGGCTTCACGATGGTGGATGTCGCGGTGGTTTTGGTCGATGGCAGCTACCACGACGTGGACAGCTCGGAAATGGCGTTCAAAATCGCAGGCTCGATGGCCTTCAAGGAAGCTTGCGCAAGGGCCAAGCCTGTGCTGCTCGAACCCATCATGAAAGTGGAAGTCGTCGTTCCGGAAGAATATATGCCGCCGGTGTTCGGCGATTTGAACGCGCGGCGCTCGGCGATTCAAGGCACGGAAAATCGCGCGGGCAGCAACGTGATTCGCGTCGAGGTTCCGTTGGCGCAAATGTTCGGTTATGCCACGGACCTGCGCAGCCGCACTCAGGGCCGCGCCACGTTTACCATGCATTTTTCGCACTACGCGGAACTTCCCGCGGCCCTGGCCGAGGAAGTGATCAAGAAACAGAAGGGCGAGAAGTAAAACGGATTTTGATGTAGTCGGTTTACGAATTCGACTGAGGAGCAGAAGGCGATGGCGAAGGAGAAATTCGAGCGCAGCAAGCCGCATTGCAACATCGGGACGATTGGCCACATTGACCATGGCAAGACGACTCTGACGGCGGCGATTACGAAAGTGCTGTCGAAGCACAACCCGAAAGTGCAGTTCCGGGCGTTTGATTCGATTGACAACGCTCCGGAAGAGCGCGAGCGGGGCATCACGATTGCCGTTTCGCACGTGGAGTACGAAACACCGAACCGGCACTACGCGCACATGGATTGCCCGGGTCATGCGGACTACATCAAGAACATGATCACCGGCGCGGCGCAGATGGACGGCGCGATTCTGGTGGTGGCGGCGACGGATGGCCCGATGCCGCAAACGCGCGAGCACATTCTGCTGGCGCGGCAGGTCGGCGTTCCGGCGATTGTGGTGTTTTTGAACAAGTGCGACATGGTGGAAGACGCGGAGCTGCTCGAGCTGGTGGAGTTGGAAGTGCGCGAGTTGCTGAAGAGCTACCAGTTTCCGGGCGACACGATTGCGGTGGTAAAAGGCTCGGCGCTGCAAGCGCTGAACGGCGACGCGAAGTGGGAGAAGTCCATCGATGAGCTGATGGAAGCGGTGGACAAGAACGTGCCGCAGCCGGTGCGCGAGATTGACAAGCCGTTCGCGATGCCGATTGAAGATATTTTTTCGATCTCGGGCCGCGGAACGGTGGTGACGGGCCGAGTCGAGCGCGGCAAAGTGAAGGTGGGCGAAGAAGTCGAAATCGTGGGATTCCGTCCGACACAGAAGAAAGTGGTGACGGGCGTGGAAATGTTCCGCAAGCTGCTGGATGAAGGCTTGGCGGGCGACAACGTGGGCCTGTTGTTGCGGGGCACGGAAAAAGACGATGTGGAGCGCGGGCAAGTGGTGTGCAAGCCGGGGTCGATCACGCCGCACACGAAGTTCAAGGCGGAAGCGTACGTGTTGACGAAGGAAGAGGGCGGGCGACACACGCCGTTTTTCACGGGCTACCGGCCGCAGTTTTATTTCCGGACGACGGACGTGACGGGCGACGTGAAGCTGCCGACGGGCGTGGAGATGGTGATGCCGGGCGACAACGTGAGCTGCGAAGTGACGCTAATCACGCCGGTCGCCTTGGAAAAGGGTTTGCGGTTCGCCATCCGCGAAGGCGGCCACACTGTCGGAGCCGGCGCTGTAACCGAAATCATCGAGTAATGAGGATTCAGAGAGGGTTGTGGAATAACTAAATGAGACAAGGCGACAAAATTCGGATTCGTTTGAAAGCGTACGACCACCGCATTCTGGACCAGTCCACCAAGGAAATTGTGGATACGGCAAAGCGCACCGGCGCGGATGTTGCGGGCCCGATCCCTCTGCCCACCACGATCAACCGCTGGACGGTGTTGCGGTCGCCGCACGTGGACAAGAAATCGCGCGAGCAATTTGAAATGCGCACGCACAAGCGGCTGATCGACATTCTCGAGCCTACGCCGGATACGGTGGACGCGTTGATGAAGCTCGATCTTCCCCCTGGAGTGGACGTGGAAATCAAGGCGTTCGGTCACGCCGTAAAGTAAGAACGGTTTTTGCAGTGGCCGGGCTTTAGCCCGGCATCTTCGGCAGGACGCAGCCAATACCGGCAACAAGGCAAGCTGCGAAAGAGAGAGACGAAGCAATGGCGGTCAACGGGATTATCGGAATCAAGCTGGGCATGACGCAGGTCTTCCAGACCGACGGCACACTGGTCGGTTGCACCGTGCTGCAAGCGGGGCCGTGCGTGGTGGTGCAACGGCGGACAAAAGAAAACGACGGCTACGAAGCCGCGCAGCTCGGCCTCGTGGAATTCGTCAAGCCGCAGCGCGTGAATAAAGCTATGACCGGGCATTTCAAGAAGGCCAACGTCGCGCCGATGAAAGTGCTTCAGGAAGTGCGCATCGAAGAGTCGAAAGACGAAACCAAGGTCGGCGACCGCGTACTGGTGGAGAATTTCAAAGCCGGCGAGCTGGTGGACGTAAGCGGCGTCAGTAAAGGCAAGGGCTTTGCCGGCGGCGTGAAGCGCTGGCACTACGCCGGCGGCGATGCGACGCACGGTTCGATGTTTCACCGCGCACCGGGCGGCATCGGCGGCAGTTCGTTTCCGTCGCGTGTTTGGAAGAACCAGCACTTTCCGGGTCACATGGGCAACGCGCGAGTCACGGCGAAGAATTTGAAAGTCGTCAAAGTGGATACCGACGAGAACCTGCTGCTGGTGCGGGGATCCGTGCCAGGGCCGCGCGGAACGTACATTTTTATCAGCAAGACGCGCAAGAATAAGTAAGCGCGGCAGTCGTTTGTTGAGTGAGAAGATTGTTCAGTTCGAAGAAGGACGCGAAATTATGCCGGTTGTGGACGTAGTCAATTTGGATGGCAAGAAAGTGGGCCAGGTGGAGCTCGCCGACGCGATTTTTGGCGCGAAGGTGAATCCGCACCTGCTGCACGAGGCGACGCGCTGGTATCAGCGCGAAATCCGCAGAGGCACCCACAAGACCAAGGACAAGAGCGAAGTGAGCGGCGCCGGCCGCAAGCTGTGGCGGCAAAAGGGCACGGGCCGCGCGCGCGTCGGCTCGATTCGTTCGCCTCTCTGGCGCCATGGCGGAACCGTTCACGGACCCAAGCCGCGCGATTACAGCTACGCCTTGCCGAAGAAAATGTTGCTCGGCGCGCTGCGCTCGGCTTTGTCGGCCAAGCTCGCGGAACAGAGATTAACGGTGGTGGACGCGTTGCAGCTCGAAACGCACAAGACCAAAGGATTGCGCGAAGCGCTCGGCAAGCTAAACGGCAGCAAATCGGCTTTGCTGGTTTCGCACGGCGAAAACCGCAACCTGGAACTCGCCAGCCGCAATCTCGAAGGCGTAAAGCTTGCCGCTCCGCACGTTCTCCATGTTTATGACGTGCTGAAGCACGACTTGGTCGTTCTTTCGAAAGATGCCGTGACGCGCTTGAGCCACACACTCGATCCGGAGAAGCGTCCAGTGGTCGTTCCCGACGTGGAAACGATCGCGCCCGCAGCCAAAGCGGAAAAGAACGAAGCGGCTCCGAAAGCCACAGCGGCGAAGAAAGCCAAGCCGGCCGCCAAGAAAGCCGCAAAAAAGCCGGCCAAGAAAAAGGGGAAGGAATAGATCATGTCTGCCCCGCACTATCAAATCATTCGCAGGCCGATCATTACGGAAAAAGGCCTGGGCGTGAAGGAAACGCAGCACACGGTCGTTTTCGAGGTTTCCGCAAACGCCACCAAGACGCAGATCAAGGAAGCCGTTCAGCAGATATTCAAGGTAAAAGTCGCCGCGGTGCGCACGGCGAATTTTGTCGGCAAAATGCGCCGCCGCGGACAGAACGAAGGTTACCGCCGCGATTGGAAGAAGGCGTACGTGAAGCTCGCCAAAGACGAAAAAATGATCGAGTACGCGGAGAACCTGTAGTACGGATAGCACCTCGGGCTCCTGGCGGGCGAAAGAGATTACGTAAGAAGGTAAGAGGCAGCGATGGGACTGAAGAGCTTTAATCCATATACGGCTTCGCGGCGGTTTATCACCGTCGTGGACAAGAGCCACATCACCAAGCAGGAGCCGGAAAAGGCTTTGCTCGAGCCGAAGAAGCGCTCGGGCGGCCGCAACAACCACGGCGAAATCGTGGTCTGGCACCGCGGCGGCGGCCACAAGAAGCAGTATCGCAAAGTGGATTTTCGCCGTGACAAACTCGGCATCCCGGCGAAGGTGGCGGCTATCGAGTACGACCCGAACCGCAGCGCGAATCTTGCGCTGTTGCACTACGCCGATGGCGACAAACGTTACATCCTTCACCCTGTAGGGCTCGAAGTGGGCGCGACGGTTTCAACGGGCGAAGGCGCGGACATTCTTCCGGGCAATGCGCTGCAGATCAAGCACATTCCTCCCGGCACCATGGTCCACAACCTCGAGCTGAATCCCGGCCGCGGCGGGCAAGTGGTTCGTTCGGCAGGCGGCTCGGCACAGCTTTTGAGCAAGGAAGGCGAGATCGCTCTGGTCAAACTGCCTTCTGGGGAAGTTCGCAAGTTTTCTCTGGATTGCATGGCGACGGTCGGCCAGGTCGGTAATCTCGACCATGAAAACGAGACCTTCGGCAAAGCGGGCCGCACGCGCTGGCGCGGCATCAAGCCGACGGTTCGCGGCGTGGCCATGAATCCCGTGGATCACCCGCACGGCGGAGGAGAAGGCAAAGTAAAGGGCAATCATCCGCAAACGCCGTGGGCTTTCCCGACGTTGGGGAAGAAGACGCGCAACAACAAACGCACGGACCGGAACATCGTCGAGAGAAGGAAGTAAAGGACGCAGTCGAACAAGCGTGACGCAGCGAACGCTAGAAGCCGAGCGGTGATGGCAGAGCAGCCCGGTGAGAGCAAAAACGATGAGAGCAACACGAACGACACGAACAGCAGGGCGGCGGACATCCTTGAGGAGCGCGGCCGCGAAGCGGGCGGCTCGCAACGCCAAGGCGGTACCAAAGCGGGCGGCGGCGAAGAGCGCGAAGCCGGCGCGGCCGGCAGGGAAGATCGTGGTGGCCCCGCCGGAGCCGGTTCTGTACAAGCTGTGCAAGCCGGGCTGGGCGGTGATTGTCGAGCGGATTCCGAACGCGCAAGGCACGCGGTTTGTGTGCCCGTTTTGTCCGAGATCCCACCGCGTTCCGGGGCCCGTACGGGGATTCAAGAAGATGCGGCGCGCACCATGGAGCCGCTTGCGCCGAGTGGAGGAATAAGGAATCGATGGCACGCTCACTGAAAAAAGGGCCGTTTGTCGATGGCCATCTGCGTGAAAAAGTCGAAGGGCTGAACACGCGGAACGAAAAGAAAGTGGTGAAGACCTGGTCGCGGCGCTCGACGATCGTGCCGGAAATGATCGGGCACACCATTGCCGTGCACAACGGCAAGAAATTTATTCCCGTGTACGTGACCGAGCAAATGATCGGACACAAGCTGGGCGAATTTTCGCCGACCCGCTCGTTCAAAGGGCACGCCGTGAAGGCCGCGCTCGAGAGGGCCGCAGGCGCGGCTCCGGCAGGCGGCGCGGCACCCGCTGCAGCAGCAGGAGGCGGCGCAGCACCGGCGCCGAAGGCATAAGTTATGGCTGACGTACAGACACAAGCCGGTTCGATTGAAGCGCACGCGCTCGCAAGGCATGTGCGGATGTCGCCGCAAAAGGCTCGTCTCGTGATGGATCTGATTCGCGGGCAGAAGGCGCAAGACGCGTTGCAGACGCTGCGCTACACCCCGAAGCGCGCCGGAAAGCACATCGAGAAAGTGTTGCGCAGCGCCATCGCCAACGCCGAGCGCAAAGCGGAAGACTCCGGCTCGCCGCTCGATGTCGACGAATTGTTTGTTTCCACATGCTACGTGAACGAAGGGGCGCGCTGGAAGCGGTTGCGTCCCGCGCCGATGGGCCGCGCGTTTCGCTACCAGAAGCGCACCGCGCACCTTTGGGTGGGCGTTGCCGAGCATCACGTGGCGGCTGCCGAGCGCGTGGCATCGAACCTGGCCGAAGCGGAAGCGCAGAAGGGCGCGCGCGGAACGATACGGCGCGTACGCAAAGCTTTGACCGGGAAAAAAGCGCCATCGAAAAAGGGGAAGAAGTAATGGGACAGAAGACACACCCTTACGGGTTTCGACTCGGCTACAACAAGCCGTGGAAATCGCGCTGGTATGCCGACCGCGACTACGCCGATCTTCTTCACGAAGACGTGAAGCTGCGCCGCGAGCTGAAAGAGAAGCTCAAAAGCGCGGGCATAAGTTCCATCGACATCGAGCGCGCCGCCAACAAGCTCGTCGTACGCATCTATACTGCGCGGCCGGGCATCATCATCGGCCGCAAGGGCGCGGAAATCGACAAGCTCAAACAGGAAGTGCAAAAGCGCACCAAGCGCGAAGTGCACATCGACATTCAGGAAGTGCACCGCCCGGAGCTGGATGCACAGCTTGTCGCGGAATCGATCGCGTTGCAGCTCGAAAAGCGCGTGGCGTTCCGCCGTGCGATGCGCAAAGCGGTGGATTCGGCTCTGCGATTTGGCTGCAAGGGAATCAAAGTCCGCGTTGCCGGCCGGCTGAACGGCGCGGAAATCGCGCGCAAAGAATGGTATTTGCAGGGACGCCTTCCGCTGCAGACGCTGCGCGCGGACATCGATTATGGCACCGCGGAAGCGCAAACAACCTATGGCGTGATTGGCGTGAAGTGCTGGGTCTATCAAGGCGAAAACGTCCCGAAGCGCGCTTCGAAGATCCAGAAAGAACGCGACGCCGTCGCCGCGGCGTAAAAGGCAAGACCGGCTGCACCGTGGCGGACGAGATCAACGAGTTTAGGGAAGCGAGAACACAGCGATGTTGATGCCGAAGAAAGTGAAGTACCGGAAGCAGATGCGCGGTCGGCGCACAGGGAAAGCGTGGCGCGGCGGCGATTTGGCTTTCGGCGACTATGGACTAAAAGCCATGGAAGCGGCGTGGATCACCGACCGCCAAATCGAAGCTTCGCGTGTAGCCATCACGCGTTTCATCAAGCGCGGCGGCAAACTCTGGATTCGAATTTTTCCGGACAAGCCTTTTACCAAGAAGCCCGCGGAAACCCGCATGGGCAAAGGCAAAGGCGCACCGGAAAAGTGGGTCGCGGTGGTGAAACCGGGACGCATCATGTTCGAAATGTCCGGCGTGGACGAAGCCACCGCCAAGGAAGCCATGGGTCTGGCGGCGCACAAGCTGCCGATTCCCACGAAGTTCATCACCCGCACGGGGAGCTTTTAATTATGCCGAGGCGCATTGAAAAAATTCGTGAAGCAGGAGCTATCGAGCTCGAAGCGCAGCAGAAAGAGCTTACCGAACAAATCTTCCGGCTGAAGTTCCAGCTCTCGACCGGCCAGGCGGAAGCGCTCAAGCGCTTGCGTGAATCGAAAAAAGATTTGGCGCGCGTGAAGACGCTTCTCCGCGCGCAGGAAATAGCGGCGGCCTCGAAGTCGCAAGCAGCAGGGAAGGCGTAATGACAACCGAACCACAAACCGCAGCAGTGAAAACGGATGCGCGCGGCGAACGCACCGTGCTCACCGGCAAAGTGACCAGCGCGAAAATGGAAAAGACCATCGTCGTCGAGGTAACGCGCCTGGTCCAGCACCCCAAGTATCACCGCGTGGTGCGCATCTCCAAGAAATTTTATGCCCACGATGAACAGCGTGCGGCAAAACAGGGCGACACGGTGCGGATTGTGGCTTCGCGGCCGCTTTCCCGCCTGAAGCGCTGGCGGCTCAAGGAAGTGCTGACGCGGAACGCGTCGGCCCAGTAAGCGGGACAGGGGAGCACACCGATGATTCAGATGCGAACCTGGCTGACGGTAGCCGACAATTCCGGCGCGCGGAAGCTGATGTGCATTATGCCTGTGGGCGGCGACGCCGGACTGAAAGCCGGTCTCGGCGACGTCATCACCGCGTCGGTCAAGGAAGCCACACCGGAAAGCCAGGTCAAGCAGGGCACGGTCGTCAAGGCCGTGATTGTTCGAATGCGGAAAGAGCGGCGGCGCAAGGATGGCACGTAC
Organism: uncultured Acidobacteriota bacterium; assembly: GCA_963753745.1. Taxonomy (GTDB): domain Bacteria; phylum Acidobacteriota; class Terriglobia; order Acidiferrales; family UBA7541; genus Acidiferrum. Next base: position 259,230 of record CAVWDX010000020.1, read on the forward strand.
ATCCGCTTTGACGACAATGCCGCGGTTTTAATCAACGACGCCGGCGAACCCGTGGGAACGCGCGTGTTTGGCCCGGTGGCAAGAGAGCTGCGCGACAAGAAATTCACCAAGATCGTCTCGCTGGCTCCGGAGGTTTGGTAGGCAATGACACTTCGGCATGAAAGAATCGAGCGGCACACCATCAATATTCGCAAGGGCGACCAGGTGAAAATCATCGCCGGGCGCGATGCGGGCAAGAGCGGACGCGTGCTCTCGATCAACGCCAGGAAAAATACCGTGGTCGTCGAGCATGCTTCCATCATCAAGCGCCACACGCGGCCGAACCCGGGCAAGAACATCAAGGGCGGCATCGTGGAAAAAGAAGGCCCGATTAACGTTTCGAACGTGATGATCGTGTGCTCCAACTGTGGCAAGCATGCCCGCATGGGACACAACATTCTTCCCGACGGAACGAAAGTGCGCGCCTGCCGCCGCTGCGGCACCACGCTGGATAAGTAAAGGACAAGGCAGAGAATAGCAATGAAGACGCGATTACACGACAAATACAGCAGCGAAACGGTGCCCGCGCTGATGAAGCGCTTTGGCTGGAACAACAAGATGGCCGTTCCGAAACTGCAGAAGATCACGGTGAACATCGGCCTCGGCGAAGCCAGCCAGAACGCCAAGCTGCTGGATACCGCCGCGGTCGAGCTCGGCCAGATCACCGGACAAAAGGCCATCATCACGCGAGCCAAGAAGTCCATCGCCAATTTCAAAATCCGCAAAGGCATGCCCATCGGCTGCGCCGTGACGCTGCGCGGAGAAAAAATGTACGAATTTCTCGACCGGCTCTGCAACGTGGTTCTGCCGCGCGTCCGCGATTTCCGCGGACTCCCTTCGAACGCCTTCGATGGCCGCGGCAATTACACTCTCGGCCTGAAGGACCAGCTCGTGTTTCCCGAAATCGATTACACCCGCGTGGACAAAATCAAGGGCATGAACGTCACGCTGACGACGACGGCAAAGAACGACGAGGAAGGCCGCGAACTTCTAAAAGGTCTCGGAGTTCCCCTGCGCGTTCCCGGAGGAGCGCAATAAATGGCACGTTTGGCAAAAATCGCAAAGACGCATAAGAAGCCGAAATTCAAAGTCCGCGTGCGCAACCGCTGCCGCGTTTGCGGCCGTGCCCGCGGATATATCCGCAAGTTCCAGATGTGCCGCATCTGTTTTCGCGGCATGGCGCTCAAGGGAGAAATTCCCGGCGTCGTGAAAGCCAGCTGGTAGGAGCCTTAGGAGAAACGATGCAAACGGATCCCATTGCCGATTTTTTGACGCGCATTCGCAACGCCACCGCCGCCAAGCACCAGCGCGTGGACGTGCCGGCGTCGAAGCTCAAGACGGAAATCGCCCGCATCCTCAAGGAAGAGGGCTACATCTCGACGTTCAAGACCGTGGACGAAAGCAAGACGCGCAAAATGCTGCGCGTTTTCCTGAAGTACACGCCGGACCGCCGTAGCGTCATCACCGGCATCAAGCGCATTTCGCGTCCCGGCTCGCGCCGCTATCTCGGTGCCAGCGATATCCGCCCCGTCGTTGGCGGTCTGGGCATCAACATTTTGACGACGCCAAAAGGTTTGATGAGCGGACGCAGCGCCCGCAAAGCTAAAGTAGGCGGCGAAATTCTTTGCGAGGTTTGGTAGGGCCACGGCATGCCGTGCCCGTCTTTCGAATTGTAAATTTTTTGAATTTGTGGAGCTAAGGACGAACAGATGTCACGGATCGGACGCAAACCAATTCCAGTTCCCGCAGGCGTGAAAATCGCTTTGCAAAGCGGGCAAGTCGACGTGCAGGGGCCCAAGGGCAAACTGACCGTCCCGTTGCCCCGCGGCATCACGTTCGAGCAAAAAGACGGCGTACTTACGGCTCTTCGCGACACTGAAGACCACCGCGCGCTCCACGGTCTCGCGCGCGCTCTCGTCGCCAACGCCGTTCACGGCGTCACGCTAGGCTTCAAAAAGGATTTGGACATCGTGGGCGTCGGTTATCGCGCGGAGCTGAAGGGCAAAATCGTTGCATTCGCTCTCGGCAAATCGCATCCCATCGAGTTTCCAGTTCCCGAAGGAATTCAGATCACGGTGGATAAGCAGACACACATCGTCGTCAGCGGCGCGGACAAGGGCAAAGTCGGACAAGTGGCCGCGGATCTTCGCGCGCTGCGTCCGCCGGACCCCTACAAGCAGAAGGGCGTGCGCATCACCGGTGAGCGTCTGAAGAAAAAGGCTGGGAAGGCTGGAGCAAAAGCCGGCGGCCCAGCGTAGTTTTTGTCGGCCGTGTTGCTCAGCTTGGCTGTTGGGCGTGCTTGAATTTGTAGCGGCACGGTATGCGGTGCCGGTCAGTGGAACTTGGCAAAGTTTAGGATTCAGGAGAAGAAACAGTGGCATCGGCAAGAGTTCGCAAGCTATCGAAAAATCTTCATCGCCTTCGCGTTCACGAGCGCGTACGCCAGCGCGTCGAAGGTACCACGGAGCGCCCGCGTCTTTGCGTCTACCGTTCTCTCGGACACATTTACGCGCAGGTTATTGACGACCGCACGGGCAAAACTCTGGTCTCGGCCAGTTCCGTGGACGGCGAAACAAAAAAGAATTTAAAAGGTGGCGGAAATATCGCGGCGGCCAAAGTGATCGGCAAAACCATTGCGGATCGTGCCAAAGCTGCCGGAGTCAGCAAGGTAGTGTTCGATCGCGGCGGTTACAAGTATCACGGCCGCGTCAAGGCGCTCGCCGACGCGGCGCGGGAAGCGGGGTTACAGTTCTAAGCCTATGTCGAAGCAAATTTTGCGAGACAGTTTAGCGGTACGCAGGCTCCTGGAGGTGAATCCGTCCGATTTGAAGGACGACGTGATCGCCATCAACCGCGTCACCAAAGTCGTGAAGGGCGGCAAGAATCTCAGTTTTTCGGCGCTCGTCGTCGTTGGCGATAGCCACGGCCACGCCGGGTTCGGGATGGGCAAAGCCCGCGAAGTGCCCATGGCCATCAAGAAGGCCATCGAGCAGGCCAAAAAGAATTTGATCAAGCTGAACATGAAAGGCTCCACGATTCCCCATCAGGTGCTCGGACGGTACGGCTCGGCGCAAGTGTTGCTGAAGCCCGCTCCGGAAGGCACAGGCGTGATCGCCGGCGGTCCGGTGCGCAAAGTGATGCAGGTGGCGGGGATTCACAACGTGCTCACAAAGTCTCTGGGCACCTCGAACCCGCACAACGTGGTGAAAGCCACCTTCGCGGCTTTGCTCGGCCTGAAAGACGCAGCGCAAGTCGCGGAGACGCGCTCGAAAACCGTCGACGAAATCAGCGGCCGGTATCAGAAAGCTGCCGGAGGTGAGAACAACTAATGGTCAGCACAAAAAAATCCGGCGCGGCGGGCAGCGGCAAAAAATCCGGCGGCACGCTCAAGGTCAAGTGGGTGGTGAGTTTCATCAGCTGCACCGATGACATGCGCCAGTGCATTCGCGGCCTTGGACTGCGAAGAATGCATCAGGTGGTCGAGCGCGAAGACACGCCGGCGGTTCGCGGCATGATCCACAAAGTGCGGCATCTCGTGGAAGTGGTGGAGTAGAGCGATGGCGAAAAAAGCTTCACGCGGCCGCAAAGCCGCTAAGAGTGCTGGCCACCCCAAATCGGTCGCCAGCCTGTCGAATTTGAGGCCCCCGAAGGGTTCGCGGCACCGCAAGGTGCGCGTCGGCCGCGGCATTGGCTCGAAGCTGGGCAAGACTTCCGGTTCCGGCGATAAGGGGCAAAAGTCCCGTCAGGGGCTATTCCCGGCGGCGCGGATTTGAAGGCGGCCAGATGCCGCTGCACCGCCGCATGCCGAAGCGAGGGTTTCATAACCCCTTTGGCGTGACGTACTCGGTCGTGAATCTGGAAGAACTGAATGTTTTTCCGGCCGGTGAAACCGTAACTCCCGATCTGTTGCGAGCGCATGGCTTTGTGCGCCGGGTAACCGACCCGATTAAGGTTTTGGGCGATGGCGAACTGAAGACCAAGCTTGCGATTCACGCGCATGCTTTCAGCGCTTCGGCCAAGGACAAGATCACCAAAGCAGGCGGTACCTTCGAGGTAGTAGCGTAACTTTGTGGTGCAACGTCGTAGCGTAACGGGGAATCGCAGGGCAAACGTATGAAACGATTCGTCGAAGCTCTCAAGAACATGTTCCGCATCCCGGACTTGCGGAACCGCGTCATGTTTACGCTGGCTTTGCTCGCGGTGTACCGCATTGGCGCGCAGATTCCCACGCCGGGTATCAATATCGGCGTGCTTGCGGAGATCTTCAAGCAGGCGCAGGGTTCGGTTCTTGGCATCTTCGATCTGTTTACTGGCGGGAGTTTCCGCAAGCTCACAATTTTTGCCTTGGGGATCATGCCGTACATTACGGCCTCCATCATCCTGCAGTTGATGCAGGTGGTTTTTCCGTACCTGGAGCGGCTGCAAAAAGAGGGCGAACTCGGACGCCGCAAGATCACCCAGTACACCCGTTACCTGACCATCGTTTTGAGCGTGATTCAGTCGCTCACCATCGCCACCACGCTGCAAGCCACGAACATGAACGGCCAGTCGCTCGTTTATCACCCGGGCTGGTCCTTCACCATGATGACCATCCTGACGCTTACGACCGGCTCGGCGTTCATCATGTGGCTGGGCGAACAGATTAGCGAGCGCGGCATCGGCAATGGAATGTCGCTCATTATTTTCGTCGGCATCGTCGTCGGCTTGCCGCGCGCCATCGATGACCTGATTACCAAGGCGAAGACCGCCGCCTGGGGACCGTTCACCGGGCTGGCGCTGATATTCCTGATTGCTTTCATGATCGCGGTGGTGGCCTTTATCGTGTATGTGGAAGGTGGACAGCGGCGGATTCCCGTGCAGTATGCGAAGCGCGTCATCGGCCGCAAGGTCATGGGCGGGCAATCCTCCTATCTTCCTTTGCGCGTGAATTCCGGCGGAGTGATTCCGCCGATTTTCGCAAGTTCGCTCCTCGCGTTTCCCGCGACCGCCGCGCTGGTCCTGGGCAGCCGGTGGGCCTTCGTCAATACCATCAAGGAACGGCTGGCCTGGGGCGAGCCGCTCTACACCGTCGTGTACGTCACGATGATTATGCTGTTCTCGTTCTTTTACGTCGGGATTGTTTTTAATCCCACGGAGCTCGCGGACAACATGCGCAAGAACGGCGGATTCATTCCGGGCATTCGGCCGGGGCGAAACACTTCCGAGCACGTCAGCAAGATTCTGAAGCGATTGACGTTCATCGGCGCAGTTTATCTCGCGATGGTTTGCTTGCTTCCGGAATGGATGATGGCAGGTCTTCATCTCGACCATCTGGGCTGGGGCATCGGTTCCTGGTTTGACCGCCACTTCCCAGTGTGGTTTTTGAAGGGTTTGGGCGTGCAATTTTATTTCGGCGGCACGTCGCTCTTGATCGTCGTGGGCGTGGCCATGGACACCATCCAGCAGCTCGAAGCGCAGCTGGTCATGCGGAACTACGACGGCTTTGCTCGAAAGGGCCGGTTGCGCGGCCGGCGGTAAGAACATGGCCACGAGCCCAGCGGTGCCGGGAAAGCGGCCGCCGGAAGAGCTCAATCGCGCCGTGATTTTTCTCGGGCCTCCGGGCGCGGGAAAAGGCACGCAGGCGAAGCAGCTTGCGGCCATGTATGCTGTGCCGCACCTTTCGACCGGCGACATGCTTCGCGAGCATATCGCCAAGGGCACGCCGCTTGGGGCGAAAGCCAAGCCGATTATGGAGCGCGGCGAACTTGTACCGGATTCGCTGGTGCTCAAAATGGTGCGGGAGCGCATCGAGCGGCCGGATTGCTCGCATGGTTTTGTGTTTGACGGCTTTCCGCGAACCGTCGCTCAGGCGCATTACCTGGGTGAGCTGTTGAAGCAGGGCGGATTTCGGCGGCCATTGGTCATTCATTTGGTGATCGATACGGCCCTGATTCTCCGGCGCATCACCGGCCGGCGCATGTGCAGGAAGGGGGGCGAGATTTATAATCTCTATGAGCGCCCGCCCAAAGTTGAAGGACGCTGCGATAATGATGGCGGGGAACTGCTGCAGCGGCCGGACGACCGGGAAGAAATTGTAGCGCCCCGGTTGCAGGCGTACCACAAGCAGACGGAGCCGCTGGTTGCGTATTACCGGAGGCTGGGCCTGCTTCACGACGTGGATGCTTCGAAGAGCGTGGAAGAAGTTGAACAGCAAGTGTGCCGAGCGTTGCAATTGGTGCGCGGAAAGCATTAGCCGGCCCGGGCCGGGCCGCAAGTAGAAACGATGGCGATTCATTTGCGCAGTGCCGAAGAGCTCGAGAAGATGCACCGCGCCGGGCTTATCGTTTACGAGACTTTGACGGCGCTCCGCGACATGGTACGGCCGGGGCTGACGACGATGGACCTCGAGAAATTCGCCGAGGAAAAAATCGCCGGCAAGCCGGGCAAGGCGGCGTTCAAGGGATACCGCGGTTATCCTTGCGCGCTCTGCACTTCGGTGAACGGCGAGATCGTTCACGGGATTCCGTCTCCCAAGCGCAAGTTGCGCGAAGGAGACATCGTCTCGATCGACTTCGGGATGGAAGTGGACGGTTATTTCGCGGATTCGGCGGTCACCGTTCCGGTCGGGAAGATACGGCCGGAAGTGAAGAAGCTGCTGGATGTCACCCGCGAATCGCTGGACCGCGCGATTGATAAGATGCGCGCCGGCAACCGCCTCGGCGATGTCGGCCACGCGGTGCAGAGTTGGGTCGAGCAGCACGGTTATTCGGTGGTGCGAGAGTTTGTCGGGCACGGCATCGGCACGAAGATGCACGACGAACCTAACCTGCCGAACTACGGCGAAGAAGGACGCGGAGCACGGCTGCAAGAAGGCATGGTTATCGCCGTCGAGCCGATGGTGAACGCGGGCCGGCCGGAAGTTCGGATGCGGGATGAGTGGGTGGCGGAAACAGCGGACGGCAGCCCCTCGGCGCATTTCGAGCACACCGTGGCGGTCACGGCGAACGGCCCGTGGATTTTGACCCGGCCGAAAGAGATGACCGGGCCATCTTGGTAAGAGTTGTAGAAGCCGGGCTTTAGCCCGGCGAGGTAAACGCAGGAGAATATGGCGAGACCCATTCGCGAGAAAAAAGAAAAAGGCGACTCTGGAAATCCCAAAGAGGACGCCATCGAGGTAATGGCCACGGTCATCGAGCCGCTGCCCAATGCGATGTTTCGCGTGGAGCTCGAGAACAAGCATCAAGTGCTGGCGCACGTCTCCGGCAAGATGCGCAAAAATTTCATCCGGATTCTGGCGGGAGACAAAGTAGCGGTGGAGCTCTCCCCTTACGATTTGACGCGCGGCCGGATTGTGTATCGTTACAAGTAGTTGTAGTGGCGGGTGTTTGACCCGCGATTTTGAACCTGCGACTTAGGCAGTGATTGCGTCATCTAATGCCTGGGTTTTGCAGGGGCCGCATTCAGGGCCACTGATCGGACAGAGCGATCGGAATGAGGGACAAAGGCAATGAAAGTACGGGCATCGGTAAAAAAGATTTGTGACAAATGCAAGGTGATCCACCGGCGCGGCGTGGTACGAGTGATCTGCGTCAATCCGAAGCACAAGCAGCGCCAGGGTTAAGGAGACAGAATGGCACGCATCGCAGGTGTTGACCTTCCGCCACAGAAGCGCCTTTGGGTCGGACTGACTTCGATCTACGGCATCGGGCAGGAGCGCGCGAAGAAGCTCGCCGCGAAGGCGGGCGTCGATCACACGAAAAAGATCCGCGACCTGACCGAAGACGAGGTGAATCATCTCCGGCAGGAAATTGAAAAAGAAGGCCGCGTGGAAGGCGATCTCCGCAAAGAGATCCAGATGAACATCCGCCGGCTGATCGAAATCCAGGCGTACCGCGGAATCCGGCATCGCCGCAATCTTCCGGTGCGTGGACAGCGTACGCATACGAATGCGCGCACGCGCAAGGGTCCGCGGCGCGGCGCAGTGGCGGCCAAGAAGAAGGTCACCGGCAAGAAGGGCTAACATTTTTTGTTCGGACGGGCACGGCATGCCGTGCCCGTCCGAATCAAGGAATTCAGAATCATTGCAAACGGAAACGGAGTGAAAAGTGGCAAAAGAACAAAAAGGCGCGGTGCCGGACGCAACAGCAGCACCGGGGAAACCGGCGGCGGCAACAAAGCGCAAGAAAGAATTCAAGAAGAAGCGCGAACGGCGCATCGTACCGCACGGCATCGTTTATGTCGCGGCGACGTTCAACAACACGCAGATCACCATCGCGGATACGGATGGCCGCGTGATGTGCTGGTCCTCGGCGGGCGCCATTGGCTTTAAGGGCTCTCGCAAGGGCACGCCTTACGCCGCGCAGCAGGCTTCGCTGGCTGCCGCGGGCGTGGCGCGCGACCAGTACGGCATGAAGAGCGTGGAAGTGCGCGTGAAAGGGCCAGGTTCGGGACGCGAGTCCGCCGTACGCGCGTTGGCCGCAGCGGGATTGCACATCGTGCTGATCCGCGACGTGACGCCGATTCCGCATAACGGCTGCCGTCCTCCGAAAAGGCGGCGCGTTTGATGGACCATTTGATGACCCAAGAGATTCAAGGAGACAGGCAAGCATGTCTGTCGCACCAGAGTTTTGGGAAGGGAGAATAGAAGTTGGCAAGACACCGAGATGCAGTCTGCCGCCTGTGCCGCCGGGAAGGGCAGAAGCTGTTTTTGAAAGGGCTGCGGTGCTTCACGGAGAAGTGCGCGATTGAGAAGCGCAACTTCATTCCGGGACAGCACGGCCAGTCGCGGCGCCCCAAGGTCGCGGGATACGGCCTGCAGTTGCGCGAGAAGCAGAAGGTCAAGCGCACGTATGGGCTGCTGGAGAGGCAGTTCCGTTCGTATTTTGAAAAGGCTGTGCGGGCCAAGGGTCCGACGGGCGAAAACCTGATCATCACGCTCGAGCGGCGTCTGGACAACGTGGTGTGGCGCGCGGGTTTGGCGTCGTCGCGTTCGCAGGCGCGGCAGCTCGTGCTGCATGGGCACGTCCGCGTGAACGGGAAGAAGGTCAACATTCCTTCCTATCTCGTGACCGTCGGCGAGGAAGTGGCCATCAAGGAAAAGATGCACCAGAACGCCATGGTGCTCGAAGCGCGCAACGTGGCGCAGAGCCAAAGCGCGGTGCCGTGGCTCGAACAAGACCGCGAACAGTTCAAAGCCAAGGTCGTGGCTTTGCCGAAGCGCGAAGACGTGCAGACGCCGCCGATCAACGAGCAGCTCATCGTCGAGTTGTACTCGAAGTAAGAAAGTGCCGGGCTAAAGCCCGGCGCTACACAAGAACAATGGCCGGCGCGAGAGCGCCACAGTTTTTAGGGCCGAGAAGCTCGGCCCAGAAGGAAGGAACACGATGTGGAAGGGATTTCAAAAACCAAAGCGCCTTGCATCCGAGCTGGAATCGCTGACCGAGAAGTACGGGCGATTTTCCGCGCAGCCGTTTGAGCGCGGCTGGGGCACGACGGTTGGAAACGGGCTGCGCCGCGCGCTGTTGAGCTCGATTGAAGGCGCGGCTATCACCGCCGTCAAAATCGAGGGAGTGCTGCACGAATTCTCCTCGATTCCCGGCGTGGTGGAAGATGCGACGGACATTATCCTGAACCTGAAGCAGGTGCCGATCAAGCTGAACACGGATCTGCCGAAGACGATTTTCTTCAACGTCGATCATCCGGGGCCGGTGACGTCGGCGCAAATCGAGGAAGACGCGGACTTCGCGGTGCTGGACAAGACCGTATACATCGCCACGGTCAGCGAAGGCGGCAAGCTGCAGATCGAGATGCGCGTGAAGAACGGCCGCGGTTACGTGGCCGCGGACCGCAACTATGACGAAGACCTGCCAATCGGGTACATCCCCGTGGACTCCGTCCACTCGCCCGTGCGCAAGGTCAACTACGCGGTGGAAGCGGCGCGTCTCGGCCAGATGACCGATTACGAAAAGCTGATGATCGAAGTGTGGACCAACGGCGCAATCACGCCGCAGGATTCGATCGGATTGGCCGCGAAGCTGGTGAAGGATCACATGAGCATCTTCATCAACTTTGAAGAGCCGACAGACATGCCGGAACTGCCGCAGGAAATCGCCAACGATCCGCGGCTGGAGCATCTGGACCGTTCGGTGGAAGAGCTGGAACTGTCCGTGCGCTCCTACAACTGCCTGAAGAACGCGAACATACAGACCATCCGCGAACTCGTGCAAAAGAGCGAGAACGAAATGCTGAAGACCAAGAACTTTGGCCGGAAATCGCTGAACGAGATCAAGGAAATACTGACCAAGATGGGCCTCAGCCTGGGCATGAAGTTCGACGAGCACGGCCGGATCATCTGGCCGCCGTTGCCGAGCCAGACGGCGCCGCCGCCTAGCGAAGATTCGGTCGGGCTGTAAAGAAAGTTCAAGGTTTAAAGTTGAAGAGTTCAAACGGGACTCTTCAACTTTCGGACCCTTACAATACTCTTTCACGGCTGGCCAAGACTGCTCAGCCTTCGAGATAAAAGGATAGACGATGCGGCATCTTAATTCAGGATCAAAACTGGGACGCAATCCGTCGCACCGGCGCGCGACGCTGCGAAACCTGGTGACCAACTTGTTCGAGCACGGGCGGATTACCACCACGCTGACGCGCGCGAAGGCGGCGCGGCCGGTGGCGGAGAAGATCATCACGCTCGGCAAACGCGACACGCTGCAATCGCGGCGGCAGGCGGCTGCGTATCTCATGACGCCGGCGGTCACGCAAAAGCTCTTCGGAGAAATCGCGCCGAAATTCGCGGACCGCGCCGGCGGCTACACACGAATCATCCACGCGGGCATCCGCGTGGGCGACGGAGCGAAAGTCGCCATTCTCGAGATCGTCGGCTACGAACTGAAGAAAAAAGAAAAGAAAGAAAAAACCAAGAAGGAAGAACCGGCCGAAGCCGCGAGCTAACGGCTGCCGAGCCGCAGATTTGCAGGAGACTGCGACTACTTACAGAAATCCAGAAGCCCGCTTCGAATTTCGAAGCGGGCTTTTTGTTTTTTGACTTCGCTGCCGAAACGTTGCTGTCCCCAATTCCTTGAAGAAAAGTCAAAACCCGCACCCTGAAAACCGCAGGGCGCGGCACCAGGTGCGGCACCCCGTCAAGCGCCTGCGGCACCCGGCACCCGCCTATGAATGCAGCATGATCTCGACCGCGAACAAACGGCGAACCCGAGATCTCGAATTTGTGGATATCTGCCACGAAATGCAGGCACAGATGCTTGACCCACCCCAACAACTTGTGCTACAATTAAACTAGGCCGTAGGAACAAGATTTTTGGCTGTCCCCTTCCAGAGAACGTGTAGCTCGCGTCCCCAGCCAGCCGCGAATCCGCTTCCCGACCATATGAGACAGAGTTTTGTCGGCATCCCACACAGGACTGCGCAGGAGCTTGGTTAAGCGACAGTCGCCTGAATAGAGGGTGAAAGGATTTGTGAATGGGCACTCTTGCAACTGCAATCTCGAAGGATGATTTTCTTTCTCAGATATGGTCAATCTCCACGACCCTAACTGAAGAGGCTGTGGCGGCAGCTCTCAAAAAGTGCAAGGACGCAGGTTTTGATCAGAATCGCGGCCTTGTTCCCCTGCGGGAGAGTTTTGTTAACCTCCTATCAGCGGGTGGAGTCCTTGAAGACGCGATAGAGAAGCAGAAATTGGTTCAGCTTCCGATCACGGTGCAGAAAGAACTTCTGACGAATCTACAAACCATCTCCAAATCGCTTCAGGGCCTGTCTGACGGCACGGACGAGGTGGTTAATCTGGCAAACTCGATAGAAGTGCTGAACACTGCAATCTGGAAATACGGTCTGCACAATTTGTCTGATGAGGTTCTTGGCCATCAAAAAAAGCTGAATCAGATTAAGAACCAAGAAGTGCAGCTCCACAAAGCAATCGCAGAACTCGAAACGGCGCAACAGGCAGCCGCGAAAGCGAATTCAGCTGCGAGTGAGGTAGAGCAAAAAAAAGCGGAAGCCCTGGCAGCGCTGGATCAGGTAAAGCAAAGCAATGCTGCCTCTGTTGCGTTAGCGGAGCAGATCAAGGAAACTGGCGGTAAGGTTTCCGTTTTACACTCCACCATCCAGCAACAAGAGAAGCAAAGTGGTGAACTCACTTCAAGCATCAAGACGGCAAACAACGAACTAACGGCGATTGACGCGAGCATTAGAAAGTTTTACGGGGAAGTGGAGGAGTATAGAAGGAAGATTAATCAAACTGGAGAAGATGCGGCCAGTTTGATTAGAACCTCCGAGGCTGCTGTGAAGAAGCTGATGGACAGCGCGACGGAAAATATCGGTGCAGCCGTAGAATCACTTCACGAGACCGCAAGGTCAGTAACTGAAAAACTGACGAACGAAATCAGCAGCAAGGCGTTAGAAACGGGGGAGGCCTTAGCTAAGTTGAGTTCTGAAACCCAGACCGCAACTATCAATCTGCAGGTCGAGGTTGATGCCAAATTGGCGGCAAGCTTGGAACAGGTTGGCACGGCATCTTCTAACCTGCACACTGACATCCAGGCGAAGCTTGAAGAGTTGGAAACCCAACTTAACCAACGTTCCAGTGAGACTATTGAAACCAACCATAAGAAGACTGAGGGCTTGATCGATGAGTTGGCGAGGTTGAAAGATCAAATTAGAGAACAAATACAACAGGCAACGGGATTTCAGCTATTTGGTGCGTTCCAATCGCGCCAGAATGAAATTGCTAAATCCAAGAACAGATGGGTGTGGGCAATCGCCGCTCTGGTAGTTGTATCTGCGGCTGTAACAATCTGGATAGCTCATGAGGCGCAGTACTACAGTGTGAACAGCTTTGCGTTTTGGGTGAAGTTATCCCTTACGGTGCCACTGGGATTCGCACTAACCTTCTGCACAGTCCAGTACAGCCGGGAGCGACGGTTGGAGGAAGAATACGCTTTTAAGTCTAGTATCTCTGTTTCGCTGAACCCTTACCGGGAACTAATACAATCCATCGTGGAGAAAGGCGGGACGGACATGAGCAAGTACACAGATTTTGTGATTGACTCGGTGAGGAACGTGTTTACTCCCCCGACCGACAAAGTGTTTGAAGGCGAAAAGAAATCTGGTTTAACGGAAAAGACACTCAAACAGACCGCTGAGATAATCGGTTCAGCTGTCAAAGCCGCAAAGTAATTGTGGGTGCAGGTCGGGTGTCGGCAATCTTGTTGGATTCGTTCTGAAGGAGAGGTCTTATGGCCACTTATAAACCGGGAGAAAAAGCGCCTGACTCTGGGGAACTGATCGAAGTTGGACCGCGCGGCGGCAAGGTAGAGGGCGGTCGCCAAACGGTCATCGAGCGAGGCGAAAGAGTCCCGCCGACTTCCGAGCCAGGCAACGAGTTCCGATACAAACGTGGCTCGAAAACCACCCACTGAGATGGGGGCGGCTGGGGCACGATTTTGAATTGGCGGGCGGGGCGCACCCTTAACAGGCCCGGCTCCGCGGCCCTTGTGGTCTTTAAGGGTCGGAGTCTGTTTTTTCCTCGAATGGCCAATGCCAACCACCGGCATTCCCTCTCGTTACGCTTGACGTAACGCGTACTTTCCTCTTACGATGTCCCAGTGATCGTCAGCTACCGGGACAAAAGGACCGGGGACTTCGCCGCTGGAAAATGGGTCAAGGCGTTCTCTGGTTTTGGCCGCTCCGCGCGGCTGAAGCTCGACCGTCTTGAGGCAGCCACGTCGCTGAGAGACCTGGCCGCATTGCCCGGCAATCGTTTTGAGGCGCTGCATGGCGACCGCAAGGGCCAATACAGCATCCGTATTAACGATCAGTGGCGGATTTGTTTCGAGTGGCCGGACCGTTCGCCGGGTCCGTCAAACGTAGAGATTGTGGACTATCACTAGGAGATTCGTGATGGCTGTCACTGCTATCCATCCGGGGGAACACCTCGCCGAGGAATTGGAAGCACTCGATATGAGCGCTGCCGAACTAGCGCGAAAGCTGGACGTGCCCACCAATCGCGTGACGCAAATCTTGAATGGCACGCGCTCGATCACTGGCGATACCGCGCTGCGGCTTGGGCATTTCTTTGGGACTAGCGCGCAGTTTTGGCTCAATCTACAAAGTCTCTACGACCTGCGGCTCGCTCAGCAGAAAACCGGGAGAGCTATCAAGTCTCTCCCTCGCCTGAAACGGCGCGAGGCCGTTCCGGCTTAGAGGGCCGAACCTAACAGCAGGAGCTCGGAACACGCCGGGGGAAAAGCGGCAGCAGAGCTGCCGCACTCCACAGGGTCTTAATTCCTTATGAAGGAATTTACGCACTGGCCCAATGTTGCATCCTGCGCATAACCTCCCCGCAGCCTCCGCTACATGCTTGAGAGAAGAGGGCACGGCATGCCGTGCCCCTACGGTGAGGTCGAGAGACGGTGGGTTAAAGGACGGCTGTTTTGCGTGGGCGGCCTTTGCGGGGGAAGGGGTTGGCGGGGCCGCCGGGTGGAACTAGGACGCGCTGTCGTCGGGACCCGGAGGGAACGGGCCCAGGAAGCGTGCCGCTGGCGGTGAGAGGGCGGAGCTTGCCGGCGGCGAGGGCGTTGAGGGCGCGGAGGCGATCGGCGAGTTCGGCGGTGGTCAGGCGTTGCTCGCGGTAGAGGCCGCGTAGGAAATCGCGCGCGGGCCGTTCGCCCTTTTGCGAATTGCACTCGACGCAGCAAGAGACGAGGTTCCGGTAAGAATTGCGGCCGAAACGCACGCGCGGCACAACATGATCGAGACACTTCTGCGACGGGGTAAGCCGGCGCAGACAGTAGAAGCAGAGGCCACGCTCGCGTGCGTGGATGGACTGGCGAAGCGCGCGAGTTTGCAGGAAGTCGGAATCCTCGAGAGGCAGAGCGCGAGCTTGGGCGTCCGGCGTGCCGGAGGTGTGGTGGACGCCTATGGTGCTCGACCGGGCCGGGAGTTGGCCGGAACAGAGCGGCCGGGGCAAGCGGCGCGAATTTCTTCGGGCAGGCGGACCTCGACGAGATGACCGGCCTTGGTGCGTTCGACCAGACGCAAAGCGCCGAGGGCCGCGAGGCGGCGGACGGCTTCGCGCGCCGGTCCACCGGAGACGCGGACCGCGCGGGCGAGCCACTGAATGGAGAAACGGAGCCGCAGCTTTCCTTCGAGGCGGCTGTGGCGCAGGAGATGGGAATAGACGGAGCGGTCGAGCACCGAGAGGCGCAGTTGCGGGACGAGAATATCTTCCATTTGCTTCCAGACTTCGGCCGCGTTGGGGGCGGGGTCGGGCACTTTGTTTGTCATGTGTTTATTCCTAGAGGGGAGAGATGGTGGACTGTAAGGGCCTTTGAAATTCAGGGCAAAGAGAGTAGGGCAGCCCTGCCAGGCGAACTTGCGGCGCCGTCCAGGGGCGAAGACTTGGGCGGCCGGGGCAAAAAACGCAGGACCCGGCTGCGGTGCGGGCTTGCGAAGACTAAAAAAGGCGCAGTGGTGCCACGCCGGAACAGGGCCGGTAGAGCTAAGATTTTTGTTTTCAAAAGAATGAAGCTTCGAGCGGAAGGCGAAACTGGCCGCCTATAAATGAAAAAAGAGAATTGCGCGGACGCGACGCAATTCTCTACACACACAGATTAACAGATTATCAGAATTTGTCGAGAACTATTTGGGGGTGCTGTGGAAAAAGGGAGGGGCCGGACTTTGCTTTCGCGAACGCGCCGCCTGCCGCGATGCGCGGAAATAGAGCGAGGCCTAAACCGGAATCGGGTTGCGGTTAGCGAAAGTAATGCGCTGGTGCCAGTAGGGATAAACGGGTTGGGTGTTGCTGGCGGCGTCGAGCTTGGCGACTTGTTCCTTGGTGAGATTCCAGCCGACGGCGCCGAGGTTTTGGCGAAGCTGTTCTTCGTTGCGTGCGCCGACGATGACGCTGGCGACAGTAGGACGCTGGAGGAGCCAATTCAGCGCGATTTGCGGGACGGTTTTTCCGGTTTCCTTGGCGAGTGCCTCGAGGGCGTCCACGACTTTGTAGAGATATTCATTTTCAACTTGCGGGCCGGCCTCGGCGGTTTTGTGCAGCCGGGAAACTTCGGGAATGGGGCGAGTGCGGCTGATTTTTCCGGTCAGGCGAGCCCAGCCAAGAGGGCTCCAGATGAGCGCGCTGACATTTTGATCGAGTGCAAGCGGCATGAGCTCCCATTCGTATTCGCGGCCGATGAGAGAGTAATAGACCTGGTGGCCGACGTAGCGGGACCAGCCGTAGCGCTCGGAAATCGAGAGCGACTTCATGAGGTGCCAGCCGGAAAAATTGGAGCAGGCGATGTAGCGGACTTTGCCGCTCTTGACGAGGGTGTCGAGAGTTGAAAGGGTTTCTTCGATGGGCGTGAGGGCGTCGAAGGCGTGCATGTGGTAGATGTCGATGTGGTTTATGTTGAGTCGGCGGAGGCTGGCTTCGCAGGATTGAATCAGGTGATGGCGTGAGGAGCCGAGGTCATTGGGGCCGTCGCCTGCGGCGAAGGTGGCTTTGGTGGAGATGAGAACGCGGTTGCGTTTGCCTGCGATGGCTTGGCCGAGGATTTCCTCGGAGAGGCCTTTGGAGTAGACGTCGGCGGTGTCAAAGAGATTGACGCCAGAGTCGAGGCAGATGTCGACCAGGCGTGTGGCTTCGGCAACGTCGCTGGCGCCCCAGGCTTTGAAGAATTCGGTGCCGCCGCCGAACGTGCCGGCGCCGAAACTGAGAGCGGGAACTTGGAGGCCGGAATGGCCAAGTTGTCTGAACTCCATGCAGGTTGGATGCGATGCGGAATGCGGAGGATACAGGTGCGTGGCGGGGGCGAGACTAGTTCAAGGGGTTGCGGAAGTGGAAGCTGAGACAGGCTCTGGCGTTGCAGGAAGCTTTGGACTGCGGAAGCGGAACCAGAGGTAGAGGACGGCAAAAGCGAAGAAAGCGCCGATGGAATCGAGGAGAGAATCGTAGGGAGAGGCGCCGCGGCTGGCGACGAAGGCTTGGTGGATTTCGTCCATGATCGAATAGCCGCCGGCGACGAAGAGCGCGGAGAATCCCCAAGCCCAGCGCCAGCCTTTGTGGCCGCCGCGAAAGCCGCGGTAGAGCAAGAGGCAAAAAATAAAATACTCGGTGAAATGGGCGCTTTTCCGGATGAGATGGTGAATCAGATTGAACTGATGCGGGGACAGATGTGGGAAAAGCCATTTCACGAGGAAAGAGAGCACCGTCGCGGTGTGCTCGGAGGAGAAGGTGTCGGTCGAGAAGGTAAAAATAACGCCGGCCCAGACGATCGCAGGCCCCCAGGCGCGAAGCCACGCGGGAATGAGGAGCTTGTGTAGGCGTGGCTGCAGTTCCGGCAGTTGCGGAGCGGGGCGGGGATTGCGCCAGGGTTGCTGGTCAGACAAGTCTAGGTCTCCGGTTACGTTTTTCAGTTTATCTTATTGACCGTTATTTTCGCGAGACGAGTTGGTCGCGGCGAGAAAAAAGTCAACTTGCGGA
This sequence comes from uncultured Acidobacteriota bacterium, assembly GCA_963753745.1. Classification (GTDB taxonomy): domain Bacteria; phylum Acidobacteriota; class Terriglobia; order Acidiferrales; family UBA7541; genus Acidiferrum. Next base: position 276,742 of record CAVWDX010000020.1, read on the forward strand.
AAAGCGGGAGCGGGGTTCCCGCACTCCATGTTCATTCCATGCGATAGTTGGGAGCTTCGCGCGTGATGATGACGTCGTGGACGTGGCTTTCGCGGAGGCCGGCGGCGGTGATGCGGACGAAGCGGGCTTTTTCGGTGAGCTCCCTGAGTGTGGGGGCGCCGACGTAGCCCATGCCGCTCTTGAGGCCGCCGACCAGTTGGTCGGTGAGCGCGCCGAGAGAGCCTTTGTATGGCACGCGGCCTTCCACGCCTTCGGGGACAGACTTGCCGCGCTCGTCCGTGTCTTGCACGGTTGCGTAGCGGTCGGATCCGGCGTCCATGGCGCCCATCGAGCCCATGCCGCGGTAAGTCTTGAAGCTGCGGCCCTGGTAAAGAATGGTTTCGCCGGGAGCCTCTTCGGTGCCGGCAAACAGGCTGCCGATCATCACGCAGGAAGCGCCAGCAGCGATGGCTTTGGTGATGTCGCCGGAATATTTGATGCCGCCATCGGCGATGATTGGGATGCCGGTGCCCAGCGCGGCGCGCGCAGCTTCCATGATCGCGGTAAGCTGAGGAACGCCGGCGCCTGTGACGACACGAGTAGTGCAAATCGAGCCGGGACCAATGCCGACTTTCAGCCCGTCGATGCCGAGCGCGATCAGATCTTTCGCGGCTTCGTAAGTGGCCACGTTGCCGGCAATGAGTTGCGCTTCGGGGAGACGCTGGCGAATGGCTGAGATGGCTTCCATGACTCGTGAAGTGTGGCCGTGGGCGGTGTCGATGGCCAGGACGTCGGCTTTGGCTTTGAACATTTCGACGGCGCGTTCGAGGTAGTCGCCAGTGGCGCCAACAGCGGCGCCGACGCGCAGGCGGCCCTGCTCGTCCTTTGCGGCTCGAGGATAAGCGCGCTTTTTCTGGATGTCTTTTACGGTGATGAGACCTTTGAGATTGAAATCCTGGTCGACGACAAGGAGTTTTTCGATGCGATGCCTTTGCAAGATGCGCTCTGCTTCTTCGAGCGTAGTGCCGACCGGGACAGTGACAAGATTTTCCTTGGTCATTACGGAGCCGACCAGCTGGGAGTGATTTTTTTCAAAGCGCAGGTCGCGGTTGGTGAGGATTCCGGTGAGGCGGGTGCCGCGCGTGACGGGCAGGCCGGAGATGCGGTATTTGGTCATTATTTCGAGGGCTTGGCGGAGGGTGATGTCGGGGGAGATGGTGACGGGGTCAACGATCATGCCGCTTTCGGAGCGTTTTACGCGATCGACTTCTTCGCCTTGGCGGTCGATCGGCATGTTGCGATGCACCAGGCCTATGCCGCCCTGGCGGGCGATGGCGATGGCCAGGCGAGACTCGGTTACGGTGTCCATGGCCGCGGAGGCCAGGGGAATATCCAGCGACAGTTTCCGGGTGAAGCAGGTGCGCGTGTCGACTTCGGCAGGGAGCACGGAGGATTTGCCGGGCAGAAGAAGCACGTCGTCGAAAGTAAGACCTTCGGGAATCGGACCTTCAATCATTACAACCTCGCTTCTGAAAATTAGAGCCCTAAAACAGCGCAGCCCAGCGGGTGGCCGCTGGGCCGGAAGATGAATTCATCAGATTGCAAAAATAAATCACAGTGAAACTTCTATTCTAGGGGGCAAAGGGATTGCGGTCAAGTTGCCTGTCAGGTTGCTTGGGGTGCAGCTGTGAACTAGAGTGAATTCATGGCTTGGGAGATGGAAAAATTTGATCCGCACCGGCTGCTGCGGAACGGGCACGCCATGACGATCGCGGCGGCTTTTGTTCCACGCAAATTTGATCTGCCGCCTGCGGAAGATCGATTGTTTCAAGTGGATGCGGAGTCGCGGATTCTGGGGCGGTGCCATTGGCAGGCCGGGAAACGCCGCGACGCTCCGGTCATCGTGATTTTGCATGGACTGGAAGGATCAAGCGAATCGAGTTACGTTCGCGGCATCGCAGAGAAGGCATTCCGGCTTGGTTTTCACGCTGTGCGGTTGAACCAGAGAAATTGCGGCGAGACGGAAACGCTGACGCCGACACTGTATAACTCGGGGATGAGCGGGGATTACCGGGCTGTGCTGGAAGAGCTGACAGACAAGGACGGTTTCGAACAGATATTCTTCGCCGGCTATTCGATGGGCGGAAATCTGGTGACGAAGATGGCGGGCGAGTTTGGAGATGCCGCGCCAAAAGCGTTGCGCGGGGTTTGCGTGGTTTGCCCGGCGATGGACCTCGGGGCGTGCGCCGATGCGCTGCAGCTGCGCCAGAATTTTTTCTACCAGCGGCATTTTGTGAAGGGGCTGATGTCGCGCTACGCGAAGAAAGCGAAGCTCTTTCCCCAGCGGTACCGGCTGGAGGGACTCGGAGCGGTGCGCTCGGTGCGCGAGTTTGATGACAAAATTACGGCGCCGCAATTTGGCTATCGCGATGCCCAGGATTATTACGATGCAGTGGGAGCGAAGAAAGTCGTCGCACAGGTGCGCGTGCCGATGCTTATGATCACGGCGCAGGATGATCCGTTTGTTCCCTACGAACTATTTCAGCGCGCAAACCCGGCGCAGAATCCGGCGATACGGTTCGTCGCGCCGGAGCGTGGCGGGCATTGCGGCTTTATTTCGAATCGCAGCGGCGCGGAGCGTTTTTGGGCGGAGCAAAGAATCGTCCAGTTTTGCGATGAACTTCGCGCGACCTGAACTCAGCCCATCGGTTTTTCGAGCGAAACCGCGAAGTGCGGCGTCAAGAGCTGCGCCGGACCGTCGGGCATGATGACCATGTCGTCTTCGCAGCGCATGCCAAACTCGCCGGGAACGTAGATGCCCGGTTCATTTGAAAAAGTCATGCCCGGTTCGAGATTTGTTTTGCTGCCTTTGACAAGATAGGGATGCTCGTGACCGTCAAGGCCGATGCCGTGGCCGAGGCGATGCGCGAAGTATTTGTAGCCGGGGCCGTAGCCGGCATTGACGATGACGGCGCGCGCGGCGTCATCCACAGTCCCGGAGAGCCGCCCGGCGCGCGCGGCGTCCAACGCGGCGTCCTGGGCTCCCCGCACGTATTCATATGCCTTCGCGACTTTCTCCGAAGGCTTGCCTAGGACTGTCATGCGGGTGACGTCAGAGGCATAGCCATCAACTCCGCAGCCACCGTCAATCAAGACGACATCGCCTTCCTTGAGCGTTTGCGGATGGAGCGTTCCGTGCGGTAGCGCTGCGGAGGGACCGAGAAGAACCAGCGCCCCACCGCGCAACCCCATTTTCGAGAAGCCGGTTTCGACGAGATGAGCGATATCGTTTTGCGACATTCCTTCGCGCAGCGAAGCGAAGACCGGCCTATAAACATCGAAGGTAGCTTCGCAAGCGAGGCGCATCAATTCAAGTTCGTGCGGCGATTTACGGCCGCGGCAGGCAATCGTAACCGGATCGGCAGAGACGTATTCGAAACCGGGCGCGGCCGCGCGCAAATGATCGTAGTAAGTGAAATAGGCCGTTTCTTCGACACCCAGCCTGCCGGTGCGAATTCCCTGATCGGCGAGCGCCTTCGCGGCAAGTTGGGTGGGGCTTTCGTCTTCCTGCCAGACGCGTACTTCCATGGGAAAACGCAATTGCTCGCGGAATCGTCCTTCCTCGAATCCCGGACAAAAAACGACGGGTTTGCCTGCGCGCGGCAGAACCATGCCGGCGAGCCGTTCGCTCAAGCCCCAACGAATGCCGGTGAAATAGTAGAGCGAACTGCCGGGAGCAAAGAAGAGCGCGTCGAAGCCCGGTTTCAACTCATTCATCAGCTGCTGCGCATGGGTCAATCTGGCGCGGAATTCATCCGCGGTGATGGGTTTCAGTCGAGCGCCGAGGGGCTTCAAGCCCGAGAAGTCCGCCGCAGGCGGGTGTTGGGATGATGCTGCGGCGTGCTCGAGGCCGGGCACGAGCGCGAGAGAGGAAACCGCGCTGGCGCTTTGCAGGAAGCGGCGACGCGTCGTGACAAAGTTTGCTGACATAGATGTTTTCTCCATTGTGGAGATGACCTTTATCTGGCGAAGGCATGGGTTGTCAAGCAGGATGAAGGAAAAAATGGCCGGTGAGAAAACGCGCAGCAAAGTCTTGCGGGAATTCCGGGAGAACTATTCCATACGAATGGCTTGAATATTCTTTCCTTGAACGTTGAGTTCAATGCCGAGCGGAGGCCGCAGGTCCGAGCCTTGAACGATGGCGCCGCGCACCCAGACGTCGCCGGGCAGATTGGTGAGCTTCAGTGGATCGTAAAGCGTCCGGCTGCACGGATTGCCCACCATGGGATGCCTAGCGGCCCTGAAATCGTAGTCGCTCTTTAGCTTGGCTAGATCCTTGACGTATTCGAGCTGGCAATCCCCATAGGGAGCGTTCATTGAGAGCGCCCAATATCCATTCGGTTGAGACGCAGAACTTGCGGGCAAGCGAATCAGAAGCGCTGGAACGTTTTCTCCTGAGAGACCGTTGCGCATGAAGAACGGTTTGGACGACCATGGCTGGGCCATCTCTGTGACGGTGGCGATGTCGGGATTTTGCTCCGTAGCATGTGGCATTGCGGCCTTCGGATCAGGAGCCGGCGACGGAACTTCAATCTGAGGCGGAGGTTCAGCCGGGGGCGGTTCCGAATGCTTCGGGCGGAGCATCCATCGAGCGCCAAAAAAAATTATCAAAAGCACCGCGAGAAGGCCGCCAACCAGCCGAAGGGTGGGATTGTTCAAAGCGGCACGGCGCGAGCCCTCGGCAGAGACTCCAGGTATCTGCGGCATTTCCGCCTTGTAGCGGTCAGGTGGGGACTGGTCCGACATTTTGCTGTGGTGTATTGCTTTTAGTTTTTGCCGAACCCGCGCCTGGAAGAGGAGTGCCTTCGGCGGAGGAAGGGCACAAAAAACGATTTCTCGGGTATTTTAGAGAGAGCCGCAATACCCAACAAGACAGGGTATTCCGGAATGGGGTAAGACGCAACCATTCCAGCGAGGCGGCACAGAAAAGTTCGTGTTCTTCTTGCCAACACTCCGTTATTGATAAGGTTACAATGAACGCCGCGAGGCTTGTCTGTAGAGCGATAGGCCTCTACTGTAGTAGGAAGCATGGGGAGGATCGGCTTCCTCGCCGGATAGCATGAGTCCCGAATCACGCGGAGGCGCGCGGGCTTTCGTCCGCAGCCTCAACATTTTATTGAAATTCGCACGGCTCTACGAGTTTGGCCACGTGCGAACAGCGGCGCAGTTTGAGACTGCGTGGAAAGAGCTCCGAAGTGCGCTCGACGAAAGTATCGGAAGCGGCCTCTTGTTGGGAGCCTCCGGAAGCCAAATCCTGCTGGACGGTGTGCCGCTTGGCGCATCCGCGGGTGAAAAGAGTTTCGCGCAACTCTTGACCGGTTCAGGCATTGCCAGCATCCACTTCTCTCCCAATCTTACGCAACCCCAATTTGCCCGCTTCGTTCGCGCTTTTCCCAGCGGCAACGCAAAACCTTCTTCGCTCGCCGAACAATTGAAATCCGCGCTCGCCGGCGAAACGAGCATCAAGGTCAACGAAATTCGCTACGTTGCGGAAGATTCATCCATTGCGGGGATCAAGGTTGCGGCGCAACTCACCGCGAAAGCTCTTGGCGCGCAAGGTGACAAGTTCAAGGACTTCTTCGAAGACCCCAATAAGCTGCTGCAAATGATTCTCGCCGCGGAGAGTGCGCGCAGCGGCGGCGGTGGTGGCGGCGGAGGAACCGGCCCGGGCTTCGGTCCGGGAGGTGGCGGTCCAGGCGGAGTTCCCGGCGGGGGCGGCACAGGAGCCGGCGGTTTTGGCTCCGGCGGAGGAGGAGGTACTGCGGGTCCGGCCGGCAGCCTCTGGGAGGGTAGCGGTAGTGGTTCTGGTACGGGAGGCGGTTTAGGCACTGGCAACGCCACAGGTGGCGGCTCCGGCAGCGGTTCTGGAGGAGGTTCAGGTTTCGGAGGAGCGGGCGGACCCGGCGGCGGGGCTGGTGGCAGTGGTGGTGGGTCTGGCGCAGGTGTAGGCGGCGGCGCAGGCGCTGGCGGCGCTGGTGGTGGCTCTGGAGTCGGAGCTGGCGGCGGAACAGGAATTGGCGGCAGTGGCGGTGGGTCTGGCACAGGTGTAGGCGGCGGCCCTGGCAGTGGCGGTGGGACTGGCGCTGGTGGCGGCGCAGAAGCTGCACCCGGAAAATGGCTGACGGCGTCGGCGCTGTTACGTGGCAGTGTGCTGGGAGGTGGCGCAGGATTGCCTGGCGCACCCGGTGCCGGACCGGGCGCTGGTGGTGGAAGCGGCTTCAGCGTGGCGGAAGAAGATGTGCGCTCGATGCTGACGCTGTTCGCTCAGCTAGGGAAATCCCGCAAAGATCCTGAAGCGAAGATGGATGTTCCGACCTTTCAGGCGCGCCTGAGCGCGATGCCGGTGCGCGCCCAATTTACGTTGCAGCAGGCGCTCGCGGGTCTGGCCGCGCAGGCGCCCAACGAAAAGGCCGACAAGCCGATGTTGCTGAAGCTGGCGGAGCACGTGGCGATTCGTTTTGCTCTGGACAGCTATGAACGCGGCGAGCTACGCGTCAACGCCGTCAAACAACTCCTGGATCGCATGAATTCCGAGATTGAAGCCCTGCGCAAGATTCTCGGTTCGCAGGAAGAAATGATGGCCCAGGCGGGACTCTCGGTGCAGACGTACACGGAGCTGCTCGATCAAGAGTTTTGGGAGCAGGTGCCGGAAGAGAACAAGAAGGAAGTGCTGACTTCGGACGAGGCTTGGTGCGTGCCGCCGCGCAATGTGCGTGCCTTCCTCGAGGAAATGCTGCGGCGTGGCGAACTGAAGACAGTGAACGAGATTCTGATGAAGTACGCCGCGTGCATCTCGCTGGAAGCGCCCGAAGCGCGCCGCACCACGGCCATCGGGCTTTCCGATCTTGCGGAGCTTTACGGCAGCGGAGACGGCAGCGCCCTGATCGAGTCTCTCCGCCGGCTGGGAAATCAACTGGCCGTCGAGCGGGAGCCGGAGCTGCAAACCTTGATCAGTGCGGCATTCGTGCGCCTGAGCCAGGAAGCTGCGTCTAAGCGCTGCTATCCGGCGATGCAGCAGGCGCTCTCCTCACTCGACAATATAGAACAGCAACGCCCAGGTTCGACGCAGAGCCTTCGCCCCCGCATCGGCGCTGAAGAACGTTTGCCGGAATTCATCGAAGAGGCTCTCCGCGGCGGACACATCGCCGACGGAATGACGGAAATCCTGGGACTCATGCCCAAGGCGACGCTGAAGTACGTTACCAGCCGTTTCGGCCACTGCGGCTTCCGCGAAGATTGCGAAGTGCTCGGCCAAATCGTCCGAGGGCTCGGCGAGGATTCCACCCAGAGGCTCCTCGAGATGCTGCAAACGGCGCCGGCCAATGAAGCCGCGGAGACCATTGGTCTGCTCAGCCATTTTGCTCCGGATGCCGTTGAAAAAATTCTTCCGGTGCGCCTGAGCCAATGGCCGCGTTCTTCCCACGACCGCGCGGTTCGTCAGCTTTCCTCGGCTCCGCCCGAACAGCGCGCCAAATTGCTCGTCGCACTCTACGATTCGCTCGACGCGCTCATTCGGCCGCTGGCTCTCGACGAAATGGGGATGAGCGGTGAGCCGGAATGCATCCCGAAGCTGGTGGAATTGGCGCAGAATGATCACACTCCGCCCTTTCACAGGCTGAAAGCACTCGAAGCTCTCGGCCGCCTGCGGGCTACGGCTGCGAGCCCCACTCTGCAGCACATCATGGATGCGCGGCAAGTCTGGCGCTGGGTGTACCCGACGGAACTGCGTATCGCGGCCACCCAAGCGTTGATGCGGCTCGATCCCACCATGGCGCTGGAAAAACTAAATGCCAGTGGACTCGAGCGCAAGGACTTGGTGCTAGAGCCCACGGATCCGGAGCCCAACTCCTCGGTGATGCGCCAGCGAAGATACGCGCGGCTGAAACTCTCGAGGAATCTGATCGCGGTAACCACCAACTTGCGCGAGAATTTCCGCCTGTCGATCCCCGAGCTAAACCTGGGTGGCGGAATCGGCTCGGGCGAACGCCACTTGGCGCCCGGTTCGCTCCTCTCGCTAAAATTTACCCATGGTGTGCGGCATATCAAGGCGCAGGCCATTGTGCGCGGCGCGCGTCCTCAGGCGATGGCGTTTGAATTTGTGGATATGGACTTGGAAGACCGTGCGAGGTTGCGAAAAGTATTGCTGGAGCTTGGCGGCTTGCCGCAGGCAGCGGCCGTTACCAACCGCAGCAGGCGTCGTGGCCGCGTGGCGGCGTACTCGAAGAATTAACCCAAGTGTTTGACGGCATCCGAAAGCCCGCAACTCTCCCCCTCCCTACCTGTCCGTGTCCGGAGCTGGGCCGTCCGGTTGAGCAGGTAGCGCACCCGTCCTCTTGGCGGCTTGACATCAGCGGCACATAGAACCTCTGTACCATTGCCGCAAACGAACGATAACCCTACGGTACTAGTCAGGTAGTCCTGTTCAGGGACTGGTGCAGCGGCGAATGGTAGCGGATTCCAAATCGACGGCAGGGCGAGCCTTCGTAAGAAGCCTCAACATACTTTTGAAATTTGCCCGTTTGTACGGGTTCGAGCACAGCCGTACCATCGAACAGCTGGATATCGCGTGGCGTGAGCTGCACACGGCGATCCCCATGGGCACGGACTCCGGACTGATGCTCGGCGCGACCGGTTCCCAATTGCTGCTGGATGGCGTTCCGCTCGAGGGCGCTCCCGCCGAGAAACAATTTGCCCAATTGCTATCCGCCGCGGGCCTCGCCAGCATTCAATTTTTCCCCTCTGTCACACAGGAAGAGATTGTCAGCTTTGTCCGCGCGTTTCCGACTGGCAAAGCCAAGCCTGTGGAACTCGCCAAACAGTTGAAAGCCGCGCTCTCCGGGGCTCAGGGCATACGTCTGAACGAAGTCTGCTTCGTCGCCACCGATTCGCGCTTGAAAGATGCCAGCATGGCCGCGCAACTCGCGGCAGCTTCCCTGGGCGACGACCAAGACGAGTTCAGAAAGTGGCTGAATGATCCGCAGAAACTGCTCGAGTTGATTGCCGCGGCCCAAGGCTCCAGGGGCAGCGGGCCGATGGGGACTGGCACAGGAACTGGCGACCCTGCCTCGGGCGGAAGCTACCCCGCGGGAGGTGCTGGTGGCGGGGGAATTGGCGGAGGCGCGGCGGGTGCAGGTGGCTCAGGCTTGCCAGGATCGGGGGGACCCGGCTCGGGTGGTGCGGGATCAGGCATCGGTGGAAATCTGCCGGTGGGGCCGTATGCGGCGGGAACTGCCAGCCTAGGAGCACTTGGCCAAGTTGGTGGAGTAGCTGGAGCACCTTTTGGCGGGGGAACTGGAATCGTTGGTAGCGGCGGAGTTGGAAGCGGTGTCGGCAGCGGAAGCGCTGGGCCATGGCGTGGAACAGGCCAGAGCAGTGGGCCGAGTGAGGACGAGATCTATGGAATCCTCGGCGCGTTAACAAGTTTCGGCAATGTCGGCGCAGGCCAAGGCGGCGTCGCAGCCGCGGGAGTGTTCCAGGAGCAGATGTCTCAATTGCCGGGGAGCGCGCAGGATACGCTGAAAAGAGCCATTGCCGGCCTCGCGGCGCAAGCCCCCGATGGGCAGCCGGATGAATCGGTTCTGGTGAAATTGGCTGAACATCTGGCAATTAAGTTTGCCTTGGAGCGTTTCGAAACCGGCGAAGTTAAAGTTAACGCCGTACGGCAGATGCTGGATCGCATGAATCAGGAGATCGAAAATCTCCGCAAGATTCTGGGCGCCCACGAAGACCAGATGACCGATGCGGGCCTGATGGTCGAGTCTCACCGCGAGATTCTCGATCGGCAGTTTTGGGCCGCCGTCCCGGAAAGCGGGAAGCAAGCCGTGCTGATGTCGGGCGACGCGTGGTGCATCCCTCCGAAAAACGTGCAGTCTTACGTCGCCCATTTGATCGAGACCGGAGATGTGGCGCAAGCCATCAGTATCTTGCAGAACTACGCGTCGTGTGCGGAGAGCGAAGATGTCGATGCGCGAAAGAAAGCCGCGATGGGCCTGTCCGAGCTGGCCGAGCTCTACGCGAAAGCTGATCCCAAGCTGCTCGGCGAAGCGCTCCGCCATTTGGGTCTGCGGCTTAGCGTCGAGCAAGACGCCGAGTTACAGACGCTGGTAAGCGCGGCGTTTGTGAGGCTTAGCCAGGAGGCTGCAACCACCCGGTGCTTCCCGGTGATGGAGCAAGCGCTAGATTTGATTTCCGGAGTCGAATCGCAACGGCCGGGAATCGCGCGGAGTCTGCGTCCAAAGATGGGCATTGAGGAGCGCATTCCCGAGTTTGTCGATGAGGCCCTCCGTGCGCGTCAAGCCTCCGCCGGCATGACCAACGTTTTGAAAATGCTCCCGCAAACGGCGATGGAACAGCTCTCCATGCGCTTTAACCGCTGCAGCCTTCGAGAAGATGCCGAGCATATATCGAACCTGGCTGCCGATCTTGGCGAAGAGGGTTTGCAATACTTGCGCAGCACGGTGCGGGGCGGCCCGATCGCCGAAGCCGTCGAGATGACTGGGCTCTTGAGCAAGCTGGATCCGGAAGCGGTCGAAGTGTTCTTGCCATCGCGGATGAAGGATTTTCCCAGGACTTCGCAAGACCGCATCATCCGCCAGATTTCGGCAAGCGGCGCTCCGGGACGCTCGCGAATCCTTCTCGAGCTGCTCGATCATGTCGATCCGCTGATCATGCCTTTGGTGATCGACGAGATTGGCGTGACCTCCGACCGCGAAGCCTTGGGACGCTTACTGACCATTGTTGATGGGGACTTGCCTGCGGGTGCGGGCCCCTACTTGCAAGTGAAGGCCATCGAGGCGCTCGGCCGCATTCATGCACCGGAATCGATTACCACGCTGAAACGCATCCTGGAGACGAAGAAAATGTTTGGCTGGGGGCACGCCCAAGAACTCCGTATCGCCGCGTTGCAGGCTCTTATCAATCTGGAGCCGGATTGGGCGCGCGATTTCGTGGCGAGGAGCGGAATCGACCGGGAAGATCTGGCTTTGGCGCCGCTCGAAGTTGCTTCCAATTCCAGATTTGTCCGTCAGCGCCGCCACACACGGGTGCGGCTGCACAAGCCGGTCACTGCCGTGAGCACAAATCTAAACGAAAGCTGCCGCTTTGAAATCAAGACCGCGAGCCTCTCCGGCGGTATCGCCACCATTAGCCGGCACCTGCCGCCAGGGACCCATGTGCGCTTGAAGCTGCAGCTCGGCCTCCGCAACGTACATGCCACGGCACTGATGCGGGACTACCGAGCCCAGGACATGGCGTTCGAAATCGTCGATATGAGTCTCGATGAACGCAGCAAATATCGCCGCCTGCTGGCTGACAGTCATTCACCTTCAACTCCTGTCTCCGATGTCAAGAGCCAGAGCGTAGTTCCCGAGAGCTCGATAGCCTCCCAGGGCCCCCAATTGCCAAAACAAAGCTAGGACGAAACGAGCATTCTCGTCCGTATCCTTTTCGGCCCTGCGACATCCTACGATTTCTTGCAAGCGGCCAGGAATGCTCGGGAGACCGTATCGCCGCCGGTGTGTCCCTGTCCGAGGCGTGTCGTTGTTTTTGGCGCTGGCGCATCCAAACAGTTAGAATAAGATGTTTGCACTGGCCCCAAGGCACCCGCCTGAGGCATCCAGCACGCAAAGCTTGGTCAGGAGACGCCGAAACCTTTCATGGATTTCACTAAGATTATCGACGATGTTATCGCGCGCTTTATCGGCACCAAGCACGAGCGCGACATCAAGAAATTGCAACCGCTCATCGCGGCCATCAACGCGCGGGAATCCGAAGTGCAGGCACTGAGCGATGAAGAGCTGAAGTCCCGTTTCGGCGAACTGAGGACGCAGGTGCTAGAGCAGCTCAAGGACGCCGATCCCAGCGAGCCCACCTACAGAGAACTCCTCAAGAACACGCTGGCACCGATGATCGTGCCGGCGTTTGCCCTGGTCCGTGAAGCCGGCCGCCGCTTTCTGAATATGCGGCATTTCGACGTTCAGTTGATCGGCGGGATGGTCTTGCACGAAGGCAAAATCGCGGAAATGAAAACAGGCGAAGGCAAAACGCTCGTCGCCACCTTGCCCGCGGCGCTAAATGCTTTGGCCGGGCGCGGCGTGCACCTCGTCACGGTCAACGATTACCTGGCGCGGCGCGACGCGGAATGGATGAGCCCGCTTTATCGCGGGCTGGGGCTTTCCGTCGGCGTGATCGTGCACGATCTTGATGACGAGCAGCGCAAGGCTGCCTACGGCGCCGATCTCACCTACGGTACGAACAACGAGTTCGGCTTCGACTACCTGCGCGACAACATGAAATACGATCTCGCGCAATGCGTTCAGCGCGGGCACCAGTTCTGCGTCGTCGACGAAGTGGATTCCATCCTCATCGACGAGGCTCGCACCCCGCTGATCATTTCCGGCCCTTCCGAAGAATCCACCGACAAATACGCCAAAATCGACAAAATCATCCCCAAGCTCATTCAGGACATCGACTACTCCATCGACGAAAAACTTCGCACCGCCACGCTGACGGAAGAAGGCTTCAGCAAGTGCGAACGTCTTCTGGGCCTGCAAAATCTTTCCGACCCCGTCAACATCGAGCTGATGCACCACGTCTATCAGGCGCTCCGCGCGCACTCGCTCTATAAGCGCGACGTCGACTACGTGGTGAAAGACGGGGAAGTGATCATTGTCGATGAGTTCACCGGCCGCCAGATGCCGGGCCGCCGCTGGTCCGATGGCTTACACCAGGCCGTCGAAGCCAAGGAAGGCGTCAAGATCGAGCGCGAAAACCAGACCCTCGCGACCATCACTTTCCAGAACTATTTCCGCATGTACAAAAAGCTCTCCGGCATGACCGGCACGGCCGAAACGGAATCCGAGGAGTTTCGCAAAATCTACGGCCTCGATGTCGTGGTCATTCCCACGAATCGCACGCTGATTCGCGAAGAGCACCGCGACGTCGTTTACCGTACCGAAAAAGAAAAATTTGAAGCAGTCGTCAACGGAATCCTGCAGGAAGACAATTCGCTGGCCAACGGCATTCGCCACTACCACGAACGTGGCCAGCCGGTTCTCGTCGGCACGATCTCCATTGAAAAGTCCGAAGCCATCGCGGAAATTTTGAGGAAGGCCGGCGTACCCCATCAAGTGCTCAATGCCAAGCAGCATGAGCGCGAATCGGGCATCGTCGCGCAGGCCGGGCGCAAAGGCGCCGTCACCGTGGCTACCAACATGGCCGGACGCGGTACCGACATTCTTCTCGGCGGCAATCCCGAGCAGATGACGCGCGATTATTGTCTGAAAAATAAATTGGCCATGCCTTACGCCGCAGCGCCCGCGGTGATCCCCGCCGATGGCGACGGAAATGCCCAGCCCGCCGTCCAGATGGTGCTCTTTCAGCATGAAGGCAAAATTTTTCAGGTTCCCGCGGATCAGTGGAAACCGATCTACAGCCAGTTCGCCGAACAGTGCAAAGCCGAGCACGACGAAGTGGTGGCTCTCGGCGGCTTGCACATTCTCGGCACGGAACGCCACGAAGCCCGCCGCATCGATAACCAGTTGCGCGGGCGCGCCGGGCGCCAGGGCGATCCCGGCTCCTCGCGCTTTTTTCTTTCGCTCGAAGACGACCTCATGCGTATCTTCGGCGGCGAACGCATCAAAGCCCTCATGTACCGCTTCGGCATGACCGAAGGCGTCCCCATCGAATCGAAAATGATTTCAAATCGTATCGAGAGGGCGCAAGAATCCGTCGAAGCCCAGAACTTCGACGCCCGCAAACACCTGCTCGAGTACGACGACGTAATGAACAAGCAGCGCGAGACGATTTACGGCATTCGCCGCTCCGCGCTCGAAGGAAAAGATCAGCGCGATTATGTTCTAGGAATTGCCGAAGACTTGGCGCGCGAACTCGTCGATACGTTCTGCCCGCGCGAGAAGCATCCCGATCAATGGAACGCCACCCAATTTCTAGCGGAATTCAACGCTCAGTTTGGTGTGGACGCCAAAGCCGCCGGCGCCGATCCCGCCACCCTGAGTCACGACGAGCTCGCCGAAGCCACCGTCGCCGCCGTCATCAAGCGCTACGAGGAAAAAGAAAAACAGTTCACCACCGACCTGATGCGCTGGCTCGAGCGCCGCATCATTCTCGACGTCGTCGATTCCCAGTGGAAAGATCACCTGCTCTCGCTCGACCATTTGAAGGAAGGTATCGGCCTTCGCGGCTACGGCCAAAAAGATCCGCTCGTCGAATTCAAAAAAGAAGCGTTCGTCCTTTTCGAAGACATGATGGCGCGCATCGACAACGAAACCATCCGCTATCTCTTCCATATCCAGATGCAGCAGAACGAACAGCCACAGCAGCAAGTGGCAAGACCGCAGCAACCGCCGCCCACGCGCTCTGGAGGCGCACGCGCAGCCGTGGCCAGCGCCGCGGCACGCGCCGAAGAACCCGCACCCGAACGCCTCCCCGCCTTCGCGCGCGAAATGGAGCGCAAGCAGCAGCGCCAGCAAAAAGAGCTGCAATATCAAGCGGGCCCCGCGCAAGCCGAAGCGCCAAAACCCGTCCGCGCCGGCGCAAAAGTTGGCCGCAACGATCCCTGCCCCTGCGGCTCCGGCAAAAAATACAAAAAATGCCACGGTGCCAACGCATGATCGCTGCGGAATTGTGCACATGAACTTCAGTTTCGTGCTGTGAGCAAGCCAGACGCTTTTTCTTTCGCTACAGCTCCTGCGAGCTTCGTCCTTGAATTTCGCAGTTAGAAATTTCGTTTTTCGACATCATACTCCGCGGAGAGAACATAGCCCATGCCCCCAGCACCAATGCCGCAACCCGAACGCCATCCCATCCCAGGCGTAAAAAATCTAGTCGCCGTCGCCAGCGGCAAAGGCGGCGTCGGCAAAACCACGGTCGCCGTTAATCTCGCCCTCGCCCTGGTAAAACTCGGCCACAAGGTCGGCCTAATGGACGCCGACGTCTACGGCCCCAACGTCCCCATCATGCTCGGCACTCTGCAAGAGCCGCAAGCCACCGCCGACAAGCGCATCATCCCGGTCCAAGTCGCTGGAATGAAAATGATCTCCATGGGCCTGCTCAATCCCGGCGACAAACCCATGGTCTGGCGCGGCCCCATGCTCCACAGCGTCATCACCCAATTCCTGCGCAGCGTCGAGTGGGGCGAACTCGACTACCTCATCATCGACCTCCCGCCCGGCACCGGCGACGTCCAACTCACGCTCATCCAAACCGTCGCCGTCACTGGCGCGGTCGTCGTCACCACACCTTCCACCGTCGCCCTCGCCGACGTTCGCAAAGCCATCGAAATGTTTCGCCAGGTCAATGTCGAAGTCCTCGGCGTCGTCGAAAACATGAGCACCTTCCGTTGCCCTCATTGCGACAAGCCCATCGACATCTTCGGCCATGGCGAAGGCGCAAAAACCGCCGTCGCTTACGGTGTCCCCGTCCTTGGCGAAATCGAAATCGATCCCCGCATCCGCATCGGCGGCGACACCGGTAAACCCGTCGCTTCTCTCGGCGAATCCGCTCCCGGCACGCAAAGCCTCTACGCCCTCGCCCGCGCCGTCACCGCCCGTCTAGTCGAAGTCAGCGCCACCTCCTCCGGACCCACCGTCCAGATCGATTAAACGAAAATGTATTTTGTGGCACAGCTAATCCTAGCTGTGCTCTTGACTCACGAATGACAAATGGATGCTACTTGGATGGGCTATGGGGTGTGCGTGGTTCCTGCCCCGCTGCTCGGGCGCGCCAATACTCGCCCCTCAATCTACTGTCGCCAGCCGCATTGTAGAGGATTTCGCAGTCGCAAAATCCTCCTCGGGACCTCAAAACCTCGAAAATGTCGGATAAATCTTCTTCATTAAAACCATGTGACCGGAGGATGGTTTCTGAGATGTCATAGTTCCCGCGGCACCCCTCTCGAGACTTTGAAGAGTCGGCAGGGCAAAGACGCTCATCAAGTGCTTCGAAAAATTTGCAATTCGCAAGGCTCTTCAATACGTACTGTGCCATGGAAGCGACATAATCATCGTCGCCTCCTGCGAAATTGTCTGGTGTGCCAGGTCCGTCTTCGTTCATGGTCGCGAACGTACCACTCTATTTAGACATCGACAAGCGCAGAGAAACTGCCGTTCTGAAGTTCTCTCTTGAGCCGAACGGAATTTTTGCTATAATGTCCTTGGGAACAGTCTTGGCAAGGCGCTGCGGCAACCGTGTTGCCGCATTTTCTTTTTGGGGTCTTGGGTGGGGCGGATTCATGGCAGATTCTCTTGAAACTGACCCTCGTGTAAGTCATTTAGAATCAACGCTTACAATGCCTCTCGTAACTGTTGATTCTAAATAGTTTACAGGAACGCTAAATCCTTTAGAAGCAATACTTACAAAAAACTAAGGGAGGCGGTGGGTATTATGGTTAACCAAAATTCCGGCTCAAACCCCGCGCGCGGCTCACTAGAGCTGGGCCGTCAGCCCGACATTCGCCCCTATCGCGGCAAGCGCCCCCAAATCGCCGCCACCGCCTACATTGACCCCGCCGCCGTCATTATCGGCGACGTGGTCATCGGCGAAGACTCCAGCGTCTGGCCCTGCACCGTGATTCGCGGCGACGTGCACCACATCCGCATCGGCGCCCGCACCAACATTCAGGACGGCTGCGTCCTCCACGTCATGCGCGACGAGCACCCCCTCGTCCTCGGCGACGACGTCACCATCGGCCACTCCGTCACTCTGCACGGCTGCACCATCGAGTCGCGCTGCCTCATCGGCATGGGCGCCGTCATCTTGAACGGCGTGCACGTCGGCGCCGGCAGCGTCGTAGCCGCCGGCACGCTCCTCCTCGAAGGCGCCAAAATTCCGCCCGGCAGCCTGGTCGTCGGCCACCCCGGCAAAGTCAAGCGCGCCCTGACCGGCATCGATCAAGCCGCCATCGACGCCTACGCCCAGCGCTACGTCGAATACAAAAATATCTACCGCGAGGATTCCGGCGCATAATGCTTGGCTTGATCGATCGGACCACCAACCCGTCATTCCGAACGGAGCAAGCCGATGCTTTTTCTTTCCACCTCGCTCCTGCGAGGTGGTCGGCTTGCGCAGAGAGGAATCTCTCTTAAGGTTTTCATGGCGAACAAATCCAAATTCCAAGCCATCCGCGGCACCCGCGACCTGCTCCCTCCAGACACCGCCCTCTGGAACCGCGTCGAGCAAACCGCCCACGAAGTCTTCGGCACGTTCGGCTTCGGCGAGATCCGCCCGCCCATCTTCGAGTCGACCGAACTCTTTGCTCGCGGCGTTGGTGGCGACACTGACATCGTGTCCAAGGAGATGTACACCTTTGAGGAAGGCCAAGCGAAGGGATTCGGCAACATACAAGACATGCAGGAGTCCATGGACTTCGTGAATGCGCAAAATTCACCGATGTTAATGGACAAGTACCTCAAAGAATTGAGGACCGAGATTAGAGATGGCGTAATTGACAGAACGCCTGAGAATGAAAGAGCGATCGAGACCATCCGCTCGGTCTCCCAAGAAGTCTTTGCTATTCCCGAGCCCTCGGAGGAAGGTCCAGAAGATGCGGCGCTCGAGCGCTTTTTTGAATACTCTAGTTTACGTCGACCGTTCGAGCGAAAACTGCTCGAAGCCTGGTTGCAGCTGCGGCGGAAAGAACCGATCAGCTTGCGGCCGGAAGCGACGGCGTCCGTGTGCCGCGCTTACATCGAGCACAACATGCAGCAGCTACCGCAGCCGGTGAAGCTGTACTACGTGGGACCGATGTTTCGCCGCGAGCGCCCGCAAAAAGGCCGCTATCGCCAGTTCTACCAGATTGGCGCGGAAATTCTTGGCGGGCCTGACGCTCCAGCAATCGACGCCGAACTCATCGAAATGTTAATGACCTTCTTCGACAAATGCGGCCTCCAAGGCACCGAACTCAGCATCAACTCCATCGGCCACGCTGCCGACAACTGCCGTCGCGGCTACGTTGCCGAGCTCAAAGCCGAACTGGAAAAAGTGAAAGACAAACTCGGCGCCGATTCGCAGCGCCGCATCGAAACAAATCCGCTCCGTGTCCTCGACTCAAAACTCGAACACGAGCAGCCCATTATCGCTACGCTCCCGCGCATCGCCGATCATCTCTGCGACGAGTGCAAATCGCACTACGCCGCCGTAAAACGCGAACTCGATCTCCGCGGCGTGAAATACACCGAAAACTGGCGCCTCGTCCGTGGCCTCGACTACTACATGCGCACCACCTTTGAAATCACCGCGCAGGGCCTCGGCTCGCAAAACGCGGTCTGCGGCGGTGGCCGCTACGACGGCCTCGTCGAACTCCTCGGCGGCCCGCCCACAAAAGGCATCGGCTTCGCCATCGGCGAAGACCGCCTGATCCTTTCGCTGCAAGAGCAGGAGAAAGCCAAAGCTTCACGCATTGGGGAAATGTCGGCATCTATCACCGGCAAAGCGACGGTCACTGGGACTCTCACCAATCTGTCCACCCTGGACGTCTTCATAGCGTGGATGGGCGACAAAGCTCATGCCACTGCGATTCAGGCCGCCAAAACTCTCCGCAACGCCGGCTTCCGCGTCGAGCTGCCCCCGACTGAACAAAAACTCGGCAAAGCCCTCGAGCGCGCCAGCAAGCTCAACTCTCGCTTCGCCCTAATCCTCGGCGAGGACGAAATCGTGTCAGGCCAGTGGACTCTGAAAACTCTCGCAGACGGCTCGCAACAGAAACTCACCGAACCAGCTCTGCTAGAATATCTGCGAAGCCTTTAGTGGCACAGGCTTCAGCCTGTGCAAGCCACATGATCTTGGCAATCATGAGCAGGCAAGCACAGATTAGACCTGGTGCTTCTTGCGGCAGGCTAGGCATGAAGAGCACAGACTGAAGTCTGTGCCACTTGGAGAGACAAAACCTTGCTCGATTTTCTTGGCAACTTGCAACGCACACACTACTGCGGCGCGCTGCGCGCCTCCGACGAAGGCCGCGACGCCATCGTCATGGGCTGGGTCTCCGGCCGGCGCGACCTCGGTAACTTGCTCTTCCTCGACATTCGCGATCGCACCGGCATCGTCCAAGTAGTTTTCAATAAAGAGTCGCAGCCCGCCGCGCACACCAAAGCCGAGCAGGCGCGCAGCGAATTTGTGGTCGCCGTCGAAGGCAAAGTCATCAAGCGGCAAAAAGCCAATCCCGAGCTCGCCACCGGCGAAGTCGAGCTGCTCGCCACCAAGCTCCACATTTTGAACAACGCCAAAACGCCGCCGTTTCCCATCGAAGACGAAATTAACGCCGCCGAAGAAACGCGCCTGCGCTACCGCTACCTCGATCTGCGCCGCCCGAAGCCGCACAGCAACCTCGCGCTGCGCCACAAAATCGTCCTCGAAATTCGCAAGACCATGGACGAGCTCGGCTTTATCGAAGTCGAAACGCCCATGCTCACGCGCTCGACGCCCGAAGGCGCGCGCGACTATCTCGTTCCCAGCCGCGTGCATCACGGCCAGTTTTACGCGTTGCCGCAATCGCCGCAAATCTTCAAGCAAATCCTGATGATTGGCGGCCTCGACCGCTACTTCCAGATCGTCAAATGTTTTCGCGACGAAGATTTGCGCGCCGACCGCCAGCCCGAATTCACCCAGCTAGACGTCGAAATGTCTTTCCCGCGCCAGGAAGATATTTTTCACGTCATCGAAACGGTGATGGTGCGCGCGTGCGCCGTTGCAGGCATTAAAACGCAAGGGCCGTTTCCGCACATGCTCTACAAGGACGCGATTCGCAAGTATGGCAGCGACAAGCCCGATCTGCGTTTCGGCATGGAGCTGCACGAAGTCGCGGATTGTTTTCCAGAGGAAGCGAAAGCCAAGCTGGGGATCGAAGGCAGCGTGTTTGCGCTCGCCGCTCCGGGCGCAGCCGGCTATTCGCGCAAACATCTCGATGAGCTGACCGAAAAAGCCAAGTCCCACGGCGCGCGCGGCGCGTATTTCGTAAAGCTCGCCGCTGAAGGCACGACCTCGACTGTAGAAAAACTAATCGGCGCGGAAAACGTCAAGAAGCTCGCCGACGCGTGCGGCGCAAAAACCGGCGACCTTGTCGTCGCCGTGAGCGCCAAGCAGCAAATTGCAGGCACGCACGCCGCCGCGCTCGTCGCCGGGCAAGTGCGTTTGCAGCTCGGCGAAGCGCTCAACTTGATCGACCGCACGCAGTGGAAATTTCTGTGGATCACCGGCTTTCCACTTTTTGAATGGAGCGAGAACGACAAAGCCTGGGTCAGCGCCCAGCATCCCTTCACCGGCATCGTGGATGAGGATTTGGAAAAGCTCGAATCCGCGCCGTGGGAAGTGCGCTCCAAAGGCTACGACCTCGTCCTCAACGGTAATGAGCTCGGTTCCGGCAGCATCCGAATTCACCGCCAGGACATTCAGGAGCGCCTCTTCCGCGCGCTCGGCTTAAGCGAAGAACAGCTTCGCCGCCGCTTCGGCTTTTTCCTCGACGCGCTCACCTACGGCACGCCGCCCCATGGCGGCATCGCGCTCGGTATCGACCGCATCGCCATGCTCCTAGCCGGCGAAAAATCCCTGCGCGAAGTCATCGCCTTCGCCAAAACCACCGCCGCCGTCGACTTAATGGCAGAATCGCCATCGTCGGTAGACCAGGATCAGCTCGACCAGCTAGGCATTGCGATCAAGGAAGGGTAACTCGATTGCTAAACGAGGCGAAGATGAGGATTCCGGACACGATTGAACATGAGCACGTCGTAAGCGCACTAAGGGAGATTGTGCGAGCCGGTGACCACACTATTCCCAAGAATCGCCGCTCCACAAAATTCGATGTCTTGTTCGAGAAAAAGAGATTCCCTCCGAAGTACGTGATATGTCTTGCGAATAAATATGCTAACCATGTCGAGCTCTCCCATCGATTCAAGGGAGGAACGGAAACGAACAATTTCTTGGATGCTCTAGGATTCGAGGTCGTGCTTAAGGACGGAACGCCGTGGGGCTTCGGCGTTGAGCCAGAGGATGAATCAAAGGTATTTGAAGAGGGCGCCAAGAAGTATGCATTGCACTTAATCAAAGAGCGGGATAGCCGCGTTTCTCAGCTCGCAAAGAAAAACCGATGGAAGGAAGTTGGATTTTTTGCGTGCGACGTTTGCGGATTCGATTTCCACAAGGCTTACGGAAAGCAAGGATACCGCTATATCGAGGCTCATCATACTTTTCCAGTTTCTGAACTGAAGAGAGGACAGAAAACAAAACTCGAAGACATAGCGCTCGTCTGTTCCAACTGCCACAGGATGCTCCACAAGAGACGCCCGTGGATTACGATGGATTGGCTTGGCGAGTTAATTAAGCAAAGGACTCTTCGTAACTGAAGACCAATGAGCCGGATTCGGATACTGCCGGAAGCTGTCGCAAATAAAATCGCTGCTGGCGAAGTTGTGGAACGTCCCGCTTCGGTGGTGAAAGAGCTGTTGGAAAATGCGCTGGACGCTGGCGCGAAGACGATTCGCGTCGAGACGGAAGTCGGCGGCAAGCGGATGATCCGCGTCATCGACGACGGCCACGGCATGATTCATGACGACGCGTTGTTGGCCTTCGAGCGGCATGCTACAAGCAAACTGAAATCCGCCGACGATTTGCTTTCCATTTCGACGCTGGGATTTCGCGGAGAAGCGCTGCCGACGATTGCCGCTGTGTCGCGTTTACTGCTCGAAACGCGCGACGAATCGGAAGCCGAAGGCACGCGCATCGAATTTGCCGGCGGAAAACTTGTCGGTGTGAAGCCTGCGGGCTTGCCCGTCGGCACGACCATCAGCGTCGCCGATCTTTTCTATTGTGTTCCCGCCCGCAAGAAATTTCTCAAGTCGGACACCACCGAACTCGGCCACATCGCTTCGCTCGTCACGCACTACGCGCTGGCCAATCCGGATAAACACTTCGTACTGACCACGCCGACGCAGGAAATCATCAACAGTCCTCCCGCCGAAAAACTCGCCGACCGCATCTATCAACTCTTCGGCCGGCAATCGATGGAAGAGCTGGTCGAAATTCCTCCATCGTCGGCGGCGTTTCGCGCAGCCATCACTGAGCCGGAACTCGAAGCCGGCGAAGAAAGCGCCACGCTGACGGTCCGAGGTTTCACTTCGCGCCCCGAAGTGCAGCGCCCCAACCGCAACGGTATCTACGTTTTCGTAAATCGCCGCCTGGTGCGCGACCGCCTGATTCTGCACGCCATTCACGAAGCCTATCGCAATATTCTCCCGCCAACGGTTTTTCCCGCCACTTTGCTTTTCCTCGAAATGCCCTACGACGAAGTCGATGTCAACGTGCATCCCGCAAAAATCGAAGTCCGCTTCCGCCGCTCGCAATTTGTCCACGATTTTGCGCGCGACTCGATTCGCCAAGCTCTGATGAGCGTGCGTCCCGTTCCGAGTTTCGCCGCGGCAGCCGCTGCCGCAATTCCGTCTGGCTCGCCGCCCGCCGCGTCCACGTTTTCTCCAGCGGCCTTCGGCTCCGCCGCGGCTTCCGGAGTTCCGCGCGCGATCATTCCGGCGATGGAAGAAATCGGCGTTGGCTCTGGCGTCGGCTCCGACGGCGGTTTTGATTTGACCTCCGATGTGCTTCGGCCGGTCGAGCAGCGCTTTGCATTTTCCCCAGGCCTCGAATCTCCTGTCGAGTCCGGAATTGCTTCCGCTGCGGCGGCCGCTGCCCAGGGGCTGGCCGCCTCGAACTGGGCTGGAAACCTTGCTGCACCAAGCGCGAGCGCGCCAGCGACTCTTCCGCGGCCCGAGCAAATCGCCGATTTGAAACCGCTCGGCCAAGTCAGCTCCAGTTTTATCGTTGCCGTGAACGGCGAGGGATTGTGGCTGGTCGATCAGCACGTCGCGCACGAACGCGTGCTTTTCGAGCAGCATCTCGAAGCGCGGCGCGCGGGAAAGGTGGAAGCACAGCGGATGCTGATGCCGCTGGTGATCGAACTCTCGCCGCGGCAAATTGTGATCTACGAGAAAATTGCGGAAGAGCTCAGCGCGAACGGCTTCGAAGTCGAGCCGATGGGGCCGCGCAGCGTGGCGATTCAAGCCGTGCCCGCGGGAATTGCCCCAGGCGACGGGGAAAAGCTTTTGACGGAAATCCTCGACGGCATCGAGCGGGAGAACGCGGCTATTTCCATTGACACGTTACAAGCGAAAATCGCCGCGTCAACAGCGTGCCACGCGGCGATTAAAGTGAACATGCCGCTCGATCAAACAAAAATGGAATGGCTGCTCGGCGCGCTGGCGAAAACGGATTGTCCGATGAGCTGCCCGCACGGACGGCCCGTGGTCCTTCGTTATTCTGTAAAGGAAATCGAGAAGGCGTTCCACCGCATTTGATCTTGTAGCGCCGGCTTCCAGCCGGCATCTTGTAGACGCCGGGCTTTAGCCCGGCCACTTGGGGACGGAGCGAATGAGTGAATCGCAAAAAACAGCAGTGATCTTTGGCCTCGCCAACAAGCGCAGCATCGCGTGGGCGATCGCGCAGAAGCTAGCGCAGGCGGGTTGGCAACTGGCAATCTGCTATCAAAACGAGCGGCTTGAGCTCGAAGCGAAAGATTTGATTGGCGAGTTGCCCGGCGCTGCGGGATTCATGTGCGACGTCACGCAAGATGACCAAATCGCGCGGCTGTTTGAGGCGCTCAAAGAGAAATACGGAGTGCTGCACGGGCTGGTGCACAGCGTGGGATTTGCTCCGCCGGACGAATTGAAAAATCCCTTTCTGAATACTTCCCGGGAAGGATTTCGGATTGCGCACGACATTAGCGTGTATTCGCTGATTGCCGTGGCGCGCGGCGCTGCGCCGCTGATGGCGTCAGGCGGGGCAATTGTCACGCTCACCTATTATGGTTCTGAGAAAGTCGTGCCGAACTACAACGTGATGGGCGTGGCCAAAGCGGCTTTGGAGGCAACCGTGCGCTATTTGGCGTACGATCTTGGGCCAAAGGCCATTCGTGTCAACGCGATTTCCGCGGGGCCCATCAAGACACTTGCGGCGCGTGGCATCGCTAATTTTGGAGACATGCTGAAGACACAGATCGAGCGCGCGCCTCTGAAACGCAACGTGGATGCCGGGGAAGTAGGTGCGACTGCGGCGTTTCTGCTTTCTGACGCGGGATCGGGAATTACCGGCGAAATTATCTTCGTGGATTGCGGCTACAACATTATGGGTTTTTGAGTAGCACAGGCAATCGTGCCTGTGCGGTTTTCTTGGGTCATTCATGAAAATGCGCACAGCCAGGATTCATCGCGCAAAAGGCGCGCGATGGTAGAGAATGGGCTGTGCCACCAAAATGCCAAAATTAACGATTGCTATTGATGGACCAGCAGGCTCGGGGAAGAGCAGTCTGGCAAAGCGCGTCGCGCAAATTCTTGGCTATTTGTATCTCGACAGCGGCGCTATGTACCGCGCGCTGGCGCTAAAAGCGCTCCGAAAGAAAGTAGCGATTGATAACTCCGTAGCCCTTGAGGAACTCGCGCGCGGCACGCACCTCGAGCTCAAGCCGCCGACACCGGAACAGGAAGTTGCGGGCTCGAAGAATCGCGTATTTCTCGATGGGGAAGAAGTGACCCAGGCAATCCGGACCGCTGAAGTGGCGCAAGCCGCATCGCGGCTGGCCACAATTGCCGGAGTGCGCGAAATCCTCGTTGCCGAGCAGCAGCGCGCCGGCGCGGGCGGAGGCGTGGTGATGGAAGGGCGCGACATTGGCACCGTGGTTTTTCCTCGCGCGGAGCTGAAGATTTTTCTGGAAGCGTCACCGGAAGTGCGCGCGGAGCGGCGCTGGAAAGAACACCAGGAAAAAGGCGATACGATGACGCTCGCGCAAGTGCTGGAAGAAGTTCACGAGCGCGACCGGCGCGACCGGGAACGAAAAGTCTCGCCGCTCGTACGGGCCTCCGATGCCGTTTTGGTAGATAACACCGCAATGGACGTCGAAGAGACCGCGCGGCTTGTCGTGATGCTGGCGCGTGAACGCGAAAAAGAATTGGTGAGACCAGCGGGTAGGGAAGTGTGATGGACCCTTCGTCGACACCTACAGCGCAGCTGTCTTCCCCCATCATCCCCGGCCTTTTCCGGCACTAGCATCACGAAATAGCGCTACACGCGCACCCCGAACATATTTTGTGGCCTGGCACAAAACTTCGCGAGGCGGTGTCTATTCGACAGACGCAGTTGAAAAGAAGCGAGGGACGCATGGGCGACTGGAACTTGCTGGAATTGTGGCGTTCGATGGGAACACTGTGCCATGGAGTGGTGATTGTGCTGGCGATCATGTTCGTTCGATCGCTCGGCGTAAGTACGGGCCGCGCTATGCGGTTTCGCCTGGCACGCGAGCAATCGCAAGCCTACATCGCGGAAACGCTTGTGCCGTTTCGCGAGGGCAAGCTGGATGAGGCGATTGTGTTGGCGGAACACAACAGGAAGAGCCACATTGCGAGCGTCGTGGCGGCAGGCCTTTTGGATTTTCAGGCGGCGCCGCACGGGATGCCCGAGCAACAAGTCATTGAAGGCGTACAGCGGAGTCTCGAGCGATCCAGCGCGGAAACCGCCGAGGAAATGAAACGCGGTTTAAGCGGGCTGGCGACGATTGCGGCGACCGCGCCGTTTGTGGGATTGTTCGGCACGGTGATCGGAATCTTGAACGCGTTTCGCAGCATTGATATCGCGCACGCCACAGCGATCAAAGTGATCGCAGGCTCGATTTCGGAGGCGCTGCTGACGACGGCGATTGGTTTGTCGGTCGCGGTCCCGGCGGTGTGGTGTTACAACCTTCTCACCAACCAGATGGATGCGTTCGGCGTGGAAATGCAGAACTGCGCGCTCGAGCTACTGTCGTATCTTCGGGCGCGGCAAGTAGGAATGCAGAAAGATTTGAGAGCGCCGACTATTCCTGCTTGAGGAAAGACTTGTCTTCGCACGGCTTCAGAGGATTAGTCTTAGCGCGCAGCGGGAACGGATTTTTACGTTCAGGCCGGGGCGGACATCGAACCTAGAAATTCCGCGTTGGACTTCGTTTTCGTGAGGCGGCTGAGCAGCAGCTCCATCGCTTCGACGGTCGAGAGCGGGCTCAAAACTTTGCGAAGGACCCACACACGGCTGAGCTCGTCCGGCGGCAAGAGCAATTCGTCCTTGCGCGTGCCGGAGCGCTGAATGTCAATGGCGGGGAACACACGCTTATCAGCGAGGCGACGGTCCAGATAAATTTCCATGTTACCGGTGCCCTTGAACTCTTCGAAGATGACGTCGTCCATGCGGCTGCCGGTGTCGATCAAAGCAGTGGCGATGATGGTGAGCGAGCCGCCTTCTTCGACGTTGCGGGCGGCGGCAAAGAAGCGGCGTGGGCGCTGCAACGCATTTGCGTCAATACCGCCGGAAAGCACCTTGCCGGAGGGCGGCGTGACGGCGTTATAGGCGCGCGCGAGACGAGTGACGGAATCGAGCAGCACGACGACGTCGCGCTTGTGTTCGACAAGGCGCTTGGCTTTCTCGAGAACCATTTCTGCGACTTGGATATGGCGCTGCGGCGGTTCGTCGAAGGTCGAGCTGATGACTTCGCCCTTGACGGTGCGCTGCATGTCAGTGACTTCTTCGGGGCGTTCGTCGATCAGAAGGACGATCAGCGCGACTTCGGGATGATTGTTGGTAATGGAATTGGCCATGGACTGCAGAATCATGGTTTTGCCGGTGCGCGGCGGAGCGTTCACGAGGCCGCGCTGGCCTTTGCCGACGGGGCAGAGAAGATCGAGCACGCGGCCCGTCATGTTCTCCTTGGTGGTTTCCATTTTGAGGCGGCCCTGGGGATAGAGCGGCGTCAGGTTATCGAAAAAGATCTTGTTGCGGGCGACTTCAGGATCTTCGAAGTTGACGGCTTCGACTTTGATCAATGCAAAGTAACGTTCGCCGTCTTTGGGCGGGCGGACTTGGCCGGAGACGGTGTCTCCGGTGCGAAGATCGAATTTGCGGATTTGCGACGGCGAAACGTAGATATCGTCCGGGCCGGGAAGGTAATTGTATTCCGGCGCGCGGAGGAATCCGAAGCCATCGGGAAGGCATTCGAGGACGCCTTCGGAGAAGATCAATCCGCTTTTCTCCGTTTGGGCGCGGAGAATCTGAAAGATCAGCTCTTGTTTGCGCATGCCGCTGGCGCCGGGAATGTTCAATTCCTTGGCGATTTTGGCGAGGTCGGTTATGTTTTTTTCTTTTAACTCGGCGAGGCTAATGCTCATCTGATGGTTTCCTTCAACGCTTGTTTCTTTCATATATCCTTAACTTTGATGGTGTAAATTGACCTTCTTTTTTGCGTGGCCGCAGAGCGGTCAACAAAATCCCGGATTGTTAGTGAGGTGGCGCACCGCACTGGCGGACAAACGAAAACATGCCAGGATGGGCAAACCAGACTTTCTGCAACCGGCGGCAGCGCGTAGCCCCGTCATGCCTGGAAAAAGGCGCAGGGCGGGCTCACCATCTTCGCTGCTTAGTTGGTCAAACTCTTGTCTTTCTCGGCGCTGGCAACGAAAGGTTCCGCAACGGGCGCGACCTCAGAATGTTCGAGGGGCACGATCACGCGTTCGAGCGCAACCTGCAGCACTTCATCCATGGTTTCGACAAAATGAACCTTGAGAC
The DNA here is from genome assembly GCA_963753745.1 of uncultured Acidobacteriota bacterium. Classification (GTDB taxonomy): domain Bacteria; phylum Acidobacteriota; class Terriglobia; order Acidiferrales; family UBA7541; genus Acidiferrum. Next base: position 304,420 of record CAVWDX010000020.1, read on the forward strand.
AGGAGAGGATCTCCTGCGGGATATCCGCCAGGTCCTTCTCATTGTCCTTCGGAAGCAGTACTGTGTGCAAGCCCATTCGATGGGCGGCCAGGAGCTTTTCCTTGACGCCGCCGATAGGAAGAACTTTGCCCCGCAGGGTGATTTCGCCGGTCATGGTCACGTTGCGGAGCACGGGGATTTTGGTCAGCGCGCTGACGATCGAAGTGCAGATAGTAATTCCGGCGGAAGGGCCGTCCTTGGGTATGGCGCCTTCGGGCACGTGCACGTGGATGTCGATCGTGCGATAGAAATCTTTTGCCAGTCCGAGTTGCGCGGAACGCGAGCGCACATAGCTCATCGCCGCTTGCGCGGATTCCTGCATCACGTCGCCGAGTTTGCCCGTTAGCGTGAGGCGGCCTTTGCCTTCCATCAAGGTGGCTTCGGTTGCGAGCACGCACCCTCCGACTTCGGTCCAGGCGAGGCCGGTGGTCAAGCCGATTTCGTTGTGCTTTTCGAGCCAGTATTCGCGGTACTTCAAAATGCCGAGGAAGTCGTTCGCGTTGGCCGGTGAGATATCGACGCCGACGGTGTTGCCTTCGGTTACGACTTTGCGGGCCATCTTGCGGGCGATGTTCTGAATTTCGCGCTCGAGGTTGCGCACGCCGGCTTCATGGGTATAGTGCCGGATAATGTGCAGCAGGCCTTCGTCGGTGAACTTGAGATTTTGCTCGCTGAGGCCGGTCGCTTCGCGGGCGCGCTTCACCAGAAAGCGCTTGGCGATTTCCAGTTTTTCCTGCTCGGTGTAACCCGGAAGCCGCAGAATTTCCATGCGGTCCTGGAGCGGCTGGGGAATGGTGTGCAGCACGTTGGCAGTGCAGACGAACATCACTTTCGAAAGGTCGTACTCGACGTCCAGGTAATGATCCGTAAACGAATGGTTCAGTTCCGGGTCGAGCACTTCCATAAGCGCTGCGGACGGGTCGCCGCGGAAATCCGTGGACATCTTATCGACTTCGTCGAGGACAAAAATCGGGTTCACCGTGCCGGCTTTCTTCATCATCTGGATAATCTGCCCGGGCAAGGCGCCGATGTACGTGCGGCGATGGCCTCGAATTTCGGCTTCGTCGCGCACGCCGCCGAGCGACACGCGGACAAATTTACGACCGGTGGCGTGGCCGATGGACATGGCCAGGGAAGTCTTGCCGACGCCCGGAGGGCCAACGAAGCAAAGGATCGAGCCCTTGGGGTTTTTCACAAGCTGACGCACGGCCAAGAATTCGAGGATGCGCTCTTTGCTTTTTTCCAGGCCGTAGTGCTCTTCGTTCAGGATTTTTTCCGCGGCCAGAATATCGCGAATTTCCTTGGATTTCTTTTTCCATGGCACGGCGAGCAGCCAATCGAGGTAATTGCGGCTAACGGTCGATTCCGCCGACATGGGCGGCATCAGTTCGAGCCGCTTCAATTCCTGAATGGCTTTTTCGTGAACTTCCTTGCTCATTCCCGCGGTGTCGATTTTCTTTTTGAGCTCGTCGATCTCGCTCTTCTCGCCGCGGCCGAGTTCCTTCTGGATAGCCTTGAGCTTCTCGTTCAGGTAGTACTCTTTTTGGGCGCGCTCCATCTGGCGCTTTACCCGCGTGTTGATGTTGCGGTCGACATTGAGCTTTTCAAGCTCGATTTCGAGAATATCGCCGATCCGGTTTAGGCGCTCGAGGGGATCGACGGTCTCCAGAAGATCCTGCTTCTCATCGACGGGAAGCTGCAAATTGGCGGCGATGGTGTCGGAAAGGCGGGCCGGATCATCACCGCGCGCCGCGGCGATCATGGTGTCGTAATTCAGGCTTTGCGAGAGCTTGATGAACTGTTCATAAAGTCCCGTAATCTTCTGCACGGTCTGGTCGACTTGCGGAGAAGGCTCGACGCGCGCGTTCAGCAGCCGAACCGTCGCGCGGAAAAAACCCCTCTTCGGAAGCAATCGAGAGCGCACGAGCCCGCTCGACGCCCTCGACCAAAACTTTGATGTTCCCATCGGGGAGCTTGACACTTTGCACGATATTCGCGAGCGTGCCCACAGCGTAAATTTCTTCGGGCTTGGGATCATCGACGGAAGCGTCGTGCTGCGTGGACAGAAAAATCTTTTTGTCGCCGGCCAGCGCTTCTTCGAGAGCGCGGACGCTGGCTTCGCGGCCAACGATGAACGGAGTCATCTGTTGCGGAAAGATGACCATATCGCGCACCGGCATCATGGGTACGCGCTTCAAATCCTGTTTTTCACGAGTGAACATTAGGGCCCCTGAAAATCGTTTGAAATCCCAAAGCGGCCTAACCGGCCTTTTCGAGCAAACTCCAATTAATTTCCCGACCCCGGACCATTTCCGCGGTGACGACGAAGTCGCGCACTTTACGCTGCATCGGGAGGTGGTACATCAGTTCGAGCATAAGGTCTTCGAGAATCATGCGCAAGCCGCGGGCGCCGACTTTGCGCTGCATCGCGAGCTCCGCGACGGTTTCGAGAGCGTCATCCGTGAAACGCAGGCGGACGTTTTCAAATTCGAACAGCCGCTGGTATTGCTTGAGCAGCGCGTTCTTCGGCTCCGTCAAGATGCGCACGAGGACATTCTTGTCCAGGTCGTTCATCACGCCGGCGACGGGCAAGCGGCCGACAAATTCCGGGATCAGGCCGTAGCGAATCAAATCGCCGGGCTGCACTTGCTCGAGCAACTCGGTGTTGCGGCGGCTGGGTGTCGAGGCCGCGGCGTCGGTATGGAAACCGAGCGAATGGCGGCCGGCGCGCTTCTCGATAATTTTCTCCAGGCCAACGAAAGCGCCGCCACAGATGAACAAGATGTTCGTGGTGTCCACGGGGGTAAATTCCTGGTGCGGGTGCTTGCGGCCGCCTTGCGGCGGCACGTTGGCGATCGTGCCTTCCAGGATTTTCAGCAGCGCCTGCTGGACGCCTTCGCCGCTCACATCGCGAGTGATCGAAGGGTTTTCGTCTTTCTTGGCAATCTTATCGATCTCGTCGATATAAATGATGCCTTGCTGGGCTTTCTGCACATCGCCATCGGCGGCTTGCAGCAGTTTAAGAATAATGTTTTCGACGTCTTCGCCGACGTAGCCGGCTTCGGTCAGCGTGGTGGCGTCCACGATGGCGAAGGGCACGTCCAGCATGCGCGAGAGTGTTTGCGCCAGAAGCGTTTTGCCCGTGCCCGTAGGGCCGATCAAAAGGATGTTGGACTTGCTCAGCTCGACGTCGCCCGGCTGCTTGTTCAGGAAAATGCGCTTGTAATGATTGTAGACCGCGACAGCGAGTTTCTTTTTCGTGCGGTCCTGCCCGATGACGTAGCCATCGAGAAATTGCTTGATCTCCGGCGGACGCGGAAGCCGGCGCGCGGGCGCAACGGCCTGTTCGCGCTTTTCATCCTCGAGAATGGTCTGGCAAACGCCGACGCATTCGTTGCAGATGTACGCGCGCGGATAGTCCGAAGGAGAGCTGATCAGCTTTTCGACCTGTTCCTGCGTCTTATGGCAAAAGGAACAGCGCAGCGGCTCGTCTGGGTTGAATTTTTTCACTGGTGTGAAGGCCTCGTCTCCGCTGGGCTTCGACGGAGTCTCTATTCCTTATTCTAGGCCGATTTTTCCCTGGAGCAAAAGAGAAACTCGAATCGCTACTAACTCATAAGCATCCGCTGCCGACGCCCGCCGTCCCGAGCGGCGTCCGTTCGCTAGCGGTGCTTATAAATAATTTCGTCGATCATGCCATATTCCTTGGCTTGTTCGGGGTTCATGATGAAATCCCGCTCGACGTCTTTTTCGATTTTATCGATACTCTGGCCGCTGTGCTGCGACAACAGTTGATTGATGACCGTGCGCATGCGCAGAATCTCTTTCGCATGCAGGTCGATGTCGGTGGCCTGGCCGCCGAGACCGGACATCCACGGCTGGTGAATCAAGATGCGCGCGTGCGGCAGCGCGAAACGCTTTTTCGGCGTGCCGCCGGCAAGAAGAACGGCCGCAATCGAAGCCGCCTGGCCGACACAAGTGGTCACGACATCCGGCTTAACGAATTGCATGGTGTCGTAAATTGCAAAGCCCGCGGTGATCGAGCCGCCGGGAGAATTGATGTACAGCTGAATGTCCTTTTCGGGATCCTCGGCCTGCAGGAAGAGCATCTGCGCGGTGGCCAGGTTGGCGACGTGGTCGTCAATCGGCGTGCCGATAAAGATGATGTGCTCTTTCAGCAGCCGGGAGTAAATGTCATAGGCGCGTTCGCCGCGGCTGGTCTGTTCGACCACCATCGGAACGAGCGTTGTGCCGCGATATTCAGGTTCTTCGAAATTTTTCATTAAGGTGGTTGAGCGGCCGGAATATTTTACTTTGCATCTGCCGCGGCGCTTGCTGCCGCAACGGTTTTGATCTGAGCGTTCTGCGCGAGCCAGTCGAGAGTTTTATCGCTGCGCAGCTTAGCTTTCATCCTATCGAGGGCACCCTGCTTTGTCAAACGAGCCCGAGCCACTTCGGCGGATTCGCCACTATGGCTGGCCATGTGCTCCAATTCCTGCTGGATTTCTTCTTCGGTCACATCGATGTTTTCCGCGGTCGCGATCCGGTCGATGATCAGCTCGGCCTTCACATCGTCCGCGGCGCGTTCTTGCTGGCGCTTTCGCAACGTCACCCAATCCACGTTCACTGCACGGGGATCGACGCCCTGAGCGGCCAGCGAGCGAACCACCCGCTCCAGACGCACATCCATTTGATGCTCGACGAGCGATTCGGGTACAGGGAAATCGTGCAGCTTCACCAGCTCGGCAAGGACCTTCTCTCTTTGCAGTTCCTTCTGCCGGTGATCGCGCTGATGTTCAAGGCTTTCCGAGACTTTCTTTTTCAGCTCCTCCAGCGTCGCGGCGTCGCTAACATCTTTGGCAAACTCGTCGTTCAGCTCCGGCAGTTTTTTGTTCTTGATGCCGGTGACTTCCACGGCATAGTTGTACGTCTTACCGGCAAGCTTGGCATCGGGATAGTCGGCGGGATAGGCGACATCGAAATTTTTGTGGTCGCCGATATTCGCGCCGCGCAAGTTTTCGTTGAAGGGCTCCATGGTCTCTTCGGCGCCGACATGGCACAGGACGCTATCCGCTTGCAGCGGCTCACCGCCGCCGGCCGGAGTGCCCATCAACTTCAACTGTACATGGTCGCCGTTTTCGACGGCGCGGCCTTCGACCGGCGCGAATGCGGCGGCCCGCTCTCGCATTTCCTCGATAGCTTTCGCAACGTCCGCCTCGGTGACGTCCATGACGGGCATTTCGATCTCGAGGCCTTTGTAATTCCCAAGCTCGAATTCCGGGAGAACTTCGAAGATGGCGCGGAACTTCAGCGGCTGGCCTTCAGCAAAATCCAGCTTTTCGACTTGCGGCTGCGAAACCGGCGTCAGCTTTTGTTCGGAGACGGCCTTTTCGACGCGTTCCGGGACGAGCGATTGCAGCACTTCGCCCTTGATGTCTTCGGCGAATCGCCGGCGGATGAGAGAGACGGGCGCCTTGCCTGGGCGGAATCCCGGCACGCGGGCAACGCGGGCAAATTCCTTGGCCACGCTTTCGATCTTCTTCGTCACTTCTTCCGCGGGAACTTCGAGGTCGAGCTCGCGGCGGCAAGTTGCTTCAGCCATGGAACAATCCTCTCCTAGATAGATGATTCGGCAACGATCGGGTCTTCGTGAAAATTCTCGCTGGTCTGGACGGCATGCGCCCCAGTCACTTGCGGAAAGCCAAGGCTTGTCGGGCACTTCGCGGCCGCACTTGAACTCAGATGAGGCCAGACAGGTAAGAACTTAGCCTGCAACGCAAACTAAGAGTATAGGCGACGGTTTGCAGAGCGTCAATTCAGTGACATGTTGCGACAGCGAGAGGTGGAACCCCGTGCCAAGCCTTCATGACTTAGTCCGGAGCAGCCAGGGCGGAAAGTGCTCTTGTGAAATCGGCGTGGAGCAAGCGGTGGAAGAGATGCTCGCCGGCTTCGCGGCGGACGGAGAGGCGTCCGGCAAAATAGGCGCGGGAACCGAGGCCGCGCTGCACGGCGTCACAGATGGCCATGTCCTCGTCTTGCACTCTTTCGCTTACGGCGATGCTTTCTTTGTGCCGGGCTTCGGCCGCGGCGCCGGTACGGGCAAAATAATAGTCGAAAACGACGGCGCAGCGGTCCACGCCGAGCGGCAGAACGAGATTCGTGTCCATCACACCTTCGTAGGCGTTGAGCATGAAGTTGGGATAGAGCCACAAGTAGAACGCGCGCCCCTGCCTGGTGGCCGCAACGCCTGTTTCCGAGGATGAGTCCGATACAAGCGGGCTGGATTGCAGGCAAGCGCGCTCGAAATTTTCGATGGTGTACTTGGTGTACTCGATGACGCTGCTCAAGCCTTTGTGCGCATGCGGCACGTGATAGCCGCCGTCGAGATAGTTGTCGACGTAGACCTTCCAATTGCAATTGAGCGTGTAAACGCGCCGGTCGAAGAAGTGCAGTTTCTTGGACAGATCGAGCGGCGTCACAAGGTCCGTTACGATGCCCAAAAATTTGAGGAGCGGTGAGGCGCGACCGTCCAGGTTTACGAAAACAAAATTCTCCCAGGTGTCCACGCGAATGGGCACCAACCCATTTTTTGCCCGGTCGAAGTTCCGGACGCCATCAAACTCAACCATGCCTTTCAGCGCTCCATCGATTCCGTAGGTCCAGCCATGGTAGGGGCAACGAAACTGTTTAGCGCAACCTTGCGCCTCGGTGACCACAGCGGCTGCGTGATGGCGGCACACATTGTAAAAGGCGCGCAACTGGCCGTCTTCTCCGCGGGCAACGACCAGAGGTTCACCCGCTAACTCCGCCGTAAAAAACTGGCCATTGTCGCCCACCTGATCCACGCGGCCTACGACCTGCCAAGTGGAGCTGAAAACGCTTGACCGTTCCAATTCCGCAATGCCTGGATCGAAGTACCACGGCGCAGGGATCGTCCAGGCTTCTTCGAGTGGATCGTTCGGATTGTAGAGATTCACTATGTCGCGGACGCTGCGCTGCATGCCTGCTCCTAGAAGAAGCGATCCGGCCCAATATAAAGCCGCGAATAGCGCTCAGGCACTTCATATCGCGAAATCAGCAAGAATTAAAGAGTCAAATGTTCCGAGGGAAGTGACCTTCTGCCAGCCGAGAGCTCAGGCTCTGGTGCGGCCAGCCATTCGGGGTAGAAGACCGAGAATCGACTGGCACTCTATTTGTGATCGGATAATCTCTCATCGGCATCCCTTCGCTCAGCAAGAAGCGCGCTCGTAAGCAAGGTCAGGCAGCCCCATACTCCGAGCTCCCACCAAAATTGCTTTCGTTCGGCCTGCTCAAAGTTGAGCGCGTCTCCCATGGCTTCGCTGGCAGCCTCGGCCTTTGCGACCATTCGGTTATTGTCGCGCTGGAGCTGTCCGGTCGTGTCCTGGTCGTCAGGCGAGCCTTTCGAATCTCCCGGCCCAGCGCTGACCACACCGGCATTGGCGCCTTTCTGCGCATTGAGAGCCCGCTGAACCTTCACTTCCGTCATGGAGCTTGCCGCGGACCATGTAAGGGCAGTTCCGACAGTTACGGCCGTCAGACCGATCCAGCAGGCCAGCACGGTATAGGCCAGAAATCTGTGCAAGTTCACGCTTTACACCTCCGCTGTGCGGCAAACATCTGAGATGGGATTCTGATCTTCAAAAACTCTTGAAAAACACAACAAAATGTTGGTGCGGAAGGAGGGATTTGAACCCCCACGGCCTTTCGGCCACAAGATCCTAAGTCTTGCGCGTCTGCCAGTTCCGCCACTCCCGCAGTGGTTCTGATCATAATACCGGGAATCGGCCACCAGCCGCTACACCAACGATAGGGCTGGAATGTAGCCGCTCTCCGGCGCATAATGGCAGAGTATTCACAGTTTTATCCGGCCATCCCCGCGGCCGAAAGGTCACGCTTGCCCCCAGCCGGCGCGATCCAGTGGCCCCGCTGCGAAAGAGGGCAGCGCTATGATCATTCAAGAGCAGGGCGATCAGCTGATCCTGATCCGGCAGACCGACCACGCCATGTTGTCCGGGTTTTTTGCGCGCGCGCTGGGGAACAAACTCTTCAGCCGTCCGGAGCCTTTTGAATCTTTTTGTTTGGCCGCCGCGGAGCATGACAATGGCTGGTACGAATGGGAGCTGCTGCCGCAGATCGATCCCAAGACCTTTACTCCGTATAATTTCATGTCCATTCCGACTGAGGAGCACATCGCACTCTATCAGCGCGGCATCGAGCGCGTGGTGAGAGCGGACCGATACGCGGGACTTCTCGTGAGCATGCACTGTTCCGGTCTCTACGACCGGACGCGCGCGACCATGCCCGGCTTCTCCGCGAAGTACGTCAAGTCTGACGAATCGCATCTCGTGACGGATTTCCTGCAGCGATTGAGGTTGCAGCAGTTGCGCCTCAAGGTTGATCTTCGCGCCGACCCGGCGATGAAGGCGTTCGCGGACGACCACGCATTGCAAGCGAATCTGCAACGTCTGGAAGCGCTCGACCGCTTGTCGCTCTATTTTTGCCTTGCGCCATTGGACGGCTCGACGATCGATGCCGTTCCCGTGAATGGCAACGGCAGCGAAGCAGATTGGGACCTGCAGCCCGCGGGGAATGGTTTTGTCACCGTCCAGCCATATCCCTTTGCGAAGGATCCGCTGGAGATCAGCATTCTTGCGCGCCGCGTACCCCGGCGGCCCTATGCGGATGAAAATGAATTCCAGAAAATCCTTGCGCAGGCTCCGTATTTCGCGATGAACTACACGCTCAGCGCGGACGGAGCACGTGTTCACACGCAATCCGCGGTTGCCTAGCCAAATCCCGTGATCAATCCAAAGTCTGGCCGCGCGTCTCTGGCAAAGCCAGCGCGAGAAACGCCGCCATCAGAAACGCTGCCGCCTGAAGAAAAAAAGCAGGTCCGATCCCGAAGTGCAACGCTAGCGCCCCGACGGCAAAAGGCGCAACGGCGGAAAACCCCCGGCCGATGTTGTAACTCAATCCCATGGCCGTAGCGCGAATTTCACCGGGAAAAAGTTCGCTTACAATCGCCGCGTAGCCGGAGAAGTAGCCCGTGCCGAAAAAGGCCACGAACGGCCCGAGGATCAGCAGCCAAAACGCGCTTCGCGACAGTCCATAAATCGGCACAAGCGCCGCGGCGATCAGCAAATACAGAAAATACGGTTTGCGCCGCCCGTACGCATCCGAAAAGAAACCAAATAAGGCGTACCCGAGCCATTTTCCAAAGCACATCACTAGATAGAACGACGTTGTCTTCACCATACTGAGCCCTCGCCCGCCCTGCGCGGGCGAAAGCGACAAATACGCGGGCACCCAGTAGAACAATCCCCAATAGCCAAACATTGTGCAGGCATTCATCGTCGTGGCCAGGATTCCGTTGCGCAAAACTCCTTTCTCCAGCAGCTTCCCCAACGGGACCTTTTGTTGCCGAGCGGTCCGCTTCCTCCACAATTCCGGCTCGGGCACCTTGGCTTGAATCCAGAAGACGAGAAACGCAGGCAGCACGCCGACAAAGAAAACCGCGCGCCATCCAAACCTTGGCAACACGAACATCACAACTAGAGCCGCAATGGCTTCCCCAATCGCGTAGGACGATTGCATGAACCCGAGCGCCTTGCCGCGATGTTCCGCCCGCCATGTCTCCGCGATCAATGCTGCGGCCGTGGTCCACTCGCCTCCCATGCCCAGCCCAAGGACGAATCGGAACACGACCAGCTGCGGAATCGTGTGCGAGAAGCCGCACGCAGCGCTGGCCAGCGCGTAGACGAGAATCGATGCCATTAGCGCGCGGACGCGCCCGATGCGGTCCGCCAAAAATCCGAAGAGGAATCCTCCAATCGCAGACGCCACCAGCGTCACCGAGCTCAGAATCCCCGCAGTCTTGGTATCCATGCTGAAAGCGCTGACCAGAACTGCGAGGACGAGCGAGTACAGCGACACGTCCATCGCGTCGAGCATCCAGCCGAGCCCGCCTGCGGTGAGAGATTTCCTCTCGGGCGGAGTCGCTTGTCGAATCCAATCGAGACTAAACACCGAAGGAGCACTGCTGGATGCGGAAGCTTCCATCGAACCGGCAGTAGAGGAGAGCGGAGCGGGCAGGTCGGTCACGACGGGATTGTACCCAAAAGCATTCCGTGGTGCGTCAGGAACTGAGGGGGGCGGAATTCAACAACTGTTTCTGGCGAAGATTGCGGAGCAGGGTGTACCATTCGGCCTCGCGGAAAACGGCCTGCCGTAGTACTGGTGCAAACAAAGCTTACTTGGGGGCGAAAATGATGAGCGGTCTTAAAAGTTTGACAAGAGTCTGTTCTGTTCTTGCGGCGATGGTGTTGTTTGGACTGACTTGCGCGGCGCTTCGCGCGCAAACACTCGGTGAAAATACGTTGAAGGCCATGAAGTGGCGCCAGGTCGGCCCATTTCGGGGCGGACGCGCTCTGGCTGTAGCCGGAGTCGCCGGCGATCCGGAGACTTACTATTTCGGCTCGGTTGCCGGCGGCGTTTGGAAAACGAACAATGGAGGCCTCACCTGGACGCCGATGACGGATAAGACCGGAATCATGTCCGTCGGCGCGATTGCCGTGGCTCCGTCTGATCCGAACATCATCTACGTTGGCACGGGCGAATCCTGCTGGCGCGGAAATATTGCATACGGCGATGGGATGTATAAGTCGCTGGACGCCGGCAAGACGTGGAGCCACATCGGCCTGGAAGACTCCCGGCACATCGCCAGGATCATCGTCAGTCCCACGAATCCTGACGTCCTTTATGTTGCGGCCATGGGCCATGCGTTTGGTCCAAACGAAATGCGCGGCGTGTTCAAGTCCAGCGACGGCGGCAAAACTTGGCAAAAGGTTCTTTACAAAGACACCAAGACGGGAGCCATCGACCTTACTTTCGATCCCTCAAATTCGCACATCCTGTTCGCAGCTCTCTATGAAGCACAGCGCTACCCCTGGACTGCCGTTAGCGGCGGCCCCGGCAGCGGCCTTTATAAATCCACGGACGACGGCGCGACCTGGAAGCATCTGGAAGGTCACGGCCTGCCGTCCGGAGTGCTCGGCCGCATCGGCGTTACGGTTTCCGGCGCCGACGGTAATCGCGTCTACGCCATTATCGAAGCCGAAAAGGGCGGCATCTATCGCAGCGAAGATGCCGGCGAAACGTGGCACCTCATCAATCCCGATCACCGCTTTACGCAGCGCGCCTGGTATTTCCATCATATCTTTGCCGATCCCAAGAGCGTTGACACCGTCTACGTGCTGAACACAGCCGTCTATCGATCCACCGATGGCGGTCACACATTCGGCTTCATTCGCGCACCGCATGGCGACAATCACGGCCTGTGGATTGATCCTACGCATCCGGAATGGATGATCAATTCCAACGATGGCGGCGCCACAGTTTCCCACGATGGGGGGAAGAGCTGGACCACCCAGGCAAATCAGCCGACGGCGCAGTTCTATCACGTGGCTACAGACAACGCTTTCCCCTATCACATCTATGGCGCGCAGCAAGACAACTCGACGGTGGCGATCGCCAGCCGCAGCGATGAGGGGGTGATCGACCGCCCGGACTGGTACGAAGTCGGCGGCGGCGAATCAGGTTTTGTCGTTCCTGATCCCAAGAATCCCGACGTTGTCTACGCAGGCTCTTACGATGGTTTGATCACGCGCTTCGACAAACGAAACCATCAGGAGCAGGACATATCTTCGTGGCCGCTCAATCCCATGGGCTCCGGCGCCGCCGATTTGAAGCACCGCTTCCAGTGGACCGCGCCGATCATGATGTCCGCCAATGATCCGAACGCCGTTTATCATGGGGGCGAAGCCGTTTTTAAGACCACCGACGAAGGAATGACCTGGACGGCCATCAGCGGCGACCTCACGCGCAACGACAAGAGCAAGCAGCAATCCTCTGGCGGCCCGCTCACTCAAGACAACACCAGCGTCGAGTATTACGACACCATTTTTGCTCTTGCGGAATCGCCCATCGAGAAAGGCCTGATTTGGGCGGGCAGCGATGATGGGCTCGTCCACGTGACGCGCGACGGAGGCCAGCATTGGGAAAACGTCACCTCGAAGGAGTTCGGCGATTGGAGCAAGGTCAAAAGCATCGACCCGTCGGCGCATTCCGCCGGCACTGCCTACGTCGCTATCGATCGTCATCAGCTGGACGATTTCCATCCGTACTTTTTCAAAACGGCCGACTTCGGCAAGACCTGGACGAAGATCACCAACGGCTTGCCTGACAGTAGCTATGCCCAAGTCGTCCGCGAAGATCCCAAGCGCAAGGGCCTGCTCTATGCAGGCACGGAAAATGGCGTCTACATCTCCTTCGACGATGGCGGCCATTGGCAATCCCTGAAACTCAATCTGCCGACCACGCCCGTCCACGACCTCACCATAAAGGGCGATGACCTGGTCGCCGCCACATATGGCCGCGCGTTCTGGGCTCTCGATGACATCGCTTCTCTTCGGCAAATGACCGCTGCTGATGAAAGCGCCGAAGTCCATCTCTTCCAGCCGTCACCCGTGGTTCGTTTCCGGGGTCCGGGCTTCACTCTGCCAGCAACAGTTCCCGTTGGTGCAAACCCGCCTTCTGGCGCCACAATTTATTACTCGCTGAAGACCGCCCCCAAGGAACAAATCACCCTTGAGATTCTCGACGAGCACGGCAAGCTCATTCGCAAGTATTCCAGCAAGAAAACTGCCGCGGGCGCTTCTGCGGTCGAAGAAGAGTTCGGCTTCCGAAGGCAGTCGGAGGAACTTCCCACCGAAGCCGGCCTGAACCGCTTTGTCTGGGATTTGCACTATGAAACCCCCACGACCGTTCCCGGCTCTGTTGGCTGGGGAGGCCGTCCGGAAGGACCGCTTGTGGTTCCCGGAACGTACGAAATCAAACTGACCGCTGGCGGAAAGATTGAATCCGCCAAAGTGGAAGTCACCAAGGATCCGCGTGTCTCCGCTTCCCAAGCCGACTTCGAAAAGCAGGAAGAGCTGGCCAGGCGGATTAGCGAACGCGTGGGCGCTGGCGATGAAGCGGTGAACCAGATTCGAAGCGTGCGTAGCCAGCTTGACGCTCTGAAGAAGCGGCTCGCCGCCGACGCCGGCGCAAAAGCTGTGCTCGACGCGGCGGACACCCTCATCAAGAAAATGAACGCTGTCGAGGAAAAAATTATCCAACCGAAGGCGACAAGCGGCGAAGACGCGCTAAATTATCCAATACAAGTTGCCAACCAGCTCGCGGCATTGCAGGAAACCGTGGAAAGCGCGGACACCGCACCGACTGCCGCGTCATTCACCGTCTACGACGAGCTCAACAAACGGCTGGAAGTTCAATTGGCCGCGTGGCATGAACTTCAATCCAAGGATCTCAATGCGCTCAATGACGAGATCCAAAAAGCGAAGATTCCCGCGATTGCCCCGGCGGCTGAAAAGCCGGAAAAAGGCGAGTAGCGGCCTCCTGCGATAGCCGGTCGCCTTTTTGCGATGCGAGAAGTGAGGGCGCAAAGGCCCTCTCTTCTCGCATTGATTTTCGTGATGCAACGTCCTTCAGAAAATTGATTGCTCTGGAATCCGTGTTTTGTTACTCTCCGCCCACGGTTGAACCCTACGGGAGGTGTGTTCATGGCATTCTGTAAAGCGTGTGGTCAGGATGTAGGCGAGGCAACATTTTGCCCAAAGTGCGGTGCTCCACAAGGCGCGGCTTCGGGCGGAGCGCAGGGCGGGGCGGTAGCCACGGCTCCTGCGGCGTCTGGCACCGAGGGCCTCGCGAGAAAACGTGGCGGGACTGCTCTGCTTATATGGTCGGGTGGCTTACGGGTCTGATCTTTCTACTCGTCGACAAGCGCCCTTCGTAAAGTTTCATGCGGCGCAGTCGATTGCCCTGAGCATTGCCTTTTTTGTCGTTTGGGTCGCGTTTTGGATCGTCACCGTGATCTTGGGCATGATCACTGCGATATTGGATTTCCCCATCGGGTTCCTCATGGCCTTTTTGATTCCCAGTGGTGATTCTCGCTTTTTTTGTCATTTTCATCTTCTCATGTATCAAAGCCTACAGTCACGAAAAGTTCAAGCTCCCGATTATCGGAAACATCGTGGAGAAGATGCTCGGGCAATAGTTTCAGGCTCTGATTTCTCGCCTCGAGAGCCGCTCGGCGATACCGGGCGGCTCTCATTTTTTTGGTGCTTGCTAGTCGCGCTTTCCACTTGACTTCTTTTTCGTGTCCCTCCACCCTAAAAGGCTTTGTCCCTGTCTGAACAAGGCGAGTTAAAAAACCGAAAGGCGCGATCGCTAAGACATGACCCGAGTCCGGCTGTGCTTCCACGACCGCTGTTTTGATGGGACCGCCTCCGCCGCTCTTTTCTACCGCTTTTATAAGGAAAAGTTCGATCCCGCCGCGGAATTCAGCTTTACCGGCATGACGCATCGCGCCGCGCAGCCGTGGACGCCGGGCCTATTTGACGGCGATGAAAACGCCATCGTCGATTTCAAATATTCAAACTCACCAAAAGTGACCTGGTGGTTCGACCATCACCAAAGCGCGTTCCTCACGCCGGCCGATGCCGAACATTTCCGCAGTCATCCCGGCCCGCACATGTTTTACGAGCCCGGCTACAAATCCTGCACAAAACTCATCGCCACGGTGGCGCGGGAAAAATTCGGCTTTGACACGAAGCCCATGGAGGAGTTGATTCACTGGGGTGACATTATCGACGGCGCGCAATATCCCACGCCGGAATCCGCCGTCGAGCTCACCGAGCCGGCCACCCAACTCGGTTTGGTGATCGAAGCGGCTCCCGAGGATGGCTTGCCCGCGCGCATCATTCCAGATCTCGCCTATCGCCCGCTCGCCGAAATGGTCAAGCTTCCCCTCGTCGCCAAACACCTCGGCGATCTGCTCGAACGCCACCGCAAATCCATCGAAATTCTTCGCCAGCGTTCCGAAGCCATCGATGGCGTAATTTTCTTCGACGTCAGCGACCTGGACCTCGAAGGCTACAACAAGTTCATCCCTTATTTGCTTCATCCGGAATGCGTCTATTCCGTGAGCGTCAGCTCCTCCGCGGTCCGCGCCAAAGTTTCCCTTGGCACCAATCCTTGGAATCAAGCGACAGCAGACAAGAATCTCGCCTCGCTCGCTGAAAAGTTCGGCGGCGGCGGACACCCGCGCGTCTCCGCCATCTCGTTCGATCCACACGATCTTCCGCGCGCCCGCCAGGTCGCCCGCGACCTCGCTGCGGAACTCCGCGGCAAATAAAGTTGCATCGCGCAGCGCCGTCGCACGAACCTTCCTCCCGGCCAGACTGTTGCGAACGCGGTGCAGAACAGTTCGCCCGAAGCCCGAAGCCCTTGTGCGCCATCCCGCCTGCCAGTAAAATGTCCCGTCTTCCTGTCGCATTGCATCTACTTTTCAGTGCGCATCTTTATCGGAGTCATTCTGCATGGCGCAGCACTACGACGTCATCGTCATCGGCGGCGGCCACAACGGCCTGGTCAACGCCGCTTACCTTGCGAAAGCAGGAAAGAAGGTGCTCGCTCTGGAACGCCGCCATGTTCTCGGTGGTGCCGCCGTCACCGAAGAAATTTTCCCCGGCTTCCTTTTTTCTGAGTGTTCGTACGTCGTCTCTCTGCTTCGTCCGGAAATCATTCGAGAGCTTGACCTTCCGCGCCACGGCCTTGAAATCCTTCCGCTAGACGGTACGTTCACGCCCATGCACAACGGCGATTTCCTCTGGCGCATGAACGATCACGCCCGCACCCAACGCGAAATTCGCCGCCACTCCCGCGTCGACGCAGAAGCCTACGACGAATTTTCCAAAATGATGACCCCCATGTGCCGCTTCGTGAAGCCGCTCCTCTCGATGATTCCGCCCGACCCCACCACTCTCAAGCCTGGCGATCTCAAGCAGCTTCACTTCCTCATGCAGCGATTCCGCGGCCTTTCTTCCGACGAGCGTTACACGCTCGTCCAGCTGATGACGATGAGCGCGGCCGATTTCCTCGACCAGTGGTTTGAGACCGACGTCCTCAAAGCGACCATGTCCGCTTCCGGCATCATCGGGACTTTTCTCGGCATTCGCTCGCCGGGCACCGCCTACGTTCTCCTTCATCACTACATGGGCGAAATCGACGGTGCATTCCGCTCCTGGGGATTCAGCCGCGGCGGCACGGGAGCCATCTCCAATGCCATAGCCGATGCGGCTCGCGAAGCTGGTGTCGAGATTCGCACGCAAGCGGGCGTGGCGAAAATTCTCGTCAAAAATGGCCGCACTCGCGGCGTCGCCCTGCAGTCCGGCGAAGAAATCGCCGCCAACGTAGTTTCCTCCAGCGTCGATCCTCATCTCACCTTCGAAAAATTTCTCGATCCCAGCGAACTTCCCGCCGATTTTCTCGAAAGCGTCCGCCGCTACAAATTCCGCGGCTCTTCCGGAAAAGTGAATCTCGCACTCGATGGGCTGCCCGATTTCAAGTGTCTACCCGGCGCTGGCGCTCATCTCCGCGGCGCGATTTCCATTTCTCCAAGCATTGAGTACATGGAGCGTGCCTACGACGACGCGAAGTACGGCAATTTTTCGCGCAAGCCGTACATCGATATCGTTCTCCCCAGCCTTACCGATCCGTCCGTCGCGCCACCGGGCAAGCATGTCATGTCCTGCTTCGTTCAGTACGCGCCGTACAAACTTGCCAAGGGCACGTGGGACGAGCAGCGTGAAGCCTTCGGCGACGCCGTCGTCAACACCATCGCCGAGCATGCTCCCAACATCAAAAAGATCATCGTCGGCCGCCAAATTCTTACTCCTCTGGACCTCGAGCGCGAGTTCGGTCTAACGCAAGGCAACATTTTCCAGGGCGAACTTTCCCTCGAGCAGCTTTTTTTCCTTCGCCCCGTTCCCGGCTGGGCTTACTACCGCACTCCCATCGACAATCTTTATATGTGCGGCTCCGCCACGCATCCCGGCGGCGGCATCATGGGCGCTCCCGGCCGCATCGCCAGCCAAGTCATTCTCAAGGAGTGGAAAAAATCCAAATCCTCCCGTGCGAACGGGAGCAAGAACTAATCATGCCCATCGGACAGCGCGTAGCTATCATCGGCGGCGGTCACAACGCTCTCATCACCGCATTCTATCTCGCAAAAGGCGGCTTTAAGCCGCTCGTCCTCGAACGTCGCGAGATGGTCGGCGGCGGCGCCGTCACCGAAGAATTTCATCCCGGCTTCCGCGCATCCACTCTGTCTCATACCGTCGGCCCTCTTCGCGCCGACATCGCCCGCGATCTCGAATTCCACAAACTCGATTGCGAAATTCTACGCCCCGATCCCCGCGTCTTCGCTCCTACGCTCGACGGGAAATCGCTTCTCTTCTATAACGACCACGCCAAAACTGCCGCCGAAATTGCGCGCCTCTCGGCAAAAGACGCCGCGAAGTACACGCAATTTGCCGAAACGCTCGATCATCTTTTCACCGTGCTTGGAGAGATCGTTTCCATCACTCCGCCCGCCATTGATTCACCTTCGCCCGCGGATTTCTGGAATCTTTTTAGGGCCGGTCGCAGCGTCCGCAGCCTCGGCAAGCACGGCATCTTCGATCTGCTCCGCTGGGGCCCCATGGCGGTCGCGGATTTTGTCTCCGAGTTTTTCGAAACGCATCTGCTCCGCGCTGTCATCGCTGCCCGCGGCATCTTCGGCACAGCGCTAGGTCCCTGGTCCGCGGGCTCCACGGCCGTTCTGCTGCTTCGCGCCGCCGCGGACTCCCATCCAGTCGGCTCTGCCGCTTTCCCGCGCGGTGGACTTGGCTCGCTCACGCACGCTCTCGCCGACGCCGCCCAAAAGGCGGGCGTCGAAATCCGCACCAATGCTGAAGTTCAACAGATCCTCGTCAAAGACGGCGCGGTCACGGGCCTCGTGCTCGCCGACGGTGAAGAAATCCCCATCGAAGCCGTCGTCTCCGGCGTCGATCCCAAGCGCACTTTTTTCAAACTTCTTGATCCCACCCAACTCGATCCGACCTTCGCCCTGCGTATCCGCAACATTCGCACCAAAGGCAACGTCGCCAAGGTCCATCTCGCACTCGGCGGCCTCCCCGTCTTCTCCGCGCTCGATCCTGCAGATGGTTTTCTCAACTCGCTCTCCGGCCGCATCCACATCGGCCCAGAAATCGATTATCTCGAGCGCGCCTTCGACGCCTCCAAATACGGCGAATTTTCCGCCTCACCCTATCTCGATGTAACCATCCCCACGCTTCTCGATCCTGCCCTCGCGCCCGAAGGCAAACACGTCCTATCCGCCTACGTCCAGTTCGCTCCCTTTAAGTTGAAAGAAGGGAACTGGGATGTCCGCCGCAAAGATCTTGGCGATACCGTCGTTAAGACTCTTGCGGAGTACGCCCCCGATCTCCCCAGCCTCGTCGAACACATGCAAGTCATCACTCCGCTCGACCTGGAAACCATCTACGGCTTCACCGGCGGCCACATCTTCCACGGCGAACTCGCCCTCGACCAACTCTTCACCATGCGCCCCGTTCTCGATTGGGCCCGCTACAAAACCCCCATCCGCGGCCTCTATCTCTGCGGTTCCGGCACGCATCCCGGCAACGGCCTCACCGGCGCATCCGGCGCAAACGCCGCCCGCGAAATCATCCGCGACCTCCGCTAAGGAAACACTCTTACGTATTGGCATTCCGAAATGTTGTCGTGTACTGTCATTCCGAGCGGGGTTGGCCGACGCCTTTTCCTGCATTCCGCTCCTGCGGAATGTCGGCCTGCGCAGTCGAGGAATCTCTCTTCGATGTGCGGCATTCCTCGACACATCGCTGCTGTTTTTCCGGTTCTTAGGTCTTGTGACTATGACGACTATCGATCGCGCCAAACTCCAATCCCTCCACCAACGCGAAGAAAAACGCTTCGTCGCCGATCACCCGCGCTCCGCCGAACTCTATCTCCGCGCCCAATCCTCTCTCCTCGGCGGCGTCCCCATGAATTGGATGAACAAGTGGGCCGGCGCCTTTCCGGTCTTCGTAAAATCCGCCAGCGGCGCGCATTTCACCGACGTTGACGGCCACGAATTCGTCGACCTCTGCCTCGGCGACACCGGCGCCATGACCGGCCATTCGCCCAAAATCGTCGCTGACGCTGTCGCCCGCCGCGTCCGCGAAGGCATCACGCTCATGCTTCCCACCGAAGACGCGCTCTGGGTCGGCGAAGATCTCCAGCGCCGCTTCGGCCTCCCCTTTTGGCAATTCACGCTCACCGCCACCGACGCCAATCGCTTCTCCATTCGCATCGCCCGCGAAATCACGCAGCGCCCCAAAATTCTCGTCTTCCACTACTGTTATCACGGTACGGTAGACGAAACCTTCGTCTCGCTTCACGACGGCGTTGTCGGTCCCCGGCGTGGCAATATCGGACCGCCCGTCAATCCCGCCGAAACCACCCGCGTCGTCGAGTTCAACAATCTCGCTGCACTCGAAGACGCCCTCCAGCATCACGACGTCGCCTGCGTTCTTGCCGAACCTGCCATGACCAACGTCGGCATCATCCTCCCCGAAGCCGGCTACTGGTCCGCCGCGCGCGAACTCACCCGCCGCTACGGCACGCTGCTCATCGCCGACGAAACTCACACCATCTGCGCCGGTCCTGGCGGCTGCACTCGTGAATGGAATCTGCAGCCCGATATTCTTGTCTTCGGCAAGCCCATCGGCGGCGGCATCCCTGGCGCAACCTACGGCGTCACCGAAGAAGTCGCCCAACGCATCGCCGCACGTCTGCATCTCGAAGACATTGATGTCGGCGGCATCGGCGGCACGTTAGCCGGCAACGCGCTTTCTCTTGCCGCCATGCGGGCCACGCTCGAACACATCCTCACGCCCGCCGCTTTCGCTCACATGATCCCGCTGGCCAACCGCTTCGCCGACGGCGTAGCCGCTCAAATCCGCGCCGCCAACCTTCCCTGGAGCGTCACCCGCCTGGGCGCCCGCGCCGAATATACATTTGCCGCAAAGCCTCCGCGCAACGGCGGCGAATCTGCCGCCACCGCCGACTTCGAACTCGAGCGTTTCCTCCATCTCTACGCTTTGAACCGCGGCGTCCTCCTCACCCCCTTCCACAACATGGCCCTCATGTCCCCCGCCACGACCGAAGCCGACATCGACCTCCACACAAAAATCTTCGCCTCCGCGACGCACGAACTCATCTCGTAGGGGCACGGCACGCCGTGGCCGTCCTCCCCGCCTCTCCCCCTATTCAGCTCTTACTTGTCACTCCTGCCAATCTCCAAATCTGCTATCCTCTAGACACGTAATCGATCCCCGACGCATGACCCCGCCGAAGCTTGGCGAGGCACCTCTGGTTCCCTGGCAAGGTGAAACATGAATCGCCAGCATTCGCTCGCTACTGTTTTTCTTCTGCTCCTGCTTCTGTTCTGTGCCGTGCCTTCGCGCACCCTCCCGCCGCCCCGCCCCCAAATCGCGGAAACGCGCAGCTTATCATCCGCTACACGCACACGGAGTGCCGATATGTCAGATCGTGAAAAAGCTGGCCTTCGCGGCCCCGTCCAAATCTGCGTCGAAGACGTTGTTTATCCCACAGGTAAATTCTCGACTACGTATACGTATGACATCGACGGAAAGCTTCTCGTCAATAGCTCTAAAAGTTCGAACGGCTCAGATTGGGTTACTACGCGGACTTACGCTTCGGACGGCCATCTCCTCAGCACCGTCTCCGGCAAATCCGGCGACCCTGGCCTCGAGTCGCTCTACTCCTACGATGATTCGGGCCGCCTTCTTAGCATCACCAATAATCTTCGCAAGGGCAGCCGACTCGATTTCCATTACGATGCCCAGGGGCGCAAGTCCTCGATCCAGAGCTTCGCACCGGGATCTCTCGAAAATAGGCGCAACACGGCGTTCGACGGCTCTGCTTGGGATGCCATGCAATCGGGCTTCCGCGTCCCAGAGGGCGGCACCGTCGTTATGCTCTACGATCAAAATGACCAGCCAACCGATGCGCAGGTCCGTGACGCGCAAGGCCAAATTGTCAGCCGCGTCGTTCGCACCTATGGCCCGAATGGACAACTCAGCGAAGAGAAACCAACGTTTGAAAATCTTGCTCCGGCGTTGATCGAAAACATGCCCGCCGAGCAGCAAAATCAAATGACCCCGGAAGACATCAAGCATATGAGCATGGTCATGGCTCGTGTGATGACCGGCAGAACCCCCGCCGGAACGACCTATACCTACGACTCTCAAAATCGCATGGTCTCTACCCGCGAACGCAACATGGTGTTCGATAAGTCCACGACGATCACCTACAACGAGCAAGGCGATAAGGCTGAGGAGAGCACAACTTACGCCGAAAACTCGATTATCCCCATCGGCGTCGAATTCTCAGTTGGCGAAGACGGTGCCTTAATCCCCAATAAGCCGTCCGCACAGCAACCACCTCTGCCTTCGCTCCCCGAGCCGACCGACATCAAATACAGCTACCAATACGACGCCTACGGCAACTGGACGCAACAAACCGCAACAGACACTGTCCACCCCGAGCGGCCTCCCACCGTCCGAAATCGCACCATCACCTACTATTAACTCTACACGCCAAATTTTCGTCAGCTGGCCACCCGTCCCAACTTCGCAGCCTCAGTGCTCCATCCCCCGGATCCCGATGATATGGAGTGCGGGAGCCCCGCTCCCGCTTTTTCCACCCACACGCTGGCTCACGCTTAAATGTTTGTTCGCGCCCCATATTTTTCCTCCATCTCCTTTCCCATCATCCACTTAAATCCCTACTTGCCGCGATTCGAATGGTTACCACAATAGAAATAACTTGAAAAGTTATCATGAACTACGGTAAAATGGCCCGTGAAATTTAGCTCTGATCACCGTTTCAGGCGCACGCAGGCCCGGACCCACCTCTCTCCACCCCCAACTGTCGCCTTCCCACGACACTTGTTTGCTTCTCCCCGTCTCGTCACTCGTCACTCGCCACTTCCTCCGTTCTCGACACACACATTACAACCCGACACGCTCGTTCCTCCGCAAACCCTCTCGCATCAATCGCATGCGCACACTTTCCGTCACCTATGGGGGTGTGCCTCCGTGCACATCTCAAATTTCAACCTGAGGACCAAAATGGAACCACTACACAACGAAACTCCCGCAACTCCCAAATCTGCCCCCGCTCCACGAGGCGCCGCCCGCTGCCGCCGCCGCTCTCGTGCCAACGGTCGCTGCCGCCTTCCCGTTCATGACCCGGCCACCGGCCTCTGCTTCAAGCATGCTGCCCCGGTAACCAACTCTACGCATTCATGCCCCGACCGTGCCGACCTCTCCGCCGATCTCTTCGGCCAAGTCGCTCCCAACTTCCAATCCGCCGAGGAAATTAACGCGACTCTCGCCCATCTCGTCGTCCTCGTGGCCCAGGCCCGCATCTCCTCCCGCCGCGCCGCCGTCATCACCTACGCCCTCAGCCTCATCCTCCGCGGCGTCCTGGTCATCGACAAAAAAACCGCCGATGTCCCTGTCCAATTCGAGTGGTCCGACCCTTCCTGGCGCCCCGCATGCGTTACCCGCGCCGAGGCCGCCCGCAACTCCTCCGCCACTTCCAGTTCCAGCTCCCACGACGGGGCCAATGCCAGCTGGCCAATGTCGTAAGTACAGATGTATTGACAATGGGTATAGGCCGGTTCAGCTTAGAGCGCAACGCTTATGAAGAAGCTCACAAAAGACCAGAAACGAGACGCCGCCGCCATCGCGGCAAAAAAAGACGCGGACATTGATTTTTCTGATATCCGCCCGGTCGTCGATTGGAGCGGCGCGGAGATCGGCAAATTCTACCGCCCGGAAAAGAGGCCGGTAACCATCCGCCTGGACGTCGACGTCATTGCATGGCTTCGCGCCGATGGCCCCGGCTATCAGACTAAAGCGAATTTGCTCCTGCGGCACGCCATGCTTCATTTCTCGCAAAAGAAACTCAGCGGCCACAGGAAAAACACGCGGGTTAGAAGCAAGCGCCAAATGGAGAGAAGAGAAGCATGACCAATCCGCCAAGAAGTTTCTCGAAACAGCTCTCGCCCAACAAAGTCGAGTCACAGAGAACGAAGGTGTCACCGACTTGTCGCCAAATCAACGCACGCAGTACAATTCATTGTTTGCCTATCGAGGAGGGAATCCGCCATGGCTACTGCCGAAGCGAAAATCCACGTTTCTGAATTCACCAACGAACCATTTATCGATTTCTCGAAGCCCGAGAATCGCAAAGCCATGGAAGACGCTCTGAAAAAAGTCGCTTCCGAATTTGGCCGCGAATATCCTATGTACATTGGCGGCCAGAAAGTCATCACCGCCGAAAAGCGCACCTCGACCAATCCCTCGCATCCCTCTCAGGTCATTGGCATTTTTCAGACCGCGACCCCAGAGATGGCCGCGCAAGCCGTGGAAGCCGCCAACAAAGCCTTCGAGTCCTGGAAACGCGTCCCAGCCGAGCAGCGCGTCCAATGTCTTTTCCGCGCCGCCCAAATCCTTCGCGACCGCAAGTTTGAAATGAATGCCCTCATTTGCTACGAATCCGGCAAAACCTGGCCCGAGGCCGACGGCGACACCGCCGAGACCATCGATTTTCTCGAGTTCTATGGCCGCGAAATGCTGCGCCTCGCGGGCCCGCAAAAAGTTACCCCTATGAAGGGCGAGAAGAATCATCTCGTTTACATCCCGCTCGGCGTCGGCGTCGTCATTCCTCCGTGGAATTTTCCCGCTGCCATTATGGGTGGCCTCGTCATGGCATCGCTCGTGACGGGCAACACCGTGGTTCTCAAGCCCGCCGGCGATACCCCCACCGTCGCCGCAAAATTCGTCGACATCGCCTTTGAAGCCGGCATCCCTAAAGAGGCCCTCAATTTCCTCACCGGCTCCGGCGCCACCGTCGGCGATGTCCTCGTCCGGCATCCCAAAACCCGTTACATCGGCTTCACCGGCTCCAAGGAAGTCGGGCTGCGCATCAGTGAACTCGCCGGAAAAACCGTTCCCGGCCAAATCTGGATCAAGCGCACCGTCCTTGAAATGGGCGGCAAGGATTCCATCATCGTGGACGAAGAAGCCGACATTGATTCCGCCGTTGAAGGTGTCGTCCAGTCCGCGTTCGGATACCAGGGGCAGAAGTGCTCGGCGTGCTCGCGAGCCATAGTCTCGGAGAAAATTTATGACCGCTTCGTCGAGAAGCTTGTCACTCGTGCGAAGAACATCCATGTCGGTCCCAGCGAGGATCCCAACAATTACATGGGTCCGGTCATTAGTAAATCCGCCATGAACACGATTCTGGATTACATCGAAGTGGGCAAGAAAGAAGGGAAGTTGCTCTACGGCGGTGGCCGCGCTTCCGGAGATGGCTACTTCATCCAGCCCACCATCATCGCCGACGTCCATCCTAAAGCGCGCATCTCCCAGGAAGAAATCTTTGGCCCGGTGCTAACCGTAATCAAAGCGCGCGACTTCGACCAGGCTCTCGAAATCGCCAACAACACGGAGTTCGGCCTCACCGGCGGCGTCTACTCGAAAAATCCCGCGAAGCTCGAAAAGGCGCAGGAAGCCTTCCACGTCGGCAATCTTTATCTGAATCGCAAATGCACGGGAGCAATGGTTGGCGCGCATCCCTTCGGCGGCTTCAATATGTCCGGCACCGATTCCAAAACCGGCGGGAAAGATTACTTGCTGCTTTTCCTGCAGGCAAAAACCGTGGCCGAGAAACTACCCAGTTAAGCGCCGGATGATGAAGTAGCGCTGTCTTTCCTCGCCCACTTTAGCGCGCGAAAGACGGGGTAGCTGAGCACAAGCACCGCCAACGCCAGGACGGCCGGACTCGGCGGCCAAAACTTGCCGGATACGAACGAGCCTTGTAAGTCCGTTACGATCGAGGCAACGAGAAACACGACAGACGCAACGAGTGCGATTCCTGTGGTCCACGGATAGCCCCAAGCTCGATATGGCCGGGGCATTTCCGGTTCGCGTTTGCGCAGCACGAACAGCGATGCATACGAAAGCGTGTAGTTCGCGACAAAGAAAAACGCGAGCATGTCAATCACACGCTCAAACGTTCCGGTCAGCAGAAAGAGCACGCCGGCAATCGTACTGAGAAAAAGCGCGAGGACGGGCGTACCACCTTTGTTTACGCGAGTGGCGCGGCGAAAAAAAAGCCCGTCGCAGCTCATCGCGTGCAACGTGCGGGTGCAAAAAATCTGGTTCGCATTCATCGAGCTCAGCATCGAGACGATCATGATCGAGCGGATCACCGGGTCGCCGTATTTTCCAAAAATTCGGGCGGCCGCCGCTCCCAGGGCGAAAGTCGTTTCCGGCGATTTGGTTCATGGGAAGTACGTAAAGTACCGCGAGATTCAGTAGCAGATAAATTCCCATCACTGAGAAAACGCTGCCAAAGATCGCGCGGGGAACGTCGCGTCCCGGATTACGCACTTCGCCTCCGACATAAACAATGCCGTCCCAGCCGTCGATGGTGTAAACGACGGCCTGCAAACTGAGAATGGTGGCGATGACAAATGGCCAGCCGGCCGGAATCGCCGGCAGCGGGGAAGAAGTGGCAGAAGGAACGGAGTGGGCATGGCCGCCCAAGGCGAAGCAAGCAGCGACGAGCAGCAAAAAAGCGGCCGTCTTGATAGCGGAGGTCACAAGCTGCGTGCCGCTGCCCCATCGGATTCCGCGCCACTGCAAGAAAAAAAATGCACAGATAATGCCGACCGCAATCATCAGTTTGTGCCCCGCGAGGGCGGGGAAAAATTCGCGGCTGTACTCTGCGATGACGATGGAGACCGCGGCGGCCGTGCCGCACGTCGAAACCCAGTCGCTCCAACCGACGATGAAGCCCGCGTACTCTCCGATGGCGCGCCGCGAAAAATTGTACTGGCCGCCGCTGCGGGGAATCGCGGCGCCGAGTTCCGCGAGCGAGGATGCGCCGAAGAGTGCGTACATGCCGCCGACAACCCAGACGCCGATGAAGAGCCATGCGTTCGGCAGCATCCTGGCGATGTCGCCGGGAGTGCGCACGATTCCTGCGCCGATGGAGTTGCCGATCGCGACGGCGATGCCGAACCACACACCAAGCACCTGCAGCAGCTTGCCGGAGCCGCGAGTTTGCGGCCCAGCTGCAGCATTCGTGCTGGTGGAAGACTCGGCCGATGTGTTAGACAATGTGAAGTCTCAGGGGAGCACGCGAATCTCCGCCATCATAATGGCGGCGCGGCAAAATGCAAGCTGGAAGTCAGTGCGTCTGAATCGTTGTGAGGGGCTATCACTTGCATCGAGCGGGGAGATAGTAGGCTTGGCCGTAGATCGCGCGTCGACAATAAAAACGGAAATGACCACACGGCTCGATGTGAGCGGCGGCGGCCCGCCCCTCGACGTCTCGGTCGTCATTCCTTGTTTAAACGAAGCCAACTCCATCTCGTTTTGCGTGGAAAAAGCGATGAAGTCTTTCCAGGCCGCCGGATTGCGTGGCGAAGTCGTCGTCGCCGATAACGGTTCGACGGACGGCTCGATCGAAATTGCCGAAAAGCTTGGCGCGCGCGTGATTCGCGTCGAGCAGCGCGGCTATGGTGCAGCCCTTCGCGCGGGAATCTGCGCTTCGCGCGGCGCATTCATTATCATGGGAGACGCCGACGATAGCTACGACTTCGGCGATGTGCCGCGCTTCGTCGAGATGTGGAAGCAGGGCTATGACGTAGTGATGGGCAATCGCTTCCGCGGAGAAATCAAACCCGGCGCGATGCCCTGGCACCACAAGTATATTGGTAATCCCGTTCTCACTTCTCTCCTGAATCTTTTTTTTCACGCGCACATCGGCGACAGCCACTGCGGCATGCGGGGTTTCACGCGCGCCATCTACGACCGCATGGACCTGCGCAGCACGGGCATGGAATTCGCATCCGAGTTTATAATCAAGGCGGCGCAACTCGGCGCGCGCATCACGGAAATTCCGATAACGCTGTGGCCAGATAAGCGCGGCCGCCCGCCGCACCTGCGCAGTTTTCGTGATGGCTGGCGCCACTTGCGATTCATGCTGCTGTATGCTCCGAACTGGCTTTTTCTTCTACCCGGAGGGTCGCTTGTCCTGTTCGGCCTTTTTCTGGTGTCCTGGCTGCTGCCGGGGCCGCGCCGCATTTCGCCGCACGTGGTGCTCGATATCCACACGATGATCTTCGGCGTAATGTTCACGCTTCTCGGCGTGCAAATTCTTTCGATCGGATCGTTCGCGAAAGTTTTCAGCTATGCGGAGCGGTTCGATCGCAACACGGTATCGCTCAAGCGCGTGTTGAAACGGGTCACACTTGAAAGCGGTTTGCTTCTCGGCGGCGGGCTCTTTCTTGCCGGCTTTGCGGGTTGCGCCTGGGTCACCTGGCAGTGGGCCGCGAGCGGCTTCGGCCCGTTGCACGAGGTTCGTCAGGTGCTTTTCTGGTCCATGTGGCTGTTTATCGGCGTGCAGGTGATTTTTGCTTCCTTCTTTCTCAGCATGCTGGGCATCAGCCGTGGCACGTACATTGGCGACTACGACCTAAAATAAATGCCCTACACCGGGATCGACCATTTCATCGCCAGGATGCGCTTTCGCGCTGCGTATCCTCATATTCGCCCCGGCTCCCGCGTCTGCGACCTCGGCTGCGGTCTGGAAGCCGCTTTTCTGGACTACGCTTCGGACCGCATCGCGACAGGAGTTGGCGTTGACGACCAGGTGCAGGATGGAATGCAGGGCCGCTGGCAGCGCGTGCATGCGGATTTACGATCGCCGCTGCCTTTGCCGGACAGCGGATTCGATCATGTGGTGATGCTCGCGGTTTTCGAACATCTCACCGAGCCGGAAAAAGTGCTGCGCGAAGCGCATCGCGTGATTGCGCCAGGAGGATCATTGATAATGACGTGGCCTTCGTCGAAGGTGGATCCGATTCTGCGCGTGCTGCACGGTCTGCATTTTGTGAGTGACGAAATGGAGAGCGAAGAGCACCAAAAACGCATTCCTGTCGCCACGCTGCAACACATGCTCCAAAGAATCGGCTTTCAGAAGTTTTTGCATCGCCGCTTCGAATTCGGCCTAAACAATTTGATGGTTGCTTCTCGCTGATGCAAGCGCAGCCAAGGGACAAACGACGGCCGCTCGAGAAAGTTAGAAGCGATGCGTCAGAGTGGCGAGCCAGACCCAATCGGCGAAAGCTGCGTCGCCGTGAGTGCCTTCCATAATGTCGGGAACGCTTTTGACGCGCGCACGCCAGATGGCTCTGCCAACGCTGAACGCAAGCATGCTTTTCCAGCGCGTGTATTGAAAGCCGGGTTCGAGGGACATGGCAAAACCCGGCCGGCGAAAGCCCAGACTTTGCCCGATCAAATCATGGGCGGGCACACCTTCATCTCGCGGTCCGAACGTGAGCGTGAGCCCCTTGACGCTGGCAACGGGATAGGCAATTCCGGCCTGGACAAGATATTCATCCGAGATGGACGCATATTCGTTCAAAGGATCTTGCGTGGTCGCCGTAGGGTTGCGCAAGACGTCGGTGGTGTTTTGCGGCGTGATGATGTAGCTGCCGTTAAAATAGAACTGGGCGGTCTTGCCCAGGTTTTGAAAGCTATTGACAGCGAGCACGATTCCCCAGCCGCCAGTGCCCGGCTGGATGGAGTAGTCGACAGGAACGGTGACAGGCGACGCACCGACAGTCTTGATCACGTTGTTCTTCACGCCGTCATTGCCGGTGGGAATCTGTAGACCGGCAGTGATGCCGATGTTGTGACTGGGATTCTTGAGCGGATCCCACATCCAGCGCTGCGTGCCTATGATGGTGTCGCCGATTCCCTCCGAGTGATATGTGAATATGGCGTTGTTCGCGCGGCGGCTGGCAAAGAGCACGGGCATGTTCACGAAAAGGCTCCAGCGCGGCTTCAATTGGTAGGTGATCTGCATATTCTGGAGGTTGATTCTGTTTTCCACCTGATTCCCCAGTTCGAACCGATAGGTTTGCTCCACGTCGCCGACGTAGTGGCGGAAGGAAAACTGGTGGCGATAGTCGATCTCGACTTCCCAATGACCCGCCTCAAGATACCCGCCTTCGCTCTCCGGGCCGCCGACGGTGCCGGTGGAACGCGCCACGATGCAGCCTTGCGCGCGCGAACCGGCGGGCGAAAACAAAATGACAAACGCTAGAATCACAAACGGTAATAGGAATTGATCTAATCCCGCGAAATGCTTGCCGCTTTTCACACTCGTCCTGTATCGCAAGGAGATTTCCTCGATTGGTTAGTTTTTCCTGGATGGGAGCGCGGCGAGAATCAGCGTCGAGAAAAGGTTCGAAGGAGGCTTGCTCGCTTCGCCGACTCAGCGCCACTCGCGCACACCTCGACCTCTGGCATGACGCGCAGATTACCCTGTTCGACTTCCACCCCGGACTTGCGAATGTATATAGGCAATGTGATCCGGCGCACAATAGTGCAAAAGCATTAAGAGAGGGTGACAGACACAGTTTTTCTGCGGGGCGAGACTAAGGATGATTCGGGATTGCGGTGAGGCAGGCCTGCAATTCAGGGTTTATCCAGATGAATCACGAGAGCCTGAGGCGCGGTGCCAGTCTTGCCGCCGAGGAGCCAATCGAGCCGCTCCTCGAGCTCTCCCGGATGCAGCTGGCCCTCGACGCGTGCCACGATGTGGCCTTCCTGGTCGAGAAAAGCAGTGGCGGGGACGGCGGGACCCATTTTCAGGCGGTCCAGGTCATCGCCGGAAGCGCCCATCCAGATGGAGAAAGCGACGTTATATTTCTGCAAAAAGGCGGGGACTAGGCCTTTCGTTTTGTCGTCGTCGAGGGAGGCGCCGATGAAAACGACGCCGCGGCTGGCATATTTTTTCTCGGCTTCGACGAGCATGGGCATTTCCGTGTTGCAGGGAACACACCAGGTAGCCCAGAAGTTCAGGACGACAATCTTGCCCTGATAATCGCGGAGCCGCGCGCGTTTGCCATTGAGATCTTTGAGGGACAGCTCCGCTTTCGACGAATCTTTTGGAGGAATGCCGCGCGCGGGCGCGAGCAGTGCGAGCGTTAGCGCACTGAGGGCCAAAAAGAGAAAACGAACTCTCGCCATTTTCTCTGGCATGTGGTGGTCTCCCCGCACTGCCGCGAGAGAATACCAAGTTTTCGAGTTATCGCAAGGGTGCAAAACTAGGCCAGCGAGAATGCGAACGCCTGCTCCGATCATTCGTCGGAGTCGGGGGGCGGCTTGTAAGGAATGATCTTGGTGTTGTTGACGTCCGGTTCGACGAGCCAGATGTGGCGATCTTGGAAGTAGGCGAAGAGCTTGGCGTTTTGCTCTTCGCCGAGATCGCGCGCCCAGATGACTTTTGAGCCGTCGATGTCCGCGCCGTTGTAGACCCATTCATCGTGAATGTTGTGATCTTCAGAGTAGCGCACCATGATTAAATGCTTTCCCGGCGTGTGGAGAAGTTTTTCCAGGATGGCGACGCGGCTGGGATCGCCCGTGCAAGTCCACCACATGGGATCGCAAGCACCACGACCAACGTTTATGCCGGTTTCGAGAACAAGGATGATGACTAACGCTCGTGACAATGCCAAGCCCACAGGCCGTGCTTTCCAATTCATCGTTCGCAGATGGCGTACGGCCTGCACGAGAAGCGCGTAGATGACGCAAGTGATCGGCGCGGCATAATGCGGTGCGGACCAAATCACAACAAAAACTGCTGCAGCTACCACGACAAGAGTGACGACCAGCAGCCGCATTTTGCGGTCTCGAAACGCGAAGGGCAGCGCTGCCAGCAAAAAAAGCACACCCGGCCAGAGGAACTCCACGCCCATTCGCAGCACTTTTTCGACCGTGACATCCAGCGCATCTTTCCAGGTGGTTTGATAATCTTCGCGCTCCCACCCGTTGTAGAAGTCCTCGAATTGGTCGTTGTTGTACTTGAGCGGCGGCTTGGCGTGTTCCCACAGAAATAGCGGCGACGTATGATACGTGCGAGTATTTAGAACGTGAGGCATCAGCAGGGCGCTTCCCGTGAGGCGCCAGTTGTAATATCCGATAAACGCCAGAGTTAAGATGAGGCAGG
Organism: uncultured Acidobacteriota bacterium; assembly: GCA_963753745.1. Lineage (GTDB taxonomy): Bacteria > Acidobacteriota > Terriglobia > Acidiferrales > UBA7541 > Acidiferrum. The sequence goes on from CAVWDX010000020.1 coordinate 335,566, forward strand.
CAGAAAGCGGCACCAGAATCATTCGAACGCGCGCCCAGAAGGAATCACGCGATTTTATTCTTCCCGCCAGCCACCAGACGAGCCAAACTCCCGCCGGGACACAAAAGAGAAGCCCCTCATAAGGTCGGCTATTCGCGAGAATAGCAATGCCCAAGCCGAGGAGCAGTGCATCGCCCACAGTTGCGCGCCGCCGGATGCGAGCCAGCGCTCCCACCACCAAAGCGCCGCCGACGCCCGCGACGGCTCCGCCCCAATAGCTGTTCATCCAATAGCTGGCGATTCCCAAATTCAGCGCGGCGAATACGCCGCCTAGAAACGCCCAACGCGCCGGCATCCAAGCTTGCAGCATCCACAGGATCGCGGCGCACATCGCGGCGTCGCTCAGCAGCACACCGATCCACGGATTGCCGAGCAATTGGCCGATGGCAAGAACGAAGCCCTGTGCCGGGGGATAGATCGAGGAATAGGTCGGATGCCAATTCACGTGAAAAGTTTCGAAGCTCATCCACATCGGATGAGTGGGATTGGCGAGGCGCCCGTGGGCAAAGGTGTCCGCCATCAGCAGGTAGCTGAATTCGTCGTGAATGCCCGGAATTGGGGCTTGCAAGAGCGGCAAGACGGCAAGGCGGATGAGGACGACGGCAAAAAACAACGCGCAAATAGCCAGTCTTTTGCGCTGCGCAAAACGCGAGAGGGTGTCTTCGATTTTATGGAAGATGGCCTGGCCGAGCCCTGGTTTCCACAGCGCCAGCAGAGCGATAAGGAACGTCAGCAGCAGCGCAATTTCTGCCGATGGCCAGAAGTGAATATCCGCATCGCTTCCGAGTGGTTCCATTTCGCAAAAGGGATCCCAAGGTGGAAAGCGTCCGGAATGCGGAGGCGCTCCACAATTGTCGTGCAGGGATTCTAGCGTATTGTGGCGAGATCAGCGCTCGATTTCGATTTCAGTTCGATCCTCGGGCGCAATTTGCGGGGCTACGGCCGCGGGGAGGCCGCGCGATTCCGTAAAGTCGGCAAGCTCGAGCCTGAGGTTTCCCGCATTCGTGGAAAAGGCGAGTCCCGCTTCAAAATCCACGACGCCGGAGCGGATGAGCTTGTCAATTTCTCCGTCAAAGTGCTGCATGCCTTCGGTGTCGCCGTCGCGCATGGCATCGAGCAAGGACTTTCCTTCCGTTTCCCCCTTTTCGACATATTCTCGCGTGCGCATCGTGGATTTGAGGATTTCGATCGCCGCGATTCTGCCTTTGCCATCCTTCCGAGGAAGAAGGCGCTGAGAGACGATGCAGCGGAAGGCCCTGGAAAAGCGGCTGCGAATGGTTAACTGGTCACCGACGGAAAATGCGCCCACAATTCGCTCGATGGTCTTCGAAGCGTCAATCGTGTGCAAGGTAGAGAGCACCAGGTGCCCGGTCTCCGCAGCTTCTAGAGCGATTTCAATGGTTTCGCGGTCGCGCATCTCTCCAACCAGAATGACCTTGGGAGCTTGACGGAGTGCGCCGCGCAAAGCGAGAGCAAACGTGGGTGTGTCGCTGTGGAGCTCGCGCTGGTGGATGGTGGCCTTTTTGTGTTTGTGAAGAAACTCGATGGGGTCCTCGATGGTCAGGATGTGATAGGCCTTCTCCGCGTTCATCATGTCGATGATGGCGGCGAGCGTGGAAGATTTTCCCGAACCCGTTGGCCCGGTCACCAAGACGATCCCGTTTTTCAGCTGCACGATGTCTTTCAACTGCGGCGGAAGATGCAGTTGTGCAAATCCCGGAATCACGTCTGGGATTACACGCATTATGATGGCGAGGCTTCCGCGTTGGCGAAAAATATTTACCCGAAATCTTCCTACGCCAGAGACGCCGTAGGACAGGTCAGCCGAGCCTTCCATCTCCAGCTTGCCGGCGGCGTGTTCGTTGTTCTCCATGAGGTCCTGGGCGAGGGCCTTGGTGTCTTGGGCGGTTAAGCACTCCAGCCCTTTGAACTTCAGTTCGACAAGCTGGCCATCCACCTCGATCTGCGGAGCGCGGCCAGGCGAAAAAATCAGGTCGCTCACGTGGCCGCGAGCCTTCAGCATCGCGGCGATGAGCTGCGCCGTGTCAAATTTTCGTTGGAGTGTTGTTACTTTTGTAGATGTCTCCATTATTCGTAAACCAGATCACCTGTAGAAAGGGTTGAGGCCAATCTTGTAACTACCCCCCATTGTATGCGGCAGGAGCAGTTCACGAAGACTTAACTCTCGGTAGTCGTGCCAAAAAGTCACTGACAGGAGAAGAGCTGCGGCTTCAAAACCGCAAACTTGAGCGCGGCAGCGTTCGGTAGACGGGGAAATCGAAAGTTCTTTCGCCCATTACTTCTTCTCTTGCAGCAGAAACGCGAGCTCTCCGGTTTGTCCCGGTGGTTCCACAGAAAGCGCACTGAGATCGTCCGCGATCCAATCCGCTCCTCCACCCAGAAGCTCCGCATCCGACGAAGTTGTGCGCAAGGCGAGCACGCGCGCACCCGCTGCTTTACCCGAACGAACTCCCGAGGCGGCATCTTCGACGACCACGCAATCCGCGGGAGTCATTCCGAGAATCTCCGCGCCTCTCAAGTAGGGGTCAGGAAAGGGCTTGCCGCGCTGGACATCGTCCGAGGTGACGAGATGCATCGGGACAGGCAGTCCCGCCGCATGCAAGCGCACTTCAGCCAGCCGGCGAGTCGCGGAGGTGGCAATCGCCCAGCATTGCGGGGGAATCGCTCTCAAAAGTTGCAAGGCGCCGGGGAGCGCATGAACATCTGCAAGGTCTTCGATTTCGCGGCGCTCGACTTCGCGATTTTCAGCTTGGTGATCGCCGTGGGGAAGAAGCTCTCGGATGGTGGCCATGCTCGGGCGTCCATGGCCTTTGCGAACGACGTCGGCTGGCTCAAGCCCGTGTGCGAGGGCCCAAGTTGTCCACACACGCGCGACGGCCGGAGTGGAATCGACGAGAACCCCATCCATGTCGAAGAGAATCGCGCCGCATTGAATTAGAGTCATTGGCAGAGTTGTTTAGCTTAGACCAAAACTGCCATCGCAGTTCATTCCGAATGCTATCGGCTTGTTGGCCGTTCGCTCCCTGGACATCACTCATTTCCATTCTTTGGCGGCTGGCAATCTTCCGCCTCATCACCGCGATCCGTTTGACCGCATGCTTGTCGCCCAAGCCAGCGAGGAAAACATGGTGCTGCTCACGGCGGACCGCATCTTCCAAAAATACGAAGTGGAAATGATATTCTGCGGGAAGTAGAAGAACAGCTTCGCGAGTTGCTTGGGGTGGGAGACGGGGATTGAACCCGCGACATTCGGTGCCACAGACCGACGCTCTACCAGCTGAGCTACTCCCACCGCCGGTCGATTGAACATAGTTTACGCTACTTTCCCGCGCCGGAAAAGTAGCGCGCAGAAGCTGCGTAAAGGGCCATCCGGAGTGCGCGGCCACCGCGACGATTTTGCGATGGATGCCGGTCCAGCCGCGGCCGCCGGTTCTTTGAATCAATCAGCCCGTGCCTGGCATCCAACTTCCGGTACGGGGATTGCAAGGAGCAGGTCCAAACGCTTACAGTACGCTATGCGAAACTCAGCCCAGGCCTGAGAACCTCCCAAATCAGCATCCGTTCCTCATGGTTGCTGGGAGCGGCCTTCCGCGAGTATTGGCATTGCAGGGGCTCTTCGGTGCTGCTGGAAATAAGTTGCGAGAGGGCCCTTGTCTAGAATGCCCGGAAATCTGGAGCTGAAGCTTTTGCAACGAGCGTCCATTGCTTGCAATGAGCCTGTCCGGGGAGCGGACAAGAATTTCCAATGAAAACCCTCCACCCAGCGCGGCGAAGCCACACCAAGGAGCGCAACGGCGATTTAAGCCGTGGCTTGCTGTTGAGGCTGGAGTTGCCGAGCGATCCCAGCTTGCTGTGCGCCGTGCGCGGCGCCGTGGAACGCTTGACGGAATCCTTCGGGTTTTCACCCCCGGAATGCAGAGCGGTCACTCGCGCCGTGGACGAAGCCCTCACGAATATTATCCGGCACGCTTACTCCGGCCGGCCAGACCGCCCGATTGAGCTGCTCATCCGCTCCGTTCAGCGGCGCGGTCAAAAAGCAATCGAGGGACTCGAGATCCTCTTGTGCGACCGCGGGCCGGCCATAAAACCGGATCAAATGTGTCTGCGCGCGCTGGAGGAAGTTCGGCCGGGTGGACTTGGGTTGCATTTCATTCAACAGAGCATGGATATCGTCGAGTACAAGCGCGCGAATGGGACCAACCGTCTCCGCTTGGTCAAGTATGTCCGCGCGCCGAAACAGGATGTGAACCCGTAAAAGCGTGAAGGAGAAAATGCTATGCAGATTTCCAGCCGCCAACTCGATAAGACCACCATTTTCGACGTGTCGGGAGACATTGATTTAGCAAACTCGCCGGCCGTTCGAAAGGCTCTCTTGCACGAGATGCGGGACAATCGCACGCCCCGCGTCGTGATGAACCTCAGCAAGGTGCGGTATATCGATAGCTCCGGCGTGGCTTCGTTGGTCGAAGGCCTGAAGGCGGCTCGCGACGTCGGCTCGCGTTTTATCTTGTTTGGATTGAGCACCACCGCCCGGGAAGTCTTGCAGCTCTCTCGTCTACTGAGGATTTTTGAAGTTTACGACAACGAAGAGCAAGCGCTGGCGGGCTAATCGTTTTATTTCACGGCGGCCGACTGTCCAAGTCTCCGTGAACTGAGTCACAAAGAATTGAGCGACAAGGCGCACTGATGCAATTCGTGTCACAAATTGGCGGTAGCGTGACGGATGGCCTGGCCTACGTCGGCTCGCTTGCCTCGCTCGGGGGCCGTGCGGCGTATTACACGTTTGTCGGCCCGTTTCAGGGCAAGCCGCTTCGTCTGCAGCGCGCCGTATCGCAGGCCATGGACGTAGGCGTCCGCGCTCTGCCGATTCTCTCTCTGATTACATTTTTTATTGGATTGATTCTCGCGCTTCAAAGCGCGTACGAGCTTCGGCGCTTTGGCGCGATGAACTATGTTGCCACCGCCGTTGCGATTTCCATGTCGCGCGAGCTTGGCCCTCTTATTACCGCCATCGTCGTGATTGGGCGTTCCGGCTCGGCGTTCGCTGCGGAAATCGGCACCATGAAAGTTACGGAAGAGATCGACGCTCTCGAAACGATGGCCATCAGTCCCATCCGTTTTTTGGTGACGCCGAAATTTCTGGCCATGATCGTCATGCTCCCTTGCCTGACCATCTGGGCCAACGCGATGGGTATTCTGGGCGGCTCGGTGTTCGGCGTTGCTCAGGCGGATTTTACGTTTGGCCGTTATATCCAGGCCTCGCTCGATTCGCTGCTCATGCGCGACATTATGACCGGCCTCGTAAAGAGTGTGATGTTCGGGATTACGATTACGGCAGTGGGATGCCAAGAGGGATTAGCGACGGGGGCGGGAGCAGAGCAGGTCGGCCGCTCGACGACGCGGGCTGTCGTTATGTCGATTTTTCTCGTTGTGTTGGTGGATCTGGTCTTTACGTGCCTGTTCTTTTTCGTGAGCGGCAGTTAGGGTCTTGTGACAGTGCCGATGGAACTGGAAAAAACGGATTCGCTCGATTCGCAGGTCATGCTCTCTTTGCGCGACGTGCGCGTGAGCTATGGCGAAGTCGAGATTCTGCACGGCATCACGTTTGACGTGAAGCGCGGCGAAACTCTCGTTATCCTTGGAGGATCCGGCTCCGGCAAGAGCACTCTTTTGCGGACGCTGGTCGGCCTCGAAAAAGCGAGCTCCGGGGAAATCTGGATCAAAGGGAAAAACATCGCCGCGATTTCCGATTCGGAAATGGACGAGATTCGCAAGAAGATTGGCATGTCCTTTCAGGGCGGAGCGTTGTTTGGCTCCATGACCGTCGGCGAGAATGTGGCGTTGCCCCTGCGCGAGCACACCAAGCTCGAAGACTCCACCATCGAAATCATGCTGCGGCTCAAACTCGAACAAGTTGGGCTAGAAGGCTTTGAATACTACATGCCATCGCAGCTCAGCGGCGGCATGAAGAAGCGCGCCGCCGTCGCTCGCGCCCTGGCCATGGACCCCGAGATTCTTTTCTTCGATGAGCCGTCCGCGGGATTGGATCCCATTATCGCCGCCGGCATCGACCAATTGATTCTGGAATTGAAGCAGGCATTCCGCATGACCATCATCGTGGTCACTCACGAATTGGCCAGCGCCTACTTGATCGCCGACCGCATGGTGCTTATCGACAAAGGCCATCTCGTGGCTATCGGCACGGTCGCGGAAATGCGCGCCAGCACCCAGCCGCGCGTCCGGCAATTTCTGGATCGTGTGCCGGAGCCGGAAGTGGCTCGCGAAATGGATTATCTGCAGATGCTTACGCAAGCCCGCCGCTTGTAGCGAGCAGCAGCAGGGGAAAGAGGACGTGATGGCAGGGAAGCGCGACCAGGTTTTCGTGGGCCTTTTTGTTATTGTTGCCGCTGCAGTTCTGATCGGCATGGTGTTTGCCATTTCCGGAGCCTTTGGCCATACCGCCAAGACCTATCACGCTTACTTTCCGTTCGCCGGCGGCCTCGAACGGGGAGCGACGGTGCGCTACGCGGGAGGCCCCAAGGTCGGTCACGTGGAAAAACTTGCCATCGACCCCCAAAATCCTTCGCGTATCGACGTAGTTTTTAGCGTGCAAACCGATCTGCCCGTCAAGCTCGACAGCCACGCCAAAATCATGAGCATGAGCCCCCTCGGCGACAATCACTTGGAAATTCTACCCGGCGGCGCGCAAACTGCTCTCGCTCCTCCAGGCTCGTTATTGCCATCCGACGCCTATGTCGATTTCAACGCGCTTACCGCGCAAATTAACGACCTCGCGCCCCAGGCGAAGGAACTCATTTCATCCTTGAATGATCGAGCCGCGGAATTGAAAGTCACGATCGACCGCGTCAATGACCTGCTGAGTGCCCAGAATCGCGCGAATCTCTCAGCGACCCTTGCGGATGCCCACGGTATGATCGCGGAAAATCGCCCGCAGATAAAATCCACGATTCAGCACTTGGACACCGTCAGCCAGAAACTGGAACCGCTGATTCAGGATTTGCACAAGACTTCCGAGGAAGCCAACAAAGCCCTCACTCATGTCGACGAACTTCTCGGCGAAAACCGCGCGGATGTGCGGCAAGCGGTGATCGATCTCCGCAAATCCCTGACCACCCTGACGGACATCACCGGGCGGCTGGACCAGACGCTCGACGTCAACTCGGAAAATATCGATGAGCTTCTCGATAATTTCCGACGCGTCTCCCAGAACCTCAAGGAATTTACCGACACCATCAAAAAGCGTCCTTACACTCTTATTCGGGCCTCCTCTCCGCACGAGCACAAACCGGGAGAGCGGCAATGAAGCTAGGGAGCGACGAACTCATGACCAGGCGCGCCGAACTGCCCCGCGTCGCCCTGAAACGGCCGGTTTCTCGGATGACCATGTCTGCGAAAATGACTCTCTCGGCGCTGGCTCTCGCCGTATGCTTTGCTTCTGGATGCGGCGCGGCGCGGCCCAGCAAGTATTACCAACTTACTGTCCCCGGAGACATGGCGCCTGCGGCGAATCCAAATCCTGTTCCCATCACGCTGCTGATTGGCCGCATGACGGGCTCAGCTCTCTACCGCGAAGACCAGATTGTCTACAGCTCCGGTGGCGAGAGCATGGGCACCTATGAATACCATCGCTGGGCAGAGCCGCCCACGGAGATGATCGCGGAAATTATGCTACGGCAGTTGCGCGCCTCCGGCCACTATCGCGGTGTCTATTCCTTGCGAAGCGATATCCACGGAGATTTTCTCTTGCACGGGCGTCTCTACGACTTCAAAGAAGTCTCAGGAAGCGCGGAGGTAGCCCGAGTGACCTTGGAATTGGAGCTCCGTAATGTCAAGACGGGCAACACCGTCTGGACGCACTTTTATTCGCATGACGAGCCTGCAAGCGCAAAAGACGTTTCCGCGATTGTCGCCGCCCTCGACAAAAACGTCCAGCAAGGCATTGCGGAATGCCGCGCCAGCCTCGATGAATACTTCGCGGCCCATCCGCCGGCGCCGCCTGCCACGCAACCTGCCGCCGCGCAGCCCGCACCCCAGCCTTAGCCCGCATTCCTCACAACTTTTCTCGCCTACAAATCTCGATGGAGCACGGCACGCCGTGCCCGTCCTTACGGAATTCTCCCTCGGTTGCACCGCGCCGCCGTTCTCAGCCCGCGCGCCGCAGCGTCAGCAGCGTGACGTCGTCTTCGAACTCGGCGCCCATGCGGTAGGCCTGCAACCCCTCAAGCAAAGCCGCGGAAAAATCGGGAAGGCGCACGGGAAGCCGCAGCTTGGCCATCGCCGTCTCCGCCAAACGCAAAAAGCCCGCCGGAGTCAGCTGCTCGTCGCTCGGGGCGCGAACTTCCGTGGCGCCATCGGAAAAAGCCAGAATCATATCGCCGGGTTGTAAGCACACGCTCTGCTCGTTGTACATTTCTCCCGTCACAAAACCGATGGGCAGATTTTCGAGCCCTTCGCCGATCTCAAGAAACTTCCCTTCGCGCCCCCGCCAGAGAAGCATTCGAGGATGAGCCGCGTACGCAAAATTAAACTCGCCCGTTGCGCCGTCAAACGTTCCCGTCACCACGGTCGTCAAGCGCAGCGCTCCTCTTGACTTTTCGGAATCCAGGGTAAATTCGTCATTCAGCGCGGACAACAGCGTTGCTGTGTTGCGAATATCCTGATGCTTGTGCAGCAAGTGATGAACGTGCCGGGCCACACCGCTGGCCATGTACCCGTGCCCCACGCAATCCGCCAGCACCACCCGCGCGAAGTTGTCCCTGCACGAAAACAAAGCGGAGAGGTCTCCGCCCTTTTCTCCGCCAGAAGGGACCGCGATTACATCCGCTTCCAGCCCGGGCAACTCGATGGAGCGATGGGCTCTCTCGTTTCCGGCCCACAGCTCCACGCAGCCGAACGGCCGTGCCGCCGACGTCGTGCATGCCAAATTTTCAGCCTCGATCTTCTTGACCTTCATAACAATTTTGATGCGCGCCCCTGCTAAACCGCTACGCGCAGCCGCGAAGAATCGCCCGCACAAAAACTCCCACCAAGATTACACGCTCTATTGCCCTGCTTGGAAATCCGCCAAACGCCCAACCAAGCCAGTTTCCGATTACGCGACAAACCAGGCGTTGAGTCAGTTTGAGGGCGGCGGACAAGTACGGAAGTCAAACAAGATGCCCACGGTTTTCGATTTAAGATCGTGTTTAACGCTCACGTCGTCACCTGACACATCGGAGGGCAATATCGCTCGGTTCACTTTGAAGAATTCCTGCAGGCGGGTCCCATCAAAAATCTCCCCCGGTTTGGGAAGCGATTTCATCAGTTTTGCTTGCGTCGGGGCGCTTATGCCCAAGAATTCAACGCTGCCGACTCGATACTGCGCCTGGCGATCGAGCTTGAGCACCATATCGATGGTATTGTCGGCGTCTTCAATCTGAAACTCCGGCTCCACAGTCATGTCCACATAGCCCCGCCGGCCATAGGCTGCTGTGAGATTCCTCAGACCTGCTCGGACTCTTTCGACATCAAACAATTCGCCTCTTTGAAGCGGAATGAGATCCCTCAGCTTTTCTGCCGGCATCTCGAGCGGAACACGGTCATCCGCAGACTCGATACGAATGTCGCCGGCCCGGTATTGAAGTCCGGGAGAGGCGCTGATAGCCGCAGCAACGCTAATTTCTTTAGCGCCAGACTGCAGCACCGCAAGTTTTGCGGTCGCCGTCGCTCGGAAATAGCCTTGATTTTGCAGCGCACCCATGACACTGACTTCTGCGATCTCGTTCCCTAATTCATTAAGGTAGTCCGTCTTTGCATCGCGCTCGAAGATTCGGCTTCGCAGCTTTGCCGAAATCTCCTCTTGAACATCCGCTGGAATGCCATCCTTTGAATCAAATTCTACGCGGATTACATGCACCCTAACCCGTGGCGGCAGCGCATCGGCGGGTCGCATATCCTGGATTTCTTGAGCCAAGGTGGGATAAGGCAAGCATTTTTCGACCTTTTTTGGCAGCTGTGCGAATGCAGACGGAATCCACACCGCGAATAGCGAAATGGCCGCTAGCGACCAGCGTGGCGACATGCAAGCAATATATGCCCATGATTCGCGGCCTTCAAGAAGCTTGATGGACCGACGGAAGGCTCCCGTCAGACTTTAGAAAGAATGTTTGCTACTGCCTGATAAACGCGGTTATTGGAGAAGTAGGTCCCGGTACCCCAGCTAGCGATAGTCCACTCGCTGTATGTACATTATTTGCACAATCTAGGCAAAGTGCTTTCAGGATTGGACGGCGACACTCCATGCGAAGGGGCCAGTAACTATCGCCCTCTGCTGTATCTATCACTGGTCGTTGAATTTAGATGTGCCGCGGACATGCGGCCAGAGTCCGACGCCTGGCATGAGGCATGCTCTTCCGCTCCTTGCGGGCTATTTGATCTGACGCCTCACTCTGCATCCCCTGACGGGAAATCTTCAGCAGGTTCAGGTAGTCCGCGCCATTCCTCCCATGATGTCTAACGAATCGCCACTGCCGGAACCAAAGCCTAGTTTGATACGGCTCTCCTGCCCCGAGTGCAATGGCATCCTGGTGCCTCTTTCCGGGAATTCAGCGGTCAAGGCGCTCGAACCGCATTTGGAGTGCGATCACTGGTATTCTTGCCAGGCCGCGCACGATGCGGCAATGGACCAATTCGCACTCCAGTAAGCCGTGCTGGGCTAACACTAGCTTCTAATTAGCGCGGCTGCCGACAGATGGCTTGGCACCGGACAGTGGTTTTCGATTGGTCATCTGCGTAGGCAATCCGGATTGGGAAGCCACTCCCAATCGCTTCCTTGAATCGGCAAAATTCTTCGTTTTGCACGCCAAAAAACACACCAAGTCCTGGTAAACGCTTACCGGAAACTGGCCTACCACCCTATCACCCCGCCAGCCACGGAATCGCTCAGGGAGCCATGAGCACGAATTCCCCCCGCGTTACCTAAATCGTTGCAACCTCTCCACGCTATCCTTCCGCTCTCTTCTCGACTTGCTAGACTACTACCGAGGAATCGCGTCCCCGCGCATGAGCCCCCATGAAACCGATCGCCGCCATCTCGAGCGGCAAATCGTCTACGCGCGCCCCATCGTCGTCTTGCTTTCTCTTTTGGCGTTGTTCCAGCATCCGAATGCCCAGGAAGCCAAGAACTCCATCTCTTTCCTGATCGCTTATCTGATTGTTTCTCTCTGCGTCATTCCGCTCGAGCGTTTTCTCCGCAAACGCGCCTGGCATCTGCCCATCGCCTGCGATTTGCTCGCGCTCGGCTTTTTCATGTACATCAGCCCCTCCTCGGTTCCCGTTTGGTTCCCATATCTTTTTGTTTGTTGGGTAGCAGGCATGCGCTGGGGAGTTCGCGCCGCCTTTCCGCTCGCCGGCGCGCTGGCCCTAATCCTCGTCCTGCTCACCGCCGTCAAAGGCGAAATTGGCTGGATGCGCGTAATCGCCTGGATGGGTCTCGTTGGCGGCACGTTCGCCGGAGGCGCTGCCCTGGCTTTCCTGGCCGACCGCAGCCGCCACTTCGCTTCCCAAAACGATTTCTTCTCGCGCATCACCGCAACTCTTCAAGTCGACCAAGGCCTCGCCGAATCCCTCCGCCTCATGCTGGAAGAGCTCGCCCGCGCCTTCGGCGTCGAAGCCGCCTTGCTCGCCTATCGCGACACCGATCTCGAACGCATCTACCTCTGGCGCCTCAAGTCCGGCGAGAGCGAGCGCCTTATCCCGGAAAGCTATTCGCTGGCCCGTGCCGACGGCTTCCTCCTCGACGACATGGACGCCACCGTTTGCTGGAACAACCTCGAAGGCCCCGGCAGTGGTTTTGGATGGGACCGCCGCGATGGCCGCCGCCTCCACACCCTCCCGCGCCTTCCCGGCCCCACGCAGCAGGAGCTCAATATGCGTTCCATGCTGTCCGTGTCCTTCGATCAAAGCGGCCAGCCTGCCGGACGCCTCTTTTTAATTAATGGCCGCAAGCCTTTCGAGCGCCCCGACCTCGCCTGGCTCGAACGCATTGCCCGCCACATTGGCCCCGCTCTCGAAAACGTATTCCTCCTCCGCCATCTTCGCGCGCGCGCCATCGAAGGCGAACGCAGCCGCATCTCCCGCGACCTTCATGACGGCATTCTGCAAACTCTCCTTAGCATCGAAATCCAGCTCGACGTTCTCCGCCGCAAGGTCGCCGCCTCGCCGGACCAGTCCGAAGCTGGCCTCGGTACCCTCCAGCAAACCGTCAAAAACGAGTCCGCCGAACTCCGCCGCATGGTTACCGACCTCCGTCCCCTCCGCGTCCAGAGCGCCGATCTCGTCGATCTCATGCACGGTTTCGCTGAGCGTTACCGCAACGAATCCACCCTGGCCCTGGACCTCCTCATTGATCCCTCCGAACTCCATGCCCCCGATCGCGTCTGCCGCGAGATTTTCCAGATTTACCGTGAAGCACTCAACAACATAAAAAAGCATGCCAAGGCTTCCCATGTCGTGGTAAAACTGTCGCAGGATGACAGTCGCATTGTTCTCGTAGTGGACGACAACGGCGAGGGTTTCAGCTTCGCCGGCCGGTTTACTGGGGATGAGCTTGACCGTCTGCGATTGGGTCCCATCTCCATCAAGGAGCGTACGCGTACTGTGGGGGGCGTGTTGACCGTCGAGTCTAACCCTGGCCATGGAGCGCGACTGACCATCGAAGTCCCGCTCGGTTGACATGGCCAAAACTAAACAGCAAATTCGCGTCCTGCTAGCGGACGACCACGCAATCTTTCGCGACGGTCTCCGCAAACTCCTCGATTCCGACGAGGACATCACTATCGTCGGCGAAGCCCAGAATGGCGCCGAGTGCATCAAACTCCTCGCCAAACTCAAGCCGGAAATCCTGTTGCTCGATCTCCGCATGCCCGATAAAGACGGCCTCGCCGTCCTCGAAGAAGTCAATTTCGATACGCTTCCCACGCGCGTTATCGTTCTTACCGCCGCGGAAGACGATCGCGACGTTGTTCGCGCCATGCGCCTCGGCGCTCGCGGCGTGGTTCTCAAACAGTCCGCCACGGACCTGCTCGTAAAAAGCATCCACCGCGTGCACGCCGGCGAAATTTGGCTCGATAACCGCATGACCGCCGAGGTTATGAAGGCTTTCTCGAAATCCTCCGAGTCCGGCCCGCGCCGCGAAAAGCCGCTGCTCAGCGACCGCGAAAAGGAAATCGTCCAGCTCGTCGCCCAAGGCTTCCGCAACAAGGAAATCGGCGAAAAACTGTTCATCAGCGAGCAAACCGTAAAGAATCACCTCCACAACATCTTCGACAAACTAGGCGTCTCCGACCGCCTCGAACTCGCCCTTTACGCGATTCATCATCGTTTGATCGATCAGACGTAGTTTCTCTCTTGCTGGGGCACGATGCATCGTGTCCCTGCCCGAACCCTGCCCGCCTTCATTGGCAGCCTGAATGACACGGAACGCAGAGAGGGAGTCATGAGCGAACCGCATCCTCCTCGCCGTATTGGTCAAAGCATCCTCGCCGTGCTGGAAGGCATGTTCGCGGGCATCATCCTCACGCTCGCCACGGACGAGTTGCTCCATCTCACGCATGTGTTTCCTCCTTGGGGCGATTCCATGTTCGGCTATGATCGCCCGCTTCTGCTCGCGACCATCTATCGCACCATCTATGGCGTCGCCGGCAGCTACCTCACGGCACGGCTCGCACCTCTTCGGCCCATGCTGCATGCCTTGGTGCTCGGCATTCTCGGTTTTGCTGTCAGCATTCTTGGCGCCGCGTTGACCTGGAATAAGGGACCAGCCTTCGGCCCTCACTGGTATCCTCTTGCGCTCATTGTGCTGGCAATCCCCACCGCGTGGCTCGGCGGAAAACTTCGCCTCGCCCAATTGAGTGCATCATCGGCGGAATGAGGAATCTCTTGCGTCTGAGTTTCCGCCATCTCCGCAACTCCAGTCGCGAACCGTGTGATTGACCTCCCACACCTTTCTCTGCTATCAACGGAAGCTGCAAACCCGGACAGCGAGGAACCTATGCCTATCACACGCCGAAATTTCTTTCGCAACGCCGCCGCGGGAGCAGTGGCCGCCGCCGCTCTCCCTCCCATCGCCGATCTCGCCTTCAGCGAACTCGTCCCCTCATCCCGTGCAAGCGAGCCCGGCGGCCCGATTATCCTCAGCCGCAATGAAAATGCCTACGGCCCTTCGCAAAAGGTCATCGCCTCGATGCAGGATTCCCTGCAATTTGTGAATCGTTACCCCGACCCAGCGGTACACGCTCTCCACGACAGAATCGCCCAATCGCATTCCATCAAGCCGGAGCAACTGGTCCTCGGCTGCGGCTCCGGCGAAATCCTCAGCATCTGCGCGGCCGCTTTCCTTGGTCCCGGCAAAAAGCTCATGACCGCTTTGCCGACATTCGAAGCCATCGGCCGCTCCGCGAAAACTGTCGGCGCGGACGTCCTCGAAGTCCCCCTCGCCAAGAATTATTCCCATGATTTGGAAGCCATGCTCGCAAAGGCCGACGCCGCCACGGCTTTGATTTACATTTGCAACCCGAACAATCCAACCGCCAGCCTCACCCCTCGCAAAGACCTCGAAGCATTCATCAGCAAACTCCCCTCCACCACCACCGTTCTCATCGACGAGGCTTACCATCACTTCGTCGAACGCACTGCCGCGGACTACTCTTCCTTCATCGACCATCCCATGAACGACGACCGAGTCATCGTCGCGCGTACCTTCTCAAAAGTGTACGGCCTCGCAGGAATTCGCGCGGGCTACGCTGTTGGCGCTCCCGAAAGGATGCATGCCCTCTCCAACCTTCGCTTAAAAGAAGGAATCAACGCCGTCGCCGCCCACTGCGCTCTCGTCGCCTACGACGATCACGACTACGTCCAAATGAGCGAAAAACGCAACGCCCACGATCGCCAGGAATTTTTCGCGCAGGCCAAATCCCGCAACATCCAGGCGATCCCTTCCCACACCAATTTCGCCATGCTCCAAACCAACCGCCCCGCTCCCGGCGTAATCGAACACTTCAAGCAGAACAACGTCGAAATCGCCCGCCTCTTCCCATCCATGAACACCTACGTCCGCGTCTCTTTCGGCACTCCCCCGCAAATGAAAGAATTCTGGCGCGTCTGGGATCTCCTCCCCGCCGCATAAATGGGCGGGTAGCTACGGCCGGTGGCCCGAACATCGCATGGGTCCTGGTTTCCTTCTGCCCTCTAATGCTGCTCGATCATCCTTTTCCTCCTTTCCGATCTTTCGCGCCTTCCAACTTCCAGACCTTCGGGGTTCCCGAACGCTATCTCCTTTAGAATCAGCACTTACAGAAAAACCGAAGGCAGGGGCGGTATCCTTCCAGCCTAAGCCTTCCCCTTCTTCTTGATTCTCGCTGGCGAAAGGCAAGGCCCAAGGGAACGACCCTTTGAAGCAAGGACCCTCTACCGCTCCCGGATCACTGGCCACGGGTCACGGAACACGCTTCACCGGCCTAAGCCCGTTTTCCACAAACGTCCTAGTACACGCGTACCTCCCAATATTGAATCGATTTTGTACCCGGAGTCCTATTGTTCCCTAGCCCGCTCCCAGATACACTCTCTCATCAATCAGGAGGTATGCCTTGACCGGTTCCGAACGCCGCACTACTCAGCGCTTCCAAATGCGGCTTCCGCTCACCGTCCGTTGGACAACGGGCGCCGCGGTTGGCGAGACCAGCACCGAATCCCGTGACGTCAGTTCTCGCGGCGTCTACTTCTTTCTTGCAAAAGATGTGCGCGAAGGCTCGCCCGTCGAAATTCTTCTGACCCTGCCCAACGAAATCACCTTGGCGGGTCCCGTGCGCGTGCGTTGCCTCGGCCGCGTTCAGCGTACCGAGCCACGCGACGAAGGCGCCATTGGCGTCGTCGCCGCGATCGAGCGCTACGAATTCCTCCGTGGCGACGAAGAAGTGAAGTAGTTGCCTTCGGCAGCCGCCGCAGAGCGCCATTAACAACCGAGTTTCTTACAGGTTTCTTGCTCGCTCACTGCGGAGGCGGGCAGGATAAGCCGGGGTTCCTCGGCCCCTCAGCGGAGTGCCCCGGCTCTTTTTTTTCCTCTCTATTCCAATGATTTGTTGAACCACTTCTCCGCGGCGCGTCATCCCCAGCCTTGTCGCTCCGGCCCAACTGTCTCGCGCGTCCTCGTTTTGCCATTATCCTCTATTACACCGCAGGCCGCAGCCTGCCGCACGCCCCGACCCACGCGCCAGCCAGCCAATCGATAACTGCAGCCGCTGCTTTCCCTCCAGCCGGCTATGCCGCAGCAAATGCGAATACACTGCCCGCTCCATCGCCGAGAGCCTCAGCCCCGGAATCAACAAATCCTCAAACTGCTTCCAGATCTGTACGCCATCCGGCATTTTGTGAGTCATGATTTTGTCCATTCGTAGGGGCACGGCACGCCGTGCCCGTCTTTCTAGGGCCCCCCAAAAAACAAAAGCCCCGACCAAGGGTCGAGGTGCAAGTTTTCTCATCCCCAAACTACCAACCCTTCACTCAACTACCTTTTCCATATTCCCTATCCGTTAACACCAACCCTACCACCGCGCCTCGTCACACATGCCTCGAACCTGTAGCCGCGTTCTTAACACCGCGGACTCTTTCCCGGTTTCAGCTTCAACTAACGCATGAACTCCCCGGCGCCTTGCAACAAACGGTCCGGATCTGCCAGCGTTCTACCAAAGAAACACCGAAATTTTCGTGTCCAGGTCCGCGTATAGGTTTCAGTAAGAAGCACGCTTTCCCCCTGGATAACCCTGTTGAAGCTTTGCCCTGCCCTCGCTAAGGAGGTTGCCCTCCTCACCGAGGCGCAGACACGCATTTACGAGGAGAACACCAAATGAAACAGAACCTCATGTTGCCCATCGCCTCTCTGCTCTTGATCCTGCCGATGACCCTTCACCTAACGAGCGATACGATCCACGCCAGGGCCGGGACGCCCGAAGCAGGAGGCTCAACCCTCGTTGCTGTGCCCATCCTGGCGCTCTGGCTGTACGGAACGCTGCTGCTCGCGGAACGCCGCTCGGGCCATATCATCATGCTCGTCGGGTCGCTCCTTGCGATCGGCATGCCGGTCGGCCACGTGATGGCACCGGCAGGCATCTTTCACGGCGCAATCGCCAGGTCCAGCCCAGCCTTCTTGTTCGTTTGGACGTTTCACGCGCTGGGCGTGATTGGCCTGTTCACCTTTGTCCTCGCGGTGCGCGGTTTATGGAGCCTGCGACACGGCCAGCCCCGCTAGTCGAAAAACCGAACCATCGGGGAGACTTGGCCTGGAAACCCGGGGGACAGACCCAACGTTTTCCTAACGTTGGATGACCGGTGCTGTGCTCGAACTCAGCCACAGTTTCAGGCAAAACAATTCGGAAACGTCCCGTCTGTCACCGTGTTTCTAGCCCTGAGCGGGCTAACCTTGCTGGTCTACCCCGTCGGCGGTACCCTTGCGTGATGCGACCCCTTCGGTATTCCATCAACGTCACATTGGACGGGTGCTGCGATCATCGTGCAATTTCCCCGGACGAAGAATTGCATCGTCACGCGACCGAGAACCTCGACCAGGCCGATGCCCTCCTCTTTGGCCGGGTGACTTACGAAATGATGGAGGCAGCGTTTCGGCCGCCGGCGCGGACGGGAGCGAGGCCTGATTGGATGGAACCCTTCGCCCGGACGATCGACGCGGCAAAGAAGTACGTCGTGTCGAGCACCCTGGACCGGGTCGATTGGAACGCGGAGCTCGTGCGCGGGGATCTAGGGAAGGCCGTTCAGCAGCTCAAGCGGGAGTCGGGTAAGGGACTGTTCATGGGAGGCGTGAAGCTCCCGCTGGCGTTGGCGGAGCTGGGATTGATCGATGAGTACGAGTTCGTGGTGCATCCCAGGCTAGCGGGCCACGGGCCGACGTTGTTCGCGGGGCTATCGAAGCGTGTCGACTTGAGGCTCGTGAGCCGGCTGGAGTTCGGCTCGGGGGCGGTGGCGATGCGGTATGAGCCGAGAAGGTAGCCATTGAAAAACCGGGGAGAGACGGAACGTTTTCCTAACGTCGGATGACAGGCGCTCGAACTCAGCCACAGTTTCAGGCAAAATGATTCGGAAACGTCCCGTCTGTCCCCATGTTTCCCTCGGTTCAAGGGAAAGTCAAAACCCCACGTATGAACGCTATACGTGGGGCACCCGGCTGCTGGGCTTAGCCACAGTTTCAGGCAAAATAATTCGGAAACCTGCCGTCTGTCTCCATGTTTCCCATGTTTCACAGTGGAATTATTTCATCAGCTTGCCTTTTTCATTCTGAGCTGCAAGCCCATATCGTATTGCCGCTTCAAGCGTATCGATGTTTATATCCTTTAGAGCTTTAAACCGAATGCAATATCCGGTCACGCTCGCCTTGCCTAGTTTTTTTCCATACGTTTTGGCTAAGTACTTCTTATCTTTGAGACCAAGAATATAGACAGAGATTCCGGTTTTGTTTCCGCTCACACCAATTTGAAAAAACTCTCTACTTTTTCCATTGGCATATTTTATTGTGTGAAATCCATATCCAATCGTAGGGTTGGAAACAGTATGATTTTTGCTGTCTTTACCATCGAAGAACCATAATTTGCATTCTGGTGACACTTGAAGTGTGAGCCGATGCAACTCTCGCATGTCACTGCGTTTTGGCTCCGGTTGGCTGGTAATATACTTCTTGATTTGTTCTTGTACGTTCATATGTTCTGCTCCCCAGTTGCGCGCACGAGATTATACGAGGTTTAATCCTTTTGAACCGCTCCCATTCTCTGTCACACCGGATACTAGAGGTTTTGGGACGGAAACCGGGGACGGACGGAACATTTTCCTAACGTCCGATCACCGATGCTCGATCTCAGCCACAGTCTCACGCCAAACGATTCGGAAACGTCCCCATGTTTCAAGGACTCGGGGTTGAAGTCAAAACCCGCACCCTGAAAACCGCAGGGATGCGGCACCCGGCGGATTGAGGGTCGGCCACCCGCCAATAGGGCGAGGGCGGCATGGGTGCGCCTGCCTCTTCGGAACAAAGTTGGGTCGGGTTCCGTATTACACCATAAGCCGGGCGTGCCGGTTCGAGCGTCGGACAACCGTTAGGGAGGCGGACATCATGAAGAGGAGCAAGAGTTTGCTACGAGGCTGCCTACCGGGTGCGGTTTGTGCGGCGGTGATTTGCCTGGTGGCTGGTGTGACCGCGCGGGCGCAGGGCGAAAAACGCTCAGTTTTCGCGCCGGAAGATTTTCATTGGCAGGGATCCTTGAAGGCCGGGCAGACCCTGGAAGTAGTCAATACCAATGGCGAGATTGAAGCCAACCGCGCTTCCGCGGATGCCGCGCGCGTAGAAGGCATCCTGGGCGGGAACGACTACGAACACAACTTGTTTATCGAGGTCGTCGAGTACCCGGACGGCGTCACCGTTTGCGCCGTCTATGCGAAGGATAAGGCGCCGGGCCGCTGCCATCGCGGCGGAGTGTCGTCGGAGTCCGGCAACTGGTGGCATGGGCGTCGAGCGAAGATCAACTTTAACGTGCAAGTCCCGCGCGGCGTGCGCTTGAACGCGATGACCACCAACGGCAGGATCCATTGCCTGAATCTGGAGAGCGTGGTGCAGGCGGCAACGACTAACGGCGACGTGGAAGTCTCGACGAGTGAGTGGGCCTCCGCCAAGACCACCAACGGCGGCGTGCGCGTGTCCATGGGCAACGCCAAGTGGAGCGGCGAGCTGGAGCTGGAAACCACCAACGGCAGTGTGGCTGTCACGCTGCCGGCCTCCGCGGAATTTCAGGTCCATGCGGCCACTACCAATGGCGGGATTCGCACGGACTTTCCGGTTACGGTACAGGGGAAGTTTGGCCCCAAGTCTCTCTCCGGCACGGTGGGGGGCGGAGGGCGCGAATTGCAGGTCGCCACAACGAACGGCGGTATCGAGCTGAAGAAGAGCTGACTGTGTCTTCGAAACATGGGGACAGACGGGACGTTTCCTCGCTTTAAGTAACGAGCCCCTCCCAAACCTGCACTTCACCCCCGCGAATAGCAGCTCAACCCCGATCGGGGGGGTGTCAGCTCACTTTATTTCACCGGCACGAAGCGAATGATCAGTCCGGTGATCGCGTCGTGCCACGCGTGCGTCATCATTCCAGGCCGCAGATTTTGCCGCGCTTCCGCAAGGATTCCAAACATCAAGCCGTACACAGAGATGACCACCGTCGCTTTCGCTCCTTGATAGATGTGGCCCGCGCCAAACAACACCGCCGAGAGAATCACGCCGACTGGAGCGCTGCGCGTCCAAGCGACAAACTGTCGCTGCAAATACCCGCGAAAAATCATTTCTTCGCAGATTCCCGCGGTAACGGAAAGTGCGACCCACAGCACCGATTCAAGCAAGCCCTGCGGAGCGAGTCTGCGCGCCGCTTCCGCCATTCCCGTCGCATGTAGCACATGCGAAACGACGCTGAGCACGAAAATTGCGGCGATCCAAAAACCGAAAGCAATCGCGATGTCGAGAAAAAAGTTAGGCGCGCTCTTCCAGCTTTCGCCGGCAATATTTCGAAAAGATTTTCCATGCCGGCGCAGACCCCAATAAATATACCCAAACATAATCCATTCCCAAGCCATGGTAGTCAGATAAAAAAGCAGCCGATGGGGATGGTGAACAGCGCCTGAGCGATGGATGGAGAAGTAACCGACGATGGCCACAGCGGCCATGATCAAGATGAGAAAGAAAGTGTGGACCGCGCCGGCTACGGGCTCGAACCGCTGGATGGAAGATTTAGCAATTGTTTCCTCAGGAGCATCCGCCAAAGCGCACCTCACTGTAAGTTTCTTGGCGCGGATTCTCTCACAACCGACGCCGAAAAAGCTCAAATCAAACAGAAACGCCCACAGTGAGAAACATGGGGACACACAGGACGTTTCCTGACTGAAGAGGACCGACGGGCACTCTTCCTGGCCAGTTGAGAATAAAGTCCCAACGGTTTGTCACTACTCACTGCTCACTATTCACTATTCACTGCTCACTTTTCCACAGTGAGCACAGTTACCTCTGCGCGTCCTGTACTTTTGGGCAGGCGACTTTCGTCTGCTTTGTGGGCGATGATGGGATTCGCCCAGCGGGGAACCAGCACAAGCAAACCGGGGATGGGGACTGGTCCTACTCGCCTGCCCCGAGCCTTCGTGTCGGCGCCGTGAACAGAAAAGCGGCAGCCATCGTTTCGAATGGAAAAACGTCCATTGGGGGAAAGCTTCGAAATGCTGTCAGAAATTCAAGAGTCGCAGAATCATCCTTCTGCCGAGGAAGCCACCGGAGCGATTTCGCTCCTTGATCTGGCGGAGATTCTCGATCAACACAAGATCTGGGTGGAATCGGGCGGAGAATCCGGAGTCAAAGCGGATCTTTGCGGCGTTAACCTCTCCCACTCTGACCTCACGGGAGTCAATCTGGAAGGTGCTTTCATCCAGCGCGCGAATTTGATTGGCGCGGATTTATCCATGGCCAATTTGCGCGGAGCCAGTCTCGTACAAGCCGATTTGAGGGAAGCAAATTTGTTAGGTACCGAATTGCGCGGTGCGAATTTGATGGGCGCGAATCTTTACGGCTCGGAAGGCTTGTGGGTGGGCCGCCTTGGGGGAACGAATCTATTCGATGCGATCCTGCCGGAAACAATCGCGACCTTTGACAGCACCAAAGCCATCTCCGACGCCTCAAAAGTCGCTCGCTGGTTTTATTTCTTGATTCTCGGTGCGAGTCTCGCCTGCATCGCACTGATTGGCTTGACCACGGATGTGCGCCTGATCGTGGACGCTTCGGCGATTCCCGTGGCGCGATTTCCAAAACTTCTGTCTATGACGAGTTTTTATATGGGCGCGCCGCTGGTGCTCTTTATCCTGTACTTGCGGTTTCATTTTTTGCTGCTCCGCTTGTGGGGCAGCATGTCCGGTCTGCCCGCGGTTTTCAAGGATGGACAAACGCTGGAAAAAGACGGGCCGTGGTACTTGATGGGCCTGGTGCGGCGCCATTTTCGGTGGATGCGCGAGGGACGCTCGCCCTTTTGGGTGCTGGAGACAGTGGTGGCCACGGTGCTGGCCTATTGGGTGGTGCCGGCAACATTATTTTTGTTTTGGCTGCGGTATTTGGTGCGCCAGGATTTTCGTGGCACTTTGCTGCACGCGTTTCTTTTAACGCTTTCGGTGGCGGCGGCGACCTGTGTGCCGACGATCGTAGCGCGCGTGCTTCAGCCGGGCGATCTCCTAAGGCAGAAGTCCAAAAACTTGTTGCGGCTGAGCTTCACGACAGCGCGCGTGGCTCTGCTGACTGGTTGCGCATTGCTGATTTTCTCTCTCGGAGTGAACCGCGGACTGCCTTCGGACAAAAATATAGCGCCGCAATATTCGCCGGCGAATTTGCTCAGGTGGGCGTCGGAAGCCATGCAATCCATCGGTTACCGGCCTTATGCCGAGTTGACGGAAGCGACGCTCTCCGGACCGCCCCCGCACGGGAATTGGAGTGAAGACGCACTCGCATCCGTGCCTGGGGCCAAGCTAAACGAGATGAATTTGCGTTTTGCAAGAGCTTACCGAGCTTATCTTGTGAACGCGAAACTCTGGCGTGCAAATTTGGAGGGTGCGTACCTTTCTGAATCCGATATGCGCGGTGCGAATCTGCGCGAAGCCGTGCTCCGCGACGCGATTCTCGACCGTGTGCGGGCGGCCAAGACGGTGATGGTATCCGCCGACGCGAGGCGCGCCAACTTCACGGGAGCGGATTTACGCGGCGCCGATCTTTCCTTTGCGACCCTCGAGAATGCTGTGCTGTCCAACGCCAAGCTGGAAGGCGCGTCGCTCTACGCTGTGAATTTGCGCAACGGCCAATTGTTGCGCACCGACCTTACGCGCGCGGATATGCGAGACACGAAAATGGAGCATGCCGTTCTTTCGTTCGCCAACTTGGAGCAGACGGATTTCTCCTCCGCAAAATTGGCCGACGCCAACATGACAGGAGCGCAGTTTAAGGGAACAATTCTAATGGATGCTGATTTGAGGAACGCGGATTTGCGCGGCGCATTTTTCGCCGGCGCGGTTCTTCGCGGGGCGCAACTTACCGGCGCAAGTGTGGCAGGCGCCGACATGCGCGGCGCACTGGGTTTGACGGCGGAGCAGGTATGCTCGACACGCGGCTGGCAGGGCGCGCAGCTCGATTCCGATGTGTTGTCGCAAACGCAGAGCCTCTGCGGGTCAAAGCGCTAGTTCTCCGAAGAGTGTCCGTTTCCATTACCGCGTCCGCCCGTCCAACTCAGTAAACTTAGGCGCACCGCAACTTCCCTGAACGGGGCCTCTGGACCCAACGTCATCCAGCCCACGCAATTTACGAGTTCGGATCAATGACCCCGCGGCTCGCTACAATTCTGACGATGGGCCGTTTTTCCAGAGGAGGTAGTTCTTGGTGGAAGCATCAAGGCTGGACGATACCATGTCGGACGGCGTAGCGCACGAGACTCGCGGTCTCGTGGATATCCAACTTCTGCATCAGTCTTGTGCGATGGGATTCGGCTGTTTTCGTGCTAATGCCAAGCAAAGAAGCAACGTCTTTGGTGGATTTCCCTTCAGCGATCAATTGGAGCACTTGCCTCTCCCGCGGCGTCAAGGGACTCTCGAATTTCTCCGACTTGGACCGATATGCCTCCATGACTGCGCTTGACACGCCAGGGCTCAGGTAAACCTGGCCTCGCGAAACCTGGCGGATAGCCAGCAGCAAATCGCTGACGATCTGGTTTTTCAGCACGTATCCTTTCACGCCTGCGTCAAGTGCCTCGCGGATATACTGACCCTCGTCATGTTGCGTGAGCAGAATGGTCTTGGTCTTTGGTGAAGAGCGACTGATTTGCCGGGCGGCATTCAGACCATTCAAGGTGGGCATGCTGATATCCATTATCGCGATTTCGGGCTGCAGCGACTCCACATGACAAAGTGCCTCTTGCCCATCAGAGGCTTCCGCAACCACTTGAAATCCTTCCCGCTCGAGCAAGGACTTCAAACCCTGCCGTACAAGGACATGGTCGTCAGCTAGCACGATGCGAATTGGCATTCGGCGCCTCCGCAGGAAGCTGGATCAAAAGTCTAGTTCCCCGCCCGTGTCCCGAGTCGATCGACAGCGTTCCTCCAATCCCATTCAAGCGTTCCTGCATGCCGATGAGTCCCAATCCTCTTCGCTTGCCATCCGATTGCAACTCCCTTGCGTCAAAGCCCACTCCGTCGTCCTCAATCGAGCAGCAAAACTTGCGCTTTTTTCGGCCGATCCGGATCCATACCCGGCTCGCTTTCGAATGTTTCGCCACGTTGGTCAGCGCTTCCTGAACGATGCGGTAGAGCGCTATTTCTAGCGCCCCAGGCAGCCTGCCCGAAACCGTCGTTTTGATTTGAATGCGGAGTTTGGCGCGCTTTGAAACTCCTTCGGCCAGGAAACGAAGCGCCGGTATCCAGCCAAGGTCATCCAAGACCGTTGGCCGAAGTTCGTGGGAATACTGCCGCGACTGTTTTTCGACCTGATTGAGCAGTTCTTCAATGCGTCCCACCTGTTCTCTTTGGAGCTCCGGCAATTCGCGGGCGACGTCTGCCAGCGCAAGATGCACGGCCACCAGAAGTTGTCCGGCCTCGTCGTGCACGGCATAAGCGATGCGCTTGATCTCCTCCTCAAGCGTCTCATTGAGTCGCCGCAGAGCCGCGATCGCATCCTGAACTCCACGGTGCGCCATTTCATATGGAGAGAGTATCTCTGCCAGGAATTCCGCAGCGGCTGCCAACAATTCCTTACGGCGCGTTGCCTCCCGCGTATCGGCGAGCATCCGCTGGGGAGCCTGATGATGGAGGGAAGCCATCTCCATGAGATTCTTCTTTTCGTTGATGGCACGGCGTCCGAGTTCGTAAGCGCGGCCCAGTGCAGCCTCGCCGCCACTCTTGGTGTATCCGCCAAACGCTGAACGATATTCTTCTTCAAAAGCTGGCGGCAACTTCCTCTTCCGTTTGGTCGCCGTTTTCATCCACGAACCCCAGTTAGTCGTACCACCAGTACAAGCGCGTCATCTTTTCCTTTGCCATGCCGTTTGAGAATCTTGTCCGCGGCTCGTTGCGGGGATTCCAAGGCGGAAAGCCCTTCCACAAACTCGCTTCGAATCCCATCTGTAACAAAAACGAGAGTGTCCCCCTTGGCAATCGGAAGCACGGCCGCTTGCAGGGCGGGCAATTGCGAACCGACGCCGCCGCCACGTAAGAGCAGCACCTCCTCCGCGCTTCCTTTCTGGGCGCCGGCGCGCATCAAGACTCCTTGAACATTTCCTACACCAAGCCACGTCATCATGCCATGTTCCGGGTCAATGGAAGCAAGGCTCAACACCACACCGCGCGTCGAACGAAGATCTTCGTGGCATCGCTCCACCAGAGAAATGACGGGTTCTTCGGCGTTCGCTTTGAGAATGGAAATCGCTGCCTCCGCAGCGTAGGCAGCTTCTTCACCATGCCCAATTCCGTCCACCGCGGCGATCAGGATTCCATCTCCGGCGCAGCAAATCAGATGTCGATCGCCCGACTCGCCCTGGCCCGGCAGAACAAAGTTCGCCACGCCATATTCGACCAGTGGCACGTTTATGGCTGCCATTTTTTCACCGTCACGATTGTGCCCCGGCCTGGTTCCGAGGCAATGTCAAACTCATCCATCAATCGGCGCACTCCCGGAAGTCCAAGACCAAGGCTTCCCGATGTCGAGAATCCATCTCGCATGGCTTGACGAATGTCCCGAATTCCAGGGCCGCTATCGGAAGCGAGGATCGAAATGCCCTGGCGGCTCGAGGCCTGAATTACTTTCAAAGTGATTTCGCCCCTGCGCGCATACGACACAATGTTGCGCGCAAGTTCGGAAATAGAAGTGGCGATGAGTGTGGCGTCTCCAGTGGAAAATCCAAGTTCGATGGCGAGAGCACGGCCTTCCTGGCGGGCTGTCACTATATCTTGGTCCGAGAGGATGGCCACCCGGATTTCTCCAGCCCTCACTGTGTGTCTCTCTCAGTCTATGTTCTTGCATTTTTGAGTCAAGTAAGCCAGACCTTCCTCCAGGTCCAGCGCCGTCGCAACGCCTTCCAGGGTAAGCCCCAGCTGCACCATCGCAAATGCCACCTCCGGTTGAATCCCAACTATAACCGTTTCCGCGCCACGCAATCGGACCAGTACCGCCGAACTGGCTGGTTCCGCTGCAGTTTCGAAATGCATACCATCAGTTACCTGCTGCCTCAAGCGAGCGAGACCCCGCGATCTGCATCAGGTAAATACCTTAGTTCAGGCCTAAGTGGTTGCTAGAGCTGGTAGATCGGTCTCCTCTCGTGTACTTCACGAACGGTTATTCATTCGAGGTCCTAGTGGATTCACCTGCATCATTTCTACGGGCCTAACCCGCTTGGCGTAATTCCAGATCAATGGAACCATGTGCCTTCCAGTGAGGCAGCTCTGTGCACTTGCTGGCAGGAGGGGTAATGCCCATACAAGAATTCCATGCTGAAAAGAGTCCGCGGGCAACTCGCTTGACCACGGAGTTGCCGAACCAGATTTCCAATCGGAAAGTTCTATCCATGGGGCGACAGAACGGTTCCCCAGAAAACGGCCTCACGGAAAACCTTTCCTCCGCTTTGCGCGCTGCGGATTCCGAATTTGGTCAGATCCTGAAGGAAGTGGACGAAATTTCTAAACTTCTGAAGTCAGACCGCCCCGACACCCAGACGATGCGTGTGGCAACCCACCCGGCAGTCTGGGGCGCCGTTAAGCAGGCTCTTCTCGACCGAGAACTGCGCTATCTGGCCCTCACGGATGATCTAACCTGCCTCTTCAACCGGCGCGGCTTTTTTGCTGCTGCGACCCAGCATCTCAAGCTCGCCCAGCGCAATGGCCAGAGTCTGCTCCTATTGTTCTGTGACGTGGACAACCTAAAGAAGATAAATGACAGCTTCGGTCATCAAGAAGGTGATCTGGCGCTCATTCGGACGGCAGATGCTCTGGAGCTATCTTTCCGTGGTTCTGACATTCTTTCCCGCCTGGGTGGCGATGAGTTTGTCGTACTGGCATCGGAGACGTCGAATCAAACTCGGGAAATCATCCTCCGCCGCTTAGAGAAAAATCTCAAAAAATCGAGTGCAACAGAACCGCGCTACGCATTATCCCTCTGCGTCGGAGTGGCGCGGTTCGATCCCAAGTGTGCCATTTCGCTGGGGGAACTCATGCTGGAAGCGGACAGAGCCATGTACGAGAAAAAACGGGGGACTCAGAAAGTCGTGTGAGGACTATTTGTGAGCAATTCTGACCGCCCCATGCAACCAGCAAGGGCGGTCTTGGAGAAATCTTGGTCAAATGCGCTTCGACGGAAGAAATGAAAAGCGCGTCACCTTGGCAATCCCAGTATGCCTTGTAATCGCGGAAAAACTGCTGTTTGCCGATCAGGCAATGACGGTAAACGTTAGCCCCCATGGGGCTCGCGTCGTAACGAGGCGCCGATGGCAGCCCGAAGAGGAACCAAGGCTTGCTTCGAGCTCGGGCGAGCTTGAGGCCCAGGCGAAAGTAGTCTACTGCGAGCCCCTGGCGGACGGACGATTCTGCATAGGTTTGCAATTCCCCTCTGCCAAAATAAGCTGGAATACAACATGAGATTTCCGCTGCAGCGTATCGATTCTTAAGATTCGCCACGCAGAGGGTACGTATCACCGCGAATCAAGAGAGCAGTTCAGAAACGGCGTTCTGGAAATCTCAGCCAGACCTTAATTTTCCGTTGAGGTCAGTTTCCGCTAATGCAAATAGACATCCAAGCGAGGACACCTAGGCGCACCGCAATTTCCGATTGGCACTTCTGGCCCGGAGTAGTTTCCGGAAAGCCTGTAACCTAGGACTTGTACCCAATCTGACCTGCTAAAATTAGCTCTGGCACGCACTCCCGGCGACAAACTCGGTCCGTATGAAATTGTTGCGCCTATTCGTAGAGGCTCTATGGGGGCGCGCGATGCACCACCGCTAGCCAGGAAAAGCGACAACTTCGTTTTTGCCGGTCCAAACAACAGGAACGGGGCTTAGTACCAAATTGACAGATCTATGGTTCGCTGGGATCAGGCGAGGTCGAAGCGATCGTGGTTCATCACTTTGGTCCACGCCGCGATGAAGTCCTTCACGAACTTCTCCTTCGAGTCCGCGCAGGCGTAGACTTCCGCGAGCGCGCGTAACTGGGAGTGCGAACCGAAGATCAGGTCGACACGGGTGCCGGTCCACTTGACCTCGTTTGTCTTCCGGTCGCGTCCTTCGTACACCGCTCCGGAGCCGTT
This sequence comes from uncultured Acidobacteriota bacterium, assembly GCA_963753745.1. Taxonomy (GTDB): domain Bacteria; phylum Acidobacteriota; class Terriglobia; order Acidiferrales; family UBA7541; genus Acidiferrum. The sequence continues at coordinate 364,029 of CAVWDX010000020.1, forward strand.
GGATTCTCTCGATGGCGCCCATACCGTGGCCATGTCGAGCAAGCTGACGAAGAAGTCGTTCGTCAGCGTCTCCGGCCGCTTGGTGAAGACACCATGCGTCGACTTACCGGCATTTGCGCCCAGGACGCGCAGGCCGCCGACGAGCACGGTCATCTCTGGGGCCGTCAGCTTTAGCAACTGTGCCTTGTCCACCAATAGCTCCTCGGGCGATAGGCGCTGCTTGCCGTTGATATAGTTACGGAACCCATCCGCCTTCGGTTCGAGCGGCTCGAAGGAGGCGACGTCGGTTTGTTCTTGCGACGCGTCCATGCGCCCCGGCGTGAAGGGGACTTCCACTTTGTGCCCTGCGGCCTTCTCGATCGCGGCACTACCGCCGAGAACAATCAAGTCCGCCATGGAAACCTTCTTCCCGCCGGTCTGTGAAGCGTTGAACTCCTTCTGAATGCCCTCGAGCTTCTGGAGAACCTTCGCCAGCTGTGCCGGCTGGTTCACTGCCCAGTCCTTTTGCGGAGCCAGGCGAATACGCGCCCCGTTCGCTCCACCGCGCTTATCAGAGCCGCGGAAGGTCGACGCGGAAGCCCAAGCCGTCGACACCAGTTCGGAAACGGATAGCCCTGAGGCGAGGATTTTCGCCTTCAGAGAGGCAATGTCCTGCGCTCCGATCAGCGGATGATTCACTGCGGGGATCGGGTCTTGCCACGAGAGCGTCTCCTTCGGAACGAGCGGGCCGAGATAGCGCACGATCGGTCCCATGTCTCGGTGCGTCAACTTGTACCACGCGCGGGCAAAGGCGTCGGCGAGCTCGTCCGGATGCTCGTAGAAGCGCCGTGAAATCTTTTCGTACGCGGGATCGAAGCGCAAGGATAGGTCCGTGGTGAGCATCGATGGCGCCCGGCGTTTTGACGGATCCTGCGGATCCGGCACCGTACCCGCGCCTGCGCCATTCTTCGGTGTCCATTGATGCGCGCCGGCCGGACTCTTGGTGAGTTCCCATTCGTAGCTGAACAGGTTTGTGAAGAAGTTGTTGCTCCATTTCGTCGGCGTGGTGGTCCATGTCACTTCCAGGCCGCTGCCGATTGCGTCGCCGCCTTTGCCCGTCTTGAATTTGCTCTTCCAACCGAGGCCCTGCTCCTCGATGCTTGCCGCTTCCGGGTCCGCGCCCACCAGTGCCACATCACCTGCGCCGTGGGTTTTGCCGAAGGTGTGACCGCCGGCAATCAGTGCAACCGTTTCTTCGTCGTTCATTGCCATACGGTGGAAGGTTTCGCGAATGTCCCTGGCCGCCGCGATGGGATCCGGTTTACCGTTCGGCCCTTCCGGATTCACGTAGATCAGACCCATTTGCACCGCAGCGAGCGGATTCTGAAGATCACGATCGCCGCTGTAGCGCTCATCGCCCAGCCACTTGCCTTCCGTGCCCCAGAAGACGTCCTCTTGAGGCTCCCACACATCCGCGCGCCCACCGCCAAAACCGAATGTCTTGAAGCCCATCGACTCAAGGGCAACGTTGCCCGCGAGAATCATCAAGTCGGCCCAGGAGATTTTCCGGCCGTATTTCTGCTTGATCGGCCAGAGCAGCCGGCGAGCCTTGTCGAGGTTCACGTTGTCCGGCCAGCTATTGAGCGGCGCGAAACGCTGCTGCCCGGCTCCGGCACCGCCGCGGCCGTCGCCGATGCGGTACGTGCCGGCGCTGTGCCACGCCATTCGAATGAACAACCCGCCGTAGTGGCCAAAGTCGGCCGGCCACCAATCCTGCGAGTCCGTCATCAATGCATGCAGGTCCTTGATCACGGCATTCAGATCGAGACTTTTGAATTCCTTGGCATAGTCGAACTCTTCGCCCATCGGATTCGACAAGTTGGAGTGCTGGTGGAGAATCTGAACGTCCAACTGATTCGGCCACCAGTCACGATTCGTGGGTGCGGTGTGTCCGTGTGAAAACGGGCACTTGGATTCCGTTGGTGCTGCCGCTGACGTGGTAAGTTCTTTGTCCATCTGTTCACCTTCCTTGGGATTATTTGAAATTTCTTACTAACTTCAAACTCATTGTCGGTTCCCCAATGGCGCAATCGCCGCTGCGCTTGCCCAGCCGCCTTCGAAGACTATCTGGAAGCGCGCTGCGGAACGCATTTCGCGCAGAGCCCGCGGAAAATGAGTTCGCATTCGCGAAGCCTCCGCTTACCGAGAGAGCGCGAGCCAGGCCTGGGCACCTCGTACCACTCCACGTCCTCCACAGTGCCACAGCGGTCGCAGATGAAGTGGTGATGCTGCAGGCCTTTCGCATCGAATCGGGCGGCGCGGCCCTCGACGGCCACTTCGCGCACCAAACCCGCCTGCACCAAGTCCCGCAGATTGTTATAAGTCGTAGCCCGGGAAGAGCGCGGATCCACGCGATTCACAGCTTCGAAGATTTCCGCAGCCGTGGGATGACTGTTGTGTTCCATCAAGAATGCCATCACGGCATAGCGCTGCGGAGTGCACCGCAACCCGCTGCCGTCGAAGGACCGTTTAATCGCTTTGGCGTCCACGAAACAATTAGACTATGTCTAATATGAGATTTAGTCAAGACCAATGCCTTTGGTGGCTGCCGCGAGCAGAAAACTGGCGGATGCCATATCAAGTATTACCTGCAGCCAGGCTGGGTCCCTCCTGCGCGAAGCCTAGACTCATACCTGCCAAAGGTCTGATATGAGGTGCAAGTTCATACAGATCAAAGAGCAACGGGTAGGCAGAAGAGTGGGTCTGCGCAACTGAAACACCATTTCGCGACCGTGGCGCACCGAGCGCCGTTGGAGCGACTGAGGCATGGCGCCCGTGAGCGCTGCATGTACCGGTCTTCGAGAACATCACAAATTCCCTTGGTTTCGGCTCGCTGCACAGACTAGAAGGCGACCCAGTAGGATCAAGTCTCGGCAGAATATCCCAAACCGTGGACGACGTTCCTCGTGACGATGGGATGATTAATTACATGGATCTCTGGGGGGCTGGCCACAAACTGTGTTCTGGGAAGCTCAGCTAGACGTTGATTTTCCGCTGAGTCAGTTTCCGCTAATGCGAATGGACATCTAAGTGAGGATACCTAGGGGCGCCACAACCTCCACGACGGGACTTCTCGGAAGTCATCGGCACCTCTCCGATAGTCTTTGCCAGCTCAGCGGTGATGGACATGTTCGTTCGTTCCCATTCACCGTCTGCATTTATCGAAAACTTTTGCAGATTGTCACTTCACGGTTTCTTTGCCACCCAGGTAGACGGGCATCAAAAACTCGACGGCAATGCCCCGGCGCCCGTTTCCCAGATCATCGACGCGCACTACTTTTCCGAGTGATTCGCGGTTGAGCGACCCAAGTCCATCGGAATATGGACACGTGACAAACAGACGCATGCCTTCCTTGTAGAACGCGTTCTTCGAAGCAAAATACACGCTGTCGCGCGAAGTATTCAGAGTCGGCAAGATTTCATCAAAGTTATGCAAGTGCGCGTCGGACGGCTGCACACGTACAGTTTGTGGAAGCCTGAGCCTCGCTTTGCCCCACCGCTCAGGACGATTCAATCGTGCCATAGCTGCGAATGGGCATATCTTATTTGGTGCGAACAGTCCTAAGAGTCGGAGAGCCAGTCAGTCTCCGGTAACGCGAATGGAGATGCAAGTGAAGAGGGTTAGGCGCGCCGAGGCATTCTCCAGTTCAAGGAAATTCACTTTCGACAAGATAGCCCGCTGCCTGAATCGCAGGCGGTTGGGGTGTCCGAACTGCTACATTTGCGTTCTCCGCCAGATGACTTGGCCCGACCGGTGTTGCACGCACCATGTAGCGAAGTGGAGAGCGCGGGCTGCTTCCGAAGGGATAACACGTGATTAGCGTAAGCGCGTCTTCGGATGTGGGCGCCAACAAAGTCACATCCTGCGGTTCCACAATCTGAATCAGATCCACCGTGTAAGTTCGCTGATACAACCCGCCGCGTCGTCGATCAAACCACTCGATCTGAATCCTGTCACCTTTCGCAATCCCTTCGAGCTGCAGAAACCAACTCGTCCGATGGCCCGCCAGCACCACGTTTCCGGGCTTTCCCGGTTCCGCCCCGCTCATCAATAGCGCCGGACCAAACGCCAGCGTGCGCGGAGTCGCGGCGTCCAAAACAATCTCGTCAAAACCCAGACGCGAAATTCGCAGACGCGCAACCGGATGTGTGTCGGCCCATGGCCACGGCGCGCAAGGCTCTCCCGAATGCGCGCTTTGGTCCCAAGCCCGTCGGATTAGAACGCCCGCAAGTTCGGCCTTCGCGTGTAAGTACGCGGCGCGGCCTGTGAGGCATCCACCCGCCAGCACGATGAGCGCAGTCAAATACCGCAAGGCCTTCACGAGAGTGCTCCCGGTCTGCACACGAAGCAGAACAACACGAGACCGGCCAATAGCAGTGCGAGACCCAAGCTCTCGAGAAAGGCATCGGCCGTGCCCGTCGCAGGCGCTCCGAAGACTTTCTCCATTTGCCAACCGGCTGGCAATTCGGTAGGCACTGGAACCGTCTTCGATTGCCCGCCCGCGTTCACAACGACTTCCTCGACGGCAACCAGCGAGGTAAAGCGGGTCACAAGCCGGTAGCGAATCGCGTGGGCAATCACGCTCGCGCGAATCTCCGCTTGCCCGTTCTCGTCCGACTCCCGCCAACGGTCCATCAGCTCTTCAACGCGCTGCCTCGCCCAAAGAGTGGTGATGCCGGGATGGAAAGTCGCCTTCGAAGCGTCAAACGCGATGGTCGCTTCATACGGCTCGGTCCCCGCGCGAGCAGTCAGGTGCACTTTGCCAACGCGGCCTTTTGAGATGCGCCCGTAAATCAGCAAAGGCTGCTGCTGGAAAAGATCCGGTGGACGCTCCGGATACACGTCCGCAACTTCCACGCCATCAAAAGACAGCTTCACATCCGTCAGCACTGGGCTCTCGATGGATTCGAACAGCCGCGTCATCTGCTGCTGAATTTCATGGATGTCCGCGATATCCGTGAAGGTCCCTCGCCCGTATTGTGCCATCTTGGTGGCGAGGAAGAGATTCGGCGCGCTCCCGATGGCCACGGTGTACAAGCGTGCTCCGCCCAAATCCTGGCGAAGCGCGGCGAATATTTGTTCTTCATTGCCGAGGTCTCCATCCGTTAAGAGGACAATGTGGCGCAACGTCCCGGGAATTTGTGGTTTTCTCATCAAGTGCAGCAGCGCGGGCAGCATCTCCGTGCCGCCGCCGGCTTCGAGAGCACGCACATAATTGCGCGCCTGGGCCAGGTTATCCGGCGTAGCCAGCAATGGCTCCGGCGAAAATTCCTGGTAACCGTTGTTGAACGCGAGAATGCCAAAGCGATCGCTTGGCCTCAGCCGGTCTAATGCCTGCAGCAGCGCTTCGCGAGCTTGCTCGATCGAAGTCCCCGCCATGGAGCCAGACACGTCGATCATGTAAAGCATTTCAACTGGCATTCGCTGCGTGGGTTGCACCGTCGGAGGATAAGCCGCCAGCAGGAAATGCGTTTCTCCGGAGTCGCTTCCCGGGGATAGGAAGAAAGCCACCTTTGGCTGCGAGCTCTCCGCTTGTTGCACTTCCAGGACGAAATCCTTATTCGGAAGTGTGGCGCCCGCGGCAAGTTCCACGCGTTGCCGCCCATCCTCCAGGCGACGCACATTCACCGCGTGAGAAACGCTCTTCACCAATGCAGCATCGAAGCCCGAGTCCAGATCCACGGTGACCGAGATGTCGTGGCCGGAACGGCTATCCGGATTCCGCACAATGGGTGTGATCCGCGACGCATCCGGCACAGCGTCTGTATCCAAAGCCCATCCCGTTCCCGCGTGATCCACCGCCTGCGTTCCCGGAATGTAGCGTGGACCCACGACCATCGGGAAAACCAGTCGCATTCGCCCTTCTTCCCAGCGTAACGGTTCCACATATCGCAATCGGACATCGATGCGGTCGTTGGGCATGATGTTGGCCACAGATGCCGTAAAAATGTTGGGACGCTCTTCTTCAAGCAAGGCCGCGCGCTTGCCTTCCGATTTCGCCGCCAGATAGATGCGCTTGGCTTCCGCGCGTTCGTGGATTTCGCTTCGAATCACGCGATTGCCGATGCGGATTTCCATGTCGTACACGGCGGCGTCCTGCGGCAGAGGGAAGATGTAAACAGCTTCGATCGGCGCGGTAGTGGAGTTGAGGTATTGCTGCGTAACGGTGGCCGAAGCGACTAAGCCGCGCACGTCGATCGCCGCGTCGGTATGGAGCAGCGGGACCGCCTCGTAGAGGCCGGAGATCGGCGAGCGATAGAGCAATGATCCTTCGCTAACCTGCGGCGGGCAGTTATCGGATTGTCCGGCAGACGAACCGGCCAGGATCGTAGCCGCTGCAAGAAGTGCCAGGACAAAGTGCGAGCACAAATTCTTGAACAAGTTCCCCGCGAATCGCGACATGGTCCCCTCCACTCGAGGTGCTGCGAGTCGAGGATTGCAAGCCGCAGGCCAGGTTGGTCTGCGGGGAAGCGGCAGGCCAAAGTGCCGGATATTCAGGTGTTTACCAGCAGCAGCCGATGCGGTCCGATGGATCCGGCCGTGTTGCCGTGCCCACGACTGTGTGAGCCCAGCGACACTGCGAGCACTTTAGTTAAATCGGTTCGAGGAAGTTTGTTTAGATGTGCGGTTATCCGACTTGTGCATGCATTCAAACTTGCGGGGAGTTGACTCTCTCGCGGACCGCAACGACCGAATCCATCCGCTCGGTCCCCATATGGCTCTAAGCTGGAACTGTACCAAGGTGAAAGTCATCTCTCTTCTAATCTGAACGTATGAAGAACATCTGGTATGTCATAAACATCGCATTGGTCGGACATGCGTTGCCGGGCGGCTATAACTCCTACGCTGAATAAAGCGGATGAATAAGAATCCAGACGCGATTTTCTGCGGCTTAATTCTAATAGTCACGCCGTTGTTCGCCATGGGGAGCGTTTATTATTCGATTCGGCGCTGGAACCACAGCAGGCTGGCGCGCCCCTCATTGAGCAGAAATCCTTTGAATTGGTGGCATGACCCTTTGCAGTCGTTGTTTATTACTACGGGCATCGCGCTATCTACCGCAATCGGCAGTGCGCTGCGGCATCCCACAATTGGTTCGGTTGGGTTCTGGATGGTCGCAGCCTACAGTTGCTTCGCTCTCGGACTCTTGATCGGTCAGATTCTGGTTTACCGGATATATCGTGAAAACATCATCGCGACCTAGTGATGGACACTGTAATACCTGACATAACATTGACGCCGTAATCGGAATCTGTGGCGTTGCGTGACTTTCCGCATGGCCAGGTAGCGACTTTCTTGTCACACCTGGAGATGGCGCAGGTACGGCACGCTGGCTTTCATCATGGCGAAGTCCATTTCGACGAAATAGTTTTTTACGCCTCCGGTTTTTGCGGCGGTGAAGATTTTTTTCCAGTCGAGCGTGCCTTGCCCAACCGGCACGATTTTCTTTGTTTTAGCGTCCCATCCCTGGACGTGCATGGAGATGAAGCGGCCCGGATATTTGTTGAGATATTCGGCTGCATCGAAACCTTCGCTGACGGTGGAAACCTGGAACTGGAATTTCACGAGCTTGGGATCGAGCAGAGCGAAAAGCAAATCGTAGGTGCGCTGGCCATTGACCGAGGAAGTTTCAAAGCCTTCGTTGTGCAGACCCTGTTGGATACCCGCGGCCGCGGCGCGCTCGCCCATTTTGTTGTATTCATCGGCGGCGCGTTTCACGTCATCCATCGTGGGATGCTCGGGACCGCCGAGGCTCGCGACAAGCATTTGCGTGAGGCCAAGATCTTGCGCCCAGGCAATTCTGCCGGGTTGATCTTTTCGGAGTTCTTCCATGCCGAAATGCGAACTGATGCAGGTGACGCCCCAATCGTTCAACATTTTGCGAAGTTCGGAGCCCTTGTATTTGGCAAGGCCGCCGAAGCCGGAATCGTCGTAACCTACCGGCGAGCAAAGTTCGATGTGATGGAAACCGGCGGCGGCGAGCTGCTTGATCGTGCCGGGAAAGTCTTTCGCGATGCCCTCTCTCACCGGCCAAGTTTGGCAGCCGATGGGCAGCCCGAGAGGATTGGCGCACAGATCGAATGCGCCAGCGGAGAGGAACCCGGCTGCTGCGACGGTCGTTGAGGCATTCCTTATAAACGCTCTTCTCGAAAGCTCTGACATGTGTGTCTCCTTATAACTATTTTTCTTCGCCGAAAAGTTTGATGTCTTCGGGGCCTTCCTGTAAGGGACCGGTCACGCGGCCCTGCACCAACTCGCGAATTTGCGCGACGATGTCCGGATTCGCGAGCGTGGTGATGTCGCCGGTGTCCATGTGATTGGAAATGGCGGCGAGAACGCGGCGCATGATTTTTCCGGAACGCGTTTTCGGCATGTCTGGGACGACATGGACGCGTTTCGGCCTCGCAATTTTGCCGATGATGGTTTCGATGGTGGCGATGACTTTGTCTTTGACGATTTTCGTCGGGAGCACGCCGGGCTTGAGCGAAATGTAAACTTCCGGCACGCGCCCTTTGATTTCGTCAACGACGGGAACGACGGCAGCTTCCGCAATTTCCGGAATGCTGAGGCAGGCGGATTCCACTTCCTTGGTGCCGAGGCGGTGGCCGGCGACATTGATGACGTCATCGACGCGGCCCAGGATGCGATAGTAGCCGTCGGCGGGAAGAACGGCGCCATCGGCGGCATAGTACGGCCAATCGCGCCAGTCTTTGCTCTGCGGATTCTTGCAATATTTTTTGTAGTATTGATTGACAAAGCGTTCCGAGCTGCCCCAGATGGTTTGCATGATGCCGGGCCATGGATTACGAATGCAGATATTTCCCGCTTTGCCGGAGCCGGGTTTTACCTCTTCTCCATTCTCATCCCAGATGACGGGATAAATGCCGAGGACGGCAGGGCCGGCGCTGCCGGGCTTCATGGGATCGAGAGCAGGTTTTGTGCTGCAGAGGAAGCCGCCGGTTTCGGTTTGCCACCAGGTATCCACGATGACTGCCTCGCCTTTGCCAACCGTTTCGTAATACCAGCGCCAAACTTCAGGCTCGATCGGCTCACCCACCGTGGTCATGTGTTTGAAGTGATAGTTGTATTTTTTCGGTTCGTCGCCGCCCGCTTTGCGCAGCATGCGGATGGCGGTGGGCGACGTGTGAAAGATGTTGACGTCGAGACGCTCGGCAATGCGCCAAGGACGCGCGGCATCGGGGAATTGCGGCACGCCTTCGTAGAGAACGCTGGTGGCGCCAAGCGCAAGCGGGCCGTAAACGATGTACGAGTGGCCCGTGATCCAGCCGATGTCCGCCATGCACCAGTACACGTCTTCGGGATGAATGTCCTGATAATACTTTGAGGTGCCCGCGGCGTAGGCGAGGTAGCCGCCGGTGCGGTGCTGGCAGCCTTTGGGTTTGCCCGTGGTGCCGCTGGTGTACATGAGGAAGAGCGGAGCTTCCGAGTCCTGGGAGACCGGCTCGACGATTTGGTTGCGGTAATCCTTGAGAACGTCGTCGACGAAGAAGTCGCGGTCGATGATCATCGGGGATTCGGAACGGTAGTGGCCGTGGTAGCGCCGCCAGAAAAGAACCTTGTCGATGTTCTGGCCTTCTTTTTTTGCCACTTCGACAGCGATGTCCGCGCTCGGTTTGTGATCCACCCACTTGCCGTTGCGATGATAGCCGTCAGCGTAGATGAGCACGCGGCTGCCGGAATCGGCGGCTCGCAAGCCGCACGCTTCTCCGCTGAATCCGCCGAAGACCACGGAATGAATCACGCCGAGGCGCGCGCAGGCCAGCATGGTGATGGGCAGCTCGGGAATCATCGGCATGTGAATGGTGACGCGGTCGCCGGCATTTAATCCGGCGAAATCGCGCAACATGGCGGCGACTTCATTCACCCGCTTGTAGAGTTCCTGATAGGTGATAACCGTGGCGGGCTCACTTTCGGGTTCTGGGACGAAGATGAGTGCTGCCTTGTTTTTGTGTTCGGCGAGATGGCGGTCGACGCAGTTGTAGCAGGCGTTGAGTTTGCCGCCTACAAACCATTTCCAAAACGGAGGATTCGAGGTATCGAGCGTTTTGCGCCAGGGTTTGTCCCAATCGAGAAGCTTGGCATAAATATCAAAGCATTTCGGAAAATTCTTTTCGCTAAATTTTTTGACGAAGGCGGTATCAGAAAGATTCGCTTGGGCTTTGAATTTTTTCGAAGGATAGAAATATTCTTCTTCTTTCCAATGAACGGCGATTTGCGCCTCGTTGACGCTCTTGGCCGACCGCGAATCGGCGGGCTTTCGATTTCCAGTTTTCTTTCGCTGGGCTTTTGCCACGGCGGCAGCTCCCGTAGATGCGAAGTTTAGGCAAGCCAAGATACAACGAAAAGGCGGTGTCATGAAACATCCTGCGAGCCGGGGACGCGGGTTGCAACCGATGCGGCGATGTAACTGGAGCGGGAAGAAGAATCGTGATAAAAGACCGTCTTGACCATTGCACACGCCATTTTTCTTTTTGCGGCTGCCGCGCTAGGCGGCGCGATTAATGCGGTCGCCGGCGGCGGTAGCTTTGTTTCTTTTCCCGCACTGCTTTTCACGGGGGTGCCACCCGTTTCCGCGAACGCCACGAACACGCTGGCCCTCTGGGTGGGCGTGACGGCCAGCGGCGGGGCGTATCGGAGTCGATTGAACATTTCACGCCGGGTGATGATTCCGCTCATCATGGCGGGAGTTATTGGGGGTCTCGCCGGCGCTTTCCTTCTGATCAAAACGCCGGCGCAGACATTTTTGAAGGTTTTGCCTTGGCTTTTGCTGGGCGCGACGCTTTTGTTTGCGTTTGGCAAACACCTCACCGGGCGTATTTCGGCGAGCGTCTCTCATGATGCGAGCAACGCGGCTTTGGCAAGCGCGGCGTTTTTCGAACTGGCGGTGGCCGTCTATGGCGGGTATTTTGGCGGAGGGATCGGCATTATGAATCTGGCGATGCTGGCGGCGCTGGGCATGACGGATATTCATGCGATGAACGCGCTGAAAGTGGTGCTGGGCGGGGTAATTAACGGGGTCGCGACGATCACGTTTGTAATCAGCCGCGCGATCGTCTGGCCGCAGGCAATGGTGATGATCGTAGGAGCGATTTTGGGCGGATATTTCGCGGCGCACTTTGCGCAGAAACTGCCGCAGGCGTGGATCAGGAGCTTTGTGATTTTGGTGGGGACAGGCATGACGGTGTATTTTTTCGTGCGGGGATATCGTTGATAACAACTGAGATCGAGAGAGGAATACGAGGTGAGCGATGAGAACAAATTATTGGGCGGTAGTCGTCTCGGCTGTAGCGTATTGGCTGCTCGGCGGGCTCTGGTACGATTTGTTGTTCAGCAAGCAATGGATGGCGCTCGAGCACATGACGGAAGCGCAAGCGAGTTCGGCAAATCCTCACTGGATCTGGCCGTTTATCCTAACTTTTCTGCTGAATTTGGTCATTGCGCTTGTGTTGGCCCAGATTTGTAGTTGGCGGAACGCGAATACCGCGGCGCGTGGCGCAGCAGTAGGAACACTTTTGTGGATTGGATTTATTGGGCCTGTCAATTTCACGACCTACATGTATGAAATGCGGCCGAAGCAGTTGTTTGCGATCAATGAGTTTTATTCGTTGGCCGGACTGATCTTGATGGGAGTGATTATCGGCGCTTGGACGAAAAAGGCCGTTTAGCAAAATCAAAGCCAAATTGCTATACGCCGCTGCAATGCAAAGAGGGCACGATGTATCGTGCCCCTACAACGGCTTGCCGCGGAGGGAAGCGTCTAAGAGCTGGATAGTGTGGACGACGGGTATCTCGCGGCCAAGACGAGCCAAAGAGGATTGCAGTTGCAAGAGACAACCAGGATTTCCCGTGGCGACGACTTCGGCGTTGAGCGGGGCGATGAGCTGGGCTTTGCGATCGCCGAGAGCGTTGGCGGCGTCGGGCTGGACCAGATTGTAAATGCCGGCGGAGCCGCAGCAGATAGCGGCTTCCGGGATTTCCGTCAGCTCAAGACCGGGAATATTTGCGAGCAGTTGGCGAGGCTGGGAGCGCACGCCTTGTGCGTGTTGCAAGTGGCAGGAGTCGTGGAACGCTACGCGCAGGCGCAGGGGATTTCTTGTGGCGCGCGGCGTTAGTTCGGTGAGAACTTCAGTGATGTCTTTGCATTTTGCTGCGAAAGCTTTGGCGCGATCGGCATAGTTCGGATCGTCGCGCAGCAGATGTCCGTATTCCTTCACATTTGAGCCGCAGCCCGCGGCGTTGGTGACGATCGTGTCGACGTTTGCGCGCTCGAATACGTCGATGGTTCTTCGAGCGAGCGCGAGAGCGCCTTCTTCTTCTCCAGCGTGAATCATGAGCGCGCCGCAGCACGGCTGTTCTTTCGGAGCGACGACTTCGTAGCCTTCGGCGGCGAGGACGCGAGCGGTAGCGGCGTTCACCTGCGGAAAAAATTCGCGTTGCACACAGCCGAGCAATAAGCCGACTCGCGCGCGCTTCTCGCCTTGCGCTGGCGTGATTTCCGGGACGTGCTCTATTTTCTCGAGCTTGGGCATCAGCGCTTCCATGGATTGCAGGCGCTTGGGGAAAAGCTTGAGGAGGCCAACGCCACGAACAAGCGATTGCAGACCGGATTTTTGGTAGGCGAGCAGCGGCCATCGGAGAAGACGGAGGCGATCCGGGCGCGTGAAGACAGCGAAGAGAAAACGACGATGGAATTTTTCGCTGCGGGAGCGCGGATGATGGCGTTCGATTTGCGCACGCGTGGCCTCGATGAGTTTTCCGTAGTCGACGCCGGAAGGGCACGCTGTCATGCAGGCCATGCAGCCAAGACACGAATCAAAATGGCTGACCCATTGCGGGTTTATCGTGGCAGCGCCTTCGCCGGCGATTTTCATGAGATAGATCCGGCCGCGCGGCGAATCCATTTCTTCGTTCCACAGGACGTACGTAGGGCAGACTGGCAGACAAAAGCCGCAGTGTACGCACTTATCGATGATGTCCGTCGAGGGTGGATGATGCGCGTCGAAAGCGCTTGGGAGCGGCCCTGTAGAAGGGGAATCGCTCATCAGATGCCTCCCACGAAGCGGCCGGGATTTAGAATATTTTTTGGATCGAGCTGATTTTTTACCGCGCGCATGAGAAGAAGAGCGTCTCCGGGATTTCCCCAGGTTTCGATTGGCGGCATGCCTGCGGGATGCTGAAGCGCTACGAGTGAGCCGCCGCTGGATTCGAGCTCGAAACGAAGATCCGAAAGCACGGCGTGAAGATTCTCCGGCGCGACATCCAAGCGCAGCAAGCCGATGCCGGTGGCTTGCATTGTCAATTTCCAGCGCGCTTTGCGGCTCGCCGCGCGTTGCACGGTTTCGACGGTGCGCGCAATCGAGGCTGGCAGCGTGGTGATTTTTGCCAGCGCGGCGGAATTGGCGGAGTTCCAGAGTTCTTGCGAGAGGGTCCAGATGGTGGAAGCCGTTTCAAGAAGTGAGACGGAACCGGCGATGGCCTGCAACTGCGCTTCTTGCGCCGCAATGCCAGCTTCCGTGCCTTCAAAGAGAATGTCTACGACCGGCTCGGCATCTTGTGCGACGCGCGTTTGGAGTGCGGTGTGCGCCAGTTGGGAATCCTGAACGGCGAGAATGACTTGCTGCATTTTTTCGAGATTGCACGCGGAGATTGAGAACGTCTTCGCATGATGCGGAAGCGGATGGACACGGAAAACGGCGCGAGTGATGACGCCGAGCGTGCCCAGAGCGCCAGTGACGAGCTTGGGCAGATCGTAGCCGGCGACATTTTTGACGACTTTGCCGCCGCTGGAGGCGAGAGTGCCATCGGGAAGAGCGATAGTAACGCCGATGATGAGATCGCGGAGTGGGCCGAAGCGGAGACGGAGCGAGCCATTGTCGCTCGTGGAAAGCACGCCGCCGATCGTAGCTTGCCCGGGCCAGAGAGGATCGAGGGAGAGACGTTGGCCGTGCTGTGCGAGCGTGGACTGCAACCCTTGGATGGTGCAGCCGGCTTCGACGCTAACGGTGAGGTCGGCCCAAACATGCTCGATGATTTTATTGAGGCGAGCGGTGGACAGAATAAGATCGGTGCGTTGGGGGGGATTGCCCCAGGAGAGCTTGGTGCCGCCCCCACGAGGGATGACGGCGAGGCTTGCGTTATTAGCGAGACGAAGCACTGCGGCAAGCTGTCGTTCGTTAGCAGGTTCGAGGACGAACCGCGGTTGAAGGCCGCAAATTGCATCAGCCGCAGTGGCCGCGCGAATCGAATCGGGAGCCAGAATTGCGCGGAATTCGTTCGCGATGTCGAGCGGAGTAGTCGGCATTTGAGAGACTCAGTACATTACAACGGTAGCCTGCCGTCAAGGAGTGCTCTGGAAACGAGTAGGAGCAAAGCATGTCCGAAGGCAAGCGAAGTAGGAACTGGGAGTATGCTGGAAGCCGATCAACGCGTCAGCGGGCACCGAAATCCGAGGAGCCGCTTGCGCCGGTTGAAGGCAATTACCGTAGGATCGAAAGAAAGCGCTCAACTGCGCGGAACGCGATTCCGATGATGCTCAACACAATCGTCAGCGCGGCGAGTCGACGCCAGCATCCTTTGAACTCCTTCCACGGATTTGCTGCAGACGCATTTCTGCGCGGCCTTCTTCAATCAAGTAAAATCGGTCCGCTTTGACGTCGTGAAAGAGTTGCCGACTTCCGCTTGGCCAAGTCACTTCGACCGTGGATGCAACGGCCATATTCCCCAAACCAAAATTGGCCCGCAGGTCGCTTTGGGAAAGATAACTTCCGCCTCCAGCGATTTCTCGAATCTGAGAGATTTTTCCCGAGGTAACGCGGATCCTGGCGCCCAAAGCGTCCCGATTGCTTTTCGTCCCGACGAGTTTAAAATTCACGAAGTGATTTTCGTGGCTTCCGGTATTGCGGAGAAGAGTGGGCGGATCCCCGTTGTTGGCGACAACTACATCCATGTAGCCATCGTTATCGAAGTCTGCAAAAGCCACACCTCGCCCGGCCCGCGGAGGCAGAACGCTTAAACCACCGGGCGCTGAAGTGTCCTTAAATTTTCCGTTGCGCTCATTGTGGAAGAGAGTGTTGCGTTGTTTGTAGTGCGTTTCCGGAGATACCTTCTCGATTTCGGGATACACATGACCGTTGGCAATAAAGAGATCCAACCAGCCATCGTTGTCATAGTCAAAGAAGCCACCGCCAAAGCTCAACACATCGCGCGTTGGAATGGTGATGCCCGCTTCGTCACTCACTTCGTCGAAGTAGCCTTTCCCCGAGTTGTGCCACAAATGGTCCGAACTTTTCTGAAAGTCGGAAATGTAGAGATCCAGCCATCCATCGTTATCGTAATCGCCCAAAGAAATGCACATCGCAGCCATGGTTTGTCCGCGTATGGTGAACGCCATTCCCGCCGCTTCACCCGTCTCTTGAAATTTTCCATTGTGCACGTTTTGGTAGAGATAGGCGGGCAGGCCATCATTGGCTACGAACAGGTCCGGCCAACCGTCATTATCGTAGTCTGCTGCTCCAACGGATAAATTCTTGCCCTCAGCGTTGCAGGATATTCGCCTTAGCGGATACGTTGGTAAACGTGCCGTCGCCATTGTTGTGATAGAGCGCGTTGGGACTGCCGGGGTAGGCGCTCGGCGGGCAACTGGAAAGTACGCCGCCAATATTGCAATAGCGCCTGCTTTTTGGACCGAAGGCCACATAACTCCCGACGTAGAGGTCGAGTCGTCCGTCGCGGTCATAGTCAACGAAAACAGCGCCAGAATGAATCGGTCCGGACTCGAGGCCGGCGACGCCGGCCTTGGCAGTTACATCGGTGAAGGTTCCGTCGCCATTATTGTGATAGAGCACATTGCTGCCGAATTGAGTCACGAAAAGATCGGGGAAGCCGTCATTGTCATAATCCCCCCAGGCGCAACCAAGCCCGTAGCCAGTGCCGGGGACGCCCGCCTGGTCGGTTACATCCGTAAACGTGTTATCTCCGTTGTTTCGATACAAGGCATTTTTGACGGCGATGCCGCGGCCATAACGATCGCGCCCGTTGACAAAATAAATATCCTGCCAGCCATCCCGGTTGTAGTCAGATACGCAGACGCCTGGCCCAAACTCCTCTAGATTGATGGAAATCCCTTGATTTCCTTTGAAGTGCACGAACTTGATTCCGGAGGACGCGGTAACATCCGTAAATTGCGCTGACGACGAGATCTCGCTTTGCGCGCTAACGCGGATGGCGAATGCAAAGAGTAGAGTAGCAAGCAGGAAGCGAATTATTCCTGGTAAATGCGATTTGGCCGGTGAGTGAGTAGCGAATTCCAGGCCGTTCACTGTCCCTTTATTTCGAGAGAGCCGCCGCGACGGTAGGTCCATGCAGGTCCTGCGCATTATTTCGTGGCACAAACTCCCTGGAACATAGAAAGTCAGCGAAATCTTCGAACTGCGAAGTTGCGACGATCGGAACGATTTAGCCCCAGAACGAATGAAATGACAACTGCTTTCCTCGAAGAGATCACTTTGCGGATGCGCAAGAACGGTTCACGTCTTGGGATTTCCTAGAGTGCCGAACGGCTGGAGTCCGGCGGTGGTGGACTATTTCAAGGGGCTGGCGGAAGCGACGGGGCTGCCTTACCAGAAATTGATCGATCTTTATCTGCTCGATTGCGCGAAGAAGCGGAAGAAGCTGACGATGAGGTGGGTGGCGTAGCGGCGGTGCAACAGACGTGGATGTGAGTGCGCAGCGCCAGGAGCCAGAGCCCAGGTTCAAAGAACGAACCTGGGGCATTCGGCCATCCCCCAGGCTGACATCTCTCAGGCGGTCATCCTCCCAGACCGGGTCGGGAGGAGATCGAGGATGACCCTACACGGTACGCGAGCGGAGGATGCTGAGGACCATGGCGATTTGGCCGGAGTGGTAGATTACGTGTTCGACGGCGCCACGGAAGAGGAATTCGTAGGGGTAGTCGCGGCCGGGGACCTGCTTGGGTAGATCTTCGACGGGGAACTTGCGGATGCAATCTTCGAGCTGGTCGCGGCTTTGGTTCCAACGAGGGACGAGTTCGCTCCAGGGGATGGCAGGTTCGGCCCATTCTTTATCGGCTTCCCACTTGGGCATAGGATGAGTGGCGGACGTGAGGCGAATGCGCTCGTTCCAGAGAAGCAGGTGTTGCAGCAGGGTAGAGATGGAATGGGCGTTGGGCAGGGGAGGCATCGTTGCGAATTCCGTGGACGTTTTGGCGATGAGTTCTGCGAGGGACGGACCATACCACGCGACTTTGAGGGTTGCGGCGCGGTAGGAGTCGGCGAGCTGTTGAGTTGGCGTCATGGGTTTTGGCCAGCCAATTTATAGTTTGTGCCACGACCAGTTTAGCCCAAAAACAAATCGGCGTTTGAGACAGGCGCGGCGTCCGGCCTGGATTTTTATTGTTTTTCTTTCGACAGCTCGGCGATTTGGCTTTTCGCCCAATCGTCATCCGGATGCAGCTCGACCACTTTGCGAAAGTCGGCGAGGGCCTTGTCGAGCTGGCCGTTGGCTTGATGAGACATCGCCAGCATGTGGTAAGACCACACCGAGTCCGGGTGGTTGGACTCGAAGCTCATTTCCATAATGGCGACGGCTTCCTTGTACTTCTTTTGAGCGAGCAGAGATTCGGTGAGCTGGTTGAGGGAAGTTTCGCCGAAATCGTATTGGCCGCTTCCGTAATACTTCTGCCGCAGATCGTGGTAGAGGGCCATGGCGGAGTCGATGCCTTTTTTGTCGATGGCTTCCGCAAGGACGCTGTTTAGCGTGCGCGGCTCAGACAGGCCGTGATGGCAGGTGACGCATTGCACGTGGAGCGGCGTAGTGGAGACCTTTGCGATGTAGTCGCGATTTATGGCGGAGACCATTTCGAGCATGATGCGAGCCGTTTTCTTGGCTTCCTTATCGTCGGCTGCGAAATCCAGGTCGAATTTCTTCGCGCCGGGTTTTTCGACGTGGCAGTGTTCGCAGCGCACACCGAGCGCAAACGCGAATCCGCGCATGGTGGATTGCAGCTCGGCCTTGGAAATGTCCTTGGGCAAGACTTTCAAGTTCGTGAATTTCTCGGGAAACTGGGCTCGCGCCGCCGGAACCAAGAAGATTGGTAAGGCCAGAAGAATCCACTTTAATTCGAACTTGCGTGGGCGCATAGATGTCCTCCAGAGGCTTTGGTGCGGCATACGAGCGATTACAACTTTATCCTAGAAGCGGTCGGCGGCGCCGGAGAGTTCTAGGGGATGAGGAGCTGTATTCGCCGGGTTTTTCGCCACAGAGGCGCGGGAGTGGGGAAACATTTTTGTGGGATTGGAGAGTTGGAGGGGGTCGAAGGCGCAGCGGACGCGGTGCATGGTGGCTAGGTCGGGTTCGGCGAACATTTTGGACATCATTTTCTTTTTGTCTTCGCCGACGCCGTGTTCGCCGGTGATGGAGCCGCCGGCGGCGATGCAAATTTCGAGGATGAGATTGGAGAGGGCTTCGGCGGCGTGCTCCTGGCCGGGAATGCGGCGGTCGTAGAGGACCATGGGATGGAGATTGCCGTCGCCGGCGTGGAAGACGTTGGCGACGCGGAGGCCGGCTTCGCGGCTGAGCTTTTCGATTTCGGTGAGGACGCGAGGGAGGGCGGTGCGCGGGATGACGCCGTCCTGGACGATGTAGTTGGGGGAGATGCGGGCCATGGCGGCGAAGGCGGCTTTGCGGCCTTTCCAGACGAGGGCGCGCTCGGCTTCGGATTGCGCGACGCGGATTTCGCTGGCGGAGTGGGCGCGGCAGATTTCGTTGACGTCGCGCCATGAGCGCGGCGACTTCGGCGACGGGGCCGTCGAGCTCGACGAGGAGAAGCGCGCCGCACATCGGGATAGTTAGCGTGGACGGCGGCTTCGGAGGCTTGGATGGCAAGGCGGTCCATCATTTCGATGGCGGCGGGCAACATGCCTGCGGCAATGATGCTGCTGACGGCGGCGCCGGCTTCGTTGGTGCTGGGGAAAGCGGCGAGGAGAGTTTGCACGGCTTCGGGGCGCTTGACGATGCGGAGAATCATTTTGGTGGCGATGCCGAGAGTGCCTTCGGAGCCGACGAAGACGCCGAGGAGATCGTAGCCGGGAGGGTCGAGCGTTTTTCCGCCGAGGTGGACGAGCGAGCCATCGGGGAGAACGACTTCGAGGCCGAGGACGTGCGTGGTGGTGAAGCCGTATTTGAGGCAATGCGCGCCGCCGGAATTTTCGGCGACATTGCCGCCGATGCTGCACGCGGATTGCGAAGAGGGATCGGGCGCGTAGAAATAGCCTTGCGGCTGGACGCGGTCGGTGACGTCGAGATTGAGGACGCCGGGCTCGACGACGACGCGGGCGTTGGGGAGATCGACTTCGAGGATGCGGTTCATGCGCGTGAGGCTGATGACGATGCCGTTTTCGACGGGGAGCGCGCCGCCGCTGAGGCCGGTGCCGGAGCCGCGCGCGACGAAGGGAATTTTTTCGCGATGGCAGAGGCGGAGAATGGCTTGGACTTCGGCGGTGGAGTCGGGGAGAAGAACGGCGCGAGGCATGGCGCGGAGATAGGCGAGGGCGTCGCATTCGTAGGTGTGGAGTTCGTCAGGAGAAGTGATTAGGTGGCGAGGGCCGACGATTTGGCGGAGTTCGGAGAGGATCGATGAGTTCATGTTTAGCTGGGGAAAGGATACTACGGCGGGGAACGGTTGGGGAGTTAGCCTGCCGTTTTCAGGGCGAATCACCTGGAGATACGGAGTTTTATGGACGCGAATCTATCGAGAAGATATCGCGGTATTACTCGTCCAAGACAAATGTCAGCAACGACTTGTTGATCTTGATTTTACGGTTGTGGTATTCGATGAAGCCCATTTTTCTAAATTTGTTCATGAAGAAATTCACGCGAGAGCGCGTGGTGCCGATGATTTCCGACAAAGTCTCCTGGGAAACAGAGGGCAGTTCGTCGTCTAGCTGGTGCTGCACTTTTCCGTAACGGCCGAGGGCGAGTAACGCGCGGGCGAGGCGCTTCTCGGACGAATTGAAGAGTTGATCGATGAGAGCTTCCTCGACGCGATTTTTATGAGTGAGCATAAACCCGACGAAAGAGTCCGATAATTTGTCTTGCGTACGGAGCATGCTAAGCAATTCGTTTTTGTCGATGGCAAGAAGGGTGGTCGGCGTAAGGGCAGTCGCCGTACCTATACGGAGGGACTGACCCGCCATACAGCCCTCGCCAAAAAAATCGCTCGGACCAAGCATGGCGACCACAGCCACTTTGCCCGATGCGCTGATCACGGAGAATTTTACGTTGCCCTTTTGGATGTACATTACGCTCTGGGCCGCGTCACCCTGACCGTAAATCTGTTCGTCTTTCTGAAACTCAGCGACTTTCCTCGCCATCCCCGAAGTATCGAGAAAGGTCTGCGGTTCGAACGATTCCGTCCTAGATTTCATGGTTTTCATGTGGATCTTTATTTCACAAAAGACTGGAGAACCAGCACTTCGATTCACTCCTGGAGAAGCAAGTTCACTGCTTAGCGACCGTTGTCCCGGCGTGCTCTTCCGGCAGGAAGCAGAGGATCTGCTGCTTTAGTTGCGCATCTACTTCGTCCGCGATAGTCACAACGTCCGGAAGCAACTTGCTGAATATGACGCGATGCTCATTCTTGTGCAGCGTGGAGAAAATGCTGACCTGCAGAATTCGGGATTCATCCACGACCATGGCGGCGGTGTAGCCTTGTTTTCTGCGCAGCTCTCCGTGATGACTCGCAGCGACCGAAACGGGAGCTTGTGTTCCTTTGTCAAGGCGCAGCCTGGCAATCACGTCATGGAGGAGTTTCGGAAGATGGCCAGTGCGTTCCTGGAAATTGAGGCGGATGCGGGCGAGTTCCGGTTCTTTCTCCACCAGCCGCATCCACTCATGAATCGTAGGGTCGAGTTGCTGTTCGAGAATGTCGGCGACAGACTCCGTACCCGTAGACGCCGGAAAGGACTCGTTGCCGGCCACCGGTGAAACTATAGTTTTCGTCAAAGTAAACTCCTCTTATCTGCACTGAGTATTCCACTCCGACGGCTGCAAGTCTGTCCTATAAGGGATATGTTCCAAATGGAACAAACGATCTTCGGACGTAGCGATTACGCGGACAATGTCCTAAAGATTGGAAAGGGCGGGGTGAAAATCACAGGTTAGTTGAGGGAAGCGGCCAAGAAGCGGTTGCATCGACGCTAGAGACAGGTGGCGGAGCCGCGCGCGACGAACGGAATTTTTTCGCGATGGCAGATACGGAGGATGGCTTGGACTTCGGCGGTGGAGTCGGGGAGAAGGACGGCGCGAGGCATGGCGCGGAGATAGGCGAGAGCATCGCATTCGTAAGTGTGGAGTTCGTCGGGGGAAGTGATGAGGTGGCGAGGGCCGACGATTTGGCGGAATTCGGTGAGGAGGGAGGCGTTCATTGTGGATGCGAGAAGGATAGTACGCGGAAGGGAGAGATGGGGGGGGCTGAGAGCCTCGGGCAGGTTCCGATTACGCGACTTCACGTCCACTAACGGCGCAATTCGCTACCAGGGCAAAGGCTGCGGGTCCGCGCACTGATCCGGACCATAGATGGTCGCGCTTCTACCGCTGACTGCCCACCAGATCGTCCACTCAATGCGCGATTTGCGGGAGGATCCGACGCTTGCAATCCCAGATCGCGATTTCCGGTGCGTTAGAGTCTCCAAGGCTTCTTCCGCGTCGCGGCGGACATCCGGATCGGGGCTTGCCAATAAACCGATGAGCGGTGAAATGGCATCTCGAGACAGCGTATTTTCGAGAGCTAGGGCAATATATCCGGAGAGCCACCAGTTCGCATTAAGGATCCGCACCAAAGCCGGAATGGCCCGCTCCTTGCAAACTCGACCGGCATAGAGGTATGCCTCTTCCTGTGTGTAATACTTGTTCTGGTTTCCGACGGACAGCAACGCTGCACAGTCACTGGGGTTTCCAAGCTCACCGAGCGCCTCAATCGCCGGTTGCCGAAATTCGTCAAGGCCGGTTGACGCCATCGCGATCAGTTCTGCCCGAGCGGCCGGCGTTCCCAATCGTCCGAGGCCCACGATGCTGGCATCTACGATGTTTCCGATTGTCGTTCCGGGGCTATCGACGATCTTTGTCAGACCTGACTCGACGAACAGCGGAGGATGCTGAGCGATAGCGGTGACCGCGAAATAACGAATTTCAAAATCTGGGCTGTTCAGGTCATTAAGGAAAGGTTGGTAAGCAGCCTCAAGCTCACCTTCGCGAGGAACTCGCAGGGTCAGGTCAAATTCCGATTCAACGTGCAGGTGCGCGAGGACGGCTCTCCCACCCCAGCGCTGAATATCCTCCTCGCTCGTCGCATGGACATGGTAAGTGCGCGGTGAATTCAGCACAAACGGCCCATTTAGGAACAAGCGCTTAACATATTTCCCCTCGGCGGGGATTTCAGTGGCGCCTACCAAGCAATCAACTACGACAGCGGCGCGGCCACAACTAAACGGCACCGGTTTCTCCTTGCGAGCCGCGCCGTCCACTTCGAATGGCTCTGCACGCATGCTTGAGCAATCAGACTCGCCGATCTCACCGGCTTTGTGACCGTGATTGACAATTTCAAGATCAATGATGATCGGCTCGCCAACCAAGTACTGGTTTTTTTCGGGGTAGTAACGTCCCGTAAAGAGCTGTTTAGCCACTGCGCAAGGCGCGAGGACCAGTAGAGCTACGAGAAGAAACTCTGTCGCTAGAAGTTTCATGCCCCGTTTTTATGACACCGGCAATTCATTCAGCGCGAGAGCTCGGGTCCTGATTAGTAGCCATTACCCGAAACAGACCGGGGCACGATGAACTGTGCCCCTACGAGGGGAAGAGCGCAAAGCAGATCCCCCGGCTACGCTCGGGATGACGAGGGGAGGGAAGAGATCCCTCGACTGTGCTCGGGATGACAATTTGAGAAAAGTGTTAGTGGATGAAGGTGAGGCCGTGGGGGATGAATTGGGGGAAGACGTAGGCGTAGAGCATGACGATGACGCCGACGATGGCGGCTAAGGAGACGGAATGCCAGAAGACGAAGCGGAAGATGGAGCCTTCCTGGCCGACCTGGTTGGTGGCGGCGGTGGCGATGCAGATGGATTGCGCGTCGATCATTTTGCCCATGACGCCGCCGGCGGAGTTGGTGGCGGCCATGAGGACGGGGCTGAGACCGAGCTGCTGGGCGGTGATTTTTTGCAGGCCGCCGAAGAGGACGTTGGAGGAGGTGTCGCTGCCGGTGAGAGCGACGCCAAGCCAGCCGATGAACGCGCCGAAGAAGGGAAAGAACCAGCCGGTGCGCGTGAAGGCCAGGCCGAGGACGGCGTCCATGCCGGAGTAGCGCGTGACGTAGCCGAGGCCGAGCATGCAGGTCATGGCGATGATGGCGAAGCGCAGGCGGAAGAGAGTGCGGCCGAAAATTTGGAAAAGTTTGGGCGGCTTGAGGCCGAGAAGCAGGCCGGAGATTAGAGCGGCGAGGAAACAGGCGGAGCCGGTGGCGGTGAGCCAGTTGAAATCGAACTTGGCGGCTTCGGCGGTGGGCTGGGCGACGACGGGTTGGGCGCGGTAGACGGCTTTATGGAGATAGGGAACTTCCCAGCCGCCTGTCGCGAATGCGGGCGTGGTGGCTTTGCCGAGGGCGTTTTTGATCGACGGAATTCCCCAGCACAAGACGAAGATGGAAAGAATGGCGAAGGGTAGCCAGGCGCGGGCGATTTGGCTCGCGGAATAGTGCCTGCCCGCGAGAGATTTTTGGCGGATTTGCCATTCGTCGCCCATGGTGTCGGTTACGGCGGTTTGGGTTGTGGCGGCGGATGCAGCTTTGGCTGCGGCGGCTATTGCGGCGTCGGCTTCGCGCTCTTCGAGGAAGCGCCAGATGCGCTTGGGTTGCCAGACGCGGAGGAAGAGAAGGGTGGAGACAAGAGAAACGATTCCGGCGGCGATGTCGACGAGGTTGCTATCCATGTAATTGGACCAGAAGAATTGCGTGCCGGCGAAGGAAATGCCGACGACGAGAATGGCGGGAAGGACTTCGAGAGTTTCCGACCAACTGACCATGGCGCGGACCAGCCAGAGGGGAAGGATGACCGCGGTGATGGGAAGAATGCGGCCGATCATGGCGGTGACATCGCTTTCGGGTAGAGCAGTGACGGAAACGAGGGCGTGGATGGGAATGCCGATGGCGCCGAAGGCGACGGGAGCGGTGTTGGCGATGAGGTTGAGCGCGGCGGCCTGAAAGGGCTTGAAACCGAGGCCGATCATGAAAGCGCCAGCGATGGCGACGGGCGCGCCGAAACCGGCGCAGCCTTCGATGAAAGCGCCGAAGCAGAAGGCGACGAGGAGGAGTTGGAGGCGGCGGTCGGGAGTGATGGCGGCGACGGACTGCTTCATGATTTCAAATTGGCCGGTGTCGACGGAGATGTCGTAGAGAAAAACGGCGGCGATGACGATCCAGACGATTTTGAGGAGGCCGTAGGCGGAGCCGTAGAGGAAGCTGGTGAGGGCGAGGGGCGAGGGCATGTGGAAGACGAAAATGGAGCAGAGGATGGCGGTCGTGGCGCCGGCGATGGCGCAGAGATGGACGCGGACTCTGAGGCCGGCAAGGAGGCCGAGGAGGACGACGACGGGGAGAGAGGCAACGAGAGTGGAGAGCCACCAATGATGGAGGGGATCGTAGATTTGGGTCCAAGTCACAGTGAGCCCTCCGGAACGAGGCAGCTTTCGAATTCGATCGAGATGAAGTGCGTAATATACATGGCGTCAGGCAAGAGCGAGGAGAGTTAATTGCGGCGACGGATCGGAAGGCAAGTTTTTCGGCGAGATCGTTATGCTGGCGCACGGGACGGTCAGAAGACGAGAGGGAGCGCGACGAGAAGGAGGGCGAGTGCCTGCTAGATTTCTGGCGGCTCATTTCGGCTGCTTACCAGAGAAGTTTCAGGCCGAATTGTACTTGGCGGGAAGTGGTCGAGGTGCCGGTGATGGCGCCCGCGGTGCCGGAGAGGCCGATCAGATTGGTGGGCGTCGGCGGCGTGAAGACCACGAGGTTTGGGGTGTTGAAATTGGCGCGATCCAAAATGTTGAAGAACTCGGCGCGAAATTGCAGGCTCAACCGTTCGCGGATTCTTGTGTTTTTGAGGACGGAAAAATCCCAAGTGGCCAGTCCAGGGCCGATGTACGTGTCTCTGCCGACGTTGCCATAGAATCCGCTGGCGGAAGGCGGGGCGAGGAACGCGGCGGGGTTGAACCACTGGCTGGGTTTACCGAGGATTACCCTGCCCGTGAAATTTGGATTCAGGAACGGCCGCACGGGATTGCGCGTGTCGCCGGAATTGGATGGGTTGTAGCTGAGCTGCGGCGTAAACGGAAAGCCGGACTGCGCGGTGATCACGCTGGCGACTGACCAGCCACTGGCCAGCCCGTTTTTCCAACTTGCCAGTTCGCTTGCATAAGCTTTGCCACGCCCGAGGGGCAGCTCATAAATCGCGTTGATGACGCCAACATTTCTCACATCAAATGTCGCGAGACCTTTGTCCGTAGCGAGGTCGAAGGGATTCGAAACGAGTCCCGGCGCATTTCCCGCGGTGGTTTGGTTCAAGGAATCGCCGTCGTCCAGCGTTTTCGACCAGGTATAGACGCCGCGCATGGAAAGTCCCTGGCTGATGCGGCGCGTTAAATCCACTTGCAGGGCGTGATACGAGCTGTCGCCTCGCGAAAACCAGGTCCAGGTATTGGCTAAGGCGGGATTCGGCTTTGCGGTTCCTGCGGGAAGGTAATACGTCCCCGGAGGTACGGGCGCTCCGGCCAGAGGGGAGCCGAGCGGGAAGCCGAGGGTGGGAGAGTTGGAGGCGGAGGTTGGTTGCGACGGGTCGTAAGTGGGAAAGACCGCGGGGCAGGGAGACGCCGGACAAATCACGGGAGCCGGCTCGTTGGCGTCGAGGCCGACGATTTCGTGATAGCCGTGCGAGCCGACATATCCGAGGGTCAGCGACGTGTTGGGAGAAAGTTGCTGCTGGACGCGCAGCGACCAAGAGATCAGCGTCGGCGTCCGCATGTCAGGCTGCACTCCACCTGGTACTAGCTTCGCAGTTGCGGGTACGGGGCCGGTTGGGTCGATGGGCAGACTGGAGACCGCCAGCGAAGGGATGCTATAGCTGGGGTTGTACGGGCGCGTTTTGATCCGCGCGATATCCTAGTGCGTCCTGCAAGTCGTTGTACATCCCGAAGCCCGCGCGAAAAACGGTTTTCGCGCTGAACGGGCTCCAAGCAAGGCCGATGCGCGGCTGCGGCAGAAACTTTGCATTGTTCGTCGTGAAAAGAGAACGGCCCACGCGTGGCTGCGGCGAGATGATTCCATTCGTAAAGGTATAATTCGACGCGCGGCCGTGCGCTTCGTTCCAGCCGCTGGAGAATTCCTGTCGATAGCCGAGCGACAACGTCAGCCTGCTTCCAAGCCGGAGTACGTCCTCCGCGTACCAGGCACCGAACAAGGAGCGCCAATTCATCTCGGTGGGTGCGGGATCATAAAGAAAAGAGCTCGTGGCGCCCTGGAGAAATGCCGCGAGGCTCGCAAACGTCGCTTGCCCGTACTGGCTGAGGGCGAGCATCTCGTTTGATTGGAACGGCTGGAACCACGCTCCAAGACTGAGTTGGTGCCTTCCGCGGGCCAGCGCAACGCGGTCCTCGATGGTGTAGAGATTTCTGTGAACGCTCAGGTTGCTGCCATTGTTGCTGCCCGCCAATCCCAACTGCGCTTGCGGATTCGAGGCCGCGCTTCCGCCGACAACTATCGCGCCTACGGGCAGCCCGGTCAGAAATCCGGGAACAGCCGCTGCCGGAGTGCCCGGCGTTGGCTCGCCCGTAAAATAATAGCCGGCGCGCGTGTAGCCAAGCCTCGCGGTAATGAGCAGTGATGGGGAAAAAACGTGCGTCTCCTCGAGGCTCAGCACTTGCTCGCGCAGAGCGACGAGGTCGGTGCTGTATGGACTTGCGGGAGTCGCGGTCACGTCGCGTCCATCGTCGACCGTGTAGACCGCCGCTAGCGTATCCTTCCGCGAAAAAATGCGATCGAGCCGGACGGTTCCAAAATCTTCGCGGATGGTCTGCAGTGGGCTGCTGAAGACTTGCGCGATTCCATTGAAATCGGGGGCGCCGGCTGGCGCGGCTGGCCACAGATTAAGCAAAGCCTGAACGCCGGCCGCGGCCGCTGCCCGCGACGCGGCATCGGGAACGAACGCCGCGGAGGTCTGGTGCAGATTTTGGCGGAAGCCTTCATAGTTGGCGAAGACAAACGTCTTGTCCGGCTGGATGGGCCCGCCCGCCGACGCACCAAACTGGTTGCGCTGGAAAGGAGGCGCCAAACCCTGGTCGAAGTAATTCGGCGCATCGAGCGCGTTGTTGCGCAAAAACTCGTATGCGGCCCCGTGCCACTGGTTGCTGCCTGATTGCGTCAGGATGATCACCTGGCCGCCCGGGTGTTTGCCCAACTCTGCGCTGTAAGTGTCGCGTTCCACGTTGAACTCGCGCACCGCGTCCACGCCCAGGAGCATTCCGCTGGTTCCGCCGGGCTGCATGTTGTTCTCGCCGGCGCCGGAATATTCGACTCCATTCAACAAAAAAATGTTCTGTTGCGGGCGGTTTCCGGAAACGGCGAAATTGTTAGCTGTCGTGGAGTTCGAAATGCCTGTGCCGCCGGTCTTCTGCGAAGTGAAGTTCACTATGCCGGGATTCAGCGGCAGCAACAGGTCATAGCTGCGCCCATTCAGCGGGAGTTCCTTTACCTGGCGCTCTCCCACAAGGCCGGAGACTTCTCCCGTGGCGGTATTGACGATGGGCGCGTCTTCCTTGACGGTTACTTGCTGTTTCATCTGGCCGACGCGCAGCGTCAAATCCACTTCCGCCTGTTGTCCTACGGCCAAATGGATTGCGCTTTGGACTTGCTCCGCGAAGCCGGCTTTCGAAACTCGTACTTCGTACTCGCCGACGGGCAAGGCCAGCAGCTGGTAACGTCCAGAACGGTCCGTCACCGAGCTGCGCATGGCTCCGGTTTCGACACTCGTGATGGTGATCGAGGCGCCGGCGACGCGGGCTCCGGTCGCGTCCGTGATCAGCCCCGTGAGGCTCGCGGACACTTGCGAGCGCAGACACGGCGCGGCGGCGAGGAAGAGAAGCAGGAAGCAGAATGGTCTATTTGCACGCATTCGGAGCCCCCCTGTGGCAGAAGTGAACGCAGAGAACCGATGAATCATTCAATACGGTTTGTATCGTGATGTCAAACCGTATTAATACGGATAGGAGCTGTGCGAGTTCATACGGATTGGCGCTGGAAAAACCGCACCACAGGAATCAGGCGCTCCCGTTGTTCGCTATTGCGAGGCGCCGGGTGCTCGGGCCATCGCTTGTGCGCCGCTCAATGGCGAGGAAGGAAATGAGCGCCGCACTCCCCATAGGGGAGGGAGCGGCGGCGCTCTTGGGGGTTCTGGCCGGTTGTTTGGAGGTTACATTGCGGAACTACTCGAGGCAGGAGCCATGTTGCGCGGCGAGGCTGCAGAGTTTCGGCAGCGGTCTCCGCGCAGATATATTCGATTCTCATCCCTGTGTTCATCCGGCTTTATCCGCTTGCTGGGTGTGGTCTTTGGATTTGGCTTTTTGTACATCCGTACCGTGTGCAAGGCGCTTGCCAAACGATCTTGCCGCAAACTCCGCAGATTCCTTTTCTTACAAATCTCGCCAAAAGAATCCGTGGGTCAACGCGGGACAGTGTGCCTTCGAGGAACACACCGACGATGGGGAAAGCGGCCGGATGAAATCGTCTTCGTCAACGAAAACGAGGACTTGCTTGATGGAGGAGTTCAGGCAACCGCGCCGCCGCTTTTTTCGCGCTTGCGGACCTCGTGGCCGTCGCGCTTCAGGTAGCGGTACAGGCTTGTCCGGCCGATGCCCAAGATTTGCGCGGCCCGCAAGCGGTTTCCCTGGCACAGTTCGAGAACTCGCTGGATGTGCAGCTTGCGCACCTCGTCGAGCGATAGAGGCCGCCAGTCATCGCCCTCGGGCCTGCGCGGCCCCCGCTGTTGCAAGTGCTCCGGCAAATCAGCAAGGTCGATGAAATCGCCAGTGGCGGTAATCGCGGCCGTGGCAATCACATTTTCTAGTTCTCGCACGTTCCCCGGCCAGGCATGCTGCAGCAGAACGGTCTGCGCCCGCCGCGTCAATCCGGAGATATTCTTTCCATAGACGTCATTATATTTTTTCAGGAAATAATGGACCAGCAGCGGGATGTCTTCGAGCCGTTCCGTCAGCGACGGCACCCGGATTTGAATCGAGCTGAGCCGGTAGAAGAGATCCTCCCGGAATCGGCCTGCCAGCACCTCCGCGCGAAGATCGCGGTTGGTGGCGGCAATCAAGCGAACGTTCACCTGCCGCACTTCCGGCGAACCGACGCGCTGGATCTCCCGGTTCTGGATCACGCGGAGCAGCTTGGCTTGCATCGGCAGGGAGGTCTCCCCAATTTCATCCAGGAACACCGTCCCGTTATTCGCGTATTCGAAAAGCCCCGGACGGGTGTCCGTCGCGCCGGTAAACGAGCCGCGCACATGCCCAAAGAGCTGGCTTTCGAGGAGCGTATCCACCATCGCGGAACAGTTGCAGATGGCCAGTTTCTGCTGGCCCACCGGGCTGATGTTGTGGATCGCGCGCGCCACCAGCTCTTTCCCCGTCCCCGTCGAGCCTACCAGCAGCACGTTGGTGTAGTGCCGTGCCACCTTCCGCGCAAAATCGAAGACCTCCAGCATTACCGGGCTTTTCCCGACGATCCCATGGAACTCCAGATCCTTCAACAACTGCTCTTCGAGGGCCCGCACCCTCCGCCGCTGATCGTACAGCGTCGCTACCTCGTCCAAGGTTCGCTTTAGCCGGATGCGGTCTATGGGCTTGGGCAAAAAGTCCGTCGCGCCGCGCCGGATGGCGTCCAGCGCCGATTCCAGAGTGTATTCGCCGGTCATCACGATGACATGAATTCCAGGGTCGATGAGCAGAGCGCGGTCGAGAAATTCATAACCGTTCAGCCCCGGCATCTTCACATCCGCAAGCACGAGCCGGGAGCGTCCCGAGCGCACCAAGCCCAAAGCCTCTTCGGGGTCGGAGGTGGTGATGGCCTCATACCCCATCTCATCCATGACCGCCGAAAGCATGTCCAGTTGGGAGTGATCGTCGTCCAGAATGCATGGCGTCAAGGAAGTCTTTGGAGCCGCCAGTTCGAGCGGCTTGGAATATGCGTGAGCCACACTGAACACACTCGCAACACTTGTGCCAACCTTGCACCTTCCTTTGTCTGATGTCCATCCGGCAGAATTTTGGCTCCTGCGCCACCCAAAAGACCGAAAAAACGAGGATAATCAGTCGTTTAAGATTATTTAAACGGGACAATCTCCCCCGCGAGCGCGCAAACTCCGCTGATCCTGTGCAAACGTGGCCCTCCTCCTAATTTCAAATTGGGTCATGGTCTCGTTTCGGTGCGGAACTCGACCCTTTGTTGGCTTTCCTTCACGCGATCCTCAACCTGGCGACAGCCGTTCTAGCTAGGCTACCGAACACTCCGATTCTTTGGCGCGCGGGACAATTGTGCTCAGGCGGAATTGCAGCAGCCCGCTTTCTGTGCTTCCTAGCAGCTCGGCTTCGTAGACCACGGGATGGGAGGGGTCGGCCGCGCCGGTCTCCAGAAGCCGCACAAATAGAGTAGCGTTCCCGCGCAAGTTGCGCTTGAGCGCCACGTGTTTGCTGGAGTCTTCGTTCCATACGAGATCGCATTTCTCAACGAAAAAACTTTGCGCGGAGTCCCATCCGGATACTTCCACGGCAAACCGGCGTGTACCGGCGAAGTGGGAATGACGAAGCATCGCTAGCCTCTGGGGTCTTGGAATGCAGCCCTAGAACCACTCCGCTTACAGTGCAAGCTGCTGAGGAATAGAAGTTTGTTTCAGTGGAAGGGGCTTGGAGATGTTCGCCGGAGTGACACTCCAAGGCGGACTGTTCCGATTCGAGCCACTAGATATGGCCGGGCAGCAATAGCATGCTGACGAAATTATTGATCGGGTCATAGATGTACCGAAACAGGAGTATCCCCACAAGGAGCCCAGCCATGGCGAAGCTGTTGCCGCGAAGCCAGTCCAAGTAACGCTGCGCGGTTTTTTCACTCATGAACAGCATAATCATCGTGCAACCGTCGAGAGGGGACACCGGGAGCAGGTTGAACGTGCCTAGCAGCAGGTTCAACGAAAAGAAGATCAAAAGCGTGGTGGCCGCGAAATCCAGATGGTGCGTGACGGGATCGCGATGGAACCAGCCTCCGGCGGCTCCAATCTGGAGCCCAGCCACGGCGATGAGCATCAACGAAAAATTCGCCGCGGGCCCCGCCAGCGCCATCCATGCCGAGCGCCGGGGATGTCGCCGCTCCCACAGGGGGTCGAAGGGCGCGCTGGCCCATCCAAACATGGTCTGCATGGCAAGGAACGAGATGATGGGAATCAAAATCATGCCCCAGGGTTCGCGCCGCATGTGCGGCACGGGATTCAGCGAGACTTGCCCGCCTTGCGCCGCGGTTTCGTCGCCTCCCAGTTTGGCGACGAAGGCGTGCGCTGCTTCGTGGCAGGTCGTCGAAAAGAGAAACGCCACATACCAAATGAATCCAAGCACCAGTAAATCGGGAGTGAGTTCCGGCAAGGAATTTGGCCCTTTCGTTTACTCCGGTCCAGCAGACTAGAGGTTGTGACTCCGCTTTGCAAGCCGTACCTGCCAGTGAGTTAGCCCTGGTCACATCTACCGTTGCTCATGTGGTTCAAGCCATGTGGGGCCCAGGCCGGCTCCTCTCATTTACCCAACATCCCCCCTGTCGGTGTTAGACTCCCAGCATGGCAACCAAAAACAAAAAGAAGAAGAAGTCCAGCAGGTCCAGGAAAACTAGCACCCGGAAGCTGTCGGTCAAAAGCAAGCTATCGAAGAAGGCCGTTCGTTCCAAGAAGATCAAGAAGCGCGCTCCAAAAAAGAGCGCTATCAAAGCGGGCGCCCGAAAGAGTAAAAACGCAACGAGGAAAACGCGCGTACGCGGCAAACGCGAACACGTGGACTCCGTGGTGTTCGAGCCCAAGGGGTTGGGCGCGCGCTCGGCCGGCCAGTCCGGGGACCTGCAGGGCTTGTCGAACCGCGGCGGCGCCGACTCCGAGAGCGTGGACGAATTGCTCGAAGAAGGTAACGCGTTCGAAGCCGAAATCGTGAAGGGCGTCGAAGACGCGCCGGACGCCGATGAGGGCGAGGTGCGCACGCACGAAGTTCCAGAGGATGATGTGCCGGAAGAGTATTTGGAAAAGGACGAGTAAGCGCGAAATTAGGCAGCAAACCAAAAATCAAAACAAAGGAGAGGGTTTTCATTACGCCATGAAAATTTCCAGAATCCTATTCTTGCTCGTGACCGTAGGTCTGTGGTCTTCCGTTACGTACTCCCAAGGCGAGAAGTCCAAGAGCGGCCCTTCCTCGGAGTCCACCAAAGCTTTTCTTGGGCGCTGGGATTTGACCCTCAAGGCCCCGGACCGCGACTATCCCTCTTGGCTTGAACTAAGCGAGGAAAATGGACAACTCAAGGCAGAGATGGTGGGCCGATGGGGTAACGCGCGCCCACTTCCAAGTGCTGAACTTTCGCACGGCCATGTGAAGTTTGTCTCGCCTAAAGAAGAGGAAAGCAGTAAAGCCGACATGGTCTTTAATGGAACTCTGACAGGGAAAATTCTCAGCGGCACAGTGAACGGGCCCGACGGCAAAACGTGGCACTGGACCGGCCGTAGGGCGCCTGCCCTCAGGCGAACAGGCACGCCAAAGTGGGGGGCGCCGATCCACCTTTTCAACGGAAAGGATTTGACCGGATGGCACGAATCGACTCCCGGCGCGTCACCGGGCTGGAAAGTCGAAAACGGCTCGCTGATCACTCCAGGCAATGGCCCCGAGCTGATCAACGATTCCAAATTTGAAGATTTCAAGTTGCACGTCGAGTTCAACTGCGGTCCGGAATCGAACAGCGGCGTCTATTTGCGCGGCCGCTATGAAGTCCAGGTGGAAACAGATTCCATCGCGGACCCGCCGGATCGGCGCATCGGCAGCGTCTACGGTTTCATTGCTCCAGATCCCGAACTTCCGCGCACGCCCAACGAATGGCAAACCTACGACATCACGCTGATCGGCCGCCGAATCACCGTCGTTCATGACGGCCAAACCGTGATCAACAACAAGGAAATTCCCGGCATCACCGGCGGGGCCCTCGACAGCCACGAAGAACTGCCCGGCCCCATCTATCTTCAAGGCAGCGAAAAGGGCCATGTGATGTTCCGCAGCGTCGTCCTCACGCCCGCGAGCAAGTGAGAGCCCGTTTCTTGAATGCAGATGGATTCAGGGGAATGCGATAGCCGATTAAAATTGCTCGGCATGTTGCCACAGCCACGGCTCGATGGTTGATTTGCTCACTTGGGCAGACTCGTAGAGCCCGATCAGCCAGTTGTAGGCTTCTAGGTCATCGAACAGCAGTCTGTAACCATTCATCAGAAGGAAAACACCGGCCGCCGTGATCGCCGTTCGCTTGTTTCCATCGAGAAACGGATGATTTTGCGACAAGCTTTCGAAGAGGGCTGAGGCTTCCTCGATGGGAACGGCGTAATATCAGGTCTCGAGCCGGCCAAGCGCAGACTGCAATGCACCGCTGTCCCGAACCCCTTGCAGTCCGCCGAACTTTCGTAGGACCTCAGCGTTGATCTCGATTACTTCTTCGAGGGAGAGATAGCGGCTCACTGTGCCAAGCGGCGGAGCAGTTCGGGATGTTTACTGACGAACTCATCCAAAGCTGCACGGAAGCTCATGCCGGGCGCTTGTTCCTTCTTGAGGATGCGGACAAACTCTTCCACCGCTTCCTGCTGCTCGCGGGAGAGCGTCGAAATCAAATTGAGCAGGTCTTGAGGTGACATGCAATAGCATCTCCTGCAGAGATTTTAGCGCATAAGGAATGAGTTTGGGAGTTTCTCGTCCTTAATTGAATCTAATTGACGCTGCACCCCAATTTCCCCTTTTCGCTCGGCAATTGACGCTTCGTTTCCAGCTCTTGCACGAGGCGCGATTTCGCGGTACACCCATCTCGAACCATCGCCAATCGGAAGGAAGTTCCATGACGGCGCTTGCAATTTCCAGAGGAGTTCAGATGCCAAGATACTTGCGATTCGTCCTCGCGGTTTCATTCTTTGCCACACTGCCTTTAACAGAGCTAGCCATGGGTCAGAATCGCCCGATCGTTCTGAAGGCCGCTACGGTTATCGATGGCAAGGGCCAAATATTGCGTAACACGATCATCGTCGTCGAAGACGGCAAGATCGCTCGCATTGGCGGAGCCGCGCCGGCAGGTGCGATCACTTACGATCTCACCAGTTTGACGGTCACTCCCGGCTGGATCGACACGCATAGCCACATTTTCTGGCACTTCGACAATGGCCGCCTCGCTGGAAAAGATGAGCCTCCCGTACGCGCCATGCTACACGCCACCGACAACGCCGTCCTCACTCTCGACGCGGGTTTCACAACTATCCAGAGCCCCGGCTCGCCGCAGGACAAAGATCTCCGCGATGCCATCGCCCGGGGAATTATCCCAGGGCCACGAATCCTTACTTCGCTCGAACCGCTCGATGAGAAGAGCGGTCCGCCGGAAAAACTGCGAGAGCTCGTACGCGAACGAAAGCAGCAGGGGGCGGATTTCATCAAGCTCTTCGCCTCGAAAAGCATTCGTGAAGGCGGCACGCAAACCATGACCGACGAGCAGCTTCAGGCAGCGTGCGGCGAAGCCAAAGCGCTCGGCCTGCGCACGATTGTCCACGCACATTCAGCCGAATCGGCGAAAGCCGCGACACTCGCAGGCTGCACCTCCATCGAGCATGGAGCGTACGTCACGGATGACGTCTTCGAGCTCATGGCACAGCACGGAACTTATTACGACCCGAATATCGGGCTTGTGCTGCAGAACTATCTCGAGAACAAAGAAAAATTTCTCGGCATCGGCAATTACAACGAGCAGGGCTTCGCTTTCATGCAAAAAGGCATCGCCGTCGTCCTCGATACGTTCAAAAAGGCGCTTGCACACAAGGATTTGAAAATTGTTTATGGCACGGACGCCGTCGCCGGCGCGCACGGACGAAATTATGAAGAATTTATCGCCCGCGTGCGCGATGGCGGCCAGGGTCCGATGGCCGCCATCATGTCAGCAACTTCGATCTCCGCCGAATCTTTGGGCCTGCAGCATAAAATTGGCACCATCGCGCCGGGAATGGATGCGGACATCATCGCTATGGACGGCGACCCCCTTCACGATGTGACCGCTGCGCGCCAGGTGGTTTTCGTCATGAAAGGCGGCAAGGTGTACGAAAATCTCGCGCCCGACGCGAAGAAAGGCTCCATGCGGTGACGTGAACCCGCCGCTGTCGAAACTCTGCTTCAGGCACAAATCACCTAGGAATCTGGAAACTTTAGCCGCAGCTACGCAAAGCCAAAACAAAGACCAACTGAGGACAGATTCGGTACACTTTGAATGACCGGAAACGCGACGGGGCGTCCCATAAGCGGACGGTCTGGCGTATGCGGCGTTCTCTGCGAAGTCCTGCTAGTTATTTGTTTTCAATAATTTAAGGCCTTTGGTGGGTGGCGCTAGAGATGCGACTTCCCGCAGCGATATGAGCGCCGCCACCGTCGTCTTAGACGCACACAATTTTGAATCGACGAAGGTCGAGAGTGCCCACGCCGCCAAGCGGAGGACTTTGGCCAATGCGCGGCTCGGAGACGGCGAGGCTTTTGCCGAGATGGTCCAGCCGTATTCACAGGGTCTTTACCGGCGCGCCTTGCGAATGACAGGCAATGCCGCAGATGCGGAAGACGCACGTCAAGAAGCACTGCTCAAAGCATTCTCACGGCTCAGCCAATTTGCGGGACAGCAGGATGAAGGGAAAGACTGTCTCCACGCCTGGGTGTCTCGCATCACGACGAATGCTTCGATCGATCTGATCCGCCAGCGGCGCGAAGGGAAGTACGTGTCGCTCGAGGAACCCGGGGCCACTCCCGAGGAAACCCTTGGAACCCGGCTAGCCTCGCGAGCTGATAATCCCGAAGAGCGCTATGCGCGACGAGAATTGCGCGACCTGATCGCCGGCGCCATTGCGTGCCTCGAGCCGGACTTGCGCCAAATCTGCCTGCTGCGCGATGTGCTGCAGTATTCCACGCACGAAGTTGCCGCACGCCTGGGGATTTCGACGGTGGCGGTGCGCCTGCGGCTCTTCCGCGCGCACCGAAGGCTGCGCGAGGCTATGCGCGAGCGCTTGCTGCAAAAGCAGCGCCGCTCCGCTCCGGGTACGGCAATGCTGCGCACAGCGAAGCCGACAAAGGCAAACCACAGAAAAGACTTTCTGCCAATGGATTCCCAGGCCGAATACGCCTGCGGCGATTAGATTTTTTTCGCTCCTAAATAGCCCGATGAAATCAAAATTCCTGAGCGCAACGGTTTGAGGCCGTCAACCGTTCGCCTTCTTTTGTGCCGGGTTCGGAAGAAGCAGTCGCTTGGGGCCGCTAACGAATGGGTTGCCGCGCTCGTAGAAGCGAAAGAGTTTGTTGGCGGCATGAGTGATGCCGATGCGCACCGTCCTTCCAACTCGCACTTCCGCCACGGTTTGCTTGCCGGACTTATCGGCCTTGGAAGACAGCAATACTCCGAGCCAGAGGGGGCCGCGCGAAAATAGATCAATTCCATCAAGACCTCGGTCGATCCGCAGGGCCGCCGCAAGCCGTCCCGGACCGCGCGTGAGATCGAGAAGCTCTGCGCTCTTTCGGTGGCGTTGCATAAGCTCGATCCCTTCCAAAGGCTCAAGCGCGCGAATCAGGACGCCTCCGCCAACTCCCGCACGCTCGCTCGAAACGTTCAGCATAAAATGCATGCCATAATTGAAAAACACATACACATGCCCATGGCGCAGAAACAATGAGCGGTTCCGCTGCGTCGGACCGCGAAAATGGTGTCCTGCAGGATCGCCCGGCGGATAGCCCTCCGCTTCCACGATTCGCCCGCTGAGCCGCCCCTCCGGCAATTCGCGGACGACGACCTTGCCGATTAGAAACCGCGCAAGTTCCAGTGTGTCGCGGGGCAGTTCTTTTCGAGCGAGGCGGCGAACCTTGAGAGAAAAGCGTTTCACGGCTTACGGCGAGCTTACGTCGGGGGGTTCGTTGTTAAAAAGCCGCGCCAGCTCCGCGTGATCAATGACCACGGCGGGGTCCTTCTGAATGGCGTCAAAATATTTCTTCTGAAACGCGTCGCCCGATTCCGAAGGGGCGAACATTTTCCGGGCAAGCGAGATTGCGGTGCGAACATCTTCCGGCGTGACGGGATTTTCGCCGGCAAGAGTTTCGTCGAGGCGAACGACAAATTCGGAAATATTGTGAAGCCAACCGAATTGCTGATGGTCGATGACCAGCCGGAAGAGTTCTCCGACGGTCACTTTTCCGTTGGCGCGTTCATACTCGCGGCGCTCCATATCCAGGAGCGTCTTGTGAAGGCGGAGCAGCGCGAGGCGGAGCGTAACAAGCTTCTCGCGGGCTCCTGCTTCGCTGCCCCCTGTTGCGGATGAGTTGGCGTCGGAAGTGGTCATGTTCGGTATGAGACTTTCATTGTCCGACAGAATGCATGCAATTTCCAACCGAAGGATAAGAGATCAAGGGGACCGGACGCAAAGTCATGCTGGAGGCGGCCAGCGAGCAGACTGCCTACGCGAAAGTAAAGCCTTCCGCG
Organism: uncultured Acidobacteriota bacterium; assembly: GCA_963753745.1. GTDB lineage: Bacteria > Acidobacteriota > Terriglobia > Acidiferrales > UBA7541 > Acidiferrum. Next base: position 401,963 of record CAVWDX010000020.1, read on the forward strand.
TAGACCATCGGCCAGGAATCAGAAACCATCTAATTCCAACGCTTCAGCCTTCTGCTGAATCGCAGGCTTTTCTAGTTCGCCGCATGCGGATTCTTCATCGACTTTTTCCTTTCGCATTTTGCTTTAGATTTCTCCGCAGCCATTTACGGCGAAGCGAGCGGCAAAAGATATCCGGTTTCGACTATGAAATTATTTTCTGCGCTCGACAAAAAGATTGCAGCGTTCAAAGGGTAACCGCGAAAGACGGAAAGCCATCCAAGGCAACGAAACATAAAATCACATGACTCCGCGGGACGGAGCGCGATTTTTTTGCGTCTCGGTTCCTGGAGGATCTAAAAGGGAGATATACATGAAAGCGTCGAACGTGCTCACTGTGTTGCTGGGAAGTTCTCTGTTGCTCTCCGCCAGCGCTTTTGCTGGGAACACTAATAAAAAGTCGCTCCATCTCACGGAAAGCGTCATCGTTCAAGGCAAGCAATTGAAGCCCGGTACGTACAGCGTGGAATGGAACGGGACCGGCCCCGACGTGGAGGTCAACATCGTCAAAGGCAGAAAGACCGTTGCTACTGTCTCGGCACGCGTCGTTGCTGTCAATGAACCTAATAAACAAGACGGCTATACGTCCTTAACAGGAAAGGACGGCGCCCAGTCCGTCACGCAGTTGTTCTTCCACGGCGAAAAATTCGATCTGGAATTCGGCCAAGTTTCCGGCGCGAATGCTACGCCCGGCGCAAATACTAGCGGCACGAACTGACGTACCTGCCGTTTTGGAATAGTTGACGAGCCTCTTGGTGTGGAGGAGCCTGGCCTGGGCCCCTCCACGCTATTATTCACAAGGGCCATCCTTTTAAAATTCATAGGCTCGCGAGCCGAACGAATGTCTGCGACTCTGCCGCAACTCTAGAAAAACCCGTAGAGCAAAAAATGTCACTGGAATGCGGCGCAAAAATTTTCGTTCATCAAACTAACCTTTGGACAACACTTGCCATCGTATTTACTGGAGTAAGAAACCAAGTGCCTCCGCTGGCTGGAGCGTTTTTTCACGCTTTAGCCGGCGGAGACGACCAGAGGGAGTTGTGTATGAACCTGTCCAAGTTTTCCACGGCGTTGATCGGAGCTTCGCTGTTGTTCTCTGCTAGCGCCTTTGCAGCCAACATGAATAAGAAATCGCTCCATCTGTATGAGAACGTCACCATCCAGGGCAAGCGATTGGCGCCAGGCAATTACAAAGTCGAATGGAGCGGCACGGGTCCAAACGTAAAGATAAATATTCTCAAAGGCAATCAAACGGTAGCCACCGCGCCCGCTCGAATGGTTTCGCAGGCCCATTCCAATGACCAAGATGGCTATGGGCTGAAAACGGGGAAAGACGGAAGCCAATCACTGTCACAGGTTTTCTTCAGCGGTGAGAAATACGATCTGAATATCGGCCAGACGCCGGGCGCAAATGGCTCTCACGACGCAAGTTCCGCCGGCGCAAATTAACGAAAATAGCGTTTTGAATACCGCCGGATCGGGAAGACGCGAAGGGGTTTTGATGAGGTCCCTTCGCGTCTCATGAACAGGGATGAAATAAGGCCGCCAAGTCCGATTGCCCGCAGGCCACAGATTTCAATTGCTTGCGCGCAAGTAAATCCGCACCCAGTTCAGAAACATCGGCGACAGGGGGAACCGTGGGCTGCTTCGCAGTTATTTTCCCCAGCGCAAAACCAGCTTGCCATCCAGATAAGGCATGTGCTCGACGAACTGACCTGTTCTTCATGTACAAGACCGCGAGTGGCTGCCGCTCGAGCAAATTCATTTGCCGCTGCTCACTACCCTGAGATTGTTCTTCACCGAAAAGACGTTGGGAACCTCGTTGGCCCGAAGATTTGCCAGGTTTCTATCGGACTCGTTGTCCACCACGCCTTCCAACGTGACGTTTCCATTCTTCACGATGATGTGAATCGAAGGCACGGCCTCATATCCATAGCGCGAAAGCACGGTGTCTCCGTAGATTGCGCGGTAAACGGCCCGGCGTAACTGAACATCCATGGGTGAGAGAGGCAGCACTTCAATATTGTTGACCACCGTGCTGACACCCTCGATGCTCTTTACAGCGGCCCCGGCATCGGATTTGAGCGTCGGACGAACTACCTGCCCTTCCAGAATCACCTTGTCACCTTCGACTTTGTACGCCAGGTTGTCGAAGACGGAATAGTAGGGCAGCATGACCAGCACGTGATGAACCTCGCGAATCAGTTGTTTCTCTGTCTTCGGCTCGTTTTGGTCCATGGATTTATGCCGCGGAAGAGCTGGTGTGCGTGCTGGGGCGGCCAGTGGAGCCACAAATATCGCTGCTACGAATAGGGCCCGCAGTTCTTTTCTCATGTTCTGCTCCTTAAAAGAGATGGACGGCCTCTATTGGTTAGATTCAAGATGCAGCGGGATAGGGTACATACCTATTTGAAGGCCGGCAGGTGGTAGCATAGAAAAAAGAGATTTTTTTTCTCATGTAAAAAAAGGCGGCCGAGGCCTCTTGAAAGTCACAGTGCCGGCTGGGAGATGGCGGCTCAAAGGAGCGTAGCGAAGTGTTGATCATCGGCCATCGCGGAGCGTCCGGGCACGCCCCGGAAAACACGCTAGCCGCATTCAAGAAGGCGGTGGCGTTGGGCGCCACTTTTATCGAAACAGATTTGCAGCTATCCCGCGACGCGCGATTTGTGGCCATCCATGACGACAGCGTGGACCGCACCACCAATGGCCAGGGCCGGGTACACGATCAGACGCTTGCCGTGCTGCGACGGCTGGATGCGGGATCGTGGTTCGGGAGCGAGTATGCCGGCGAGCGCATTCCGACTCTCGAAGAGATACTGGAATTTTCGAAAAAGAACGACGTCGTATTTTATTTGGAGCTAAAGCCCAGCGGCTCGTGGGGCGGAGAGCATGCTTTGATTGGCGCGCTGCGAGAATCGGGCGAAGTTGCGCGAGCTGTGGTGATCTCGTTTGACCCCGGGATCCTGGCGGGATTGCGCAAGATCGAGCCCACGCTGATGACCGGCGTCTTGCAAGACGGGCAGCTAGCCGATCCCTTACAATCCGCGGTGGATGTAGGCGCACGGCAAGTGGTCGTGCGCGGCGATTTGGTGACGCCGTCGATGATGGTGGAAGCCCACAAGAGAGATTTGCAAGTCGTGTGCTGGACGATTAATCATCCGGCGCACATCCGGCTGCTCATGGCCGCGGGTGTGGACGGGATCATGAGCGATTATCCGGACCGGGTGATCGCAGCGCAGAAGAAGGACGGCGAGAAGAGTTAAGGTGCGGCGGCCAGGGCAACGTGAAGCGCGGCGAACTGGGCGACGGATAGCTGCTCGGCGCGCGCGTCAGGGCGCAGGCTTTGCGCCGTAAGGGCCTCGCGCACGAAATCCGGTTTGGCGAGAGACCGCAAGTTGTTCACAAGTGTTTTGCGCTTCTGGGAAAAACACGATTTCACAAAATCCAGAAAAGCTGCTTCGTCATGCACGGCGAGGCTTACGCGTTCGCCGGGAAGACGGAGCGTGACCAGTGCGGAGCCGACTTCGGGCGGCGGGCTGAATGCGCCGCGGGGAATGCGAAGGACAAGTTCCGGCCGAGTATAGAGCTGCGTGACGACAGAGAGATAGCCGAATTGTTTGGTGTGCGGTTTTGCAGTGAGACGAAGAGCGACTTCCTCTTGAATGACGACGTGAATCTCGTCAATCTGGTCTGCGAACGTGAAGAAATGATGAAGAATCGGCGAGGTGATGTAGTACGGCAAATTCCCATAGACGCGGATGCGTCTGGCGGCAGCGAGGGCGGCGAGATCGGTTTCCAGAACGTCGCCGGGAACGACCGTGAGATGCGGTAATTTCTTGGCAAGCCGCTGGAGGCGCGCGATAAGCAATGCATCGAGCTCGATCGCGTAGACGGTGGCACCGGTGGAAGCGAGATGCTCAGTCATCTCCCCATGGCCAGCGCCGACTTCAATCCAGCAGTACGATGAATCCGACGCACTTGTTGAGGCGACGGTTGAGTGCGGCGAAACGCCGATGGCGCGCGCAATTTGTTCGCGCCAGCCGGCATCCGAAAGAAAATGTTGTCCCAGACGTTGACGAGCCATGCGCCGAAAGTGTAACAGGAAGCGTGCCGGGTGGATTCACTCGAGTGGTTCTGTCTTGACGATCCGAATGAGGTCCAGTAGCGTAAAATGAATGCGCATGACGCAATCCATCCCGTGAATGCGGCGAAGAAGCGAAAGACGCGAAAGGCGTCCAAGGAAACGAGCAAAGAGAGACGAGTGAGAATTCTTTTTGTAGCATCGGAAGGATTGCCATTTTCAAAAACGGGCGGCCTTGCGGACGTGGTCGAGGCGCTGCCGAAGGCGCTGGTTGCCCTGGGCTACGAAGTAGCCGTCGTATTGCCGCGTTACCGGGGGACGAAGACAAGCGCCGTGGTCTTGCCGAGCCTCACAATTCCGCTCGCGAATCGCCTGCGATTTCCCGCGATCGTGGATGGCTCGCAAGTTTCGGGTGTTCGCTATTTTTTTGTGGACGATCCGGCGTATTTCGATCGCGACGGTTTGTATGGCAACAGTGCGGGAGATTATCCCGACAATGCCGAGCGGTATAGCGAATTCTGCCGCGCGGCCATCGAAATTGTGAAGCATGTCTGGCCTGCGGACGTGATTCATTGCCACGACTGGCAGACGGCCCTGCTTCCGGTTCTGCTGCGCACTTCCTACGGCGACGACCCTGCGGTGAAAGACATTCCCGTGGTGTTCACGATTCACAACATGGGCTATCACGGACTTTTCCCCAAAGAGGTTCTCGAACGCGCGGGCATTCCCGTGGGCGTGTACCATCCGGCAGGGCTGGAATTTTTCGGCAACGTGAATTTCCTGAAGGGCGGGCTCATTTACTCGGATTTTTTGACGACCGTCAGCAAGCGGTATGCGCAAGAGATTCAGACGCCCGAGTATGGCTATGGATTGGATGGCGTGATGCGGAGCCGCGCCGACCGGCTCATCGGCATTTTAAACGGCGTGGATTATTCCGTGTGGAGCCCGGAAAGAGACAAACTGATCCCGATGAAATATTCCGCGAAGGACATGAGCGGAAAGCATGTGTGCAAGCAGGCGTTGCTGGAACTGTTCGGCATCGCGCCGGAGCATGCGGCGCGCCCGTTGATTGGAATTGTGTCGCGATTCGCGGATCAAAAGGGCTTCGATCTGATCGCCGAGAAGGCCCTCGAGTTGATGAAAGAAGACCTCTCGCTGGTAGTACTGGGATCCGGCGACCGCAAGTACGAAGAACTGTTTTTGGCGTTGGCGGACACATTTCCTGGACGCGCCGGCGTGAAAATTGCCTACGACAATGAAATTGCGCATAAGATTGAGGCCGGCGCGGACATGTTCCTGATGCCGTCGCGCTATGAGCCTTGTGGCTTGAATCAGATCTACAGCTTGAAGTATGGTACGGTGCCGATTGTGAGGGCCACGGGCGGGCTGGACGACACCGTCGAGCCGTTCGATCTGGAGCATGGCACGGGAACGGGTTTCAAGTTTGCAGAGTATTCCGGTGCAGCCATGATGTACGCGATTCGGCAAGCCTTGCACCATTGCACCGACGAGCGCATTTGGAAGCGCATTCAATTGAACGGAATGGCAAAAGATTTTTCCTGGAAGGGTCCGGCCGCGGAGTATGCGAAAGTATACGAAGCGGCGCTGACTCTTCGAGGAGCCGGGCAGGCGGGACGAAACCAAATGTCTGTCACAACATCTAATTGATGTGAGAAAGGAGAGCGAAACAGCGGCCTAGCGGCAAGCTGTTGAGGACAAACAACATGGCTGAAAATATCCAGGCGGTGACGGACGGTAATTTTGAAGCAGAGGTTCTGACGGCGAGCAGCGCGCAGCCGGTGATGGTGGATTTCTGGGCGGAGTGGTGCAGGCCCTGCCACATGCTGGCTCCGACGGTTGCTGAGATTGCCCATGACTATGCCGGAAAGCTGAAAGTGATGAAGCTGAATGTCGATGAAGCGATGAACTCGGCGGGACGCTACAACATTCGCGGAATCCCCACGCTGCTGGTTTTCAAGAACGGGCAAGTGGTCGAGCAGATCGTGGGCGCGGTGCCCAAGGATCAGATCACCAAGGCGATTGACCGGCACGTGGCGTAATTCGCCGAGTGAGCGCAGCGGCAAAAAGATAGCAAGAATGGTGGGGCATGTCGTACAGTTGAGTGCGACATGCCTTTTGTTTTTGCGCGGAGTTGAAATTTTAGGAGCATAGATTGGCTACAGCAGAGACCGCGACGACAAGGACCGTAAAACCGGCGGACCATCCGCCGTTGCTTGCAGGAGACCGCGGGCCGATGGCGATGTCGCGCCCGGGACTGCATGAAACGGTACTGAAGATATTGAGACCGCTCCCACGCGGTGTGATTCTGGATTGTCCTGCGGGCGAGGGTGCGTTAGCCCAGGATTTGCTGGCCGAAGGGTTTGCCGTACGCTGTTGCGACCTGTATTCCGAGCTTTTCCGGCTGGATGGGGTGGAGATCAAACGCGGCGACCTGGCGGGCACGTTGCCGTACGCGTCGGAATCGTTTGAATACATTACGTCGCTGGATGGACTCGAGCATATTGATTCGCCTCCGCAGGCGTTTCGGGAATACCGACGGCTCTTAAAGCCCGGCGGCCATCTGATCATCAGCGTGCCGAATATCATGAACATCGAAGAGCGGATAAAGTGGCTGCTCTTCGGTTACACTTCGCACTTCAAACCCCTTTCCGAGAAATCCAAGGCGAAAATTCATTACGACTGTGCCGGATGGGATGAAATTGCTGTCCACGCCAATCCGATAGGGTACAACGAGCTGCGCTACTATCTTGAGAAAAACGGATTTGCAATTCAGGGCGTTTACCGTGATCGAAAAAAGGCCAACCAGTGGCTCTACTGGCCCATTGTGGCATTTATTCGCCTCCTTGCGAAATTGACGCCAAGGAAACGCCGCGCGGATCGCTGGACCGATGAATTGGCTTCCGACCCGGTGCTCTTGGGCGGGAATACAATTATTATTCATTCCATTCTTCGGTAGTGTTGGAAACTGAGAATCCCCGCTAACTTGTTGCCATGGGAAGCGCACATCCACACTTGGCCGGGCAGAATGTATGCGGCCTCCTGGACAGGCATAATTTCAAAGGAACCGCAACTCTTCCCGGATGATTGTGTGTCCTTCATCTGAGGGCAGGGATCGCCAGGATAATCGTTTCTGCGAGGCTTGATTGGAAACAGTCGCATGCAATTTGTGTGGTTCGGAGCGGAGTGGGCTGGTGTACGCGATGCCGGACCGCCTCTTTCCCGGAGACGAGTGCTTCCAAGTAGTGGAGTGCGGCGAGTGCGGCCTGGGGTTTTTGAATCCGAGGCCGGTGCTTTCGGAGATACAGAAATATTACCCCGCGGAATATTTCGAGAAACCCCCGACAAAAAGAAATGAACGTTATCTGCGCCGCCGGTTCACCGCGGAAGCGAGATATTTGAAGGAGTTGGAGAGAAGTGGCGGCAGGATGAAGTTGCTGGACGTGGGCTGTGCGACGGGAGACTTTCCACGGTTCATGGCCGAGCGCGGCTGGCAAGTGGAAGGCGTGGAAGTTTCCGCAGCCTCGCGGCAGATCAAGGATTTCCGCGTGTATACAGAAGTGTTTCAAGATATTCCTGTGAACGAACCGACCTACGACGCCGTGACGGCATGGGCGGTTCTCGAGCATGTGCACAACCCGATGGCGTACTTCCAGAAGGCTGCGCGCGTCATCAGGCCAGGCGGCTTATTTGTTTTTCTGGTGACCAACTTCCAGAGCGCGGCTTCTCGTCATCTTTTCTGCGAGGACGTGCCGCGGCACCTGTATTTCTTCACGAGGAAAACTGTGGGCCGCTATCTGGAGAGGACAGGGTTCACGATGGTGAAGGAAGTGAACGGGCGCGACGTCTACAAAATGGCGCCCAATAACTGGCTGACCTTCATGGTGCGCACCCGCTTCCTTGGACGCGCGTACACCTATCAAGATGTCCCGCTGACAAGCAAGGAGTTCCGACGGCTGCGTCAATTGCCAAAGGGATGGGCAAGCGCGCTGAAATATGCAGCTTACTCGCCGCTGTCGGTAATCGACCGCATGCTGTGGCCGGTCATTGAGCGTGCCCAGATCCTGCGAAGAAACTATGGAATCAGCACGTATGTGGCGCGGAAGAGTTGAAGAATTTGCCGCGGCGGTTGCGATTGTGTCGCGGCAGTTATGCAAACAGTGCGTTGTCCAGCATCTGCGTTGCCTCAGTAGGTGAGTGCGCGCAAAAAAGAGGGGAGCGAAGGGTGAGCGCTACCGACTTGAAGTTGAAACGGTGCCACTGGGCGACGAGCGAGTTGAATATTCCTTATCACGATGAGGAATGGGGTGTCCCGGTGCATGAAGACCAGCTGCTTTTTGAGTTTGTGATTTTGGAGGGGGCACAAGCGGGATTGAGCTGGGATACGATTTTGAAGAAGCGTGCGCGGTATAGGGAAGTGTTTGACGGGTTTGCTGCGGAGAAAATCGCGCTGTACGACAAGAAGAAGGTGCGGGAATTATTGAAAGATGCGGGAATTATTCGGAATAAGTTGAAAATTGCGGCGACAATTTCGAACGCGCAGGCATTTTTGAAGGTGCAGGAGGAGTTTGGGACGTTTGATGCGTATATTTGGCGATTTGTAGGCAGTAGACCGATACAGAACGCCTGGAGGACGCATAAACGCCTGCCGGCGAAGACGGCGGAATCGGATGCGATGAGCAAGGATTTGCAGAAGCGGGGGTTTCGGTTTATGGGATCGACGATTTGCTATGCGTTTATGCAGGCTACGGGGATGGTGAATGACCATTGGGTGGAATGCTTTCGATATGCGGAGCTGAGCAAGTAGCTGTACGCCCGCGGAGGTCTGCGTGCGTCGAGTGCCAATCATCGCTTGCTTGCGTTGCGGGCTAGGCGAGTTTACGATAAGAACCTGCCGTTTTCTGGCGCTTTCCAACGAAGTTTTGATGAAGTGAATCAGAGTGCGAAGAAGTGTGGTCGAGGAGAAGGCCTGCATGAAATCGGTGGTGGTGGTGGGCGCGCAGTGGGGCGATGAAGGCAAAGGCAAGGTGGTGGATTACCTTGCGGGATCGTTTGATTATATAGCGCGCGTGGCGGGCGGGCACAACGCGGGGCATACCGTGATTATTGGCAAGGATCGCTATGTGCTGCAGCTGATTCCCTGCGGGATTTTGCGGCCGAAGCAGCAGGCGGTGATTGGGACTGGCGTGGTGGTGGATCCGGCGGCATTAGTGGCGGAGATCGAGACGCTGGCGAAGGCGGGGATCGACGTGAAGGGTCGATTGCACGTCAGCAATCGCGCGCACTTGATTTTTCCCTATCACAGAGAGCTGGACAAGGCTGCGGAGGGCGCGCGCGGGGCGGACAAGATTGGCACGACTTCGCGGGGAATCGGGCCGGCGTACGAAGATAAAATGGCGCGGCGCGGTTTGCGAACATGCGATTTGCTGGAGCCGGAATTGTTTCGCAAGAAGGCGTCGCGGGTTGTGGCAGAGAAAAACCGGCTGGCGAAGGGCGCTTACGGCGCGGACATCGATTTTTCGCATGAAGTGGAAGAGACGCTGAAGCTGGGAGAAAAGATTCGCGGATACATTTGCGATACGGCGGAACTGGTGAATCGCGCGCTAGATGAAGGGAAGTCGGTGCTGTTCGAAGGCGCCCAGGGAACGATGCTGGACATCGACCATGGGACGTATCCCTATGTGACGTCTTCAAGCGCGATATCCGGAGGTGCGACGACGGGCGTTGGCGTGCCGCCGACAAAAATCAAGAACGTTCTGGGAATTTCGAAAGCGTATACGACGCGCGTGGGCGGCGGCCCGTTTCCGACGGAGATGCCGGAACTGGAAGCGAAAGAAGTTCGCGAACGCGGAAAAGAGTTTGGAGCCGTGACGGGCCGCGCGCGACGCTGCGGGTGGCTGGATTTGATGGTGCTGCGGTACGCGAAGATGATCAATGGGATCGATTCGCTGGTGGTGACGAAATTGGATGTGTTTGATACCCAGCGCGAGATTCAAGTGTGCGTGGGATATAAGTACAAGGGCAAAACGCTGAAAGAGATGCCGGCGCTGGCAGAAGAGTATGAGCAGGTGACGCCGGAGTACAAGACGCTGCCGGGATGGTGCGAGACAACGTATGGCGTGAAAGATGGCGCGAAATTGCCGAAGGCGGCGCTGGATTATTTGCGATTCATTGGGGATTTTTTGCAGCTGGAAATTGGAATGATCTCTACCGGGCCGGAGCGGGATGCGACGATTGTGCCGGCAGGAACTTTGCTGGCGAGGTGGTTGTAGGAGAAAGAAGGAGAGGAAGTAGAGGAAGTTAAGGAAGCAGAGGAAAAAAGGGACGGTGTTGCGACGTTCTGCGATGGGAAGTGCCACGTCATGCTCACATACGAGCAAGCACGCCAAAAAGTCATCGAACAAGTTGGAGAGAAGAAAGGTCCGCGCGCGACGGAACAGGTGCGCGTGGGCGAGGCGCTGGGATACGTGTTGGCGCAAGAGATAAAGACGGACCGTGAGTATCCGCCGTTTAACCGCGCAACGCGCGACGGCTACGCCGTCTTCGCGGCGGATGCCAAGGCGGGAGCGTCGCTGAAGTGCACGGGAGAAATCAAGGCCGGGGATCGCGTAACGAAAGAGTTGTGGGCGGAGACCTGCGTACAGATTATGACGGGAGCGGCGGTGCCTTCGGGTGCGGACGCCGTCGTGATGATAGAGCACACGAAGCGCGATGGAGATCAGGTGCGCTTCGAACGCGGAGCCGTGGCGGGACAAAATTTTGTGCCGCGTGGGAGCGAGGCGCGGGCAGGGCAAACGCTTCTGACCCCGGGGATGCGGCTGGGCTATGCGGAGCTGGCGCTGGCAGCGCAAGTGGGCGCGGCCGAGTTGACCTGCGGGCAAAAGCCGCGGGTGGCGATTCTTTCAACTGGCGACGAGATTGTGCCGGTAGACAGCTTTCCGGGGCGATTCCAGATTCGAAACAGCAACAGCGTATCGCTTGCGGCGCAAGTGCGGCTGGCTGGCGGCAGGCCTGTTTTGCTGGGGAACGCCATGGACCGCGAAGACGATCTGTCCTCGAAGATCCGGCGGGGATTGCAGGAAGATTTGCTGGTGCTATCGGGCGGCGTATCGATGGGGAAGTACGATTTGGTGGAGAAGGTGTTGCGGGAATTGGAGACGGAATTTTATTTTGATGCCGTGGCGATACGGCCGGGGAAGCCCGCGGTATTCGGGAAGTGCGGAGAGAAATTCGTGTTTGGGCTGCCGGGGAATCCGGTGTCGACGATGGTCACCTTTGAATTGTTTGTGGCGCCGGCAGTGGATTTGTTGAGTGGCGCAGAGCCGAGGCCTTTGCCCATTGTGGAGGCGCGCTTGAGCGAGGCGCTGGACGAGAAGCCGGGGGTGACGCATTTCTTGCCGGCGCGCACGGAAGGGCAAGCGGCGGAGAGGGAAGTGAAGGCGCTGAAGTGGCAGGGATCGGGCGACGTGTCGGCGCTGGGAAGGGCAAACTGTTTCCTGGTGGTGCCACTGGAGAAGCAAAAGATTGAAGCGGGAGAGAGAGTTGGCGTGATCCTGCGAAGAGATTTGCTTTGAAAGAGACGAGCCAGTCGTCCGCGGCGGATGGATTGACGGTAGCCGCTATCGGTCTCCTCGCCTACATGCTCGGCAGCTTGCTTCATGAAGGCGCGGGGCATGGCGGAGCTTGTCTTCTGGCTGGCGCCAAGCCGATGGTGCTCTCTTCCGTACACTTCGAGTGCAGCGTGGACAGCCGGCTGGTGGATGCCGGCGGAACGTTGATGAACTTCATCGCCGCTGCGGTATTCTTTGCGCTCGGCCGGCTGACCGGCCGCGAGCGCCCCCGATGGAGATACTTCCTGTGGATCGCGATGACCATCAATCTCTACACAGCCAGCGGATATTTTCTTTTCTCGGGCATCGGCGGCATCGGGGACTGGGGCGCGTTTATCCAGGGACTTGGCCCGACTTGGATGTGGCGAATCGGCTTGACGATTTTCGGGGTGATTACCTACCCGCTTGCCGCGCTCATCAGCATGTGCGAATTGCGTCCGCTCATCGGCAGTGAAGAAGCGCAGCGTTACCGGCGCGCCTGGAGCCTTTCGGCGATTCCATACTTCTGCGGAGGAATTCTGATGTGCATCGCGGGTGCCCTGAATCCTGTCGGGATGATACTGGTTCTGATTTCCGCGGCGGCTTCGACTTTCGGAGGCACGTCCGGATTGCTGTGGGCGACCAACTGGCTTAAGCGAGGAACCATAGTTCCGTACGGGCTAGCAGCAGAACCTTTGCCGATTGAGAGGAGCTGGCCGTTAGTGACATCGGCTGGCGCCGCGGCGTTGGCATTCGTTGCGGTATTGGGTCCCGGCATCCGCCTTGCGCACTAAGCAGCAAGGGCGCTCTTGCCTGTGCCGATTTATTCGATGAGCAAGCTTTCACACTACGGAAGAGGCGGCGAAGTGAAGATGGTGGACGTGTCGGAGAAGGTTCTGACGATGCGGACCGCGGTAGCGCAGGGGTTTGTGAGCATGAGGCCGCGGGTAGTGCGCGCCGTGAAACGGCTGCGGAATCCGAAGGGAAACCCGCTGGAAGTAGCGCGAATTGCGGGGATTGCCGCGGCGAAGAGAACGGCGGAGTGGATACCTCTTTGTCATCCATTGCCGCTGACGCACATTGATGTGACTGCACGGCTGTGCCAAAATGGCGTTGAAGTTCGCTCCGAAGTTACGGCGACCGCCCAGACAGGCGTGGAAATGGAAGCGTTGGTCGCCGTCACGGCCGCGGCCCTCACGGTCTACGACATGTGCAAAGCTCTCGATAAGGGAATGGAAATCAGCGGGATTGTTCTCGTCAAAAAGACTGGCGGGAAGAGCGGCGATTTTTATCGCGAAGCGAACGTTGCGGGGAATCGCAAGAAAACCGCCAGGAGCCGGAGTCGATGACCGCCGCGAGCGGCAAGACAGTCAAGTTGCTGGTGGCGGATGACAATCCGCTGGTACGGGATTTGATTGTTAAAGGGATGGAGCCGTTTTGCGAAATTGAGACGGCTGGGGATGGCGCGGATGCGCTCTTGAAGGTGATTGATACCCCTCCCGATGTGATTTTGTGCGACTACAAAATGCCGGGTCTCGACGGGCGGCAGCTATTTGAAAAGCTGCGCGGACGCGAGGCGACGCGGCACATTCCATTTTTATTCATGGCCAGCCGCGCGGATATCGAGGAACGGTTGCGGCCCCTGGTGGATGGAGTCGAGGATTTCGTTACGAAGCCGTTTCTTGTGAAAGATTTGGTGCGTATCGCGAAGAAAGTCGTGGACCGTTTGCACCTGGAGAAATTGCAGAAACGCGCATCCCGGCCCGGCGTGATTCAAGGCCGCCTGGAAGAGATGAGCATGATCGACCTGATGCAGTCGCTGGAGATGGGACAGAAGTCGTGCCGGCTGGTTGTGCAGCGCGGCGGCGAACAAGGCGAACTGTTTTTTGCGAATGGGCAGTGCCGCGACGCGAAGATCGGAAAGCTCGAAGGGGATGACGCGGTCTACCGCGTGGTGCTTTGGACCGCGGGCGAATTCGAAATAGATTTCAATGCGGCAAATGCATCGACGCGCACAACGACTACGCGGAACACGACCGGCTTGCTCATGGAAGCGATGCGGTTGATGGACGAAGCCAACCGCGACACCGTGGAAACGAAGTAGCCCGCCTCATGCGCGTCGCAGTGCTCACCATAAGCGATACCGTCTCGAGAGGGGAACGCGAAGACCTTTCCGGCCCTGCGGTGGTGGCCGTGTGCCGGGGCTTGGGCTGGGAAGTGACGTCGGTGCTGCGCGTCTCCGATGACCCCGCGAATATTCGCGAACAGTTGCGTGAGTTGGCCGACTCCGGACGCATGGACGTGATTCTCACGACCGGCGGGACGGGGATTGGGCCGCGCGACAATACGCCGGAATCGACGGAAGCGGTTGCGGACCGCATCGTGCCCGGTATCGCGGAAGAAATGCGGCGCAAGGGAGCAGAGCAGACGCCGACGGCGGTGCTTTCGCGGGGAATGGCGGCGGTTCGTTCGAAGACACTCATTATAAATCTCCCGGGAAGTCCAAAGGGCGCGTCCGAGTCTCTGGATGCCGTGGCGCATCTCTTGCCGCATGCCGTCCATGTTTTGAACGGCGCACGGCACGATTAATCTCCAATTCCAAAGTCCACCGATTGAAAGAGCCAAGTGAACAGGTGACGCGTGACATGTGCAAAGCCGCGCTGCGCACCAATGTGTGGAGAAACGGTGGTTGACGGGGATGCGTGCGTCGTCAACAATGATTGCACTATGGCCCAAAAACTTTCGGACAAGAAACTGGCGGTTTTGGGGACGGGAAAGCTTGGCGGCATTTTGTTGCGAGCGTATCTGAAACAGGGGTTGTTCTCCGCGAAGCGCGTGACCGCGACGGCGAAACACGGCGACAAGGCTGCAGCGCTGGCGAAAGAGCTGGGGGTGGCGGCGACGACGGATAATCGAAAAGCCGTGCGCGGTGCGGACATCGTGCTGCTGAGCGTGAAGCCCCAGGTGGTGGGCACAGTGCTGGAGGAAATCGCCCCGGAGTTGAGCGAAAAAACGCTGGTGATTTCCGTGGCGGCTTCCGTGCCAACGAGCTACATCGAACAGCGCGCCAGCGCCAAGGTGCCCGTGGTTCGCGCCATGCCCAACACGTGTTCGGTGGTGGGCTGCGGGATGACGGGAATCTGCCGCGGTGCGCAGGCGAGCACGGAGCACTTGGAGATGGCGCGGACGATGTTCGACGCGGTAGGCCGCACCGTAGTAGTGGACGAGAAGAACATGGACGCGGTGACGGGGCTATCGGCGAGCGGACCGGCGTTTGCATACATAATTTTGGAGTCGTTCGCCGAAGCCGGCGTGAAGGTTGGATTGCCACGCGATGTCTCGACGCTGCTCGCGGCGCAGATGATGAAGGGCGCGGCGAGCGTGGTCCTCGAGACGGGAGACCATCCGGCCCTGCTCAAGGATTCGGTGACCACCCCGGCGGGCTGCACGATTGACGGAATCCTGGAGCTCGAAGAAGGCAAGCTGCGCGTCACGCTCATCAAAGCTGTGGTAAAGGCGACGCAGCGGGCGGGAGAACTGCTGTTCGAAAAGTAGCGCCAAAGTTGCCGCATTTGCAGGCGCGGCGTTCCATCCGTAACCATCCCTCCACATGATCCATTCCCTCATTGACGGCGTGCGCGCCTTTCTCAGCGGAGATGGAACGCTCATCCTGCCGGAGATGGAACTGGTCCTTTTTGCTTGCGGGATTCTGGTAATCGACCGCTGGCTGGCCGCAAATGAAAAGCATTGGAACGCGCTGCTTGCGCTGGGAGGGACGGCCTTCAGCGGTTTTACCTTGTACGTGCAGCATGGAAAGATGCAAGGGCTGCGTGAAGTGAATCCTGAATCGCCTGGACTTCTGGGTCTCCATCAAAGCGTTCTCGTCGATCCTTTCTTTCTTTTTTTCGCGGCGCTCTTTCTGGCCGCCACTGCGCTGATCGTCTTGCTTTCGGTGCGATTGCTGGAAGGCGGAGAGAAAGGGCAAGGCGCGTTTTTCGCGCTGCCTCTATTTGCGTGCGTGGGCATGATGCTGATGATTTCCACTGTCGATTTGGTTGCGGTCTTTCTTGGGCTGGAGGTCATGGGACTGAGCTGCTATCTGCTCACAAAGTTTTCACGGGGCGAGCCGCGCTCCGCAGCAGCGGGAAGAAAATACGGTCTCTTCTGGGCGTCCAGTTCGGCTGCGCTTGGCGCGGGTTTTCTGCTGTTGTTCGGAGTGTTTCAAACGACGAACCTCGGGCGAATTGGCGCAATC
Organism: uncultured Acidobacteriota bacterium; assembly: GCA_963753745.1. Taxonomy (GTDB): domain Bacteria; phylum Acidobacteriota; class Terriglobia; order Acidiferrales; family UBA7541; genus Acidiferrum. The sequence continues at coordinate 417,942 of CAVWDX010000020.1, forward strand.
CTCGAAGTGCGCCTCGACAATGGCGTTCCGTTCGGCGGTCTGACGAACTGGCACGCCGTGCTGCCGCTCGTCTTCATCCTGATTGGCGTGTTCCTTTTGATCGATGTTGCGCCGCTTCACTGGTTCGCGCCAAGCATCTATGAATCGTCTTCAACGCCTGTTGCCGCATACATAAGCGCAGTTGCGAAGACGGCAGGTTTCGCATTGCTGCTGAGGTTTTTTTCATTTCTGTTTGTGTTTGCACACTTAAAATGGATTCACGTGTGGGGCGGCGCGGCAATCGTCTCTCTCTTGTGGGGAAACATCGCGGCGCTGCGGCAGACCAACGTGAAGCGGCTGCTCGCATACGGTGCGGTGGCGCAAACTGGATTTATCCTGCTCGGGCTGGTCGCGGGAAGTGAGGCCGGGTTTAGCGGCATGATGTACTACCTGGGCGCCTACGTTTTCATGACCGCCGGAACATTTGGAATTCTTATTGTGCTGGAGCAGTGCGGAAGCGCTACAACAAACCTGGGCGATTTGGATGGCTTGTACCGGCGAAGCCCGGCGGCGGCTCTGGTCTTGCTCATTTTCATGATGTCGCTCGCGGGGATACCGCCTACGGCCGGCTTCACGGCAAAATATTACATCGTCAAAGCGTTGTTCGCGGTGCCGCATCCTGAGCTTGCGATTTTTGCGATCTTCAATGCGCTCGCCGGAGCCTATTACTATGGGCGCGTCGCGGCGCATGCCTGGAAAAAGCCTACCGCCGACGCGTTGCCACTCGATATGCCCGCACTAGCAATCAGCGGCGGGCAGACCATTGCGCTGACCGCTGCGGTATTTGTGTCGCTCGCCGCGGGGCTGTATCCTGAACCATTCCTGCGCATCGCGCGCTACGCCTTTGGACAATAATCCCAACAAGTCGGACTCGCGGCCCCCCTCGGGGCATAAGCCGAACAACTTCACCACGCAATTTGGCCTGGCGATGGAGCTGCCCTTCGTGCTAGTCGGCGCCACCGCCGTCGGCGGCTTGCTGGGGTATTTTCTCGACCACTGGTTGCACACCAAAGTCATTTTCACGCTCGTCTTCGGCGGCCTGGGGTTTTTCGCCGGTGTGCGCGACGTCTTGCGGCGGCTGCCTGCGAACGGCGATGGAAAAGACTGAACAGTCCGCAATCGCGGGAGACGGCCCGCCCGAAGCGTCCGTCTACGCGCGGACCGAGCAACGCATCGCCTGGCTGACGTTGTTGCTTGGCGGTGCAGCCGCACTCGCGGCGGGGGCTATGCGACGCTGGCCGTGGGCCGCGGGCTTGGCGATTGGCGCGGTGCTGGCTTGGCTAAATTTCCGCTGGCTGAGACGCGGATTGGACGCTCTGGTCGCGGCGACCGTGGCGCAGGAAGGCTCCGCGAAGCCGCGAGTCCCGATAGGAACCTGGTTTCGCATGATCTTCCGCTATGGCTTGATAGCCTTGTGCGTCTATGTTATTTTTGAATATCTGAAAGTCCCCCTTGTAAGCATGCTTGCGGGGTTGTGCGCCCTGGGTGCCGCGACGCTGGCAGCAAGTCTGTACGAAATTTTGCATCCTCTGGGATAGGGAATGGAATACACGATAAGCTGGCTGACGAAGATTGTGAACTTGTACCTGGGGCACGCCGCGCTGGCTCTGCTCACCGCGCTGCACATTACCCCGACTCATCCGCAGACGCCCATCCCAGAGCAAGTGGTGATGAGCGTGGTGGCGCTGCTGATCGGCACGCTTCTCGCGCTTTGGGTGAGGTCCCGGCTATCGGTCGAGAAGCCGGGAGCGTCACAGCAACTCGCTGAGCTGCTGATCACGAATTCGCAAGGGTTCGGGCTTCGCGACATCCTCCGCGAAAACGCAGGCCACGACGCCGATCAGTATCTTTACCTGGTCGGATCGATTGCCCTCTTTGTGCTTGTCGGCAATCTCTTTGGAGCCATTCCGACGGTTCTCAATCCGCCCACCTCGGATAAAAGCGTTCCGCTTGCGGGCGCGATGCTGGTCTTTCTGTACTTCAACTGGCAGGGAATCCGCAAGCACGGGATCTTAGGCTATCTGAAATTGTTCACCGGAGGCGTGCACTGGCTCTTGGTGCCGCTGATTTTTCCTGTCGAGATTATCAGCACCTGCGCGCGCCTGCTTTCGCTGACCGTTCGTCTTTGGGCCAACATTTTTGCAAGCGATTTGCTCTATGAACTGTTCCTCGCGCTTTTTGCGCAAGTAGCCCTGTGGGGCTGGGAAAGGTATCACGGGCTTGGCATTGCTCTTGGCGTACTCCCCGCGACAATTCCGATCCTGTTCTTGGGGCTCCACGTGTTTGTTTCTTTCGTGCAGGCCTATGTTTTCACGATTCTGCCATCGGTCTACCTGGGGATGGCCACGGCAGAGGAACATTAATTCCGCGGAGAATCACGCGGATGGCTTCGAGTTTTCGGCCGTTTCAGTGTGAGCCCGGCTGCACGGTGTCCGGGAACCACCTCCTGGCGGCACTTCTAAGGAGGATGTGATGATGAAACTGAAGTATCTGGCAATTATGGCGGCGACAGTGCTGGTGCTTGCTCCGGCGGCGTTTGCGCAAGGGGCGGAACCGGCGGCAGCAGGCGGCGGCAAAGGGCTGTTGGCCATCGCTGCAGCTTTCGGCATGGGCATCGCGGCGTTCGGATGCGGCATGGGGCAGGGAAGAGTGGGAGCGGCGGCTTGCGAAGGAATCGCGCGCAACCCGGCGGCTGCGGGCGTCATTCGCGCGGCTATGATTCTCGGGCTGGTGTTCGTCGAGACGCTGGCGCTCTTCACGCTACTGGTCGTTTTCGTTAAGGTCTAAGAAAAAGTATTGGAGAGTTTCCGAGGCCCGCGAGCGAAAGCTTGCGGGCCTTTTCTATTGCATGAAGGTTACTAAATTCCCCGTACGGTGTGCTGCGCGGTATAAAGAGAAATTGCCCGATTCAGCGGTAGAGGAGATTGGCCTGGAGCAGGTAGCTCAGAATTTTGCCGGGAAAGAGCCCGAAGTAAACGGCGCTGGCCGCCGTGATGGCTAGAACGACGTTCACGGACAGGGGGAAGCGGGCCGGGACCGTCGCGGCGATTTCGGCGCTGGGTTCGCGCATGTACATCACCACGATGACGCGAATGTAATAGTAGGCACCGATCACGCTGTTGATGGCCATGATCACAGCCAGCCAGATGAGATGCGAATCGATGGCGGCCTTGAAAATGTAGAACTTGCCGAGAAAGCCGGCGGTTACGGGAAGGCCGAGGAGCGAAAGCAGGAAAAGCGAGAATGCGGCCGCCACCCAGGGCTGACGTTCGCCGAGGCCCGCGAAATCATCGAGCTGGAGGTGCTTTTCGCCCGCGCCCCCGAATTGCGAAACGATGGTGAACGCGCCGACTTTCACGAGCGCATAGGTCAGCAGATAAAAAAGCACCGCGGCGTAGGCGGGGCTGGCGCCGATTTCGGTGTCCTTGGAGAGAGTCGTGACCGCGGCAAAGGCCACCAGGATGTAGCCGGCGTGGGCGATCGAGCTATACGCCAGCAGACGCTTGACGTTGGTTTGCAGCAGCGCGCCGAGATTTCCGGCGAACATGGTAGCCACCGCAAGAATCCAGAAGGCCCAGAACCAGAATTGAGTGGCGGCGTGAACGTCCGCAAAGATGCGCAGGAGCAAGGCGAACGCCGCCGCTTTCGGGCCCGCGGAAAAGAGCGCGGTGACAGGCGTGGGCGCGCCTTCGTACACGTCCGGCGTCCAAATCTGGAAAGGCGCGGCGGCGACTTTGAAGCCCAGGCCGATGAGAATCAATGCGAGCCCGAGTTTCATTAGGTTGCTCGTGGGCTCGGCGGTGTCCATTTTCAGCAGATTCGTTGTGCCAGTAACGCCATAGACGAGCGCGATGCCGTAGAGAAAAAAGGCCGTGGCAAACGAGCCGAGCAGGAAGTACTTCATCGAGGATTCGCTGGACTTCAGCGAATCGCGACGGTATCCCGCAAGGATGTAGCTCGAGATGGAGCTCAGTTCGAGGCCGATAAACGCGGTGAGCAGCTCCTGAGCAGAGGCCAGCACGCCCATTCCAGCCGTGGCGAAGAGCACGAGCGCATAGAACTCCGCATCTGCGAGGCGCTCGCGCTCTAGATAGGGCGCCGCGGCTAGGATGACAAGGACAGCGACGAAGCCGACGAGATGGCTGAAGAAGATGCTGAAAGGATCGGCGGCGACAAGGCCCGCGAACGCTGCGCCGGGATTGTGGACCGCGTAAAAGTTGCCCATGATCCCCAGGAGGGCCCCGGCAACCGCGACGGAGGTGAGAGCGCGGCGGCTGCGCACAAACGGCTGGAGCAGCATCAGAAGCGCGCCAAATCCGCACCAAATCAGTTCGGGCAGGACGCGAAGCAGGTCTGCGGTGCTGGGGAACATTTAGCGGGTTCCGAGCCTTTCAACTGAGTTTAGTTTTGGTACGGCGTTGACCGGCCCGGTTGGCTGCTGGCTGACTTGCGGCGCGGGCTTTGCCGGCACGAGCGCGTCATAGGCGCGCGGCGGTCGCGCCATTTGGTCAAGCACGGACTGGCTGGCCACCGCCGTGCGACCGGTTATAAATGTCGAACCGAGCCCCATCCAGAGGATAATCACCGCCATGGTTGCGAGAATCACTCGCTCGCGCGTGGAAACGTCAGACAGCGTGCGGTTTTTCTCGACCGTTACTTCGCCGAAGAAGACCCGCTGGTAAGACCACAACAGATAGCAAGCCGAGAGGATGACTCCCAGAGCTGCCCAAGCAGCCCAGCCCCAATGGACTTGATACGTGCCGAGCAGAATCAGAAATTCGCCGACGAAGCCATTGAGCATGGGCAGGCCGAGCGAAGAAAGCGCGACAAAAAGGAAAAAGGCCGCAAAACGGGGCATCGGTGTAGCCAGGCCGCCGAACTCGGACATTTCAAAAGTGTGGCGGCGGTCATACAGCATGCCGACGACCAAGAAGAGCCCGCCGGTGGAAATGCCGTGGGCCAACATCTGGAAAACCGCACCCTGCATGGAAACGACGTGGAAGGCGAAGATGCCCAACACGACAAAGCCGAGATGGCTTACGCTCGAATAGGCGACGAGTTTTTTGAGATTCGGCTGGACGAGCGCGACAAGCGCTCCGTAAATGATGCCGATGATTGCAAGCACCGCAATGGCCGGTGCGAAGCGCCGCGAGGCATCAGGGAAGAGCGGCAGGCAGAAGCGGATCATGCCGTAGGTACCCATTTTCAGGAGCACACCTGCAAGCATTACGGATCCGGCCGTGGGCGCTTCGACGTGGGCGTCGGGCAGCCAGGTGTGAAACGGGAAGAGCGGAACTTTAATGGCGAAGGCCACGAAGAACGCAAGGAAGAGGAGCGTTTCCGTCCCTGGAGGCAAAGTGAGAGTGCCGGACTGGAGCATTTGCTGGATGTAAGGAAGATCGAACGTGCCCGTGGCGTTGTAAAGCCACAGGATGCCTACGAGCATGAGGATCGAGCCGGCCATGGTATAGAGGATGAATTTTATGGCGGCGTAAATGCGGCGCTCGTGGCCCCAGATGCCGATGAGCAGATACATCGGAATCAGCATGACTTCCCAGAAGAGGAAGAAGAGGAACAGGTCGAGCGAGAGGAAGACGCCGACGACGCCGACTTCGAGAAGCAGAATAGCGATGAAGAATTCCTTGACGCGTTTCTGGATGCTGTTCCAGGAACAGAGGATCGAGACGACAGTAAGAAATGTCGTCAGGATGACGAGGAACATGCTGATGCCGTCCGCGCCGAGGTGGTAGTTGATGAACGTATCTGGCGCCGATCCATGCGGCCCGAGAGCGATCCATTTATGAAATTCCTCGAGTTTGTACCCGGTGCCGCCGAGCGGCACGCCGCGGAGAAGCCACCAAAGCGACAAAATAAATTCGGCTAGAGAAACGGCAAACGCAAGGCGGCGAATCCATTCATGGTCATCGCTGCGCAGAAAGAGCAGCGCAAGCGCGCCAAATGCAGGCAAGAAAATCAGAATCGAGAGCAGCGGTCCGGCAGGCATCAGCGCACCATCCCGGAAACCAGCCCGGCTGCGGGCCAGAAGAAGATAATCGCGATCACCACCAGCGCGCCGATTACCACCCAAACGGCATAGCTGCGCGTGTTGCCCGATTGAGTGTGGCGCACCGTGTCCCCAAGAGACGTGGCGCCGCTCGCGATGCCATTCACCGTGCCGTCGATTCCGGCCACGTCGATGAATTTCCAGAGCACGTTCGTCGAGATCCACATCAGCGGCTTGATCACCGTGGTGGCGTACAATTCATCAACATAATATTTGTTCAAGAGCGTGTTGTAAGCGCCGCTCAGGGACTTGGCCAGCGCTTCGGCCTTGCCGGGCCGGCTAATGTAGAGCCAGAAAGCTACCCCGAACCCGATCAGCGCGGTGAGGACGGCAACCCCGGCCAGTGGCAGTTCAAGCGCATGAGCTGTGGCTTCCGCGGCGGCTGCTTCGCCTCCGCCAAAAACTGGCGCGAGGAAATTCGAGAAGTAGTCCGGGCCGCCCCAGAAGGCGGGAAGAGCAAACCATCCCCCGAATATTGAGAGCAAGGCGAGGATCACGAGCGGGCCAAGCATGCTCCACGGCGATTCGTGGACGTGAACGTGGTGCTCGTCGTAGCGCTGCTTGCCGAAAAACGTGAGGAAAATTAGCCGGAACATGTAGAAGGAAGTGAGCAACGCGGCGAACAGACCGACCGCATAGAGAGTATGCCCAGTGGCTGCGCTGCCATTCTCGCTCTGGAACGCTGCCAGAAGAATCGCGTCTTTGCTGAAGAACCCGGCGAAGAGGGGAGCGCCAGTGATCGCCAGGGTGGCGGTCAGCATGGTGATATACGTCCACTTGATTTTCTTGCTGAGCCCGCCCATGTGGCGCATGTCCTGTTCGCCGCCCATAGCATGAATGACCGAGCCTGCCGCAAGAAAGAGCAGCGCTTTGAAGAACGCATGCGTCATCAGATGGAAAATCCCCGCCGAAAATGCGCCAACACCGCAAGCGAGAAACATGTAGCCAAGCTGGCTGACGGTGGAATACGCGAGAACTTTCTTGATGTCCGTCTGCACCAGACCGATGCTTGCCGCGAAAATTGCAGTGGCGCAACCGACGATGGCCACAACGAGCATGGCCGTCGGCGCATGCGTGAAAAGCACATGCGAGCGGGCCACGACGTAAACACCCGCCGTGACCATGGTGGCCGCGTGGATTAAAGCGCTGACTGGCGTGGGGCCTTCCATGGCGTCCGGCAGCCACACGTAGAGAGGAAGCTGCGCGGATTTACCGGTGGCGCCCATGAAAAGCAGCAGGCACGCAGCCGTTAAGATTCCGAGATGTCCCATCGCATCCGGCGGCATCGGGCCGGCCTTCTGGAAGACAATTACGAAGTCCAGCGTCCCGAATTCGCGGAAGAGCAGGAACATCCCCAGCATGAAACCGAAGTCGCCGATGCGGTTGACGATGAACGCTTTTTTACCCGCATCCGACGCCGATTTCTTCAGGAAATAGAAACCAATGAGCAAATAACTGCACAGGCCGACGCCTTCCCACCCGACGAAAAGCAGCACGTAGTTCGCCGCCATCACCAGAATGAGCATGAAAAACATGAACAAATTGAGGTAGGAGAAAAAACGATAGTAGCCGCCTTCGTGCGCCATGTATCCGGTCGAGTAGATGTGGATGAGGAAGCCCACGCCGGTGACGACCATCAGCATGACGACGGTGAGCTGGTCGATTTGCAGGTCGAAGCCCGCCCGGAAGTTGCCGGCCGCAATCCACGTAAAATATTTCTGCACCCAGGGAACCTGCGCAGGGGACAGCTGCGTGAATTCGCGGACGGCTTCGACAGCAGCCAGGAACGACAGGCCCGTCGAGCCTAGGGCAACACTATTGACGATCTTATTCGACCACTTGCCGCCCAGCAGTCCGTTAACGGCAGAGCCCAGCAGCGGCAGCAGCGGAATGATCCAAAGATGTTCGAGTATGGGCATTAGAGTTTGAGCAAATCCACGCGCTCGACGTTCAGCGATTGCCGGTTACGCGCCGTGAGAATGATGATCCCGAGCCCCACAGCCGCTTCCGCCGCCGCCACCACAATCACGAACAACACAAATACTTGACCGTCCGATTGGTGCCGAGCCTGGCTAAATGCTACAAACGCCAAGTTCACGGCGTTCAACATCAGTTCAATGGACATAAAAATCGTAATCACGTTGCGCTTGAAGATGAACGCCACGACGCCGAGTCCGAACAGGACGGCGCTTAGAATCAAGTAGTAGCTCGTTGGGACCATCGCTAGCTTTTCTCCCGCTGTGCCAGGACAATCGCGCCCAAAATCGCCACGAGAATGAGGAACGAGGTCAGCTCGAAAGGATAAACAAATTCCCGGAAGAGCATCATCGAGATTTCTTTCGTGTTGGCCAGCCCGCCGGATTGCATGCCCGCTTCCGCGCCCGTCCTGGAGCGCGCGATGACTACGGCCAGAAACCCAAGCAGCGCCACCGCCAGCGGAATCCCCGCGATACCGGCGAGCTTCGAAACATTCGTGCGCTCTTCAACGCCTGCGTTCAGCAGCATGATGACGAAGACGAAAAGCACCATGATGGCGCCGCCATACACGATGATCTGCACCGCCGCGACAAACTCCGCGCCCATCAGCAGGTAAAGCCCCGCCAGGGCGACCATGACGACGATCAGCGAAAGCGCGCTGTGAATCGGATGGCGTTGTATGATAAGGCTCAGCGCCCCAAGGACTGCCAGGGCCGCAAGCACGAAGAAAATCGCAAGTTCCGCCGTCACTTCACACCCCGTATCAGAATGACGAACGCAGTGATCACCACGTTTGCAATCGAAACCGGCAGCAGCAATTTCCAGCCAAACGACATGAGCTGGTCATACCGGAATCGGGGAAGCGTGCCGCGCATCCAGACGTACACGAAAAGAAAGACGAAAATTTTCGCCAGCAGCCAGAACGGCCCCTGGATGAACTCGTTCAGCGGCCGGAAAAGCGATGAGCGCCGCGCCGATGGCCGTAATGGCAGTGCCAACGCCCGGAAGAATGATCTTGCCAAAAATTGTTTCGTAGCGGATCCCGTCCCAAAACACCCACAAGCCAAACGGAATCAGAATCACCGATGGGAGATAGTGCGTAAGCGTCCAGCTTGCGGGGAAAGGGGACAGCCACCCGCCAAAAAACATAATCGTGCAGAGGCACGACACCGTGATCATGCTGGTGTATTCCGCGATAAAAAACATCGCGAATTTGAAGCTGGCGTATTCCGTATGAAAACCGGCGACGAGCTCGGATTCCGCCTCAGGAAGATCGAACGGCACGCGGTTGGTTTCCGCCACTGCCGCCACGAAAAAGCAAAAAAATCCCAGAATTTGCGGCCAAATATTCCATCCCAAGATGCCCCACTCGGGATGGTGCGCCTGCGCATCGATGATGTCGCGCAAGTTAAAACTGCCCGCGAGAAGCAGCACACCGACCACCGACATCGTGAGCGCGAGTTCGTAGCTCACCATTTGCGCCGAACTGCGAAGTCCGCCGAGCAGCGGATACTTGCTGTTCGATGACCAGCCGGCCAGCGCGACGCCATAAACGCTCAGCGCCGTTATCGCAAACAGGGCAAGAATGCCGATGTTTAGGTTCGCGATCCCGAGATAGACTTTCTGCCCCCAGATGGTCCACGGCAACGGGTCGGGCCCGAACGGTATGATCGCAATCGAAGTCAGCGCCAGCGCCAGCGCCATTAGCGGCGCAAGAAAATAAGTAAATTTGTCCACGCCCGCCGGCGTCGGGTCTTCCTTCAAAAGAAATTTGGCGCCATCCGCCAGAGGCTGCAGCAAACCATGCGGCCCAACACGGTGTGGACCCCATCGCGATTGCATGTGCGCCACTACTTTGCGCTCGAACCACGTCAAATACGCATTGACCGTTAAAACGATGAAAAGCAGAAGCGCAATCTTTACAAGAGATATGATGATCGTCGCGTTCGCAGCTAAGAAGGCGCTCACGGCTTGGCTTCTGCCTCCGGGAGAGATTCCATCATGGTGCAGAAGCGGCCCAGCGTGCCGCTGGTGAAAAGCGTATCGTGCGCGGAGCGAATCAAGCCAACCGGAACGTCATAGGCCGCGTGACCGTTCCTCGCAACGTGCACGTGAGTAGCTTCCGCGCCGCCGGTCAGCAATCCCGCGGCTTGCACGTCATAGCCCGGAACCGCTTTGCGAATTTCCTCAAACACCGCCGCAGGCGACTTGTAATGAAATGCCTTGCCGAAACCCACTTTTTCCAACTGATGCGACAAAATCCGCAGCAGGTCGAAGTCGCTTCGCGGGCCCATTACTTCCGCCGCTTTGTGCAGAAGCTGAATTTCTCCGGAGGTGTTGGTGACGCTGCCCTCTTTTTCGTAAGCGGACGTCGCCGGGAAGACGATGTCCGCGAGTTTCGCCGTCTCGGTCAAAAACATTTCATGAACGATCAGCAATTCGAGCTTGCCGCGCCCGGATCCAAGCGTGCCAAAATGCGCCAGTGGATTCGCCCCCATTACGTAGAGCGCTCTCAGCTTTCCATTTTGCGCTGCATCCACCATGGCCGGCGTCGTCAGCCCCGATTTAGAGGGAATCACTCCGCCCCAGAGCCGTTCGAACCCTTCTCGCGCCGCCGAATCTTCCGCGTGCGCGTACCCGGGCAGACGGTCTGGCAGCAGCCCCATATCGGCCGCTCCGCGCGAATTGGCGTAGTCCCCCAACGCCATGTAGCGAACCTTGCTGTGCAGCTTTGACCCAAACGCCACGAGCTGCGCGATCGCCGCGCCGGTCACTTCGGCGCCGAACAATATGGCAACGTCAGGTTCCGCATCCAGTGCCGCTTTCAGCTGGACGAGCTGTTCGACTAGATTGCTCGGCAGTTGCCCCTCTTCGTGAGCCAGCCAGCGAATCGCAGGAACTTCCTGGTGCGCTGCCATCTTCACAAATTGCGTGGCCTTGCGCTGCAACTTGATATCGCGCGCGTTCAGGATGAAAAGTTTCGCGCCATTCAGCCGGATTCCTTTGCGAATCTGCCAGGCAACCAAGGGATTCTGATTCGTGGGATCGTTGCCCACGAGGAGAACTGCCTTGGCCTCCGCCAATTGCTTCATCGTCAGCAGGGAATCGCCGGCGCCATCGCCGAGCGCCGTGACCAGCCCGGTGTAGTCCGCGGTCCTGTGATGGTCGATGTTGTTCGTGCCAAACGTCGCGCGAGCCAGCCGCTGAAAGAGATAGTTCTCTTCGTTCGAGGTACGGTTCGAGCCGATAAAGCCGATGGAATCCTGGCCGCCGGAATCGTGAATCTTTTTCAATCGCGTGGCGGCGGTCTGCGCCGCTTCTTCCCACGAGACGGGATATAGCTTGTCGCCTTTGCGAACCATCGGCTGCCGCAGCCGCTCGGGATGCTTGGTGAAATCGAAGCCGAAGCGCCCCTTGATGCACAGAAAATCCTCGTTGATGCCGGAGAGATCCCGGTTATTGGCGCGCAGGATCTCGTGATTGCGCACGCTCAATGTCGTTTTGCAACCGTTCGAACAATGCGTGCACACGGTCGAGACGTACGTCATCTCCCACGGCCGCGTCTTATACCGATACGTCCCGCTGGTCAGCGCCCCCACAGGGCAAATATCGATGCACATCCCGCATTCTTCACACTCCAGGTGGTCTTCGCGGTTCGGAATGATAATGCTGTTCGCGCCGCGCATCCCGACGCCCAGCGCCTTCACGTCCATGCCCTCATCGCACACGCGCACGCAGCGGAAGCAAAGAATGCAGCGCGGCGCATCGTAATAAACGAGGTCCGACCATTTCTCTTCCGGCCGATGGATTTTTTCCTCGACGAACCGGCTCGTATCCGCGCCGTAGCGGAACACCATATCCTGCAGCTCGCACTCGCCGCCCTTGTCGCACACCGGGCAATCCAGCGGATGATTGGTCAGTAAAAACTCCAGCATCGCCTTCCGCGCGCCGTGTACTTGATCCGTGTTCGTCCGCACGACCATGCCTTCGGTCGCCACCAGCGTGCACGCCGTTTGCAGCTTCGGCATTTTTTCTACTTCCACGAGGCACATCCGGCAAGCGGCCTGAAGGGAAAGCTGCGGGTAGTAGCAGAACGACGGCACTTCCGTTCCGATGCGCCTAGTCGCTTCGATCACCAGCGTTCCCGTCGGAACCTGCACTTCGCGGTCGTTAATCTTCAGCGTAACTAGCTTCGTCTCTGCCATGGAGTCCTAACGCGAACCAACTAGCGCTTCCGCGGATTTATAGGCGCATCGTCCGTGCAAGTGATCCTCGAACTCATTGCGCCATTTTTGCACGATGCTGATCGTCGGCAGTGCCGCGGCATCGCCCAGCGGGCAGAAAGTGCGCCCAAGCATGTTTTTGGCCAGCTCGCCCACGATGTCGATATCTTCCGCACGGCCGTAGCCCGCGTGAAAGCGGTCCAAAATTTTCTTCAGCCAGGACGTGCCTTCACGGCAAGGAATACACCAGCCGCACGATTCGTGCGCGTAAAAGTGCATGATGCGCCTCGCCATATCCACCATGCACGTGGTTTCGTCCATCACCACCATGCCGCCGGAGCCCAGCATCGAGCCGGCTTTGGCCACGGAATCGTAGTCCATCGGAATGTCGATTTCGGCCGCGCTCATTATGGGGCACGAGCTTCCGCCAGGAATGACGGCTTTAAGTTTTTTCCCGCCGGGAATCCCGCCAGCCATTTCGTAGATGAACTTTTTCATGTTCATCCCCAGCGGAATTTCGTAAATCCCCGGCTTTGCGATGTGCCCGGAGACGCACAGCAGCCGCGTGCCGCCATTCTTCGGCGTGCCGCGCTTGGCGTAACTCTCGCCGCCTTCCAAAATGATGGCCGGAACGGAACTGAGCGTCTCGACGTTATTGATGATCGTGGGACAGCCGTAGAGTCCGACAACGGCAGGGAATGGTGGCTTGATACGCGGATAGCCGCGCTTGCCCTCGAGCGATTCCATCAGCGCGGACTCTTCGCCGCATTCGTACGCGCCCGCGCCGGTATGCGTCAGCAAATCGAAATCAAAACCAGAACCGAGAATGTCTTTGCCCAGGTAGCCGTTCGCATAAGCTTCATCGACCGCGGTCTGCACGATGTCCAGGACGTAGCGATATTCGCCGCGGACGTAAATGAAGCCAAGGTGAGCTCCAAAGGAACGCCCCGCGATGATCATCCCCTCGATCAGCTGATGCGGATCCATCTCTATCAATGGACGATCCTTGCACGTGCCGGGTTCCGATTCGTCGGCGTTGCAAATCAGGTATTTCGGTTTCGGCGAATCCTTGGGCACAAATGACCACTTCATCCCCGTCGGAAAGCCCGCGCCGCCGCGCCCCCGCAAGCTGGATTTTTTCACTTCCTCGATGATCGATTCCGGCGTCATCTCCCGAAGCGCTTTTTCGAGCGCCTTGTAGCCGTCGTGCTCCAGATAAACATCGATCTTTCGCGAATCCTTGACCCCAAAGAGCTTGCTGATCAGCGGCATCTCTCCGGGCTCCCGCCCGTGAATCGCGCCGGACGTGACGGGCTCCGGGGCAGGCACTTTGCCGGCGTCCAGATGCTCAATGATGCGGTCGAATTTCAGCGGCGTCAGATTCTCGTGGAAGTCATAATTCACTTGCATGGCAGGGGCGCCGGTGCAAGCGCCGATGCATTCCACTTCTTCGAGCGAGAAAACGCCGTCCTCGGTCACTTCCTTGTGCCCGATTTCCAGTCGCTTTTTCGCGCGATCCAGAATTTCGTTGCCGCCCCTCAACATGCACGCCACGTTCGTGCAGACTTGAACGTGATATTTGCCCATCGGCTTGCGATGCAACATCGAGTAGTACGCCAGCGTTTCCTCGACCTGCACGTTGTTCAAATCCAGCCGGCGCGCGATTTCCGCAATCATCTCGTCGCTGACGCACCCGTATTCGTCCTGCGCGTACATCAGCATGGGAATCAGCGCGCTGCGTTTGAAAGGATACGCCGTCTGTAACTTCTCGAACCTCGCCGCGAGTTGTGGACTCAGTTCCATGCCCTTGTCAGCTTCCCTCAGCCTTACTATTTTCCACGTGTTTCTTGACTTCTTTACTTCATTACGTCCTGGCTTCTTCCTGCCTCTTACCGGTCAACATCTCCCAGCACAATATCAATCGTCCCGATGCAGGCCACCACGTCGGAAATCAACTGGCCGATGATCAGCTTCGGCAACGCCTGCAGATTAATATAGGAAGGCGAGCGAAAGTGCACGCGCAGCGGTTTCGGCGAGCCGTCGCTGGCCACAAAGCAGCCCAATTCGCCGCGCGGCGATTCGACCGTCACGAATGCCTCGCCCGGCGCCGGCGAAAATCCTTCCGTGAAAATCTTGAAGTGGTAGATGAGCGCTTCCATCTCCGTCTTCATTTTTTCGCGTGCCGGTGGCACGATTCCCGGCGCTTCCGTCCGGATCGGACCCTCGGGGGTTATCTTGGCCATCGCCTGGCGCACAATCTTCAAGCTCTCCCGCATTTCCAGCACACGGACCATGTACCGCGCGAAACAATCAGATTCCGTCCGCGTCGGAACCTCAAACTCAAATTCGTCATAGCTTGAATACGGAAAGTACTTGCGGTTGTCGTAAGCGATCCCCGCCGCGCGAATCGTCGGCCCGGTCATGCTCAGCGCCACCGCGTCCTCCGCGGAAATATAACCGACCCCTTGGAGGCGCCCCATCCAGATGCGGTTGCCCGTGAGGAGGGATTCGTAGTCATCAATGCGGCTCGGCATCATCTTCAGAAAGCGGTCGACTGCCGCGCGCCAGCCCGCTGGGGGTTCCAGCGCAATGCCGCCGATGCGAATGTAGCTCGTCATCATCCTCTGCCCGGCAAACATTTCAAAAATCTTCAGGATCTCTTCGCGTTCGCGGAAGCAATAAAGAAATACGGACATAGCCCCCATGTCGATGGCATGCGTTCCGAGCCACACCAAGTGTGAGGAAATGCGCTGCAGCTCCACCAGCATCACGCGGATATACTGCGCGCGCTTGGGAACTTCGAGACCCAGCAATTTTTCCACCGCAAGGCAGTAGACCAGGTTATTGCCCAGGGGATTGAGATAGTCCATCCGGTCCGTGAGCGTGATGGCTTGCGAGTAGGTCTTATCTTCGCAGCTCTTTTCGATCCCTGTGTGCAAGTAACCCAGATCGGGCACGGCCCTAACGACCGTTTCGCCGTCCAATTCCAACAGCACGCGAAGCACGCCATGGGTCGAAGGATGTTGCGGACCCATGTTGAGAACCATCGTCTTTGTTGCGCCGGTAGCTGCCTCAACAGTGGTCATACAGAGCTCTTTCTGAATCCCGGGACCATGGGAACATCGCGATACCCTTCGACGGGATAATCTTTGCGCAGCGGATAACCTTCCCAGTCTTCCGGAAGCAGGATGCGCCGCAAATCAGGATGGCCCGTGAAGCGAATTCCCATCAGGTCGAAAATCTCGCGTTCCAGCCAATTCGCGCCCGGCCAGACAGGGACGAGCGTGTCCACGACCGCGTCCGATCCTGGCAGGCGAACTTTGAGGCGAATTTTGTCGCGCCGGGAGATCGAAACGAGATGGTAATTCAGTTCGAAGCGCGGCTCGTGCGGGAATCGGTCGACGCATGTGGCATCGGTGATCAGGTTAAATTGCAGATCCGCTTGGTCGCGACAGCGTTCGGCCACGGCTCGCAATATTTTCCGCGCCAGAACGATCGTCGTTTCCCCGCGGAATTCAATCACTTCCTCAATGGCGTTTGGATTCCACGCGCGCAGGTGCTCGACGACAACATTAGCGCTTTGGCTGGTATTCTCGGTCACCGTTTCGAATCCCTCAGACGCAGGCTAGTATTTATGCCAATCGAGCGCGCCTTTTTTCCAGAGATAAAAGTACCCCACCAGAAGGATGGCAATGTAAACCATCATCTCCGCAAAGCCGTACAAGCCGATGCTTGGAGACATTCTTATCAAGTCGCGGTAAATGTACGCCCATGGATACAAAAAAATAGCTTCCACGTCGAAAAGTATGAAAACCATCGCCACCAAATAAAATCTTACGGAGACTGGCGCGCGCGCATCTCCCGTGGGTTCCATGCCGCATTCGTAGGGCTGTTGCTTAGCGCGGCTGGGGCGTCGCCAGCCCACCAGCACCGAGGCAGCCGTCAGCGCCCCGGCAAGCGCCGTGGCAATCAGCAGGTGTAAAAGAAGCGGAGTGTACGCTTGTAACCCTGAATCGGTCATAGGCGAAGCGCTATAATATCCATTCAACTGCCAGTCGGTCAAATGGCATGAGAAAAAAACTGCGGCGCACGCTTGCGGAATTTTCGCTGAGCGCGACGGGGAAAGTGGACCTACACGACATGCTCTTCGGGCATAACACGAACCTGAAAGTGGGAGAGACGGTCTATCACGTGCAAACCGAGGACCGCGGCACTGCCAACGCCTTGATTGACACCACCGTTTATTGCCGCGGCCGCGTTCTGCACCGGCGCACCCACAACTATTTTGATCTGTTGCCGCTCGATCCAGGACGCGAAGAGTCTCTCAAAAAGCGCATCGCCGAGCAGCACCGTACCGTGAGTGAAGAGATAAGAAGCGGCGCGTTGCTCCTTGTGCTGCCCCCCTTGACTGCCCAGGAAAACGCCGCCGTGAAAGAGAAAGCCGGCTCCGCGGCGCATTCGAACGCGCCCCCCGCGCCGGCGTTGCTGCTCGAGCTGGTCAATGCGAAAACCTGGCTTGCGGGCAAGCACGCGAATTTGCACATCGCCGTCCGGAAAAAGCAAAATGGCGAAGCGGTCGCTCGTGCTCTGGTGACTGCGCGAATTGATGGCGCGGCGGACGTTACGGAATTTTCGACGGAGACGGAAGCCGATGGCCAGGCGCGCCTGGAATTCGAAATGCCCCGGCTTGCCGGAGGCGAGCCTGCGCTGGTCATCGAGGCCACCCAAGCGGATTCCAAAGGCCATTTGAAATTTCAGTTGCGTGCAAGGCCGCGCATGCCGACCGCTTGAGCTCGGTTTTGATAGGAGTTGTTTTGCTTCGGGAGCGGAAATGGATCCCACCATCTCAATTGTCGTGAATGGCGAAAATCGCCAGGCGATTCCCGGCGCGATGGTCGCCGATTTGCTCGTCACCCTCGGCTTGGATTCCGGCCGTGTGGCCATCGAGCGGAACCTGGAAATACTCCCGCGCCCCGCCTGGGCGCAAACGCCAGTGGAACCGGGCGACCACTACGAAATCGTGCAATTCGTCGGCGGCGGATAACGCCGCAATTCAAGAAAACTGCAGCGCCTGGCCGAAGCAATCCTTTTGAGCGGAGAAAGTGCGGAAAGTTTCCCTACGATCTTTTCCTCAGTTCCAGATATTTCTTCCAGGGCTTCCAGTAGTATTTCGGCCAGCCGTTGCGCACGCCTTTTTGGTCGTGCTGCGGCACACCCACATGAACAATCTCAACGAACGCCCCACCCGCTGCCTTTTCAAACGTCATGATCAGGATGGATAGATCACTCTTTTTCCAGAAGCCCGCGCGCCAGGCCTGCACGATTTGTTTTCCGGGCACAATGAGCAAGTTCTTGCCGCCGATAGCTCCGCCATGCGCCTGCCAGGCACCGCCGACTTTCCGGCTCAACTTCGCTGGCGCTCCGGTGGCGGCAGTGTGCCTTTTCGAATCCAGGTACATCTCGAAAAGTGTTTCTGGCGAAGCGGAGAATTTAACGCGTTGCGAGATAGTGGGTGTCATGGCTCGCTCTCTCAGTGTCCGTTAAACGGCTTATAGCCCTTCGAGAATGTGCCCCATTTTACTTTTTTTCGTTTGCAGATAGGCACGGGAAGTTTTCGAAATGCGTGGCTGGCACGCGACGCGCTCCACAACGCGTATGCCTGACTGCTCCAGCTGCCGGACTTTTTCCGGGTTGTTGGATAGCAGGCGTATTTTCGTGGCGCCGAGTCTCTTCAAAATTTGCGCGGAAAAATCATAATCTCTCGCATCGGCCGCAAATCCCAGCGATTCGTTGGCCTCGACGGTGTCCATTCCACCATCCTGCAACTGGTAGGCGCGCAGCTTGTTCATCAGCCCGATCCCGCGCCCCTCTTGCGGCAAATACAACAAAACGCCGGATCCCGCCTGCCCGATCTTGCGCAACGAAAGCTCTAGCTGCGCGCGGCAATCGCACCGCAACGAAGCCAGTACGTCGCCTGTGAGGCATTGCGAATGCACGCGCACCAGCGGCGCCGTTTTTCCGTTGAGCTTGCCGCGAACCAACGCGATGGCTTCGTCAAGCGGCCCGCGGCCTTTGAATCCGTAAATCGTGAATCGGCCGTGTCGCGTCGGTAGAGCGGCCTGTGCGACAAGCTTTACTTCTGCCGCCGCCTTTTTCGTATTTTTGTTCGCACGCGATTTCTTATTCATTGGGAAAGAGAAGTATAACAGGTACGCCACGCGAGGCTTTACATCGCGGCTGCGATTGGCTAGCGTTAGCGAAGACACCTGCGTTAACGAATTATGGATACCGCAACCGCAGTTCGCGACCTCCTGTTCACCTTGCTGCTCAAGGTGGGCGTGGCCTCCTCGATTGCCGCACTGCTCGCCCGTTGGAATACTTTCCGCCGCGTTCTATTCACCGAGGAGCGCGATCCTGACCAAAAGCTAAAGCTAATGCTCTTCATGACCCCGCCTCTCATCGTGGGCGTGACGCTCCGGCTCGTGAATTATCAGTACCGATTTGCCGACCTTTCCATCGAAGGCGCTTTTCTGATGGGCTTGCTTGGCGGTCGCGTTGTCGGCCCCATTGGCGGGGCGATTATCACGATTCCCGCGCTGATTTTGCACGAGTGGCTCGCGATGCCGGCTGCGTCGACCGCGGGATTGCTCGGTGGATTGATCCGCCAAGCGATTCCCAATAAAGAAGATATTTGGAATTTTGGGCCCTTCACCTTCCTGAACATCCCGAAAGCCGTGGTACGCCTCCTGAAAGAGAGACAACTCTCCTGGGAAATGGCCCCTTTGGCTGTGTGCGTGATGTTGGAGCTGGGCCGCGTCGCCCTGGTGCATGCCACCAAACCAAAATGGCTCTTCGCGATCCATACGGAATGGGACTGGTGGCTGGCATTGACGGTCATCGCCACGCTCATGTCCGTGGCCGCGCCGCTAAAAATCTGGAACAACACGCGCATCGAGATGAACCTCGAGCGCCACCAGCAACTGTTGCTCAAGGCGCGCATGGACGCGCTCTCCCGCCAAATCAATCCGCACTTTCTTTTCAATACGCTGAACACCGTTTCCGCGCTCATCCGCTTCGATCCCGATAACGCTCGAGGCGTGGTGCTCAAGCTCAGCAACATTTTGCGCCGCCTGCTCCGCAAGCACGAAACATTCGTGCCGCTGCGCGAGGAGCTGGAGTTCATCGACGACTATCTGGACATCGAAGTCGCCCGCTTCGGCCGCGACAACCTCGACATCATCAAGCAGATCGATGAAGAAACGCTCGAAGCCTTCGTCCCCAGCATGCTTCTGCAACCCATCGTCGAAAATTGCCTCAAACACGGCCTCGCTCCCAAGCTCGACGGCGGAAAAATCCAGCTCCGCACCACCAACCGCGACGGCCGCCTCCACATCGAAATCGAAGACAACGGCGTCGGCATCTCCGAAGAGAAAATGCCCCACGTCTACGTCGAAGGCATCGGCCTCAGCAACGTCCGCGAACGCCTTCGCGTCCTCTACGGCGCCGATTTCCATCTCCAAATCGAAAGCCGCCCCGGCCAGGGCACGCTCATCAAAATTGACATCCCGGAATTAGTCTCCACCATGCAGCCGGTTGGGTGAACGGGAACTCAGAAACCGAGAAGCAAGGACTTCTCTCAGACAAGAGCACTGCACGGCTTGAGAAGTACGCGGCACCTAGAACGTTTCTCTCGATTGTGTACTGATCACCTAGCCGTAGATCCATCTTCGCGGTTATAATGCCTCTGCGCGCCCGTAGCTCAGCTGGATAGAGCATCTGGCTTCGAACCAGAGGGTCGGGAGTTCGAGTCTCTCCGGGCGCGCCAGATTCTCTCGCCACAAAAATGAAAGCTACGGAAGCCACTTCCGGCATGCGCGGTCTCAATCCACCCCTCGCCATACGTCGCATTCTTCCCGCATGGTAGAACACACTCGCGTTCCATCGGACGCTGGCTTATCTTCTGCCATGCTCGTGTATTAGTTACTTCTTCGGATCCAAAAGCGCCTGGTAAACCGCTGGCCGGCTCTGATACTCCACATTAGGGCTGTCGGGTCCAAGCACACGCTGAATCATTCCGACGAAAACGATATCGTTTTTCGGGTCTATCCAGAACCACGTACCCGCGGCTCCGTCCCAAAAAAAGGTACCGCGCCCATCTGGCAGATTGGCCTCGGCAGGGTCGAACTCGACTGCGCAATCGTATCCATAGCCCAAGCCCGGCCGCATCACTTGAACTCCGATTCCGAACTCACCCGTCAAAAGATTCGGCGCCAGATGGTTCGTGCTCATCAAGTGCACCGCCGGCGGCGATAGAATCCGCACACCATTCAGCTCACCTCCGTTCGCCAGCATCTCTGCAAAGCGAAAATAATCCTCCGCCGTGGTCACCATCCCGCCGCCTCCGGAAGGCATCGTCGGTTGCTCCGCGTAATCGCCGCCGAACCCGGGCGCCGGGACCACTTCGCCTTTTTCATTGCTGCGGTAGACCGTTACAAAGCGTCCCCTCTTCTCGGCAGGCACGAAGAAGCCAGTGTCCTTCATGCCCAGAGGCTTAAAGATATGTACCTGCATGAAATCGGGCAGCGTTTGGCCCGACAGCTTTTCGACGATGTATCCCTGAATGTCCATCGAAGCGCTATAGACCCAGCGCGTGCCCGGCTGGTACGCCAATGGAATCTTGGCCAGCTTGTCGATAAACTCCTGCAGCGACTTCGACTGCATCACGCCGGCTTTCCGATATTCCTTGTCCACCGGCGTCTCGCCGAAGAAGCCGTACACAAAGCCCGCTGTGTGCGTCATCAGCTCTTGCATGGTTGGCGGATGAATTGGCTCCTCTAGAATCATGTTTCCCGCCGCGTCCACCCCTTTGCATACTTTCAAGTGCGCGAATTCCGGAATGTATTTCGAAATTGGATCCGACGGTAGCCACTTTCCCTGCTCGTAAAGCATCATCATGGCCATACCAGTCACCGGCTTGGTCATCGAAAACGCGCGAAAGATCGTGTCGCGCGTCATCGGCGCGCCGCTGGCCGCATCTCGCATTCCGTACACGCGGTAGTCAACGACTTTGCCGTGCCGCGCCAGCAAAGTGACCGCGCCGGGAAGCTGCTTCTGGTCCACCACTTGTTGCATAAGGGCATGAAGCCGCTCCAGACGCTCCGAAGAAAATCCCACGCTTTCCGGCTTTGTCAGCGTCATATCGACGTTGGCGGGTCCACTGCTCGCGGGTTGCTGCCCAACAACCTGCCCTGCGCCGCCGGCAAAAAACAGCACGAATGGCAGGGCCACCGCATAGTGAAAAGTGCGTACCTTCATCGCAATTTTTCTCCTCGTCTGATATCACAGCGAATTACGCTAAGCATCCTTGCACACAGCCGAAGTTTATCGCCCTGTTTGCCGCGGCCGCGCCAGATTTTGAGATCCTCTTCCGCCTGAAGGCGCAGCAACCTCCCTCACTCCAGCGGCAGCAGGTATCCCGGCGTTACACCTAATCGCCCGCCAAAGGCTTGCGTGTCCAGCACCGCCATGTCCCATGCGGTCCACGAAGCGGGCGTGAGCCGGATCGTGACATCATCAAACGAAGCAAACACGGGTCCGATGTGCGGATCGGACAATGCTGCGGCGCTCAAATATCGGCTGTGTATTCGCAGATTTATTTCTCGGGACTGCTCGTCTGAAATTAGTTCCACTCTTCCCGTTGCAGTGACACCGCGTTCTGCTCCAGGTTTTCGTACGTCCACCATCAGTGAAGCCTTCGGGCGCGCCGCCGAGTTACGAGCTTTTCGGCTTTTCGAAGACGTCGCGACGAACAAAGAACCGGACTCGAAGAGGAACCATACCGCGGTCAGGTGGATGGTTCCGTCGGAGTTCTCGGTCCCCAGTGTTCCGATGTAGCGTCTTGATAGGAGCTCCTGGAAGCTCGGGTCCAGCGTTTGCATTGGTATTTTCTCCTGTGCAGCCTCGCATGGCTGTGTTACGTGCTCTGCGTCCGCAATGGTGATCAGCTCCGTTTTGGCTTCTTTAAATTTAGCTGTTCGGTGAGATCCGCTGGGGCTGCGAGACGCCAAGCGGCTGCTATCGCGCGGCGCAACGTGCTTTTCCTGGCGGCTTTGAGGTTGACGCTAGTGCAGCCTTTGAGTCCCCATGCACCTTTTACGGGAGTGAAGACCGAGGGTTCGGATCGTACGAGCATCTCTTGCTCGAGGGGAGTGACCTTCACCATCGCCCGTTCCTTGTTCGGGTAGCCGAGTGTGGCGAATATTTTGCCCGCGACGCGAAAGTCGGGGTGGTTCATGTGCGCGCGCTCTTCCGTCTCGGGAAAACTCAGCGCCAGTTTGCGAAATTCGTTGGGCGTCACTGCGGACCTCCTTCCATCGAGTTACGTATGACAGCACGGATGATTTCCCGAGGCAATAGATTTTCAGTACCTGGAGAATCAACCAGCAGCGCAACTCCGTTCAGTCTCCTCGAGCTTCATACCACACCCGCCGCTCTCCGATCGCTGGCATAATGCGGAATGTCATGACGCTGAGTGCCCCTGAACCCCGGGACTCTTGCGGCGAAACTGGGGAATTATGAAAGCTGCTGTCTTACACGAGTTAGGAAAGCCGCCACGCTGCGAAGACTTTGCTGAGCCCGCCGCGGAAAAGGGCGAAGCCATCATTCTCGTCTGCGCGGCGTCGCTCAAAGCGGTGGACAAGCAACTGGCCGCCGGCTCGCATTTCGCCAGCCCGCGCGAATTTCCCGTGATTTGCGGAACTGACGGCGTCGGCACTCTGCCGGATGGAAGCCGTGTTTTCTTCGGCGGGCCGCGCCGTCCCTTCGGTTCCATGGCGCAGCGTACCGTGGCTCCCGCTGCGTTTTGTTTTCCTTTACCAGATGCTCTCGACGACGCAACCGCCGCGGCGCTCCCCAATCCCGGTGTGTCTGCCCTGCTTTCTCTAAAGCACCGCGCGAAAGTCGTAAAAGGCGAAACCGTCCTTATCCTCGGCGCCACCGGCGTAACCGGAAAATTGGCCGTGCAGATCGCCAAACTGCTTGGCGCCGGACGCGTAGTTGCTTCCGGCCGAAACCCTAAAGTTTTGGAGAAACTTCGCAGTCTGGGTGCGGACGTGATCATCCAACTCGACCAGCCTGATGATGAGTTGAAGAAGGCCTTCGCAAGCGAAGCCGGCGAAGCGGGTTTCAACGTCGTGATTGACTACTTGTGGGGCCGCCCCACCGAAGTCTTTCTCGCCGCCATCACGCGGCCCGAATTCGCCATCGTGAATTCGGAGACGCGCCTCGTCCAAGTTGGCGAGAGCGCTGGCCCCGTCATCGCGCTCCCCGCCGCAGTGTTGCGAAGCACCGCACTCACGATCCTGGGCACCGCCGGAATCCCCTCGCGCGATGTTCTCGTCGGGGCGATGCAGCAAATCCTGGACTGGGGCGCTAAACGCGCTCTCCAAATCGAAACCGAATCCGTTCCTCTCTCTGAAATTGAAGAAGTGTGGCAGCGTCCCGAAACCACAGGCCGCCGCCTCGTCGTCATTCCCTGAATCACCGTCTACTCTCTAAATCATAGTCCGCGCGTGGCTGCGTTCGCTCCACCCTTTCGGGCCGGATTCACTCGCGCAAAATTTGGTCTGCGTTGTGCGACTACTGCTGCGGCCGGTCCGCAGAGGACTGCGAAGGAGCCAAAGGCGAAGGTGGAACCGGCGAAGGCTTGGCGGAATGCCATGCGATGCCGTGTTCCTGCAGCAGTGCAATGGCATAACGAATCGGAATCGCTGCTCCTGGAGTGTTGGTCGGCAATGCCTCTGGCTTAGCCAGTGAAAGAGATACGCCGCGCAGCCAAAGTCCTTCGACAAGTCCCACAACCGCGTGCGAATTGAGCGCCATAACCGGCGATCCGCTCTGGCCTTTCACTACGGGATGGCTCAGCAAAAAAACATCCGCGGCGGGGCCGGACTTTTCCAGTTGCGTGGATTCGTAGGAAAGCACAGTTCCCGGCGAAGAATCTTCACTCTCGGCCTCGAAGCTTTGTGCGTACCGTAGCCTCTTTGGATGGAGCGAGAGTGCGAGCACAGATTCACCGCGAACGGCCGGCGCAGATGCGAGCGGCACGAATGCGACAGTATATTTGCCCGCGAATGGGTTGGGCGTAGCGCGCAGGATGGCCACATCGTGCTGCAAATCCTTGGCGATCACAGTGATTTTTATCAACTGGGGCGGAGCGTTGGGGCGATCGAGGAGAATGTACGGCTGGCCGCCGTCGCGAAATGTTTCGAGGACGTGGGCGACCGTCAGCAGATAGCCCTGGTCATTGATGAAGAAAGCGTTGCCAAAAAACGTGTAGTGGTAGCCGCGGGAAGCAGGCGTTTGATCGTCGGGGTAGACCACGGGGCAGAGGGAGGCAGTGGCTGTCTCGCCGGAGGAGTTGCCTTGCGCTTGCGCGGGGCGGATAGCGAAAGGGCTTAGGACACACGCAAAGGCTGCCAGCGCTCCGATGGTTGCGGCTTTGCCGGCGCCTGCTCTTTGGATGCTCAAAGGCACAAAATCCTCAATGGCAACAGAGTGGCAAAGGGAGAGGCGCGTGTAAATGGTAGGGAAGGGCTGAAAGGGGACAGGTGTGAGAAGTGGAAAAAAAGGCTTGACAAGGAACCGTCAGTACAGTATGTTCTGTACAGAGAGAAACAACAGAAATGACAGACACAACAAAGGCAACTCTTACGCCTGTAGCCCAGAAGTTCATCCTGCATTGGGGCGAAATGGGCACCCGATGGGGCATCAACCGCACCGTGGCACAGGTCCACGCCCTGCTCTTTCTTTCGCCGGTACCGATGCCCGCGGATGAGATTTCGACGACGCTGGCGGTGGCGCGGTCGAACGTCAGCACTTGTTTACGCGAGTTGCAGGGGTGGGGCATCGTCCGCGTCGTGCATGTTCTAGGCGACCGGCGCGACCATTTTGAGTCGATCAAGGATGTCTGGGAGATTTTTCGGATTGTGAGCGAGGAGCGGAAAAGACGAGAGATTGATCCGACGCTGCGCGTGTTGGCGGAGTGCGTGGCGGAGTCTAAGGCCGACGCGCACGGCGATCCGTATACGCGGGAGCGGCTGGAAAGCATGCTGGAATTCTTGAAGGTGATGACCGGACTGTTTGACGAAGTGCTGCGGATGCCGACCTCGGCGCTGAAGGGCGTCGGGAAGCTGCGAGGGAAGGTGGTGACGCTGCTGGGGAAAAAGGCGGGATGAGAAGTAAAGGAGTCGCGCAGTAGAGAACTAAGGAAAGAGAACGGCGATGATTTCGCTGACATCGGATTTTACGGACGGAAAAGGGCGGCACGCGCGGAGGGTGGTTGTTTTTTGACGCGGAGTGCGCGTTTTGCACGCGGATTGCGCGATGGCTGGCGCCGATTTTGGATCGGCGCGGGATGGCTGTCGCGCCGCTGCAGGATCCGCGCGTTGGAGCTTTGCTTGGGATGCAGAAAGAAGAATTGCTCCGCGAGATTCGCCTTCTGCTTTCGGACGGGCGGCAGCTTGGCGGAGCCGATGCATATCTTGCACTGGCGCGCGAGATTTGGTGGGCGCAGCCGCTGGCGTGGCTCGCGAAGATTCCCGGAATGATGGATTTTCTGCGACGGGGATACGGATGGCAGGCGGCGAGAAGAGATTGTGCGGCGGTGAGTTGCGAGAAGGCCGAAGCGGTGAAATGAAAGAGCCGGGGCGAGGAAGCAAGGAAGTGGCGAAATACGTAGTTTGGTTACTACATTAGATATTGGTGCTGCTGGGTTACTTCCTGGTCTTCCTAACGATGTGGAGCTTCACTTCTCTGCCAGAGACGTCGAGAACGTACACGTGCCTTCCTTCAACGGCAATTCTGGTTTGCACATTTATTGCAATTTCCGGTGGGTGGCCATCGCGGTGCTGACTAGGTTTGTAGGCATAGTCGGCAAAATAAACCATTTCGCCGGTCTCAATGGTGTAGTGCATGGTGCTTTTTTCGCCCCACAATTTCCACGAAACATTGGTTTCCGAAGTGGCTTCTATCTCCGCGGGTATCCAATGCCGCGTCTTCGCCAGGGTCGGAGTTGCGACCAACAGCGTCAACATCAGAATCCTGAGGCTTTTCATTTGGCCTCCTCTGCGGAGTCGAATGCCATTCTTATCTTTACGCCCCCGCCCTCGCAAGCACAAATCGAGAGGGTCTGCCATCCAAGGCAAAGCGCGGCTATCGGCCGAAAGGGAGAGCGGGGTGAGTACCCATTTAGTACTTGTTGTCCAGAAGTGGACAGAAGCAGGTTTATTGCCGCGAGATTCTCTGGATGAAGAAGCGTTTGACCTCGACGCGACTGGGCCGAAACAGAGTCTCGTGCCAGCTCCGGCTTGCCCCTCCAAAGGACAGAGGAGCCATGACCAAATCCGAACGCCGCCAGTCACATCGCTACGGATTAGAAGTGCCCTTGGTGTTTTGTGCGGTGAACTCTCTCTTGACGAATGGTCACCGAGAGAAATCCATAAATGTATCTCAGCGAGGGGTCTATTTTGTGACGAGCCATCCGGTATTTGTCGGTTTGCCGATCCACGTACTTCTACGGATGCCAAAACGGATTTCGGGTGAACACGCCATAAAAAGAGTGTTCACTGGCCGGGTTTCTCATGTGGAACGGAACGATGATCCCAGCGGAACTTCGGGAGTTGGCGTTGAATTCTTCTACTGGGAAGCGCCGTAGTGGCGAGCCCGGCCGATCGGGTAGATGAAATAATGGAAGGAAAGGAGTGCCATGAGCCTTCAAGCGTTCCAGGCAGCCGCCAGACAGTGTGGCTTCGTTGAAGTAAGTGAATCCGAGGAAGGTACTGTCCTGTGGCTTAGAAAGAAAGCACCGGACACGGCCAGGGAGACGCACCAGCGCATGTGCATCGACGGCCTGACGAACAGCGCAACCGTTTATTGGGTGACCGTTCCGGGAAAGGTAAATTCCAAGACATTTCGCGCCGTCCCTGCGCTCCAAGAGTGGTTCGATCTAAAACTGGAAACGGTCATTGTGCAGCGATGAGGAATGAAAAGATGGGCGGAAAAGACCGAGAAGACCGAGAAGAACTCAGGCGCGGGCGGCGGTGGATTGTTCGAGGACGCGGCGGTAGTAGGCTTCGTAGGCGGGGATAACGTCGTTGGCGCAGAATTTTTTCTTGGCGTGGATGCGAGCGGTTTGGCCCATTTCGCGGCCGCGGTCAGAGCGAGAGAGAAGTTCGATGGCGTAGCGGGCGGCCTCCTTCACGTCGCCGGGTTCGACGAGGAAGCCGTCCACGCAGTGCTCGATGACCTCGGGGACGCCGCCGACATTGGTGGCAATGACGGGGACTTCGCAGGCCATGGCTTCGAGAGCCGCCAGGCCGAAGGATTCGAGCTGCGAAGGCATCAGGAAAAGATCGGCTACGGCTAGCTTTTCGTAGACACCGTTTTGTTTCCCCAGAAAAATTACATCTTTTTGCAGCCGCTTTTTGCGGACGAGATATTCCGCGGCGCCGCGGTCCGGGCCGTCGCCGATAAGGACTAATTTGGCGGGCATTTTGGCGCGAACGATGGCGAAAATTTCGATGACGTCCGTGAGGCGCTTGACGGGGCGAAAATTCGAGAGGTGCATGAGGATGGGCTCGCCATTGGGGGCCCATTGTTCGCGCAGGCCGGGCTGCGGTTTGCGGGTGTAGAGATCGCAGTTGACGAAATTAGGTATGACTTCGATGGAGCGCTTGATATCGAATTCCTTGAGAGTTTGATTCAGGAGATACTGCGAGATGGCGGTAACGCCGTCGCTCTGCTCGATGGAAAATTTCGTGATTGGCAAGTAGCTGCGGTTGCTGCCAACGAGCGTAATGTCCGTGCCGTGAAGAGTGGTGATAAACGGGAGACGGCGCGGGGCGGCCATGGAGCGCGCCAGGAGCGCACTGACCGAGTGAGGAATCGCGTAATGGACATGGAGGAGATCGAGCGATTCCGACTCGAAAACTTCGAGCATCTTGGTGGCGAGAGCTAACGTATAGGGCGGGTGATCGAAAAGCGGATAGCTGGCGACTTCGACCTCGTGAAAATGGATGTGCGGGTCGTTGGGATTCATACGGATGGGCGGAGCGTAGCTGATGAAATGGATGTCGTGGCCGCGCGCGGCAAGCTCTTGGCCGAGTTCGGTGGCCACGACGCCGGAGCCGCCGTACGTGGGATAGCAAGTGATTCCGATTTTCATGGACGAGGATCTCCGTGGTCCTCAGTTGTATCCCGCGGGCAGATAGGGCAGCATTCTACCGGCAAACTGCACCCATGCGGGGCTAAGAGATCTTTAACGCGTGGCGGCTGAACAGGCTGTGGATTCGGCCGCAAGGGCACTCCATTAGACGCGGGAGGTGGCAAAACCGTGACACGACTTGCGGGGAAGATTGCGCTGATTACGGGCGGGGGGACGGGGATTGGCCGGGCGATGGCCTTGGCGTTTGCGCGGGAAGGCGCCAAGGTTGCCGTGGCGGGCCGTCGTCCAGAGAAGCTGCAAGAGACGCTGCGCGAACTCGAAAAGCAGGGGGACGAAGGATTGGCTATTGCCTGCGACGTTGCGAAGGCGAAAGATGCTGAGCGGGCGGTGAGGGAGACAGCAAAGAGGTTCGGCAAAATGAATGTGCTGGTGAATAATGCTGGAGTGCTGCACGCATCGACGATCGAGGGCATCACCGAAGAGGAGTGGGACCGGCTGATGACGATAAATTTGAAGGGGCCGTTCCTGATGTGCCGCGCGGCGCTGCCGGAGTTTCGCAAGGCCGGCGGTGGCGCGATTGTAAATATCGGATCGGTGCTGGGGCTGGTGGCGATGAAGGATCGCGCGGCGTATTGCGCTTCGAAGGGCGGCGTGACGCTTCTGACGAAAGCGATGGCGCTGGACCACGCGCATGAAAATGTCAGGTCGAATTGCATATGCCCATCGATTGTAGAGACCGACCTGGTGCAGGGACTATTTGCGGCTTCGGAAGAAGGAAAGGCTTTGCGCAAGGCGAGGATTGGGCAGATTCCGCTGGGCCGTATGGGTCGCCCCGAGGATGTCGCGGATATGGCGATGTTCTTGGCGTCCGAGGAATCCAGCTGGCTGACAGGCGCGGCGATTCCGCTGGATGGAGGACTTTCGGCGTACTGAATTTTGAGAGGAGCAGGACGACCACATGGCTTCGGAATTATTCAATGACCTGAAGAAGTATGAAGCAGCGCTGCGACGGAAGACGAACGAGACGGGCGCAACCTCGCTTCTGGGGCTCTCTTTGGAGAGTTTGGAAAAGGGGCACGTCGTTTTCAGCATGAGGGTGAAACCGCGGCACAAGCAGCTTCACGGCGTGGTGCACGGCGGAGTTCTCGCGACGCTGGCAGATACCGTAGCGGCCATCGCGGCCTATACGACGGTACCAAAGGGCACGAACATCGCTACCGTCGAACTGAAAATAAATTTTCTGGAGCCAGTCCCGGGCGGGCGAATCAAAGCAGAAGGGCGCGTATTACGAACCGGACGAAACTTCGTAGTGACGGAATGCGAGATCTACAAAGAGGACGGCACACTGGTAGCCAAGGCGCTCCTGACGTTTGGAGCAGCGCGCGGGCATGCCATTAGTCCGCAGTAAAGCGCCCAAAATTTTAAATAACTATTCGTCGCCGCCGGCGGCAGCTTCTTCTCCATCCTTGTGGACGTATTTGATCACGCGCTTGAAAATGAGGAGATTGGGGCTGCCTTGGCGCGTGAGCTTGATGCAATCGCGGTCGTACCATTCGACCGTGCCGTGAAGCACTTCGCCATTGTCTAAGACCACGGCCATCGGCGTGTGGCTTTGCATCTGCTTGACCCAATAGAAGTTCTCGGCGTGGGTCGACTCCGGGGGCGCGGGTTTCTTGCTGGGCACGGGCCCGTTATGCGGAATCATCCTCTGCGGAGCCTGGTCTTTCATGTCCGGAAATCCCGGGCGAAACATCCTGCGGTTTACCATGACAACTCCTTGTGGCTAACGGTGGGGTGAGTTCAATTGGTGAGATGCAAGCTTGAGCCGCGGGGTTACAGTTGAGTTTGAAAATTTTGCCGGGGAAATTTGGAGGAAAAAGGGACTATCGATGGCGCGGGGGAGCGAGGCACTAAGATTCTGGTGCAAGCGAAACTGCCAGGGCGTCCAGGCCGAGCTGGCGATTTAGATTGCGGCGAGCCCCCGCGTGTAGCGCGTCGAAACCGGCGATCGCCTGCATCACCCAACGCGAATCGACGGATTGAGCGAGCGTCTCGAGCTCTTTGGCCAACTGAAGGTTTCGCAGGCTGGGGCGCTTCAAGCCGGATGTGAGCTCAAGAAGATCGGTGAGAAGCCCGTAAAACACGCTGATCTGATCTTCGAAGGAAGATTCGCGGTCCTTGGCGAAGGCCGAAGTATCGGCGAACAGCTGAGCGAAGCCCTGGCCGCGTGCACCGCGCTCCAGAATACGCAGTGCAGCGCGGCGGCGATCTGCAGTTTTATCCACGTCCATTTCGATGGCCAGGCCGGGACTGCCTTCGGCGAGTAGGGCCGCCAGTCTTAGTTCCGGCGCTTTTCTTTGCGTTTTTTCTTTGAGAATGTTTTCGACGTCGGGCTGGGAGAGCGGCGCGAATTGAAATTGCAGGCATCGAGAAACGATAGTGGGGAGCAGCGTGTACGGCGAGGGCGCGGTCAAAATGAGTGTGGCCGAGCCGGGCGGTTCCTCCAGGATTTTCAGGAATACATTCGCGACGTTCCAATGCATGGTTTCCGCGCCATCCAGAATGAAGACGCGGCGGCGACCCATGGGCTGAAAATATGCGGCACGCTGCACGGCGCGAAGCTGGCCGATGCGCAGCATGGGCCGCGCCACGGGGCTCTTTAGGCGGACGGGATCGGGAACCAGGGCCCAGACGTCTGGATGCGTTTGGAGAATGAGAGGGACGCGTTCCACCGTGGCGGCGTCGGCGCTTTCGCCGCGTTCCGCGAGGCCTTGTTCGATGAGTTTTTCAGGGTCAGCTAGTAACGCAATGCGCTTGCAAGTTTCACATTCGCCGCAGAAATCGTCCTTCAGCCTCTCGCAATTCGCTGCCTGCGCAAACATCCGCGCCAGTGTGAACTTCCCGAGGCCGCGGGGTCCGCTGAAGAGCAGCGCGTGAGGAACGCGCTCGCTGCGCAAGGTGCCGCGAAGGGCGGCAACGATTCTTTCATTGCCGAGGAACTCGGAGAAACCCATGGGTCAGCGGCCTCCCTTTGTGGAGGACTGCGATAGAACGGGTGACACCGCGGCAAGAATTTCCGCGCCAATTTCCTTTTGCGGGCGCATCGCACGGCGTTTCTCGTCGAAGCAGGATATGGTAGCCCAGTTGGGCCTGCGCGCGAGCTGATCGTACATGGCCGCGGCATCCTCGAGGTGGCCGAGGCTGGCTTCCTGAAGGTCCTTCTTGACTTTAGTGTAGCTGCGGGCGGATTTGCGCGCGACGAGCTCCTGCGCTTGCCGGGGCGGGACGCGAAGATAGAGCACCAGCGTTTCTCGCGGCAGATTGTAAATGTTGTACTCCAAGTGCTCGATCCAGGAAACGAAAGCCGGGCGATCCTCGGCGCGCGCACGGGCGACCTGGTGGGCGAGATTCGAGCCGATGTAGCGGTCGGCTAGCACGATTTTGCCTTGATTCAGGGCCGTATCCAACCGGAACTTCGCCTCGAAGCGATCCCCGGCATAGAGCAGGGCGCTGAAATGCGGGTCCACGGTTTCGAGCGCGCCGAAATCGCCGTTCAGGAACTGCCCGACCATTTTGCCGAACCAGGAATCGTATTGCGGGAAGCCGGTGGAATAAACGGCGTGGCCATTGGCGACCAGAGCCTTCTCCAGCAGGTCCACCTGCGTGCGTTTGCCGCTGCCGTCAATTCCCTCGAGGGCGATGAGTTTTCCCTGCGGAGTCATGTGCGAAGGCCAGTCTACCCGCAGACTCTCAACGCTGCAACGCCGCGCATGCTACGATTTGAAATTGGACATGGCGGAGACATCGATAAGGGAAAACCTGCTGCGAGTACAAGAGCAGATTTTTGCGGCAGCGAAGAGGGCTGGACGCCGAGGCGAAGAGATTACGCTGGTCGGAGTGTCGAAGACCCATGCGGCGGAGGCTATTCGCGAGGCGTATGGCGAGGGATTGCGGCATTTTGGCGAGAACCGCGTCCAGGAGTGGGAAGGGAAGCAGAGCGGGATTCAGGGCGTGAACGCGACCTGGCATCTGATCGGGCATTTGCAGAGGAACAAAGCGGCGAAGGCCGCGAAGCTTTTCCATACCATCGATTCCGTGGATGATTTCGTCCTGGCGCAGAAGCTAAATAGGGTGCGGAGCGAAACGGAGGGCGCAGCGAAGTTGCGGGTGCTGATCGAGGTGCACATCGCGAAAGAAGAAGCGAAGAGCGGCGCCGACGTGGAAGAGCTTCCCGTGCTGGCGGAGCAGATTGCAGTGCTGCCCAAGCTGGACCTGGTAGGGCTTATGTGCATTCCGCCATTCGTGGAAAATGCGGAACAAGCGAGGCCACACTTCAGACGATTGCGGGAATTGCGCGACTCTTTGGTAAAGCAGGTTGGATTTGCGCTGCCAGTGCTGTCGATGGGAATGTCGCACGATTTTGAAGTGGCCATCGAAGAGGGCGCGACGGAAGTGCGCGTGGGCACGGCGCTGTTCGGAACACGCGAAACAACAAAAGTTGGCCAATAAAATTCACGGGAGAGCGGGATGAAGCTTTTTAGTCCATTTCGAATACGCGAGGTTGAGCTGAAGAACAGGATTGTGGTGTCGCCGATGTGCGAATACTCGGCGAAGGACGGCCATCCGCAGGCGTGGCATCTCGTCCATTTGGGGAGCAGAGCCATCGGCGGCGCGAGTCTGGTTTTTACCGAGGCGACCGCCGTGGAAGCACGCGGAAGAATTTCGTCGGCAGACACCGGGATTTATGAAGATGCGCACGTGGCGTCCTGGCGCCCCATCGCGGAATTCATCCGAGCGCACGGAGCTGTGCCGGGAATGCAGCTCGCCCACGCTGGCAGAAAGGCCAGCACTTCACCTCCGTGGATGGGAGGCAAGCCGGTCGCGCCGAAGGATGGCGGCTGGCAGCCGGTTGGGCCAAGCGCCCTGGCATTTGATGCGAGCTATAGTGTGCCGCACGAGCTGTCGCCCGCGGAAATTGGAGAAATTGTCGTGGCGTTCCGCAAAGCCGCGGAACGCGCACTGGCGGCCGGTTTCGAGGTTATCGAGCTTCACGCCGCGCACGGGTATCTGCTGCACCAATTTTTGTCGCCGCTATCCAATACGCGGACGGATGCGTATGGCGGCAAATTTGAAAACCGAATTCATATTGTGAAACAGGTCGTCAGCGCCGTCCGCGAAGTTTGGCCGCAGCGCCTGCCGCTCTTCGTTCGTGTCTCCGCCACGGATTGGAATGAAGGCGGTTGGGATTTGGCGGAGACGATTGAATTGGCGCGGCAGCTAAAGGCGCTCGGCGTGGATCTGGTTGACGCTTCGAGCGGAGGCATGGTGCCGGGCGTGAAAATCCCTCTCGGCCCGGGATATCAGACCGGCTTTGCCGAAGCCATTCGCAGGGAGGCCGAGATTGCGACGGGCGCGGTGGGCATGATCACCGAGCCAGTGCAGGCAGAGACCATTCTGGCGACCGAGCAAGCCGACCTGGTTTTTCTTGCACGCGAACTGCTGCGCGATCCTTATTGGCCGCGGCGGGCTGCCAAGGCACTGGACGTGAAGATCGAGGCGCCCGCGCAGTATCAGAGAGCATGGTGAGCGCACCATGTTCCCCGAAATATCGGAGAACATTGCCGCCGGAACGGTTTCTTTTCCGGTTCGCGTGCAGCCGCGGGCGAGCAAAGACGAAATTGCGGGCGTGCACGGGGGCGCTCTGAAAATCCGGCTGCAAGCGCCCGCCGTGGAAAACCGGGCGAATGAAGCGCTGGTCGAATTTCTTGCGCATCTTTTGAAAACACCCAAGTCGGCTGTTAGAATTCTTGCCGGTGATCGCAGCCGCACCAAGCGAGTCGAAATTCGCGGCGTGACAAAGCAGCAGATTCTCGGGCTGCTGGTGCACGAAGCCTGATAGACCGTATTTCTGGAACTCGGCAAAGACCAAGGACGTCATCTGAACATGAGCCTCGATATCAAGGGAATACAACACGATTTGCGAGCCGCGAAGCTGGATGGCTGGCTGTTTTACGATTTTCGCGGGCGCGACACGATTGCACAGGGCATCCTGCAACTTCCGCCGGGAATGCGCACGCGCCGTTGGTACTACTTCGTTCCGGCAAAAGGAATTCCACGCAAATTAGTGCATAAGATTGAGGCGGAATCGCTCGCGGCATTGCCAGGCGACACCCTCTTTTACGCCGGGCAGGAAGAGCTACGAAAGAATCTCGGCAAACTGTTGGGGCGTGCAAAGAAAATCGTAATGCAGTATTCGCCGAAGAACGTCATTCCGTACGTAGCGATGGTGGATGCCGGGACCGTCGAGTTGGTGCGCAGCACCGGCGCGAAAGTCGTGACCTCCGCCGACTTGGTGCAGAAATATGAAGCGTGCTGGAGCCCGGCGCAGCTGGAATCCCACCTGGCAGCCGGCGCCGTGATTGACCGCGTTGTGCGCGAGGCTTTCGAGCTTGCGGCAAAGAATGTCCGCGAGAGGAAGACGTTCACGGAGTACGATCTAAAACTCTGGATTCTGAAGGAATTTGACGTAGCCGGCATTATTGTCGATCAGGGACCGGACATAGCCGTCGGCCCACACGCGAGCGATCCGCATTACGGGCCGGCGCCGGAAACGGCTTCGCCCATTCGCGAAGGAGATTTGTTGCTGCTGGACGTCTGGGGAAAAACGAAGGCGGCGGGCAGCGTCTATTACGACATCACCTGGGTCGGATATCTCGGCGCGAAAGTTCCGGAGAAAATGGCCAAGGTTTTTGGAATCGTGCGCGAGGCGCGGGACAAAGCCATTCAGTTGATTCAATCCCGCGTCGCCGCGGGCAAGCCGCTGCAGGGATGGGAAGTAGATAAAGCTGCGCGCACGGTGATCGAAAAGGCCGGTTATGGCAAATACTTTTTCCATCGCACCGGCCACAATATCGGACAAACGGTGCATGGCAATGGCGTCAACATGGACGGATTGGAGACGCACGACGATCGGCATCTGATTCCCAGGACGTGCAATTCGATCGAGCCGGGAATCTATCTGCCCGAGTTTGGGATTCGCAGCGAAGTGAACGTCTATATCGGCGAAAAAGAAGCGCGCGTAACCGGAGCCGTACAAAAGGAAATTTTGGCGTTGCTGGCTTAACCGAGGCCGGCCTCCACGAAAGCACAGACAGGAAGAAATGGCCGACGAAATGACGACAGAAACGGCAACGGACACGACGACGGGCGCGGCGCCAGCCGCGACGACGCCTGAGCATCACCAGGGCAATGAAGCGGTTGCGTTGGCCATCGGTGTCGCCGGATGGCTCGTTCCGGGACTGGGCCACGCTTTGCAAAAGATGTGGGGCCGGGCCGCCGCATGCTTTCTGATCGTGGGAGCGCTGGTGTTTCTGGCTGTCGGAATGCGCGGCAACGTTTTCAGTTCGGATGGAAGCGACGCGTTCGGAATGCTTGGCTATGCCGCCGATCTCGGCACAGGCTCTTTTTATCT
The DNA here is from genome assembly GCA_963753745.1 of uncultured Acidobacteriota bacterium. Lineage (GTDB taxonomy): Bacteria > Acidobacteriota > Terriglobia > Acidiferrales > UBA7541 > Acidiferrum. The sequence continues at coordinate 453,938 of CAVWDX010000020.1, forward strand.
CGCCGCGAGAGCGCTTGAAACGGATGGTTCGGATACCGCCCATGCCGAAGGCGACGACGGCACGCGATTTCTCGCCGCAGCGGGCGTGCTAAACCTGCTGGCCGCGCTCCATGCGTATGAAGCGGCGCGAGGGCGAAAGGCGTGATCTCCCCGATCGAGTTTCGTCTCACTCATTTTCAATCGATGACGCTCTTTGCACTGCTCATCTCCATTGCGTTCGGATTTTTGAGCCGCCGCCGGACCAGCGAGCGCGTAAAGTACATCATCTGGTCGTTGTTTCTTTTCCTACTTATCGGCGTGGGCATCGGCTGGGCCATGTACCCCTTCTCGCGATAAAGCGTCAATCGGGCTCGAGAGTAGAATGCAATGCGGGCGTTCAATTGACAGAAATTTTGCGCGGATGCTATTGTCAAAGAACAAGCCGAGGTAGCTCAGTGGTAGAGCAGCCGATTCGTAATCGGCAGGTCGCGAGTTCAACTCTCGCCCTCGGCTCCAGAATCTCCTTAAGTCATTTACTTTCAATTCGTTGACTGGTTGGCCGTGCCGGCACGGACGCCGGGCTGCGTTCGTCGAACTACCAGTTGAACATCGTGCCATCCAACTTTCTATTGATCGGCAGATACGCACGCTCGTACGGAAATTTTTCCGCGAGCTTCTCGTTGTAATCTACGCCCAAGCCAGGGGCGTCTCCGGGATGCAGGAAACCTTGGTTGAAGGAATAAGCGTGTGGAAACACTTCGTCGGTTTCCTTGGTGTGCAGCATGTATTCCTGCAATCCAAAGTTGTTGACGGAGATGTCGAAATGAAGGGCCGCAGCTAAGGATACCGGCGAAAGGTCCGTGGCGCCGTGGCATGCGGTGAGCACGTGATAGATCTCCGCGAGTGACGCAACTTTTTTCAGGTGGGTGATGCCGCCGCTGTGAACCGTGGCCATGCGAATGTAGTCGATCAATTGCTCGGTGATGACGGTTTTGGCGTCCCAGATGGTGTTGAAGACTTCACCGAGAGCGAGCGGCGTGGTGGTGTGCTTCCGCACGATGCGGAAACCTTCCTGGAGCTCGGCCGTGACGGCATCTTCGAGCCAGAAGAGGTGATACGGCTCGAGGCTTTTGCCTAGGCGGGCCGCTTCGATCGGTGTGAGGCGGTGATGCGCGTCGTGCAGCAAATGAACATCATCGCCAAACTTCAGGCGCAATGATTCGAACAACTTCGGCACATGCAACAAATATTTTTCAGTGGACCAAATGTTTTCCGGAGGGAGTCCTTTTTGGGCTGGTTCGTAATAGAGCTTGTCCTTCGCAACGCCATACGTCGACGGCAGCCCCGGAATTCCTGATTGGGCGCGAATGGCGCGGTAGCCGAGCGCCACGTATTTGCCGACTTCATCGATCGTTTCTTCGATGTCGCGCCCATTGGCGTGGCCATAGACCATGACTCCCGTCCGGCTCTTTCCGCCGAGCAGGTTGTAAACAGGTGTGTTGAGGGTTTTACCTTTAATATCCCACAGCGCGATGTCGATAGCGCCAATCGCGGCCATGGTCACCGGGCCGCGCCGCCAGTAAGCCCCGCGATAAAAATATTGCCAGATGTCTTCCGATTGAAAAGGGTCGCGGCCAATCAGGCACGGAATCAGATGTTCGGAGAGATAGGAAGCCACGGCCAGCTCTCGGCCATTCAGCGTTGCGTCGCCGAGCCCGTAGATGCCCTGGTCGGTGTAGACCTTCAGCGTGACGAAATTTCTTCCCGGCGACGTGACCAGCACCTTCGCATCCGTTATTTTCACTTACCCTCCTCGATTCGAAATCTCTGTGCCTCGAAGATCAGAGGCTATCTTTGATGCCAGCGAAGAGCCCGCCGAGGCCGCCGAAAGCGTCGCGGGACTAAGTAAAGCCGCGGATTGCCTGTCGAGATAAATCGTGGTGTTCGCGTGCGTCAGCAGAATCGAGGCCGGAGCCATGGGGCTGACGGGCCCTTCAAGACAAGTTTTGACAGCCTGCGCTTTGCGGCCATCGGGAACCACGGCGATGATTTCTTTTGCCTTCAGGATTTGTCGCACGGACATCGAGATCGCCCGCTGTGGCACTTCCGAGATCTCAGCGAACCAGCCCTCTCCGACTTGTTGTCGCCGGCACGCTTCATCCAGATTCACGATGATGTAGGGATCGTCCGTATCGAAATCCGCGGGAGGGTCGTTAAATGCGAGATGGCCATTTTCACCGATGCCCATAAACGCAACATCAATGGGAGCCGAAACTAGTTCTTCGCCCGCAGCACGCGCAACTCCGGCCGGGTCCGCTTCGCCATTCAGTGCATGCATAGCGGGCGATCCCTGTTTTTCTGGCTAAGCGCTCCCTCAGATAGTTCGAGAAACTCGCCGGGTGGGTCATCGGCAGACCGATATATTCGTCGAGTTGAAACAACTCTACTTTTTGCCACTCGATGCCGGGAATTTTTGTGAGCGTCTCCAAAAATTCAAATTGAGAAGCGCCGGTCGCCGCGACAACGCGCGCCATCCCGGCATGATCGATTGCACCACGGATGATCGCAGCCGCGTCCGCGGCTGCTGCAACTCCAAGCGACTGCCTCTCTTCAAACACTCGAATAATCAAACGCGAATCTCCTGGGCCGTGCGAACGAAAGAGTTTACATCACCGCAAATGCCGGTGAAATCGGATTTGGCGGCGCCGTTCGCCGCGGAATGCCGGCGCTGCGGGTCCCGCCAGTCTGCGTCGAGCGAGATTGTTTTGGATCCTGCATCCGTGATTGCGCTTTGAATAACCGGCGACCTGACTTCGCTCTCTTTCCGCCAACCCTTTTTGATATAGTCCCTCCCACGATGCCCATCGAATCTTCGAAAGGCCCCGCTTCTCCCACGGTTTCGCTCACTGCAAATCAAATTCGCGGGTTTTGGGCCGCCTGGGGCGGGTGGACTCTTGACGGCATGGATTCTTTTATCTATGCGCTCGTTCTTTTGCCCTCGCTTCGCGATCTTCTTCCTCGATCTGGTATTGCCACAACCAAAGGCAATCTGGGCTTTTACGGTGGATTGCTTTTCGCTCTCTTCCTTCTAGGCTGGGGTCTCGCTTTCTTGTGGGGACCGGTAGGAGACAAGTTCGGCCGCGTTCGTACTTTGATGCTGACCATCGTGTGGTATTCGGTCTTCACGTTTCTCAGCGCACTTGTCAGCAGCGTTTGGCAACTGGCGATTCTTCGATTCCTGGCAGGTATTGGAATCGGCGGTGAGTGGGCCATGGGCGGCACCTTCGTCGCGGAAGAGTGGCCAGAGAGCCGCCGCCGCGCCGGAGCTGGGTACATGCACACCGGCTACTATGTCGGTATTTTCCTCGCCGCGATCGCCAACTACGCGATCGGCAGCCACTACGGGTGGCGCGTCATGTTCGCTTTCGGAGGTTTGCCTGCGCTCCTGCTGGCGTGGGTGCGTCATGGCGTCACTGAGCCCGCGCGTTGGTCCAACAAAGTAAACGTCGTTCGCTCCTGGCAAATCTATCGTCCGTTCGCCGCGCTTTTTTCGCCGTCATTACGGCGTCGCACCATTCTGAACTCGCTCTTCATGCTTGCTTCGGTAAGCGGACTCTGGGCTGGAACGGTCTACGTCCCCGCGGCCGTCACGTCACTCGCGGAAGCCGCGCGCCGCGTTGGCCCTCAAGCCGCCCAGCTTGCTTCTCGCGCCACCATGCTCGTTGCGTTTGCTACGATCTTGGGATGTCTCTCGATGCCCTGGCTTGCCGAGCGGCTTGGCCGGCGCGGCGCTTTAAGTTTCTTCTTTGCTTTAATGATGGTATTCATCGCTCTCACGTTCGGCAAAGTTTTCTATCTTGGCCCGTCCGCGCTCCCTTGGTTTTTTGTTTGCTTATTTTTTCTAGGTTTTGGCGGCGCGAACTTTGCCGTCTACACGCTCTGGCTGCCGGAGCAATATCCCACGGAGTGCCGCGCAAGCGCTTTTGCCTTCTCAACGTCCTTTGCGCGATTCGGCGGAGCGGCGATCACCTTTCTTGTCGGGAATGGCGTTCAGCGATACGGCTCGCTCGGAATTCCGGTGGCAACAACCGCACTGGCATTTGCCGTTGGCCTTCTGCTAATCCCATTTGGAGCTGAAACACGTGGACAACCGTTGCCGGCGTAGCGCCGAAATGCCGCGGAGTTCAACTAAGAGAATTGTGGAGGCAGTCGATAGAATGAGATCCCGTCATCTTTGGGTCAGAAAAGGCATATTGCGCGCCAATGACAGGCCCAGCCGCTAGTTCGAAGGCGAACGCGCGTCACGCGGTTCTCGCCGGCTTTTTCGGCTGGACCCTGGACGCTTTTGACTTCTTCGTGGTCGTATTCCTGATCGACACGCTTGCGCACCAATTCGGAGTTCCCAAAAGCGAAATTGTACGCACGCTGATGGCTACGTTAGCAATGCGCCCCTTGGGGGCGCTGATCTTCGGCTTGTTGGCGGACCGTTACGGGCGGCGCGTTCCGCTGATGGCCAACGTCATTTATTTTTCCGTCATCGAGCTGCTCTGCGGGTTTTCGCCAAACTTCACTTTTTTTATCATCATGCGGGCGCTATTCGGCATTGGCATGGGTGGCGAGTGGGGCGTGGGCGCATCCCTCGCCATGGAAGCTTCCCCGGTTCGCTGGCGCGGAATCCTCAGCGGGGTTTTGCAATGTGGCTATTCGATCGGATATCTGCTTGCCGCGTTGGCCGCCCGCTTTCTTCTGCCGGTTTGGGGATGGCGCCCGATGTTTTGGGTTGGCGCTGTGCCCGCTCTCCTTGCGCTTTACATCCGCACAAAGGTTCCAGAATCCGAAGCATGGAAGCAGCATCACGCCGCAAGTACCGTCCAGGTTCTGCGCATCGCGGCAACCGAGTGGAAGCGATTTCTCTATCTCGTTGTGCTCATGACCTTCATGATGTTTCTCTCTCATGGCACGCAGGATTTGTACCCCGATTTTTTGCAGGAAGTCCATCACGCCTCGGCCGCCCTCCGCGCGAATATCGCGATCATCTACAACATTGGCGCCATCGTCGGCGCGATTCTCTTTGGACATCTCTCGCAGACCTCGGGCCGTCGCAAAGGGATGATCGCGGCATTGGGACTGTCCCTGGTCATGATTCCATTGTGGGCGTTCGGCGGGAGTTTGGTCGTCCTCGTCATCGGTGCGTTCCTGATGCAGGCCGGTGTGCAAGGCGCGTGGGGCGTGATTCCTGTGCATCTGAATGAATTGTCCGCGGACGCGACTCGCGGTTTGATGCCCGGACTTACCTATCAATTAGGCATCCTTCTCGCGTCGCCCACGAATTCCATCGAATACGCATTACGCGATCGCGTGGGCTATCAATGGGCCATCGCAGGTTTTGAAATCGTGACCATTCTGACGCTCACGGTCCTGCTTCTTCTGGGGACGGAACGTCACGGGCGCAGCTTTGTGCGAAGCCCTCTCGATAATTCACCGCCTGGCACGGATTAATTGGCGCGGAGCGCAAAAAATTCAAGTTCGGCCGCAAACGAATTCGGGCTTGGAGTTCGCTCCTGCTTCTAGTATTTTCCAATACGTGGATACTGAAGCTCGGTGCAGCCCATGGATAGGTTTCCTCCAAAAGTAATTACGAACTGAAAGGCGTATCACAAGACATGAATATCCCCCTCACGCCTCTCCGATGTCTGCGATACGCCGAGCAACAATATCCGCGCAGGACTGCTGTCGTTTGCGGCGACCTGCGATTAACCTACGCGCAATTTGCCGAGCGCGTTGCGCGTCTTGCCGGCGCGCTGCGCGCCGCCGGCATCAAGCCGGGCGATCGCGTCGCTTTCCTCAGCATGAACTGCCATCGCTCTGCTCGAGGCTTACTACGGCGTTCTCGATGCGGGCGCCATTCTGCTTCCTCTGAATATCCGCTTAGCGCCCCACGAGCTTGCTTTCATTTTGAATGACGCTGGCGCAAAAGCGCTCTTTCTCGAAAAGGAATTTCTCAACACGGTCGATTCCTTTCGTCAAAACGTTTCGACCGTGGAGAAATTCTATCTTCTCGAAGGCGCGCCCCAGGCGGACTGGCTCGCTCCAAAAAGCTACGATGAACTCCTCGAAGCCGCTTCTCCATACCGCACCGACATCATGGAAGTGGACGAGAACGCCGTCTGCGAACTTTTTTATACCAGCGGCACCAGCGCCACTCCCAAAGGTGTGATGCTCACCCATCGAAATACCTATACGCATGCGCTTTACGCTTGCCTCACCGACGATCCCACAGCGGAGGGCGCGCAACTCCACACCATTCCTCTCTTCCACGCCAACGGATGGGGCACGCCGCACACTCTGGCGCTGACCGGCGGAAAGCACGTTATGCTCCAGCGATTCGAAACCGCGCGGATTTTTCGGCTCATCGAGCAGGAGCGCGTTCGAACGATGTGTCTTGTGCCGGCCATGGCCACGGCTCTCGTCAATTGCCCCGAGCGCACAAACTATGATTTGAGCAGCCTTCGAATCATCAATATCGGCGGCGCTGCTTCGTCTCCCACCTTGGTGCGCGAGGTGGAAGAAAAACTTGGCGCGAGTTGCCGTTCCGGCTACGGCCTTACGGAAACTTCGCCGATCCTTTCCATTTCCAGGATGAAGCCCGGCCTCGATTGGCAAGGCGAACAAAAATATATCGGCCAGGCCATGACAGGCTTCGCCATCGCCGGAGTGGAACTTCGCGTCGTGGACGCGAACGATATAGATGTGCCGCACGACGGACAAAGCATCGGCGAAGTCGTGGCTCGGAGTGATGTGGTAATGGAGGGCTATTGGGGGCAGCCGCAAGCCACCGCGGAAGCCATGCGCGGCGGCTGGTTTCACACCGGCGACATGGCCACGATTAATGAGGACGGCTACATTCTCGTCGTCGACCGTAAGAAAGAAATTATCGTCAGCGGAGGCGAAAACATCTCGTCGCTGGAAGTAGAAAAGGCGCTTCTCGCTCATTCGAGCGTCTATGAAGTTGCTGTCGTCGCAGTCCCCGATGCAAAGTGGGGAGAAGTGCCGAAAGCGCTGGTCGTATTGAAGCCCGGCTCGCAAGCTACCGAAGCGGAGCTGCTCGAATTTTGCCGGGCTCGCATCGCGCATTACAAAGCGCCTCGCTCCGTCGAGTTCTTTGCAAGCTTGCCGAAAACGGGCACCGGGAAAATCCTGAAGAGGGAACTGCGCAAGAAATATTGGGGTGGGCAAGATACGATTCGTCCTGAATTTGCAGGCCGCAAGTGAGAAGCTTATAAGTATGGTCTGGGGCCGCGCGGCTGCGACCGTCGCGTGCGCATTTGCCGGCGAGTTTCGATAATTATTTTGAGGAAAGAGCGGCTACCGATGAGCGACCTGGTGCAACTCACGAAAGACAACGGCATTGCCATCATCACCATCAACAATCCTCCAGTTAACGCGCTGAGCCCGGGAGTTCCGGAAGGCATCGCTGCCGCGCTCGAGCAGCTCGACAGAGACGACTCAGTTAAAGCAGGCGTGGTCATCGGCGGCGGCAAGACTTTCATCGCCGGCGCCGACATCAAGGAATTCGGCAAGATCACCTCCGGCAAATCCAGTGGTGGTTCGGAACTGCCGGCGCTCCTCTTGAAAATCGAAGATTTTCGCAAGCCCATTGTCATGGCCATCCACGGCAGTGCCTTTGGCGGCGGCCTGGAACTTGCCATGGCTGGCCACTACCGCGTGGCCGTGCCGGGCGCGCAAGTCGGCCAACCCGAAGTGAAGCTAGGCATCATACCCGGCGCAGCCGGCACGCAGCGCTTGCCCCGGCTCGCGGGCGCCGCTAAGGCCGTCGAAATGTGCTCGGGGGGCAACCCGATCAAAGCCGAAGAAGCGTTGAAATTCGGGATCATCGACCGCCTGATCGAAGGTGATCTGCTAACTGGCGCCGTTGCGTTCGCGCACGAAATCGCGGACAAGCCGTTTCGCAGAACTCGCGAACGAAACGACAAACTCGGCTCCGCGGAACAAAATGTTCCAATCTTTGCTGCCGCGCGCGAAAACGCCCGCAAAAAGCAGCGCGGGATGCTCGCGCCTCTGGCCGCCATCGACGCAGTCGAAGCCGCCACAAAACTTCCGTTCGAAGAAGGTTGCAAATTCGAACGCAAGCTTTTCATGGATTGCCTCTTTTCCGATCAATCGAAAGCGCTCATTCATGTTTTCTTCGGCGAACGCGAAGTTGCGAAGATACCCGACATTCCGAAGGACACGCCGCTCGTCCCGGTGAATACCGTCGCAGTAGTAGGCGCGGGCACGATGGGCGGCGGCATCGCCATGGTCTTCGCCAACGCAGGCATTCCTGTTCTTTTGAAGGAAGCCGATCAAGCCGCGCTCGACCGCGGCCTCGCGAGCATTCAGAAAAATTATGCAACTTCCGTCAAGCGCGGCCGCTTCACGCAAGCCATCGTCGACGAGCGCCTGAAATTGATTCAACCGACTCTCAGCTACGAAGCTTTCGCAAACGCCGATATGGTGATCGAAGCTGTCTTTGAAGGCATGGCCCTCAAGAAAGAAGTCTTCCAGGAGCTTGACCGGGTCTGCAAACCCGGCGCGATCCTCGCCAGCAACACCTCCACGTTGAACATCGACGAGATTGCCGCCGCAACTTCGCGTCCGCAATCCGTCATCGGCACGCATTTTTTCAGTCCCGCAAACGTGATGCGCCTCCTCGAAATCGTCCGCGGCAATGCCACCGCCAAGGAAGTCATCGCCACCTGCATGCAGCTCTCCAAGAAGCTCGGGAAGGTCGGCGTCCTCGTAGGAAACTGCCGCGGATTCGTCGGCAACCGCATGTTTCATCCGTATGTCCGCGAATCGGTATTTCTTTTGGAAGAAGGTGCAAGCGTGGAGGAAGTGGATTCAGCGCTCTACGATTTCGGCATGGCGATGGGCCCGCTCGCCGTCGGCGATCTCGCGGGGCTTGATGTCGGATGGCGAATCCGCAAAGAATACCGGCACTTGGAAAAGCCGGGGATTCGCCAGGCATTTGCGGGAGACAACCTCTGCGAAATGGGCCGCTACGGCCAGAAAACCGCCGCGGGCTGGTACAAGTATGATGAGAATCGCCGCGCTATCTCCGATCCGGAAGTCGCGCAGTTAGTTCGTAAATGGACCGCCGCGGCGCGCATTCCGCAACGCCAAATTTCCAAAGAAGAAATCGTCGATCGTTGCGTTTACGCGCTGGTGAACGAAGGCGCACGCATCCTCGAAGAAGGCTACGCACTGCGCGCGGTCGATATCGACATCATCTACCTCAACGGCTATGGCTTCCCATCCTATCGCGGGGGCCCGATGTGGTACGCCGACACCGTGGGCTTGAAAAAAGTCCACGACCGCGTTGAAGAATTCCACAAGCAGCACGGCGAGCTTTGGGAGCCGGCCCCGCTCTTAAAACGTCTCGCGCAAGAAGGCAAGAAATTTGCGGATTTCAACCAGGAGCACAGCGCGACCGCCTAGCGGCTCCCAAGGCCATAGGGAAAGTCTAATTTTCAAGCATCTTTGTGCTGCATCTGCGGGAGGCATCCACTTGAGTCAGCAGCAAAATGCATCAGGTTTGCCAGCCCAGCCGAATTCCGGGCCACAATCGGGACCATTGATTCGCAACGTCTCGGACACCGCCCGCTGGGTCGCCGTCTATCGCGCCCGAGAGACCGAGCGCCCCGATGCGCACTTCCGCGATCCCTTCGCGCGCCGTCTCGCGGGCGAACGCGGCGAGCAAATCGCGCAGTCCATGCCCCTCGGCGGCAACAACGACTGGAGCATGATTACCCGCACCTGCCTCGGCGACGATCTAATCAACGAGCAAGTCCACGAAGGCGTCGACATGGTCATCAATCTCGCCGCCGGCCTCGACGCGCGCCCCTACCGTATGCAACTTCCGCCCTCGCTAAAATGGATCGAGGTCGATCTCCCCGAGATCCTCACTTACAAAGAGGACATTCTTCGAAACGAAAAACCCGTCTGCTCGCTCGAACGCATCCGTCTCGATCTTTCGGACACTGCCGCTCGCCGCGATCTGTTCGCGCAACTCGGCCGCCGTGCCACCAAAGCTCTCATCGTCAGCGAGGGACTTCTCATTTATTTGAATGCTGACGACGTCGCCGGCCTCGCCAAGGATCTCGCCGCTCCACCCAGCTTTCAGTCCTGGATTCTCGATATCGCCTCGCCCGGTCTTCTCCGCATGCTGTCAAAACGCATCGCCAAGCAGCTCCATCAAGCAGCGCCTTTTAAGTTTGCTCCTCCGGAAGGCCCGGATTTCTTCATCCCCTACGGCTGGAAGCCCGTTGACGTGCGCTCGCTTCTCAAAAACGCCGCGCGCCTCAAGCGCCTCTCTTTTTTTATGCGTCTCATCGCACTTCTTCCCGAAACAGAAAAGTCCCGGCGCGATCGTCCCTGGTCAGGCATGTGCCTTCTAAAAAAGCTCTGACGCAACGCGCAGCTCCCCCGCTCCGAGAGTAATTGAAAGTTCCGCAAATCAATTATTTGTGCAGGAAGAGGGATTAATGCTCAGCACCGGGAGTTTTCGTGCGGCCACCCGGAAAGATGCTCTTCACGATCACGTAAAGCACCGGAATAAACAGCAGGTTCAGCGACGTCGCCGCAATCATTCCGCCGAACACCGTCGTGCCCACGGAAATGCGCCCCGCCCGCCCCGCTCCCGTCGCCAGCACCAGCGGGACAACGCCCAGAATGAATGCGAACGACGTCATCAAAATCGGCCGCAGACGGATGCGCGCGGCTTCGATGGCCGCTTCCACGATGGTCATCCCCTGCTCGCGCAATTGCTCCGCAAACTCCACGATCAAAATCGCATTTTTGCTGGCAAGTCCGATCAACATCACCAGCCCGATCTGGCAGTAAACGTCATTCTGCAATCCACGCAGCGACTGCGCTCCGATCGCTCCCAAGATCGCCACCGGCACGGCCATCAGCACAATGAACGGCAGCACAAAACTTTCGTATTGCGCGGCCAGCGTGAGGTAAACGACAACCAGCCCAAGCCCAAACAAAATTAGCGCCTTCCCTCCAGACTGGATCTCTTCCAGCGACAGCCCGCTCCATTCATAAGTCATTCCCTGCGGCAAAACTTTTTTCGAAAGCTCTTCCATCGCAGCGATGCCTTCGCCGGAGCTGTGTCCCGGCGCCGCCGATCCGTCAATTTCCGCCGACCGGAAAAGATTGTAGTGGCTGATGACTTGCGCGCTCGCTGTCGGCTCCACGGTCACTAGATTGTCCAGCGGAATCATCCGTCCGGTGTCCGATCGCAAATAATATTGCCGTATGTCCTTTGGCTGCGAACGAAATTGGCTGTCCGCCTGCACGTAAACGCGGTACGAGCGGTTGTTGAAATCGAAATCATTCACGTATTCCGATCCCATGTACACTTGCAACGCGTCCGTCACCTGGTTCAGCGGCACCTGCAAGCTCTTCGCTTTTTCCCGGTCGATTCGCACCAGATACTGCGGGTCGTTCGCCGTGAAACTGGTGAACAGGCCGACTAAATCCTTGGTTGCGTTTCCTTGCGCTACAAGTTTGTTCGCTGTGTCCGCAATCGTTTGCAGCGAATTGCGGCCGAGATCTTCCAGCTCATACTGAAATCCACCGAACTGTCCCAGGCCTTGCACCGCTGGCGGATTAAACGGAATCACCAGCGCGCCCTGAATGGCGAAGAGCTGCCTGCGCAGCCGCTGAATGATGGCAGTCGAGGAATGTTGCTCGCCTTTCCGCTCCGCGAAAGGCTTCAGGTTGATGAACATCATGGCGCGATTCGGCGCCGCGCCAAACTGGCTGAATCCGGGAAGCGCGAACGCCCCTGCAGCCTCCGGAACATGCGAAAGCGTCTGCTCCACTTTTGCGCAAATCTCGACGGTGTACTGCAAGGACGCGCCTTGCGGCGCTTGGACCGCGATGATGATATAGCCCTGGTCGTCTTCCGGAATAAAAGCGCGCGGGACTTTGTTGTACATCCAGTACGTCATTCCCAGCGCCACGAAAAAGACCAGGAGTGCGGCAAAGCGCCAGCCAATCACGTGGCGCACGGTATTCCGGTACAGATTCGTTCCGCCCGTCACCATCCGGTTAAACGCATGAAAAAATCTTCCTTCCGCGCGCTCGCGATGGTGCCCCAGCAAGATCGCGGAAAGCGCCGGCGTCAGCGTTAGCGCGTTAAATGCCGATATCGAAACCGAAAACGCGATCGTCAGCGCGAATTGCCGGAACAAAATTCCTGTCGTTCCTGGAAACAGCGCCACCGGCACGAACACCGCCACGAGCACGAGCGAAGTGGCAATCACCGCCCCAGCCACTTCTTTCATGGCCACCGACGCCGCATTGTGCGGCTCCGTGATTCCTTCCATGATGTGCCGCTCCACGTTTTCGATCACCACGATCGCGTCGTCCACCACTAATCCCGTGGCCAGCGTGATTCCGAAAAGGGTCAGCGTATTGATCGAAAATCCTAGCAGCTTGATAAAAACGAATGTGCCGATCAGTGAAACGGGAATTGTCACCGCCGGAATCAGCGTGCTCCGCCAATCCTGCAAAAAAAGATAAATCACCGCAATCACCAGGACGATGGCTTCGAGCAAGGTGATCAGCACGTCGCGAATCGATTCGCCGATTACCGTCGTGGAATCAAACGCCACGGCATACTTCAATCCCGGAGGAAAACCTTTCGAGAGCTTCAGGAGTTCTGCTTTCGCGGCGCGGTCCACGTCCAGCGCGTTAGCGCCCGGAAGCTGCGTCACGCCAAAGCCCACGGCGTCGTGCCCGTTGAAGCGCACGCGCACATCATAGTTTTCGGCGCCCAGCTCCGCGCGTCCCACGTCCTTCACGCGCACCAGCGTCCCATCCGTCCCGGTCTTCAAGATTATGTTGTCGAATTCCGCCGGACTCGTCAGCCGCCCGACGGCCCTGACGCTGATCTGAAACGCTTGGTCGCCCGCATTGGGCGGCTGCCCAATTTGTCCCGCGGCCACTTGCACGTTTTGCTCTTGCAGCGCGGCGATCACGTTTGTCGCGGTCAGCCCGCGCTGCGCCATCCGTCCCGGGTCTAGCCACACGCGCATCGCGTACTTTCGCTCTCCGAAAATGAACGCGTCATTCACGCCCGGCACGCGCTTCAACGCGTCCCGCACGTACACGTCGATGTAGTTGCTGAGAAAGAGGCTGTCGTACTCTCCGTGTTCCGAATAGACGCCCGCTCCGAAGACGAACCCGCTGGCCTGCTTGGTGATGATCACGCCGGTATTTTTCACTTCATTCGGCAGCCGCCCAAGCGCCTGGCTGACCCGGTTCTGTACGTCCACGGAAGCCAGGTCCACGTCGCGCGTGACGTCGAACGTGACCGTGATCGTGCTGATCCCGCTATTGCTGCTCGTGGATGTAATGTACTTCATCCCCGGCACGCCGTTGATGGCTTGCTCCAGTGGAATCGTCACTGCCGATTCCACGGTTTGCGCGTTCGCGCCGATGTAGCTGCTCGTAACCACCACTTGCGGCGGAGCCAGATTTGGAAACTGCGCAATGGGCAGCGTGGGAATCGAAATTGCGCCCGCCAGAATAATCATCAGCGCGCATACCGTGGCGAACACCGGACGCCGTATGAAAAAATCAACGAACAATGCCGGGTTCCGCCTTTGTTTGGATTGGGAGGGGGCCGCTCATCGGGTAAGCCGCGCCTAGCGCGTCGCGGCGCCCTTGTCGTCGCCCTGCTTCGTTTCTTTTTGAATCTGCTCCATCACCGGAGCGCCATCCTGAAGAAATTGTGTGCCGGAAATAATCACGTGGTCCCCGGGTTTTAGTCCGTCAAGCACCGCGTAGTCGTTGCCTGTGGTATCGCCCAGCTTCAGCAGCTTCTGTCGCGCCACCGTTCCATTTCCCTCGTGCACGGCGACGAACACGAACGCTTGCCCATTAATCCTCTGCACCGCCAGGACCGGCACCACCGGCCCGTCGTGCGAGCCCCACGTCACCTGCGCCCGCACTTGCTGTGCGATGCGCAGCTTGGCGCGCGCGTTTGCAACCTCCGCTTTTGCCAGCACCGTTTGCGTGTCGGTTTCCACTTGCGGCGATACGAAGGTAATGTGCGTATCGGAAATCGAATTTCCCGCTCCATCCAACAGCCGCACCGGCAGGCCCAATTTCAAATCCTTGGCTCGGTCGGCGGGCACGTAAATATACGCTTCGAGCGCTCCCGGCAGGTCAACTGTGGTCAACAGCGTTGAGACCGTCACGCGATCGCCTACGTGCACCGGAATGTCCCCGACAATGCCGTCGGCTGGCGCGCTCACTTTGTAGTAGTGCAGCTCCACCTTCTGTTGCTCCACTTGATCGGAGAGCGCTTTCATTTGCGCCGCCGCAGCGTCATAGGCGGACTGTGCGTTGTCGAAATCCTGTTTGCTGATCACTTGCGCCGCAAAAAGTCTCTGCGCCCGCTCCAGCGAGATTTTCGCCAGGTTCAGGTTGGCCTCCTGCGCTGCCAGCGTGGCTTGCTGGCTGCTTAGTGTGGCCTCCTGTTTCAACGGATCGATTTGCAGCAGGGGCGTTCCCGCGCTTACGTGGTCGCCGGACTTCACAAATATCTTGGTGACTTGCCCTTCCACCTGCGGGTTAATCATCGCGGATTGCCGCGATTTCAGCACGGACAAGTATTCGGTCGTTTCAGGAATTCTGATCGACTGTGCTACCTCCACCTGAACCGGCATCGCCGGCGGCCCGCCGCTTCCGGGCCCACCCGCGGACGTCTTCTGCCCGCAGCCTCCTGCCAGCAGAGGGGCCCCTGCAAGCAGCAGCAGCGCGCACCTTCGCCGCTTGTTGTTCATTCCGTTTAAGGCTGACATGATTGAGTCTGTCTCCCCGGCGTAACCGCAAATTTTACGATACCTTTGCGCCCCCACCAAGGCGCAAAACTCCGTGCCTTCGTTAGACGCGCGGAAAACACGCTGGTTATATTTCTGGTAAGGGGACTACCTGGAGTGCGGCAGCCCTGCGGCCGCTTTTCTTCGAGTCCCACAACTCCGTATTCCGCACTGCCTCGTAACCGGCGAATAGCTCAGTAAAAATCGCCGGGATCGATCCGTTTCCCGGAGAGGCCCAGTTGCAGGATTTCCATTTGATTCGGCCGGTCAAACACCTTGCCGGGGAAGAAAATCTTCGTCACCACGCGCACGCCGCCAAACGCAATGCCCAGCACCACCGCGGCGACCATGAACACTCCCGTTCCCATGATGATTTTAACGAGTGTGCTGGTAATCGGAGGATCAGTCGCTGTTTGGCTCGGCTCGTTCCAGGTTACTTGCGTCTCGTACTCGATAGCCGCGCGCAGCTTCTTCGCATACTCTGCCGAGCTGGGCGACAGCACTATGGAAAGTAACGACCCTTTTCGCACAATGTTCAAGCCTGGTTGTTTCCCGCTGGCTGGGAGCACTTCATCCAGGTGATGAATGTGCTGCTCCGCAAGCTGGGGCGTCGGGTACTCCAACAGCACTAAAATTCCGCTTTCTTTCCCAGGTTCAGAAAAGCGCGCCAGCATCGCTTCCGCCTTGTCCGCGAATCCGGCCTCATCCGCAAGCCGGGCAAGATCCCTGCGGCCTATTCCAATTAGCGCCGCCTTCATCGCCTGCGGCCCCAGCGCATACCTTTCCGTCCCTAGCACTCGTCCCGCCAGCGGAAGATAGGTCCGGACTGGCGGTAGCGGTGTTGAATCAGCGAACTTTCGCACGAGGCCGACGAGTTCCTGCAAATCCTTCGTCGACGCCAACTTCGGCTTATCAACCTCCACCAGGACATTCCCAATCAGTGCCAACAGCCGTTCGTGACCAACCGCGGTCAGCGGACCCACATTCGACGGCTGCATTTCAGTATCCAGTGCCGCCGTGTATGCCTGGTAGGCGCCCGAAGGGTCGCTGAACAGCTTCGAGAGAGACTCCCAAAGATTGCGACCCATTCGAATACGGCCTTGCAAAGCCATCCTCAAGACCGGCTTCGTGCAGCAAAGCCCATTGCTGCTCGTTTAACTTCATCTTTACGGGAGTAGTAGTTGCCACCCATTGGCCAAATCGGGAGGGGAACTTTTCCTGGAGACCTGGTTGAGCGGTGGTGGGGCGTGCAATGGCAGTCAAGGCCAGCAGTAGAGGTGCCGCTATCAAACAGCTAATGAGGAAGAACCTTCGCATCCCTTGCGCTCATCTCTGGGCGAATCCCTACACCTGAGATTAGACACCATCAGACTACCGTTGGTTCCGGGATTGTTCAACTGGAGTGGACACCGGCGCTCGCCTCGAAGGGCTCTTCGCTGGCAGGTTCATCGTAACGCTATTCATGCTCTGCAGGTAATCCGCTACGCCCTGATACAACCCTTCCGCCACTCGCTGCCGGTATTCCGGCTGCTTCAGCAGTTTTTCGTCGGAGGGATTGCTGAGGAACGAAATCTCCGTGAGGATCGATGGCATGTCCGCCCCAATCAGCACAACAAACGGCGCTTTGCGCACCCCGCGGTTTTTCTCCGACCTGCTGGCTTTCAGCACGCGCTTCGCCAGCGAATCCTGTATATCCGCCGCGAATTCCTTGGACTCATCGATCTTCTCGTTCTGTGCGATCTTCTTCACCATGTCCTGAAGGTCGTGGACGCCCTCATCCGACGACGCGTTTTCCCGCGCTGCCACTTCCATCGCTTCCGCCGACCCTTTCAGGTTCAAGTAATACGTTTCCACGCCCCGCGCCGCATGGTCACGGCTTGAATTTGCATGAATCGAAATAAAAAGATCCGCTTTCGCCTGATTGGCGATGCGTCGTCCGCTCCTCGAGCGGGATAAACGTATCATCGGAGCGCGTGTACACGATCTCCGCGCCGGGCAAGCGCTGCTGGATGATCTTCCCGAGCCGCAAGGCCACGTCCAGGCACAGATCCTTTTCCATTAACCCGGTCGGTCCGATGGTCCCGGTGTCATGCCCGCCGTGGCCCGGATCGATCACAATGCGCCCAATCTTCAGTCCCAACGCCCGCGTCAGCGTGGATTGCCCGTCCCGCGTCGGCTCCGGCGTCCCACTTGGCCGAATCAGGTCAGGCTTCACGTTCGAAGCGCTCAGACGCTTTCCGCGTGAACTCTTACCGCGCGACCCCACACTCCGCCCCGTTGCCGCCGCAGGGGAAACACCCGGATCCACCACCGGGGGATTTTTTGCTGAAACCACCTTTACGTTTCCCGCATCATCCGATCCTGCCGTGGCTTCTTCGCTCGCTTCCGCCGCCTCTCGTTTCGGCTTCGCGGCTTTCGAATTCGCCGCGCGAAGCACCCCGTGATGCCGCAGATCCGAATACAAATAAATCACCAATTGCGGCGGATTATCCACAAGCGACGCCGCGTAATCCTTTACTCCTTGCACGTCCAGCACTACGCGCACCACGCCCGCATGGTTTTGCGCCACCCGCACTCCCGTCAATAGATTCCCGCTGACCTGCACGTTGCCCCGCGCCACTTCCGGCGTCAGCCGCGCTGAGTGCAAATCGAAAAAGATGCGTTCCGGATTGGCGATCCTCGCCGAGGTATATTGCACCGTGTCTTCGAGGTCGATAGTCACGCGAGTCGCGTCGGCATTCGCGCTCGCCGTGATTCGCCGGATGCGTGGAGCACCCGCGGAAGAGCTTCGCCCGGTTGCCTCAACTCCCCCTTGGACGGGTCCTGGCTGCTCTGCCGCACCCTCCGCGCCATCGGAAGCATTGCCTGGAGCCTCAACTGTTTCGCTATGCCGCAGCAGCGCCAGCTCGGCCAGCGCCTCCTGCGCTTCGCGCTTCCGCTGCGAACGCGGATACTTCTTCAGGAAATCTTCGTACGTTTTCGTGGCCTCCGCACTGTCTCCTAATTGATCTCGTTGCAGTTTTCCGATGCGCAACAGGGCATCTTGCGTGTATTTGCTGGTGGGGTATTCGTGCACAAGAAATTGATATGCATCCACCGCCGACTGGTAGTAGTTCCGCCCAAATCGGTCACCCATCTCCGTGTAAAGTTCCGCGACCGACAGCAGCGAATCCACCACTTCTCTCGCGCGCGGCGTAATCAGGTACACTCGCCGGTAGCTCGCTACGGCCTGTTTGTAATCCGCAAGCGTCCGTTTCTCCGTCGGCTTGCCATTTAAAATCGAACGTTGCTCTTCCGCGCGCGCAAACTGTGCTCCTGCCGCCTCGCGTCTCGCTGCGCTCTTCGTCTGCGTGTCTGCCGCGCGCGCGGAAGTGGAGCACACTCCTCCCCAAATGCCCGCGGCCGCAATTCCCAGTGCTACAAAAACTGGCGAAAGCCGGGCGAATCTACTGTTCGTAATTTTTCGGACCCCCAACATGCGCGCCCTACATTCTAGGAATGGAAAACTTGGCCCCCCGGGGCCTTCACTCTCGCAATCGCTCTGCGATTCCTGGGACTGTCCGCCACAGTGCGGTCGGCACAATCCTTTTTGGCTCAATCGTTTCGGAAAATGATGCGGCCGTTGGAGTCGACTTCTCTGTGGATTGCGCGCGGATTCGTGAACGCGCCCTCAAGACGACCCGATCCAGGCCTGAAATACGCATCCTGCACCTTCTGCACGTAGTTCCGAGTTTCTCGGAACGCGGGGATGCCGTGAGCCCGATCAACAGCCCCCTCACCCGCATTGTACGCCGCCAAAGCCAAATCCAGGTTGCCATTGTATCGTTCCAGCAACCACTTGAGATGACTAACCCCGGCGTCGATATTCTGTTGCGGGTTGAACACGTCGTTTGCACCGTACCGTTGTGCCGTCGATGGAATCAACTGCATCAGTCCCCCGGCACCCTTGCGGGAATACGCCGCTGGATTCCAGTTCGATTCCGTTTCGATCACCGCGCGGACCAATGCTGGATCCACGTTGTGCCTAGTCGCCGCTTCCCGTACGAGCTTTTCCACACCGTCCCGGTCGATACTCATTTCCGGACGGCTCCGGCCCATAAAAGTAGATTGAGCAGGAAGATAGATAGCTCTGGGCGTCCTTGCGCTTTTCAATTTGATCCTAACGGGCGGGTCAGCGTTAATAAACAACGCTCGTCCGCTGGAATCCACGGACCTGACGATCTGGGCGCTTGCTGCGGGTGCCCAAGCTGCGGCACACAAAGCGAATGCTCCCAGACAGATGCGAGCCGTCGTCATTACCGTGAGTTGGTCTGCGCGTTTGGCCATCGTGCCTCGGGGAAGGCTTTCGAACGGTGATACCGATTTGCAGTGCTACGATAATCGTGTTCGGGGCGACCCTGTTGTTGCAAGGTCACTCGTCTTGGAAGCTGTGTCCTTCGCAGTCGATCTTGCGCTTCAAGCACAAATACGCAAGTGTCTCCTGTTGGACACGCTTCTGGCGCTACGGGCGGAATTATAGCAATGGCTCCAGTAGCGAGGGGATAGAACTTAGGGCACTTTTTAGGGCCGATGTGTCTTTTCCGCCAGCCTCCGCCAAATCGGGTCTTCCACCCCCCGAACCGCCTACCATTTTGGCCAACGCCTGTATCAGCTTGCCAGCATGGACTTTAGCGGTCAGATCCTTGGTCACCCCGACAATCAAGGCCACTTTTCCATCTTCCGGCATCCCCAGTGCCACGACCCCGGACCCAAGTTTTTGTCTGAGAGAGTCCACTAATTGCCTAAGGCCTTCCCGGTCGGTCCCGGTGACTTCTGCTGCAATGAGCTTAACTCCTTTGATTGTCTGGACTTGCCCGGCAAGCTGGTCAAGCTGCCCGAGCGCCCCAGCCCGCTTCTGAGCCTCCAGCTCTTTCTCTAAGTGCTTGATAATATTGGACATCTTCTCGACGGTGGCGAGCAGGGAATCTTCGCTCGTATTTAGCCGGTTGGCTAAATAAGTAAGTGCCTTGGCTTGGACCTGATAATGCTCGAGGGCGCCGATCCCGGTGACGGCTTCGATGCGGCGGACGCCTGCGGCGACGGAGCCTTCGTTGACGATTTTTAGGACGCCGATATCACCGATGCGGTGGACGTGCGTTCCGCCGCAGAGCTCTTTCGAATAAAAGCCATGCGGCGAACGCTCATCGGGAATGGTCACCACGCGAACATTGCTCTCTGGATATTTGTCGCCGAAAAAGGCGAGGGCGCCGGAAGCGAGCGCTTCGTCGAGCGAAGAAATGTTGGTTTCGACTTCGGTGTTGTGGCGGATTTCGTCGTTTACCTGCTGCTCGATGTCCTTCAATTCTTCTGGATCGACATGGGCGAAATGCGAAAAATCAAAGCGCAGGCGGTCTGGAGAGTTGAGCGAACCGGCTTGCTTCACGTGCGTCCCCAAAATGTTGCGGAGGGCGGCGTGAACGAGATGGGTTCCTGTGTGGTTGCGAATGATGCGGGCGCGGCGCTCTGCGTCGGCTACGACCGCTACGCGGTCTCCTACGTGGAGCGTTTCTTTGGCTACGACCTTGTGCGCGACGAGGCCTGCGACAGGGTAATACGCGCTTGTGACTTCGGCGAGCAGTTGCGATTCGGAGTTGTCGTAGAACGCGCCGGTATCAGTCATTTGGCCGCCGGACTCGGCGTAAATCACGGTGCGGTCGAGCACCACTTCGCCAGATTCGCCAGCCTTCAACTCGTTGACAGGCCCGGCTTTGCTTAGGATCGTTTCGATGCGCGCGTCTTTCGTCGAAGTGGATTGATAAAAATCCTTTTCCGTCTTAAACGTCTCGGCAATCTTCGCGTAAGCCGGATTCGCGGCTTCCTTTCCTGCGCCGCCTTTCCATGACGCGCGTGCTCGCGTCCGTTGCTCCTGCATCGCGCGCTCGAACCCAGCCTCGTCGAACTCAACGCCCAAATCGCGACACGCATCGCGGATAAAGTCAGGGGGCAGGCCGAAGGTGTCATAGAGACGGAAGGCTTTTTCGGCCGGCAAGGAAATCTTGGCTTTACCGGGGTCTGCCAGTCCGTCAAAGATTGCTTGAACCCTGCGAGTGCGGTCGGCCCAACTCAGTTTCGACAGCTCCGCATGCAATTGGATCTTCCCTTCTTGGAACTCGTCATATTTTTGAAGAGCCGTTTCGTATTCTGTGCCGATGTCTGAATAGAATTGGGTAAGGCCCCGGCCTATAGTCCTGACGAACCTGTCTTCCTCGGCTCCGAGCGTTCTGCCTACAAGGTCGATACTGTAGGCTAGTTCCGGGTAGGCCACCAGCATTTGCCTTCCGACTTCATGTGCCATCGCCTGCATGATTGGCAGGGGCCTGTCTGGAAAGAGTGAGTCAGCATGGCGCACCGCTCGCCTAATAATCTTTCTTAGCACGTAACCACGCCCATCGTTTGACGGCATCACGCCGTCGGATGACCAGGAATGTTGCTGCCCGGGCATGGTCGGCGATGACTCGCAGGGAAGCGGCGCCGCCTTTGCCTTCTTCGAGTTTTTCTTCGCGATTGAAATCGACGCCGCAGAGGTCGGCGGCGCGCTTCAACAGAGGCAGAAAGAGGTCCGTGTCGTAGTTGGAGATGACGTTTTGGAGGACGGCGGCGACGCGTTCTAGGCCCATGCCGGTGTCGATGGAGGGCTTGGGAAGAGGCGTTACGTTGCCGGAGGCGTCGCGATTGAATTGCATGAAGACGAGGTTCCAGATTTCGACGTAGCGGCCGCAATCGCAGGGGAATTGGCAGTTGGCGTGGCCTTCTTCGGAGGCGGCGGGGCCCATGTCGTAGAAGATTTCGCTGCATGGGCCGCAGGGGCCGGTGTCACCCATGGCCCAGAAATTGTCTTTCAAGCCGGGGACGGCGACTACGCGCTCCGCCGGAACTTGTTGTTCGAGCCAAATCTTTCTGGCTTCTTCGTCGATGCCGAGCGTTGTGCCGGGGGCTACTTCAGCGCCGCCGAAGACTGTTACGTACAGCTTGTCTTTGTCGATGCCATACCATTCGGGGGATGTAACCAGTTCCCAGGCGTAAGGGATGGCTTTTTCCTTGAAATAATCGCCGAAGGAAAAATTGCCCATCATTTCGAAAAAAGTGTGGTGGCGCTTGGTGAAGCCGACATTTTCGAGGTCGTTGTGTTTGCCGCCGGCGCGGACGCATTTCTGTGCGGTGGTGGCTTTATCGTACTCACGCTTTTCGAGGCCGAGGAAGACGTCCTTGAACTGATTCATCCCAGCATTCGTGAAGAGCAGCGTCGGATCGCCATGGGGAACGAGCGAAGAACTGCGCACGCGGCGGTGGCCTTTGCTTTCAAAGAACTGCAGAAACTTCTCGCGGATCTCGTTTCCGGTCATTGTGCGTATGCCCTCGCCGGGCATGATTCGAATGCCCTTGCCGGGCATGATTTCTTGGTGGAATCGTCGCCCGTCACTTATGCCTCAATCTTTCCGCTCGCTGAATCACACAATTATCGCAGAGCACACACAGCGCCGCAATCTCGGTGAACAGCGGAGGCTGCGCCGTTCTGGTACAAAGCGTGTGTTTGGCGGGGTTTGCACGAGTCACCCGAGGCGAGTCAGCAGTCACTTCGCACTTTCATGCTATCCGCTCTGCACTTCGTGCTCAGCACTGTGCTGATTCGAACAGCGCCCGGCACTCCATTCTGGTTAACATCCTAGCTGAAGGTAACCGTCGAGAGTGGCCGCGTTCTCACCTGAGCCGCACCACAAAGGAAAAATCGAATGAAAATGAAGACATTGCTACTTGTGGGTGCGTTCTCGCTAACGCTATTTATCGCAGGGTGCACCGCCGCCCCAGCGCAACAAGGACCAGCAGGACCCCAGGGACAGCCAGGCGCTACGGGCCAAGCCGCAGATCCGAGCCAGGACGCGGACCGTCGCCATGCGGACGAGCAAAAGCGGGCCGATGATCAAAGACACGCGGACGATGTAAATCATGCCGATGCTCAAAAACGCGCTGACGATCAAAGACACACGGACGACAAGGCTCGCGAATCGCGGGAAGCTGCATGTCCCGCAGGCGAGCATGTCTATACAGATCCCGATGGAAGAAAGAGCTGCGTCAGGGACTAATCCGGCTCAATTCCGAAGCTGCGCAATCTAAGCGGCAAACTGACTGGTAACTTGTGGCGGTGAGTTGGTTTGGCCTGAAATGGAAAGAGGGCGCTCTCCGTTAGTGAGTGTTCCACCCTTCGTGCGGGGATTTTCAAGGCATCAATACGACCACCATGCTATCCCTCAGCATGGTTGCGTCCCTGCAGAGGCAGCTTCCGTTTCGCCCGGCAAGGTCATTGAAGCTCCACCATGCCCATCCGTCTCAACTTCCGGTTTGCCCGTGATACACCCAGTCGCCCGCCAGAATCGCAAGCGGCCTTTCAGTAAGGTGTTTCTCCCACCCATTGGCCGCCTTTGCAATCCGAATATCCAGCGGATAGCCGTCGCAGGTCATCGTTCTCGTACATCGCTACGTAATCATCGATGACCCAGCGGTTATTCTCCAGAATCGCGGTCACAACACCTTCAAAGTCAAAGTCGGTTGTGAAGCTGAGTTCGACGTCGACGCGGTTTTCTCCGATCGCTCTGCTGCTGAGAATACGAAAAGCACGTGGAGTTGCCGCGTCATTGGGGCCAGTGAACAAGCCATCCTCCAGCCAAGGTGTTGCGGGCTTGTATGTGTTGGCGCGAAGAATCTCCCCGTAGCGCCGGTAATAGTCTTTGTCACACGCTTCAAGGCTCTCGAGCTGTAGAGCAAGTCGTTTACTGAGAAGTGGCCGGAGCGCCTTCTCTTCGCGGCCATAAGGAATTCCGAGCTGTTGGTACCTGGTGATATAGGTGTAGAACGCACGCACAGCATCAAGAGCTGACCGCGGGGTATTGATGCGTACCTGAAGAGGTTTGAGAATGGATGCCTCTATGCAGAACGCCACCGTCGAACGGAAAGAGCCTGTTGGAGTCTTCGCTTGACCTTCAAAGGGAGCGAACGTTCCGGGAGTGCCCATCGAGAATTCGGCCGTGAGCAAGTATTGACCGGGCTTATTGAAGGCAAACCCCACCCCGTCTTTCAGTGAAATGATTCTGCTCGCTGAAATCTCCTTATATTGCCCCAGCACAGCAAAATCTGAGGGTGAGTATTCTTTGGAGCCGGCTCGCGCCTCGCTCTGCCACGGTACCTCGTTGCCGTCAGGACCAATTGCTTTGAAACTTACAAACTCATCGCCGAGTGCGCGACTGACCAAAAACGGTTGTTCCGACCGACTATAAAGTTGAAGGACGATTACTACAGTCTTACCGAACGAGAAGAGCTGCTTTGACGGAAGAGTGTAAAAATACAGTTCGGCACTTGTGGCTGGCGCCGCTGGAGCCTGACCCCACGTGCCTCGCGAGGAGACCATAGAATACGAAAGCAGAAATACCGACGCCTTCACAATCCAGCGGTTTGTCTTGGTCATACTGAAATTAGACACCGCAAATCAATCATTCGCACGGCCAACTCCCGGTTTGTCGGCAACCCTTCCCTTACCGGGATTATGGAAGGGTTGCCCGTGACCCATACACAATCGCCAAGTTGACATGATGCAGTAAATCTGCGGTTGCCCGGGCGGGCTAGATTCGAACCAGCAACCCTTCGGTTAACAGCCGAACAAACAATTTAATCAGAACTTGCCGGAGTTGGTGCTAATCGAAGGAATTCAGCAAGTTGCGATGAAACGGAACGTAGATTGAAGCTCGGACGCACTCGTGCCACTACGGCAAAATCCAATCATTCGTATCGGAGGGCGATGAGGGGATCGACGAAGGAAGCGCGGCGCGCGGGGAACCAGCAGGCTGCGAGCGCGACAGCAAAAAGAACGGCGGCGGAGGCGGCGAAAGCAGCGGGGTCAAGCGGCTTGACGCCGAAGAGCAGAGTGGACATGAGGCGCGTGGCGGCTATGGCACCGGCGATGCCGATGGCGATGCCGAGCAGGCTCATTCCGAGGCCCTGAGAGAGAACGAGCCGGGCAACGTCGGCGCGTTGCGCGCCGAGCGCCATGAGGATGCCGATTTCGCGCGTGCGCTGCTGGACGGATTGGGACAGCACGCCGTAAATGCCAATGGAGGCGAGAAGCAGAGAGAGCGCGGCGAAGGCTCCGATGAGGCCGAGACTCAAGCGGCGCTCAGTGAACTGATCGGAGGTGATTTCGTCCATTGAGGAGACTTGGGCGATGGTCTGTTCAGGATCCACGGCCCAGACCGCGGCGCGGATGGCGGGAACAACCGATGACGAGGGAGTATCGGTGCGAACGACCAGCGCGTTGAAGGCGCCGACGAATTGCTGGATGGGCCAGTAAATCGCAGGGCGCGTAGCGACTTCCAAGCCGTCGAGCTTGACGTCGCCTACGACGCCGACGACGGTGCCAGCGAGGTCGGGGCCCCAATCCTTCATGGTGACTTGGCTGCCGATGGGATCGGCGCCGGGCCAATACTGGCGCGCCATAGCCTGGCTGATGAGCATGACGCGAGGGGCGTTGGCAGAATCGTGCGGAGTGAAAAACCGGCCGGCCAGAAGCGGAATCCTCATCAACTCGAAATAGTCGCAACTGGTCATGTGGATGTTGGCTTCTGGCTCGTCGCCGGGTTTGAGCGGCGGGCGCCCAGCGATGACGAAGTCAGTGGAAGCGCCGCTTTCCAGCGGGAGCGAATCCACAACCGCGGCCGACTTCACACCGGGAATGGCGCGCACGCGCTGCAAGACTTCCTGGAAGTACAGACCGGCGCGAGGGCTGCCTTCGGGGTAGCGCGTGGGGGAAAGAAAAAGCTTCATGGTGAGGATGCCGTGCGGCTCGAAGCCGAGGGGAACGCGAAGCAGCGCGGTGAAACTTTCGATGAGCAAACCAGCGGCAACGAGGAGGACAAGCGCGAGGGCGAGTTGAGAGACGACGAAGATGTCGCGGAGGCGGCGAAGGCGAACGCCACCCGAACTGCGCGAGGATTCGTTGAGCGATTTCTGCACGTCGCGGCGAGTGGCCTGGAGGGCGGGCGCGAGTCCGCAGAGAACTCCGGTGAAGAGCGTGACCGCGGCGGCGAAGGCCAGGACGCGCCAGTCTAGGGTGACCGCGGAAAAACCGGAGACCGAGGAAAGCAAGACACGCTGAAGTGCGGGGAGGCACCAGCGCGCGAGCAGTATGCCAGCGACGGCGCCGCAAGCGGAAAGCAGGAGGCTCTCGGTGACCATCTGGCGCGCGAGACGCGCGCGTCCGGCGCCGAGGGCACTTCGGATGGCCAGTTCGCGGCTGCGGCGCGCGCCGCGGCCGAGAAGCAGATTGGCGAGATTAGCGCAGGCGATGAGGAGCACACAGGTTACAGCGGCGATAAGGACGACGAGAAGCGAGCGGACCGGCGAGGCGGCGCGTTGCTGCATGCTGGAAACACTGATGCGCAGGCCTGGGTCTACGCCGGAATTGGCCTGGTCAATGCGCTGGGCGAGTACGGCAGCTTCGGCGGCAGCGGGTGCTAGAGCTTCGCCATTTTGCAAGCGCGCGATGACCTTGAGCAGGTGCGAACGGCGGTTCTCAGCGAAGCCGCCTGCGGCAACGAGCGGGGTCCAGACTTCGGCGGCGTACGGCTCATGAAAGCCCGCAGGCATTACGCCGACGATGGTGGAGGGCGTGTCATTGACTTTGACCTGGCGGCCGATGACATACGGGTCGGAAGAGTAGCGGCGCTGCCAGAGGGCGTAGCCGAGGACGACGACGGCGGAGTTGCCGGGCCTGTCTTCTTCAGCAGTAAAGAAACGGCCGAGCGCAGGCCGCAGGCGCAGAGCGGTGAAATATTCGGCGCTTACCATGGCGCCTTTGACGCTTTCGGGTTGGGCGTCGCCGGTGAGGGAGTAAGTCCACCAGCGATAGGCTGCGATATCGGTGAGCGAGCGCGAGGTGCGCTTGAGGTCGAGATATGTGGCGTAGGTGAGGTCGGAGGCGCGCTCTTCGGAGTGATGTTCTTCGACGCGGACCAAGCGGCGGGAGTCGGGATAAGGAAGCGGCTTAAGCAAGACGGCGTTGACGACGCTGAACATGGCGGTGTTGGCGCCAATCCCGAGCGCGAGCGTGAGAATGGCGACAATGGCGAAGCCGGGATTCTTGCGCAGGGTGCGCAAAGCGTAGCTGACATCTTGCCAGACGGTTTCCACGGGGCCTCCCTGATTCAGGCACACTAACGCGTTTACAGATTAGACTGAACGGATACGGGGCGGTTAGGTTTGCATGACACGAAAATTTCGGCACGAACCGCAGAAGAGGCCCCCCTCATCGGGGAAACGTTCCGACTCTCCCCTTCTTTCCGCCATCCAACTGAGGTTCTGGGCGAATCGTCGGCAACCCGGAAGTAATCCGTTGCATCCGTCGCGCGGCCCGCTGGCGGCGAATCTTCCGCTGTTCCCTCGCCGCCTCCAAGTTCCGATCGCGCTCGGCGTGAATCTCCTGCTGATGCCCGGCGAGCATGTCGTTCGGCGTGATGTAGCCAATGGCGCTGTTCAAACGAACGTTGTTGTAATGCTCTACGTAAGCCTGAACCAGACGCCGCGCATCTTCGAGCGACATCGGCGTCCGGGGCGGATGCACTCCGCTTTGAGTGATTTGTGCCAACGCTCGATTTTGCCGTTCGATTGAGGGTAATACGGTGAAGTCCTGACGTGCGTCATACCCGAAATGCGGATGAACTCCTCGAAGTCATTGGCGATGAATGGGAGCCCGTTGTGGGAAATGACCCGGAGTTTAACTCCGGTGTACCGCTCTTTGACCCGTTCCAGAATTATCTCAAAGTCAGCCTCCGTCATTGACTCCCGCTAATCCCAATGAACCAGGAAACGACTGTAGCCGTCCAGCTGGGGATTTGTGCAAAGCTGAGGAGAGATTTCTCTCTTTTAATTGAAGTTGTACCCGAGCTCCCATAGGAATTGGTGATTGCCCTTGGTTACTCCGGCGTTTCCGATTTGATACGCGGCGTATCCAGTGAGTTTTGAAGTAACTTTGATGATCGCGCCAGGGTTCACGTACCCCGTGGAATTCTTGCCGGTGTACCATTCGGCTGCGAGCGTGACGCGGCTGCTGACCTTCTGCTCGAGAGTGAATTGCCCACCTGCGCGGTTTGCCGCCGCGACTACGTTCTTTGTGAAGTCGTAGCCACCAGCGCCAACGCGCGTGCCATGCTTCCATTCTTTGGCAAAGAAAGCATAGGAATAGTTCCCTGAGTTATAGGTGCGCTGGCGGACGGGGAAGAACAGGTCATCGCCCAAATAAAGGGCCCATCCAGTCTTTCCCACGTTCCAAAGGCGCCACTTTATGGTCGGGGAGATATCTAATTCGCCCGTAACCGGCGTCGTAAGGCCGTTGAAATTCAATCCGATCTCGATCTGGTGTCCGATACCGAGGACGACGCGGGGAGTAAACGTTTCGATGGGATCCACGGGACGTATCGTGCCGTCCAGTTCGCCGTAGACTTTGCCTTTGTCCAATATGTCCGCGCTGGGAACGTCAAAGACAGTCTCCTGGGCGCAGAGGTTCTTTGCCGCGAAGAGCGCCACGAAGAGCGCGAGAAATTTCAAAAAGCTAATTGGTCTAAGTGAGATCAAAGTGTCTCAGGATAGCGTACTCGCGCGCTTGGGTCATTCAGAGGAGTTACTGAGGGCGCGCGACCTCGAAGGGGCATCTAGCAGGTTTCCTTTTTTTGTGCCATTATTCTGAACGTATGTATACGTACAGAATAGATGCAGTACAGAAGGGAGATCCTTTATGCCAGACGACCTCGCCTCTTTGGAGTCCCAAAGATCCATGCTCTTGGAGGAGTTCCTCGGTTTGGGTGATCTGCGACCCGGTTCCATCACTGCCGTGACCCGACGCTGTGGCAAATCCTCCTGCCACTGCGCCAAACACAACGACCCTGGACACGATCCGCAATTTCGCCTCACTCGCCGCGTGGCCGGCAAAACGGTGACGGAAACCTTTCCCAATCCCACCGCGTTGCGCAAAGCGCAATTGGAGGTCGCCGAGTTTCACCGCTTCCAGAAGCTCAGCCAGGACCTGGTCACCCTCAACGAAAAGATCTGTCAACTCCGCCCGGTGGCGCAGCAACGGGGCGGCTGGAGCGAGCAGGAAAAAAAACGGCTGCTGCGATCCATCAGGAGATAGCGCGGGAAGTAAACCAACTCCTCATCCGGATCTTTGCGCAACGCGGTAAGGACGGCCGGACCGATCTGGAGGCGGTGGAATCGGCTTTGCGGACGGCGCTGCACCAAGCCGGTGCGGCCGCCTTAAACGAACTGCTGCAGTTCGAAACTCCGGGGGCCGAGCAGCGTCAGTTGCCCTGCGGCTGTGGCCATCACGCCCAATATCAGGAAATCCGCGAAAAACCCGTGCTGACCATCGTCGGTCCCGTGCGCATCTCCCGTCCCTACTATTTGTGCTCGCGATGCCACGTCGGCCAATTTCCTGTGGATGTCGAACTGGACATCGAGAATACGGAATTTTCTCCCGGGGTGCGCCGCATGCAGGCCCTCGTGGGCCAGGAGGCCCCGTTCGATCACGGCCGCGAGCAGCTGCAGCTCCTGGCTGGCTTGGAAGTAACCACCAAATCCGTGGAGCGTACCGCCGAGGCCATTGGAGCGGATATCGCGCAGCGCGAGCAGGCAGAGATCCAGAAAGCCCTGCAGTTGGATCTGCCGGTCATCGCTGGCGAGCCCATTCCCATCCTTTACGTGCAAATGGATGGGACCGGAGTACCGGTGGTGAAGAAAGAGACGGTAGGTCGGCAAGGCAAGACGGAGGGCCAACCGGCTCATACGCGGGAAGCCAAGTTAGGATGTGTATTCACGCAGACCACCTGGGACCGAGAGGGCTATCCGCTTCGCGATCCAGATTCCACCACCTACACCGGGGCCATCGAAACCGCGGAAGAATTTGGCAAACGCATCTATCAAGAAGCGTGGAAACGCGGCTGGAGTCGCGCGAAAAAGAAGGTGGTCATCGGCGATGGAGCCGAATGGATCTGGAATCTTGTCTCCGAGCACTTTCCGGGGGCCATTCAGGTTGTCGACTTCTACCACGCTTCCCAGCATCTCTGGGAGGTGGCTCGCAGGCTGTACCCTAATGACGAAGGGAACCAGAAAGCTTGGATGAAGATCCACCAGAAGCTGCTGGAAAAGGGAAAGATCGAGAAGCTCGTGCTCTCGCTACGTTCCATCGATGCTGATCATCCCGAAGTCGCTGAGAAGATAGGCATCGAAGCGGACTACTTTGCGAGGAATGCGGAGCGCATGCGCTATCCTAAGTTTCGCCGCCAACATCTGTTTGTTGGGTCGGGTGTGATCGAAGCCGGCTGCAAGACCGTAATCGGCTCCCGCCTCAAGCGATCTGGAATGTTCTGGACGGTACGTGGAGCCAACGCAATTCTCAGTCTGCGCTGCTGTCATCTCAACCGCCGCTTTGAAGATTACTGGGAGGGCCGACGGGCGGCTTGATTTCCACTTCCATGTCGCGCACGCAGTTACTGAGCGGTGGGTCACTTTCCGATTAGGCACGACTTATCAGGATTTAACCGAAACTCGCAGCCCTGCACACCCTGTATACTGCACACATGATGGGCGCAGACAACATAACCCAACGCTTCCTTAGGGGAGAGGGGTGCCCGGGATTTCAAGAGAAACCGTTAGACCCGGAGCTATGTTAGGAATCTCCTCCACTAGAGAAATTTCAATAATTTGGTTCGGAAAATGACCCGCGGGATTCGGGTTCCAGGTTCCTTTGAAAACTGGAAGAATCCAAAAGCCAGGACGACCCTCCATCACACAAGGGGTGATCAGGATGTCTTGGTTGTGGTCGAGATCAATCTGGTCTTCCCCAGGAATTCTCTGGGTATTGGGCAAGGGAAAGTGCGGCATCTCTCCGTCGATTCTTACGTTTATCGTTCCCCGATGGAGGGTTACACCACTTAGGGCCAACATAGTCTGATAAAACTTCGGCCTGTACTTTCTGAAATGCCCGAAACCCGGCTCGGCAACTTCACCTTTGAACATCACTCGCTCGCTAAATGGAACCAGAGTTCCTACTGCTCCGTCCCGGTTTTCTTCTCCAACCGCAACCGGTACGGGTAATCCTATCACCGCACACGATGATAACGGCAAGTGCGCACTTGCCGGACAGCAGACTTGCTCTACTTAGGCCACGGGAAGGAGCTTGTTGATGGGTGAGGCGGAGCCGCGTTCGGGCTGAGTCACTGGTTCCTCTTTTCGGAAACGGTTAGGGAAGCGCGTCCTCAGGTTTGCACATTTTCCGGGGGAGGAGCGAACCGACGCAAAAGCGTTATGGAAAATACCAAAATGAGGATGAGCAGTCCCAACAAGCCAAGTTCAGTCATGTTAGCCCGAAAAATGCTGGCACCGTCGGAGGACCACGTTCCACCTTTGGTGAGGGTGGCCGCTTCCAAGGTGATCACAAGGATGCGCCGAATCGAGGCAATCAGGCCTACGACCAGGAATGGTTCGGTAACCAGATAATGGGAGTGGATGGAGATGCGAACGGTATGCAGAATCTCCACCAGCATGAGCACAACAAGCAGTTGGTCCAACACCAGCAAAGTCTGGGCGGCAATCGTCCAGTGACCGAGGCCCTCCCAGAGCATTTTGGCTGCGTTTGCAATCGTCGCGAGCGCCGTTATAAAAAGCAATACGGCAAGGACGGAATAGATAACCACTTCGGCTGTGCCCAGATAGTCGCCAAAGTGGACGCGGAGCTTCTCTTCGGCCATTTGGGGGTCACTCCTGGAAGTACGCTGGTGCGCGCCTCTTTGTGGGCAGAGTATAACGATAAGGCGACTTACCGGAAAGAGAGAAAGTGGATAGGCGGGCGATTGTTAGGAAGGACGGTTTGCACTCGCCGGACGTTCCGGCGGTGAGCGAATTTCGCAAGGCGGTTGAGGCGGCGCTGAAGCAGCAGCAGAAGAAGAGTAAGCCTTAGGCTGAGTGCGCGGCGCGCCGAATTTTCCGGGGCGGGCGATGAGCTAGCCGCAACGCCCTCCGCATGTACTTCGAGTGGGCTTCCCGATTTAGTTTTCAGGCGTGCGAGTCATCGCAAAAAAGCAGCGGATTTCCGTCACTTCCCGTAGACCAGCACACGAAACGTACCTGGAATCGCCGCGCTCCGGGGATGCGGCCGTTCGGCCGTGGGAGCGGGCGGCGGAGCGAAGTCCGCGGTATCCAAGAAAAGGTTGTGCGTTTTGGTGTCGAGGCCCATCGTTTTTGCGCCGAGTTCGGTTTGGATGGTTTGAGCTTCGCTGAATTTGTCGGGAGAATCTTCGTGAAAGACATGGACTTTACCCTCGCGGGTCGAGGCGAAAATCAGACCGGTTTCAGGCTCGTACGCGGCGGCATCTACTCCAGCGGAGATTGGGAAGGATTGGAGGACTTTTCCGTTGTCCGAGTCGAGCACGACAAGCATTTGCGGATCGCGTCCGGCGCTGAAGAGGCGGTGGTGCTGAACGTCGATGGCGAGAGCTGTGGGACCACCGGCGGGAGCGACGGGCCAGCGCGATTTAATTTCCAGCGTACGAGAATCGACAGCGAGAAGTTCGCTCTTGTCTTCGAGATTGATGTACACGGTACCCTTGCCATCGGCGACGGCAAATTCCGGGCCGCCGCCAAGTTCGATGGTTTTCACCACGGCACCGGTCTTGGCCTCAAACACGGTCGCACTGTGGGGATCGCCCTCCATGACGAAGACGCGCTTCGAAAAAGGATCGTAGGCGACGCAGTCGGCGTCCTTTTCGGCGTTCACCTCGCCGGTTACTTTGAGGGTCTTCAAATCGAAAACGATGACTTTGCCTTGAGCGCCGTCACTGATGAAGCCGCGGCCAAACTCATGGGCAATGGCGACTCCGTGGTCCTGCTGCAAACCGGTGATATTGCCGATGAGAGCACCGGTGTCCGCATTGATGACCTTGACTTCTGTGCCATGGGACAGGTAAACGCGGCGCGCGGCGGAATCGACGGTAACGTAGTCGAAATATTCGCGAGTGCTGCCGGCGGCTGCGCCGAGGTTATATTTCTTGAGCAGGTGATAACTGGTCGTGACCGCCGCAAAGAGCGAGAAGGTTCCCAGCAGGGCCGCTGCAGCGCCACTTGCAATTCGTCGAAAACGAAAACTGTTCATGCGAAGTCTCCTTTGGGATGGAAGCCATTCCGAGAGTTCTGCTGTCGTCGACCCGATTCTGAACAGATCGCTGGCTCTCCGTCTCGAGAAGAGACTAACGCAGCGCGTCTAAACGCAAGATAAACAGCGGTCATCTCGCCGGCTCGCTTGCATTACCGAGCAGCAAGCCGCAAATGCGAGATTTTCGGGGATGCGGCAATGCTGCTCCGCTAGACGCTGATAGAAATAAAAAGAGCCGGCGTCACGCGCGATATTGTTCTTGACCCTCTTGCGAATAGCGTTTGCTGCCAAGAGCGGCGGAGTTTTTGTTTGGCATCGGCATTTCGCGGGGAGCGAACTTCATTCGAACCAGCCAGTTCTGGCGCAATTTGCGGCCGCGGAAGGGGACGAGGAATAGCGCGCGAGAAACGTCTTTCAAGAGCTCGCGGAGTTGGCGAAAGTTGGTGAGCGCGGGCCAGCCGAGTTTTCGGAGGAGAGAGAGCCGCAAGCGCGCGAGGTTGATTGAGAGGCGAGAGAGCGAGGCCGCTATGTCCTCTTCACGGTGGTGCTCGTAATAGCCGAAGTTCATAGAGACGCCGGACTGCACTTTGATGAAGTTCTCGAGAGCGCAGTTTCTTGGATTAGCGGCGACTTCGCGAATCAGATCTTGCAAGCACATGGAATCTTTTTCCAGTTTTTCGAGGCTGGCAAACCAATTCACGAGCTTCACGCCGAGGGGATCCCACAGATAGTCGTTCAGCAGGAGGGGGAGGCCGAGATGGAAGAGCTTACTGACTACAAGATGGATACGGAGATGGCATTGGTAGGGATCTTCCATGCAGGTGTAGAGGCGGGTGGTATCGCGGGTGACGCTGCGCTGAAAGGCGGCGATGGAGGTATCGAGATCTTTTGTGAACTCACCGGCGTCGAGGCCGTTAAGTTCCATTTGGATAATCGCCGCGACCTGGCGGATTTGAATTGTGGAGAGGGCAAGGCCGACGCTGTAGAGCGGATCAACCGTGTCCCCGGCATCGCCGATAATGTACCAGCGGTCGGGGGAATAGCGCTGACGGCATTCCCACATGTAGGAGCCGTAGAAATTCGTGTCGACCACGGTGCCGCTGCGGACCAAGTCGGCGAGCATCGGGTGCTCGCGACCGACGCATTCGAGGAACTGCTCCATCGTGCGCACGTCGCCATGGGGATAGACATCTTTCCTGTAAGTGATTCCGATGCTGACAAGCGGAACGTTTTCTGGCGAGCGCATGGGGATGTACCAAATCCAATTGCCTTTGCCGAAGAAGTGGTGAGTGGCGAAGTAAGGGATGTAGTTGCGATGAACTTTTTTGAGGGCGTGAATTTGGCTGAGAATTTCCGGGTCGAAATTTGTAAGGCGAAACCAGAAGACGTCTTTTTGTTCCTGGACTTTTTCGTGGAGCTGCAGGTGTTTGGCGAGGAAGCGGTTGCGTCCGGTAGCGTCGATGAGCCAGCGCGCGCTGACTGTCTGTTTTTCGGCATCGGCGTTTTGAACGGTCACAGCGTGGCGACCTTCGGCGCTTTCGTTGACATTGAGTTCGACTGCAGCCACAGCGCCGTCGATTATTTGGACGCCGTTCTCGATGTTGCGGCGGCGCACTTCGGCGTCGAGGGTGAAGCGGTTGATCTGGAAAGAGAGGATGGGCGGGGCGGTGGGAATTTCGTCGACGATGTAGGTGCGATCGGCGGGATTTTCAATATCGGTCTTGAAGTAGTAGGTCAGGCCGTATTTCGGGAAATGTTTTTCTATCAGATAAGCGCCCAGGCCGAGTTCGAGGAGGAAATCGACGCTGACTTCGACCAGGGACTCGCCGACGATCGGGCGATTCTTGTGCGGGCCCTCGACTATGCCCACTTTCAAGTCGGGAAAACGCAGGCGCAGGTAGGCGGCCGCAAGATGGCCGGTGGCGCCGCCGCCCATAACTAGCACATCGACAGCGTTCGTCATGGGCACTTGGATCTCGATGCTGCGCAATTGTTGTTTACAAGAAACATGGAGAATTACGGGAGACGCGCGCAGGGAAATCCTAGCACAGCAATAGCAAATGTGCCCGAAACGGGAGACGCAGCTCGTCCTATCGAAGCGGATCAATCGCTGAGCCGTCGCTCGCGCGAACCTGCCAGAAGCAAGCTGCTAA
Source organism: uncultured Acidobacteriota bacterium (assembly GCA_963753745.1). GTDB lineage: Bacteria > Acidobacteriota > Terriglobia > Acidiferrales > UBA7541 > Acidiferrum. The sequence continues at coordinate 489,193 of CAVWDX010000020.1, forward strand.
TCCATGCGCCACGGAGAGCGCTCTGGCCAGCGCCGCAATGCTTCCGCAGCCCAAGCCGTGGTTTTGTCCGTGTGGCAGGAGGTGCACGGGTTGGGAATTTTGTATTTGTCGGTCATCGCGGGAGTGATGAATCTAAAAGTGTGCGCGCTGACGAACACGCCGGGAATGGTGACTTCAATCTTGGGCATGTGGCAAGCCACGCACTGGCTCCCAGTTGAGCCGGTTTTGTGATGCGTATGCCCCTCGAGCGTGGCGGTTCGTGGGCCGTTACGCGAACCTGCGGCGTGGCAATCGAGGCAAATCTTGTCGGGCGGCTTACGAAGCTGCGCGTAGTTGTCCGTGCCGTGGACATCGTGGCAATCGAAGCAGGTAACGCCGCGGCGATACATCACACTCTGCGCGAAATCGTTTCCTTGCATGCGGTTCTTGTGTGCGGTGCCGTCGGGGAAATGAGTGAAGCTGAGTTCGTCGAGCGTGTGATCTTCGAGCTGCCAGTAGTCTTGGAGATTGAGCCCGACGTGATATCCGACCGGCCAGTCGTAGTATTTGCCCTCGATGGGATTGGTGAGGGAGCGGCCTTGTGAGTGGCACTGGATGCAGGTGTCGTTGGCGGCGACGTAATCCATGCGGGCCGGGTTCAGAATGTTGCCGCGCGTGGGATGGGCGAGGTGCTTGCTGCCCGGGCCGTGGCAGCGCTCGCAGCCGACGTTCCACTCGGCGACCTTTTTGGTATGAATGTTGTAATCGACAGAGTGGCAGCCATCGCAGGTGGGGCCGGTGGGACGCTTCATGTTGTCCGGTGGATAAAACGGTTCCCACCAGTCTCCACCTTTGGGGACAAAGTAGGGCCGCCATACATGCTTGCCGACCTCCCACTGTGCGGGCTCTGGGAAATAGTCGTCGCCGATTTTTGTAAAGTAGCGTTGCTTCCAGATACTGCCATAGACGAACGCAACATCTTGTTTGGTGAACTTTTTGCTCACGTTGTTGGTGGCGAGATCGGGGATTATCGCTTCGGGATGGTCGCGTGGGTCGCGGACGACGTTGGCCATGGGAGTTTTCTTCCAACGCTCGTAGATTTGGGAGTGACATTTCTGGCAAGCGGCAGAGCCAACGTAATGCGCTGATTTCAGAGATGTGTTTTGATAGGAGAGTTCTTGCGGAGCGAGTCCAGCGATGCTGCGAACGAACAGAACCAGCTTCCAGGCGTCGGTGTCGTCTTGAGCGATATGCGGATTTCCCCAGGCTGGCATGCCGGTGAGACGAACTCCGTTCTTGATGATGTAGTGGATTTCGCCGTCGGTCAGATTTTGGGTGGCGGGCAAGCGGAGATTGGGCGCTTTGGGATAAAGATTTTGGCCGATGTTGGATTGCCCATTTCCGTCGTTACCATGGCAGGTCGCGCAGCGGTCGGCGAAGCGCTCCCGAGCGTCCGCCACTATTTCTGGAGAAACTTCGAACGGATTTCTCTCGTTCCGCGCGCGCCTCGGAATTCCCATATTTCGCACGGCCCGGGCCATGAAGCGCTCCAAGCCGGACGGCCGATCCGCGGCGCTGAATCCTCGCCGGATAATGGAGGCGCCGTAGAGTGCCGCCGCGAGCGCGACCAAAGCCAAAACGGCAACGCTCCAGCGTTTCATCTTGTTGTACGACTCCGCGCGCCAGCGATTCAGCCGGGAAGGATAGCAAATCAAGGGAGCTCGCGGAAAGACTTCGCGACCGCAGGTTTGGCATGTTTTGGCCTTGGATTCATCCAGCAGAGCAGTTTTACGTACTTGAATAAGAGCTTGTTTAGATGGCGGAGACGTCGAGTGAGCGGCGCTAGCCCGCCCCGATGGCGCGAGGAGAATGAATGAAAAGCCAGGAAGAACCGTCTAGGAAATCGAAAGGAGCGTCTTCCATGCATAAAACGTACTGTCAACTGGCTGTTGTGTTGGGCCTATTTGCCCTGCTGGTGGCGAGCCTCGGCGCTGTACCTCGCATGGATAAGAGGCCTCTTGTGTTAGTGGTTTATGCGGATTGGTGCCCCTCGTGCCAGCATTTGAAACCGGTTCTCGCATTGATAAACGAAAAATATCACGACAAAATCCGCTTCGTGCGATTCGACATCACCTCCGAAGAGACGCTGGCAAAATCTCAGCAACGAGTGGAAAAGCTCGGGCTGGCGAAGTTCTTTGAAAAAAATCACGATCAAACGTCACTCGTGGTGATACTCGATGCTTCACACCGGGAAGTTTTCCGGACGGTGAACGACTACAATCCAGAACATTATGAGGCTGCTTTGGATCAGCAACTGCAAGCCGCCGATGCGCGTTGAAATATCGTCCAGGCAGATGTTGAGCGCGAAACTTCAGCAAGAGGCGCCAAGGGATGTGCGCTGGTCCTAACCTACTCCCGAACTCGAAGAGATACTGTAGGACGAATGCGAGTTCGCGTGAGCCTACGTCTTATGTCGTGTTAATCGCTATTCTTCCGGCGCTGACTCTGTATCTGGAACTTCCTCGCGCGTTAATGCTTTCAGTTCGCGGCGGACGACATCAACGGAAAAGCCGGCGCGGAGGAGGCTGCGGTACATCGAAGCGATTTTGTTTTCGGTGATTTCGCCACGGAAGGAGCGGAGCTTGCGTTCGAGTCGCTGGCGAACGACGGCGGACTCGTCGGTTTCCTTGGCAGATTCGGCGAGTGCGGTTTCGATGTGGCGGTCTGGGACGCCGCGGGCGCGGAGGTCCCGCGCGATTCGGAATTTGCCTTGACGGCGGATTTCGGTGCGCTGGCGGACGAATTGTTTTGCGAAGCGCTCGTCATCGATCATTTTGGCGCGCTTGAGACGATCCATCACATTTTTCAGAAGGTTGTCGTCTTCCGTTCGCCGGCCGAGCAGCTGCTTCATTTCGTAGACGGAGTAGGCGCGGCGCATCAGGGCACGGACCGCAGCTTCATAGAGCTCAGTCTCAGTTTCGAGTTGGCGCGGCTTGCCGAACATGGCTGGACCATTGTAGCGCGTGGCGAAAACCCCTGCGCTTGTTTGGAAGGTTGCTGCCGGTTAGTAGCACTCGAGTACGACTAAAGTGGGAATTCGGCGCGGAGCACGGGACCACCCAGGGAAAAAGGAAAAATCAGCAGGGCTGAAGCGGTTCGCATTCTGCGGAGGCCAACTTTGATTCGATCTGCCTTTGCCAATCTATCCATTCGGACTCGATCTTCTGCGAGTGCGGCCCATTCAAGTTCGCTCGGATCAACGCCAAACCAGAATCGCAGATGGTCAGAGCCCTGGCGAATTCTTCGTGAGACTCGGCGAGAGCGGCATCGAGGCGAATGCGCGACAAAGGGTCGAGCCATTCCAAGTGTCGCGTTCTACGCAGCCAGATGCCGCACTGGCCGGATGGCGGCCTGTTGCGAGCCGTGAAGAACGCCGCTTCCGCGACGATGTGGTTCCGCGTTTGGACATCAAGCCAACCCGATAAACGAAGCAGCTGTTCCAGGTGGCCGGCTGCGATGGCGGGATCTTTCGCCCCGCGATAGGCGTTCCAGCTGGCGCAGAAAGGAGAGTTGCCAACTTCGGGATGCAGCGATGCCAATTTCCATCATCTTTCAAAACAGGGCGGAGGAATTGGCTCGACGTTGGCGGCGAGAAAAGCAGCGTGCGCGGCAATCATGCCCACGGTACCGGCCTTAGAAGATATAAGCTGCCGGAGAAGGTATGCGTCATTGCCGCCCATTCGGGTGCGATACGGAAACGTAGAGAAAAGCGCGATGATTAGCGAGAGAAATGCCGAGAATTCAAGAAAAGTGGTCCACCCGTATGGGTCCGATGGGCGGTAGACTTCGCCCAGCGTGAAGGCGAGAACTGCGAAGCCGTAGCTGCTGACAGGCCCGCCGAGCGTGCAAATGACAAGCTGCCGCCGAACGCGAAGAATACGGCGTAATACCATGTGAGCCGCGCCGCTATAGATTCGAGGTCGCACCCTCAGAAACCATTTTCTGCGGATGCGCAAAAGGCAAAATGGACCTATTTCCACACCACGGAAGGCAAGGCCCGCGCACCATCCGAAGACAAGGTGACCGCATTCATGGATGGCAACGGCAATTAGAAGAGCAGGCACGAAGCCCAAAAGCGCCACCAGGAGCGGATAGTTTTGATTGACGACTGCAATGGCGGCGAGTGTTAGAAAGGGAAAAGCGAATTTGCCAGTGAAGATCTGATCGGCGGGCTTTGGAAGCGGTTCGATTAGATCGAGAATAGGAGTAGGTGAGCTTGGGTTCATAGTTGATTGGCTCGGTCGGAACAATGGGAAGAAATGGCCATGGTCCGCGAAATGACGCTGGAGGGTCGGTTTTGATCAGCAGGAGAGTGGCCGCCATGGTCGTTCGGATTCAGATGTTTTCGCCGTCCTCAGTTCGGGTTGGTTTGGGCGGACTGCAGCGACTGAGTCCGCTTTTCGAGCTTGGCGGCTTCGTCGTTGCGGCCGAGTTTGCGGAGGGCTTGCGCTTCGGCGGTTAGGTCTTGCATGAGGAGGGGACTGTCTGCTCCAAAGCGCTTCTCTCCCAAGGAGACCATGCGCGCGTGACACGCGGCGGACTTTTCGAGATTGGCCGTCTGATCGTAGAACATACAGAGAGTATTCACGGGAAGCAGCATGCGATCGTCCGTTTCCCCGGATTCAAGCTCGTAGTTCTTCACGTAATGGAGCACATAGCCTTCGGCTTTCGGATAGTCTTTCTTGAGGAAATAGATGCGTGAAAGGGCAAGCAAGGTCATCGCGGCTTGGGGGCTGTTTTCGCCGTAGGTGCCCCGAATAAGATCGAGACTCTGATTGAAATCCTTTTCCGAACTTGCCAGGTCGTTCTGTTCCATGGCGGTCATGCCCAAGTTTTGGAAGGCGTCGACGAGCATAGGCGAGTGTGGCCCATAGACCTGCTCGGCGACGGCGAGTTGGCGCTGAAACTGAGTGGATGCATCGCTGAAATCACGCCGAAAGGCATAGACGCTTCCCAATTGGCCGACGGCCTCGGCAAGCCGACCGTCTTGAGGCTGGATTTTTTCCGCGATTGAGACGGCTTCCTTGGCCGAAGTCTCTGCGTCGTCGAAGCGCCTCTCCTGTGCAGCTTGCTTGCTCTTTGCCAAGGCAAAATGAAATTTCTCATCGTAGTTAGGAGCGGCTTCGCGCTGCTTCAAGAGAGCTTCGAGGGAGTCGGCCTCGGATCCTTTGCCGGTCGCGCGCAAATCGGCGAGATGCTGCTGGAATCTCTGCTGGGCGCTTATGTAGTGGTTCTGGGCGTCATAACGTATCCTCGGCACGCCATCAGGGATAGGCGGAGGTTCGTCAACGGCTGCTTGGCGATAGTTGTCCAGCGACGATACCCAATCGCCGGACTTTTCAAGAGCGAGAGCAAGATCAAGACGCGCTTGGAGTTCCTTGGGGGAAAGCGAGACAGCCTGCTTATACTCCGCGATGGCGGCTTTGCGATCACCCGAGGCTTCAAGGGCCTGTCCGAGGAAGTCGTGAGACTGCCAGTCCGCCGGGCTGAGTTGTTCGGCTTGGCGGAGTTCGGAAATCGCAGCCTGGAAATCCTTTTTCAGAACGAGAACGCGGCCGGCATCACGGAAAGAGGTGAAATCGGTGCTGTCCAGTTTTTCAGCCAAACGGTATTCAACGAGGGCCTCGTCGTATTTTTTTTCCGTTTCGAATGCGGCGCCAAGGCCGTTAAGAGGGGCGGTCGACCCGGGGTTCTGCTGAATCGCCAGTGTGTACTCTTTCTCGGCTTCGTCCGGTCTTCCCGTGCGAAGATAAGCGCTGCCGAGGCACAGATGGCATAGCGGCCAGTCGGGAGCGATTGCGGCGAGTTCCTTGAACTCCATGATGGCGGCGGCAGGATCGGTTTGCATGAGAGCGGCGCCAAGATTCTGGCGAGCTTCGAGCATGTGCGGATCGAGGCGTTTGGCTTCGCGATACTCGCGTATGGCCGAGACGAAATCACTCTTATCGGCATAAACAATGCCGATGTTGTAGTGCGTCAATGCGCGGGTGGGATCCAGAGTCAGAGCGCTCTTAAACTGAGCGATGGCGTGGTCGTAGTCTTTCGATGTCAGCGAGAAGTTGCCCAAGTTGACATAGGCCAGCACGTAGTCGGGCTTAATCGCGACGGACTTCTGATACTCTTCTTTGGCGGCGTCAAAATGCTGCAAGGACATCCAGAGCCAACCCCGCTGTTCATGTGCGCAACGGGGTTATTAGGATTTTCGACGAGAGCCGCTTTCGCCTGGCGAAGCGATTCCTCTGCGTCGCCGAGTTGATAGGAAGTCCAGCTCAAGCGGGCGTGGACTTCGGGGAAGTCGGGATCGTTGTCCAGAATTTCGGAATAGATCTGGCCTGGCTTCCGGGAAGCGATTCTGTGCTGCCAAGGATATCGCCAACAACAAAGCCGATGGCGGATTTGCCGCGGCCGCCAGCGAAAGAGGAAGTGAGTTCTTCCGCGGCGTCGTCCGGTTTGCCGGCGCGAATCAGTGACCCGGCATGGCTCAAATGCTGCAAGAGCGGCGTGTCGCCTGCGTCCTCGTCGGCTCTTGCGGAATCGACTTTGGCGGCGTGAAGGGCTTGCATGATCCGGTCGTCCGCGCCGGCGGATTTCAGGAGCGAGCGGAAGGCGTCATCGGGAACGAAATCCACGCCCCGCGAGCGGAGATCATAGACGACATTTTCCGGCATGATTTCGCCCGCCACGATCGCAAGGAGCTCCAGCTTGGTGAGCGGAGGCGCAGAAGTCTGCGGGGCCAGAGGCGAGGAAAAGACCAGCAATGAAAGGAAGATAATTGACGTTGCCGTTACCTTGGTGCGCATAGGGCCTCCTTATCGCTGAGAAAGTGCTGGGAATTATTTGCGGGCGAAGCGCTCGAAGTCGGCCATTTGGCGTTCCATTTCCTCGCGGGCGGCGTCGGAGGCGGAGCGGATACCCTGAATGCGGAGCTGGAACTCGTCGGGATTGGTGGAACGGAGCAGGGCTTCTTCGAGGGAGATGAGCTGCTTGGTGTAGAGATCGAAGAGCGATTGATCGAAGGTCTGCATGCCGTATTGGCTGGTGCCGGCGGCGATGGCGTCGTGAATCAGGCGAGTCTTATCGGCATTGATGATGCAATCGCGGATGTAGGCGGTGGCGATCATGACTTCGACGGCGGGGACGCGGCCTTTGTCGTCAGCGCGGCGCACGAGGCGCTGGGAGACGATAGCTTTGAGCGTGGCGGCAAGCTGCAAACGAATCTGTTTCTGCTCCGGCGGCGGAAAGACGGCGATAATACGCTGAATGGTTTCCGTGGCGTCGAGAGTATGCAACGTGGAGAAAACCATGTGGCCGGTTTCTGCGGCGAGCAAAGCGGTGGAAATGGTTTCGAGGTCGCGCATTTCGCCGACCAGGATCACGTCGGGGTCCTGGCGTAAAGCAGCGCGAAGAGCTGTTGAGAAGTTTGCGGTGTCGACTTCGACTTCGCGCTGATTGATGAAGCTTTTCTTGTCGCGGTGCAGGAACTCGATCGGGTCTTCGATGGTGATGAGGTGATCGGAACGGTTGGCGTTAATGCGGTCGATCATAGCGGCGAGCGACGTGGATTTACCGGAACCGGTGGTTCCGGTTACGAGGACGAGACCGCGCTGCTCTTCGCAAATCTTGCCGATGACCGCGGGGAGATTCAATTCCTCGATGGTGCGGATTTTGGTCGGAATGACGCGGAGAACCATGCCGACGTTGCCGCGCTGCTGGAACACGTTGACGCGGAAACGGCCGAGGCCTGCGACGCCGTAAGCCATATCGAGTTCGGCGGTTTCCTTGAACTTTTGTTTCTGGCGGTTGGTCATCATGCTGAACGCCATGGACAGCATCTCTTCCGGCGTAATACGCGGAACGTCGGTGACGGGGTTGAGCAGACCGTCGACGCGCAAATAGGGATGGTTGCCGACCTTCAAATGCAAGTCGGATGCCTTGTTTTCGACGGCGCGCCGGAGAAGATCGTCAATGCTGATGGCCATGTTGGTGTGAGCTCCGCGAGAATGCGACTAAACAGCGACGTTAGCACCCGACATAAGGGCGGGCAAGCAAGCCGCGGTGGCCGGTTGCGCGGTAGTCACCTGAACGAAAGGACAGTCTTTACAGTTTTTAATGACTGGTGTTAATTCAGGCTTTTTTAAGGAACAGGGAGTCGTAGAGAAAACCTGCCAGGAATCCGCCCGCAAGGGGGCCGACCCAGTAAATCCCATGATTCTGCCAGTGGGAGGAAGCAAGCGCGGGTCCGAAAGCGCGGGCGGGATTGAGGGCTCCGCCGGTGAAGGGACTTGCGATGAGGCTGCCCAGAGCGAGGCTCAAGCCGATGGCGAAGCCGGCGACGGGCCGGAACGAAGAGCGCTCATCGACGGATGTGGCGAAGACGGTGAGCACGAGAAAGAAAGTCGTTAGGCCTTCAAGGATCATGCCGGAGAGGCGCGTAAAGTCATGCGCAAACATCGGCGTGCCAAGCGCTACGGCGCGCCAAGTATCGTCTGGAATGATGGACTTGAGCAGAAATGCCGCCGCCACGGCTCCGGTGAGCTGCGCGGCCCAATAAGCGATGGTATCGATGGTGTTCAGGCGCTTGGTGACCCAGAAACCGATGGTGATGGCGGGGTTGAAATGGCCGCCGGAGATGTGGCCCAGAGCGGAAACCATGATCGCCATGGTGAGGCCGTAGACCAGGGCAATACCCAGAAGCCCGACTGCGTTCGATGCATGGGGATACCAATCCACGCAAACGGCGCCAGCGCCGAAGAAGATCAAAGCAAACGTGCCGAGGAACTCAGCCGTAAGCTTCTGCGCAAAGTTGTACATCAAGGAGCCTCCCGGCCGGGGAACCAGCCGTGTCCACTGCGACCGGGAAGGATTCTATCTGGAACACAAAGCGAAACGCCAGTCCTTCGGAGACTGGCTAGTGGGCTAGTTTCCGATTACCGCACCGTTTATCGGGCGCAAACCGCAGGTTGCCTTATACTGGACGGGAAGCGTGAGCGTTTCGGAGGCCAGCAGTGCGAGACTGGGGCAGAACTCTTATTCGCTCATTCGGAATCGCCAATTGGTTCTACGGACTAACCGGCGCTTATTTTTTGGTCGACGGACTGCGTAGAGTTCACCACTTTGGGCCGCGTCCATACGAAGCAAAAGCCTATTATTTCCTAGTTACAATTAATGTCTTATTCCTCCTTGCAATTTTCCTGACCGGCTACTGGTTGATTCTGATTCGTAGGCGAGGTGTGGTTTACTCGAACTACGTTTTTTTCATGGAAATTCTGTTTTGGGTACTATCTGCCTTAGTCGCACTTAAACTTATTATGTCTGGAAATACTACCGCAGCTTCCATTGGGATGAGCCTAGGGGCCGTGGCCGGAATCGGGAATATGGGTACGAATCTCCAATTTCTCACTGGCTATCCCCTGATTGCCCTTATAGTTCTAAATCTTGCTAGGAGACATCTGGACCGCAAATGTTCTTGGAACACCCTTCAACCTACTCAGCCGTAGGTCGCACTTAGGGCTATCTCTCGATTGGCCGGGTAATCCGAAACCGGCCGGTGCCGGAAACTGGCCCGCTGCCGGAAACTGTGGCTGCTGCTAGCGGGAGATTGCCGCCACTGGAGCGTTAACGGGAGTTAGCCAGTTGTGGCGATCGGGTTTGCTGCCGCTGGTTAGGGCGAAAAATTCTTCCTGGAGCCTGCGCGTGATGGGGCCGGCGACGCCTTTGCCGACTTGGATTTTGTCGACGGAGCGGATGGGGGTGATTTCGACGGCCGTGCCGCAGAAGAAAACTTCGTCGACGATGTAAAGCATTTCGCGAGGAATGACACTCTCCTTCACGGGAATGTTCAGATCTTCGGCGAGGGTGATGACGGCGTTGCGCGTGATGCCCGGCAGAATGCTGGTGGCGAGGGGCGGGGTGTAGAGCGTGCCGTCGTGGACGAGAAAGACGTTCATGCCGGAACCTTCGCTGACGTGGCCAGAGGTGTCGAGAGCAATGCCTTCGGCGTAGCCATTGAAGGAGGCTTCCATGCGGATGAGCTGCGAGTTCATATAATTCGCGGCAGCTTTGGACATGGCCGGCAGAGTGTTTGGCGCGATGCGGGTCCAGGAACTGACGCCGATATCGACGCCTTTGGCGAGTGCTTCCGGGCCGAGATAGGCGCCCCAGTGCCAGCAGGCCATATAAATGTCGATGGGGGAGTTCAGTGGATTGACGCCGACTTCGCCGTAGCCGCGCATGACCATGGGCTTGACGTAACAGGAATTCATTTTGTTGAGGCGAACCAACTCAGTTGCGGTGTTAGAGAAATCGTCGAGGGAATAGGGCAATTCCATGCGGTAAATCTTTGCCGAATTGATGAGGCGTTGCATGTGCTCGCGGAGACGAAAAATGGCGGGGCCCTGCTTGGTTTCGTAGCAGCGAATGCCTTCAAAGACCGCGGAGCCGTAGCTCACGACGTGCGAAAGAACGTGGAGGGTGGCGTCGTCCCAATTGATCCACTTTCCGTTGCGCCAGATTTTCTCGGTTTTTTGAATGGGCATGATGTTGTCCTTTTTTGTAGCGCCACTCGCGGCGTTGACTGAATTTTCAGAATACGGCAGGGAGCCGCGAGCGTCAATGAAGTCTATGGAATGAGACGCTCAGTGCAAACACCAAATTGGCGCGTAGTTGTTTGCGCGAAAGCGAGCTTAACCACTTCCGGCGAGTGTTATTTCTGCGAATCAGGCGGAGGCGCGGTCTTTGCGGGCCGGCTCAACGAATCGAAAGCCGACTGGGCCTGGGCGGGAATATTGCCGTACTTGTTTTCCCATAATCCGAGCAGCAAAAAAGGGATCACGGTGGCGAGGACCAGGAGTTTTGCCCGGCGGGGCACTTTGACTTCCGGCTCCCAGCGAAACAGCTGAGTGGAAAGGAAAAACGTCAGGAGTGCCCACACGGCGAGAGAGCCGAGTTGGACGCCAAGTTTCCAAATTGGGATGGAATCGAAGATGGCGGCCTGCAAGCCTTGGACGAGATAGGTGGCGGGCAGGAACAAAGACACTTTTTGGACGACATGCGGCAGAAAGGCCAGCGGGAAGGTCGCGCCGGAAAAGAAAATCAAAGGCAGCCACAAGATCTGGTTGATGACTTGCGTTTCCTGCATGGTGTTGGTCACGCTAGCGACGACGAGGCCCATGGATGCGAAGGAGATATTGCCGATGCTAATCAAAATGAACGCTGCGAGGATATCGCCAAAATTCGCCACGTGATAGACGTAGCGGGCGAAGAGAAATTCGAAGAGAACAGTGGGAGCGACGAGGATGTAATTGGCGGCGACGCTGGAAGCGAGCATGTCGCTCGCCGTGACCGGAGTCACATGGAAGCGACGGAGAATGCCTTGTTCGCGGAACATGACGAGAGCCGCACTGAGTCCCCAGAAGCTGCCCATGACGGTGAGGGCGACGACCGGTCCCAGGAAGAACCGGACACCAGCCGGCCGGCCTTTTGCGAAAAAGGCGGCATAGAGAAAGAAAAAACCAAACGGCATGACCACGCTGAAGAACAAGAACATTTTATTGCGCAGCGTGAGCTGAATGCGCATGCGGGTAAGTGTGGCGAAGTTTCTCAATCGCGGAGCCTCCTTCCGGTCATTTCAATGAAGACGTCTTCGAGCGAAGGAGAAGCAATTTCGAGGCTGACGAGTTCGTTGCCCTCGGCTTCGAGGTGTTTGACGATGGCGACGATGGTTTGCGGCGGACGATTCGAATGGATGACCCAGGCGCCATCGACTTCGCGCGCATCAGCGACTCCATCCAATTTTTCCAACGCGCCGTCGGGCTCAGGTTTTGCGAGGCGAACCTCGATACGAGTCGAACCGCCAGAGCGTGTTTTGAGCTCGCGCGGGGTTCCGAGGGCAACGACTTTTCCGTGGTCCACGATGGCCACGCGGTCGCAGAGGCGCTCGGCTTCCTCAATGTAGTGAGTGGTAATCAGAATAGTTTTCTTCTCGCGCTTAAGCTCTTCGATGATGTCGTAGATTTCGCGCCGCACCTGGGGATCGAGGCCGGCGGTAGGCTCATCGAAGAAGAGCACTTTGGGATCGTTGACGAGAGCCATGGCGAGAGCAAGGCGCTGCTTCTGGCCGCCGGAAAGCTGGCCGTAAAATGCGTTGCGCTTTTCTTCAAGACCGAAACGCTTGAGCAGCTCTTCGGGATTGCGGCGGCGCTTGTAGAAGCCGGCGAAAAGGCGCAGAGCCTCCATGACACGCAACTTATCGGGAAGGGAAGTGGATTGCAGAGCTGCGCCGATTTCGTGTTTAAGGGCTTGCGAATCACGTTGAGGGTCGAGACCGCAAACCGAGACGCGGCCGCTGTCCAGATCGCGCAGACCTTCGAGAATTTCGACGGTGGAAGTTTTACCGGCGCCGTTAGGGCCGAGCAGTCCGAAGACCTCTCCTTCTTCGACGGAAAAACTGACGCCGCGAACGGCTTCAACGTTGCCGTAGCGCTTGACCAGATTGTCGACTTGCAGGATAGAAGTTGTCATGAAGAATGTCCGCTACGAGTTTCCATGCAAAGAGACCCCCTAGGATAGCGCAAGTGCGTGCTTTCCCGGCAATGTTGGAACTCCGGGCCGCAGAGCAATTTGCGGTTTGGGAGCTGCTGAGGCGGCGAGGCCGATGACAGCATGACTAGAAGCGCGAAGTCCGTGGCAGGGCGGAGAGCCATGTTGAATGGAAGGAGACAGAGCGATCGACGCGCATTGTGATGCAGGAGATTTCCGGCTAGTCTAGGAAATACCAGCCACATTCCGGAGGGGAGAATGAAAATAGCGAGATGGATCTCCGCGTGCGCGCTAGGAGCTTTTATGTTCAGCGGAAGTAGCGCGCTGGCTTAGAGCCATGGACAAGGAAAAGGAAAAGGTCACAACAAACACGGAGACAATGACGACCAGGGAGACCACTACTACCGGGATCAAGACCGTGTCGCTCTCCGCGAATGGTATGGCAGCCATCAAAACAATCTTCCGCCCGGGCTTGCCAAGAGAGACCGTCTGCCACCTGGATTGGAAAAACAACTTGTGGAGCGCGGCACGCTTCCGCCGGGACTCCAAAAAAAGATTCAACCTTGCCCGGTAGAGCTAGAACGACGTTTGCCTCCTCCGCCGCCGGATTGCGCAAATGTGCTGATTGGGGGACACATCGTGCTTCTGAATCGCCGAACCAATTTGGTTCTGGCCGTTTTCCATTTTGAGATCCAGTAGATGCATCTGAGCAAGCTGAACGAGACGCGCGAGCCAAGCGCCCTGTTTTATAAAAAAAAGTAATATCGCTTTTTTGTTCCAGGTAATGTGGACAGAGTTTTAGCTCAACTTAGGAGGCACAAATGCCCGAAGCAAAGGGGATGTGGGAAGGCATGATGGACTTTTCTTTTCGCATGTACGCCACTCCGAAAATGCTGAAATTTCTGTATGCGTTGCATCTGCTCGTGGGGCTAGTCGCCGCAGTCGCCTGGGTTGTATTGGCGTTTCAGCAAGCCCCAGTGCAGGGATTGCTCGCGCTACTTGCCGCCCTGGTTGGATATTTCTTCTGGATTCTCTACTGCCGCGTCATTCTGGAAGTGCTCTCGGCGATATTTCGCATGGCTGCGGCAATCGCGCCGGACCGGACCGGGCCAGAGCAGGAGTAGTACAGCTGCCAGGCGTGATGGATAATTTCAAAGCTGCAAAAATGCGTCGGCTCGGAACCCACCCAGCGTCTCGAGGGACTCCTTAGAGGGATCCACCGCGGATGGACGATGCTAAGACGGCCGCGAGGCCAGAGGCTACGGAGCCGGAATCCAATTGCGGCGTTCGACAAAGGTGGGGGGCTCGTACGTGTGGCCTGACGCCAGCCGATTTTCCTCTCGGCGTGTGGACCAAAGCAAGATGGGGCCCAGCAATACGGCTGTGAGGCGGGCGAAAACAGGGAATTCCTTCTCGACTTCGCGGCGCAGCTGGTGAATCCGCGCACTCACGCCTCGATTGACTTTCTTGAACTCGCGCTCCATGACCCAAAGCGCCGCGTTGTAAGCGCGGCTGAGCTTCTTCACATTGCGAGTAAACCGCTCGCGGACGCGTGGATCAGGATGGTCCTTGTAGCGTCGCCAGCCCTGGAGCATGGTCTGGCACATGCGATACAGACTGGGCCCATTACGCTCGAAATCGCGCCAGAAGGCCCAATCCAGAAAACGCTTTGAATCTTCGCGAGAAATTGCGGTGTGGTGGAAGTTGAATTTGAACTGACCATGGGTATCGGCAAGGTCCACGTCCTTCAGCAGACGACCCTGATTGGCCATTTCCTGGTAAAGCGGCGTGCCGGGAACCGGCGTATAGAGCATGAACTGGTGGAAGTCGGTCTGGTAGCCCACGGCTGATTCGATTTCCTCGGCGATGTTGTCCGGCGTGTGGTGCTCGAGTCCGATGATCGTCGAGCCCTGCACGCGTATGCCGTGTTCGCGAAGCTCCCTAGTGAGCTGCCCGATGTCCGCACCCTTCAGCTTGCTATAGCCAGAGTGCGGCGATTCCAAACCCATCCATACCCAGGAAATGCCGAGCTCGACCAGTTCCAGCATGGTGTATTTTCGAATCGCATTGGCCGAAGCAAAGACCGAAAACTCCCAGCTCTTGCCAGCCTGCTTCATGCGCTCCAGCAAGCGCATGGCACGCGCACGGTGGAGCAGAAAGTTCTCGTCCATCACGAAGAAGGAATTTACTTTGAGCTCGGATTCGATCCGGCGCATCACGTCAAAGAGTTCGTCGCCGGTTTCGTAAAAGTTGACAAACTTTCCCTTGCCGCCGAAGAAGGCGGAGGTGGTGCAGAAATTGCACCCCATGGGGCAGCCCACGGACGGGATAATTGTTGCTGCCGTCCCGCCCTTCCGCTGAGGAAGGCGCACTCCCATGATGCGTGTCTGCAGACCGGAAACAATTGCGGGATGCCGGATCGCTGCGTGCTCGTCCTCTCCCAAGTATCGGCGCATCCAGGAGATGCCTTCTCCGCGCACGATGTGGTCGGCGTCGATCATTGTTTCCAAGCCCGGAATGGCAGCTACGTGTCCACCCACTACGATCACCGAACCCGGCGATAGTTCTCGCACCATGCGGCACATCTCGCGGACTTTGCGCACGTTCACGATGATCGAAGAGATGCCAACGATATCGTAGTGGTTCGTCATTAATTCGCGGGCAAAGGCTTCCCGCGTGGGGAAATCCAGCACCGTGCAGGGCGCGGAAATATTTTCCTGAATCAGCATGATGCCCCAGGAGCGGTGGAACATGCGCAGTGAGAAGCTGCCTTGTGCGCGCGTGACCTGGTTATGATAAAGCTCCATGGGATTGATGGACCGGCTGCCAAAATCGTCGTCTTGCGCATAAGGCCCGAAGACCGAACTCAGCAGGATGCGCGCGCGATTTCCTTTTGGGTGAGTTTCCATATTTTCCTGGCATCGAACCTACCCCAAGGAAGATTTCTTCGCGGTGATCTCAGGCACATTACAAAACTATTACATGCCATCCAGTGTGCTTCTGAGCACAAAATCGTCCGGGATGGGAAACGTGTTGGAGGTTTTGCTTTGCTCAGCTTCGCCGGCTCGCTTGTTCCGCGGGCTATTTCGCACTACCTCCGCGCGGCGTTTGAGCGCCGGTTTTTCTTGGCAGGTGATCGTTTCTTGCGCTGCGGAGTCCAAAGATGTTTTTTCAAATTGATGCGGGATTCGATGACGGCAATGCCTTCCGATTCGAGAAGCTTTTTTTGGAGGGTAGCGTAGGGTTCGCGGATCAAGATTTTGCCGTCGGCGCCAAGAACCCGATGCCAGGGAATGCCTTGGCCTTGCGGAGTGGCGCCCATGGCCCGGCCGGCGGTGCGTGCGCCGCCCGGCAGATGCAAGGCTCGTGCGAGAGCCCCATAGGTTAGAACCCGGCCGCGGGGAATTTGTTTCACGAGTTTGTAGACGGGATCAAAGGACACGGGAGATATGCTCCTTGTGTGGCTCCTTTCATGAATCCTCGAGCGCTCGCGCCGGACATCGTAGGAGCAAACGAGAAGCGCGACAAGAGAATAAATCGGCGCGACGGTGTTTGATAGAGGGAGAGCCGGCGAGCGCGGAGTGGAACAATCAAAATGTATCGCCGGGCATCTAATCAGAAAGGTGAAGAGAAAGGAAGCAACAACAAGAAGATTGGTGCGAACGAAGAGGATGCATGGAACCGATGAAACAAAGCGAAAAAAGTAATGAAAGAATGGGGAGCAAGTTCGCTACGGTGTACGCATCCATTCGTTATTGATGGAATGCAATCGTTCGGGCTAGTACGTAACGCTCATTGACGGCGTAGTGGAAGACAGATACACTACCGCCAGAATCGTGACTTGAGGTGAGGTCGTGGCTTTCGTCCGCCGAAAGGGAAACTCGTATTATCTGGTGCACAATGTGCGCCGCGGCGGAAAAGTGCAACAACTGCACCTTGCGCGACTCGGGGAACGCGCGCGGATCACGGATCAAGTGATACGCGAAGTTTCCAAGAAGCACCCATTCGTAGAGCTGAACTGGCAAGCTTTGCGGGAACAGATGAACAACCAATTGGATCTGGCCGATGCCAGCTCTCCAGCGACCCAAAAGCTCGTATCCGACCTGCGAGCGCTAAACCTCGATTTGGCGGACCTGTTTCCGCCGCTTCTCCGGATTTCTGAAACGCCCACAGTGGCGCGGGAGTTGCTGGTACAACTGCGGCTCCTGCAGTCCACACTTCAGGTGAAACTCAGCCAGTTTGACCGGAAGCGCGGGCGCTTCAGCAATGCGACCCTGCGGATGCAAGGCCGCTAGGAGGAGACCATGAGCTCCCAAACACTGCCACTCGATCCAAATCTGCGTAGCAACACCACGATTGAGTTTCAGACCGCCCTGCGGTCGAAGATCGTGGGACAAGCGGAGGGCGTGCAGGCGCTCGTGGACCTGTACCAAGTGTTCTGCGCCGGATTGAACTCGCCGGGGCGGCCAGTGGGGAATCTCCTGCTATTGGGGCCGACGGGTTCTGGCAAGACGCGCATTGTGGAAGCGGCCGCGGAGATTCTGTTTGGAGATTCCCGCGCGGTGATCAAAGTGGATTGCGCTGAATTTCAGCACTCGCACGAGATTGCTAAATTGATTGGGTCGCCTCCGGGGTATTTGGGGCACCGGGAAACGCATCCTTTGATCACCCAAGAAGAGTTGGCGAAGAGCCACACGGAGAAGCTGAAGCTGAGCTTCCTGCTGTTTGACGAGATTGAAAAAGCGTCAGACGCCTTGTGGCAATTGCTGTTGGGCATGCTCGATAAAGCGACTCTTACACTGGGAGATAATCGCCGGGTGGACCTGTCGCAGACGGTGATCTTTCTGACGTCGAACTTGGGCGGTGGGGAGATTACGGAGTTGATGGAAGGCGGAATGGGCTTCGTGCAGCCAAAGGACAAGCCAGACACGGGGTTGGATGAGAAGGTCGAGCGGACGGCGATGGAAGCGGCGCGAAGGAAGTTTTCACCGGAATTCATGAACCGGCTGGATAAAGTGGTGGTATTTCACCCGCTGAAGCGCGAACAACTTGAAGAAGTACTGGAGATTGAGCTGGGGCAGGTGCAACAGCGAGTGTTGGAAACTGCGAAGGGGCAGTTCTTGTTCCGAGTTACGCCCGCTGGAAGGGACTTTTTGCTGCAAGAAGGAACAGACCAGCGGTATGGAGCGCGGCACCTAAAAAGGGCGATCGAGCGGTACGTGGTGTATCCGCTGGCGAATCTGCTGGCTACAGAGCAGGTGCACCTGGGAGACCTCGTGTGCATCGATTGGGACCGCGAGCACAAGGAACTTACGTTTGCTCGGGAGGGCGAAGGCGCTCTCGTGAGTCCGACGACGCCGGAAACCGGCAAATTGGCGGCTGCGGCGGAAGCGAAAGATGGCAAGGTGGCGGATCCGCCGACGGAAGCAGTCGTTGGAGAGAGAAAGCTGCGGGCAGCGCAGCCGGGAGTGGCGCCTGCGGCGGCACCGCAAGGCCGCAAAAAAGCGGATCGTTAGAGAGACCATTCATTTCGGAAATATCAAAGGCGCGCCACGGAATAAGATGCGCCCCTTTTTGTCGTGCAAGGGCTGACACAAACTGTTTCATCCTCTCACTTTGAACACGTATGGCACACAGTCTCACGGCGTGAGACAGTTTCCACAACAGCAACACTTGTATGTCATTGAGTTTGGAACAGTTTGTACCGGCGAGCGCGAGCGAACGGAATGGCAGTTCTCATGCTCTGTTTCCATCAAGCGCATAGGCTGAGACGCATGGGGCGTCTCGGCAGCTGAACGCGGAAGGGAACGACGCTATGAAAGCCGCCGCTCGACTGCAACTGGATCCTACGATTCGTAGCACCGATACCCGTGATTTTGAAGAGGCATTGCGCGCCAAGATTGTGGGCCAGGCGGAAGGCGTACAGGCGCTGGTGGACCTATATCAGGTCTTTTGCGCGGGATTGAACTCGCCCGGACGGCCAGTGGGCAACCTGCTTTTCCTTGGCCCGACGGGTTCGGGGAAAACGCGGATCGTGGAAGCGGCCGCGGAGACTCTTTTCGGAGATGCGCGCGCGGTGATCAAGGTGGATTGCGCGGAGTTTCAGCACTCGCATGAGATTGCCAAATTGATTGGCTCGCCTCCAGGGTATTTGGGGCACCGGGAAACGCATCCGCTGATCACTCAAGAAGCTTTGGCGGCCAGTCACCGCGAGAACCTGAAGTTGAGCTTCCTGCTATTTGACGAGATTGAGAAAGCGTCAGACGCGCTGTGGCAGTTGTTGCTGGGAATGTTGGATAAGGCGACTTTGACCCTCGGGGATAACCGGCGCGTGGACCTGTCGCAGACAGTGATCTTTTTGACGTCGAATCTGGGCGGTGGAGAGATCACGGAGTTGATGGAAGGCGGAATGGGCTTCGTGCAGCCGAAGGATAAGCCGGCCGCGGGGTTGGATGAGAAGGTCGAGCGGACGGCGGTGGAAGCGGCGCGAAGGAAGTTTTCGCCGGAATTCATGAACCGACTGGACAAGGTGGTGGTGTTTCATCCGCTGCGCCGGGAACAACTGGAAGAGGTGCTGGAGATTGAGCTGGGACAGGTGCAACAGCGGGTTTTGGAGACGGCGAAAGGGCAATTCTTGTTTCGCGTGACGGCTGCCGGGAGAGAGTTCTTGTTGCAGGAAGGGACGGACCAGCGGTATGGGGCTCGGCACCTGAAAAGGGCGATCGAGCGGCACGTGGTGTATCCGCTGGCGAATCTGCTGGCTACAGAGCAGGTGCACCTGGGAGACCTCGTGTGTATCGATTGGCAAAAGAACAATGAAGGCTTGAGCTTTATTCGCGAAGGGGAGAATCTGGCGATACCGGCGCGCCGTGTGGAACCTGCGGTGACTGCACGCGCTGCGCAAGCAAGAAGTGGGAAGAGCGTCGAAGCGCCGTCTGGCGCGACTGGTCCTGAACCGATGCCACGAATGGCGCGTTAAACAGACTTCCGCTTTTGCTGTGTGATTTCTGAGATGGCCCGGGAGAAATAGATCCCGGGCTTTTTCTTTTGCAAGTGAGGCAGTGTAAAGTAAACGACAAGGAGCATGACGCTGGTGCGTGAAGAGCGAGGCGGATTTTTTTGGTGCAGGACGAGCCGGTTGCGTTTGCGGGGAATGATCTATGCGGCTGCGGTGTGCTGTCTGATAGCGCCGTCCGCACGAGCCCAGAGGACTCAATTCAAGCCGGGATGGAATTTTTATTCGCCGACGGATGACATCGCACTGGGCAAAGAGGTTGCCGTGGACGCGGAGAAGCAACTGCCTTCCTGTCATGCGCCAAAAGTGGATGCTTATCTGACAGAACTGGGCAGGAAATTGACAGCGAAGCTGCCGACTGGCGGAGTGCTGTATCCCTGGGAATTTCATTGCGTGAATGACAAGGAGATCAACGCGTTTGCCTTGCCGGGCGGATATGTTTTCGTGAACCGGGGGGCCATCGAAGCGTCGGACGATGAGGCGCAGCTCGCGGGAGTGATGGCGCATGAGCTTGCGCACGTGGTGCTGCGGCACGGGACAGAGGAGGCGACCAAAGCGCAAGCCGCGCAGGCCGGCGTGGGAATCCTTGGCGCGATTTTTGGGGGCAACGCAGGCGGAGCGCTGTTGACGGAGCTGGGGAGATTCAGCGCGGGGGGAGTGCTGCTGCGGTACTCGCGGTCGGCGGAGACGCAGGCGGACGTGTTGGGTACGCAGGTGCTTTACGATGCGGGGTACGATCCGCGGGCACTGGCGCAGTTTTTCGAGAAGATCGAGACGGAAAGCAAAGGGAAAAATCCGCCGGAATTTTTCTCCGACCACCCGAGCCCGGAATATCGTGTGCAGCGCGTGCAAGAGGAGATCGAGAAGCTGGGCGGGCTGCCTGCGAAGATGAAGCGCGACTCGGCGGAATTCGAGGCCATGAAGAGGGAAGTGATGGCACTGCCGGTGGCGAAGCGGGAGACGACTAGCGCGGGACGATATGTACCGAGACCGGCGGGACCGCCACCCGCGCCCTCAGCGAATTTTGCGGAGTATCAAGCGAGCGCTTACAAGGTGAAGTATCCCGACAACTGGGGAAAATATGGAGAGAAAAATAGCGTTTCGTTTGCGCCGGATGGCGGAGTGATGGAAGGCGCGGACGGGAATGGCGGGCTGGCGTACGGAGTGATCGTGAACGTGGCCAAGGTGCCGGTAAATGCGAGCGGGGCGGAGGCTCTGGAAGAGGCCACGCAGGACTTGATCAAGACGCTGAAGAAGGACAATCCGAAGATGAAGGTCGCGCGGGGGCCGGGTCGCTTGCGTTTGAATGGGCAGCCGGGGCTTTCCACGTATTTGAGCAATGAATCCCCGATGGGCGGGGCGGAGACGGACTGGCTAATCACCGTGCTCCGGCCAGAGGGGCTGTTCTCCATCGTGTGCGTGGCGCCGCAGAAGGATTATGAGAAGTACGACAAGACATTCAGCGCGATTCTCGACAGCGTGCGGTTGACAAAATAACCTAGGCAGAGCTGATTCATGCAAGCACAGGCGTACTCAAGCGCCACTTATATACCCACCGACCGGCAGCGGTTTTCGCTAGGGCATTGCCTGCCAAGGACCAATCTTCCGATTCTAAACACAGCAATTTGAGCGATTGAGCAGCGGCCCTCGAATTCTTCCATTGGGCCCGCTTGACGTTGAAACTTCATACTTCCCTCGCGCCCAAAGCTCCTGATCCATGGCTATGAAGGGTTTTTGTACCGGTGCGCACAAGAATTAACGCCGGACTCACACACTCGCAATAACTTGCCTATATCACAGTCCGCAGGAGGTTTTTCTATGTTTTCCAAATTGCTAGGCAAGTCGTGCTCGTTTCTTCTTGCTTCTGCCATCTCGTTGGCGCCGGTTGCGGGCGCTCAAGATTGGCACCATTCCGATGAACACCACGGTATTCGCCACGTGCTTCTCATCAGTATTGATGGGATGCACGCGATCGATTACGAAAATTGTGTGGCTTCCAACACATGCCCGACCCTCGCCGCTCTCGGCAAGACGGGCGTGATTTACACCCGTACTACAACTTCTAGGCCCTCCGACTCCTTCCCCGGCCTCATGGCTCTCGTCACCGGTGGCACACCCAGGACCGTCGGCGCATTTTATGACGTCGCCTACGATCGCGTCTTGGCGCCTCCAAAGATCGACACCGGCAACGGGCTGGCGGGTGGAAGCTGTATCCAAGGGCAAATTAACGGAACGCAGACCGAATACGAAGAAGGTGACGAATTCGACCAGACGCAGGTCAATGGCGGCGGCCCCTATGCCAAATTCGACGGCGGCGTTTTGTCCATCGACCCCGATAGGCTGGTGCGCGATCCCTTCAACGGCTGCAAGCCCGTTTACCCCTGGAACTTTATACGTACCAACACCATCTACGGGGTAATCCACGCCGCAGGCGGCTTCACGGCTTGGTCCGACAAGCACCCTGTTTATGCCGTCGTCTCTGGTCCGACTGGCACAAATCGCCCAACCAACGTGGACGATTATTATGCTCCGGAAGTGAACTCTAACGTGGTCGACATCCCGGGTTTCAAGACAGCCAACGGAACCGACTGCTCTCACATCTCCCAGAACACCGGCGGTGACTGGACCACCGACTTCGATTCCATCAAATGCTATGACCAGTTGAAGGTCAATGCCGTCGTGAATTGGATAAATGGCAAGAACCACCTCGGCACGAGCAGCCAGACCGTCCCGGTCATATTCGGTATGAACTACCAAGCCGTCAGTGTCGGCCAGAAGCTGATCGAGAACGGCGTCAAGGGCGGCTACACTGACGCAGCTGGCGACCCAACACCCAGAATGGCGGGAGAGATCGCGTTCGTGGATGCCTCCATCGGGCAGATGGTCGCGGCCCTCAAGCATCAGGGTCTTCTCGAATCAACCACCATCATCATCACCGCCAAACACGGCCAATCGCCCATCGATACGAACCGCTTCTTCCCCATTCCCGGACACTCAGGAACGAACGGCATGCCGCCTTCCCAGATCCTTGCCGCCATGCTCCCTGCGTCCGCGACCTCCGGTCTCGGCTTGGCCGAGGATGACATCTCTCAGCTCTGGCTCACGAACTCCAGCGATACCACCAAGGCAGTGGGCCTGCTCGAAGACAACGCCGCTGCCGCCGGAATCGCGCAGATCCTCTATGGCGCTTCGCTCGACACCATCTTTAACCCACCCGGCGTTCCTGACGTTCCTGGGCCCTGCTGCCGTTTGCGTGCAGGCGGCGACCCGCGTACGCCAGATATCATCGTGTTGCCCAAGGTCGGCGTCGTTTACACCGGAAGCCTCAAGAAGCAATCCGAGCACGGCGGCTTCGCGTGGGACGACACCAACGTGATGCTGCTGGTATCGAACCCGGAGATCGAGACCCGGACCATCCACAGCTTCGTGGAAACCACTCAGGTGGCTCCGACCATTCTGCAAATCCTCGGCCTCGATCCTTCCGCCCTGGATGCCGTCCGCATGGAAGGCACACCCGTTCTCCCCGGCCTGAGTTTCGAGGACGAAGACCGATAGCTCCCGTCGTTCTCGAAGGCTTCCAACAATGCCGACAGGCACACGCGGGCGTCTCTGCGAGGCGCCCGCTTTTTTGTGCGGCAAGAGTTTGGGACTTCGCCTGGAGCGAATCACAGGTCCTATTCGCGTTGCTAGACCACCTTTGCGGCGAACTCCTCGTGGGCGGAATCGTGCTGGGTTCTATAGAGACTCGCGGCGCGTTCGATCGCATCGGCGATGCTCGGGCAGATATTTTCGGCGCCGACGTGGCGTTCAAATTCAGCTTGATGCATGAGCTGGGCGGGTTGCTCGCGAGCGCCGCAGAGCAACAAGGAGCGGCCGGCGGCGTGGAGCGTGTCGGCCAAGTCACGAATGGCGCCAAGGCCGGTGGCGTCGATGGCGGTCATGTTGCGCAGGCGGAGAATCACGATGGGAGGAAGGGAATCCAAATCGTCGAGGAGTTCGGCAAATTTATCGGTTGCACCGAAGAGGAACGGGCCGTGGATGCGATAGACGGTGGCGTAGGGCGGGATGTCTTTGCCTTGCAGGATGTGCTTGCGGCTGTCTTCGACGTAGTCTTTGGTGACTCGTGCGACGGTAGTGGTGCGCGAAACCTTGCGAATGAACATTAAAGCGGCAAGGACCATGCCGACTTCGACGGCGAAGGTCAAATCAGCGACGACGGTCAGCGTCACAGTAATCAGCCACACGGCGATATCCGCGGACGAAAGCTTCAAGATCTCCGGGATTTCCTGCCATTCACCCATGTTGTAAGCAACGATCATAAGAATGGCGGCGAGAGCGGCGAGGGGAACGTTGCTCACGTAAGGTGCGGCAAACAGAACAATGGCGAGCAGAGTGAGGGAGTGGATCATTCCGGCGACGGGAGTTTTCGCGCCGGCGCGAACATTGGTGGCAGTGCGCGCGATCGCGCCGGTGGCCGGCAAACCACCGAACAACGGAGAAACGATGTTGGCCACGCCTTGTGCCATGAGTTCGACGTTGGGATTGTGCTTGTCGTTGCTCATGCGGTCGGAAACGACGGCGGACATCAAAGACTCGATGGCGCCGAGCATGGCAACCGTGAAAGCAGGAGAAAGGAGCTGGCGCGCGGTGTCATAGCTGAAATGCGGGATGGCAAATGTGGGAAGACCGCTAGGAATGCCGTGGAAGCGCGTCCCAATAGTTTCGACCGGCATGTGCAGAAGGGTGACCGCGATCGTTGCGCCGAAAGTGACGACGATGGCTCCGGGAACTCGCTTGGCGAACTTGAGACAGAAGATCATGACGGCGACGGAAATGATAGCCAGCGCGGTCGCGGGCATGGAGATGGTGTTCCAGGCGGCGCCGAACGCTTCCATGCGATGGAAGAAATCATCGGGGACATGATCCATGCGCAATCCGAAGAAATCGCGAATCTGCGTGCTGGCGATCAAAATGGCAATGCCGTTCGTGAACCCGATGATGACGGGCCGGGGAAAATATTTGACGGCCGTGCCCATGCCAGTGACGCCGAGCAGAACAAGGAGAACGCCTGCCATCATGGTGCACTCGAAAAGGCCGCTGACACCATACTTGGCGATGATTCCAGCAATGACGATCACGAATGCGCCGGTGGGACCGCCGATCTGCGTTTTGGAACCGCCCAACGCGGAGATCAGGAAACCAGTGACGATTGCGCAGTAGATTCCGGCTTGCGGGGAAACCCCCGAGGCGATGGCAAACGCCATCGAGAGAGGCAGCGCGACAAGGCCTACGGTGATACCGGCAAGCAGATCCGAGAGGAATTTATGCCGATCGTAACCGCGTAATAGGAGAACGGATTTTGGAAGCCACTGATTCAGAGTCGATGTCATTCGAGCACGGGCGAATAGGGCAAATACAGTCAACGTATTTTAGCAGGCGGGTAGAACGTGACGGTCACGAAAAATGCAGATGTGTTCAAAGAAAAAATAAAATCGTACGCCGCAGAGGACTGTGACGTAGGGGAGATTTTGATTAGTCCGAGGCTCCGGTGCGAGAGGCCTGAGATTTCCAGCGAAGTATGGGTTTGCGGGCGGCGCCGACTTCATCGAGACGGCGGACGCGCGTCGTGTGCGGCGCGGTTTTCACAAGCTCAGGATTCGTGGCGGCTTCTTCGGCGATCGAGCGCATGGCATCGATGAAGAGATCGCACTCTTCGCGGGATTCCGATTCGGTCGGTTCGATCATCAGCGCGCCCGGAACGATCAGCGGAAACGCCGTTGTGTAGGGGTGGAAGCCGTAGTCGATGAGGCGTTTGGCGATGTCCATGGTGTTGACGCCGTTTTTCTTTTGGAACGCGTCGCTGAAAACTACTTCGTGCATGGAGGGCAGGGAATAGGGCAGATCGAAAACACCTTCGAGATGCTTGCGAATGTAATTTGCGTTTAGCACGGCATCTTCAGTCGCCTGACGGACGCCGGGGCCGTAGGCGAGGATGTAGGCAAGCGCGCGAACCAGGACGCCGAAATTTCCGCTGAATGCTTTGACGCGGCCGATGGTGTCTGGACGAATCTGTTCGAGCACGAGGCGGCCGTTTTCTTTTTCGACCAGTATGGGCACGGGGCGGAAAGGCTCGAGGATTTTTTTCACCGCGACGGGGCCAGCGCCAGGACCGCCGCCGCCGTGAGGAGTTGAAAAGGTTTTGTGCAGGTTGAGATGCATGACGTCGACGCCGAGATCTCCGGGACGGGTGATGCCGGTCAGCGCGTTCATGTTGGCCCCGTCCATGTAGAGAAGCGCGCCTTTGGCGTGGAGAATTTCCGCAATTTCCGGGATGCGCTGTTCAAAAATGCCGAGGGTGGAGGGATTGGTGATCATCAGCGCAGCGACGTCCGGGGTGACGAGGTCGCGCAACTTAGAGACATCGATTTGTCCGTGCGATTCGGATTTTATGTTTTCGACTTCGTAGCCGGCGATGACCGCGGTCGCGGGATTTGTGCCGTGCGCGGAGTCCGGAATCAACACCTTCTTGCGCGGGTTGCCGTTTTTCTCGTGATAGGCGCGTATGAGGAGGAGGCCAGTCATTTCACCCTGCGCTCCGGCGGCGGGTTGCAGCGTGATGGAATCCATCCCGGTGATTTCGAGGAGGCACGTTTCGAGCAGGCGCAGGATTTTGAGGCAGCCTTGGGAAAGTTCTTGCGGCTGGTAGGGATGCTCGGTGGCGATGCCTTCGAGTCGGGCGACAAATTCATTGACGCGCGGATTGTATTTCATGGTGCAGGAGCCGAGCGGGTACATGCCGAGGTCGATGGCGTAGTTCCAGGTAGAGAGGCGCGTGAAGTGGCGAATGACCTCGATTTCACTGACTTCCGGGAAGCCTTCGACACCTTCGCGGCGGTGGCTCGCGCCTAAAGCTTTTGCGGGATCGGCAGCGGGGACGTCGAGTGGAGGGAGTTCAAAGGCGCGCTTGCCGGGCGAGGATTTTTCGAAGATCAGGCCTTCGTTTTGATTGGTGTGGCGCGTGGCTTTTTTGATTTTTTCGGTCATGGCGTGCGGTTCGCGAAGAGGGGCACGATGTATCGTGCTCCCACAAAGTCTCCTTCAGAGTGGCTGCTCCAGGGCGCGGCGCAGGGCGGCGGCGAGGTGTTCGATTTCGGCGCGGCTTGTCGTTTCCGTCACGCAGACTAGGGCGTGCTTTGTTAATTCGGGATAGGCGGTGCCCAAAACGAATGGGCCGATGATTTTTTCACGCAGCAGGTAGGCGTTTACGATTTTGACGGAGCGTGGAAGCTGGACCGTGAATTCGTTGAAGAAGGGGGCGTCGAAGGCGCGGCGGACTCCGGGGATTTTTTCGAGCTCAGCTAGAGCGAATTGCGCCTTCGACAGATTTTGATGAGCCATCTCGCGGAGGCCTTCTTTGCCAAGGAGCGTTAGGTGCACCGTTGCGGCAAGCGCGCAGAGGGCCTGGTTTGTGCAAATGTTGGAAGTAGCTTTCTCGCGGCGGATGTGTTGCTCGCGGGTGGCGAGCGTCAAAACGAATCCGCGGCGGCCTTCCCAGTCGCTGGTTTGCCCCGTAAGACGGCCGGGCATCTGGCGTACAAATTTGTCGCGCGAGGCAATGACGCCTGCGAATGGACCGCCGTAGCTCGGTGCAAGGCCGAAGCTTTGAGCTTCCATAGCCACGATGTCTGCTTCCGCGGGCGGGCGCATCAGGCCGAGAGAAACGCCCTCCGTGATGGCGGTGACGAGGAGCGCACCGGAAGAGTGCGCAGCGTCGGCGAGAGGGGAAAGCGACTCGATCAAGCCGAAAAAATTAGGCGATTGGACCACGACCGCCGCGACATCGTTTTTCAGCGCGGCTTGCAATGCTTTTTGATCGAGTGTGCCGTTCGCGCCGTAGCCAATCTCTTCCACTTGGAGACCGGAATTTTTGGCGTAGGTCTTCAGGACATCGCGATATTCCGGATGCACGGAGCGCGCGACAAGAATCCGTCGGCGACCGGTGAGGCGCTCGGCCATCAATACGGCTTCGGTGGTGGCGGTGGAACCGTCGTACATCGAGGCATTGGCGACTTCCTGGCCGGTGAGCTGGCACATCAAGGTTTGAAATTCGAAGATGGCTTGCAGCGTGCCTTGCGAGATTTCCGCCTGGTAGGGAGTGTAGGAGGTGAGGAATTCACCGCGCTGGATGATGGCATCGGTGACGACGGAACGAAGGTGATTGTAGACGCCGGCGCCGAGAAAACTCGTGTAGCCGCCGGAATTTTCCGCTGCGCGCGCTTTGAAAAAGTCGATGACCTCGGTTTCGGAGAGCGGGCCGGGCAAATGCAGGGCTTCGCGAAGCCGGTATCGCTCCGGAATGCTTGAGAACAAATCCTCTATGGACTTTGCGCCAATCGCGGCGAGCATTTCTTGCCGCTCGGCGGGGCTTTTCGGGAGGTAGCGCATCAGGCGGAGGCTTCCTTGCTTTGCGCGGCAATGTA
This sequence comes from uncultured Acidobacteriota bacterium, assembly GCA_963753745.1. Classification (GTDB taxonomy): domain Bacteria; phylum Acidobacteriota; class Terriglobia; order Acidiferrales; family UBA7541; genus Acidiferrum. The sequence continues at coordinate 517,264 of CAVWDX010000020.1, forward strand.
GGCTTCGTAGGCGGCGGTGTCCATAAGGCTGCTAATCTCCGCGGGATTGGCGAGGCGAACTTTGATGAGCCAGCCAGCGCCGTGCGGATCGGAATTGATTTTTTCAGGAGTGTTTTGCAAATCGCCGTTGGCTTCGACGACTTCCCCCGATGCGGGAGCATAAATATCGCTGACAGCTTTGACCGACTCGACGGTGCCGAAGGTTTTTCCGGTTTCGATTTTCGCGCCGACTTTCGGCAGCTCGACAAAGACGACGTCGCCAAGTTCGTGCTGCGCGTAATCGGTGATGCCAATCGCGGCTACGTCACCTTTTACTGCAACCCATTCGTGCTCTTTGGTGTAGCGATAATTCGCCGGATATGCCATTGGACCACTCCTCGCCGCCCGTCAGGCCGGGCCCGCCGTATCAATGCTTGAGTCAGACTTTCGCTGCGGCTTGCGGGGCCGCAGTTTTCTTTGGACGCTTGTAGAACGGGGTCGCGACCACCTGGGCCTTGCACTTCTGCGCGCGAATCTGCACGTAGACCGGCGTGCCAAGAGCCGTCATCGTCGGCGGAACGTACGCTAGCGCGATGTTTTTGCCAAGCGTCGGCGAAGGAGAGCCGCTGGTGACCACGCCGATGACTTCGCCGTTTTCGTTGCAGCAACAATATTCGTCGCGCGCGATGCCGCGGTCGACCATCTCGAGACCCACCAGCGCCCGCGTCAGTCCGGCGGCTTTCGCGCGTTCCAAAGCGGCGCGGCCGATGAAGTCGCCCTTTTCCAATTTGCAGTAGCGATCGAGTCCTGCTTCCCAGACGCTGATTTTGTCGCTGATTTCGTGGCCGTAGAGCGCCATTTTTGCTTCGAGTCGCAGCGTGTTGCGCGCGCCCAGACCGCAGGGAAGGATGCCGAATTCACGCCCGGCTTCCAGCACTTTGTTCCAAACCATCTCGCTCGTCGCGGTGTCTGAGGGAACATAAATCTCGAAACCATCTTCGCCGGTATAGCCGGTGCGTGCAATCAGCGTGTTTTTCAGACCGCAAAACGTGCCGTGGGTGAACCAATAGTTCTTTATGATGCCGAGATCTGCGTCGGTGAGTTTTTCCAACAGCGCTTGCGCGCAAGGGCCTTGGATGGCGAGCTGAGTGTACGCGTCGCTGAGATTCTCGACCACGCAGTCAAATCCTTTTGTGTTTTCGCCGACCCAGCTGACGTCTTTCTCGCGAGTGCCAGCGTTAATCACCAGCAAGTAATCGTCCTCGCCCAGACGATGGACAATCACGTCATCAACGAACGTGCCTTGGGGATAGAGCATCGCCGAATAATGCGCCTGGCCGATGGCCAGCTTTCCGGCATCGTTCATGCTGAGATGTTGCACGGCAGCCAGTGCGCCGCCTAGCGTGCGGCCGGTGCCTACCCGGATGTCGCCCATATGGCTCACATCAAAAACGCCGACGCTGGCCCGCACGGCTTTATGTTCTGCGACCAAGCCGCCAGTTGCGGGGTACTCGACGGGCATGTCCCAGCCGCCAAAATTGACCATTTTCGCGCCCAAGCGGCGGTGCACCGCATTCAGCGCTGTCTTGCGAAGGTCGGCGATGGGAGGAGTCGTGGCAGATTCCATTCTGGGTGCTCTGGAAGAAATTAATCCTAACACGCGCGCCGGAGCGGGTCAAAGAAGGGCAAGATGTGGTGAGCTGAGGAACGCGCAGAAGCGTCGAGACGCGAAAGCGTACCTGACGACATGATAAAAGAAACGCGGCATGGTCCGAACGTCCAGCTTGCTGGCTTCCGCCTGCGTCAGGTACAGTTTTCTAGGAGGCTCTCATGCAGGGTCCTGTCGTTTGCGTTCAGTGTGACAAGCCGGAAGGCCAGTGCAACTGTGAAAAGTATTGCACGATTTGCAAAGGGCAAGTGAACGTGAGGCTCTGCGCAGACGGTCTCTACTATTGCCCGGATTGCCGGGAAGCTTGCGACGTGTCGCTCGCGAGCAGTCACAGTGAGCGCTGAACACAAAAGCATCGAGTTGCAGATTGACCCCGACGCGCGGCTGGCGGCCGCGGTAGGGGGCACTGCGCGCTACTTCGCGGAGTCCGCGGGGATGCTGAGCGAGGCGGTGCTGGAATTGCAAAAGTCGGTTGTGGCGGCTTGCCAAGAGGCGTTCGAACACCTAATCGGGGATCACCCGCACTTGGTCGTAACCTTTGCGGTGTTTCCAGACCGCATCGAAATCGCAATGACTCATAAGGGTAGCCTAGAGCCAGCCGTAGGCTTGGACCGGATTGCCGGCTTTGCGGAGCAGCTGGGAAGTTCGGGCGGATTAGGCGGGGTGGACCGCGTTCAGTACGAAGCGCACGACGGATTGGCTGTCACACGCTTGACGAAGTATTTGGGCCACGCGCCACGGGTCGCCTAGCTCAATCACAAAAGCAAAAAGGCCGGCCACGTTCCCCGCGACCGGCTCTTTCCATTTTCCTGATGTAAACTCACACAACTCTACATTTTGAGTGCGAAAGTATTGTGCTTGATCAGGGAGGTCATCTGGTCGTCGCTCAGCGACATGCGCAAAGTCACGCGGTCGCCTCCGGGCGTGATGGTAACCTGATCGAGGAGCTGAGCAAGATCCGGATTGTCCTTTTGCGCTTGATATCGCTTGTAGAGGAAGCCCGCCTGAAGGAGCTGGCCAAGGGTGTTGGCATCGTCGGTTGAACCACAGATGGCCTGGATTTTTGCATCCAGATCGCTGCCGGCTTCGACATTGATGATGCTGTTTTGCATGCGCGCCACAAGCTTGGCCGCTTCGGGGAACTGTTCAATCTCCGGCGCGAGTTGCTGGATGGCGAGGCGAGTGTAGGCGGGATTGGTGACCAGCCACACGGCGCTCCCTGTGTTCGCCTCATTAATCAAAGCGAAGAACTTGTCGTTGCGCATCAGGCCGTCCTCGTCGCCGAAGCGCACGGAGATCATTTTCTCGAGGATGCTCTTGTGGCCGTATGCGGCGGTGCTGGCGTCGATGAAAACGAAGAAGAGGTCCGTGGCGCCGGTTCCTGTGCCAAAAGCGTAAAGGGTATAGCCGTGGAAAGTTGCGGTCGGTAGCTTTTGCCGCTTGAAGTAGGCCGCTGTTGCATCCTGGTTGAAGTTGCCAAGCGCGATGCCCACCATCTGTTCGCCCGTCGGAACAGCAGCTGATCCGGTGCCCTCGGCTTTCGCGGTCATGCCCTCGGCAACGAGCGCCCAGGCGATTTCATCGACCTGGGTGTTGGGATCATTGCCAGTGGAAGCCAAGAATTTTTCGAACTGGCGGAAACGCTCGGGAAGCACTTGTTCTCGCAATTGCGGGAACCATTTCATAGTGCGGGCTGTCTTTAAGTCGGCATAGCCAAATTCGCCGACGTCCTTGGGAAACATTCCGATGACGTCCGCCCCAAGCGTGCCGGCCTGCGACGGTTTGGGAAGCATGAGCGAAAGACCTAGCAGGAGGCCGGTTGCCACGAGTCTGTAAATCGCCGACCCCAGCTGGGTCGAAGTTGAAATCGTGGTCAGTTTCATGTTCATGTACTGCTCCTTTCAGGGGGCCGGTAAAAGATCAATTCTACGCGGTCGTCGTGCGGGGCGCATTCCCTAATCGATCGCGAAGCGCGGCAACTTTTTTGCGCATCCGCGCTGTGTAGGCAGAGTCGGTAATCCCAGCAAGATTGATCTCGACGTTCGCTAACGCCCCGCGCGCCCCTGCGGCGGCCATGTATCGCGCTACTTCCAAGTCTGACCTCATGGATGCGGCGACGATAGCATCCAGTTGTCCCAAACGTTCGAAAAGAGCAACCGTCCGCTCCGCCACCTCTAGCGGTACATCCGCGGCAACTTTCGTGGCGCATTGGATCGAGAATTCCCGTTTTTGCACTTCATCGGTGTCGCCTTGGGGGAGCTTGAACGCGGCCATAACCGCCTCGTAGGAAGCAGCGTCGCGGTCGATGGCTTCCGCGAGTTCGTCCGCCGTGCGGCGCAAGCCTTCAAGCTCCCTAGAGAGCTTGTCGACAAAGGCGGCCTGAGATTTCTTTTTGCGTGAGAGTCCGGCAACCATCTGGCCGAGCGAAGCCGCCAAAGCTCCAGCCATAGCCGAAACGCTTCCGCCTCCCGGTGTCACTGTCGGCGCCGCCACGGCTTCCAGGAAGGGGCGCGCCAAGCTGGCGAGTTTGCCGTCTTTGGCAGTTTCGAGCGGCGCTCCGCCGAGCGCAGCAGCCAGCTTATTTTCAAACACTTGCTCTGGAGAGAAGTTTTCCAATTGCAAGAAAAAATCCGCGGCCATTTCGATGGCCTTCTTGGGGATTAAGCCGACGATTTCGCTACCTACGGGCGCGGCGCCGTAGCGTTCCGCCTCTCGCTTGACCATTTCGTAGACGCGATGCATGGGAGTTTGTTCGAAATCCGTGAGATTAATTGAGACTTGCGCCAGTTTGCGGGCTTTCAACTCCACGCCCATGGATTTGACGTAGCGAAGACCGCCGGAAGAGAACCGAATGGCTTTGGCAATTTTGTTGGCGATGCCGACATCCGAAGTGTTCAGGTTGACGTTATAAGCGATTAGAAATTTGCGCGCTCCCACGACGGTAACTCCCGCAGTCGGGTGGAGCTTCGGCTCGCCAACATCGGGTTGGCGGTCGTGGTTGTGCTTCATTTCCTTGCGCAAACCCTCAAACTGCCCCCGACGCACATTTTCAAGATTGACGCGGTCGGGACGCATGGCGGCCGCCTCATAGAAAAAAACTGGAATCCTGTAGCGGGCCCAAATTTCGTGACCCGTGCGGCGCGCGAGCGCAACGCAATCTTCGATAGTGACGCCTTCGATGGGAATGAAAGGGACGACGTCAGTTGCGCCGACGCGAGGATGCGCGCCGGTGTGTTTGGTCAAATCGATCAGCTCCAGGGCCTTGCCGACGCCGCGCAACGCCGCTTCCGCGACGGGGTTCGGTTCGCCCGCGAGAGTGATCACGCATCGATTGTGATCGGCGTCCATTTCACGATCGAGGACGTAAACACCGGAAACGCTGCTCATCGCCGAGACGATAGCGTCGACCTTAGCGGGATCTCGTCCCTCGGAAAAATTCGGCACGCATTCAATCAGTCGTTTCATCGCAAACGTGTCCCTCGCGTCTCACCAGACCATCATAGGAGATTTTGTGCTTCTGGAGCCACTCGCGTTGCCGGGAGTTGCTACTGACAGTGAACTGCATCATGCGACGCTTATTTGGGAGGCTTAATAAAGGGACTCGGCGGGGGGTATCTCTTGTCACCTGCCGGAGGCATCGGAGAAAAATCCTTGCTGACCCTCGGAAGCGCGGGCGGAGTGTACTTTTTCTCGGGCAGCGACGCTAATGGTTTTTTCTCTTCTTTCTTGGGAGCCGCTTCGCCCTTCATGAACCGCTTTACTTGCCTGACAAAAAAGATGATTCCGGTAATCCAAAGCGCAACGACTGCTGCCTCGTCGAGGCGAAGTCCAAATTCCATCAGTGAGAACGTCAAGACGGCGAAAAGGAAACCCAGGAAAAGATAAAAATGCTCCGATAGCAAAGATTTCTGCCCTGGCCCCTTCACTTGCAGGATTTTTATCTTTTTGACCGGCTTCTTCGGCGGATTAGATTGCGGTTTTGTTGGCGGCATAAACCACGACCCCCCGCTTGATAGTCATCCAGCAGGTGTTCATCCCAAAATAATAGGGAATTTCGCGGTAATCGGCCACTTCGAAGACCGCGAGGTCCGCGAATTTGCCAACCCCAAGCGAACCGATATGGTCATCGCGCCTCAGCGCATGAGCTGCATTGACCGTCGCGGCGGTGATAGCTTCAGCGGGCGTCATCCGGAGCTGGCTGCAAGCCAGAGATAAAATCATCGGCATGCTTACTGTCGGGCTGGTGCCGGGATTGTAGTCCGTAGCAAGGGCGACGATCGCGCCCGCATCGATCAATTTACGCGCGGGCGCATAATTTCGAAGCCCAAGATGGAAATCGCAGCCGGGCAGTAGGGTAGCAACCGTCCGCGATTTTGCAAGCGCGGCGATGTCGCTGGAATTGACATGCTCGAGATGGTCGCAACTTGCCGCGCCAAGCTGTATCGCTAATTGTGCCGCGCCGGTGCGCGCAAGCTGTTCCGCATGCACTCTCGGTGTTAACCCGTGCCGAATACCTGCTTCCAGGATTTGCTTTGCTTGCTCCCTCGTGAACGCCCCGCGGTCGCAAAAAACGTCGCAGAATTCTGCCAGTCTCTCTTGCGCCACTTCGGGAATCAGCTTCTCCGTGAGCAGCGCAATGTACCTCTGCACTCCCAAAGGCGTTCCGCGATACTCCGCTGGGACGACATGCGCGCCGAGGAATGTCGAGACGATATCCAGAGGCTGCTCCGCGGCAAGTTCCTTGTGCAGGCGGAGAATTTTCAATTCGCTTGCAACATCCAGGCCATAGCCGCTCTTGGCTTCGATGGTGGTCGTGCCATAAGACGCGAATTGCTTGAGCGCGCGACGTGCTCGCTGTTTCAACGCCTCCGACGTTGCCGCGCGCAACTTTTTCACGGAGTTCAAAATCCCGCCCCCTTTGCGGGCAATCTCCTCATAGCTTGCGCCGGCGATTTTCAACTCGTATTCTTCGGCACGGCTGGCGGCATGGATCAGATGCGTGTGCGAATCCACAAACCCTGGCAGGACGACGCGACCGCCCAAATCGAGTCTCTCGGCAGAGGCTGCTTCCGGCAGGGCTTCCATTTTCGCGGGCGTCCCGACCGCTGCGATCTTGCCGTCACGCACCAGCAACGCTCCATCTTTGACGATGGCCAGATTTGCGAGTGCGGCGCCGCGGCGAGGGCTGCGGCCGCGCAGTGTCAAGAGTTGCGATGCGCCCGTAATGAGCAGGGAATTAGACAAGGCCCGGCTATTATGCCGGATACCGGATGATGGTGAACAGTGCGCGAAAGAACAGACGTTCCCGTCGATCTGGCAATTCCCAGCCTTCTGTTTATGTCGAGGTCGAGTGCTAGAAAGACAAGAACATCTGTTCAGCCGCCTCAGGCTCTCGCAGCCTGACCTTTATAGGCAGGAAAAAACGCCTTTCGCACAAATTCCTCGTACGAAGTCGGCGTCGTGTTTGCCGCCGACCGAGGCTCGAGCGCGCGCATATAGCCGTTATTCATGGCTTCGGTCATTTCGCACAGCAGCGCCGCCAGATCTTTGGACATTCCCATTTCGGTCATCGCCAGAATCACTTGATCCGCGGGTAACTTGATATACGTAAGATCTGGTTTCCCAATGGCCGCTCCGACGACCTTGGCCATTTCCAAATAGGTGAGGTCTCTCTGGCCGTGCAGTTCGTGTGTCTGGTGGCCCGTGAAATCGAGTTTGAGCAGTGCTTCGGCAGCCGCGACACCGATATCGTGAGTCGCAATCACCGCAATCGGCAAATCAGCGCGGACGGGCCCAGCCATCTTTCCTATTTTTTTGATAATGCCGGCTTGGGCCAGCGTATTTTCCATGAAATACCCGGCGCGCAAGTGAAGTGCATTCAATTTGGAGATTTGGCCAAATCTCCTTTCCATCAAGTGGAGGCCGACCACCGGTCCGGTTTTTTCGGGTTTATCAGCGCCAATGCTGCTCAGCGTCACTACATGAGAGACCTTTGCAGTTTCCAATGCATTCGCGATCGAATTTGTAATCTGATCTTGATAAGCTCGGAAATCGGGGCTAGTCATACTGGCTGGGATCAGCGCGTAAACTGCACGGGCTCCCTTGAACGCTTTGGCCAGAGCGGAAGCATCGGTGACATCCGCGACAAAGGCCTCAGCGCCGCGCGCAGTGAATCGCGCAAGATGCTCCTTGTTGCGACCCACAACTCGCACTTGTTGTTTCTTCGCCAGCAGAGTTTCCGCAGCGATGCTTCCTGTGTTTCCTGTGGCTCCTAAAATCACATACATGGTGTCCTCCTGTGGAACTACTTTTTCTAGGATGCGAGAAAGAGCGGGAGAGATGCGCTACAGCATAGGAATTTTTAGGCCATTCTTTTTTGCAAAATCAATCGCTTCGGAGTAGCCAGCATCCACGTGACGCGCGATGCCCATTCCGGGATCATTTGTCAGCACGCGTTCGATGCGCGCGGCCATTTCCTTTGTGCCGTCGGCGACGGTGACTTGCCCTGCATGCTGCGAATAGCCGATTCCCACCCCGCCGCCATTGTGAATGGAAACCCACGAAGCGCCGCTTGCGGTGTTCACGAGGGCATTGAGCAGGGGCCAATCGGCAACGGCGTCGGAACCGTCGAGCATGGATTCGGTTTCGCGATAAGGAGAAGAGACCGAGCCGCAGTCGAGATGATCGCGGCCCATCACCACGGGCGCTTTCACCTCGCCGTGCGCGACCAGCTCATTCAGCGCGAGACCAAACTTGTCGCGCTCACCGTAACCGAGCCAGCAAATCCGCGACGGCAGTCCTTGAAACTTAACGCGTTTCTGCGCCAGCTTGATCCAGCGCGTCAAATGTTCGTCGTGCGGAAACATTTCCAAAACAAGCCGGTCTGTCCTGGCAATGTCCGACGCTTCGCCGGAAAGCGCGGCCCAGCGGAACGGCCCTTTGCCTTCGCAAAAAAGCGGCCGGATATAGGCCGGGACGAATCCCGGAAAATCATAGGCGTTTTTAACGCCGTACTCATACGCAAACGTTCGAATATTGTTGCCGTAATCAAACGTAACGGCGCCAAGCTTCTGCAAATCGAGCATGCCCTGGACGTGGAGGGCCATGGCGGCAAGCGCGTGTTTGCGGTACTCCTGCGGATCTTTCTTGCGTAATTCCAGCGCGGCTTCGAGCGACATGCCATTCGGCACATAACCGCCAATGGGATCATGCGCGCTGGTTTGGTCGGTCAGGAGATCCGGCACCACGCCGCGCTTCGCAAGTTCTGGAATGAGGTCCGCGCAATTTCCGACTAACCCGACCGAGGTGGCTTCACGCTTACGCACGGCATTTTTAAGAATGCGCAGCGCTTCGTCGAGGTTCGTCACCATGACGTCGCAGTAGCCACCCTTCACGCGGCGCTTAATGCGTTCCGGGTCAACGTCAATCCCAAGAAAGGCCGCGCCGTTCATGGTAGCGGCCAGCGGTTGCGCGCCGCCCATACCGCCCATTCCTCCGGTGACTACAAGTTTGCCTGTCAGGCTGCCGCCAAAATGTTTTCGAGCCGCCGCCGCAAAGGTTTCGTAGGTGCCCTGCAAAATTCCTTGCGTGCCGATATAGATCCAGCTGCCCGCGGTCATCTGGCCGTACATCATCAGGCCGGCGCGGTCGAGCTCATTAAATTTTTCCCAATTGTTCCAGTGGCCGGTCAAATTGGAATTGCAGAGTAGGACGCGCGGCGAGTATTCATGGGTGCGGAAAACGGCGACCGGCTTGCCCGATTGCACCAAGAGCGTCTCGTCGGATTCGAGCGCCTTCAGAGATCGCACAATGGCGTGAAAGCATTCCCAGTTGCGCGCCGCTTTTCCTGTGCCGCCGTACACGACCAAATCTTCCGGCTTCTCGGCAACCTCGGGGTCGAGATTGTTCATCAACATGCGCAAGGCCGCTTCCTGCTGCCATCCTTTGCAGGAAAGCTGCGTACCGCGCGCAGCGCGAAAAGGGCCTTTGGACAAAGAGCTGTCGGCTATGGTTCCGGAAAGCGTTGCGCGCATGAAGGCACTCCGCGTTTCATCTTAACGCAGGGGAGAGTTCCGCACCACAGCCGGCAAGGAACGGTACTGGAGTTGGATTGCGCGCGGAAATGGCCTAGGGTAAAGTCGAGGAATCTAATGAACTACGGCACGCTTCCCTCACGACTGTTGAACGCTGTCGACTCCTTGTCGAACCCGCGCGCACAGATGTTCCGCGGAGTTGCCGGCTGGAAGTCAATCTCTTCCGAGGAATTCTTGCGTCGTGTCGCCGGCCTCTCTTCTGCATTTGTCGAGCTCGGAGTGAAGCCCGGCGACCGAGTCGGACTTTTCGCTGCCAACCGTCCGGAGTGGCATACGGCCGACTTTGCGATCACTGGCGCCGGTGGCGTCACCGTGCCCATCTATTTCAACGAATCGCCGGAACGCATTACCTATATTCTGAAGCATTGCGGTGCAAAGTTCGTGTTCGCCGCCGGCACTGCGCAAATGCAGAAACTACAGGCCGTTCGCGCGCAACTCCCCGAGTTGGAACAAATCGTGATCGCGGATTGTGACTCCGACCTTCCGGCGGATTACCTCCGTTACGAAACACTGATTGCCGCCGCAGGGGGCGCCGATATTGCAGCATACCGAATGCGCGCTTCGCAGGTCCTCCCCGGCCAGCTCGCTTCGCTCATCTACACTTCCGGCACGACAGGCGAGCCAAAAGGCGTCATGCTGACGCACACGAATTTTTGCTCGAATGTCGCGGATTCCTGCGCCAACGTAAAATTCGAGCCCAAGAGTGATGTGGCCATCTCTTTTCTACCACTGGCGCACGTCTATGGCCGCATGCTGGACTATACCTATCTTTTTCACGGCATAACCGTTGCTTACGTCGAAGCGGTCGAGCAAGTCGCGCAGGCGCTCCTTGAGATACATCCCACGCTGCTGGCCGCGGTGCCGCGGGCCTTCGAGAAAATTTATGCACGCATCGTCGAGCAGGGAAGTACACGCACCGGGATAGAACGAAAGATTTTTGATTGGTCCATGCGGGTTGCGGGACGCTCAGCGTTGTGGCGTTCCGGCGAAAAGAGCGCCGGCTTGGGGCTGAAGATAGAATGGGGGCTAGCCGACAAACTGGTCTATTCGAAGATTCGAGCGGGCACCGGCGGAAAGCTGCGCCTCGTTTTTTCCGGCGGTGCACCGCTGGCGAAGGAGCTTGCCGAATTTTTCTGGGCTGTGGGCGTTCCGATTTACCAGGGTTACGGCCTGACGGAAACTTCTCCCGTCCTGACCACCAACTACCCAGAGAACCGCATGGGTAGCTCGGGCAAGCCGATTCCCAACGTCGAACTTCGCATCGCGGAAGACGCCGAAATTCTAGCCAAAGGGCCTTGCGTCATGCAGGGATATTACAAAAGCCCCGAGGCGACGCGCGAGGTGCTGAGCACAGACGGCTGGTTCAGCACCGGGGACATCGGTTACCTCGATAAGGACAACTATCTATTCATCACCGACCGCAAAAAGGATCTGATCAAAACTGCCGCGGGCAAATTCGTCGCGCCGCAACCCATCGAGAACGCTTTGAAAACTAGCCCGTACATCCTGAACGCCATGGTGGTGGGCGACAAACGAAAATTCATTTCTGCGCTGATCGTTCCGAACCCGGCGACCGTCGCTGCGAAGGCTGCGCAGCAGGGAATCAAGTTTTCGTCGAACGAGGAGCTGGTTGCACATCATTTCGTGCGTGCGCTGCTCGAAAGCGAAGTGAAGCGCTTGACCGCCAATCTCGCCCAGTATGAAACCATCAAGCGCTTCGCTCTCCTGCCAGAGGACTTCACCTTTCACAACGGAAGCCTTACTTTCACTCTGAAGCTCAAGCGGCGCGTCGTCGAGCAGCAGTTTCACGACGTCATCGACAAGCTCTATGCAGACGTCGCGGAGCCCCGCCCCATCTTGCAAGATTAGCCTCTAGAATTTGCCCGCCTGTTTGAGCCGCTGTAGGCCCATGGATGTGACCGCAACCATTGTGGCGCGATGATACTTAGATCGGTTTTCCGTCGGCGTCGAGAAGCCGGATTTCTCCGAGCCCCAGCTCTTTGATCCCTGGTTCGATCTTTGAACGATCGCCGACAACCACCCAGATCAGATGATCCGGATGCACGATGTCTTTGGCGCCCTCTTCGACGTCGCTCGTTTTTAGAGCTCTCACCTTACCCGCGTACGTTTCGTAATAGTCCTCCGGCAATCCGAACTGCACGATCTCGAGGATCGATTGGCCTACGGCGTTCAGCGTCTCAAAGGAACCCGGGAGGCTAAGCGTCTCGTTTGCTTGAATCTTCGAGAGTTCATCCGCCGTCACGGGATGGTCTCCGAGAATTCCGCGAAATACCTTGTTCATTTCCTCGAGCGACTCTTTCGTCTTGTCCGTCTGCACCGGCGCGACAGCGAGGAAGGGACGCTGTCCGCGCGCTCCCCAGAGAAGGCTCTGCACGCCGTAGGACCAGTGTTTGTCCTCGCGCAAGTCCATGTTCAACCTTGAACCGAACATTCCGCCAAGATCGTCGTTGGCGGCCTCGATGGCAATTTCTTGCGGATTCGCGCGCGGCGGAGCAATGTTTCCGGCAAAGATTATCGATTGTAAGGCGCCTGGCTTGTCGATGAGGTACACCACAGACTTCGCCGGAAGCTGGACATTCTTGATGTTCTTTTCCGGAATGTGTCCTGGCTTCCAGTTCGCGAATAATTTTTCGAGCTTAGGGGTGACTTCGGCCAGTGTGGTGTCCCCCGTAATCACCAGCGTGGCATGGTTCGGCTTGAACCACACCTCGTGGAACTTGACGAGGTCCTCGCGCGTCAATTTCTCGACGCTGGTCGTCGTTCCGGAACCTGTCAGCGGGTTTCCGTAGGCATGCCCCGGACCGTAGATCAGGCCCGGAAAAACGCGCAACGCCATCTGGATCGGCGTATTTTTCTCGCGCTGAATCGCCGCAAGCTGGAGTCTCTGTTGGCGGCTGAAATCCGCGGCGGGAAACACGGGGTTCAAGATCAGATCGGCGAATAGATCCAGAGAGGGATCGAGTTTCGATTTGAGTGCCGAAAGTTGCACGATCGAAAGATCCAGATTCGAACGGGCTGCCAGGCGCGCCCCGAGGAGCTCCTGTTCATCGCTGATTTGCAGAGCCGTTCGCGTTTTAGTCCCTCCGTTCAGCAGCGACATCGCCATGCTGGCTGTTCCCGGTGACGCGAACTGATCCGCGGCATAGCCCGCATCCACGCTCAGCCAGAAATCGACAAGCGGAACTTCGTGGCGCTCGGCGAGAATCACCTTCAGCCCGTTCGAAAGCGTGGCGTGCTGCAGCTTGGGGAGTTTCAGTTCGGGTGGCGCCCCAATTTCCGGGGCTTTGGAGCGATCCGCTCCTGTGGATGCGGCTTTGTACTCTGGGAACGGAAGCACCTCGAGCACGTAAACACCATCGGAGAGCCAGCGATTTGCGGCTGCTTTCAAATCTTCTGCAGTGGCATCTTGAACTCTCTTGAGAGAGACTTTGTAAGCGTCGGGACTTCCCAGGAACACCTGGCTCTTTGCCAGCCGGTCTGATTTTCCGCCAAATCCGCCGATGCGCTCGATTCCGCGAACGAAACTCGCTTCGTGTTGCGCTTTTACACGGGCCAGTTCTTCCGCGGTCGGTCCATCTTTCAAGAACCGCGCCAGTTCTTCATCCAACTCTTTTTCCACTTGGGCGAGGTCCTGTCCGGGCCGCGCCGTCGCCTGCTCGTAGAATTGCCCGCCGATTTCGTTCAAATCTACAGCTGCGCGCGCGTCCGTCGCGATCTGATCGTCGTACACCAGCCGCTTGTAGAAGCGCGAGGTTTTTCCCTGGCTGAGAACATCGCTGACCATGTCGAGATAATCGGCGTCCGCGCTCCCGTATTGCGGAACATTCCACACCTTGTAGATGCGCGCCTGAGGAACCCGGTCCTGCACGATTTGCCGGTGCGTCCCGGTCATTTTCGCGACCCATACTTCTTGATGCGCAACCGGCGGTCCTGGCGGAATATTGCCGAAATACTTTTCGACTTTTTCATTCGCGGTTTTGGCGTCGATGTCGCCTGCGATCACAATGGTCACGTTCGAGGGGCCGTAGTAGGTCTTGAACCACTCCTGCACGTCGGCCATGGACGCCGCGTTGAGGTCCGCCATCTCTCCGATCACTGTCCAGGAATAAGGATGTCCCGCAGGGTAAGTGTTTTGCGTGATCAGTTGGTCCGACACGGCATAAGGCTGGTTCTCATCCTGGCGCTTTTCGTTCTGTACCACGCCGCGCTGAAGATCCAAAGTTTTCTGATCCAGCGCCCCCAGCAGATATCCCATGCGGTCGGATTCCATCCATAAGGTGAAGTCCACGGCCGAGGTCGGCACATTCTCGAAGTAATTTGTACGGTCGTTATTCGTGGTGCCATTCAAATCCGTCGCGCCGATTTTCTCCATGGCATCAATGTATCGGCCGTGGGAGTGTTCGCTTCCCCCGAACATCAAATGTTCGAAGAGGTGGGCAAAACCCGTCTTCCCCGGTTTTTCGTTTTTCGAGCCGACGTGGTACCAGACGTTGATCGCCACAATCGGCGCTTTGTGATCTTCGTGGACGATGACCGTCAGGCCGTTATCTAAAACGAATTTCTGGAACGGAATGTCGATGTCCTTGCTCTGCGCAAAAGTTCCCGCCGCTAAAACCGCGGCCAGCAAAATAAAAACCGTCATCCTAATTCGCATCGTCCCCCCAAAAGTTTCCATGCACCACATTCTGAGGCATTCCTGCGGCCCAGCCGCACCGCGTTCGTGAGTCCAGACGCTTGAAAGGAGTCTCCGTCATCAGCGGGCGCTGTCTGCAAGACGTTTTGCCAAAGTATGAGTCTCAACCAAATGCCGCATGGAAGTCTATACCGCGTGGCTGTATTTTGAAACGGTCCCTCATTTCTCTGCTCTTTCGGCGAGGCGCATTTCACCTTTCAAGGCCGCAATCTATGGCCCTTCCAAACTGATTGAAGTTGATTTTCGTTCTTTCGATTTGTCGCCGGGCCCGTGGAGGTCTAAAATCTCAGTGGGGATACCAATGTCTGATGATTTGATCATAGCTGGCCGCGCCTTCAAATCCCGCTTGATTGTCGGCACTGGCAAGTACCGCAGCTTCCCGGAAATGGCTCGCGCGCACGCCGCGTCTGGCGCGGATATGGTGACAGTGGCCGTCCGCCGTGTGAATCTCACCGACCGTTCCAAGGAATCGCTTCTCGATTACATTGACCGTGAAAAGATCTTCATCCTGCCAAACACCGCCGCCTGTTACACCGCCGACGAAGCCATTCGCACTGCCCGTCTCGCCCGCGAAGTCGGCCTCTCCAATTGGGTCAAGCTCGAAGTCATCGGCGACCAGCAAACTCTTTTCCCCGATACTGAGCAACTCATCGAAGCCACGCGCGTCCTCGTAAAAGAAGGGTTCGTCGTTCTCCCTTATACGAATGACGATCTGATCGCCGCCCGCAAACTCATCGATGCAGGCGCCGCCGCCGTCATGCCGCTGGCTGCGCCCATCGGTTCCGGACTCGGCATTCAAAATCCCGCTAACCTTCGCATCCTCCGCGAACGCATTACCGAGGTTCCGATGATTGTCGACGCAGGCGTGGGCACAGCATCAGACGCTGCCGTTGCCATGGAATTGGGCGCCGATGGCGTCCTCATGAACACCGCCATTGCTGAAGCCGCGGACGCCGTCTTGATGGCCGAGGCGATGCGCGAAGCTGTCTCTGCCGGCCGCAAAGCCTGGCTCGCCGGACGCATGCCCAAACGCTTGTACGCCTCCGCTTCCTCGCCGCTTTCTGGAGTAGTTCGCTAGCTCCCACTGGAGCACAGCCGCGACATGGCGAACTTTAGTGCCTGTCACGATGGTCGTGGCGCCAATTCCAATAGTCACGTTGCTGGTCGTGGTCTAGTTTGTTGAAGTCGCGGTATTCATAATGCCGTTCTCCCAACCACACCCGATACTCACGATCCTCTCTATCGTTCCAGCGATGGTAATCGTGGTGATATTCGTCATAATAGCGCACCCGCGCTGCACATCCACTCGTCAGCAGCGGTGTAAGCATCGCAGCGCCGAGCACCAGAGGCCCCAGATATTCCCTTATTCGGAACATGTTGCAACCCTCCTTGGGATTTATCGCTTCTCTTCGTGTTCTTCGGCTGACCTTACGGGAATTCGTCTAGCGTCCCCCTGGGGATTTCGGGGCTCTTCTGGTCAGCTATTTGTAGAACACGGAAAGCGTGCCCAAGTTGCGATTTGCTCAGATCATTCTGCAAAAAACGTCGGCGAGGAAGCGGCCGATGCTACGCCTGCGCCGCTTTTCGTGCTTGCTCGGCGTCATAGCTCTCTCCGTAAATCGACGGCACCTTCGCTCCCATGCATCGCAAGTACGAGCTTAATTGCCCGCGGTGATGAATGGTGTGGTGCAAGCCCATCATCAAAAATGTCACCGCCGGCCGCTGGAACATTCCGCGGAAATCCACGATCTTAATCAGTTGTTCCCCCGTTAATTTTTTCAGCTCTTCAAGCTTCGTTGCATAGCTCTGCTCATACCACGCCGCAACTTCTGCTGGCGTCTTCGGGCCCTCCGGAATGACTGCTGCCGTACTGAACTCTCCTTTGATCACGGTATCCAGGAAGCGGACATCGGAAGCCGCGATGTGCCTAAGCAGGTCATTCGCGCTTTTGGAGATCGGGTCCGGCCGGTAAACGGTTTTATCGGCAGGCACCGCTTCGATCACTTTCTTCGTCAATTGGCTCTCATTCTTCAACGCCGGAAGATATACGCCGTGTAGCAAGAACATCGCATTTTCAGCAGTCATCTCTTTCATCTTTTTCCCCTTTCTCGTAACCGTCAGGTTTGGCCCACTTCAATGCTCTTTTGGATGCGAAGGTCCGTTTTCCGTTTCATCGCGCACCGCGAAGTCCCTTGCTTGCCCCTTTCGTACCGGACATATTCATATCACTGTTCCCAGGGTCAGGGTATCAGCAGCGCACAAATTCATAGTTCCGTCCCCAAAAAATCCATGCGGCTTCGTCATAATTATCCGCATACAACGAAAGACGAAAGGTTCTCATGCATCTTATTTTTGCGAAGACCATCAGAGAATGCCCGGTCTGCGAGAGCAGTTCGGTGCGAAGCTCCAAAAGGAAGGGCTTTGTCGAACGGATCTGCTTCCGGCTGGCATTCGTTTGGCCCTATCGCTGTAAGGACTGCGACTCGCGGTTCTGGTGTTTCCACCGTTCTTATCACGCCTCACGCCATCGTTCTGGTTTGGCCATTGCGCGCGGCGAACTTCGGAGCGGCGCCTCGCATGGCTAAGGAGTCCTAAGACTATTCATACCGAAGCGTTTGAATTGGGTCCACTCTTGTCGCTCGTCTCGCCGGTATATAACAGGCTGCAAGCGCGACTCCAAAAAGCACCGCCGTCACACTCGCAAAAGTCGCCAGATCGGTAGGCGCGACTCCGAAGAGCAAGCTCGCCATCAGCCGTGTAAGGAAAAGCGCCAGTACGAGACCAAACGCAACTCCAATTGCGATCATCTCCGCGCCTTGCTTCAGCACCAACCCGAGCACATCACCGCTCTGCGCGCCCAACACCATGCGCAAACCAAATTCCTTCGTTCGCCGCGCCACCGAGTAGGACACCACTCCGTAAATTCCTACGGTGGCGATGGCCAGTGCGACGACGGAGAAGAGCGAGAGCAGCAGCGTCAGAAACCTTGGCCGCGCCTGCGCTCGGGAAAGCACGTCCTCCATGAGTCGCACATCCGCAAGCGGCAGCGACGGGTCCAGTTCCCTCAACTGCTCGCGGACGGCCCCCGCAAGCGGGCGCGGGTCGCCGCCTCGGGGCCGGAGCACCACATACATACTCGAGACGCCCGCGTCCACTGCCGCTGTCTGCCGATAGGGAAGATACAGCTCTGTGCCAGCAGGGCGGTCCAGTCCGGCGTTCTTCACGTCATCTACCACGCCGATGATCGTGCACCAATCTTTGTCGGGGCGAACGCGCCGGCCGATCGGGTTTTGATGCGGCCAAAAAGTCAGTGCCATCGTTTTGTTAATGATGACGACGTCCGGCGCGCCCTGCACGTCGCGATCATCAAATAGGCGGCCGTCCATCAGTCGAATGCCCATCGTCGCGAAATAATCTTTGCTTACGACCTGATAAAAATCCACGTTCTGTATCGGTCCGTCTTTGGTCATCACGAATCCTTCGATGGCCGTGTCGTTCATGTTCGGCGCGCGCAGCGGAGGTAGTCCATAAGCCAGCGCCGCCGATTTAACGCCGGGAATTTGCTCCAGCCGCCCTTCGAAGCGTGTCCACAGGTCCGTGATTTTTGCGTTGTCTGTGTACGTGCCGCTCGGCAACGAGACCTGCATCGTAATGACATCGTCCGCGTTCAGCCCGGTGTGAACCTCCTGCAGCTTCCAAAACGCCCGCAGCATCAAGCCGCAGCCGATTAGCAGGACTAGCGCCATCGCCAGTTCACCTGCAACCAGAGCTCGGCGGAAAAATTGCGCTCCGGCTGCCGCCGTCGTGCTTCCCGCCGTATCCTTCAGCGATTCGGAAATTCCGCTCACGGCGAGCGGCGCGAGCGGAGCCAGGCCAAAGAGCACCCCGGTGACCAGGCTGGTCGCCAGAGTGAAAACCAGCACGCGCCAGTCCATGAAGATTTCATCCGCTCGTGGTATGCCGCCCGCGTTTGTCAATTGAACCAGTCGCACCCCTGCGTACGCCAACGTCACGCCTAGCACGCCTCCGCACAAGGCCAGCAGGACTCCTTCCGTCACGAATTGCCGCGCCAGCCGTGCCAAGCTCGCCCCCAGCGCGCCGCGAATCGCGATTTCCCTGCGCCGCGCTTCCGCTCTCGCCAGCAGGAGATTTGCCACGTTCACGCTTGCAATCAACAACACGAACGCCACTGCCCCTAGCAGCATAAGCAGTGCGGGACGCACGCTCGATACCACTTCCGCTTGTAACGGAAAGCTCACAATCGTGTGAATCTTCGGATCGAAGCTGTGCGTGTGCGGCGCCCGCTTTTCACCGTAACTCTGAACCAGCGATGCCAGTTCGCCCTGTGCTTGCGCTGCCGATACGCCAGGTTTGAGTCTCCCCAGCAGGTAATAATTATGCGATCCCCGCCCTCCCGGTTTTGCCGGGTCTAACTGCAATGCCGTCCAAACTTGCGCGGGATCTTGTTCGCCTGGCGGAAACTGAAATCCTTTGGGCATGACACCAATGACCGTGCATTTCCGCCCATCCAGCCGTGTTTCGCGTCCTACCACATTCGGGTCACCGGCAAAAACGCTCTGCCAGGTGCCGTAGGAAATGTCCGCGACAACCGTGCCTCCGGGGACGTCGTCCGATGGCTCAATCAACCGGCCGGCCATCGGCGAAACTCCCAGCGAGTCCAGCAATCCGCCGCTCACGTTCGCCGCGGTGACTCTCACGGGCTCCGCTTTCCCCGCGAGGTTGACGCCCCCGGTGATCCACGCGTCCAGCGAGGCCCACGAATGTGTGTCTCGCCGAAGATCCAGAAATTCCGGCCCAGAAGCCCAGAACCGGTGCAGCCCGCCGTTCGGAAACGTCGGAAATTCGGTGTAGATGCGAATCAATTGTTCGGGATGCCTGTAGGGCAACGGCTGGAGCAGCACCGCGTTTACAACGGTAAAGATTCCCGTCGTCGCGCCGATCCCTAGCATCAGGCAGAGCACCGCCGCCGTCGTAAACCCCAGGTTTTTGCGCATCATCCGCAGCGCAAATTGCACATCCTGCCACAGCGTGTCCATGAAAAGCCTCCGCTGCAAGTATGTACGGTGGAAACCCGTTTATGTTCCCGTCTTTTAGCATTGGATGGCTGCGCAAAATCTGAGTTCCCACAGCCTAAAATTGTCGTCTACCCTGCCCGGAACAGAAAATGCCACGACACATCCACCAAAGCATGCACGATCGCCGACGCAAAGATCGACCCCGTCTTGCGCCACGTCCACCCATAAAAGATCCCCGCGATCGACGCCAGAACCACATACCGCCAATTCGGAAATCCAAGATTCGTAATGTGCGAAAACCCAAACAGTACTGACGCCGTCCACCACCCCGCCAAATCGCTCTTGGAAGCCCGCGAAAGTATGTTCTGCAACAACCCGCGAAAAAGAAATTCTTCCGGCCACGCCGTAAAAAAGAAAATCCCCAGTGAAGTCCACAGCAGCGAAGACCACGCATGCCATTGCGGCGCGAACGCAATAAAGTGTATCCCCGTACCCAGTGGAATGGCTATGCACGCAAACACAATAAAGCTGCCGAGTACGAAAAATCCCCAGTGCCGCCCCCACCCAATGGAGTAACCGATTCCGTCCACGCGCCGCACCAACACGAACGCCGCCAGCGCAACGTTTACTGCCAGCAGCACGGTGAAAACATACGCCAGACGCCCGCCCGGATAAGGCCACACAAAATGCGATGGTCCAAACTTGACCGCCGCCCAGACTCCCACCAGCAACAAAAAGTCCTGCCAGGTCCCCGCCGGTTTGCGCTCCGCCGAAGCCGCCAGCGCAAGCGGCACAAAGACAAAAATCGCCACCGCTCCCACGCGCAAAATCCCGAAGGTATTTGTCCCTAGCGCGTAAATCAAGTAGGCAAGGAAGGCGGCGGCGCCGAGCAGGATCCCGCCCGCGAGACCGAAGCGCGCTGCAAGCCCCTCAGCCATGCCACGCGCTGCGAATAGCAGCATCACCAGAAAGAAGAACGCAAACGCCGTCAGCGTGGCCGCAATGTCGCGCCCGCCGTATCCTTGCCAGGTTGCATACAGCATGCCCGCAAGGCACAGCCCCGCCCACAGACCGACCAGGGAAAGCACTCCGAGTTGGCGCGTCGCTGGCAAATTTGCTGCTTAAAATTCACAATAGAGAGAGAAGATTGTAGCGCAGAGGCATGACTTCCCAAATCTACTTCAAACTGTTCCCCATCAATTCGCGCTTCGGTGATCGCATCTTCCGGCTGCTCGGACACGAGATATGAAACGCCTGGCGTACATCGACTGGATGCGCGGCCTGGCCTGCGTCCTCATGTTTCAAACGCATTGCTATGACTCCTGGCTAAGTCCAGCCGCTCGCAAATCATCCTTCTACGTCTGGTCGCAGCTTGGCGGTACTCTTCCCGCGCCGCTATTCCTCTTTCTTTCCGGTGTTTCCATCGCACTGGTAACGGAACGCCTCCGAGAAAAAGGCGCCACTTCCGCCAAAATCGCGAAAACATCCATTCTCCGCGGCGCAGAAATCTTCGCTCTCGGCCTCCTCTTTCGCGTCCAGGAATACGCGCTCGGCTACCGGTGGTCTCCCTGGACCGATCTCTTGCGAGTCGACATCCTCAATATGCTCGGTCTCTCGATCATGTTGATGGGCGTTCTCTGCTGGCTCACCGCCGCTCGTAATCCTGCAAACGCCGCCGCACTTCCGCAAACCGTCTCCGCTTCACGCAATCGGGGAATCTTCGCCGGCCTTTTTGTCGCCACTCTCGTGGCTATGTCCACCCCGCTTCTCTGGACCACGCACCGCCTTAGCCGCCTCCCTTGGCCGCTCGAGTCCTACATCAACGGCGTCCATGTTTTCGGCAACCCGCAACCTTGGCTCTTCCCGCTCTTCCCCTGGTCCGCGTTCGCATTTTGCGGCCTGGCCGTCGGCTTTTTCCTTTTCACCAACATCGCCAAGCGCTACGAAGCTCTCACGTTCGCAGCACTGGGTGGGACAGGCATTCTTGCCTGTCTCCTCTCCCTCCGCCTCGATCACTCGCAAGTTCGGCTCTATTCCGGCTACGATTACTGGCACACCAGTCCTAATTTTTTCCTCATGCGCTGCGGCGTTCTTCTCCTTATTTTGTGTCTCATCTATGTGTGGTGCCGTTGGGGACTCGCCCAAATGGGATTCAGCCCCATCATCCAGCTAGGCAAAACCTCTTTGCTCGTTTACTGGGTCCACATCGATTTCGTCTACGGACTCTTCTCTATCCTGCCCAAGCGCCAATGCAGCGTCCCGCTGGCCACCAACGGCTTGCTCATCATCTTTCTCGCCATGCTGGTTCTTTCACAACTGCGCACCAACTGGAAAAACCGCCGCGCCAAAGCACAGAAGC
The DNA here is from genome assembly GCA_963753745.1 of uncultured Acidobacteriota bacterium. Taxonomy (GTDB): domain Bacteria; phylum Acidobacteriota; class Terriglobia; order Acidiferrales; family UBA7541; genus Acidiferrum. The sequence goes on from CAVWDX010000020.1 coordinate 539,114, forward strand.
TCTCCGCCGCACCGTCGCCTGCCTAAAAACTGGAATTGGATTTTCGTGGAGTACGGGACGAGAACGCTGCGCCGGCCTAGCGTTTTACCGCGGGGTTCTGTTCTCGCTGTTGCTGTCCTTGCGGAATCCGAATAATGATCTCGCCCGGCCGCGCCAGCCCCAAATCATCACGCGCGATTTTCTCGATTAATCGTGGATCGCTCTTGAGGTCCTTGGTCTCCTGCTCCAGCGCCGCATTTTCTTTGCTCAGTTGATCCAGATCGGCTTTCACTTTTTTAATTTCGCTCTCCGTGCGCCGCATCGCCAGAAAACCGTGAGTACCAAAAATGTCGTGTACGACCATCACCAGCACCATCAGCCCCAGCAGTCCGCTGCCGTATTGCCGCATCAGCGGCCGAATCTTCTCTTCCGCCGTCTCCTTCTTCAATTTCGCCTTCAGCTTTCCAATACCCACTTCTTCGCCTCGCTAGCCAACTTTGCGGAAGCCGCCGTGCTATTTGCTTCCACATACAAGCGCAGCAGCGGTTCCGTCCCGGACAGCCGCACCAGCATCCACGAACCGTCCTCGAAACTGAATTTTGCACCGTCGGTGCGGTCAATCGATACAACTTTCCGCCCCAGCAGTGTCGCAGCATCCACCGCCACCCTCTTTACCGCGTTCGCCTTTTGTTCGTTATTCAAGTGCAAGTTCTCTCGCACTGGCCAAAATTCGCTTCCTACTTTCTTGAAAAGCTGCCGGATTTGCTCCCCCAGCGAAACGCCCCGCGCCGCGATCATCTCCGCCACCAAAAGACACGCTAGAATCCCGTCTTTTTCCGGCACGTGCCCGCGAATCGTCAGCCCCGCGCTCTCTTCTCCTCCGAGCGCAATCTTGTCTTCGCGAATCAGTTGCCCGATGTATTTGAACCCCACTGGCGTCTGATACGTTTTCTGTCCATGCGCTTTCGCCGCCGCATCGATCATTTGCGATGTCGCCACGCTCCGCGCCGCAGGCATCTTCCAGCCCCGCGTCTCCACGATATAGTCGTACACCAGCGCCAGAATATGGTTCGGCTGAATCCATGTCCCATCCCGGTCGATCATTCCAAAGCGGTCCGCGTCTCCGTCCGTCGCCAACCCCGCCGCTGCCCCCGAATCCACCACCGCTTTTCGCAGCGGCGCCAGATTTTCTTCGCTTACGTCCGGCCCCGTCCCGTCAAACAGACAATCGCGATTCGTCCGCCTTGCTTCCACCGCAACTCCGTGTTCCGCCAGCGCGCGGTCCAGATATCCCGCTCCGCAGCCGTGCAGCGCGTCCGTCACAAACTTACTCTTTGCTTTCCGTAGCACGTCGAACCGCACCAGTTCTTCGAGCCGTTTCAAATAATTTTCCCGAAGATTTACGATTTCCGTCCTTACTCCGCCTGAAGGAACAGCCGGCAAAGTGGGATACGCGCCATCCTTGGCGATGATTCTTGCCACGCGCGCCTCGATGTCTTTCGTCACTTCCGGCAGCGCCGGTCCCGCATCCGCGGAGGAAAATTTCAAGCCGTGGTAGTGCGCCGGGTTATGACTCGCCGTGAAATTGATCGCTCCATCGAGCTTTGACCTCTGAATTTCGTAAGCCACAGCAGGCGTCGGCGTAAACGTCTCGCAAAGCAGCGTTCGAATCCCGTGCTCCTGCAGAATCGCGACGGCCAGCTGCGAAAACTCTTCCGAGTAAAATCGCGTATCGTACCCGACGAGAATTGTGGGATTCTTGGCTTTGCTATTCACGTGCTCCGCGATCGCCGTCACCGCCAGCCGCACGTTCGCAAACGTAAAGTCCTCGGCAATCAATCCGCGCCATCCGGAAGTGCCGAATTTGATCGGAGAAGCATTCATCATTGGGGAAGCGCTCATAGCGTCGTATTCTATTCCCACTCGCTCAAACGCGAAAGCATTCTGAGGAATTTCCTGGAGAGAACCATATGAAGTCCAGCGAGAACTACAAGCTCGTGCTAGTCACCTGCGCGAACCTCATTCAGGCAAAACTCATCGCCCGCAGCGTCGTCGAAAAACGCCTGGCCGCCTGCGCCAGCATCCTCCGCAGCTCCATCGACTCGCACTATCGCTGGAATGGCAAAGTGGAAAAATCGCGCGAACTCTTGCTCCTGATCAAAACTACGACTAGAAGGCTCGGCGCCCTCGAAAGGGAAGTAAAGCGCCTCCACAGTTATGACGTCCCCGAATTCATCGCCCTACCGATCGTCGCCGGCTCGAAAGCCTACCTCGACTGGCTCGACGAAAATACCTAGTCCACCGTTCTTCTCTGTGGCCTCTGTGCTCTCTACCGTCTTTGTGTTTTTTTTCTGTCGCGTTCTTACTGGCGCTTCACACGTACAACAGCGCCTGATCCAAGTCCGCCATAATATCTTCCACGTCCTCAATCCCCACGGAAATCCTAACCAATCCATCCGTAATTCCAATCCGCTCCTGCACTTCTTTCGGCATCGACGCATGCGTCATCTGCGCAGGCAAGGACACCAGCGTCTCCACTCCGCCCAAACTCTCCGCCAGCGAGCACAATTTCAGCTGATTCAAAAATCGCCGCGCCGCTTCCAACGACCCCAAATCAATCGCGATCATCGCTCCCGGCCCTTTTTGCTGCCGCCGCGCCAGCTCATGCTGCGGATGCGTCGGCAGTCCGGGGTAATGCGTTTTGCGAACCTTGGGGTGCGCATCCAGGTGTCGTGCCACGGTGATGCCATTGGCGTTGTGCTGCAGCATCCGAATCGCCAGTGTCTTTATGCCCCGCGAAATCAGAAAACAATCCATCGGCGCCAGACCCGCGCCCGCCGAACGCTGAATAAAATAGATTTTCTCCGCATCTTCCGGCCGCGTCAGCACCACCGCTCCCCCGGTCGAATCGCTGTGCCCGTTCAGGTACTTCGTCATCGAATGCACGACGATCTGCGCCCCCAGCTCGATGGGCCGCTGCAAGTAAGGACTCAGAAATGTGTTGTCGACCGCCAGCGTAACGTTTCGCTCGTTCGCCAGCTTGGCGATCGCGCCGATGTCGGTCACGCGCATCGTCGGATTTGTGGGCGTCTCGATGTAGATCATCTTCGTGTTCGGCCGCATCGCGGACAACACGCAAGCGGGAATCGAAGTATCGACGAAGCTGAATTCCAACCCAAAATGCACCAGAAGCTGCGTCGAGAGCCGGTACACGCCGCCATACACAGCTTCCGACAGCACGATGTGGTCTCCCGGACGGAACAAACGAAACACCGCGTCAATCGCCGCCATCCCCGAGGTGAAAACGTAAGCGCTATGCCCGCCTTCCAGCTTTGCCACCGTCCGCTCCAAAGCCTTCCGGTTCGGATGATTGGACCGCGCATAATCGTAGCCCTTATGCTTGCCGAGCTCTTCGTACACGTACGTCGAGGTCTGATAAATCGGCGCAACGACCGCACCCGTGGCGGGATCAGGCTCCTGTCCAACGTGTATCGCGTTCGTGGCAAATCCCATTGTGGTCTCCTCTTACCCCGAGAGCTCCAGCCCTCGAGCGGTCACTCGATTGCACCTAAGATAGTCTGTTTCGGTTCCCCTGCGATGTGGAAATTTCGGTACTAGGGGGCATCGCTGCGCTCGCGTCTTTCGATCGCGTGCAGGGCAGATTCTTCAGAAGTTACAGGACCGGTCTCAGCGAGTCAATTCCGTCGCTTCTAACTGTAGCGTGGAATACATAGGCGCACGGCCAATCCTCCACGGAAATCGGGCAGCATCCGGTGTGGCATTTGCATCTTAGACTTGAGCGGAGTAACTTTACGTCAGCTCAACTTTCTGTGGAACATGGGGTCCATTGGAACATGATATTTTTTCGGCCCAAATGGGGAACTCTTCTCTTCGCCCTTTTTATCGCTAGCGCTCTCGGCGTTTCTGCTCAGGATCCACCCGCTCCTCCGCCGAAGACGCCCGCGCAAGCCGATGTCCCCACCAAGTTGACCATTGAAGTTACTGGGGGAGAAAAGTCTGTTCCGGTAGAAAATGCCAGCGTCTACGTGAAATATATCGAGCAGCGCACCCTAAGGAAGGACAAGAAACTCGAATTGAACGTCAAAACAAATCGCGAAGGCGTCACCCATGTCCCGGACGCCCCTCTCGGCCGCGCTCTCATTCAGGTTATTGCCAATGGATGGAAAACGTACGGACGATGGTACGACATTACGGATCCCCACCAAGTTATCAAAATTCACCTCGAGAAGCCGCCCAAGTGGTACTAAATTGGTTCTAGTGTGCAGGATGGCAGTGAGCCGTGCTGCTCTGCAAAATATTCTCTGCCAGTCTCGCTCATAAAGCTCATTCTGCAAGATTTGCGCAGCGCAATCGCTTAACTCCTTCGTCCGAAGGGCATCATCCAAAAAATGAGTTGCACTGAAATTGTGCAAACAGGACCAGTCCGTTGAAGAAAGTGAAGTTAGTGGCCAACGCGAGTCGATTTTCCACACACTTATCAACACTTGTGTTGAAAACTTAACCGTGCAGAAATATATTTTTACGAGTTCGGCACAATTCGTGCCCGCTCAGCTGCCAACTTTGACCGTCGCTAAACTCCGATGATACAGTGACTCATCGGATTTCCTGATGAATGAAACATTTGACGGAACCTTCTCGCTTTTGCAAATGCTGTGGGGCAACATTGTTGCTCGCCCGCTCCGCAGTGCGCTTAGCGTGATCGCCATCGCCATTCAAGTCATTTTGGTTCTGCTGATTGTGGGTCTCACTTCGGGAGTTATTTCTGAATGGGGAAAGCGCGTCGAGGGAGTTGGCGCCGATCTTCTCGTGCAGCCGCCGAACTCCTCTATTTTCTTTGCCTTCTCCAGCGCCGTCATGCAGGAATCTTTGGGCAATAAAATCGCCGCGCTGCCCGGCGTCGATGAAGTCGCACCGACCCTCATCCTTACGGAGCCAAAAAGTTTTATCATCGTCTATGGCATTGATTTTAAACGCTTCAACGCACTCAGCCGCGGCTTTTTATTTCGCGAAGGGCGGCCCTTTGATTCTCCCGACGAGGCCATCGCCGATGACATCATCGCCCAAACCAAGCATCTGAAAGTCGGCGATCAAATCACTCTTTTGAATCATGCGTTTACGATCTGCGGAATCGTCGCCCACGGGAAAGGTGCCCGCTACTTCATCCCCCTCAAGACTGCGCAGGACATCGCAGGCGCGGAGAATCGCGTCTCTATGTTTTACGTTCGCAGCAAAGGCGATACCGAAGGAACTCGCGCGCAAATTCTTGCCCTCGACCCGCTTGATCGCGTTCGTTCCATGGCGGAATATGTCACTCTCATGAGTTCCTCCAATCTTCCTCAATTGAGACCGTTTACGCGCTCCATGGTGGGCCTCGGCATCGTCATTAGCTTTCTCGTCGTGCTCCTCAATATGCACACCATGGTGATGGAACGCACACGAGAGATAGGAATCCTCAAGTCTTTAGGTCTCTCTAGATTGGGCATCATGCGCATGTTACTGGGGGAAACTCTCATTCTCACCCTCTTGGGGTGCGCTTTGGGAATTGTCCTCACCTATATTTTTCAAGCGGTCATGAAGGAAACCAACCCCAGCCTGATGATTTTGATTACGCCCCAATGGGTGCTCTCCGCCACGCTTCTGGCTTTGGCCGGAGCTTCTATCGGCGCCATGTATCCAGCGCTGCGTGCTGCGAGTTACGATCCCGTAGTTGCTTTAGCCTACGAATAGGCCAGTCTCTTTCGTCCTGAAACGGAACGACGCACCAGCAAAAGCCGCTGGCTGAAAATCCAGGGGTTACGGTTTCCTTCAAAGGAATCAATATGCCTCGCCCGCCGCTGTACCATGGACACGCGCCCCGGCCATTTACTATTCGCCCAGTAAGATTTCTCGCCCGGTTGCCTCAACTCTCCCAACCTGATAGCTTGGGGTCACTCTCCAGTCCTCCCATTCTGGAGAATTCCGCCCCTGTGCGGAATTCACAAACCTAAGGAGCTGCACAATGAAGCGACCGCACGTCATTCTGGTAGCCGCATGTCTTTGCCTCGTAATCGGAACCGTTGCCCGCGCGCAGATGGGCATGAACTTCTTCAAGAAACCCGCGATCACTGATTTTTTCAAGCCTGTTGTTGGCGCTGGCGCCGTCTACGAGACAATCGACGCCGATCGCAATTCCACCAAGTCACCGATGGAAATGGTGATCGTTGGCAGGGAGATGGTCGGTCTTAAAGAAGCGTATTGGCTGGAGTTTTCCATCAACGTCAAAGAGGCTAATGGCACGATGTATAGCAAAGTGCTGGTCTCCAAGGACGATTTCGAAATGCACCGCACCATTTTTCAGTTTCCCGGTGCCCCGGCCATGGAAATGCCCATGAACACCTCTGCCAAAGAGCGTCAAAAGATGGGCGACGATTTGCAGAAGTGGAGCCAGGTCGGCACCGATACGATCACCGTGCCCGCCGGAACGTTTATTTGCCAGCACTGGAAGAAAAAAGATGGCAAAGGCGATGTGTGGGTCAACGACAAGATCACTCCCTTCGGCATGGTCAAGGAAGTCAGCGCTGGCTCAAGCCAGGTTCTCCTGAAGGTGATTACCGATGCCAAGGATCACATCACCGGTCCCGTAACTCCGTTCGATCCAAAAATATTCCAGCAGATGATGATGAATCAGGCGTCGAGAGAGAGGCAGTAGCTTCGGAAGTCACCGAGAGGTTCGACGGAAAGAACTTCAAAGGATCGAAGAAAGCGGACGAAAGCGGTACAAGGCTTTCGCCCGCTTTTCTTTAGGTCCGGCTCAAACGCGGCTCAAGATCCAGGGGCGAAGGCGGCGAGCTCGCGGGAAACATCATCAATCGTGGCCAGCGGGCAGGCCACGTGGACTTCTTCGCCGGGTTCGTCCACGTCGATCAGCAAAGTGCCGTTATGCGTGCGGATATGAACGTGTTGTCCGCCGTCGCGCACCTCAACCAGCTCGGCTTCGGGATATTTTTGAAGTTCCTTCGCCATGGCGTGCACCAACGGCATATACTGCCCAGCGTTTTCTCCAGCCCGTTCCAGACTTTGGCGGGGCACGAAGTGCAGCGCCATCGGAACCACTGCCGCGGGCACCCAAACGTGGACGTGCGATCCATTGCTGCGGCTCTGGTCTACATCGACGCGCAGCAGGCCCTCCCGAAAGGTATATGCCCCAGCCAATGCCACGGTGGCCCCAAAACCCAGAGCGATCTTAGCGAGCAGCACCATGTTTCTTATCCTTTCCCGTCTCCCGCTTTCCCACGCGAGACTGTTTCAGGGCCTGAATTCTAGAGGCCTACTCCCTCCAGCAGTTAGTCCGTGACGTTCTTGGAATCCATCCACACGCGAACCGTGCTGTCATCGTCCTTCACGGAGACCAGCTCCATATCCCCCTCGCCTGCAAGAGCATGAAGCCCAGCCGCGATGTCCAATTCGTCCTTCCCTCCGGAAAGCAGCGCTTCGACGACCTTCATGGGAACTTTTACTTCGACCTGCGAATTCTTGGGCTTGTTCTTGTCGTGCACATGCACCAGAAACTGGCCGTCCTTTTTCGCAACGCTGATATCCGCGTCCTTGCTTTGCACGGTCACGAATTCGCCGTCCTTGGAGTTGCGAACGGCATTAAAAAGAGTACGGATATCCACGCCGTCACAGTCCATGCAGCCAATGCGAACTTTGCCGTCGTGGAGACGGTCGTGGTCGATGGCTGGCAGAACCGTTTCCGCCAGCGCGAGAGGGACGTTAACGCGAACGGTTTCGCCTTTGGAATTGGCGCTGATGACCCGCACATGGAGCCATTTATCGCCATGGGTGGATGTGCTTGATTGCGCGGAACTTGTCTGAGCTTGAATGCCTAGAGGGGCGAAGAGAAAAGCAGCGGCCAGAAAAGCGATCACGGGGAAAGTGTGCCGGGTGCGGTTGGTCATGATGGAATGCCTCCTTCGGGCATTTGGCGATATATACGAGTAAGACGCGGGAAAAGTTCCGGGATTAACAACCCTTTCGTCTGGAACGAATGACAGAACCAGCGGGGATCGCCTATTTCGCTCGGCGGCGAGCGCGGTTCATTGTGGCTTCCACTTTAGGAAGATGGCGGCCAGGGGCGGGAGGGTGAGGCAAAGCGAATGTGCGCGGCCTTGGGCAGGTTGATTTGAGGCGTTTTGGCCGCCGAGATTGCCGATGTTTGAGCCGCCATAGCTGGCGGCGTCAGTATTGAGGATTTCTTCGTAAAATCCGGGCTCGGGAACGCCGATGCGATAGCCCTCGCGAACGACGGGCGTGGCATTGAGGACGACGAGGAGGAGGTCTTCCGGCGTTTTGCCGTGGCGGGCGAAGGCGAAGACGCTATTGTCCGCGTCATTGGCGTCCAGCCACTCGAAACCCTGCCAATTGAAATCGACTTGATGCAGAGCGGGCTGAGCGGCGAGAAGCCTATTTAAATCGCGCACTAGATTTTGGACGCCTCGGTGCGAATCGTACTGGAGCAGGTGCCAGTCCAGACTGCTCGCTTCGTACCACTCGCCACGCTGCGCCAGTTCCTGGCCCATGAACAGGAGTTTCTTTCCGGGGTGCGCGCACTGATACGCCAAGAGGATGCGCAGATTGGCAAATTGCTGCCACAGGTCGCCGGGCATTTTGTGGAGAAGAGAGTTTTTCCCGTGGACGACTTCGTCGTGGGAGAAGGGAAGCATGAAATTCTCGGTGAAGGCATAGAGCATCGAGAAGGTCAGCTTGTTGTGTTCGTATTTGCGGTGAATCGGATTTTTGGAGAAATAGCTCAGCGTATCGTTCATCCAGCCCATGTTCCACTTGAGACTGAAGCCGAGGCCGCCCAAGTAGGTCGGGCGCGTTACGCTGGGCCAAGACGTGGATTCTTCCGCGATGGTGAGAATGCCGGGGAAGCGGGCGTAAGCGACCTCGTTCATGTGCTTTAAGAAGGCGATGGCGTGAAGGTTTTCGCGACCGCCGAATTCGTTGGGGATCCACTCGCCTTCCTTGCGGGAGTAATCGAGATAGAGCATGGAGGCGACGGCGTCCACGCGCAGGCCGTCAATGTGATATTTGTCGAGCCAGAATAAAGCGTTGGAGATGAGGTAGTTCTGGACTTCGTTGCGGCCATAGTTGTAGACGAGCGTGCCCCAGTCGGGATGGGTGCCCTGGCGCGGGTCGGCGTGTTCATAGAGATGCGTGCCATCGAACTGGGCGAGGCCGAAGGTGTCGCGTGGGAAATGCGCGGGAGTCCAGTCGAGAAAAACGCCGATGCCCGCGTGGTGGCAGCGGTCGATGAATTCCATGAATTCAGCGGGAGTGCCGTAGCGGCTGGTGGCGGCGAAATAGCCGATCGTTTGATAGCCCCAGGAACCATCGAAGGGATGTTCCATGATGGGAAGCAGTTCGATGTGCGTGTAGCCAAGATCCTTGACGTAAGGAATGAGCTGATCGCCAAGTTCGCGGTAGGTCAGCCAGCGGTTATCCTCCTCGGGGACGCGGCGCCAGGAACCGAGATGGACTTCGTAGACGGAGATGGGCGATTCGAGCCAATTTTTTTTGGAGCGCGCGCTCATCCAGGCCGTATCAGTCCAGACATAAGCGTCTAGGTTTACGACCACCGAGCCGGTATTTGGGCGCAACTCCGCGCGGAAGGCGTAAGGATCGGCTTTGAGCGGGAGCACGGCGCCGTTTGGTCCGATGATTTCATATTTATAGATGGCGCCTTCTTCTAGTTCGGGAATGAAAAGTTCCCAGATTCCGGAAGAACCGCGGGCGCGCATGGGATCGACGCGGCCATCCCAGCGGTTGAAATCGCCGACGATGCTGACGCGCTGTGCGCTGGGGGCCCAAACTGCGAAATGGACACCACGTACGCCTTCTAGAGTATTGAGATGCGCGCCGAGTTTTTCGTAGGTGTCGTAGTGACGGCCTTCGCCCATGAGATGAAGATCGAACTCGCTGAGCAGATAGGGAAAGGCGTAGGTGTCTAACGCTTCAGCGGTTTCGCCGTAGCCGGAGCGGTAGCGGATGCGGTAGGCGGAAGGATCGGGCTTGTCGCGATACGTTTCGGGGAGCGTGGCTTCAAAGAAGCCCTCGGGGCGCAGGCGGTTCGCGTGAACGGGTTCTGACACGCCGTGGAGCAGGACGAGAGCGTCCGCGGCGCCCGGGCGGAAGAATCGTATGACCCAGCGCTGGCCGGCGGGAGTAGAGACCGGATGTGGACCGAGAAGAGCAAAAGGATCTGCGTGACGGCCGGCGAGCAGGGCGTCGATCTTAGCGTCCAAGGAGGCGTCGCGCTGTGTGTCTTTTGCTGGCGCAAAGGCACTGGCAAGCGGAGAGGGCGCTGGCTTTTTTTCTTCAAGCATGGGGCTTTGCTCCGCGGTGGATGAATGAAGCCTGCAACGGAGGCGGGGTACAGTGTACAAGGAGCGGTGAGTGGTGGGTAGTGAGTAGTGAGTAGTGAGTAGTGAGTAGTGCCCCTCCCCTTTTCTTGTAAGTGCGGATTCTAAAGGGTTTTAAGTCCTGTGTTTTGTATGTGCGGATTCTGAAGGAGTTACGGGCGCATTTTTCGTAAGTGCGGATCCTAAAGGAGTTAGTTGCTGGTGGGGTATCGGTGAGTGGCTGAAGAAAGAGGGCAGCTCTCACAGGGGGGCGCGCTTTAGATGGACAGGACGGGCGGCCTGGAGAAGGCAGTGGAGCTGAATATCCGTCGTTACGAAGAGAGAAGGGCGGACGTAAAGGCTGGCCGTTACACAGGCAAGAAAGGGGCTCACGTGAGCGAAACATAGGAAATGGTAGCAGAGCGGGTTACCAGTTGTCAATCAGTTTTTTGGATTACTAAGTGCTCATTCGAATGGAGAGGGGCGGATTCGAATGGGAGTTACGGAAGTCGAGAAGTTTGATGGAGTTGGCGGGATTGAGACGGTTTTGTGAGACTGTGGAAATGTGTGGAAAAGTCCGAGGTTAGAAGGTAGAAGTTAGAGGTTCGAAATTGGGAGGGAGGTGACTTAACTTCCGTGCGGGGAGTGATTGCCGCGGTTTGCGGCGGCGCGGTAAAATTGCATGCTGAATTTTGATTGGGATCCGGGCAAGGCCGGACAGAATCGCCGAAACGCCGGGTTTCGTTCCAAGAAGCGGTGAGCGTATTTGGTGACCCTTTGGCGGTAACTTATTTTGACCCAAAGCATTCCTCATCGGAGCAACGGTTCATCACGGTGGGTATGTCGAGCGCGGGCAAGTTTTTGATGGTGGCCCATGCGGACCGAAATGAAAGCATCAGAATTATAAGCGCCCGCCAGACGACGCAGGGCGAACGAGAGCATTATGAAGAAAAAGGCTGAAAAACGGGAACGGCCCGACGAACTGCGCCGCGAATACGACCTGCCTAAACTAAAGGGCAGCGTCCGCGGTAAATATGTGGCGCGTTATCGCGCAGGAACGAATTTAGTGCTGCTCTCGCCGGACGTCGCCGAGTACTTTCCAGACGAGCAATCCGTCAATACGGCGTTGCGCGGTTTAATTCGCGTGGCGAAGGGGCGTCTCCGCGGCGCGCGCTGACCACGCGCGGCGAGCGAAAAAGTCCAAAGCCAAAAGCCACACCCATCGAAAGACAGAAGACAGACCCAAAGGGTGCGCCACCCAATTCAAAAGCCTGGCCCACCTGCGGTTTTATGAGACTGTGGAAATGTGTCGAAAAATCAAAAGCTCTACGCGCAACAGGCCGGCCTCTGAGCCGTCCGCCCCGCCGGGGAGTCAGTGAGATGTCCGCTTGGCGTTGATTGGAGTATTCGACGCACAAACGATTAATAGCGAATAGGGAATTGATGCGGATTTGGGCATTCTATTGGCCGTCCGGCCGTTAAGCTTATTTAAGAGTCATGGTTCACGGAACGAGGGGACTGTGCTGAGGTCCGCCTCCTCCAATCGAAGATGAAGTGATTTGGCACTCGGGATGCTTCCTTTAGCTAAGGCGAATAGGTTCTTGGGAGGGCATGAGATGAATCTCGCAAAAGCGGTCCCTTTGGCAGTCGCTTTTTTTTGGGCTGCACTGGCGGGCCACGCAGGACAGAGCGGGGGGACCATAGCCGGGAGAGTTACATTGACCGGAATTCCCCCGAAAGCGAAGCGCCTCGACGTGTCCAAAGATCCGGAATGCGTGAAAATGCATGCCTCGAGCCCGCTTAACACTGAAAATGTGGTCACAGGTCCAGGGAACACCCTGCAGAATGTCGTTGTGTATATTTCCGTTGGCGCGCCAGACACTACGCCAGCGCCCGCAACTCCGGCGCTATTTGACCAGAAGGGCTGCCATTACACCACGCATGTGCTCGCGGTCCGCGTCGGGCAGGATATAAGCATCTCGAACAGCGACCCCATATCACACAACATTCATCCTCTCGCGAAGGTTAATCGTGAGTGGAACAAGATCCAGCCTCCCGACACGCCGCCTTTTTCCTATTCCTATGAAAAAGAGGAGTTCATCCCCATTAAATGCAACATCCACGCCTGGATGCAGGCCTATTTTGTAGTGCTGAAGAATAGCCACTTTGCAATTACGGGAGAGGACGGGCGCTTCTCGCTGCCCAAGCTACCGCCCGGGCGGTACACGCTAACCGCATGGCATGAGACCTACGGCACACAGAACCGAGAAATCACCATGGGGAATGGGGAATCGCAGTCGGTCGACTTCGTCTTCAAGGCGAAACCTTAGCCAGAAAGCACTAGCAGACCATCGCAAAGAGTTTGGGGTTGGCTTTCCCGTGCCTCCTGAAAGCGACAACCATGGTCGGAGACCCGCAAGCTGAACCTTCGAACCAGCGAGGAGTCCGTGGTCCGTTTCTTCTTTTTTCACTTTTCGAGGCGAGAAACTCCCTTCAAATGTGGGTGGGTGAGGTACTGAATTCCAAGAAGATTGCCGCGCAAAGAGAAAGCGCCGGAAGAGAATAGATCCTTCGAGATTCAGAGTGGGGGGAAGAAAAGACAATGTGGGAGCATGGCATAGGATTCGGAAAGTAAAGTAAGATGCGGGGGAAGTTGGACGGTGGGCAGCGGAGTTGAGGGGGAACATGCAAAATATGAGAAGCATGCGCGGATTTGGATTTTTGGTATTGGTGGGAGGCATGGTGGTGATGAGCGTGGGTGCGAAGGGGCAGGACCGGAGCCAGACGCGGTCGATGGTGATTTCGAAGGGCGGGATTGTGGCTTCGGAATCGCCGCTGGCGTCGCAGGCGGGGGTACGGATTTTGGAGCGGGGCGGGAATGCGGTGGACGCGGCGATCGCGACGAACGCGATGATGGGCGTGGTCGAGCCGATGATGAACGGGATCGGGGGAGATTTGTTTGCGATTGTCTACGACGCGAAGGCGAACAAGCTTTATGGGTTGAATGCCAGCGGGTGGGCGCCAGCGGGATTGACGATCGAATACCTGCACAAGCAGGGCTTGCGGGATATGCCGCAGTCTGGCGTGAATTCGATTACGGTGCCGGGCGCGGTGGATGGATGGCAGAAGCTGGCGGACAGGTTTGGGCGGAAGAAGTTGAAGGAGGATTTGGCGGCGGCGATTCGAACGGCGCAGGACGGTTTTCCAGTACCGGAATGGGACGCGGCTTATTGGGCGGAGGAAGTGGACTATTTGCGGAAAGATGAGGCGGCCACGAGCCTTTATTTGCCTGGGGATCATGCGCCGAAAGTTGGGGATGTGTTCAAGAATCCGGAGCTAGCCGCGTCACTTAATGAGATTGCAGACCATGGGAGGGACGCGTTTTATAAGGGAGAGATTTCGAAGAAAATCTTGGACGCGATGAAGCGGCATGATGGATCGATGACGGCAAAAGATCTGGCGGAATATTCGGCGGAATGGGCGGAGCCGATTTCGACGACATACCGCGATTGGACGGTGTATGAGATGCCGCCGAACGGCCAGGGAATGGCGGCGCTCGAAATGCTGAACATCATGGGAACGTTTCCCTTGGGGCAGAAGGATTGGGGATTTGGCTCGGTGAACGCGCTGCACGCGATGATTGAGGCGAAGAAATTGGCTTACGCGGACATGGCGAAGTATTTGGGCGATCCGCGCGGACAAAAAATTCCGTATGCGACGCTGATTTCGAAGGAGTGGGCGGCGGAACGGGCGAAGCTGATCGATCCGGCTCACGCCAATTGCGGTGTTCAGGCGGGAGAGATTCCGGGCGGAAGCGAGACGACGTATCTGAGCGTGGTGGACCGTGAAGGAAACATGGTGTCGTTGATTCAAAGCAACTACGCCGCGTTTGGTTCGGGGATGGTGGCGCCAGGGACGGGATTCGCGCTGCAGAATCGCGGCGGATTGTTTGTACTGGATCCCGCGTCGCCGAACGCGCTCGCGGGGCACAGGCGGCCGCGGCACACGATTATTCCTGGTTTTGCGCAGAAGGGCGAGACGCGGATGGCGTTTGGAATCATGGGCGGATGGAACCAGTCGCAGGCGCACGCGCAGTTCATCGCGAACATCGCCGATTTCAAGATGAACATTCAGGCGGCGGTAGAGGCGCCGCGATTCACGAAGTATACGTTCACGGGCTGCGACGTAATGATGGAAAACCGGTTTAACGCGAAAGTGCGTGAGGAATTGACCGAGAAAGGGCACCAAATCAAGGTGCTGGGGACTTTTTCAAGCAGTGTGGGCGGCGGGCAGGCGGTCTTGCGGGATTTCGCGACCGGCGTGAATTATGGGGCGTCTGATCCGCGGAAGGATGGCCAGGCCGTGGCGGAATTACCGTTTTAGTAGCAGCATCGGATTGGGACTGTCCGCCCGGAAACTTCGGCGAAATCGGCAAAAGGAATCCTCTTAAGGGCGAAAAAGGGGAATGAATCTTCCCGGGCCGTCCGTGAGTACAGGTCCGCTCGTTCTGCAAGCCATTTGCTATCAGCAAGTTAGACGGAGTGTCCTTGGAGGGCGAGTTGCACCTGTACCAATGGCCAGGGACGGTGCCCCGCAGCAACGCGTCCCGGCGGTGGAGCTCCTCATGGGATTCATTCCGGTTACCCCAGGGCTTTTGCGGTGTGTGGCTTGCGCTGCATTTTGTTTCGCGTTGATTCCTTCTGCCAAAGCTCAGACGGTGGAAGTTTCCGGCAGCTACGAATGCACACAGGCAAAAGTGGATGGAAAGGTGATCCACTGCATTGCGGCGCCGCTTATTTTGAAGGACGACGGTCATTTCGAGCTGCGAGGGTGGGAAGGTAGTTACCTGGTGGACGGGGAGTGGGTGGAGCTTTCCGATTCGTTGACGAAGGCGCGGGCGAAGATAGCGCCGGGGCACAAGATCGTGCTGCGGTATTACGGGAAGCATGGGTGGGAAGAGATGACGTATGAGCGGCGCGTGGCGGAGATGGGGAAGATCTTGTTGAGCTAAGAAGTGAGCGGTGAATAGAGGATCGTGAGTGGCGGCGTGTGCGCCGGGATGATTTGTGACGGAGTTTCCTGCCGGTTCGACCCAGCAAGTTAAAATGAACTTTTTAAATTTGCGTTAGACCACGCAAGGCGTTCTTAGTGTGTCTCGGGTTGGTAGCCGCGGCCTCGGAGGACTTTGCCGGCGGTGGCTCCGGTGAGTTTGCCGTGATCGAATTCGATCTGGCCGTTGACGATGGTGTAGGCGATGCCTTCGGAAAGCAAGGTGGGCTGAGTGAAGGTGGCGCGATCGATGATTTTTGCTGGATCGAAGATGGTAACGTCGGCGAAATAGCCGGGTTTTAAGAGACCCCGGTTCTGGAGATGCTCGCGTTGCGCAGGCAGGGAAGTGATTTTGCGGATGGCGGCTTCGAGCGGCATGAGATGTTCATCACGAACATAATGGCCGAGGAAACGCGGCATGGCGCCGAAAGCGCGGGGATGCGTGTGCGGTTCGAAGATGGGGCCGTCGAGAGACATTTCGTTGGCGTCGAGACCGATGCTGGTCCAGGGCTGCTCGAGGCCGATCTTAATGTCTTCTTCGCTGGCCATGAAATAGATGGCGCCGGTTTGCGCGGAATCGGCGATGACGAAATCCATCAGCGCGTCTTCGGGAGATTTTTTCCAGGCTCGAGCGACGTCCGCGACCGTTTTGCCTTCGAATTCCGTTAGATCGGGTTTCTCGACGGAGGCGAGCAGCACGCCAGCGCCACCACCGCAGTCGTAGTAGAGATTTTCCCAGTCCGGATGATCGCCAGCCAGTTCCTTCTTGATGCGGGCGCGCACAGAAGGATCCTTGAGGCGCGCGAGAAGCTTTTGCGTACCTCCGTCAGCGACCCAAGGCGGAAGAGCCGAAGCGAGGGCGGTGGCGCCGGCGGGATACGGATACATGTCCGCGGCGATATCGAGGCCGGAATCGCGCGCGGATTGAATCGTGGCGACGACGTTCCTCATATTGCCCCAGCGCGACTTGCCGCTGACCTTCAAATGAAAAACTTCCACGGGGAGATTGGCTTCGCGGCCGATGCGAATGGCTTCTGCGAGCGCGGGCATTTCGGAGGCGCCTTCGCTGCGCATGTGGGTGGCGTAGAGGCCGCCGTATTTGGAAGCGACTTTGGCGAGCGCGACGAGTTCGTCGGTTTTGGCGTAAATATTCGGCGGGTAGATGAGGGCGCTGGAAATGCCGAGAGCGCCGTCCTTCATGGCTTGTTCGACAAGGGATTCCATTTGTGTGAGTTCGGCACCGGTGGGAGCGCGATCGTCATCGCCGATGACGGCTTCGCGGACTTGGGCTGAGCCGACGTACGTGCCGATGTTGAGGGGCGTGCCTTGCTTTTCGAGACGGCGGAAGTAGCCGTCGAGAGTGGTCCAATCGACGGCGAAATGGAAGTGGTCGAGGAAGGGCTTGAGCGGAGCAAGCGTTTTTTCATTTTGCGGGGCGATGGAACCGCCTTCGCCGGTGATTTCCGAGGTGATGCCTTGAGACAGCTTGCTGAGGGAACGATTATCGAGGAGAAGGGAAGACTCGGATTGGCCGAGCATGTCGATGAAACCAGGCGAGACAATTTGGCCGCGTGCATCGATTTCGCGTTTGGCGTGCGCTTCGTGCAAGTCGCCGATGGCGGCGATGCGGTCGCCCTGGATGGCGACGTCAGCGGCGTACCAGGGATTGCCGGTGCCGTCGAGGATGTGGCCGTTGCGAATGATGAGGTCGTATTCAGTGGAATTGGAGGAAGTCGAGGCGGTTGAGGGGGTAGAGGAGGAGGAATTTGCCGAGGGCGAGGCGTTGTCCAGTGTCGCATCGTAGGCGGCGGCAGCGATTTCGCCGAGGGCTTGACCGCCGACTTCTTGAGCAGCATCGGGATCGGGCGGCAGCGTGACGTGGTTCACGTAAGCCGCGAATGCGAGCTTTTGGCCGCTGGCGGTAATGACGAAGCCGGCTAGGCCTTTGCCATTGAGCATCATCTTGCCATTGAGCTTGTCTTCGGAGCCGAAGGTGCCGGTTTTTGCGAAGACGTGGCCCGCTGCTGGATTATTGACCTGAATTTTGGCAAGCGTGCCGTCTTTGCCAAGAATAGGAAGTGCTTTGAAGAAGACGGGAAAATCGGGCCGGGTGCTCAAGTAAGCGAGGTAGTGGGCGATGAAATCGGGGCTAAAGAGATCGGCCCAATCGCCGCCTTCGCCGTCGCCTTGCGAGGCGCCGGAAAGATCGAGCTTGGCGTCCTGGAGAAAGGCGCGCTCGATTTTGAAGCCGGAGTGGACGGGATCGACGAGATCTTTCGCGATAAGCGTGCCGAGAAGATAGGGGCCCATGCTGGCATGAAGATTCTGGCTGACTTTGAGCGTGACTTTGAGTTCTTCAGAGAGCGGCGGTGAGATATGCTCGGCAACCTGATTGTCGGGAGTGTAGAAGGACGCAAGGGTCTTAAAGTCCGGCGCAGAGGCGTTCTTGGGAGGCTTGATTTGGACGCCAGCGGCTGCGAGAGATTCGGCGAGTACGGCCCCCGCAAATTTTGTCGGGGACGGGACCGGATACGGCGCGGTAAAGGGATGTGAGGCGGCGGGAAGAGAGCCGGCCAGCGTGACCGTTACGGAGCCGTCAGGGTTGGTGACGGTGACTGGATCACGGATTTCGGGGGAGGCGCCGGCGGCAGAGGTAGTGAGCTGATTGACGAACGTGGCGTAAGCGGTTTTTGGTGAAACTGAAAGAGCAACGGGATCTCCAATTTTTGCGCCCGGTGCGGCAACGAGATCGATGACGTTGTCGTTGACGACGATGGAAGAAATGACCACGCCAGTGCCGCCTTCCTTGCCGCCGTCGGGAAAGAGGCTGGCATCGACGAGAACGCGGCCTTCGATTTTGTGAATGCCTTTCGCAGCGACATCTTTCGCGAATTCCTTGATGACGGCGAGGGGATCGCCGGCGACAGCGGGGCCGCCGTAGGAGTGGTCTTCATCGACGAAGGCGAGCGTGCCATCAGGCTGGATGCGGTTTGAAAGATCAGGGTCGCCGCTGGCGACGAGCACCAGATCGCCCTTCAGCGTTCCCTTTTTGTCAACGGGGCCGGTGCGGTAGATGCGGGTGTGAAAGCGGTAGTCGGCGCCAAACTTTGCGAGGAGGGTGCCCTCGGTGAGAGTTTTGGTCGTGGAAGCGGGGACGAATAATTTGTTGGGGTTGACCGAATAGATGACTTTGCCGGTTTCGAGCGAGTAGAACTCGATCCCGAAATTCGCGTGGACGAATTCGGGACGGCTCATTACTTTTTGAATGCGGTCGGCGAGAGAAGCTGTCGATTGCGCCCGAACGGGTCGCGTCGCAACGACAAACAGAATTCCGAGACAGAGTGCGGCGGAGCGGCGGAAACTGCGGTGGTTGCTTTGCAAGGCAAAATCCTCCAGAAAAATGGCCGCAGACTCGTGGACGCTAATTCGCGCAGGCGAGCCCCTGGCCGGAATGCAAATCTTCAAACTTGATGTTCAAAATCGGATACTGGCGCCAATCCTTGTAATCGAAGTGCCACCATTCGTGCTCGTATACCGTAAAGCCTTCGGATTCCATGGCGCGGCGGAGGAGGTCGCGGTGCCACCGCTGCAGAGAAGTGCCGCCCGGATAATCGGGGAAAGAGCGAGGAGACATTTCGTCGTAGGTGCCGGGCATCTCGATGGGCTTGCCAGTGGCGAGATCGTAGAGCGTGAGATCAACAGCGCAACCGCGATTGTGGCGCGAGCCTTCCTTGGGATCGGCGACGAAGATTTTGCCTTCGGGAGGTGTAGCGTCCCAGAAGATTTTGGTGACGTACCAGGGGCGATAGGCGTCATGGATCAGCAGGCCGTACCCGAGCGGTTCGAGTTTATGCAGGGCGCGAACTAAGGCTTCCGCGGCGGGACGTTGCATGAAAGCGCGGGCCTGCGTGTAGACGGGAGTGCCGAGAAAATCGTTTGTCGTGGCGTAGCGGATGTCGAGATGGATGGCGAGGTCGAGAGTGGTCAGTTCAACGAGTTCCGGCTTGCGAAAGGCGCCGTCTTCATGAGGCGGCGAAGCGGCGAGGGCTTCTGCGCGCAGCTCGGCGACAGGGCGGACTGGCTTTATCAGAACTTGCTGGGGAGCGTTGAAGTCGGGAGTAATTTTCTCGCTTCCAACGTCGCCCATCACTAATACTCGATGATCGGGAGCCACACCTTCCGTTGGACTCAAATGCAATCTCATGCCGTGCGCAGCGTCAGTCGGTGGCGGCTGATTTAAGGCGAATTTCTCTATCGCCTTGTAGGTGGGTGCGTCGGCTTTGCCTTCTCGCTGCAGAATCCAGATCGCGCCATCTTTTTCACTAAGGGAATACACGCCGCCGATAGTTGTCATGGTGTGCGGAATAAAACTCCCGTAGTCACCAATCCAGGGTTTCCACGCTTGCGGGATGTCGGCTGGCTTCGGTCCGGGAGCGAGAGATGCGGAAGATTGTCCGGTGATGATGCCGGGAGCCCAAAGCAAAAGCGCAGCAAGGAGCAGAGGCAAAAGTTGAAAGGGAAACGTGAATCTCGATTTTGCGGCTGTGCCCATCGTTGTCACTGGTTTGCTGCGGAGCATTCGCGTGTCCATTGGCCGATCAAGCCGTTCGTTACAAGGCGCGAGACATGATAGCCCAGAACGGGAATCTACGCGAAATACAAATGTTGCCAAATCCGAGGTGCGGCGAAGTCCCGAAAGACGAGCGCTAGCCCAGAAAGCCACCAAGCAGGGCTTTTAGGCAGTATAAGGGTGGCGCCAGAGAGAAACGAATGTTTCAATCCGAGGGGGAGGAACCGGATCAGACGGTGTACCAACGGAAACCTTTACGCTGCTCTTCGGCGATTTCCTTGAGAATCGCCATGGTTTGAGGACGGTGGTACTGGCCGCAGGCGGCCAGGATGGCGTTCACCAGCGCGACGGGAGCAGCATACGAGGCTCCAAAAGAAGTGGATTCGACGGAGGCAAGAAATAGTTCATCGCATTCACGAGCGAGCGGAGAAACGTAGGTGTCCGTGATGCCGACGCAGTAAGCATTGCGGGCATGCGCCAAATGGACGCCTTCCACGGTTTGCCGGAGGCCGCGCCGAAAACTGATGGCCAGAACGAGGTCGCGCTGGTTCACGGTGCGGACCAGGTGGGCGATGCGTCCCGCGGAGGTGGCCGTGAAGACCGGCAAACCGAGCAAGGTGATTTGATACTCGAGATAATCGGCTAGAAAAGCCGCGAGATCGCCGGCAAGAAGGACGATGCGGCGGGCGTCGTAGAAACGTTTGGCAAGGGCGACGAGACGCGCAGCATCCAGACTGTTCTTGAGGCCATGCAAATTCTTGAGGTCCTGTTCGAGAGCATCGCGAACATAGGCAGGCATGTTCGTGGCGCGGCCTGCGGGTTGCATCGTGTCCAGAGAAGTAGCAAAGGCGATGGAGAGGTCATGAAGGTGGCGCTGGAAGTCGCGGTATGTGGCAAAACCGAGGCCGCGGACGATGCGAACGACCGTGGCGGGATCGGTGTGAAGGCGTTTGGCCATGGCGCGCACGCTGAGGAGAACATATTCGCGGGGATGCTCGAGAATCGGGCGGATAAGTTCCTGGCGCTTGGCACTGAGCAGTTCGATGCGCTCCGCTAAGGATGGAGCCGAGACTTGGGAAGGAACCGGTCGTCGTTTCATGGCGCCAGAGAATTGCCCAAAATGCCCGGCATGTCAACTGCACCAGCATTACGTGATTGGTGACTCGTGATTGGTGACGCGCGACTCGGGATTCGATCTCTGCCAATCAAACCGATCGAACTGCTACATCATTTCTTTGAAGCCGCAGCTTTTTCTTCGAGGCCCGGGGCGATGACCGGCTGCAAAAAGGGCATCATAGCGCGGAGCTTTGGGCCAAGTTGCTCCACGGGATGGCTCTGCTCGCGCTTGCGGGTGGCGAGGAAATTCGGGCAACCTGCTTCATTTTCCGCAATCCAGTTTTTTGCAAAGCTGCCGTCGCGGATTTCGGTGAGGATCTGGCGCATTTCGTCGCGTGTTTTTTGCGTGATGATGCGCGGGCCGGCGGTGTAGTCGCCATGTTCCGCGGTGTCGCTGACGGAATAGCGCATGTAGCTGAGGCCGCCGCGGTAGATGAGATCGACGATCAGCTTAAGTTCGTGCATGCATTCGAAGTAGGCGACCTCCGGTTGGTAACCGGCGGCGACGAGCGTTTCGAAGCCCGCCTTGATCAGTTCGCTGACACCGCCGCAGAGGACGGCTTGTTCGCCGAAAAGATCGGTCTCGGTTTCCTCGGTGAATGTAGTTTCAAGAACTCCGGCGCGCGTGCAGCCGAGGGCTTTGGCGTAGGAGAGTGCGAGCGCTTTGGCGTGGCCGCTGGCATCTTGTTCAATAGCAATAAGCGCGGGCGTGCCGCCGCCCTCGGTGAAAACTTCGCGAACGCGATGGCCAGGGGCCTTGGGAGCGATCATGGAGACGTCCACACTCGCGGGAGGCTTGATGGTGCCGAAACGAATGTTGAAGCCGTGAGCGAACATCAGCGTCTTGCCCTTCGAAAGGTGCGGCTCGATTGCTTCGCGATAAAGTTTGGGCTGCTTGGTATCGGGCGCGAGAATCATGATGACGTCGGCCCATTCGGCGGCTTGTGCTGGCATGTTGACCGTGAGGCCTTCCTTTTCCGCCTTGGCGCGCGAGGCGCTGCCCGCGGGGAGGCCGACTCGGACACTGACGCCGCTGTCACGCAGATTGAGCGAATGCGCATGGCCCTGCGAGCCGTAGCCGATGATGGCGACTTTTTTCGATTGGATAAGAGCGAGATCCGCGGAGTCGTCGTAGTAGAGATTTGCCATTGTTTTCCTCTTGCGGCCGGTTTGCGGCCGAGAATTTGATAGTCGAAACTCGAAAAGCGAAATACGAATATCGAGCGGTTGGTCTATGGTTTTACGCTCGCCATCTCCGGTGCTTGTGCGCTCGCGTTCGGCGGACGAAGTAAATCGCCGCCGCGAGTCATGCTGATGCGCCCGCTGCGCGCCATTTCGAGAACGCCGAAGGGCCGGAGCACTTCGAGAAGGCCGTCGATTTTGTCGACGGTTCCTGATATCTCAATGATGAGCGATCCCGGAGCGACGTCGACAACGCGGGCACGAAAAACTTTGATGAGTTCCATCAAGTGCGGACGGGACTGCTGGTCCGCAAGCACTTTAATAAGCGCCAAGTCGCGTTCGAGCAGGGCGCGATCGGAAATGTTCTCTGCGAGGAGAACATCGACGAGCTTTTCGAGGCTGGCCTCGAGACGATGGCCACCCTTATCGTCGGTGTGAGCCACGATGGTCATACGGGCGATCTCGGCGTTCTCTGTTGGGCCAACTGTCAGGGAATCGATGTTGATGGCGAGACGGCGCGCCAACGAGGAGACGCGATTGAGCACGCCAGGTTTATTTTCGACATACGCGACCAGTGTTTGCATGCTCTCCTCTTTGTTCATAGTCCGGAACCGCTCATGGTTCGGATGCCGTTTCGACGAGCGGAGTTCCTGGGCGGCGAATCATTTCGTGGAGAGATGCGCCGGCAGGAACCATCGGGTAGACGGAATCTTCCTGCTCGACGCGGAAGTCGATGAGCACGGTTTCCGAGGATTCGCGCGCGGAGCGAATGGTGGGGAGCACCTCGGCGCGGGAGGTGATGCGCTCGCCTCGGATGCCGAAGGCATTTGCCAGCGCTGCAAAATCTGGAGCCACAAGCGGCGTGGCGACGTAGCGCTTGTCGTAGAAAAATTCCTGCCACTGGCGGACCATGCCGAGAAAGCCGTTATTGATGATGGCGATCTTGATGTTGATTTTTTCCTGGACGATGGTGGCGAGCTCGCACATGGTCATCTGAAAGCCGCCGTCGCCGACGACGACCCACACTTCTGAGTCTGGCTTGGCGAATTTGGCGCCGATGGCGGCGGGCAGCGCGAAGCCCATCGTTCCGAGACCGCCAGAAGTAATTAGCGTGCGCGGTTGGTTGTGATGGTAATACTGCGCTTCCCACATTTGATGCTGGCCGACGTCGGTGACGACGATGGCTTCGCCGCGCGTTTCTTTCCAGAGGTCGTTGATGACGTGAGCGGCGTAAAGATGGCCGTTGTCGGGAAGACTCTGGATGTCGCGCACAGCGGAGTCGCCCTTGAGCTCTGTGATGTGCGCGAGCCAGGGGCCGCGGTCGGGATTCATGATGTGCGGGACAAGCTTTTCAAGGGTCTCACGAGCGTCGCAGATGAGAGCCACGTCGACTTTCACGTTCTTGTTGATTTCCGCGCGGTCGATTTCAATGTGAATCTTGCGCGCGCTCTTCGCATAAGTGCGGAGGTCGCCGGTAACGCGATCGTCGAAGCGCATGCCGACGGCGATGAGAAGATCGGACTCTTGAATAGCGTGATTGACCCAGGCTTCTCCGTGCATGCCCATCATCCCGAGATTCATGGGATCGGAAGCAGGGAAGCAGCCGATGCCGAGCAGAGTCATGGCCACGGGAATGTTGCAAGTGCGAACGAATTGCTCGAAGGCGCGCATCGCGCCAGAAAGAATAATTCCGCGGCCGGCTAAGATGACCGGACGCTTCGCGGTGTTGAGCAATTCAATGGCGCGATCGAATTCGGCTTGGTCGTAATCATTGCGGACGCGTTTCTGCGGAAGCTTTGGCGCGGAGGCTTCCCAATCGAATTCACAGGAGGCTTGTTGCGCATCTTTCGTGATATCGACGAGAACCGGGCCCGGACGTCCGGTATTCGCGATGACGAACGCCTCGCGGACGGTGCGCGCGATGTCCTCGGCGCGAGACACGACGACGTTGTGTTTCGTGATCGGCATGGTGATGCCGGTGATGTCGATTTCCTGAAAAGCGTCGGAACCGAGCAGTTTGCTGCTGACCTGGCCGGTGATGCAGACGACGGGAGAAGAATCGAGCATGGCGGTGGCGATGCCGGTGACCATGTTGGTTGCGCCCGGGCCGGAAGTGGCCATGGCTACGCCCACGCCGCCGCTTGCTCGCGCATAACCATCGGCCATGTGCGTAGCGCCCTGTTCGTGCCGAACCAGAATGTGATGCAGCTTGGATTTGCCGAGAGCATCGTAGACGGGAAGAATCGCGCCTCCGGGGTATCCGAATATATGCCGTACACCCAGCTTGGTGAGCGATTCGCAGAGAATTTCCGCGCCGGTGAGCTTCATAGGGTCCTTCCCAATTGCGCGTGCGAAGGGCTGGGCGCAACTGATTGAGGCTGAGTTGATGATGAAAAGGAAGCGGGAACAGCGGTGACCGCGCCGAGAGCAGCAGAGGAAACCAGCAAAGCGTATTTGGCCATCACGCCGTTGGCGAAACGCGGGGCGGGTGCCTTCCAGGTAGCGAGGCGCTTTTGAATTTCCGCGTCGGTAAGCTCCACATTAAGTTTACGGTTTGGAACGTCGAACACGACGACGTCGCCGTCAGCGACGGCAGCGATAGGACCGCCGTTCGCGGCTTCTGGTGCAACGTGGCCAGCCATCAAGCCGTGCGTGGCGCCGGAGAAACGCCCATCGGTGAGCAAAGCCACGGAATCGCCGAGACCCGCGCCAACGAGCGCGGCCGTGACCGCGAGCATCTCCCGCATGCCAGGTCCACCTTTCGGACCTTCGTAGCGAATCACGATGACATCGCCTGCATGGATCTGATTTTTTTCGATGGCGCCGAAAGCCGCCTCTTCGTTATCGAATACGCGCGCGGGCCCGCGGAAATTTTGAATGTTGTGGCCTGCGACCTTTATGACGCAGCCTTCTGGCGCGAGATTGCCTTTTAAGATGACCAGGCCGCCTGTCGGTTTGAGGGGCGCCTCAATCTTTCGGACCACTTCCTGATTGGGCGTTTCCTTAGCGGCGGCCGCTTCTTCCGCAATCGTGCGCCCGGTAACGGTGATAGCGTCGCCGCGCAGAAGCTTAGCGTCGACCAGCCGCTTTGCGACGAGAGGCGTGCCTCCGGCGGCATACAGATCGGTGGCGACAAATCGGCCGCCAGGTTTGAGGTCGGCGATGATGGGGATGCGCGCGCTGATGCGGTCGAAATCGTCTATGGTAAGAGCAATATGCGCTTCGTTGGCAATCGCAAGCAGGTGCAAGACGGCGTTTGTCGAGCCGCCGGTCGCGGCGACACCCGCGATGGCGTTTTCGATTGCGGTCTTGGTGATGATTTGGGATGGAGTGGCATTCTTTCGCAGAAGATCCATAACGAGTTCGCCGGCGCGATGGCCAGCATGAGCTTTGCCTGAATCCGTGGCCGGAACGCTCGAAAGCCCCATAGGAGCGATGCCGAGAAACTCGCAGACGAGGGCCATGGTGTTGGCGGTGAACTGTCCGCCGCACGCGCCCGCTCCCGGACACGCGGAATCTTCCAGTGCCTTGAACCGCGCGTCGGACATACCGCCATGCGAATGGCTGCCGATTGCTTCATAGACATCCTGAATGGTGACGGAATGGCCTTCAAATTTTCCGGGAGCGATGGAACCGCCGTAGAGTACAAGTCCCGGAATATTCAGGCGCGCGAGAGCCATGACGCCGGCCGGAATGGTCTTGTCGCATCCCACGAGGACGACGAGCGCGTCGAAAAGATTGCCCCGCGTGACGAGTTCGATGGAGTCCGTGATTACCTCGCGGCTGATCAGCGAGGCGCGCATACCCTCCGTGCCCATGGTGATCCCGTCGGAGATGGAAATTGTGTTGAATTCGAGAGGGGTGCCGCCGGCTGCGCGGATGCCGTCCTTGACGTGCACAGCAAGTTCGCGCAGGTGATAGTTGCAGGGGCCGATTTCAATCCAGGTGTTCGCGACGCCAATGAGGGGTTTGGAGAAGTCGTCATCACGAAGTCCGCATGCGCGCAACATGGAGCGCGCTCCGGCACGATTAGGGCCGTCGGTCAGCGCACTGCTACGGGGCTTAAGCAAAGATACGGTCACAGTGGCATTCTCCTCGCGGTCTTTTGAAAGTTTAACTTGCGACGGCCAGCCCAAAAAACTTGGGGCCATCATCTTCGCTTTGATGATGGCCCCGAAACTCTTTGGTGATGCTGTGCTAGGCGGCCATCATCTGTATGTTACTCCCCGTACGATGACAGGGATGATTCGTACGACGGCACGAAATTCAAAGCCCCGAAAGCACGACCCAAGGGCAAGCCGATCGTTCGGAATGGCGACGGTAAGCATAATGGCCGCCATGAAGGTAACAGGATGAGGGCAGAGGAGTCAATCAGTCAAATTAATAGTTATGCTGGCTAGAATAAGTTCACATTATGAGAGCCGCGGGGCGGGCATCGCCATCGTCGCGCCAGGCATCAGAGTCGGTAAGCCATTCGATGACTTCGCTGGGCGAATGACTTCCAAAGGAACACGTCGGTAGGAGTATTGAAGTCTGCTGTGCAAAGTTTATTTGCACGAAGACAAGCGGAACGGCTTGTGATGATCAGCCGGACACTCAGACTCTCGCTGTTCACATACGGACAGTTGCTCGTCCCGCGCATCGCTATGATTCTGAATAGATAGAGTGGAACGATGGCGGCCATGTCCTTAGTGGACTGACTGCACACGGTAGCCCGACCGGACCTTTGCAGTTTGACCGTTTGGAAGCTGCCCTTGCCGCCAGGTTCCCGTGAAATGCCCTAAGTTGTTGACCCTTTCGATCTGCGGACGGAAGTTAGCTTTTGGAGCCATGGGGGATGCATGGGATGTGACACGGACGTGTTCGTTGTGGGTGGAGGACCGGCTGGGCTTGCCGCGGCGATTGCGGCAAGGTCCCGGGGATTTCGGGTGATTGTTGCGGACGGCGTGAAACCTCCGATTACAAAAGCATGCGGAGAAGGGCTCTTGCCTGACGCCCTAAAGGCACTCGGCGAACTTGGCGTGGCATTGCGCGAAAAGGATGGCTGCGTGCTTCGTGGCATTCAGTTTCAAGATGCTCGATCGTCGGTGAGCGCTCATTTTCCTGACGGACACGGCCTCGGAGTGCGCCGGGAAGTGCTGCACCAGAGAATGTTGGAGAGAGCACGCGATTCTGGAGTTTCCTTGTTGTGGAATACACCGGTAACTGGGCTGTACGAAGACGGGGTCGTGGCCGGCGGAAATAAAATTCGAGCGCGATGGGTTGTTGGCGCTGACGGAATCCGCTCGCGGGTGCGGCGATGGAGCCGTTTGGAGAGTTTCAAGAGGCCACGGAGCCGATTTGCTTTTCGGCTGCACTTTGCTCTGAAGCCCTGGACCGAATTCACGGAAGTTCATTGGGGCGAGGATGCCCAGGCGTACGTCACGCCCGTAGGCCCCACAGAAATTTGTGTTGTGCTGATTTCAAACAAACCGAATTCAAGATTTGAGGAAACCCTCCATAAATTTCCGAATCTTAGTCATCGACTCAAAGGGCAGCCGCAAGCCAGCTCGGAACGTGGAGCGGTGACCGGCATGTTCAACCTGAAACGCGTGTACCGGGGCTGCGTTGCGCTAATTGGGGACGCATCTGGCAGTGTGGATGCCATTACGGGGGAGGGGCTCTCGCTGAGCTTTAGACAGGCGATGGCGCTTGCCGATGCACTTTCAATGGGGAATCTGGAATCCTATCAAGAGTCACATTGCCGTTTGTTCCGGCGGCCAAGGCTGATGGGAAACCTGCTGCTGGTGCTCGACCGGCGGACAGGACTGCGGAAACGCACCATGCTGGCACTTCAGGCTGCTCCGCATCTGTTCGGGCGCATGCTTGCCTATCACGTGAGACAACTGCGGCCGATGCAGCTTGCCATAGCCGGAGCTCTTTTTGGCTGGCAATTTTTGAAGGCTTGATTCTGATGGGGATCCAAATGAAGCAAGGCCAGTATCGAGGCGGTGTCGCGTGGCATGCATGCATTTTCGCGTTTCTTGCTCTTGCTGCTGCGCGAACTGGGGTGCAAGTGCAGCGCGCTGCGCTCCCGCCGAAAGCTGGCGAAGTAACTCTGAATCTCGATCCCACCCAGAGCGGCCTGCACTGGACGCTTGGAACCACTCTGCACGCGGTTCACGGAACTTTTGCTTTGCAGCGAGGGTTCGTGCGCTTTGATCCGGCAAGCGGGTACGCCAGCGGAGAGTTTGACGTCGATGCCGCGAGCGGAGAGAGCGGCAACGACTCCCGCGACAGGAAAATGCAACGCGACATTCTCGACAGCTCTCGCTTCACGGAGGTGACCTTCCGCCCGAACCGAATTGAGGGAAAGCTTTCAGCGCAAGGTGCTTCCAGCGTGCAGGTGCATGGAACTTTTTTTCTGCACGGCGAAGAGCATGAACTGACGGTGCAGGTTCAGGCACAGTTGACAGGGAACCGTTGGGAGGGATCCGCGAAATTCGGCGTTCCGTATGTCCAGTGGGGGCTGAAAAGTCCGAACACTTTTTTGCTGAAGGCAGATCCGATAGTGGAAATCGGATTGGAAATGAAGGGGACGCTGCAGGGGATCCTCGCGCGCTGAACTGCCCTACTCTTCCGCTTCCTGGGTAACGATGTGCACATCCACCGGTGGAGATTCCCGCAGGAAGCGGTGCACGGCCGATAGATAAAGGTACTTGCGCCAATCGTGAATCGGAGCCCGGCCGAAGATCACTTGCGTAATATGTTTCGAACGGACGAAGTCCGCAACGGCATCGGCCACGCTGCGGCCTTTCAGACGGACCACTTGTGCGCCAAGGCTTTCAGCAAAACGCAGATTCGCCGCGAGCGCCGTCGTATTCTGTTCTTTCGGACCCAGTTCCCGCTCGACGTGAACGACGTAGAGCTCCGCGTCCATGCGCCGCGCCATACGAGCGCCGCGGGCGACCAGATACTGGCCCGCGGGATTCCCGGAAATGCAAATCGCCATGCGTTCGCGGACGCCCCAATTTTTGCGGATGTCCTCGTCCTCCATGTACGTCTCGAGGCTGCGGTCAACCTGCTCGGCAACCTGCCGAAGGGCAAGTTCGCGCAACGCTATCAAATTTCCGCGGCGAAAAAAGTTCTTCAGCGAACGTTCCACTTTTTCCGTGCTGTAAACGTCGCCGCGCTTCATGCGATTGTGCAGCGCTTCGGGAGTCAAGTCGACCATGACGGTCTCCGTGGCCGTCAAGGGCACCCAGTCGGGAACTGTTTCCCGCACGGTAATTCCTGTAATCGAGTGCACGATGGGTGCGATGCTTTCAATGTGCTGGATGTTCAATGTGGAGACGACGTCGATATTCGCCGCCAGCAGATCTTGAACGTCTTCATAGCGTTTGCGATGCCGGCTGCCGGGAATGTTGGTGTGCGCCAGTTCGTCCACGAGTACGACTTCGGGTTTTCGCGCCAGGATGGCGTCCACATCCATTTCTTCGAAAACGGTTCCTTTGTATTCGATTTTCTTGCGCGGGACGGCTTCCATTTGCGAGGCCAACTCTGCAATGCCCTTGCGGCCGTGAGTTTCGATGACACCGATGACCACGTCTTCGCCGCGGCTCCGGCGGCGGAGAGCTTCGCTCAACATGCTGTACGTCTTGCCCACACCAGGAGCGTAGCCGAGAAACAGTTTAAAGATCCCGCGCGCTTTTTGCGGCGGCGAGGCGATAGCCAGCCAGTCTTCGGGTTTCTTGGGCAAGGCGTTAGCTTCTCCGTTTCAAATGGTCTGCATACGATAGAATACCGGGATGCAAAGAATGCTCGGAGGCCGCGCCTTTGGGTTTGCCGTGTCGCTGGCCATCGTCGCTGGCATCACTGTTTTCTTTCGCCACGAGCGCAACGTCAATCAGACCACCATCGCGCTCACCTTTTTGCTGGCTATTCTAGCAGTTTCGGCCGCGTGGGGAATGGCCGTCTCGGTGTTCATGTCGGTCACAGCTGTTCTGGCCATCAATTATTTCTTTCTTCCGCCGGTTGGGACATTCACGATTGCCGACCCGCAGAATTGGGTGGCGCTGTTCGCATTTCTCGTCACTTCCATCATGGGAAGCCAGCTTTCCGCCAGGATACGCCGGGAAGCCGAAGATTCACATCAGCGTCGCCGCGAGATCGAGCGGCTCTATAAGTTCAGCCAAAAGCTCCTGGCCGAAGGAAATGTCATTCAGCTCATGAACGCAATCCCGAATTACATCGTCGAGAGCTTCGAGGGAGGCGCCGCCGAGCTCTTCCTTCCGCAAAAAAATAAGTTTTACCGGTCTGGATTTGGCGCCGCTCATTTGGACGAAGAAAAAATGAAAGCGGTCTTTCTTCGGGATGAGGGAATGTTTGAAACGCAAGAAGGATTGTACTTTATCCCCGTGCGCATGGGAGTTCGCCCGATCGGGAGCCTGGGAATTTCCGGCTCGCGGCTTTCGCGGCAAACGCTGGATGCGGTGGGCAGCCTGGTAGCAATCGCTATCGAGCGCGCTCGCGCCGTCGAAAAACTTGGTGAAACGGAAGCGGAACGCCAGGGCGAACGACTGAAGTCCGCGCTGCTGGATTCCATCGCGCATGATTTTCGAACGCCGCTGACATCGATTAAGGCCGCAACGACGAGTTTGCTGGCCGCCGAAAATCCAGATCCCAGCCAGAGGCGCGAATTGCTGACGATTATCAATGAAGAATGCGACCGCCTGAACCGTCTGGTCGAAGAGGCCGCGGAGATGTCGCGGCTCGAGGCCGGAGAATTTGAACTAAATCTCGCGCCCACGCAGATCAATGACATCATTAAGGCCGCATTGGTGCAGTGCAATACGGCGCTGGCTGGCCGCATTGTCGAAGTGAATCTTAGTCCAAAACTCCCTCCTGTCCACGCCGATTTAAACCGCGTCAAGGATGCGCTGGTCCACCTGATCGACAACGCCAATATTTATTCGCCGAAGGATCAGCCCATCACTATCTCCGCGGAACTGACGGGTGACACCGTTACGACCAGCGTGGCGGACCGCGGGCCGGGCATCGACGATTTCGAGCAAGGCATGATTTTCGACAAGTTCTATCGCGGCAAGGACCAGCGCTATCTGGTGCGTGGGACAGGAATGGGCTTACCTATCGCGAAAGCAATAATCACGGCGCACAAGGGCACGATCTCTGTGACGAGCCAGCTTGGGCACGGCTCGGTTTTTTCGTTCACGTTGCCCGCGGATCGCAGTGCGAGGGAATCGCGGTGAATGCCGCCGGCATTCTCGTGGTGGACGACGAAGCGCAAATTCGGCGCGTTCTGCGCACCACGCTTTCAAGCCACGGCTACGTTATTCGCGAGGCGGCCACGGGCGAAGAGGCCGTCGAAGCGGCGCGCAAAGAACGGCCCGATCTGATTCTGCTCGACGTCAATATGCCGGGAATCGGCGGCATTGAAGCGGCCCGCGAGATTCGAGAAATGTGCGATGCGCCGATCATCATGCTCACGGTGCGCAACGCCGAGCGCGACAAGGTGATTGCGCTCGACGCCGGCGCTGATGATTACGTGGTCAAACCTTTCGGGATCGAAGAACTGCTTGCCCGAATCCGAGCGGCTCTGCGGCGGTACGCCCCCGGCGATGCGATTCCCACGTTCAATGGCAAGGATCTGACGATTGAATTCGAAAATCGGCAGGTGATTGTCCGTGGCCGCGACGTGCATCTTACGCCGAAGGAGTTCGATGTCTTGAAGCTCTTAGTGGCCAATCAGGGCAAGCCGCTTACGCATCGCAGGCTGCTCCAAGCGGTTTGGGGACCGGAGTACGGAGAAGAAACCGAAAACTTGCGCGTGGTGATCAATCAGCTGCGCAAGAAAATTGAGGGCGATCCGGCGCACCCGAAATATATTTTAACGGAGCCTTGGGTTGGATATAGGTTTCAGGCCCTCAAAGGCGCTGCCCCAAAACCAGCTTCCCGGAAAACGTAGGATTTATTTCTTTGGATAAGTTGCGTCGAGCTCGAGATTTAGCTCGAGTACGTTGACCCGTGGTTCGCCCAGCACTTCCAACAGCCTTCCCAAGGTATGTTTTGCAACCAACTCTCGTAATTCTGCTTCGCTCACATGCCGTTCGCGCGCCACGCGCGGAATCTGAAACTCGGCGGCGGCAGGGGAAATGTTCGGATCCAAGCCCGAGGCGGAAGCGGTGACCATGTCCACGCCGGACATGCGTGTTTGGGCGGAGAACGGAATGAAGACAGGACTGTGAGGGGCGAGTTCGCGGCCGCGCAGGCCGTACTTATCTTTTGCAAGCACAACGATGGAGCGGCCCTCGGGCGTTTCGTCCGCAAAAGAAGCAAGCTGCGCGGCGCTGGCCAATTCCACTTCCGTGATATTCGGGCACGCGTGAAATGAAGTTGCTTGCCGGTTGCCGAGCGTGATCGTGCCGGTTTTGTCCAGGAGGAGAACGTCGACGTCCCCCTGATGCTTCCACCGCGCGGCCCGACATGGCGATCACATTCCGTCACTCAACTCTCCCGCTCAAGTCTTCTTGATGACTCGCGCACAGAACGTATTTGGCGTCGAAAGTCCCAACCGGGGCAGTCGTCGGGCGGCTTGGATGCATAACCATGGCCGCTGCTTCCTCGATCTTCAGTCCGTCGGAACCCGCAACGACTCCGTAGTTTAATTCGAGCGCGTTAGAAAGTGATGAAACGAATCTAAGGATTTTGTGAGGTGCAAATCATGGCCCGGGCCGCTCTTGACCACAGCCGAAGTGCTTGTGGGTTATAGGCCGGGAGCCGCCGCGCAACAAAGCCAC
Organism: uncultured Acidobacteriota bacterium; assembly: GCA_963753745.1. Lineage (GTDB taxonomy): Bacteria > Acidobacteriota > Terriglobia > Acidiferrales > UBA7541 > Acidiferrum. Next base: position 572,209 of record CAVWDX010000020.1, read on the forward strand.
GATTTTTTGAATTTTCGCAGAGAGAACGCGACTCCCGCCCGTCTTCCGAGTCTCTTAAATAGGCAGTCGTAATCTTGCTTCGCACCCGCGCCCGTCGCGCCGGTTTTGCAGTGTCAACGTCCCACCGTGAGCTTCTGCGATCTGGCGGCTGAGGACCAGACCAATGCCGGAGCCGCCCGGCTTTGTGGTGAAGAACGGGACAAATAGATTCGCCGTGTTTGAGATTCCAGGGCCTTCATCCAACACCGAGACTTCCAGATAAGAACTGTAACGCGACCAAGTTACCTTCACGCCGCCGCCTGTTTCGTGTGCCGCGTCCGCTGCGTTGTGAACCAGGTTGATCAAGAGTTGTTCGAGTTGATCGGCGTCCGCTGCTATGACCAGCGGCGGCCCTTTCTCCAGATGCACTTTGGCTCGTCCTTCGAGCTTGGTAACGCGCGTGATCCACTCCGTTACATTCACTGGCGCGAGGGTTGGCTGCGGGAGCCGTGCGAGCCGTGCATAAGCCGCCATGAACCTGCCCAGCGCTTCCGTGCGAGACCGGATGATCCCCAAGCCGTGGCGCATGTCTTCCAAAATGGAAGCAGCAGCGCCACCCTGTAACGCTGGCACGTTGGCGGTCCCTGCCAGCCCGCTCTCCAGGCTCTGCGCGACAGATTGGATCGGCGCCAGAGAGTTGTTGAGTTCGTGGCCAAGAACGCGGATAAGCCGCTGCCAGGCTTGGCGTTCTTCGTCGCGCAGCGCGCGGCTGAGGTCGCTGAGTACAATCAAATCATGGGGCAGCCCGCCCTGACGGAAGGAACCGCGGCGCATTCCCCATCGGCCCGCTCCGCCCGGAAAACTCAATTCCATCGTGTGCGCCGATTCGCCTTCGAGGCAAGCCTGAAGGCCGAGCTCCGTGGCGGTAAAGCCCAGGAGTCGTTCGCTAGTTCTGGCCAGCAAGCGCTCGCCGGCACGATTCACCAGGCGCAGCTTCCTCAAGTTGTCGAACGTAAAGATAGCTACGTCGATCTCTTCCATCACTGCACGCAGCAGCCCCGTGGCTTCCATCGCTCCCAATCGCTGCGAACGAAGCGTCTCGCTTAGGGCGTTGACTTCCAGCATGACCTCGCCCAGCGCGTCGTCGGACCGTGCTTCGCGCGCGCGGAAAGAAAAATCCTCTTCGCGCATCGCGGAGAGGAGATTCGAAAGTGTTTGCAAGGAAAAAACGACCCGATGCCGCAAGGAAAGAGCGAAGCCCACCCACAAGCTCACGATCAGAAACGTCAGCGTCCACGCGGTGCGCGACGAGTAAGCGCCATACCACAGGAGAATCAGCGCGATCAACGATCCGGGTAATCCCGCCGCCAGCGCCAGAAGCTGGATGCGACGTTCGTACGAGAGGCGTTTCATTCCAAGCCGTGTTTTTGCAGCCGGCGATACATGGCGCTGCGGCTGAGGCCCAGCGCCTTGGCCGCTTGGCTGACGTTTCCATCGTGGCGAGAAAGGGTGCGCTGTATCAGGTGACGCTCCACTTCATCGAGGCTCATTTCCTCGAGCCGCATCGTTCCGCTCGCAGCCCCCGTGCGCAGGCCCAGGTCAGCGGAACGCACTAGCGGCCCTTGCGCAAGCAGCACTCCGCGCTCGACCGCGTGATCCAGTTCGCGCACATTTCCCGGCCAGGGATGTTCGAGGAGAAGTTGCGCTGCGCCGGGATCGAAGCCCGAAATGTTTTTGCGATAGCGCTGCGCGTAACCACGGAGAAAGTGGTGCGCCAGCAACGGAATATCTTCTCGGCGTTCTCGCAACGGCGGAAGATGGATTTCGATGGTGTTCAGCCGAAACAGCAGGTCCTCGCGGAAGCGTCCGGAGGCAGCCTCGGCATTCACGTCGGCGTTTGTGGCCGCCAGAACGCGCACGTTTACGCGCCGTGTCGAGGAAGAGCCGACGCGTTCGAGTTCGCCGGTTTCCAGCACGCGCAAGAGTTTGGCCTGCAAATTCAGCGGCACGTTGGCAATTTCGTCCAGAAAAAGAGTACTGCCTTCGGCAAGCTCAAATCGCCCTACGCGATCGTTGCGCGCGTCCGTAAAGGCGCCTTTCACGTGGCCGAAAAGCTCGCTTTCGAACAGCCCCTCGGAAAGACCGCCTGCATTCACCGTGACCATCGGTTTCCCCGCACGCTGCGAAAGCGCGTGCAAAGTCTGCGCCACAACTTCCTTTCCCGTGCCGTGCTCGCCGGTGATCAGTACGCTCGCATCCGAAGGACCCACGCGCCCAATCAAATCGAGCACTGGCTGCATCACCGCCGCTTCCGCGATGAGCGTGGGGCGCGATTCGGCGCGCAGCAGCCGATTCTCCGCCTCCAGCCGCGAGGCCTGCCGCAACGCGTTGCGAAGATCGATCTGCGTGCGCAGAATGGTCAGCAGCCGCGCATTGTCCCACGGCTTTTGAATGAAATCGCGCGCGCCGCGCCGCATGGCTTCCACGGCCACTTCCACGCTGCTCCAGGCGGTCATCACAATCACAGGGAGCGTCGCATCCGCAGCCTGGATGCGGCTCAAAAGATCGAGACCTTCCTGGCCGGAAGTCGTGTCTCGCGCATAGTTGAGATCCATGAGCACGGCGTCGAATTCGCGCGATTCAATGGCCGCGAGCGCCTCCGCCGGCGAAGCCGCGGATTGCGTCTCGTAGCTCTCGCGCTTAAGCAACAAGCGCAAGGCGTCGCGAATGTCCGCCTGATCGTCGGCCACTAGGACGCGATAAGGATGAATGGTAGGGTTTTTCATTCGCGTCGGAAGATAATCTGAATTCCAGTTGAGCTCGTATTTCGCTGGTTGGCTAAATACGCGCTCCCTTTAGGCCATTGCAAACACCGATGTAAGCCCACAATTATCAACAACCTAGCGTTTACATGCCGTTCTGAACGCTACGCAGGCTGCGTCCGATAAGAATGACGCAGCCTCCGAATGTCTTTCAGCCGACCCGTGCCGCATTGCTGGTTTCGCTGACCACCCAGCCGTCCTTGAGCTGGATGACCCGGTGGCTATATGCCGCGTTCCTTTCCGAGTGTGTGACCTGAATGATGCTGGTGCCGGCTTCATTCAGCTTTCGGAAAAGTTCCATGATTTCTTCGCCTTGCGCGGAATGCAGATTGCCGGTCGGTTCGTCCGCCAGAATCACCTTCGGGTTTTGAACCACCGCGCGCGCCACTCCCACGAGCTGTTGCTGGCCGCCGGAGAGCTGACTGGGAAACAGATCTTTTTTGCCGACGATATTGAAGCGGTCGAGAATGTCGCAAACCAGGCTCACGCGCTCTTTGTGCGGGACATTCTTGTAGGAAAGGGGAATTTCGAGATTTTCAAAGACTGTCAGGTTGTCGATCAGATGGTAGCTCTGAAAAACGAAACCAATGTTCGCTTTGTGGAGTTCGTTGCGCTTCTTTACGTTGAGCCGGTGAACGGCCTCGCCGTTGAAGTAGTACTCGCCCGTCCATGCGCTATCGAGCATGCCGATAATGCTCAGCAGCGTTGACTTTCCCGCTCCCGAGGGGCCCATAAACGTTACAAATTCGCCCGGCTGAATATCCAGCGTAACGCGGCGCAAAACATAAAACTTGCTGCCGCCTGCTTCGTAAACTTTTTCCAGATTCCGCAACTGAATCAGTGGTTCCACTCTCGCTCCTTGGGCTTTAATAAGATAACGCCCGAATCCTCATTCCGTTTCGAGATTATCACAATCGAATCCACACCCACATGCGCCCAGGCGCGACGTACCCACGCGCACTCCTTACGGACACGCAGCAGGCCGCCGTTCCAATAGCCGGTTGATTTCACTCGTAGCGCAATGCAGTAATCGGATCCAGGCGCACAGCGCGCCGCGCGGGGAGGTAGCAGGCGACCGTGGCCACTGCAGCCAGAAGCAAGGGCAGTCCAACAAAGGCAGACGGATCGGCAACCTTTACGCCAAAGAGGAGACTGGAAAGCCCATACGCCAGCCCCAAAGCCAGCGGCAGGCCGATAGCCATGCCAACCAGAGTCAGGAACAAGCCGTTTCTCAGAATGAGTTTTTGGACATCCTTTGCCGTGGCGCCCATCGCCATGCGCACGCCAATCTCGTGCGTGCGCTCCCCTACCGAATAGGACATGACGCCATAGATACCCACGGAAGCGAGAATCAACGCGATGAAGCCGAGGACGGCCATCATGGCGGCGACATAAGCGATGCCCACAATCGAGTCGGTGATGACCTTGCTAAACGGTTTCACGTCGAAAAGCGGCAGGTCCGGATCCACTGCGGCGACTTCACTCCGCACGGCCGGAACAAAACTTAACGGATCTCCTTCCGTACGCAAGACCATCGAGGTGTAGAATGGCGGAGCCTGACGATAGGTGCGATAGATGGTGGGCCACACTTTCTTGTCGAACCAGGTGTAGTGGACATCGTCCACGATCCCCACGATGGTCAGCCAAGGGCTGTCCGAGCCTGCTTTTCCAATCTGGATTTTCTTGCCAATGGGGTTTTCCCCGGGAAAGTATCGGGCCGCCAGGATCCCGCTGATATCCACAACCGGAAGGGTGCCGTCAGCATCCGAATCGCTAAGTTCCCGGCCGCTTCGCAAGCCAATATTCAGCAAGCGGAAATAATTTGGGCTCACGGTCTCGACAATCGAGCTGATGGTTTCGCCCTGCTCTCGCGGTGCGCGTCCCTGGATCGCGAAAGGGCTCAAGTCCGTGCCACCGCCATTCGCATATGGCACGTAGGTCGCGAGCGCCGCGGATTGAACGTGGGGAATCGCTGCAAGCCGCTGAAGCGTTTGTTCGTAGAATGCCGCGCGGCCGGGCTTCTCCGCATACTGATTGTCCGGAAGGCTCAACGTGAGGGTCAGGACCGATTCCGGCCGAAAGTTTTGATTCACGTTGAAGAGCGCATGAAAACCCTTCACCAGTAACCCGGCGCCTACCAACAGTACGAGAGCAAGCGCGATCTCTGCAACGACCAGTATGCTCCGCAACCGGTGTCGCGAGGGCCCCGTGCTGGCTCCCCGGCCGCTCTCTTTTAGCGTCTCGCTGATGTTCGTTTGCGAATGGAGCCAGGACGGCGCAATTCCAGAAATAATTCCGCTAACGATAGCGATCCCAAGAGTGAATAAGAATGCGCCGGTATCGAGGCGTATGGTGTTCCAGCCTGCGATGAATCTAGCAACTTCCGCGGGCATGTGCCTCAAGATCAAGTAGATACTCCATTGAGCGAATAGCAGTCCGAGTGCAGCTCCTCCCAGCGAAAGCAGGACGCTTTCTGTGAGCAATTGGCCGACAATGCGCCTCCGGCTCGCGCCCATCGCAGTACGCACGGCCAATTCCTTGTGCCGGCCCGAGACTCGCGCAAATTGCACATTGGCCACATCCGCGCAGGCAATCAGCAGGACGAACCCGACGGCACCAAGAAGCAAAAATGTGAACTGTCGGGTGAGATCGCCCGTCGCAAATTCGCTAATCGGCATGACCCGCAAATCCCAACCCTTGTAAATATCGGGGTAAGCTTCGGACTGGCGCGTCGCAATCGTACGCAACTCCGCGGAAGCTTGCTGGACGGAAACGCCCGGTCTTAGCTTCGCCAGGGGCCACAGGGAACGGGAACTGCGCTCGGCGCGGTCCTTCACGTCGAATGACAACGGAATCCACGCTTCGGCAGGCTTCGGATAGTCGAAACCCTTTGGGCATCACTCCGACGATTACGAAGGTTTTGCCATAAACTTTGACAGTTTTGCCGAGGACGTTCGGATCAGCAGCGTAACGCCGTTCCCATAAGCCATAACCGAGGATGATTGCCTGATCTTTCCCCGGTCTGCTCCTCTTCAGGAAGGAAAGTGCGGCCAAGCTTTGGATAAACGCCGAGCAGACTGAAAAAATTTGCGCTTACCTGGAACCCTTGAACCTTTTCAGGCTCTCCGTCACCGGCCAGATTGAGAGCGTCCCATTGGTACGCTCCCATTTTTTCAAAGGAATGGGCCTGGCTCTGCCACTCAAAATAGGTCGCGGGTGCGACCGAATTGGTATCAAAGTTTTGGCCTGGTCGCGCGTAGACAAGGGCGACAAAGCGGTCCGCGTTTTCAAAGGGAACCGGGTGGAGGAGGAACGCTTCCGCCAAGCTGAACATTGACGTGTTCGCGCCAATGCCCAGCGCCAGCGCCACCACGCAAACCAACGATGTAAGCCGGTGCTTCGCGAGCATCCGCAGACCAAAGCGGATGTCCTGCCAAACCGCGCCCATAAAGCGCCCCTCTTCCCGGACGCGCTTAAGCGGTCACGCCGGCTTCCTTTGTTTCTTCGACGATGCGGCCGTCAAACAGGTGAATGGTGCGCTCCGCGAAATTTGCATAGCGCTGGTCGTGCGTAACCATGCAAACTGTCGCGCCATTGCGGTGCAAATCCCGCAGCAGTTCCATGACGGCTTCGCCGTTCTTCGAGTCCAAGTTTCCAGTCGGCTCGTCAGCCATCAGGATGAGCGGATCGCCAACTAGCGCCCGCGCCACAGCCACGCGCTGTTGCTGACCGCCGGAAAGTTGTGAAGGATAGTGCCGCAGCCGGTGCGCCATGCCCACGCGTTCGAGCGCGTTCTGAACCTTCTGCTTGCGCTCCGCCGAGCTCGTACCACGATAGGTCAATGGAAGCTCGACATTTTCATAGACCGTGAGGTCGCCGATCAGATTAAACGCCTGGAAAATGAAGCCGATCTCGCGATTGCGGATACGCGTCCGCTCGCTGATGGTCAGCTTTGCAACGGGCTGCCCGTTCAGCATATAGCTTCCCTCAGTGGGCGAATCGAGCAGCCCCAGAATCGAGAGCAGCGTCGACTTGCCGCAGCCCGAAGGACCGGCGATCGAAATATACTGTCCCTTCTTAATCTCCAGATGGATTTCCTCGAGCGCGTGGGTCTCTACTTCGTCGGTGTAGAAGACTTTCTTTACGCCCTCCATTTTGATGAGAATGCTGTTTGCGTCTGCCATTTCATCTCCTTAATGAATTTTTGTTTTGAAACTTATCCTAAAAATCCTTTGCCGCCATCGAAGATTCCGCCGCTTCCTTCCTAAAGCCGGCCCGTCTATTCATAACGCAGCGCCACTAGCGGATCGACGCGCGTCGCACGCCGCGCCGGAATAAAGCACGCGGCAAGCGCGATGAGCGCGATCAACGCCAAACCCGCGGTATAGACAGCTGGATCGCCCGCATGCACGCCATACAACAACGATTCACTGAACCGAGCCAAGCCGTACGCAGCGGGCAAACCCACTCCGACGCCAATCAACACCATCAGTCCCACTTCTTTCAGAATCATCAGCCGTACATGACCGGCCACCGCGCCCAGCGCCATGCGTATGCCGATCTCCCGCGTGCGCTGCACCACCACATACGCGAGCACGCCGTAAATCCCCAACGCCGCTAAAAGCGCCGCAAGCCCGGCAAAGGCCGCCGAAAGCACGGCAACAATTCGCGCGGAGAACAGATCCTCCGCTACCACTCGTTCCATGGTCTTCAAATCGTACACAGGGAGGTTCGGGTCGAGCTGCCGGACTTCACTCTGCAGTGCGGTTCCCAACAGCGCCGGGTCCTGAGTCGTTCGAACATAAAAAGTCATACCGCTTAGTTTGGCCCTTTGCGCGTAAGGAATATACACATAAGGCAGAATCGCGCTGCTCACGTGTTCCTGTCTCACGTCTTTGACCACTCCTACGATCTCGATGTCCGGCTTATGGTTCTTCCCGCCGCCGAATGCAAAGTGCAGACCGAGCGGATTTCGTCCGGGGAAAAACCGCTTGACCATGGCTTCGCTGGCAATGGCCACTTTGGGAGCCGCCGCTCCATCCGCTTCCTTAAATTCGCGGCCGGACAGTAAGGGAATTCCCATCGTCGAAAAGTAACCGGGACTCACTGGATCATAGTCCACATTCTGCAATTCTTCGGCGAGTTGCGGCCCGCCTTCAGCCGTAATGTTGCTGCCATCGTCGTCGCCGGTAAGAATGGGGATTTCTGACGCGCCGACCGAAATGACGCCCGGCAAAGCCGCAAGCCGACCCCGTAGCTGATCGAATAGTGCGATCGACCGCGGCGTGTCGTAACCATCGAGCTGCGGTTGAATCGAGAACGTGATCACATGACTGGTCTTCATTCCCAGGTTCTGATTCTGGAGATTCCAAAGGGAACGCATGAAGAGTCCTGCCCCAGCCAGCAGGAGAATGGTGAAGGCGACTTGTCCCGCGACGAGGGCTTTCCGGAAACCCACATGCGACACGCTTGCGGAAGACGTCGAACCCTGATCTTTGATGACGTCGGAAACGCCCAGTCGCGTCACACGCCAGGCGGGAAGCAAACCGAAGAAAACGCCAGAGAAGAGCGTGGCTCCGATGGCAAACGACAAAACGCGGGCATCGAGGCTTTCCGTCAGGCCCCGAATACCTGCATTCGAAACCACGACGGGAGTCAGGATTTTCATTAACCATGTTCCGAGCAATATGCCGAGCGCTCCACCGCCAAACGCGCACAAGAGGCTCTCCGCCAGTAGTTGCCGGATCATACGGCTCCGGCTCGCTCCCATGGCCGTGCGGATGGCAAACTCGCGCTGCCGGGAAGCTCCCCGCGCCAGCAGCAGATTTGCCACGTTTATGCAGGCAATCAGCAGAACCAGCGCTACCATAACGAAAAGCGCGATCAGCGGGGTCCCCGCATCGCGCTGGATGATCGTTCTCCCCCGCGCTCCCGAGGAGAGTACGAGCTTCTTGTCCAAAAACCGCTGTCGCTTCTCTTGACTCCAGGCGGACTTGATTTGGGGCAATTGTTCTTCCAGCAGCGGCCGGTACGCGGCGTTAATCCCCGCTTCCGCTTGTTTCAGCGAAATTCCGGGTTTGCGCCGCGCCAGAACTTTCATCCAATAATCGTTCCACTCGTCAAGCGTTTCTCCGCCGGCGGGAATCATTTGGCGTGTCATCATCATCGGCACGAAGATGTCCGGGGTCTTGCCGACCTGCACCCCGAAGAATCCCGCCTGCGCGACTCCCACGACAGTCATCTCTACGTTATTGATCAGCAGAACCTTGTTCAGCACGCTGGGGTCGCTTCCGAAGCGTCGCTCCCAGTACGAATGACTCAGCACGACGACGGGTCGTGCGCCGGGCACGCGGTCATCGTCTGGACTGAATACGCGCCCGACCGCGGGCTGCACTCCCAGCACCTCGAAGTAATTCCCCGTAACCAGCTCGCCCGAAGCGCGGTCCGTTTCCCCGTGGCGCGCTACGCTGGCTGGAAACCCGTACACACTGAATATGCCCGAAAAAATCGAATTGCTGTCGCGCAGCCCCTTGTACATCGGGTAGGAGAAAGACTCCGCATCATCACCGTCGCTCGAAACATGGCCCGTGACCGGTCCCGGCGCCCGCAGAATCACCAATTCGTCCGGATTCTTCACTGGCAGCTGGCGCATCAAAACCTGGTTCAGCAGGGAGAATATCGCGGTATTCGCGCCGATTCCCAGAGCCAGTGTAATCACGGCAATCGCCGTAAAGCCGGGGCTCTTCGCCAGCATCCGCAATCCGAACCGTAGGTCGTTCCACAGGTTCTGCATTACGCTTTCCTCATACCACGTCTTGGCTCAAAGGAAGCCCCTTTACAACGGTCAGACGTTCAGCAACCCTCTTCGTTTCCAACGCGGAAGAGAGAGCTTGGGCAGGGTACCAGTACCTGCTTCCGTCCAGCCCAACAAAAGGGTGCTTTCCCAACTCGCAAGCCGCATGCGAGCCTTGGCAATGCTCGACACCAGGGAATACCAACCTGCGAAGCTCCACGTATTTGACGTAACACCGCCGCACACGTCTGGTACCAGGTCACCAATCAAGGGCAGACATAAGATCGCCATCAGGCCCACCCTCCTACGGGCTCGTATCAGGGAATACGCAACCAATGGTCTGATGGTTCCCCAATTCTGCTCGCTGACCAATTATTTGCCCGCTCCTTCTCGCGCAATGCCAAATTCTACTCGTACCTCAGCGCCACCATGGGATCCACGCGTGTCGCTCTGCGCGCCGGGATGGAGCAAGCCAGCATCGCCACAACCACGAGCGCGGTCACTACTCCGAGAAAAGTGAGCGGGTCGGTTGCGCTCACGCCAAAGAGCTGGCTCTTGAGTATGCTGGATAGTCCGAAAGCGCCCAACAAACCTATGCCGATTCCTGCGGCTGTTATGCCCATTGCTTCTCTCAGGAACATTCGCAATATATCCGTCTTTTCCGCTCCGACCGCCACCCGCACGCCGATCTCATGCGTGCGCTGCGCGACGCTGTAGGACATCACGCCGAACAGGCCGACTATCGCCAATAACAGTCCCGCGCCGGCAAAAATTGAGCAAAGCAAGCTGGTAAACCGCCGCTGTGCAACTGACGCCGCGAGGTAATCTTCCATGCGTTGCGCTTTATAAATGGGAAGATCGGGATCCAGAGCCTGCACTTGGGTCCGCATGGCAGGCAAAAGCGTCATCGGATCGGCTGCGGACCTCACCACGATGTCCATGCCTCCGATGGGATTCTGGTCGTACGGGAGATACGACTCAGGGTCATCTGGCAGCCACAATTTTCTGTGCTTCACATCGCCCACGACTCCGATGATTTCGCACATGGAGTCGGATTTGCCAGATGACATCCCAGGCTTGATGTGCTTGCCGATGGCACTCCCATCCGGAAAGAATCTGCGCGCCAGCGTCTGATTAATGATGATGACGCGAGGGGCATGCCGGTCGTCGTGGGCGTCGAATTCGCGCCCCGCCAGCAGCGGTATCCGCATGGTCTGAAAATAATCCAGTCCCACGGCGCGGATGTGCGTGCTCGGCAAGTCGCTCTTCGCCATCGGCTTTCCTTCAATTTCAAAAGAGGTCCGCATCGCATCGCCGGAAAGAGGCAGGGGAAGTACGCCGCTGGCGTCTTTTACGCCCGGTACCGTGCGGATCCGCGCAAGCAAGTCACGGAAAAAATTCGCCGACTGCTCGGGTTTGCCATAGCGCGAGTCCGGCAAGTCGAGATTAAATGCCATTACTCCTTGCGGATCGAAGCCAGGTGATTCATGCAACAAATGAAACATGCTCTCGATCAGCAGGCTTGCGCCAATCAGGAGCACCACGGCGAGCGTCACTTGCGAAATCACCAGCAGGGCGCGCAGCCGCGAGCGGCCCATTCCGTCAGTAGCCGTGCGGCCCCCTTCTTTTAGAGAGCGAAACAAGTTGAAGCGGGAAGCATGGAGCGCCGGCGCGAGACCGAACAAAATCCCCGTGAGGAGCGACACGACCAGCGTGAACGCAAGCGCACGAGCGTCCACGCCTGCAGAGGCCAGCCTGGGAATCCCGAGCGACGGAAGATTCGCGAGAGCCGCCGTTCCCCAAACAGCCAGAAGAAGACCCAGCGCTCCGCCCGCCAGAGAAAGCAGCAGGCTTTCGGTCAACAGCTGGCCGAGAATTCGGCTTTTCCCCGCGCCGAGCGAAGAGCGAATGGCCATCTCGCGCTGCCGTCCCGCTGCGCGGGCGAGCAAGAGGTTCGCGGCGTTGGCGCAGGCGATGAGCAACAAAAATCCGACTGCGCCCAGGACCATGAGCAGTGCTGGGCGCACGTCTCCTACCAGTTCTTGCATTTCAGGCTGAAAAGCCATGCGCCAATGGATATTCGTGTCCTGATACTGCTTTCCGAGGCGAGAGCTGATCTCTGCCGTTTCCGCGTTTGCAGCCGCGAGCGTTGCCCCGTTTCTGAGCCTTCCAATGACTCCGAGGAAATGAGAACCGCGTTCCGCCTGGCTCTCGGCGCCCTCGACGGCAATCGTGGTCCAGAGATCCATTGGCTGCGCATCCAGGGGAAATTGAAATTCCGCTGGCATGACACCTGCGACCGTGTACGGTGTGCCGTCCAGCACGATCTTTTTGTCCATCACTTTGGGATCGCCGCCGAAGCGCGTCTTCCATAAGCGGTAGCTCAACATAGCGACATGCGTACCGGGTTTGTCTTCCTCCGCCGTGAACTCACGGCCAAGTATCGGCGGAACGCGCAGCACATTGAACATGTCGGCCGAAAAAATTCCCGTCCTCAAATGAACGGGTTCCCCCATGCCCGTCATCGTGGCGGAGCCCTCGTCATAAGCCGCCGCGGCTTCGAGCGACTTGCATTGGGCGCGCAGATCCGCGAAGTCTGGATAACTCTGCGACCGGACGTGCTCGCCAGTGCGCAAGTCGATGCGCTGGAGGGATACAAGCCGGTCCGGCTGAGAAAAGGGAAGCGGCTGAAGGAGCACCGCGCTCACCACACTGAAGATCGCGGTGTTCGCACCGATCCCCAGCGCCAGCGTTAGCACCACCACCGCAGTAAATCCCGGTATCTTCGCCAGCATCCGCAATCCGTACCGTATGTCTTGCCATAGGATTTGCATCAGCTCCTCCTACTCATAGCGCAAGGCCACCATCGGATCGACTCGCGTCGCCCGCCGCGCAGGGATGTAACACGCGGCAAGCCCGACAAGGAGAAGCAATGCGCCCACGGCGAGAAATGTAGCCGGGTCCGCCGGTTGCACACCATAGAGAAAACTTTTCAAGGAATTCGTCACCGCCGCAGCAGCGACAACTCCCAAAACAAATCCGAGCGCAATCAGAACGAGTCCTTGGTTGCCTACAAGCCGCAGCACATCGCGGTTCTGAGCACCAAGAGCCGCGCGGATGCCGATCTCGCGCGTTCGCCTGGCCACTTCATAGGCCAGGAGCCCGTAGAGACCGAGGCAGGCGAGAATCAGGGCCAGCAATCCAAAGAGGCTTGCGAGGCGGGCCAGCAGCCGCTCGTTGAAAAGCAATCGCTCGATTCGTTCCGTCTGAGTTCGCACATCGAACAGCGGCAAGTTGTTGTCCAGGTCACTCACGACTTTGCGGACACCGGGGACCAGGGCTTCGGGATTGAGCGCCGTCCTCAAGGCGAAGTGCGCATCGCCGTCTTTCAAGGGAACGTAGGCAGTAGGCGCAATCTCGTCACGCAATCCGGCGTATTTCGTGTCCCCTACAACTCCAACAATTTCGTACTGCGGATTGCCGGGGTCCGTGCCGCCAAAATGCAATCCGAGTGCGCCGCGATTTCCCAGGAAGGATTTAACGAATGCCCGGTTCACGACGGCGACGGCCAGCTTCGACTCCGCATCTTGGCGAGTGAGCGTTCGTCCGGTCATTACCGGGATTTTCATGGTCGAGAAAAACTCCGGTCCCACGGCCAGCATTTGCGTCTCGACCGTGGATTTGTCCGCTCGACTCTCTACCTTGACATCCTCAGTCCATAAACCGCCGTCGAGCAAGGTATCGGACGAATACGATACGGATGTGACGCCTGGCAGTCCGCTCAGCCTGCTTTGCAGCTCGCGATAGAGAGGCTCGACTTGATCGCTTCGGTAGTAGCCGGTGAGAGTTGGATTGACGCCGAACTGGAGCACGTTGTGGGTGTCAAACCCGGGATCAATCGCTTTGAGGTTCGATAGAGAACGAACAATGAGTCCAGCTCCCGCGAGCACGATCATGGAGAGCGCTACTTGCGCGACCACCAGCCCGCTCCCAAGCCCAAACCAGCGCCTTGATCCGATGCTTGCTCCGGACATGCTTCCGGCATTTTCTTTGAGAATGGGCGCGATCTTAAAATCCGTTCCTCGAAATGCGGGCGCGAGCCCAAAGAGAATTCCCGTGAGAACCGCGACGCCAACCGTGAACGCCAGGACTCGTCCGTCGGGGTCGGCGTTGAGATGAAAATTCGAATATCGATTGGCTGAGGCAAATACTGCGAGGGCATGCGCTCCCCAGTAAGCCAGCAGCACGCCGAGTCCCGCTCCGGCGAAGGAAAGCAGGACACTTTCGGTCAAGAGTTGCCGGATGACGCGGCCGCGGCCTGCTCCCAGAGCCAACCGCACGGCAATTTCTTTTTGCCGCGCCGCCGCGCGCGACAACATCAGTCCCGCCACATTCGCACACGCGATGAGAAGAAGAATTCCGACGGCGGTCATCAGCACATAGAGCGGCTGCTCGAGCTGACCACGAATTCCGCTGAGCCCCTTTTGGGCAGCCGTTAAGACAACTTGCGGATTATCTTCCGCCTTCAGTTGTTTTTCCTGGATCACTTCGTTGCGGAAAAGCAAACTCACGTCGGATTCGGCTTGTCCTGCCGCGACCCCTGGCTTCAGCCGGCCTACTATTGTGAGCCACCAAGTTCTTTCCTTCTCAGGACCGCCGCCCCACTGAAGCCGAAGCGGTACGATTTGCGAAAGCGGCAACCACATGTCCTGCGAGTGCCCGGGCGTAAGCCTCGTGAAGCGAGGGTCGGCAACACCGACGATGGTGAAGGGAACGCCGTTAAGCTTTATGGATTTTCCGATAGCGCCTTGCGAGCCTCCAAAGGCTCCCTGCCAGTACGCATAACTCAGGACTGCGACGGCTTCCGCGCCAGGTTTCTCATCGGAGGGCTGGAGCACGCGTCCTGCCGCGGGCATCACCCCCAACGTTTGGAAATAGTCTCCTGAGACTACTTCTCCGCGGGCGATGCTGGCGGCTCCGTTCCCGCTTAAGTCGAGTTGCGCCGGGCCGGCGAACGCCGCCACCCCCGAGAAAACCCTGGCGTGCTCGCGAAGCTCCTTAAACATCGGATACGAAAACGAGCAACTGCCGGAAACCTTGTCCGTCCATTTCGTCCACTGGCAATCCCCGAAGCTGCTGGATCCCGCGTTTTGGGGATGCGAGCGCGCGGACCACCGCAATACGACTAATTGTTGAGGATTTCGAACAGGAATGGACTGCAGCATGACCGCGTTCACTAAACTGAATATCGCGGTATTTGCGCCGATGCCGAGGGCCAGCGTGGCAACGGCGACGGCCGTGAAGCCCGGATTCTTCCCGAGCATTCGCAACCCGTAGCGAATGTCTTGCCAGAGAGTCTGCACTGGGCCCCCGGAAGAAACGCACAACTTGCATCTACGGAATGAAAGAAGCTAAATCTCGAACTCGGTTGCAGGGCGCCGCCCGGCGCTTGCTCTCCGCTACTTTAACCGCACGCGGTCGAAGGCATCCCAGGCCGACATGTCGGACAAAATCACCTGGTCGCCCACTTTCAACCCATCCAGGATTTCGACGGTATTGACGGAACTTCGCCCCAGTTTCACATTTACCCGCACTGCTTCGGAGCCGTCGTCTACGAGTTTGAAGAGGCCAATCGTGCTGTCGGACTGGCCGTGCACCGGTCTGCCCACGTACAGCACATTCCTTAAATTCTCGATGGTAATCGTCCCGTCGACGCTCAAATCCGGCCGGGCGCCCGGCGGCAGCGGCTCGTCGATCGATACGTCCACCGTCACCGTGCCATTCACCACCGAAGGATCGATCCGCGAAACATGCCCGCCCACAATTCCGTTCCGCGTGTCGATGGAAGCCTTTTGTCCGAGCGCCACGTCCTTCGCTTGCGTCTCGGCAATCTTGATTTCTGCTTTGAGTTTCTTGGGATCCGCCACACGCGCCAGGTTCGTCCCCGGCGTCACGTGCTGGCCTTCCTCCACAGGGACAAGTTGCAATACGCCATTGATGCCTGCGCGAACATGCAGGGCCTCCAGTTGGCTTTTTTTCAATTGGTAGAGCGCTCGCGTCTCGTCAACTTTTGCCTGTTGCGCGGCGATTCGCGCCTTACCGGAATCAGCGGCAATCCTGGTCTTGTCGCCCTCGAGCTGAGCCCGAATCGCCAGCTGCTGTTCCTTCACCCGTGAAAGATTCTCAATGAGCTGCGACGTGAGACCCAGCTTGACCAGTTTTTCGTCGTTGTCGTGCTGGATCTTAGCCTGTTCATAGTCGCTTCTCACCGACGCTTCGGCGGCTTTTTGATTCATCAAGTCGCTGTCCACCTGCACCCGAAGGTTCGCCAAATCTGCTTCCGCGCCTCTGAGCTGAAGTTCCGCGTCGAGCGTTGTTTGCGACAGTGTGGGGTCGCTAAGCTCCATGATGATCGAATCGGGCTTGACGATCGCCCCCGGACGCAATACCCAGCGGTCCACCCGCGCATCCGTTTGCGCCGCTATCCACCGAATGTCTTCGGGAACGAGAGTTCCCAGCCCGCGCATTTCGCGAAGCATGTCGCCGCGCTTTACGGTTTCGGCCCAAACCGTTCCCTTATCTACAGTCGGTGCCGCGGGCTTCAGCTTTGACAGCGCGTACGTCACCCCTCCAAGTAGAACTACGGCTATCGTCCCGTAGGCAATTCGGCGTATTTTTTTGGCTCTTGCGTTCGATGGTCTTTGGATGTCCATAGTTGTTATAACCCTTAATAGGCGCAACTCTCTTGCCAAGAGAATTCGCCCAAACTCCTAATTTGTCAATGGTTTACGGAGCCTCGCCCATAGCGGAATCTCGTCGCTTTGGCCGGATATGGGAATCTTTGTCCCATGACCGGACACCTCGGAGCCCCGAAATCTCATGGTCCGTCTTTGACGTCACAGGTCACATATTATAAGGATACGTCATGAGCACCGCATTATTCCATTTCATCCTTGCCCTCGCCGAACGACTCAAAGTCGTGATAGCCTCTCGAAACTGTCAGTCGTTAGCAGGAGGTTGCCGTGCTTTCTTTGCGCATCGTATTGGTACTCTCCCTCTTCTACACACCCTTGCTGGCCCAGGACAAATCCGAAGGTCCCACCA
This sequence comes from uncultured Acidobacteriota bacterium, assembly GCA_963753745.1. Classification (GTDB taxonomy): domain Bacteria; phylum Acidobacteriota; class Terriglobia; order Acidiferrales; family UBA7541; genus Acidiferrum. Next base: position 588,907 of record CAVWDX010000020.1, read on the forward strand.
GCGAAAAGGCACAGAAGACTTACAAGAAAGCTCTCGAGGACGTTCACAAACGCATGCTTGATTTTGCCCTCGACGGCTTCAAGAAAGCCGACAAACAAGACGAAGGTCACTGCATAGCTTGCCAACGGAAAATGATCACCTACGGGCTCGAACTGCGCGATTGGAAGACCGCCCAGATCGCAGCCGAAGAGATGCTGGGGGAAGCACAGGGAAACCGGAACCTGGCGCTCGCGCATTTCGAGTTCGGTGTAGTGCTGTTCAGCGAAGGGTTGGACAAACATAAAGACGAATATTTTGCTCATGCGCATGACGAGTTCACGAAGGCTCTGGCTGCCGCTGCGAACTTCCCCGAGGCAGTGATGGCTGATGGAAAGGTGCTCGCGCACTTGAAACAGGACGATGCCGCCAAGGCGCAGTTCGAAAGGTATGTGAAGATGAAACCCGCCGGCGATCCGCAACGGCAACGTGCTCTGCGTTATATCAGCGAGCCGGAACTGGCACGCGCCAGGATGGCCCCCGCGTTTGCCGTCACGACCCTCGATGGGCAACACCTCTCACTGGACGATCTCACGGGAAAAGTCGTGCTGATCGACTTTTGGGCAACCTGGTGCCAGCCTTGCCGCGAGGCTATGCCGCACATGCGGGAAATCGCTAAAAAGTTCCAAGGCCAGCCCTTGGTGGTGCTCAGCGTCAGCCTCGATAGCGACGAGCAAAAGTGGAAGGATTACATCGCAAAAAATGAAATGACCTGGCTCCACTACCGCGATGGCGGCTTTACCGGGCCCGTCTCCAATCTTTTTGGCGTGAAAGCCATTCCTAACACCTTCACCATCGACGCCGACGGCGTTCTCCAGGACGAGCATATCGGCGATGCCTCGATCGAAGGCAAACTCAAAAAACTCGTCGCGCGCGCCGAAGAGTTGCAATCGCCGCAGAAGCCGCTGCAATAAAAACGACCGATATGAGCACTCAGTCTTAGGCATTGGCGACGGTAGCAGAACTCGCTAACGCAGTAGCTGCCGGGAAAGTGTTCTCTCGACAACGCGCTGCGTGGAAAATCTTCCCGAAAGCGGCAACTCAATGCTCGCAGCCTTGCATGGCAACGCGGCAGCTGAATGATACAATTTCGCCGGAATGCCTCCGGACGACACCGCCCAGCAAAAAACCACTCGTACCGTCCGCCTCCGCGGCATGGACTTGCTGAACAATCCTCCTCTCAACAAAGGCACCGCCTTTACGGAGGACGAGCGCGCGATTTTCGGACTGCACGGCCTGCTTCCTCCTGTCGTCGAATCGCTCGACGATCAGGGCGTCCGCGCCTATCAGGCCTTTTCTCTCAAGCCCAACGACCTTGAGCGCCACATCTATCTCCGCCAGCTTCAAGACACTAATGAAGTGCTCTTCTACCGCTTGCTCCTCGACCATATTGAGGAGATGCTGCCCATCGTCTACACTCCCGTCGTCGCGCTTGGCTGCCAGGAATTCAGCCACATTTACCGCCGCCCCCGCGGACTTTTCATTTCTTATCCGCTTCGCCATTCCATTCCCGCGCTGCTGCGCAACCACCCGAATCCAGAAGTTGATGTGATTGTTGTTACGGACGGCGAGCGCGTGCTCGGCATCGGTGACCAAGGCGTCGGCGGCCTCGGCATTCCCATCGGCAAGCTTTCTCTCTACAGCCTCATCGGCGGAATTCATCCCGGGCGAACTCTCCCCATCGTTCTGGACGTCGGCACGAACAACGAGGAACGCCTGCGCGACCCGGAATATCTCGGCTGGCGCCACGCGCGCATCACCGGCCCCGATTACTACAGCTTCATCGACGCCTTTGTTGCCGCGGTCAGAGAAGTTCTTCCCGCAACACTCCTCCAATGGGAAGACTTTTCCGGCGTCCACGCGCGTCCCATTCTCAATCGCTACCGCGATCAAATGCTTACCTTCAACGACGACATTCAGGGCACCGCCGCTGTCGCGCTCGGCGCGGCTCTCGCCGCCGTTCGCGTGGCCGGCTCGCCATTCCGCGAGCAGCAGATCGTTTTTCTCGGCGCCGGTTCCGCAAGCACGGGAGTCGCTGACTACCTCCGTGCCGCGCTCGTCGCAGAAGGGCTCTCGGAAGAAGAAGCCCGCAATCGGTTTTGGATGGTGGATCGCGATGGATTGCTGCATTCCGGCCGCACGGACCTGACCCCAGAGCAACGCGTCTACGCGCAGCCACTCGGCCGCGTCTCCGCCTGGCCGCGCGCCAACGATGCCAACCTCGGCCTCGCCGATGTCATCCACAACGTTCGAGCGACCATCCTCATCGGGCTCTCCACCATCGGTTCGGCGTTCACGGAACCTATCGTTCGCGAAATGGCCGCCAAAGTCGACCGCCCCATCATTTTTCCGCTCTCGAATCCCACGGACCGTTCTGAAGCCCATCCCGCGGATTTATATCGCTGGACCGGCGGCCGCGCACTCATCGCCACCGGCTCGCCTTTTCCACCCGTCCATTTTGGAGGCCGGAGCATTCCGGTTTCTCAGTGCAATAACGTCTACATTTTTCCGGCCATCGGGCTTGCGGTCGTCGCCTTGCGTCCCCCGTCGGGAACTGTCGGCGCGCAGCGAATCACCGATGCGATGCTGATCGCCGCCGCTCGCACTCTCGCCGAACATTCTCCCGCCCTCGCAGACCCAGCCGCGCCGCTTCTTCCCCCGTTGACAGACATTCGCAATCTCGCCGTGGAAATCGCTCTTGCTGTGGCCCAAGAGGCCGAGCGTTCCGGAATCGCTCCGCCGCTCATTACTTCCACTTCGCTGCGTTCGCATATCCTCTCGTGTCAGTGGTCCCCAGCCTACCCGGTATATGTGGCCACGCCATCGTGAAGTGCCAGCCTTGAGGAGAGTCGCGTTGATTGCCTTCACTTGCGCAAGAAATGTCTCATTCTTCCGCCGCGAGGTTAAAGCAAGCCAGGCTTCGCGCGCTAATTGCAGTGGATAGGTTCCAGGACCGGCCGGGCCTATAATCCATATGAGAATTTGCCGGACTCCGCGGAGACGTTACGTGACGATCAAGCGGACTCGGCGTCCGGACAATCGAATGCAGAAAACTTATACACCTGACTACCTGGCAGGAAAGTTCCGGGCGTTGCGACGGCTAACGGGCAACACTCCTATGCTGCGCATCCACTTTCGCTACCGCGAAACGACGCGCTCGGTCTACGCCAAGTCCGAACAATTGAACATGACGGGGAGCATCAAAGATCGAATGGCCCTGCACATATTGAGGAAGGCGTACGACGAGGGGAAAATCCGTCCTGGCGATATCATCGCGGAAGCCACGAGCGGCAACACGGGGATATCTTTTGCGGCCATCGGCTCGGCGCTGGGGCATCCGGTATCAATCTTCATGCCTGATTGGATGAGCCATGAACGCAGGGACCTGATTCGAAGTTACGGCGCCGACATTATTTCCGTTAGCAAGGAACAGGGCGGATTTCTTGGCAGCATCCGCATGGCGGAGGAATTTGCCGCGAGTCATCCTAACGTTTTCCTCCCGCGCCAATTTTCGAACGATGCCAACGTTGAAGCGCACCAGACAGCAACTGGCCCCGAGATTAGCGGGCAATTGGAAAGTGTGGGACTTCAGCCAGATGCATTCGTGGCTGGAGTTGGCACCGGCGGAACTGTGATGGGCGTTGGGCGATTTCTTCGCAGAAAAAACCCAAGCATCAGGATTCATCCCGTCGAGCCGGCCGAATCCCCGACGCTTTCGAAGGGCCACAAAGTCGGCAAGCACCGCATTCAGGGCATCTCGGACGAATTCATACCGGCAATCGTGGATCTCTCGGTGTTGGATGAAGTCATCGCCGTTTCGGATGGCGACTCGATTTTGATGGCTCAGAAGTTGGCTGCAAAAGCAGGCCTTGCCGTGGGCGTCTCGTCGGGATGCAACTTTTTAGCCGCTGTGGTTGTGCAGGAACAGCTTGGACCTGACACGGTGGTAGTCACCGTTTTCCCCGACGACAACAAGAAGTATTTGAGTACGGACCTCCTCAGGGAGGAACCTTGCAAGGAGAACTATGTTGCCCCGGGAATCGAGCTGCTTGGCCTCGAGACCGTTCAGCGCGACTGCGCCTTTTGCAAGGGCATCGATTGACTCAGAAAGGCACAAAGCGCTCTGCCAGAATTACCGCATTTCAATCGCCGCATGGCCGGAGTGTCCTACGAATTACGCGGGAAAGTGTTTCAGCCGGGGGCGCCATGTGCCTGCTTCGGCTCTCGCAAACGTAGCCCGTGCCAGCCGTGTTTCCCGCAGCCAAAAAGTCCCGAGGCTGGGTAATCGGAGAACTGGATCTCACCGATCCGCTCACCCGGCAATTCATGGACTCCAACGCATTCCTTACATGAGTCCGCTCTGCCTGGCCAATTTCAACGCTTCAATCGCCGCTCCTCGCGCGCCTGCGGTATCGCCGTTCGGCATAACGTAGATGGGAATACTCGCTTGCTCCTCTCGCTGGTTCGGCATTCCCACGCGAATTTCGTCAAGGAACCATTGCTGAAACTCTTTGCTCGCTTCCAGCGCCCCGCCGCCCACGATGAACGCATCCGGGTCGAACGTATTCACCATTTCGTCGAAGAAGAGTCCCAAGGCATGTGCTTGGACTCGGAAAATATCTTTGCAGAGCGCATCACCTTTATCCGCGAGGCCGCGCACGAGTTTTGCCGCCTGATGCGGAGCCAGTTTTGCCAGTTCGTGGCCGGGGTATCGCGGCAAGAAATAGGGCAGCAGATTTCTTTCGATCGCCGTCAGCGAACAGAGGGACTCGAGATCCCCCGTGCGTCCGCAATTGCATAACGGATTGATGCCGCCGGTACCGGCGATACTTTGATAGGGAAGCAGCACGTGGCCCAGTTCTCCGCCAAAACCATTTTTGCCCTTTACGACGTTGCCATCGAGAATGATGCCGCCGCCGTTGCCCGTTCCGATGATGATCGAGATCGAAGTCTCTTTGCTGTTCGCGCCGAAGATCGCATAGTGCCCCCAAAGTGCCGCCGCATTCGCATCATTCAAATAGGAAACAGGGATGCCCAACTTGTGCGCCAGGCCTTCACGAATATCGAATCCCGCCCACTGCGCATGAACAAAATTCGTGGACCCGCGTGCGCTGAACTGGCCCGCCGCGCTTGCCGGACCAGGAGTATCCAGGCCGACAGCCACCACGTCCGCGAGTTGGACGCCCTCTCTCTCGCATGCAAGCTTCAGTCCATCCGCTATCTGTTGGAGACAAATCGCTGGCCCCTCTTTCGCGCGCGACGGATGCTCGCACAGGCCCTCGATCAGAAACCTCTCTTGGCCGTCCACCAAGGTGTAATTGACGGCAGTTCCCCCAAGATCGACTCCGGCTACCACGGTCACGTTATTTCTCCTGTCTCGCGCGATCCTTGCTCGACACAGCCTAACAGAATCGAGAAAAATCGGCGAAGGCAACAGGCTTATTCCGTCGACTTGGGAGGGGGTAGCCGGGAGTTGCCGGGACGCTCAAAAAGGGCGCGCAATGCGGGGTTGCTGGCATACAATCGGGCCGCCAGAGGGCAGCCTCTATGGCGGGAGCCGGCTTATGAGACTTGGAATCCGGAGAACGTTCAAGATCCTTGCACCGGGAAACTCGCTGCGGAAGCGAGTGGCGTACAGTTTGACCATCGCGCGTGTGATTCTGGTGCCGGTGATTCTCCTGGCGGTGTACTACCTCTTCGAAATGGGCTGGATCGTGGACCGTATCGTGAATGTGGACGCCCCGGCCGCGACGCTGGCGCAACGCGCGTCGATTGAAATGCTGGAAGCCCGCCGCGCGGAAAGAAATTACCTGCTATTGCATGATCAGAGCTATCTCGCGGCCAACCGCGAGTCACTGAACCAAACCAAGCAGATTGTGAGCCAGATTCAGGATCTGGAGCCGCAAGATTCGCAAGCGACCGTCAAGGCCCTTGGGGCGCTCGATATATATGAACAAAGATTCGCGACGGCGGTTTCCGCAATGTCCCAGCCGGGGCAAGCAGATGCGGACCGCATTCGAACCGTGGTTCTGGCTTACGAAAAGGACCTGGACGATTTGCTTAAGGGGGCAAGGCTAAAGAGGCGCGCGCAGCTGATCGATGAACTACGTACTCGCGTCGGGTCCTTCGATGCGCAGATCACGGAGACGGTTCAGCAAGGCAATCCTGCCTTGGCGCAAGTCACGGCGGATTTGCAGAGTTCCAGCCAGGAAGTGCTGGGATTGTTGGCCCAACTGGAGACGGAAAATTGGACGCGAGTACAAAGCGATCACAAGCAGGCTCGAAGGCTGATGTGGCATGCGGAGTGGGCGCTCAGCATCGTGTCCGCGCTGGCGCTGATCTTCAGCGTGTGGGTAAGCTTTATCCTGCCGCGGCAAGTCGTCAAACCGCTCGTGAGCTTACGCGAGGCCGTAGATCACGCCGCGCAAGGGCATGGCGCAATTGAACTTGAAATTCAAGGCCGAGGCGAAGTGGCGGAGCTAGCGCGGAGCGTGCATAACCTCGTAGCGAAGTTGCAGCACAATGCCTGACGCCTCGATTTCCTCACCCTCCTGAGACGTTTAGCCCCACTTGTAGCCGTGTTTTGCGAGCGGCAGCGAGCGGATGCGCGAGCCTGTGACGCTAAAAATGGCGTTGCAGACCGCCGGCAATATCGGCGGAAGCGCGGGCTCGCCGAGTCCTGTCGGCGGATTGTCGGTCGTCAGGAAATGCACTTCGATTTCCGGCGGGACTTGGTTCATGCGCATCGGCTGATAGGCATTGAAGTTGCTCTGCACCGCGTGGCCGCCCTCGATCGTGATTTCCCAATTCATAAGATGGCTGAGGCCTTCGATCACGGCTCCTTGTGCTTCGTTCAGCGCGGCAATGGGATTGATGATTTGGCTCCCAATGTCGCCGGCAACCCAGACTTTGTTGACCTTGAGACGCTTTTCAGCAGAGACGCGAACTTCAGCGACTTCGGCGAAGTAACCGCGATGGCTGAAGTGAAAAGCGACGCCCATGCCCGTGTCCTTGGGAAGTTTGCGCTTGCCCCAGTTGGATTTTTCCGCCACAAGCTCGAGGACGCCGCGCATGCGCTCCGCGTTAAACACGAACCATGGGGGTGTCGGGGGGGTTCCGGCGCGCTTGGTAAGTTCGAGCGGCGGATTGCCGAGCAGTGCCAGCCGAAACTCCACGGGATCTTTTCCCGCTGCGTGTGCCAGCTCATCGATAAATGATTGCATCACAAATGCAATGCCGTTGCTGCCCGGAGCGCGCATCGCGCCTGTCGGGATACCCATCGGAATCAGCGAAACGTCGGTGGCAAAGTTCGAGATAAAGCGGGCAGGAAATTCGTCCGGAGAAATTCCCGCGGCGGAAACGAAGCGTTCGCCTTCGCCGAAACTTACAAAGTGATTGCGCCATGCCACGAGTTTGCCGGAAGCATCGACGCCGCCTTTCAGAAAATGAAAACCCGCCGGACGATAGAAGTCATGGTGCATGTCGTCTTCGCGCGACCAGAGCAGCTTCACCGGCGTTCCGTCCAGAACTTTGGCGATCCACGCGCCCTCAATCATGTAGTCGTTCGTCAGACGTCGCCCGAATCCTCCACCCATCCGCGGCAAGTGAATCGTGATGTCGCTTTCCGCGATGCCCAATGTCTTGGCGGTCTGCGGCAAGCCGCGCTGCGGCGTCTGGCTCGGCACCCACAATTCAAGTTTGCCATCTTTGAAAAGTGCCGTGCAGTTTTGCGGCTCAAGCGGCGCATGCGAGAGAAATGGGTAAAAATATGCCCCCTCAGCTACCTTCGAGCCGGATTCCAGAGCCGTCTCCGGGTCGCCGTCGGTGCGCAAGGAGAATCCCGGTTTCTGCTTTGATAGCTCGTCGGCGGTGCGCGCAAAGCCTTCACTGCTTTGCTGGGCGGTCGCCCCTTCGTCCCACTTCACTTCCAGTTTTTGCCGCGCGGTATGCGCGATCCACCAGCTATCGGCGACGATGGCGACTCCAGGGAGCAGCCCCGTCAATTCCGTGCCGCCTTCCACGACGAACGCATGCCGCACACCGGGAATCGCCTTGATCGCATCTAGATTTGCGCTGACCACTTTGCCTGCAAATACGGGACACTTCGCGAAGGTAGCCCAGAGCATCCCCGGCAGTCTGAAATCGATGCCATAAAGATGTTTGCCGCGAACGATCGAGGGCGTGTCCACCCCGGGGATCGATTTGCCGATAATCTTAAAATCTTTGGAATCCTTTAATTTTACAGAGCTGAGCTCGGGCGGAGTTAGCTGCGCAGCTTTGGCGGCCAGCTCACCGTAACCCAGACTGCGTTTTGTCCCTGCATGGTGCACCCGGCCCGACGCACTAGAACATTCCGCTTCCGGCACGGACCAGGTTTGCGCCGCCGCCGTCACAAACAACTGGCGGCCCGCCGCGCCAACCTGTCGCATCGGGATCCAATTGTTCGGCGTTGCCGTGCTCCCGCCGGCCACCTGCAATCCGTATTTCGCAAAATCTACATCACCCTGCTCGATGCGTACGTCCTTCCAATCCACGTCGAGCTCCTCCGCAATGAGCATCGGGAGCATAACCTTGACGCCCTGACCGACTTCGGGGTTCTTGGCGATGATTGTCGCGATGCCCTCCCTCGAAATAGTGATGAACGCATTCGGATTGAGATTGGGCGCTGGCGGCCCTTGCGGCACTTTAGCGAGAGCGCTTTCAATCGGGTCGATATAGGCAGCCAGAAGCATTCCCGCGCCCGCAATAGCCGTCACGCGTAGAAACGACCGCCTCCCAATCGTCCCGATGGTCCTGGTTTCCTTGCGCTCAACGGCTTCCAAACTGTTCATGGGGGCCTCCTCGACAAAGTGTGACGCGCCGCTTGTCAATGTAGATTTCAACTCCTAGCGGCGGTGCGCCATGGCCGGACGGACGGAATTATAGCGCGTGAAATCCGAAGTGGAAGCAGGAATCGATGGGCCCCGCGAATCGCCGGAACGCAACGTGAGGAATGAACCAAGGCGTGCAAGCTGCGGGCAGGAATTCGTTCTAACAGAGTCGCAGCGAGCAACCCGGTGTCCAGAATGCTAACTCTAACGAGGTAACAGACCAGAGTAACTACCCTGTTCGTCGAGAACAGCGGCTATTACTCTTAGACGATCCTCCATTCCCCGGGTTGAGCAGAAAATCGGCCGAGGCAATTTCTGGAAGCTTGAGGTGTCGAAAATGACCAGCTCACTTGTGTTTGTTTCTTTCTTCTGTGAAAACCGCATCTCCTCCCGTCTCTTAGCGTGCGTAGTGGCCGGGCTGTTTTTTTGCGTCTCTCCGTCTGTCGCGCAGAACACCTCTCATGCGCCCGGATGGGTGGTGATCTCCCTCTTTGATTATCGAGCTCTGCACGCGAGGGCTTATCCGCCTGAACGCGAGCCGGAACCTCCGCCAGTCGATGCCACTTTGACGCGTGTCGATTACGACCTGCATATCGACGGCGACCTCGCCACCGGCCGCGCAAGCCTTACGGTAGACATACTAAAAGATGGCTGGGTCCGCGTGCCGATTCCTGCTGGACTGTTGGTGCGCGAAGCAAAACTCGACGGCAGGCTCGTCTCGCTCGTACCCGCCGCGGCCGGCAACGGCAGCAACCATCTGGCCGCGTTGCTCTCCAAGCCAGGACGAGCAGTGTTGCATCTGGATATTGCTTTGCCCGTCGTCTCCACGGCCGGGCAAGAAAGCATCTCTCTGCCTTCCACCGTTTCCGGTGTCACTCGCGCATCGGTTCGCCTCGCGCGACAGGGAGTGGACATCAGTCTGAGCGGCGGCCTCCTGGCGGAGCAATCCGAGTCCGGCACAGAAACCAAGTGGCTTGCCTACGGACGGGGCAATGAGCCGCTCACTTTCACCTGGAAAAGAAAAGCCGAGGATCACCGCAGCACCCAGGCTTTGCGTTTGCGCGGTTCGCTGAGGGAGTTGGCGGGACTGGGCGAAGACACGACGACCGTCATGGCCGAAGTCAACGTCGAAGTGACCCAAGGCGCAGCGCGAGAAGTTCGCATTTCGCTGCCGGACAAAGTGACGGTAAATCAGGTTGCGGGCGCCATGGTCGCGGATTGGGAAATGAAAGACGGACAGCTCGCCGTAACGTTCCTCGAGCCCATCGAACAAACCGCCAAATTTATCGTCAGCGGAGAAACGCGGAGTCCGCGCGACGGCCAGATCGATATTCCCCTGCTGCGTCTCTTGAACACGGAACGCGATACAGGCGGCGTGGCCGTGGAAGTCCTGGGCGCGGGCGAAATCAAGGAATTTAAGTCCGAAGGGCTTGAAAATGCCGATGCCACGGACTTAGGCGAAATTGTCGCCAACCATCAATCCACCTCGCTCTCCGCGTTCCGCTTTCGTGCAGGCGACGCGAAAACGCCGCGTTCGCTGACCGTCAACGTCGCGCGGTACACCCCGCAAGCCGTCCTGATGGCCAACATCGCCGAAGCCCGCTACAACATCCTGATTACCAACGAAGGCAAGATGCTGGTGCAGGCGCGCTATGCCGTGCGCAATAACCAGAGAAATTTTTTGAAGTTCACTCTGCCGGCCGGCGCAACACTCTGGAGCGCCGAACTGGCGGGGAAGCCGGTGCGTCCCGGCCAATCGCCTGACGGCAGCGTCTTGCTGCCCCTCGAAAAATCCCGCGCCGGCGAAGATTCGCCGGAGTTCGCCGTCGAGGTCGTCTACATCGCCCGCGGCACCGCCTGGAACGAGAAGGGACAGTTCAAGCTCGCTCTGCCCGCTCTGGACTTGCCAGTTTCGCGCACGGGATTGCTGGTTTATCACCCACCACTCTTCAAGCTCACGCCAGAGCCTGGCTCGTTCCGGGCGGAAGCGTATGAAGAGCCAGCTTCCGCCGCGCTGAATCCTCTCCCGGCCTCTTACGGAGTGATGGCCTCGGTGAGCAGCGCTCCGGCGGCGCCTCCTCCTCCTCCTGCTGATGTCTCGGCGATGGCGGAGTCAAAGGCACTCACCGATCAGCCTCCGAGCCAAACAGTGTTCGACAACTTTCGCATGACGCTCCAAGGAGGAAAGGCGGCAGGGATTCTTCCCATCCAAGTCGCGTTTCCAGCTTTGGGGCCGTCTCTCTTTCTCGTTTCCGAATTAACCGCCGAAAACCAGGCGCCAAGCGCCGATTTCAATTATCAGCGAGAGAAAAAGGTAGGTGGGCGATGAAAAAGATCTTACTGGTAGTTGCCTTTCTGATGAGCGTACCCGCTTGGGGACAAGACAAAATCAACCCTCCCGTTCCGCCGGCCGGGGACGTGACGCTGCCGCTCGATGAGTACAATCGGCTGCTGGAGTTGGCCAACAAGTCTCCGAAAAAAGTGGAAACCGCGCCGCTCCCCTATACGATCAAGCGCGCCGACTTGAAGCTGCACGTTTCGAACGAAACCGTGATCGGTGCCATTCAGTTGCAAGGCGAAACATTTCAGAAGGGTGAAACGAAGGTCGCCCTGACATCCGGGCTGACCATCCTGGATGCGCATCAGCAAGGAAAAGGCCTGCCGCTCGAACAAGAAGGCGGAACACAAACAGCGATACTCGCTGGTCCAGCGGAGTTTACCGTGGACCTCGACGCAGGCTTGCCGCTGAGCATTGAAACAGGCCGCGCCTCTTTCAACTTGCCCGCGCCGTCCGCGGGCAGCGTGCTCCTCACGCTCGAGGTTCCAGGCGACCGCACGAACGTAACAATCAGTCCGGGATTGGTTACTAGCCGGGCGTCCGAGAACGGGAACACCACGATTGAGGCGACGCTCGTGCCGGGACAGCCCACGAACATCTGGTGGACGACGCGAGAAGTCGTAGCGCCTGCTGTACCCCGAGAAGTGCGCTTTCTTTCCAATATAAAAACGCTGGTTTCCGTGAGCGAAGCGGACATTCGTCTGGCCGTGCTCGCGGATATCACGGTCGTACAGGGACAACCCGCACAATTCCAAGTGGAGATTCCCGCCGGCTATGAACTGACGGGAGCGTCAGGCGCTTCCGTGGATTCGAGCGATGTGCAGTCGGGCCTTTTGACTCTAAAAATAAACGCGCCCGCGCAGCGGAGCCACCAGTTCCTCATCTCTTTGGAAAAGCCCATCACCGTTACGAAAGCGGATGTGCCTTTCCTTAGCGTGAAAAATTCGCAACGCGAGACGGGCGAAGTGCTGGTTGAAGGCGTCGGCACCATGGAATTGACCGCGATGGAGGGTGGAAGCTTGAAGCGCATGGATTTCAAGGAGACCAATCCCTATCTGCGCTCGCTGGCGCGATCTTCGCTGCAAGCGGCATTTCGTTATCATCGGCAACCTTCTGAAAATCCAACGCTCGCTCTGGAGTGGACGCGATTTCCGGACAGCAGCGTGCTCGCAGCGATTGCCGAACGAGCGGTGGTCACCACCCTTGTGACCACGGAAGGGAGATCGCTGACGGAAGTGAAACTAACGGTGGAGAACCAGGCTCAGCCATTTTTGAAAGTGGAATTGCCGGCTGGCGCCAGCATCGTGACCGCGGAGGTCGCTGGCGAGAAGGTCAAGCCGGTGGAAGCCCCGGATGGTCACCGCGTGCCTTTATTGCGCGTGGGTTTCCGGCCTGTCGGCGCTTACGAAGTTTCTTTCGTGTTCATGGACTCGGGTGCGCCCTTTGCGAAGAAAGGCGGATCGGAGCTCTCGCTCCCCAAAATGGATGTTCCCATCACCGTACTGCAATGGGAGGTATTTCTGCCAGAACAATACAAAGTGAAGGATTTTGGCGGTGATGCTCTGTCCGCCGGCCTCTTTCCCGCGGCGAATCAGGCTTTTGCGGCTTCGGGAGCACCGTCAGAATGGTTTCAGACCGGCGATGCTGTGGGAGGCGCGATCGCGCCGCTGCAACTTCTGCCCGGACAAATCGGCGGCTACCTCATAGACCCGTCGGGCGCGGTGCTTCCAAACGCGCAGGTGAGCGCCACTCAATTGGACACTGGAGCTATACGCAGTACCGTGACCGATTATTCTGGTCGGTGGATCGTTTCGAACATGCCGTCGGGCAGAGTGAAGATCGCAGCCAGCTTGCCCGGCTTCACCACGACGGTCCGTAACGTCAACTACGACGCAAATTATCCGACGTCCTACAGCTTTGCCTTGCGCCTGGGAAGTGTGTCGGAATCGATTGAAGTCACGGGTAAGGATGACCGCTTGGAATCGCAGCGCATCGAACGCGACTTGAAAAAGAACGAAGAGGCGGCTGCGAACTCCGCTTCCTCGAATGTGCTGAATCTTCAGCGCCGCGTGGCCGGCGTCCTGCCTGTCCGCGTCGACGTGCCGCGAGCAGGCCATTCCTACCAATTCGTGCGGCCCCTCGTGCTTGACGAAGAAACGAAAATCACATTCACCTATAAGACCAAATAATCTCTGACGTGAGCAGCGGAAGTGCAGGTTTCGGTGCGGCCAGGGGATAGCCTCCCCTGGCCGTTGCCGTCATGAGTCCTTACTTGCGCCACCTAAGATGGGCGGGGTGTGACGCCCGGACGATACGGGAACTAAGTCACGTTAAAAAGGGAATTTAGGAAAGAAAAAGGGAAGTGTTGCGTTCCCATGCGGAGCAAGTGAGAGCAGAGCGATCAGCGATTGAGAGAAACTCCTCGGGCCAGCAGAGCCTTCTAAGCTCACTGCTTGGTGAGTGGAAGCGAAAGCTTTTCCTGGTGCAACGGCGTAGATTTGTTTTGATAGGCAGTGGGAAGAGGAAGGCTGAAATGAATGCAATCGCAAGATTGGTGACTGTTTCACTTTTGAGTTTGTTGGCGATGGGCGCAGAGGCGAAGCCGGGCTTGAGAGCGCCTCAGGATCCGCCGCCCCCACAAAATCCCGGCTCCGCTCAGGGTGCGAATACAGCGCAGGCTCCGGCGCGCGGTGGCGAAAGGCGTCCCGGTGTTTTCGGGAAATTGACGGTGGTGCACGAGCATTCCATCGAAATAACTGGCCCGAACGGGGAGTCGGTAACCGTCAAGATTAGCGACAGCACGCGTTTCCGGAAAGATCGCCAGGATGCGAAACTCTCCGATTTCAAAGTCGGAGACACCGTGTTCGTGCGCGGCGAAGAAAATCCGGATCACACTTGGACCGCGGAAATGATTGGAGAGCGGCCTAGCGGCGGCTTTGCCGGTCGAGGCCCGGGAGCGGGCGGCGCGGAAGGCGGGCAGCGCGGCGGTCCCGGCATGATGCGCGCGATGGGCGTGCTTGGCCAGGATTATGTTTTCGGCGAAGTGAAAGCCGTGGATGCGCCGAACCTGACGATTCTTAGGCCGGACAATGTCACACAAACCGTCGCGCTGAATGAAGAGACGTCTTTGCGGAAGGGCCGCGAGAGCGTCACGATGGCGGACATTCAGGCTGGCGATCACGTTTTTGTCCGGGGCGGCATGAAGGACAACGTGTTTCAACCGAAAACCGTTATGGTGATCGGGCCGGAACAATGGAAGCGCATGCAGGAAATGGGCATGACCGGCGGGCCCGGAGCGAACCCTCCCAAAGGAAACAACCCGCCGCAGAAACCGCCGGAGCCGCCCAATTGAGATCGTATGTTCGGACTCTGATCCTCCTTAGTCTGCTGGCCAATGTTGGTGGAGGTCTGCGCGCACAAGAAAATGCGCCTGGTCCGCGGACGCCTTCTTACCAGATCACGGGCACCGTTCGCAGCGGCAAAACACCGCTCCCCGGCGTGACGGTAACGGCTGCAAATACCCTGACCGGCAAGAAGTACACGTCCGCATCGGTTTCCGACGGAAGTTTTGTCTTTACCGGCTTGCCCCGCGGAAGATATGTCGTGAAGACGGAATTCATGGGATTCGCGGAGCAAACTCAGGAAATGGTGCTGAACCCGGAAAATCCAGCCGCAAAAGCCGAGTTTGAATTGATTCTTGCGTCGCGGCAGCAGGAGCAGGCCAATCAGCGCAGCGCCTCAGGTGCGACTGCCGTTCGAGGTTTCCAAAGCTTGGCGGTGGAGTCCACCGAGGAAGGACCTGGCAACGGGGAATCCGGCGCCGCGGCAGGAGTGGCGCAGAACGCAACCGCGACTGATTTGGCCGCCCTTCCTCTCAATGGCGCGGGGGCAGAAGGACCGACGGAGTCCGTGAGCATCAGCGGTGTGCAAGGACGCACACAGGATTTTGGCGCGGGCAACGAAGATGAACTCCAGCAACGAATCCAGGAATTCCGCGAACGCGCGCAGCAGATGGGAATTGGCGGTTTCGGAGAAGGCGGTGGCGGGGGTGGATTTGGCGGCGGCCGCGGAGGAGGCGGCGGAGGCATCGCATTCGGCCGCTTAGGCCGCGGCTTCAATGTCAATCAACCGCATGGATTCATGTATTTTTCTGACGATACGTCCGCGATGGATGCGCGGTCTTACTCGCTCAACGGAATGCCCCTGCCTAAGGCCGTTTACAACCAATCGCGCTTTGGAGCCAACGTCGGCGGGCCGCTGAATATTCCGAAGATTTACAATGGCGGAGGAAAGACATTTTTCTTCGGGGGCTGGAGCGGAAGGCGAGGAAGCTCTCCGTACGATGCGTTTTCGACGGTGCCGACGGCAGCGGAGCGTGGCGGCGATTTCTCCGCGTTGACGAACCCAATTTACGACCCAACAACTGGGCAGCAATTCCAGTTCAATGGGCAGCCAAATGTAATGGACCCGTCTCTCATCACGACGCAGGCGCAAGCGCTTTTGAACTATATTCCAATGCCCAATCTGCCGGGGACAACCCAGAATTTTCATTACGTGACTTCGGCGGAGAGCAGCTCCGACTCCGTCAGTTTGCGGCTTATCCATAACTTTGGGCCGGTACCAGCGCCGGGAGGTGGCTTGTTCGGCGGAGGGCGTGGCGGCGGAGGCGGCGGGAGGCGCGGGCCGCGGAACAATCTTAATATGGGACTGAGCTGGTCGAGGTCGACGAGCAACCTCGTCGGTGCTTTTCCTGCTCTTGCCGGCGGAACGGGCACGCAAGGATTGAACGCCAGCCGCGGGCTGGGTCTACGGCAAGGGACGCGCAACAAATATCATTCGCTTCAACTACAACCACAACCACGTTTCGACCACGAATTTGTATTCCACCGTGACGGACGTTGCCGCCGCCGCGCAAATTGGGGGAGTGTCCACAAATCCGTTCGACTGGGGTATTCCGGGAATCAACTTTACGTCCTTCTCCGGCTTGAGCGACCCGACGCCCAGCCGCGCGCTCGACCAGACCTATACCGTTTCCGATAGCGTTATCTGGAATCACGGCAAACACAACTGGCGCTTTGGAGGAGACTACCGCCGGATTTTGCAGAGCTTCCGTTCCGCGAGAAACGCAGCAGGCTCGTTTACTTTTACCGGCTTTGGAACCGCGCTCTACGTTGGCGGCGTGGCGCAGACGGGAACGGGCAGCGATTTTGCGGACTTTCTCCTTGGCTTGCCGCAGCAGAGCAGCGTGCAGTTCGGAACCAATGCTTACAATTTTCGCGCGAACTCGTACGATGCTTTTGCGCAGGACGATTGGCGGATTCGCGCGAACCTGACGCTCCTCCTCGGCGTTCGCTACGAATACCAGGGCCCTTTCACGGAAGCGAAGAACCAAATTGTGAATCTGGACGTCGCGCCTGGCTTTACCGCGGCGGTGCCCGTCGAGCCGGGGCAAACCGGCCCGTACAACGGCGTTTTCCCCGCATCGCTGATCAAACCGGACCGTAACAACTTTGCGCCGCGCTTGGGGATGGCATGGAAGCCGATGAAACAGACGGTGGTGCGCGCCGGCTACGGCATCAACTACAACCTCGCGCAGTACAGTGCGGTGATTCAGAATTTCGCGTTTCAGCCGCCGTTCGCGGAGACAGCCACAAACGTGGCCACCACGTCCGATCTGCTACATCTGTCGAATGCGTTTCCGAGTCTGGCCCCCGGCGCGGTTACGAATAACTTTGCGATCGATCCGCACTGCCGGCTTGGATACGTCCAGGTCTGGAACGTGGATGTGCAGCGCGATTTGGGCGGCGGCGTTTTGATGAACGTCGATTACAACGGCTCGAAAGGAACGCGGCTCGATAATGAGCGAGCCCTGCTCATTTCCGGTTTACAACCTTTCACGTACGAATCGTCGGCGGGGAACTCCGTTTTCCATGCGGGCTCGATTCGCTTTCGGAAGCGCATGGCTAAGGGACTTGGGCTGAGCGCGACGTATATTTACTCCAAGTCCATTGATGACGCTTCTTCGATTGGCGGCGGAGGCGTGGTCGTGGCGCAAAATCCGTTTGATATTTCCGCGGACCGCGGGCTTTCGAGTTTCGACCAGCGCCACAAATTCACGGGGAATTGGATTTATGATTTGCCGTTCGGCGAGAACCGGCGATTTTTGCAGAAAGGAGTGATTTCGCACATCCTTTCGGGATGGCAGTACAGCGGCGACGTTACTCTAGCGAGCGGTCTGCCATTCACGATTCGAGTTCTTGGCGGAACTGCGGATATTCAGCGCGGCGTTAGCGGATCGTTGCGCGCGAACGTGGTTCCGGGCCAAACTTTCTACGTCGCCAATCCCAGCACGAAAGAATGGTTCAACACGGTGGCTTTCTGCCAGCCGCAAACGGCGACGCCAACCAATCCGATTCCGCCCTGCTTGAATGCCTCGGATTCGACGTATGGCGATGCGGGGCGAAACATTTTGGAGGGACCGGGGCAAGTGACGCTCGATATGTCGCTGAACAAGACCATCCAGATCAAGGAATTTCGCGCGCTCGATCTGCGGATCACGGCGAACAACGTCTTCAACATGGTGAATTACAGTTCGCTGGGCACGACAGTGAACTCGATCACATTTGGCGAAGTGACCGGAGTGGGAACCATGCGGCGCGTGACGGTGCAGGCGAGGTTCCGGTTTTGAGGGTGAAAGACATGGTTGCGGCACGAAGGAAAATCGCGGCGCTGGTGCTTTCAGGATTTCTGCTGCAAGGCGCGGCTCCTTCTTTCGCGCAGCAGTCGAAACCGCAGGCGGCAGAGTCGCAGTCACAACCGGAGAAGCCACAGACGCTCATCCGCGTGACTTCCGAGTTGGTGCTGGCGAATGTGGTGGTGCGCGATAAAAAGGGGAATCTGATTCGCGATTTGAAGAAAGAAGATTTCACGCTGTTTGAAGATGGCAAGAAACAAGAGATTTCGACTTTCGATTTTGAAAACGTGGATGAATTGGAGACGGCGGGAGCGGCCGAAAAAATCGTGACGGGCGAGGCGTCCGGGCCCGCCGCACCGGCCGGTGTGCTGAAGAGGAGCACTGCGCCGGTGATGAACGCGCGCGACCGACGAGTCATAGTTCTGTTTTTCGATTTTTCCGCCATGGAGCCCGAGCAAATCGATCGGTGCGTGGACGCGGCGAAAAAATACATTAATTCTCAAATGCAACCTGCTGACATCGTCGCGCTGGTTTCGCTGGCCACGAGCATGCACGTGGATCTCGACTTCACGGAGGACAAGGCAAAGATCCTTTCCGTGTTGCGCTCGTACTCCTCCGGTTCCGGGGAAGGTTTTGCACCAGGCGACACAGGTAGCGCGGAAGGGACAGCGGAAACGGGCGGCTCGTTTACGCCGGACGACACGGATTACAACACGTTCAGCGCGGACTGGAAACTGTTGGCGCTGCAATCCACGATGGATGCGCTGGGTAAAATTCAGCAGAAAAAGTCGCTCATTTATTTCAGCAATGGCATCAGCCAAACCGGCACGGACAACCAGTCGGCATTGCGATCGGCGACGGCGTCAGCGGTGAAGAACAACGTTTCGATCTATCCAGTCGACGTTCGCGGATTGCAGGCATTTCCTCCGGGCGGCGAAGCGCAGAGCGCCAGCTTGCACGGCCAGTCTGCTTATAACGGCGCGGCCGTTTTGAATGACATCAGCGGCAACGCCGCTTCGCAAGAGACGCTCTCGACGCTGGCCGCGGACACGGGCGGCAAAGCGTTCTTCGATACGAACGATTTCAGCGGCGTGTTTTCGCAAGTGCAGAAAGATACCTCCGCGTATTACGTTCTTGGATTCGCGAGCACGAACCGCCTGAAGGACGGACGGTACCGGCGGTTGCGTGTGACGTTGAACCGGCCAGACGTGAAGCTCGAATTCCGTCCGGGATATTACGCCGGCCGCGATTTTCTGCACCTGAACCGCGAAGATCGCGAGACGCAACTCGAAGACGAGCTGGCGGCGGAGCTGCCGCAGACGGATGTGCCGTTGTACGCAGGCACGGCGTATTTCCGCGAGAACGAGTCGCACTATTATCTTTCCGTTTCGCTGGTCGTGCCGGGATCGCAGATTCCCTTCGTGCAGGCCAAAGACCAAGATAAAGCCACGATCGATATCATTGGAGAAGTGCGGCTCAGCGGCGGAAAAGTGCCGCTGGGGCAGCTTCGCGATACGGTGAAGCTGGCGCTGGAGAGTTCGCAGCAGGTGCGGCGGAAGAACTTGCAGTACAACACGGGATTTGTGCTGGCTCCTGGAAATTATCATTTGAAATTCACTGTGCGCGAGAATCAAACGGGGCGCATGGGCTCGTTCGAGACCGATGTGCGGATTCCGGATTTGCGCAAAGCGCCGCTGCGGATGAGCTCGGTGGTGCTGAGCAGCTTGCGGGCGCCCGTCACGGGGGCTTCCAAGAAAAAGAATGTCGACCCATTGATTCAGGACCAGACGCAGCTGGTGCCGAATGTGACGCATGTGTTTACGCGCGACCAGCATTTGTATTTGCAGTACGAAATTTATGACGCGGCGAAAGGCAAAGTCGCCATTGCAGCGGCTCCAGCGCCGCAAGCACCGCAGTCCAAAGAGACGCGCGAGTCGATTCATGTTTTAACGAGCATTGAATTCTTGCAGGGCAACGTGAAAGTTTACGAATCGAAGCAAGTGGCCGCGACGGAGTTTACCGATGCCAGCCGGAAAGCCGTGGTTTTCCAGATCGATCTACCGTTGCACGCGCTCAAGCCGGGATTCTATGTTTGCCAGGTGAATGTGATTGATGATGTTGCGGGAAGCTTTGCGTTTCCACGGTGGCCGATATTGATTAAGGATGCGGCTCCGGCGGCGGCTCCGGCTACGGTGGGGCAGACTTCCTCCAACTCTGGAAAGTGATTTTGTGCCTGAGGCGGCGTCAGCTTGATTCAGCGTTGCTGGAAATCGAGCCGGGATTCTTCGCTACGCTCAGAATGACAGGTCAGCGCCCGGTCTGTCCCTTCCTCCCAGGGTCGGCCATTTATTCACAGTGTCGGGGATCCGCCCGGTCCGTACCCCAAGCTCAACAACCCCGCCCCCCCTTTTTTTGTAACTGTTGATTCTAAGGGACTTGGAATTTCTATAAGTTGATTAGAATCAATGCTTGCGCCTGATTTTTGCAAGTGTTGATTCTAAAGGGCTTGGAAGTAAACATAAGTCGTGACCGCAGTCGGGAGGTTCAGCGGGTACAGACGAC
Source organism: uncultured Acidobacteriota bacterium (assembly GCA_963753745.1). Lineage (GTDB taxonomy): Bacteria > Acidobacteriota > Terriglobia > Acidiferrales > UBA7541 > Acidiferrum. The sequence continues at coordinate 609,407 of CAVWDX010000020.1, forward strand.
GGGATGAGAGCATGACCCGTCTTGACTTGGCGCGATTTGGAAAGACCGCAAGGCTGGGCCCTGCGCCACATCGCTCCGCGACCGGGGCTAGGCGACTGGCTCCGTACGAATCGGCGGAGAAGAACAGCCGCTTCGAGGCTCAGAGAGAGAAGCAATAGCTCTGCAATTGGCCGCAAATAAAAAAGGCGGCAGAATGCTGCCGCCTGAAACTCTCCATAGTAGTGCCTGAAAACTATTATAGCAGCGAGTGACCCCAGATCAAGAGGCAGGGTTGTCAGGGTGAGCGAAGCCAGCGATAGAGGACGAAGAGGGCTCCGGCAGCGAAGAGCGTGCCGAAGATGGATTGGTTGTGGGCGGCGAGCCAGAGCGGGAGGTAGATGTCGAAATTGGCGGCGCGGTTTGAGGTGTAGCGGGCGGCGAGGCTGGTCAGGGGGCAACGGAAATGGTTGGCGGCGAGGACGGCGCACTCGATCAAGACCATTGCGGTGAGGGCAACGGCCCAGCGGAAGCGGCGGAGCTGTGCTGTGACGGGTATGGCCACGATGCAGGCGACGAAGAAGAGCCAGACCGCGGTATGGAAAAGTTTGATGCAGATTAAAATTGGCTGCTCCTTGGTGCGGAGTTCGCAGCGTTTGATTTTAGAAGATTGATCAGGCCAATTTGAAGAAGCTTTGGAAGGTCAATTACGAGATCTAAGCTGGCGGGAAGAAGGAGAGGAACCCACGTGTAAAACGGACACGTGGGGCACCCGGCATGTTATGCCGGATGCAGATGAGGCTAGGTTTTCTAGACCACAGTTCTATTCGGAGAAATAGAACCAGTGGGGAGCAATGTGGGTGTAGCCAGTGTGGGGAAACTCCTTTTCGAGGTCGGCTGGGTTGTCGTCGGAGCGGTACATGTAGCCGCGGTGGCTCAGGGCGCTTGAGTTTCGGACAAGGTAACGGACGGTGATGCTCCCTTTCGTGGCGTCGATGCGAACGTTGCTCCTGACGCGAAGATTCGGAGTGCCCGGAGGGAGAGTCGCTATAGCAATGAAAGAGTCCGGATGCGGTTTGGCCTGTTCCTCGCGGATGAGCTTATCTGTGATTTGCTGAAACTCGGACAAGTGCATCAGAAAGAGCCGATTTTGTAGAAAGCCGCCGAGCCTCAACGCCGGAAAGAGCAACACCAAAATCATGAGATTAATCAGGATTCGGTAGAAGACCGACCTCGATTTGGACTTGACCAGCAAGGCGATACTAGCGATTACGCTGACGAAAAAACACAAGGCGAACAAGAGAACAAGGAGGTCGCTGTATCCGTCGGAGAAGGTGCCCGACCAGACGAGCACGGAAAGAAGAGCAATGCCCACCAGGCAAGTCCATTTGTACGGGAACGCTTTAAATGCCATGACTTTGAGAATTCTTACTCGCCATAGGGGACCCAGATATTTTTGATTTGGGTGGCGTGTTGGAGGAAGAAGCGGGCTGGGGAGGGGGCGGGGTTGAACCAGTCGATGGAGCGGCCTTCGTTGGTGAATACTTGTTTCAGGTTGCCGATGGAGAGGGATTTTGCGGTGGCGCAGGTGGTGGCGTCGGCGAAGCACCAGAGGGCGTCGAGGTCGTCGTGTTCGGCTAGAGTTTTTAGGAGTTCGGAGGGGCGGCCGGTGACGATGTTTACGGCGCCGGCGGGGAGATCGCTGGATTCGAAGAGTTGGTAGAGGTCAGCGGTGATTAGCGGATAGATTTCGCTGGGGATGGCGATCACCGTGTTGCCGACGGCGATGGCGGGCATGACGGTGGAGAGGAAGCCGAGGAGCGGGGCTTCGGCGGGGCAGAGTATGCCAACGGTGCCGATGGGTTCTTGCATGGCGAGGGTGACGTTGCGGAACGGTGGATTGTGGATGGAGCCGTCGTATTTGTCGGCCCAGGCTCCGTAGGTGAAGATGCGCTCGATGCCGACGGTGACTTCGGATTCGGCTTGCTGCTTACCGACAACTTCAGAGAGACGGCTCGCAATTTCCTCGCGGCGTTGAGAAAGATTTTCGGCGATGTAGTAGAGGACTTGGGCGCGCGTATGAGCGGTGGACTTGGGCCAGGCGGTGGCTTTGCGGGCGGCTTCGACGGCGTTGCGAATGTCTTTGCGATTGCCGAGAGGGGCTTCGCCGAGGAGGCGGCCGTCGGCGGCGCGGACGGCGAGGCTGTAGCCGGAATCGGGGCGGGCTTGTTTGCCGGCGATGAAGAGTTTCACGGTGCGGTCGATTGCAGGCGTTGAAGATTCGGTGGCGGATTCGGTTAATTGTTCTGGCGGTTGATCGATCGCTAGAGGACGCGCGTGGAGAGGCGGCGCGCTTTTGAACCAAGTTGGTTCGAGATATTCGAGGAGACCTTCGCGGCCACCCTCGCGGCCGTAGCCGCTTTCGCGATAGCCGCCGAAACCGCAACTGGCGTCGAAAAGATTGGTGCAGTTGACCCAGACGACGCCTGCTTTGATTTGCGAAGCGACGTGGAGGGAGACGTTGATGCTTTCGGACCAGACGCAGGCGGCTAGGCCGTAGGCGGTGTTGTTGGCTAGCTCAACGGCTTCGCTGGGGGTGCGGAAGGTCATCGCGGCCAAGACGGGGCCGAAGATTTCTTGCTGGGCGACTATGCTCGTGGGATGGACGTTGCTTAGGAGAGTAGGCGGGAAATAGAGGCCGCGAGAGGGCATGGGGATGTTGGGCTGCCAGCAAGTGGCGCCTTCGGCTACGCCTTGATCGACGAGGCGCTGGATGCGGTCGAGCTGGACGCGAGCGATGATGGCGCCGATGTCGATGGCTTTGTCGAGGGGCGGGCCGACGCGGAGTGTGTTCATGCGATCGCAAATTTTGGCGATGAGCGGCTCCGCGATGCTTTCTTGCATCAGGAGGCGGGATCCGGCGCAGCAGACTTGGCCCTGGTTGAACCAGATGCCGTCGACGAGGCCTTCGACGGCGGAGTCGAGGTCGGCGTCTTCGAAAATGACGAAGGGGGATTTGCCGCCGAGCTCGAGAGAGAGTTTTTTGTGGCTGGAGGCGGTGGCTTTGCGAATGGCGCGGCCGACTTCGGTGGAGCCGGTGAAGGCGATTTTGTCGACGTCGGGGTGGGCGACGAGGGCTTCGCCAGTCGAGCCGTCGCCGGTGACGATGTTGACGACGCCCGCGGCGGAGATCGATTTCCTGGCAAATTTCGGCGAAGGCTAGAGCGGTGAGCGGGGTAAATTCGGCGGGCTTCAGGACGACGGTGTTTCCCGTGGCCAGGGCGGGAGCGATTTTCCATGCAAGCATGAGGAGAGGAAAATTCCACGGGAATGATTTGGCCAACCACGCCGCAGGCTTCATAGCCGGGGAATTCCTGGGAGAGAAGCTGCGCCCATCCGGCGTGGTGATAAAAGTGGCGGGCTACGAGAGGGATGTCGATGTCGCGGCTTTCGCGGATGGGTTTGCCGTTGTCGAGAGTTTCGAGGACGGCGAGGCGGCGAGAATGTTTTTGGATTTGGCGGGCTAAGGCGTAGAGGTAACGAGCGCGCGCATGCGGTGTGAGAGATTGCCACGCGGGGAGCGCGGCGCGAGCGGATTTTACAGCGGCATTGATGTCGGCGGGGGAACCTTGTGAGACTTCGGCGAGTTTTTCGCCGGTGGAAGGGTCGGTGGTGTCGAAATATTTGGATGCGATGGGAGGGTGCCATGCGCCATGAATGAAATGGCCGAAGCCGCGTTTGTGGCGATCGAGCCAGGCTAATGCTTCGCGGGGATCTTCTGGCGCGGGGCCGTAATCCATAGTGACGAATTTTTCAACGATGCTCATGGTGAGGTGAGTCGATTGTAATTGAAATGGGGAAAGGGAGGAAAAAGTTTCGCGGGAATGGGTGTGCTCCATAGAAAGTCCGAGGTTTGTCGGCTTGCCGGTCTTAGCACAGAGCTCACTGAGGCCGCGAAAATGAATGACGAGAATTAAGGCGATGCACAGACTGAAGTCTGTGCCACTTAGGCGATGGGGTGGCGGTAGTCGGCGGAATAGCGGCCGGTGGCGTGATGCTCGAGTTGGCGTTCGATATCGGCGAGCATGCCGCTGGCGCCGAAACGAAAGAGATCGGACTTGAGCCAAGACGGGCCGAGTTCTTCCTTCATTAGCGCGAGCCATTCGAGCGATTGCTTGGCGGTGCGAATGCCGCCGGCGGGTTTGAAGCCGACGGCGAAGCCGGTTTGATTGGCATATTCACGAATGGTGCGCGTCATTACCAAGCCGACGGGAAGTGTCGCGTTGACGGGCTCTTTGCCAGTGGAAGTTTTGATGAAATCGGCGCCTGCCATCATGGCGACAACGCTGGCACGGGCGACGTTGCGGAGAGTGAGAAGATCGCCGGTGCCGAGGATGACTTTCAAGTGCGCGGGACCGCAGGCGTGTTTGAAGGAGGCGATTTCGTCGTAGAGAGCTTGCCATTTCGCGCCGAAGACGTGAGCGCGGGTGATGACCACGTCGATTTCATCGGCGCCAGATTCGACGGAGCGGCGGATTTCGTCAACGCGCTCGGAGAGCGGAGAGAGGCCGGCGGGGAAACCGGTGGAGACGGCGGCGACGCGAACGCCGCTGCCTTCGAGAGCGCGGCGAGCAGTCTCGACGAAAACATGGTAAACGCAAATGGCGGCGACTTTGATATCGAGCGATTCGATGGCGAGTTTTTTGACGAGTTCATGCTGGATTGGCTGGCGGGCTTTGGCGCAGAGACGGCGGACGCGCTCGTCGGTGTCATCGCCGGAGAGCGTGGTGAGATCCATGCAGGAAATGGCGCGTAGAAGCCACGCGGCTTGCCAATCCTTTTTCACGGTGCGGCGAGTGACGAGCGTGGCGGCGCGGCGCTCGACGGCACTGGTGTTGACGCGAACGTCTTCGATCCAATCGAGATTGAGGGGAACGCCGCGATTGGCTTCTAGCGCGCGACCGCGCAGGTGAGCGAGAGCGGTGTCTGAGGCAGAAACGGGCGCTTCGAGATTGCGATTGCCGATTTGCTGCGCGCTGTCAGGTCCGCTGTTAATGATGGACATTTTAAAATCTCTTCAGTGGAGGATGCTTCGGTCCCAAGGGAAATCTTATCACTATGGCTGGGGCGGTTCACAGGCGGGTGCTGTGAATTTGCCATTCCCGTTCGAAATCGGCGCGGTCTGGGAAGGATTTTTGTGTTCCGACGTTGGTCGTGGAGAGAGCGGCGTAAAGGTTGGCGCGCGTCAGGGCTTCTTTTTCCGGGAGACCTTCGCCGAGAAATACCGCGAAGCTGCCGATGAACGCGTCTCCGGCGCCGGTCGTGTCGACGGTTTCGACCTTGAAAGCAGGAATCAATTCGGTTCCCTCGGGGCCAGCTAGAAGGCATCCGCGCACGCCCAGCGTGAGAACTACGCGCTTGATTCCGTGGCGCAAAAGGAAATTGGCGCACTTTGTGGCATCTTCGAGCGAATGAACGGGCATGCGAGTGATGAGTTCCGCCTCGGTTTCGTTGGGGATGAAATAATCGGCGCCGGTCAGTTGCTGGAAATCGACTTGCTGGGCGGGCGCGGGATTTACAATGCAGCGGATGCCCTCGGATTCGGCGAAGCGGATGGTGTGATAGACGGTGGGAAGGGGAATTTCGAACTGCATCACGATGGTGTCCGCTTTGCGCAGAAGTGGCGCGGCGGCATCGACATCTTCCGGCGAAAGCGTGTCGTTCGCGCCTTTGACGACGATGATGCGGTTCTGGCCGCCGGGTTCGACAAAGATGGGCGCGACGCCGCTGGATACTCCTTCCGCGATGCGGACGTGGGTTGCGTCGATCCCTTGGGATTGAAAATTCTTGATTGTGGCGGGGCCGAAAAGGTCGCTGCCGACTTTCGCGACCATCGCGACGGATGCGCCGCACAGGCGAGCAGCTACCGCTTGATTTGCTCCTTTGCCACCAAAGCCGAGGTCGAACTTCTTGCCAAAGATGGTTTCGCCGGGGCGCGGAAAAACGTCATTGAACGTGGTGAGGTCCACATTGGCGCTGCCCACGACGGCGATGAAGGATTGCTTCGGCATTTTAGCTCCGGCGGTTCCGCGCGCGAATTATATAGGAAATTGGCGGGGAAACAGCAAGATGAGAATCCGGACTGGCTGGGCCGGGAATCAGACGGAGGGGCGGGATTCTCCTTGACAGTCTGATGGGCGGTGCATATAAGCACGGACGGAACAAAGAAGCGCGCAGGAATCCTCGACAGGGCGCGCGGTAGCCGCAGGGCACCAGGAAATACTTCACAATGAAGTTCCTTGAAAAGGATGAGAAGGAGCCGGGAGTCCATGTACACGCCGCATAGTCTGGAAATTGCATTGCTGATGATGATCGCGACGGCGATTTGCTGGGGTTCCTGGGCGAACACGTTCAAGGGAGTGAAGAATTACCGCTTCGAGCTGTTTTATTGGGATTACGCCATTGGTATCTTTCTGATTTCTCTGGTGCTGGCGTTCACCATGGGAAGCACGTCGAATGACTCGGCCAGCTTCCTGAATAATGTGCGGTCGGCGGATGGTTCAAATATTGTTTATACGCTCGTGGGCGGAGCGGTGTTTAATTTGGCGAATCTGCTGTTGGTGGCGGCAATTGACATGGCGGGACTGGCCATTGCGTTCCCTGTCTCGATAGGGATTGCGCTAGTGGTGGGAGTCATTGCGAGTTATTTGCAGCAGCCGAAGGGAAATGCAGGGTTGCTTGCAATCGGCGTCGCTTGCGCGGTGATCGCAGTCATCCTGGATGGAAAAGCTTACGCAAGTCTGGCGAAGGTGGCGAGTTCGGCGACGAAGAAAAGCATCACGACTTGCATAGTTTCCGGCGTGCTGATGGGGCTTTGGTCTCCCTTTGTTGCGCACGCCATGAGCCATGGAAAGACCTTGGGGCCATATAGCGTCGGGGTATTCTTGACGCTGGGCGCGCTTCTTTCCTGCTTCATTTGGAATATTTATTTTATGAAGAAGCCGCTGGTGGGCGAGCCGGTGAATTTCGGCGAATTCTTTAGAGGTCCGGCCTCGGGGCATGTTCTCGGATTGCTGGGCGGCGCCATTTGGGGAACCGGGACGGTGTTCAATTTAGTCGCCGCGAATTTCTCGGGAGTGGCGATCTCCTATGCGATCGGACAATCGGCGCCGATGGTGGCGGCGTTGTGGGGAGTGTTTGCGTGGAAAGAATTTCAAGGAGCGAAGGCGCAAGCGAAGACTTATCTGGCTCTCATGTTCCTTTTCTATTTGCTAGCTATTTTGCTTGTGGCGAAAGCCAACACAGCAACATGACAATTTGCCCCCAAACCTTAGTAGAATGGCGTGAATAAAGCGGAATACCGGTATTGGCCGAGAGTGAAAAATCGGTGACAAATTCGGAACGAATGGGGTGTTCGCAGGCGGGCAACGAGGTTGTGAGGAGGCCGAAAACTCCCATTGAGCGGGGAGACTTTTTCCGGAAGCGCCTAATTTCCGGAGCGTCCGGATTAGGCTCAGCATCCACCGCGACGGCTTTCTCTTTTATTTTCAATGGCTTGCAGGTTAGAGAGGCATTGTGGGCTTGGGGCATGAGATTGCCCGGTCGCGGCTTGCAGGACGAGCGCATCGAGGCTAGACGAAGCGAGAGGTTTGGCCCTATTTTTGTTACCATCATGCCGACAGAGGTGCGGGTGTGCAGCTTTTAGGCAAGTACGAGATCATCACTGAAATCGGGCGCGGAGCCATGGGCGCGGTCTATAAAGCGCGGGATCCGCTGATCGACCGTTTAGTGGCTCTTAAAACCATCACGGGCGGCCCGAGTGCGCAATCGAATCTTCTCGATCGATTTTACCAGGAAGCGCGTTCCGCCGGCGCCCTGCAGCATCCGAACATAGTCACCATTTACGAGTTGGGGCATGAAAAGAACACTCCATTCATTGCCATGGAGTATCTCGAAGGCGAAAGCCTCGACCGGATCATCGAGCAGAAGCCGGTGCTGCCGTTGTCCGTCAAGCTTGGGTACATCGTGCGGGTGATAGATGCGCTGGCGTATGCACACCAGCACAACGTGGTGCATCGCGACGTGAAGCCGGGAAACATCATGGTCACCAAAGAAGGCGTGGTGAAAGTGGTGGACTTCGGCATCGCGCGACTCACGGACATGTCCATGACGCAGCCGAACATGATGATCGGTTCACGCGCGTATATGTCGCCGCAGCTGTATAAGGGCGAACGTGCCGATGCGCGCTCCGATATCTGGGCTGTGGGCGTGTCCCTGTATGAGTTGCTGGCTTACCGCAGGCCATTTATAGGTGATAGCGAAGCCGAGCTGATGTTCCACATCATCTATGAGAAGCCCGAAGATCTTTTGAGCCTTTCTCCCGAGTGCACCGAAGAACTGGTGCCGATCGTCAGCAAGATGTTGGAGAAAAAGAGCGAGGATCGGTTTCAGTCGATGGAGGATGTGCTGCACGCGCTCGAGCCCATCTGGAAAGCGGCGCAGCAGGCCACCGTATCGGGGTTGCTGGCGGATTGCCAAGAGTTGGTAGTGGCCAAGGACCTGCAGCGGGCCCAGGCGCTTCTCCGCAAGGCACTGCATATAGACGTGGGGAACTCCCAAGCGAAGAGCATGCTGGAAAAAGTGTCGGTGGAGCTCCGCCGGTCGGAGATTCAACCGAGGCTGCAGGAACACTTGAGCCGCGGCGAAGGATTTTTGAAAACGGGGAAGATTCGCGAGGCGAAGGCGGAGGCAGAAGCGGCGCTGGGGTTGGATTCGAAACATGAGCCGGCACAAAAGCTTCTTTCGGAAGTAGAAGCGGCCACCGCGAGAGTGCAGCAGCTAGAACAGAAACTGAAGCTGACAAAACAGCGTTTAGCCGAGGGAGCGCTAACCGAGGCGGCGGCTGCCCTGGGGCAGGCGCTTGAGCTGGACGATGCCAACCTCCAGGCGCAGGAATTGAAAAAGCAAATCGAGGAAGAGCGGGTCCGGCGGGAAAAACGGAAGAAACTCAGCGAGATTTTGCACCGGGCGCGAACGCTCTGGACGGAACTCAACTACGACGAATGTCTTGCGGTGCTTGCGGAGGCGACGCAGGAATTTCCGAATGAGCCGGAACTGAAAAAGCTGCAGGATTCAGCAAAGACGGATCAGGCGGAACAGCAGAAACAGCGGCAAATGGCGGAAGTTCGGAGACTGCTAGGCCAGCAAAATTTTTCCGAAGCGCAAAAGGTCTTGGAGAGCTTGGTCCGACAACACCCTCAGGACGCCGCGGTAAAGAATTTGCAAAACCTGGCGCAGCAGGAAGAACAAGAACAGAACCGGCAAAAGCGGTTGGAGGCGGAGATCACGGTCTTGCGTGGCTTGCTGGGAGCCGGGAAATACAAGCAAGTCGTGACCAAGGGCGAGCCACTTCAGCAGGAATACCCGCAAGACTACGAATTGAAGGAACTGGTGAACTATGCGCGTGGAGAAGTGGCGCAGCAGGAGCAGAAGAGGAAAGAAGAGGAACGCGAGAAGCAGATCCAGGGTTTCCTGATGTGCGAGCGGTACGGCGAGGCTTTGGAGACGGCGCGGAAAGCAATTGAGGAATTTCCAAGGCAAGATGCATTCCGCAAGCTCGCCACAGAAGCGGACGCGCTTAAGAGGGAACAGGACGAGCGAGAAAAGGCGCGCAACGAGATGCAGCGGCGAGTCCGAGAGATCAACAGCAAGATTGGCCAGGACAAGATTACGGACGCCATCGATCTGGCCCAGCAAACCATGGAGACGATGGGCGCGGATCCCAATGTGACGCAGTTGCTGCAGGGCGCGGAAGAAAAAAAGAAAAAGAAGGAAGAGCAAGAACAGAAGGTTGCCGCCATGCAAACGATGGTCAGCCGAGGCGACCACGCAGGCGCAACGCAACTGTTCAACGAAGTGATGGCTACGCAGATCCTGCAACCCTCCGATCCGAGGTTGCTGGAGCTTCGAGGAAGGATCGCGAATCTTGCCAGTGGCCAGCAACCGGGAGCAACGCAGCTCTTCTCAGCGAAGACTTCAATGGCAAAGCCATCAGGCCAGGCGAAAAAGGACAAGGCGGCGAATGCCAATCCGGCGCCGCCGGCTGCTGACTTGACGCAAGTCAGCGAGTCTGCGCAAAACATTCCTGCGGTTGGATTCTCCGCCACACGCGTTATGGGCCCGGGGCAAACTCCGGCGGCCCAGCGGAAAGATGGGGCGGTACCGCGGCGCCCCGCTTCCGACGGGAAAGACACAGCCGCACGAAGGACAGAGATCGCCGGGCCGACGGTAATTGCCGGACCGGGTGTGCAGCAGACGGCCTCGTCGACGAGCGTGCCAACAGTACCGCGTTTGAGTGGAACCGTGGCTGCAGCATCTTCGACGACGGTTTCCCCGGCGAGACCCAAGTCGGGGCCAGGTTTTTCCGCGCAAGTGCTGCCGATCCTGCGTCATCCAGCCGTGCTGGCAGGGGCGGGGGTTGTTGTCGTTGCTTTGCTCGCGTTAGCGCTATGGCCGCGCAATCCAAATGGAGGTGCTCCCTCCGCAAAGGACGCGAAGCTGAAGCAGCAAGCCGAGGAACTTTGGCAGAACCGCCAATTCGATCAATCCGAGCAGGTTTGGCAGGGACTTGCTAATTCCAAGGGTCCGCTGCAAAAAGAAGCCACCCAGCAGGTCAGCCAAATTGAACAGAAACGTCGGGATGAGCAGCAGCGATTTGACCAGGCCGAAGCCTTGCTCAAAGACAAGAAAGACTTCGCCGGCGCGCAGCAGGCATTTCAAGACGTGATTCAGATGAACTTGTGGCACTCGGCGGACGCTTCGCGGGAACTGGAAGCCACGAACAGCGGGCTGAGTGATTCCGACGTTCACAAACAAGAGCAGGATCACTTCGATGAGGGCGTCAAGCTGTATGGGGCCAAGGAGTATGAGAAGGCGCGCAAAGAGTTTCGCGCGATTGTGGATATGAACGTTGCGGGCTCGACGCTCAAACCTCAGGCGGAAGGTTACCTGGGCAAAATGCGCCAAACGGCGAACGAGGAGAAGCTTTACGACACCGCAGTGCAGGATATGAAGGACGAAAACTGGAGTGAAGCGCGGGACCAGTTCCAGGAAGTAATCAAGCGCAAGGGACCGCAGAGCAGCGATGCAAAGAAACAGTTGCCCACAGTTGAGAAAGCGCTGCAAACCGTGAGCGCGGTGGAAGAGGCCATCCGCGGAGGTTCATTCCGTGCGGCGAAGGCGCAGCTGGATTCCGCGCAACACTGGAACAAGACACACGACAAATTACTGAAGGAACTGCACGACGCGGAACAGCAACAATTCGAGCAGATCAAGAGCAGCGCCCAAGCGGTCGAAAGCAAAGGCGACGCCGCGGGAATTCAGCGAGTTCAGGACGATATTCACCGATTTGAAGGACGGGCCGAGGAGGCTTCGGTGCTCGCCGCCTGCAAGGATCTTGAAAAACACTTGAATGCGGCCTATTCCGCGGCCGCGGAAAAGAGCAGCGACAAGTCCGCCTTCGATGCGGCGGTGGCCCATTTTGAACAAGCGAAACAGCGAGGAGACGTTGGCCAGTTGAACCACGGGGTGAGTCAGGAATTTCAGAAGATAGCCGGTGGCAGCGGGATTTACCGCGAACAGGCGGCCCTGTACGTCAAGACAACTATTCCCAACACGATTCAAGGGCTGACAAAAAGTGTGGGAAAGCTCGTGCTGCCCGCGCTTTCTTGCGGTCCAGGACACGCTGCACCAGCAATTCCGTCCGTAGGGGGCGCCGTCTCTTGCGCGCAGTTGGATGCGGGTGCGCCTTTGGAATGGGTGGGGATCCCCATGGTGGACTTTCCGGACGAGGCAAAGAAACCCGGGAAGCTCCCGTACACTCTTACGGTCCTGGTTACGGTGGAACCCAACGGAAATGTGAAGGTCGACAAAGAGGGCAACTCCGACAAGGAATTTTTCAAAAAAATAAAAGATGCTTCCAAACACTGGAAAACGACCGCGCCAAAATCAGGCGGGAAACCAGTGACCGTGCGGTTCCCTCTAACGATTACGTTCCAGCGGTGATGGCCGATCTGTAGGCGCGGGAGATTTTGCACTGCTTCGTTGTCGGCCAGCTAACGTATCAAAGCTCGTCGTTGTTCCGCCTCGTGAATCAAGGGCGAGGCGGAAGCTACCCCCACCCCCGGTATTTCCCCAAAGAGTGCGGAAGCGATTGAAATTACAAGCCTTAGCGAGGCGCGCGATTCGGAAGCGCGCGTAAGAGTTTGATACTAAAGGAGTTAATTTTTTGACTTTGGGGCGAAAGGGCGAGGAGAGTGCGTAAGTCGTTGAAAAATCGTGAGCGCCTAGAACCGCCGCGCCAATAAAAAACGGCAGTCGGGCTGCCGCGCTATATTACCTAAGTGTTATTTTATCTAAAAATATAACATTGTCAAGAAAAAAGGCTTGGGGATGAGATGCCTTTGATTCTTCCATGTGGGCCGCTTACAATTTGGGCATCTATTCAGCCATGAAGCAAGTGCAGCAGAATCGGTTTTGTTGCCTGACGCAGTGGGCGGCGTGTACGTGGATTGCGGCTTTCCTCATTCTGTATGGACTTGGGCTGATCGTTTTACATCTGGGGCGTCTCGATCGATACCAGGGGACCGCGTTCTTTGCGGCGATGGGTTTGGCGTGCTTTTTCAATTTTGTTCAGAATAGAACTTTCCATTGCTTCATAACAGGGCCGTTTTTCCTGCTCGTTGCGTTCGCTCTGGCCTTGCAAACTCATGGCGTGTGGAACATGAGCAGGACCGTACTATGGGCGACGGTGTTCGCGGTGGTTGGGATTGCGTTTCTGCTTGAAAGACGGGTCGCCGGTGCTCGGACATGAGCGGCAGATGTAGGGTTATGCGACTTCCCCTTTTATAAAACATAACAGGAGTTGACTGAGGAGGAGCGCACTTCCGTCTGCATCGGAGAGAGCTACTCCACGAATTGTGTGAGCGGCCCCTGCACGACCACAGGCGGGCGCAGAAACGTCCATCCCAGATTGAGCGCAAAAAGCGTAACGGCGGTCATTTCGATGAGCGCGGAAACCGGCAATACATTCCAAGCCCACCCAGCGTAGTCTTGATAGGCAAGGATCTCGGCGCTGACGCGCAGGGTGCACCCCACCATCAGAAGCGCCAGCCCCGCGAACATTAGTTTTGGACTGGCCAGCGCACGCATCCCGGCGAAAGATGGCAGAATCCTCTGCCCCACGCTGAAAACCATCGCAGCAACGAATCCGACGGTCAGCGCGTGGCGCGATGCGCCCCAGATACCCGGGCTTAATTGAGCGTTGAACTCCGCCCAGATTCCCAGGACTCCAGCGACCATTAGCCATACATAGGCCGATCGCACAAACAACGGAAAGCTGCGGTGCACGCCAACGATCTTTGGCTTGTGGATGGAAGACTCCAAAATGCGTATGGAAAATGCTGCGCACACGCTACCCAGGAAGATCAGGATCGTCGCGGGCGCGAAGTAGCCGAGGAGCGCCGCTACCACCCCAACGGAGTTTGCGGCCAGCGCTGCAACAAAAACGCGTGAAAACATGGGTCTCAAGCCCAAGAAGACCGGCAGCCAACGGGCACTGAATCCCCAAACCATGGGCACCAAAAATCCCCAGGTCGAAACCACTAGGTATCTCTGATCGAATTCATGAGGGAAGGCTGGGGAGGTTCCCGCTCGCGCTAGCGAGAAGGTTTCGAGAACTTGCAGCATCAGCGAGAGCATCAGTCCCGATGTCGCTGCGATTACGGCAAAGATCCAAACGTCCCAAGGCTTGCGTGGCCCGTCGGTCGAGGAATGCGCCGGGCCGATGGTCATAAAGAAAAGTAGAAACGCGGCGAACTCCAGAAGCGCTGCAAAAGGCATCAGAACCCGCCAGTGCCATGGCCAAATAGTCACTGTCCAGCGAAGCAGGACACCGATGGTCCACATTGACCAACAGGTCCAGCCGCGCCACATCGCAAAGGGCTTCATTTTGCGCAGTTTAGGGATGGAATAGAAACCGATGCCGAGGATAAAAGTCGCCACCCAGCCAAAGATTTGTGCATGGCCGTGCGCTTGGATCCAGCCCGGCGTGATGGACTCCAGAGCCTGCAATCGGCTGATAGAAATCAGATTCCAGACACCCAGAAAAGTGCCGGGCAAAAGCATAAAGACCAAGCCCGACAGGATGTACGTCATCAGCATCGCCGAGAGTGACTTCTCCCGGGCGATGCCGCGCTCCATGAGTGACTGCATTTTGCTGTCCATCGACTTCGCTTTGGGAGTAGCTTCGGAATCCATGCTCGCAACCCCGTGTACACAAAGCTGTGGAGTCTCAACGTATTAGACCACATTGCCGGTACCCGCATACCGTGACCAGCGTTATTTCCGCTCCGCAGCAAGGTCGACGATAAACTATTTCTTTGCTGAGGACGATGCGTAAAAAACTGTGTGTAATCCTCGGTCATTTCTGTTTTTCGTTCTATCCCTTTTGCCGTTCATCAACATGACTTGCTACTGCCAGACAGCCATAGTTCGCATCATCAATGCCACAAATGAGGGCCCACTAAACAAGCAAGACGTTTCTGTTTCTGGAATCAGTGGCAAAGCAGAGACATAGGATTCGGAAATTGGTGTAAAAGTCCAGAGACGCAGGTTCAAACGACGAACCTGGCGCACCCTGCGTGTTGTACTGATTGGTAAGTAGGCGTAGGTTTCTTGGTTTGACCGACGGAGTTTGGCACACCCGGGATCGGATCATGCGGCCCGGTCGGTGCTGGTTACCGCCGCCGTCTCGGCGACGGCTTTCCGAAATAATATACTACCGCCGCCGTTGTCTTGAGATTGCCCTGGCCCCGAACGACAAGCGAAGAATCGTAGAACGAAGTTCTCAAGTAGTCCGCTCCCGTGCGAATGGCCATGGAGTCCGTGACCCAGTACTCAACTCCGCCGCCAACTGCCCAGGCGTAGCTAGTCGTCCATCCGCCGAGCAGGATTGTCCCGTCATTGGTAAGAACCGGACCACTGACTTTTGCGCCGCCCACCAGCACATGAACGTAAGAATCAAAGCTACGGTGCACGGTGTGATGGAAAACAGGACCCGCAAGATAAGTAAAAACAGCACTGTGCCGCCCCGTGCCAAGTTCATCGGAGGCCCGCGCATAACCCACATCCGCTGTTAGTCCCAGTCGATAAAGACCGAGCGTGAAGGTGGCATCCGCGCCCTGTAAGCCCAATCGGCTGTATTGGTTCCCCGGTTGCCTTATGTAGGAGTAGCCCAGCCCCAGCTCAATCGTCTTGCTCCTGGCCGTGGCGATCGGAGCTCCGCTCCGGATGGGCTTCACGGGCCTTATGGGGGCAGGTGATGCTTCGGCGCTTGCCGTGACGGTGGGAGCTTCGCTACTTGCGCCCGCGATTGACGATTGTGCTGAAGCAGGCGCAGTGCACAGCAGGGAACAAAATAATGCGGAGAAAAGGATCCTCATGCGGAAAAACACCACCCTTCCGATCCGTGGGGCGGAGTCACGGAGTTTGTCATAGGCCTTAGACGCAACTTTATGATGCGACAAAAAAGTGGACGCCGAATCGCGCATCGTGCCGCACAGGCGCTAAGCGAATACACGGAAAAGCCGCGGACGTGGCTAACGGACGAGCTATATTCCCGTATCCAGGCAAATCATAACCGCCGGCCCGTGCACAATCGCGGGTCATCGATGATCAAATCCCACTCGGCGCCTGACTGGCCATCCAGTTGCGCATCCTAGAAGCTCGCCAGGATGCGGCGCTGTTCACTTTTGGACAATCAGCGGAGATATTTTGGCTGGAGGAGGCAGACGGATGGCGCGGGATAGTTTTTCTTCTTTACGGAATGGCACTGGACGAGCCTGCGACCTCTGCCCCTCAGCGAGAGTGGCCAGCGTTGGTTAAACTGTTGCTACAGCCCCCATTCTCAGAATCCGTCCGTTTCCGTGCATCATGCGGGCATGGTAAAACAATTGCTTTAAGCAAGCGGCGCGGACATCAAAAGCGAGCAAATCAAGCGACTTCCTATCAAGCTCGTAGTTCACATTCGGATCAGCGCCAGGGTTGTGCGTCACGGTCTCCGACCACGCGGCGCGAGCGTCATTCGCGGCCTGTGCGCCATTTCGAAGAAAGAACTCGTTAAGGCACACTCCGACTTTCCATGCGTCCTTCTTACAGCGTTCGAGTGTCGAATAAACGTCGAGTGCATCCGCGTTCGGGTTCAGGGAAAGCAGGACATTTTTTGCGCATTCGTCGGAAAGCGGCGCCGCCCACCATAAATCAAGCATTGGTACCTCGTTGTTCAGTACCACTCTATTTTCCGTGTTCTGGCTCCAGCCGGCTGTCACTAATGGCACATGATCATCGGTCAGCCCTGGCCGCCACTTAGCGCCTGCTAAACGCAGTTGCCGGAGAAGTGGGATGCCGGGAGGATTCACACACGTGAAGTCGGTGTCCGCTGAGCATAGGGAGCCGGCCGGAGCTCGCGCGCTACTGGTTCATTTTTGCTGGGCAGCTGTAGCCGGCCAGGTAGCCTTCCTGGAAGAAGGGGACGCCCTTCAGGTCGACGTCGAAGCGGACTTCGACGGGCTTGTTGTTGCTCATAATGGGCTGGCCGGTGGGGCCGTGGAGCGGGCCTTGAATGATGTAACCGCTGCCGGAGGGTTGCCACTTGTAACCGCCGAAGAAATGGGCGACAGCCCAGAGACCCGTGGCGCGTTGCAATTCGAGATCGCCACCACCGCTATTCAAGCTGAGCGTGGCTCCCTGAACGATAGAGCCGGGCCAAATGAATTTCTTCGTACCACCGTTCCCGCTAATAGTCCATTCCTGTCCGTCAAAGGCCAGCTTTTCGTTTTTGAAGCCGCCGGCTTCGGGAAGACGCGCCGAGACCGAATACTCGAAGTGCGGGTCGGTTGAGTTGTTGGGATAGACGGCGAGTTGGATAGCATACATCTCATTGATGAAGCGAAGGTAACGAGGGCCGACGGGAGTGGAACTTCCGAGGGCGCGAACATAGGTGGTGCCCTGCAAGGAGAGAGTGCTCTTTTGCGAGACCAAGTATTGCGAGAGCAAACCCTTACCGGGTTGGAAGAACTCGTTGAACTCCGGAAGGGTTATTTCACGGCTACTGTGGGCATTGAATGGATAGACAGATTGCAGGGCTTTGTACGGTTTGCAGAGTCCTTCCGATGAGCCACCGCCGGAAGCCCAGAGCCGCTGCAAGTCTTTTATCGGTTCTTCCAAAAGCGCGCCGACAGTAGCGTCGACGTGCCCTTCGGTGTCATTGGGAAGGCCTTGCGCGATTTGCGCGGCAGCGAGATGCGCCTGCGTGGCGGTTTGCAAGCAAGTGTTTTTTGTGGCGTCTTTTTGTTCGGGAGGCGCATCGGCCGTTTGTTGCACGCATTGCTGAAGATTTAGCAGGCCCTTCATATAGGAATCATTGGAGGCCTGATCGTATTTCTTCTGCACGCCACAGCCCGGCGAGACAACTTGTTGCGGCGCCTGGAAGGCGAGTTTGATAGCCGGGGATGGCACATTGGTGTTGTCGGAGACGTCGCAGAGCAGGGCCAGCAGCGGCGATGAATTCGCGGAAAGTTTCATGAGTTTCGCGGCTGCGTCGGAGTCCGTGGCATAAGGCAAAACCCTGGCGGCATTCAGGAATCCACGCCACTGCTTAATGAAATCCTTCTCATAAAGAGCACGGAGATTTTGCATGAGGTCGGCGGCGGAGAGATCGGTGCTGGTGGTGCTGCCGAGAACCCAGGGTTCGCCCTGGAGAAAGCGCTTGGAATTCTGAATGTCGGCATCCATCACTTTCCAGCCGTCGGAAGTGAAGGCCGCGGAGACGTCCTGCGAAGCGCGCAAAACGTCGAGGCTGTCCGGATGCTGAGCGGCGAAGCGATAGTCCTTGGCCTTCTGGCGCGCGTCGGCCAGCATGCTCAGATAGATGCGCTGGGGACCGGCGAGCTTGTTGAGATAGGTGCGTACCTGGAGGACCAGGGCGGCTTCATTTTCTTTTGAGTAGGGATTGTCGATGGTCAGCTCGGAGCTATAGAACGCAAATTGCTGGGCGGCGAGGGTGGTGCGATCCTGATCCACATCGCCGAGATCCTTCTTCCATTCCTGCATCAGGAAATCTTGCAGGAACTCACCCGAATTCCGCTGAAATTCGGAAGTAGTGAGGAGATACGATTTGAGGGCGTCGTAAGCGGAGCCGGAATCCGCGGAGGCCTGAGGATCGCCTTGGTAGCTCCGCAGGTCGGCGATGAGATTGTGTCTGGTGTGCTGGAAGATGACCTGATCGAAGGCGTGAAAATAGATGGCGCGGGCATCGTCGAAAACGGAATCGCCGGAGTAGAGCCCCCAGCGAAGGTGCAAGGGGACGCCATTCTGGCCGTAGCCGCGAAGCTCGAGGAGTCTCTGCCGGAGAGTATCGAGGCGCCGCAGGGAATCCAGGGTGGGAGGCTGCGAGCCGGGACTTTGAACGAGGGCGAGATCTTGGCCGGCGTTTTGGATGTCCGAGACGAGGCGCTGGTTTCCAACGAAAGAAACTATGGTGAAGATGATCCAAAGTGCGGCAAGGAAAGCGATGGAGGCGAACAGCACGCGTCGTCCCAAATCGCCGCGCGTGCTTTTGCCGCTGGCGCCGAGCGCGGCGCGGTCCTGCAAGAGAACGTGGCTGAAGACATGGCTCAGGAAAACGCGCTGGACGGACCTGCGAGCTTCACTTACGCCTTCCAGGGATGTGCCCGTAGCCCAGGATGCTTTGGCGGAGGGATCTTGTGCGTTGATCAAACTTGTGGCGTCCGGGTTGAAACCGCCGGGGGCGCGTTGGGGAGAGGTGCGAGCGCCGAGCATGGTCTGACCGGAGTTCCCGGAGGCGGTTATAATCCGTTGGCCAATAAAATAAAAACCGCGAAGAAAGGGGCCGGTGCGCAGATGGCCGGGCCGGCAGAGGTCCACAAGAAACTGCACGAGAGGCTTGCTGAGTTTCCCAAACTCGCGCGGGAATTCGTAGACGCCGGCTTGGCGGTCGCTGTTGCGCTCGCGGCTGAGGAGGCCGGGGCGGCACTCGGCAAGAGTGAAAAAAATGGCCTGAAAAGCGGCGGTTAGGCGGCGGGTTTCCTGCTCGGCATATACGCCGGAGCTGGTGGAACCGGCGAGCGGCAAAGTGGATCCGAGGACTTGCGAAATTTCCTCGTTGTTGAAAGTGCCGGCGAACTCTTCGAAATAAGGAATGCGGTCAGAGCGGTTGAAAAGCACGTAGACGGGAAGACTGACTCCCATGTGATAGGAGAGTTCTTCGAGGCGGGATCGAAGCTTGCGAGCCTGTGCGACGATTTTGTCGAGCGCGGCTTCGCGGACTAATTTCTCGCAATCCACGCAGACGACGGCTGCGCGGGGTGCCAGGCTCGCGCCGCCAAAAATGGAACGGAAACGGCTGGGGACGAAATGCTTGATCAGCCGGACCCAGGAAGCGGAGTCGTCGAGGAGCGGACCGCCGGCTTCGACAAAAACCGTTTTGCGGGCAAACCAAAGATTTGCGACGCGCGTCGGCACGATGCTACTTTCTTGGTACACCTGGCCGGCCAGGAGCTCGGCATCCAAGCCGCTCTGGTCCATCGCGCTGGTCTTGCCGCCGCCGGTTTCGCCAAGAAGAAAAACGACGGGGAGGGAAGAGAGCTTCGCGCCCGCAGCAAGGCGGGCAGCCGCGACTTTGCCGGCCGCTTCGCGAATGAGGATGTCCACATCCTGGGACGCTCCGGCGGAGGCTCCAACGAAAGCGCCAGCAGAGGCGGCGGCAGCTGGGGCATGAATTTCTTCAGCGCCCGGCAAGGAAGGCCGCGAGGAGCGGGCCCAGAGAAGCAATCCAATGATGGCAATGACACCGAGCAAGAGAATTCCGGCGCGCAGTACGAGCGCGTTGGTGCCGACAACATGAAAAATTGGCCCGGTGAACCACGTCAACATCAAGACCACGATAGCGGCCGCACCGGCTGCAAGATGTTCCCATTGAAATCGCATCTCCACTCCCTACGGGTGGTTTAGAGGTGCCATTGCGTGAATGCCAGAAACCGCTGACAACATGCGCATCTTGAAAGCTACAAAGAAAAGTAAACCCAGAATCACGCAGCCGAGCGCGCCGAAGGCCAGGCGCGTCACCCAGGGATCGCGCTTGGCAAGCACGCCGCCGCCCTCTGGAACGGCCCAGGAAGGCGAAAGGCCCACAAGGGGTCCGCGGATGCGGCGGATTTTTTCGAGCGCGGAATCGATAATAGGCCGGGTGGCCTCGGGACCGGAGAGGCCATAGCGCCCCTTATAGCCCATCAAGAGGCACAATGCGTACACTTCGAGGACGTCGGCGACGTCATGCGAATCGGGCCGAGAAATCAGCTTTTCAAGATTGTCGAAGAAGGTTTCACCGGCGACGTGATGGCCGAACATCTCCTCCTGAAGAGGCATGCTCTGCCAGGAGCTGAAGACGGGATTGTTCGAATTCAGGATCGACTCATCCAGAAAAGCTACGATCGCGAGAGTGGCATTGCGGATATCGTCGGGAGCGTATGCTTTTTTCACGGCGTCTTTTTCCGCGGAGCGCAAGCCAGCCTGGATGTTAGCGCGAAAAGCGTTCGCATCGGCGACGGCTTGGCGGTTCTGGCGCACGCGCACAATGACCGTCAAAATTTGCTGATAGATATAGGCAAGGTTTTCCGCGCGACGTTTCGTGGATACTTCGCGGGACTGCAGGCTTGTGGCCCCAAACATCGTGGCTCCCACGGTCTCCTCCTAGGACTCCAAAACAACAAGCAGCTCGATTTCCGCGCCGGGAATATCATCGGGAACATAAACGCCGACTTTGCGCGTTTGCACAATATGTTCCCAGCAACTGCCGGTGCGGCTGACACCGAAATACTGAAATTCCACTTTGGGAGCAATCGCCGAAGGTGGAATCGGCAAGTGGACGAGTCCCAAGCCGGGCAGCGCCGTTTTGACTAGTTCCGGCAGCAAATCTTTGGAGCAAATTTTTATGAGGCGGGGCGTCTTGGCGATGATCTCGGCCTCACCCGTATCGGCGCGGACCGCGAGAACCCATCGGGCACGATCCAGACAGCGCTGATCCAGGACATCGCCATTGCGGAAATTTCGTCCCGCCAAGACCAGCGGGATCTGGACGCAATTCGAGGGCACGACGAGTTCGAGATGCGCGCGAATGTGTTGATTCAGCGGACCGAAACATTTTTCCAAATCGTCGTGGTTGTACGCGGGGAGCGATTCGGGATGGGAATCCAGCCCAAACGTACACAAAGCTCCCGCAAGCCGCGACATCTCGAGATAGAGCTGCTCCGGATGGCCACGTTCGGAAACGCTGAGATGGCGGAGCACAGAAAGACTTTCGTTAACGGTATGCACGAACCAAAAACTCGCGATTTCCTCGGAAGAGTATCCGGCGCGCCCCTGTGCGGTGGCGCGGCGAGCGCGAGAGAGCGAGGCGCTTTTTTCGTCGAGGATATCGACCAGCGTTTTGGCGATCACCAGCAGGCGATCGCTGGCGCTAATTTGCAGGCAAGGAGGAATAAAAGCGGGGTCGAAGATGAAGCGGCCAGAGCCGTCGCGGAGCACGCGGGCGACGGGCAGAGTGACGAGCCCCTGATTGTCCTGGGTTTCCAGCGCAAAGCGAATATTTTTGCGGCCAATTTCAATTTGCTTCTCGTCACGGCCGGTATTGTCATCGGGCAAAGTGCGCATTTCGGCGCGGAAGCGTAATTCTATTTGGGAGGGTTCGGAATCGAGCGCGCAATTAGGCCCCTCGGGCCTTCTTTCCGGGACCGCAAGAAAGACTAGAAGAGACTCCCGAGTGGGCGAGAAAAGATCGTTGATGTTTAGAACGGGAGGCAGCGCATCGGCATCGGGCATCTGAAACGCCAGGCCGTCTGGGAACAGTCCTCGCGCATGCACCAGGGAGAGCATGCCATTTTGCAGCGCATCCGGATCCAGCTTGCAACTAATCACGCCGTAAGGCGCGAACCACAGGCTCGACGTCGAGAAATGAACGAGGTCTTCAAAGGATTGGGATTGCACCTGGAAATGATGGGGGCCCAGGTACATCCCTTCATGCCACACCACCTTGGAAAGATGCTTCATTGTTCAGTAGGTCATGCCGGGCTAAACGCCGGCATGCAATGTGTCATCCAGCGTGAACCGGCTCTCCTGTGGCGAAGTGCAACAATCTTCCCATCGTCATTTGGCCAGCCCGGCATTCCAAGGCTCAAGATTGGCGCCAGGTGCGACTCAGGATCGATGTCAGACGGGAAGAAAGACCCGGAAAAGCCCCCAAAGTCTTGAATCGTGCCTAACTATGGCGTTTGCGTTGATGGATGTCAAGACATTCACCCCGCTGGGGTTGGCATTTGGTATTATGCCCGCGCTGTTCGCGAGAGACGTGCATGTCTCACTTACAAATGGGTACCCCGGAGCAGTTTGCGGCGCTCCGCGAGCATTTTTTAAGGACTGGCTTTAGCGAAGCATCGATCCGGCAGCGGCTCGAAGTGAATCCCAAAAGAGAGTTGGATCTTCCCGCGCTCTCCGGCCGTCCGCCTGTCAGACCAAAGGTGGAAGACAGCCTCGACGCGGTCGTCTACCTTTTTGTCCTCGGTGTAACGTTGCCAGAGACGGAGGCCAAATCCCTTTTCCCGCCCGCGGTATGGGAGGCTCTCACGAAGACCCGCCTGATACTGCCTGACCCGGCCGATGCAAACCGATGCGTGGCGAGCGTGGCGCTTTATCCGATAGGAGACTTGTTCATCGCCTCGGATCGCTGGACGAATCCAGATCATTCGCCAAGACAAATGTTTCCCGACATTGTTTATCCGGCACTGACGAAGTCGGCGAAGCAGTTTATAAACTATACCTCGTTCGAACCGTGCGAGGATTTTCTGGAACTCTGCGCGGGGACCGCACCCGCGGCTTTGCTCGCGGCGCGGACAGCCAAAAAAGTTTGGGCCACGGATATCGCAGAGCGCTCGCTGGAGTTCGCCAAATTCAACGCGGGACTGAACGGGATTCATAACGTGACCTTCGCCATGGGCGACCTGTTTGCACCGGTGGAAGGCCGCACGTTTGATCGCATCGCTGCGCATCCGCCTTACGTCCCGGTCCTCAAGCCGGCAGAAATTTTCTACGGAGGCGGCGAGGTTGGAGAGGAGATTACCAAGCGGATTATCGCTGAACTTCCGGCTAGATTAAAACCGGGCGGACGCCTTTATTGCCGAACGCTTGGAACGGAGCGGCCAAGCCAAAGCTTTGAAAAACGCATTCGAGAATGGCTGGGAGAGAAGCAGCTGGAGTTCGATGTGGGTTTGTTCGTCTTGCAAAATTTGGAGCCGCGGCAATTTGCTATCGAGGAAACGCTGAATAGGAATGGCGGCAGGGAGGAATTTGCACAGTGGGAGAAGCTCTTTATAAAGAACGCCGTGCATGAGCTCGTGATCGGCGTGATTGTCATTCAGAGAGTTGACGGGCAGCGGCCGGCCTTCACGCTCCGGCGGACGATTGGCAGCGGAACATCGGCTGCGACGCTTGACTGGGCCATGGCTTGGGAGGCGGAAATGCACAGAGAAGGAGCCGTGCAGCGGCTTCTCGGGGCCAAGCTTGTGGCTACTCCTGGTGTCGAAATCATCGTGCGGCACGTTCTGCGGGACGGCGAGATCAATCCGGAGAATTTCACTCTCTCCATCGAGACTCCTTTTGCGACCGATTGCAGAGTGCAGCCCTGGATGGCGTTGCTCTTGCCACGATGCGATGGTAAGACAACCGTCGCTGACTTATTTGAAATGGCCAAACAAAATGGCTGGATTATTCCCGAAACACCGGCGGAAGAGTTTAGCCGGCTGCTCGCGACGTTGATCAGCGGAGGATTTCTTCAAACAGAGGAATTTAAATTGCCTGCGGAAGCAGGATGAGAAGTTCGAGCTGGGGTTCCGGAATGTCGCTCGGCACGAAAGCCGCAAGGCTGCGGCCCTTGGTCACGGTTTCCCAGGCCATCCCGGATTGGTTCAGACTGAAGTATTGGTAATTGAGCTTCACGGGAATCGAGGCGGGCGGGCGGACCGCATGCGTGAGCTGCATGCCCGGCAAGGCCTGGCGCACGAGCTGTTCGATTTGTGCGGCCGAGCAAACCTTAATTAACTGAGGCGCCTTCTTGATCAAGTCTCCTTGATTCATGGTCGAGCTGACCGCCAGATAGAATTTCGTTCCCGTCAAATAGCGGTCGTCTTCGATGTTCGTGGAATAGATGGACGGCTTCACCAGTTTCAAAGGCAGGGCGACGAAATTACTCGGGACCACCGTTTCCAATAGCTCTCGCAGCTTTTCATCCAAATCCGTAAAGCAGGCGCTCAGATTTTCGTGATCGTAAAGAGGCAGGTCTCTCGGCTGGATCTTCAACGAAAACGTGCTGAGCGCGCCTGCCAGTGAAGTGAGCAATCTGAAAAGAGCGTCGGGGTGGCCTTGGCGGACGTCATGAATATGGCGCAAAGCAGGAAAGTGGCCATTCACTGTGTACAGGAGCCAGAAGCTGGCGATGTCCGCAGCGGAGAAATCCGCCAGTCCCGCGCTGCGCTGCCGCCGGCCGCCCGCGAGGATGCTACTTTTTGCCGCGAGAATCTCCATGAGGCGGCGTGCGATGCCCATCAGGTAGTCGCTCGCTGCGACATCGAGCAAAGGAGGAATATACTGCGGATCGAGCCGGAAGGTGCCCGCAGAGGTGCGTTGAATGCGCGCGATTTGGAGCGAATTACAGCCTTCGCGAGACTCGCCCTCGACCAGGAATCGCAAATTCTTCCGCGCAATTTGCACCGGTTTTTCGGTCAGCCCGGAATTTTCATCCTTCAAATTCACAATTTCGGAGAGATACCGCACGTCGGCATTTTTCTGCGCGATGGAGACGTTCAAACCGTGCGGCCGATACTCGGGGATCGAAAGAAAAACATCCAGGGAAGTCTGCTCGGCCTCAAAGAAGAGCCCGAGGGGTTTGGGAGCCGGCGCGGCGTCGGACTCCGGAATTTCAAATGGAAGGCCGTCTGCAAAAAGTCCGGACGCCCGCGTGAGCGCGAAGTTGCCCTCGGTCAGAGCTTCCTGATTGATCTGCAATTCGACAAATCCCCAAGGCCGGAAATTCAGCCCTTCCAAACGAAACTGCACGCAACTCTCGACATAGCGGTCGCGAGTCTGCAAGTGTTGCGGCGTGAGGAAGGTGCCTTTTGACCAGATGACAGGTTGAAGCTGGCGCATGGCTTGCGGCTAAAGCTAGCAGGAGCGGCAAGGGAAAGTCAAAAGAGATTGCGCGAGAATTACCGAGGAGTGAGGCGGTGAAGATACTCTGGAAGCGCGCAGTTCGCAGAGCGCTGGCCGAATGCCACGCTTATCTCAGCTAATTGAACCCTACCATGTTTCGAAACAGGCCTTGGCTGACCTGTCATTCTCGATAGGTGCGTCTACGCCAAAGCTCTGAAACCCACGGATTTACGATTCGTGTGCTGACGACAGCGCCGCATCTGTGGCTGCAGAGCGAGCATGCCCCGCACGTCCCCACTATCGCGCTGCGCTCCCACTCGGCTTAATCCCTGGCTTTTCCAGCAGTTACCAGTTCACCCAAAATCTCTCCATTGTTCACCAGCAGTGCATTGTTCTCCAGCGTGGAGTGCGCGATAGTGCGCGGCATGTTGATGACGTGGACAGCGACGGTGATAGCCAATTCGAGTCGCGAGAGAATCACGATTCTCGATGTGAGAAATGACTATCACCGAGCGTAGTACTTCTAGGACTGGAGAACTATTTGACGCCCAGCAGGAATCGTGATAAACCGTGCCGATGCAATTGGGTGTCCTGCCTTGAAGAAGCGCTTTTCGTTCTCAAAACACTACCCGCACCGAGAGGGAGATTTAAGGGGAACACATGGCCAAAGAAAGCGTCCATAAGAAGCTCGAGAGGGTCCGTCCGCCTCGAGTGCATGTAACGTATGACGTTGAGGTTGGTGATGCTATTGAAGTGAAAGAACTGCCTTTTGTCATGGGCGTCTTGGCGGACCTTAGTGGCCAGCCCACAGAAGCTCTGCCCCGGCTGAAAGATCGCCGGTTCGTCGAGATCACTCCCGACAACTTTGATGGCGTGCTGGAGAGCTTCAAGCCGCATCTCTCCCTCGAGGTAGACAACAAACTCAGCGACGAAGCCGACGCCGGAAAGCTCAAAGTAGACCTTGATTTCAAGAGTCTTGATGACTTTGACCCGTCCAGCGTTGCAAAGAATGTCAAGCCATTGAAGGAGCTATTGGACCTGCGCCAAAAGCTGGGCGATCTCCGCGGCGCGTTGCAGGGCAACGATAAATTGGACGACCTTTTGATGGAAGCGGTCGGAAACACCCAAAAAGCCGACCAATTGAAGAAAGAGCTCGGCAAGGAAAAGCCTAAGGGAGGCTCCGATGAGTAAGCCGGAGAAAGCGGCTGCCCAGTCGGCGGAAGCCAAGACGACGGAAGCGAGCCTGCTGGATCAGATCGTCGATCAAGGACGCTTTGGAAAAGAACAGGTCGCGCGGGAGCGCGGCCGGGACATGGTGAAGGAGTTCGTCGCGCAAGTTCTCGAGGGCGAGATGAAGCTGTCGCGCGACGCGGATGCCACGATTAACTCGCGCGTGGCCCAGATTGACCATCTCATCTCCCTTCAATTGAACGAAATCATGCATCATCCAGCGTTTCAGAAGCTGGAAGCCAGTTGGCGCGGCATCAAATACATGATGGATCAGAGCGAAACGAGCTCGATGCTCAAGATCCGCGTGCTCAATGTCAGCAAGAAAGAATTGCTGCGCGACCTCCAGCGCGCTCCGGAATTCGATCAGAGCGTGATGTTCAAGAAAGTCTATGAAGACGAATTCGGCATCTTCGGCGGCGAACCTTTTGGCGCTCTCGTCGGCGACTACGAATTCAGCAAGCATCCAGAAGACATCGAGCTGCTCGAGAAGGTGTCTCAAGTTGCCGCGGGTGCCCATGCTCCGTTCCTCACGGCCGCGGCGCCCGAACTTCTGAATCTGGACAGCTTTTCACAGCTCGGAGATCCTCGCGACATCGGGAAAATTTTCGATAGCACGGAATTCGCCAAGTGGAAGTCCTTCCGCGCCAGCGAAGATTCCCGTTACGTCGGGCTAACTATGCCGCGCGTGCTTATGCGTTTACCCTACGGAAAAGACACAAAGCCCGTCGACGATTTCAATTACGAGGAAGGCGTGGACGGAACCGACCATTCCAAGTATCTGTGGGGCAATGCCGCCTATGCGCTCGGCGCGCGCCTTACGCAAGCTTTCGCTCAGTACGGCTGGTGTGCTTCGATCCGCGGCGTGGAAGGGGGAGGCCTCGTCGAGGGGCTCCCAACGCATACATTCCGCACGGATGAGGGCGACGTGGCCTTGAAATGCCCCACGGAAGTCGCCATCACGGACCGCCGTGAAAAGGAGCTCGCCGACCAGGGCTTGATTCCGCTGGTGCATTGCAAGGGCACGGACTACGCGGCCTTCTTCAGCGTGCAGTCCTCAAACAAACCGAAGAAGTTCGACAAGGCCGCGGCGAATGCCAACGCGCGTCTATCCGCGCAGCTCCCGTATATTCTCGCGGTGTCCCGATTTGCCCACTACATGAAGTCCATCATGCGCGACAAAATCGGCGGCTTCATGAGCCGAGGGCAGTGCCAGACGTTTCTCACCCAATGGATCATGCAGTACGTGACCGACGACGATCAGGCCAGCGCGGCCACCAAGGCGAAGTTTCCGCTTCGCGAGGCCAAAATCGAAGTCAGTGAGATTCCGGGTAAGCCAGGGGCCTACCGCGCAATCGCTTTCCTGCGGCCGCACTTTCAGTTGGATGAGCTGACCGTTTCGCTCCGGTTAGTGGCGGAATTGCCTGCTCCGGCGAAGTGATTGCTGCTGCAGGATTGCCGCCGGCTGCCGCCGCGGAAGCCATGCCGCTCGATTCGGAGGTTCCACCGACCGGTTCGGCATGGAGTGGAATTCTGTAGATTTGTAACGAAAAGGAGGACGTGAAAATGCCCACAGCAGTTGAATCTAAATTGGCTCCCATGACCAGTCACTCCGATTTTTACCTGAAACTCGGCGACATCAAGGGAGAATCCCTGGATGACAAACACAAAGGTGAAATCGATCTCATCAGCTTCAAGTTTGGCGTACGGCAGCCAGGTGGAGCCGCCGCCGTTGGCGCTGGTGCTGGAGTTGGCAAGGCCCAGTTTCATGAATTTCAATTCACCAAGCGCATGGACTCCGCCTCTGCCAAGTTGATGCTGGCCTGTGCAACCGGTCAACATTTTCCGGAAGTCACACTGACTTGCCGGAGAGCCGGAGGCTCGCAGGTCGAGTACATGAAGATCAAGCTTGAGCAAGTGTTGGTTTCGGGATACGAGTCCAGCGGCGGAGAAGAAGGTTATAAGGATACGCTGCCGATCGACACGTTCCACCTCAACTTCGCCAAGATTCACTATAACTATACGGCGCAAGGCAGCGATGGCTCGCCGGGAGCTAACACCATGACTGCCTATGATCTGCAGGCGAACAAGAAACTTTAAG
Source organism: uncultured Acidobacteriota bacterium (assembly GCA_963753745.1). GTDB lineage: Bacteria > Acidobacteriota > Terriglobia > Acidiferrales > UBA7541 > Acidiferrum. The sequence continues at coordinate 638,043 of CAVWDX010000020.1, forward strand.
TACTTTGATGCGCGGCTTCTAGGCTGGCTGTCTTCGGACGAAGACAGCCAACCGGAACGCGCTTGATCGCCCGCGTCATTGTCTTCCGCAGCCGCGGCGCTGAATCCGGGGTGTCATGTCAGTTCAACAATTATTTCAGGCGGGGCGGCTCGACGAGGCCATTCAGGCTTTAAATGGCGAAGTCCGCGACAATCCCACCGACGCCAAACGCCGCACTTTTCTCTTTGAACTACTCTGTTTTTCAGGTGATTTCGCCCGCGCGGAAAAACAGCTCGATATTCTCGGGAGCGAAGGCCGCAATGCCGAAATGGGCGCTCTCCTTTATCACGCGGCACTTCATGCGGAGCGTACCCGCCACGATCTTTTCAGTAGGAAGCAATATCCCATGCCGAAAAATACCGCGGGCCTCGGGCAGTTGTCGATCACCATCAATGGCAAGCCTTTCCACTCCTTGTCCGACGGCGATCCGCGTATTGGCTCAAACCTTGAGGTGTTCGCCGCCGGCAGTTATATGTGGATCCCTTTTGCGCTGCTGACCTCCATCGAGATTGCGCCCCCGAAACGCCTTCGCGATCTCTTGTGGTTGCCCGCGAAGGTGCGCACCTCGGATAAGTACGAAGACCGCGAACTGGGAGAAGTCCTCCTTCCGGTACTAACTCCGTTTGCCGGCCAGCATTCCGATCCCGCCGTCCGCCTCGGCCGCGCGACGGTGTGGGAAGAAACCGACGACGGGGAAACCGTCCCCGTTGGTCAGAAAATTCTCCTTGCCGATGACGAGGAATGGCCGATTCTGGAGCTGCGCAATATCCAAATCGCGATCGCCCAGACGGCCTCTTAACGGCCATGCCGCTCCCCGAAGGTCTCCTAAACCCCATTGCCGGGGACAATCCTAGCGGAAAGACCCTGCGCTACGATCCGGTCTACGACAAGATTCGCGAAGCTCGTCGTGAAGATGACATGCTCCCGCAGGGTGACTGGTCTTACGCAGTCAAGAAAGCCGATTATCCGCTCGTCATCAAGTTGGCCACCGAAGCGCTCTCCACCAAAAGCAAGGATTTGCAGTTAGCCGCCTGGCTGACCGAAGCGATCATATTTCGCGATCACGTCGCGGGCCTGCGGGAGGGGCTCGAACTGCTCCGCGGGTACATGGAAACATTCTGGGATACGCTTTACCCGGAAATCGATGACGGTGATTTGGAGTTTCGCGCCGGTCCCCTGGCTTGGGTCGGTTCCAAACTGGATGGCGCGGTGCGCCGGCTGCCGCTCACCAAGAATAAACTCGATTGTTTCAAATACCAGGAATCGCGCCGCGTCGGATATGAGGCAGATTCCACCGCAAGCGAAGAGAAAGCCGCCGCCAGAGCCGCCGCCATTGCGGAAAAGAAGTGCACCGGGGAAGAATTTGATGAAGCCGTTCGCGCCACTGGCGACGCTTACTACGAAAAGCTCGCCGCCGATCTCGTGGGCGCTCTCGAATCGTTACAGTTACTGGAGACTTTGAGCGACGAGAAGTTCGGCCGAGAAGCCCCCAGCTTCGCAAATCTGCGCGCGGCGCTTGAAGAGTTGCAGGACATTGTGAGGCAGTATCATCAGCCCGCAACGGAAGCAGGGGAAACTGAGGCGGCAGCCGAGGCAGAAACCGATGAAGTTGCAGGCGATTCTGGTGAGATTGCCGGTTCCGGCGCCCCCGCAGGCAAAAAGCGTTCTGGCTCCGTTGCCGCCGAGCCTGCCGATCGCGACGACGCCATGCAGCGTTTGACCCTTGTGGCCCACTTTTTGCGCCACGAGAGTCCGCTGAATCCCGTTCCGTACTTATTGCTTCGAGCGATGCGTTGGGGAGAGCTTCGCGCAGCGGGCGCGAGTCTCAACCCTGCGCTCCTGGAAGCCCCGCCCACGGAAAAGCGCACGCTCATCAAGAAGTTGTCCATGGAAGGGAATTGGGCCGAAGTTCTGGAAAACGCGGAACAAGCCATGAGTATGCCTTGCGGAAGAGGCTGGCTCGATTTGCAGCGCTACGCCGTGCGTGCGTGCGAAGCTCTCGGCTCGGAATACGAACCTGTTGCCACAAGCATCCGCTCGGAATTGAAGATTCTGCTTGCCGATTATTCTGACCTTCTCAACTCCTCGCTCATGGACGATACGCCGGCCGCCAACGCGGAAACGCAAACGTGGCTGAGAGAGAGCATCTTGCCGCCACCGCCAGCGCCTCCGCCGCCTGCCGCCGAGCCCGAGTTTATCCCCGCGGTCATGTCATCGGTTTCCGCATCCGAAAGAGCCAATGGAGAAAAAGCTCCCGACGTCATCGAAATGGCCATGAAAGCGGCGCGCGCCGGAAAGGTCCAAGAAGCGATTGGCATACTGACGCGCGAAATCGGGAATGAACGCACGGGGCGCGGCCGCTTTCAGCGTCACATCCAGCTCGCCAACATTTTTCTCGCCACCAAACACGAAGCCATCGCTTACCCGATCCTGGTTGAATTGGCGGAAGAGATTGAACGCCGCAAACTCGAAGAGTGGGAAGAGCCGTCTGTCGTAGCGCAGCCTCTTGCGTTGCTCTATCGCTGTGCGGAAAAACTGGGCCGCGACGACGCCGAAAAAGAAAAGATTTATCAGAAGCTTTGCCGGCTGGACCCCGGCCAAGCGCTGTCGCTGAGGTAATCGATGCCGGACTACGACACCAACGCGCCGATGAGATTGCCGCTCCTGGATCGCCTCCTGGACGACGAACCCAAGAGCAAATCCGAAGCGCCGATGACGCGCAGCGTATCCCTCGCCAGGCTCAAGATCGCCGTCAGGCGCGATCTCGAAGCGCTTCTGAATACCCGCCGCACTCCCGACATCATTCCCGAGGGCTCCGTCGAGATTCTGCGTTCCGTCTATTACTACGGGCTTCCAGACATCACCTCAATGCCCGCCAACTTTCTTTATGAACAGACCAAATTGCTGCAATCGATTGAAACAGCCGTAAAAATCTTTGAGGGCAGGCTGGACGGTGTCCGAGTTTCCCTCGTGCCTGTCGCCGGCCAGTCCCGCGTCCTGCGTTTCGTGATCGACGGAATGTTGCGCATCGATCCACTTCCCGAGCACGTCGTCTACGACGCCTCTATCGAATTGACCAGCCTCGAGGTTTCGATTTCCGGAGACGACCGTGCGTGACGAACTGCTCGAATACTACGAGCGCGAACTAACGTATCTCCGCCAGATGGGCGCGGAGTTCTCCGAAAAATATCCAAAGGTCGCCTCGCGTCTGCTCATCGATCCCAATCGCTGCGAAGATCCCCACGTTGAGCGCCTCATCGAATCTTTCGCCTTCCTGGCCGCTCGCGTCCACCTCAAGATCGACGACGAATTCCCCGAAATTACAGAAGCCCTGCTGGGCGTCCTCTACCCGCATTACATCCGCCCTATTCCATCTTCCACGATTGTGCAATTTCATCTCGACCCGGAGCAGGGAAAACTCAGTACGGGGCTGCCCATCCCGCGCGGCTCGATGCTTTACTCCCAGCCCGTTGACGGCTATCCCTGTAAATTTAAAACCTGCTATGACACCACTCTCTGGCCGTTGAAAATCGCCGCGGCGCAGTGGGTTACGCCGGATCGTCTTCGTCCCGCGGTCAAGTCCCAGGATGCCGTTGCTGCTCTCCGTCTCGAGCTCGAGTGCTTTCCAGACGTCGCCTTCGATAAACTGGAATTGAGCTCTCTCCGCTTCTACCTCAACGGCGAAAGCAGCCTCATTCACACGCTCTACGAACTACTTTGCAACAACTGCGCGCAAGTTTTGCTGCGGGACCGCGCGCCGAATACGCGCAAGCATCCCATCTCCCTGCCAGGGAGTATTCTCCAGCCTGCGGGCTTTACCGATTCGGAAGCACTGCTGCCGTTCCCTCGCCGGTCCTTTTCGGGCTACCGGGTTTTGCAAGAATATTTTCATTTCCCCGAGAAATTCTTTTTCATCGATCTCAATGATCTCGAGAATCTCCGCACTTCCGGTTACGGCCCTCGTATCGAGATCGTCTTTCTTATTTCACGCTTCGAACGCAGCGAGCGCCAGCAAACCCTGGAGCTCAACGTGTCTGAAGAAACTCTGCGTCTCGGTTGTTCCCCGGCCATCAATCTTTTTCCGCATACCGCCGAGCCCATCCGCCTCGATCAGACGCATACCGAGTACCTCATCACTCCCGATGTGCGTCGCCGGCGCGCCATGGAAATTTTCTCGATCGAAGAAGTCATCTCTCCCGATCCGGAGACTCACGAAGTCTTGAAATTCGAGCCCTTTTATCGCTTCCGGCATACCACCTCGCGCCATCGCGAGCGCCCCAAAGGCTTTTGGCATTCCCGCCGACAGGCTTCCACGCGCCGTGACGACGAGGGCACCGATGTTTACATTTCGTTCTTGGATCTCAGTGGCCGCCCGCTCCATCCGGAAACCGATACCGCCACGATCCACTGCACGTGTTCGAACCGCGATTTGCCCCACCGCCTCCCCATGGGCAACGAACGCGGCGATTTCGAACTCGAAGGGATTTCGTCGATCAAACGCATCGTAGCTTTGCGCAAGCCCTCGGCATCCGTGCGCCCGCCTACCGGCAAAGGCATGCTCTGGCGCCTCATCTCCCATCTTTCGCTGAACTATCTCTCCATCGTCGAGGAAGGCAAAGAATCTCTCCAGGAAATCCTCCGTCTCTATACATTTGGGGAATCCGGCTACAACGAACGGCAGGTCGCTGGATTGATGCACTTGTCCAGCACGCGCCACTTCGCCCGCGTCATTTCAGAAAACGGCATCGGCTTCGTCCGCGGGCACCGCGTTGAAATGGAATTCGACGAGGAGCAATTCGTCGGCGGCGGTGTTTTTCTTTTCGCCAGCGTTCTCGAATATTTTCTGGGTCACTATGCTTCGCTGAACAGTTTCAGCCAGCTCGCCGTGCGCACCCAGCAAAGAAAGGAGGTTCTCCGTCAATGGCCACCCCGGGCGGGGGAAGTGATTCTCCTGTAGATCTTTCGGAGGTCGAAGAACTGCTCCGGAGCGAGCCTTATCGCTTCGAATTCTTTCAGGCTATCCGCCTGCTGGAGCGGCTCGCGCCGGATCGCAAGCCCCTCGGCCGATTCACCAATCCTGCCGAGGAAGTCGCGCGCCTCGGCGCGTATCCTTCTCTTTCTTTTCCCGCTAGCGAAATTCAGTCCATCGATTGGCCGGAAGGAAAACCCCCATCCCTTGCTGTGAATTTCATGGGAGTCACTGGCCCGCAGGGCCCGCTTCCACACTTCTACACGACATTGATTCTTTCGCGCTTGCGCTCCGGCGACAAGACTCTGCGCGATTTTCTTGACCTCTTCCATCACCGCATGCTTTCTTTCTTTTACCAGGCTTGGGAAAAATACCGTTTCGCCGTTTCCTACGAGCGCGGCGAGCGCGATCGCTTCTCCCATCATCTGCTTGATTTGATCGGTCTGGGCACCGCCGGCTTGCAGGAACGCCTTGCCGTGCCCGATGATGCTTTTCTTTTCTTCGCCGGCATTCTCGGCCAGCGCCCTCATTCCGCTCATGCCCTCGAGCTCCTTCTAAACGATTACTTCGAGGTGCCGTTTCAAGTCATCCAGCTGGTCGGCGGCTGGTTCCGCTTGGACGAAACCACGGAATGTTGCATCGGCGAGCGTTCCACACCCTCCGAACAATTGGGTTTAGGCGCCGTCGTTGGCGACGAAGTATGGAACCAGCAAGCCCGCGCTCGCATCCGCATCGGCCCACTCGAGCTCGATGACTATCTCGATTTCCTCCCCAATGGCACTGCATACGAGCCGCTCTGCGCCCTCCTGCGTTTTTGGACCAACGAGGAGATCGATTTCGAGGTACAACTCATTCTCAAGCGCGAAGAAGTTCCGCGCTGCCAGCTGGGCGCGGAAGGCGATGCCGCGCCCCAGCTTGGCTGGGTCACCTGGATGAAATCGAAGCCCATGGATCGCCATCCGGAAGAGACGATTTTCAATGTTTAACGAAGCGAGGACGTCATGACAACAAATCTGAAAGGCCTAATCGGCAAGCTGAACGATACCACCAGGAACACTCTCGAGGCCGCAGCCGGCTTTTGCCTGGCCCGTACTCACTATGACATCGAGCTCGAGCATTTTCTTCTCAAGCTCCTGGACGTCACCGATAGCGACCTTCCGCGAATCCTCAAGCAATTTGGTGTCGACAAATCCCGCCTCACCGGCGATCTCACGCGAAGTCTCGATAAGTTAAAGTCTGGAAATGCCCGCACTCCCTCTTTCAGTCCCTCGTTGACGGACATGCTTTCTGGAGCTTGGAACATCGGCTCGCTTGATTTCGGCTCCGCGCAAGTCCGCACCGGCTTCTGTATTCTCGCCATCGCTAGCTCGGGCGATCTCTCCCGTCTCATGCGTGAGGTTACGCGCGAGTTTCAAAAGATCAGCGCCGAGGCGCTTCATAATGACTTCTGGAACATCGTCGCTGGTTCGGCGGAAGACCAGGAAACCGCGCAAGCTGTTCCTCTCGGCGTGGAAGGCTTGCCTCAAGGCGCGGCAGGAATTCCCGCGGCTGGGAAGCAGCAAAATCTCAATCAATTCACGATCGATCTCACGGCGAACGCCAAGGCCGGGAAGATTGACGCCGTCCTCGGCCGCGATCACGAGATCCGCCAAATCATCGACATTCTTACTCGCCGCCGTCAGAACAATCCCATCCTCACGGGTGAAGCGGGCGTGGGCAAGACCGCCGTCGTTGAGGGTTTTGCGTTGCGCGTTGCAGCAGGCGATGTTCCGCCGCCTCTAAAAAACGTCACCATCCGCTCGCTCGATCTCGCGCTCTTGCAGGCTGGCGCCGGCGTCAAAGGCGAATTTGAAAATCGCCTCAAAGGCCTGATCGAAGAAGTAAAATCCTCGCCGTCTCCCATTATTCTCTTCATTGACGAGGCGCACACCATGATCGGGGCGGGCGGCCCGGCAGGGCAGGGCGATGCCGCAAATCTTCTCAAGCCGGCATTGGCCCGCGGCGAACTCCGCACCATCGCCGCCACCACCTGGTCCGAATATAAAAAATTCTTCGAAAAGGATGCCGCGCTGGCTCGCCGCTTCCAGGTCGTCAAAGTCGAAGAGCCCACCGAAGAGCAGTGCATGGTGATGTTGCGCGGCATCGTAGGTTCTCTCGAAACTCACCACAACGTGCGCATTCTTGATGAAGCGGTCCGCTCGGCCACAAAGTTTTCTCATCGCTATCTCGCAGGCCGCCAACTTCCCGATAAGGCCGTCAGCGTGATGGATACCGCATGCGCGCGCCTCTCGCTCGGACAGAACGCCACGCCTCCCATGATCGAGGACGCGTTACGGCAGGTCGACGACCTCGAAGTCCAGCAGCGCGTCCTTGAACGCGAAGCCGCTGTCGGGGTCGATCATTCCGAACGCCTCGCCGCCATCGCCAAACAAAAAACGGAAGTAGCCGCCCGCCTTAAGACTCTCGAAGAACGCCGCGACAAAGAATTTTCGCTCGTTTCACGCATCCGCGACATTCGCACGCAGCTCGAAGCCGCTGCCGTTCCGCCCGCCGCCACCGCTCCAGCGGCGGCAGCTTCTGCGTCCATGTCCGCCGCCGCAGGAACGGCCGCCAAGCCTGCCACGGATTCAGCCGCGCTTCGCGCCGACCTGGAAAAATTGAATGCCGAGCTCGATGCGTTGCAAGGAGATTCACCTCTCATGCGCGTTTGCGTCGATACGCAAATCGTCGGCGAAGTTATCTCCGCCTGGACCGGCATTCCCGTCGGCAAAATGCAGCAGGACGAAATCAAAACCGTGCTCCATCTGAAAGATTTGATGGCAGCCCGTGTTATCGGCCAGAACCACGCGCTCGAAGCCATAGCCCAGCGCATTTCCACGAACCGCGCCGGCATGGACGATCCCGTTAAGCCTGTCGGTGTCTTCATGCTCGTCGGCCCCAGCGGCGTCGGCAAAACCGAAACCGCGCTTGCCCTCGCCGATTTTCTCTACGGCGGCGAGCGCAATCTCATCACCATCAACATGTCGGAATTCCAGGAAGCGCACACCGTTTCCAGCCTCAAGGGCGCGCCTCCTGGCTATGTTGGTTACGGCGAAGGCGGCGTCTTGACCGAAGCCGTCCGCCGCCGGCCCTACTCGGTCGTCCTGCTCGACGAATGCGAGAAGGCCCATCCCGATGTTCTCGAACTTTTCTACCAGGTCTTCGACAAGGGCATGATGGAAGACGGCGAGGGCCGCGAGATTGATTTCAAAAACACCATCATCATTCTCACCTCGAACGCTTGCACCGATTTGCTAATGAAGCTCACCGCCGATCCCGAAACCACTCCCAGCGCCGAAGGCCTCGCCAAAGCGCTAAAGCCCGAATTGAACAAAATCTTCAAGCCCGCGTTTATGGGCCGCCTCGTCACCGTTCCTTATTTCCCCCTCCGCGATGAAGCCATGAAGCAAATCGTCACGCTGAAGCTGGGCAAAATCCAGCGACGCATTCGCGAAAATCACAAAATCGAACTGACCTACGATCCTACGGTCGTGGCTGAAGTCGCCAAGCGCTGTACGGAAGTCGAATCGGGCGCTCGTAACGTCGACAACATCCTGACCAATACTATGCTCCCGGATGTTTCTCGTTATCTTCTGGGCCGCATGGCGGAACGCCTGAAGCCGGCGTCCATCCACGTCTCCGTCGGGGAGAATGGAGCCTTCAGCTACGCTTGATATACATTGAGGGGCATCTTTTAGGAGAGAGGGTGTCTAGCGAAAATGGCCTACACGCAAGACAATAGAATCATTGCTATCGACACTCCTTTGGGGAAGGACGTATTCCTCCTCCATGGGTTCGCCGCTCAGGAGGCCATCTCGAGGCTCTTCAGGATTTCGGCCGAACTGTTCTCGGAAAACGCTTCCATCGATTTCACCAAAGTCATCGGTCAGCGGGTCACGATTTCCCTTCAACTTGCCGACGGCAGTAAGCGGTATTTCAATGGCCACATCAGTCGCTTCGCGCAAACAGGGATGGACGAGCGCTTCACTCACTACCACGCGGAAATTGTTCCCTGGCTCTGGTTTCTCACCAGAAGGGCCGATTGCCGTATCTTTCAAAACATGACCATCCCCGATATCGTGGCCAAGGTCTTCAAGGATCGCGGCTTCGGCGATTTTCGCAACTCTCTTCAGGGCGATTTTGAGCAGCGCGAATATTGCGTTCAATACCGCGAGACGGATTTTAATTTCGTCTCCCGGCTCATGGAACAGTACGGCATCTTCTACTTCTTCGAACACGAACAGAACAAGCACACGCTGGTGATGGGCAATAAGCCCAGCGTGCATAAGCCCTGCCCAGTGCAATCCAAGGCTCGCGTGGATTTTACCGCCGGTGTTTATCTCAAAGACGAAGATCTGGTCGGTTCCTGGAATCTCGAACAGGAGCTTCGCCCAGGAAAATACGCCATGACGGACTACAACTTCGAGACCCCCGCCACCAGCCTGCTGGCCAACGAAAACACGATTTTCAAAGTCGGCGGCAACGACAATTACGAGGTCTTCGACTATCCAGGCGAATATACGAAAAAAGCCGAAGGCGAATCTCGCACTCAGATTCGAATGCAGGAAGAAGAGGCCATTCACCTGATTGGAGTGGGTTCCGGAAGCTGCCGCACGTTTGCTTCGGGTTATCTTTTTGATCTTTCCGGCCATGCACGAACCGATCAAAACCAAACCTATCTTCTGACGGAAGTTCAGCATTCCGCGACCGTTGGCAACAGCTATATGGGAGCGGGCACGGAATCCGACGAACATTATTCCAATCACTTCAAATGCATTCCCGACTCTGTGCCATATCGTCCCCAGCGTCACACACCTAGGCCTTTCGTTCAGGGACCCCAGACCGCTGTCGTCAGTGGCAAGTCCGGCGAAGAAATTTGGACCGATAAATATGGCCGTGTGAAAGTCCAATTCTTCTGGGATCGGGAAGGCAAAAAGGACGAAAAAAGCTCCTGCTGGGTACGTGTTTCGCAGCCGTGGGCTGGAAAAAACTGGGGCGCCATCAACATTCCGCGCATGGGACAGGAAGTCATCGTCGAGTTCCTCGAAGGCGATCCCGACCGCCCGCTCATCACCGGCCGCGTCTACAACGACGAGGAGATGCCCCCTTACAAGCTCGCCGACAATCAGACCCGTACGACCTTCCTGACTCGCAGCACCAAAGGAGGCGGCTCGAGCAACTTCAATGAGCTGCGTTTCGAAGACAAAAAAGGCGACGAACAAATCTTCATGAACGCCGAAAAGGATATGGATTGGCGAGTTGAAAAAGAGTCCCGCGAGTACGTTGGCGCCAACCGTCACATGATCGTAAAGTCCAGCCAGTTCGAATCGGTTGACGGCGACAAACAATCCCAGGTGGGCGGCAAATTCATCGAAAAAATCGCCGGCGACACCTCCATTCAAGTCGGCGCCAAGCGCATGGAACAGGTTGGCTCGGACGAGTCCGTGACTATCGGGGGCAATCGCAAAGAGCAGGTCAACAACAATGAGTCGATCACCATCGGCCAGAACCAAAAAACTGCTGTTGGCGAAAGCGTTTCCATCACCATCGGCCAGAACAGAAACGCGGAAATTGGCGGGAACGACGTGGTGTCCGCCACACAAGCGGTTTATATTACTGGCGGCATGAATGTCGTCATTCAAGCCGGAATGCAGCTTTCATTGGTCGGCCCCGGCGGATTCATCGATATCGGTCCTGCCGGTGTTTCCATTCAGGGCACTATGGTCCTCATCAATAGCGGTGGCGCCCCCGGAAGCGCTCAGTCTGCCAACCCTGCTTCTGCCGACAGCCCTGACTCTCCTGCCGATCCCAAGGATCCCGATACCGCCGACGACGGCACGAAAGGCGGAAAGCTGAACCAGTAGTCGCGAGAACTCACCATGCCCCCAGCTGCGCGCATCCTCGACCCCACCACTCACGGCATGCCTCTCATGCCCGGCCCCGGCAGCGTCAACGTCCTCATCGGCGGCCTTCCCGCTTGGCGCGCCATGATCGATCAGCACGCGTGTCCCGCCGTCAGCATCAGCGGCGCCGACGGCGTCGGCATGGTCATGATGGGCAGCCCCACCGTCCTCATTAACAACATGATGGCTTGCCGCCTTGGCGACATCGTCATGGAAATTCCCGGCCTCGCGCTCGGCCCTGTCAATCCCATCATTATGGGCTGTCCAACGGTCATGATCGGTGAAGTTGGCATGGGCACCCCCAACGTTACGCCTCCCGTTCCTCCCATGGTCTTGCTCGCGCAAGCCATGAGCGGCAGCGGCACCACCGGCCCGTCGTCCTCTTCCGGCAGCCCAGGTACTGCTGGCGAAGCCTTGGCACAGGCCGCGCAGACCGGCATGCCCTTCATTCACCCCTGTCCCGGTTGACAAGCCTTATCCAATGCGGCAGGTTCTGCCGCCTCCCAAACGGGTCACTGGGTTGAAGTCGAATTGCTCGATCAAGCCGGCAAGCCGGTCCCTGGTGAGCCTTACAGCATTGAGCTTCCGGATGGTTCAACGACGGAGGGCACCCTTGATTCACAAGGACGAGCAAGGGTCGAGGGTCTCGACCCCGGCAATTGCAAAGTTTCCTTTCCAAAGATCGACAAAAAATCCTGGCGTAAGAAATAATCTTCTTTCTAAACTTATGGAGACTTTTCGACAGTTCGAACTCGGGCGAGGCCGCAACGATGCCTGACTATTACAGCGTCCAACAAGGCGATCACCTCTCGAAAATCGCCAAGGACAATGGTTTCACCGATTACACCGTCATTTGGGACCACCCGAACAACGCCGATCTCAAGAAACAGCGCCAGAATCCCAACATTCTCTTTCCCGGCGATCAAGTGTTCATTCCCGACATGGAAGAAAAACAGGAATCGGGCGCCACCGACAAACGGCACACCTTTACTGTCGACAAGAAAACTCTCAAACTCCGCCTGGTCCTCGAGGACATCTACGAAAAGCCGATTGCTAGCGCGCAGTGTGCCTTGCTAGTTGACGGCCAGGTGTATCAGCTGACCACGGATGGCAACGGCAAACTCGAACAGGAAGTTCCCCTTGATGCCAAGGAAGGCGTTCTCACCATCCGCGGCGATCAGACTCCCTTCGCGAACGAGGTGATCTCCATCAAGATCGGCCATCTCGATCCCGTTGACGAAATCTCCGGCCAAATCGCCCGCTTGAACAATCTGGGTTATTTCGCGGGCAGCACCGATGGAACGGACCAGGACGCTTTCAAATCCGCTGTCCAGGAATTTCAGTGCGACAACGGCCTTGCCGTTGACGGCGACTGCGGCCCTCAAACTCAATCCAAGCTCAAGCAAATTCATGGGTGCTGATCTATCGGAGATGTTCTCGGCGCGTCTGGAAAAGACAGCCTCCGAGGCTAACTAGCCATGGCCGACGACAAAGACGGCAAGCTTCATTCCTCGTCCGATGGTGGTCTCCTCGCGAACCACCCCGATCCCGACCCATTTGAGTTTCTTGTCGGTCCCTCTACCTCCAACGAATTCAACACCGCTCGTCTCCGTCTGATTCCCATCGGCTGCTTCCGCATTGATGACGTGCGATTCCGATTTGATTCCTCTTTTCCACTCCCTCAAGTCCAGGGTGAAATCCAAGCCTTCGCGAGTTTGCGCAAGCAAGATCCCAAAATAATGGGCGCTCCAATTTCTATCTTCGGCCACGCTGACCCCTCCTACCAGGGCAATTTTGAACCCGGCTCCTCCACCGTCCAGTCCGGCGACGACTACAATAAAATCCTCAGCGGCCGCCGAGCCATTTCGATCTACGCTATGCTCGTTCGCGACGCTTCTCTTTGGGACGATCTCTTTTCCCGCAAGCTCGGTGGCGACGACTGGGGCGAACTCAGCATTCGCATCATTCTTTTTTTGCTGGACCAGCAAAATCCTCCCCCGCCAAATGCCAAGCCCGATCCAAGTGCTGCTGCGAAGCGCAACGCGCAAGTGCGCGACATCGCCCATGATTCCGGCAAGCGCCAGCAGCTTTTCCTGAAATATATGGACCTCCTCTGCGGCGATCTCAAACTCGACAAATCCGCGGACTTCCTCGCACGCGGCGCCGGTCCCGACCAAAAAGGCGACGTGCAAGGCTGCGGCCGCTTCAACCCTCTCCTCCTTTTCTCCAGCGAAGACGAACAACTCTTTAAGGAACTCTTCAATAAGAAAGATACCGAGGCTCTCCAAACCGAGCGCGATTCTCGGAACGCCCCCAATCGTCGCGTCATGATCCTGATTTTCCGCAAAGGTAGCCAGATCCTCCCTTCCCGATGGCCTTGCCCGACTTACAAGGAAGGCGCCGCTGCATGCAGAAAAAGATTTTTTCCCGACGGTGACACTCTTCGCTCCACTCACAACTCCGGTGCGCAACGAAGTTTTGACGAGACCCACGATACCTTTGCCTGCCGTTTCTACCAGCGCATTTCCGATCGCTCTCCTTGCCACGCCCCGGGCGCTGTCCCGGCCATCATGGAAATCAAGGCGAAAGTTGCTTCAACCCACGGCAAGCGCAATCCAAAAAAAATCCATCCAGAAAATTTGCTCGCGCCGAGCGTCAGCAGCGACGAAAGCCTCGCCAACAACAGCCCCGTTGTCCTGGTTCGAGGATGTAATGACGTCGAACTCGAAGCTGTGACCACGCCTCCCGAAATGCCTGTGGTATGGAGCGTAAAGCCCAACGAAAACGATGAGTCCGCTCCTGCTGTCACTCCCGTCGGCTTGGGTCAGAAGGCCACTCTCAAAACAGACAAGCAAGGATCCTTCTCCGTTATTGCCACCTCCGGAGCATCCAAGATAGTTTGGAACGTCATTTTCGTCTGGGTAAAAGTCGATCCCGCCTCGTCTGTCAAAACCACGCGCGACCTCTATCAGGATGGTGGTTCGACCGCTTCTTTTGCCTCGTTCCAGTCAGGCGAATTTCTTCCCCAAAAATTTACTTGGGAAGCCAGCGTGAAAGTTAAACTAATCGGCGGCGGCAAGGACAAAACTCTTGGCATTGACCAGGTGCGCCTAGGGGTCCTGCAAAATGGCGTGAAGGACACTCTCACGGGCAACTACAGTAAAGGCGGCACGTGTCTGGAAATCCCGCACGGCGGATTGCCTGTGGTTGATTCCAATGGCGATGCGGATGTTTCCGCATTGCTCATCAACCCCAACTCGTTTTCCGTAACTCCCGATAACACCGGCGCCGCTCGAACCGTTTCGACGGGAGACAGTCCCACGGGCGCCTTTGATGTTCGGCACACCGACGGCAAGGAATTCCTGACTTCCATTTCAGGCGTCAACGGTTTTGAGACGGCCGTCGCTTCGTTCAGCACAAATGCAAAGAGGGCCCTCTGCGTCCATGCCAAGATGGCCTGGGAAGCCGACTATGCCGGCAAAATAAGCTATCCTTCCCCTAAAAAGATTAGCCATTACACTGCAAACGGTGCACATACGAAATCGAAATCGGAGTTCGCCTTGATTTCTGAGGCTACAGGTGGTCAAGATGCACAGGAAGCTGGTTTCGAAACTTTTCAGCCACGCTTCAATGAAGGCACGGACAAGAAGTTCACTCCTTGATTGGTTTGCAAGAGTGCTTCGCTACTCCGCGCTTGGCGCATCGTGCGCAATTTTCATCGCCGGGCTGCTGTCTTTCGGACTGACGCCCGGCACTGCGAGGCCTGATGGTTCTCGCGCGGTTGAAGGGAGCAATCTAATGAGTCCAACGCAGACTATGGAAGCTGGCCAGCTTTCGCCAAATCTTGTTCTCACTTTTTCCGAATCTTCGGCCAGCATGGTCGTCGCCAAAGTAATCGCGCTCGAGCCCTCTCATCCAAACCGTCCCAACGTTGAAACCGGTCTCGTCGCGCTAACCGTTATCCAGGTCATCCACTCTGAATTGTTGCGGCCCCATGAGTCTATTTCCACTCCGTTCGAGCGCTTCTCCGATCCTCAGGTTCGTTTACGCAACCGATTCAACGCTTGGAACTCACTTTCGTTGGATCCCGGCGATCTTCTTTTGCTCGCAGTGAAGACGGAACGCCCCTCGAAAATCTACGCCAGTTTGGCGGCTGCTCCCATCTCGTCTCCCAACGACCCGCAAGTTGCGGCTGCCGTGGAGTGCTACCGAATGGAACGTACGCTCCAGGAAAAGCCTCCGGCCATCCAACAAATGTTGGCGCGCGCTCTGGAGACCGGGCCGGACCTCGTCCGATCCTATGTTTTGGACCTTCTAACTCGGCGAAAGACTTTCAGCAGAGAGTCCTCTGCTTCCATTCTTGAATCCGCCGTGAACTCGGGCAATGTCGCGCCGAACCCAAGGCAGGACTTGGGTTTTCAATTGGTTTCTGGCAATTTGTTCGATGAAAATCTCGGCGCTGACACCGTGAACGTAAATATTGTGTCGGCCCTCGCCAAACAGATGGTGAATAGCACCGACCGCAAGTCCCGCGACCAGTGGCTTGGATATTTGTCCAGTTGCGTCTCGCGCGAGTTTGCAACCGACGTCAAACGAGATCACGAGCTGCGGTTTGCCCTCGTCAAAGCGGTTCACGATCCTAGCCCTCAGCAAGTTATCTCGGCTCTCCATTCGGCAGTTCACAGTGCTTCTGATCCAGATGAGGCGAAGCCCGCAAAAAGGCTATTGGAAACCTGGCAAGCTGCATTCGGCCTTGGCCGGTAGCGCATGCGTGGGAATTTGTATTACTAAGAAGATGCAAATCTTTCTCGAGACTCGCTCCGATTCGAACGAAGGCGCCAAGGTTCGCCTGGTCCCTGGCAAACCTCTCCGTATCGGCCGCACCTCGAAAGCCGACCACCCCTTTCCCGACGACAAACAGATGTCCGGCCTTCACTTCGCCATCGAGTACAGCGAAAAAGGCTGCCGCCTCCTCGATCTCAAGAGCAGCAACGGCACGTTCCTCAACGGCGCACGCGTCAAGGAAGCCACTCTTGCCAATGGCGACGAAATTCGCGCAGGCAACACCCTCTTCGTCATTCGCATGCTGCGTGACGATGCACTCCCCACCGCACCTTCCGAAGTCGCATCGCCCGGGATCGCTCCGGAAAATCTCGAGCGGCCGAATCCCGCCCCCATCTATCCAGCAAGAGTATCGCCTGTCTCCTCCCAGCGCGGTGGACTTCCTTCCTTTGCTAATTCGCCGGCCGGCCCGGCCACGCCGCTCAGGCCGGGACAGCTCCCATCCTTTCCGAATTACAGTCCGCCTGCACCTTCTCCTGTCGAGTCGTCTGGACCGGTGCCGCCGGTTCCCAGGCCCGCGCAACCGCGCTTGCAGGATCTGCTCGCGAAAGATTTTCAGCCGCTCTACGCCTTGCTCGATGCCTCGCGCGAACCGAGTGTCCTCAAAGTGATCCTCGAATCCAAAGAGGAATATCAATCTCTCTATGAGGGCGCGCAAGGCGCCCAACTCGCCCACTTCGCGCCGTATCTAGTCCGCGTTCCGCAAAACTCTGCTCTTCTTGACGCGCTCGTCAAACAAGCTTGGTCCAAAAGCTGGGGCGTCTTCGTCACCTGCGACAAGCCCCTCAAGGATCTCCGCACCCACTTTCGCCACTTCCTCACCGTCAAGCTCCCCGACGGCACCCAAGTGTATTTCCGCTATTACGACCCGCGCGTGCTCCGGCTTTTCCTCCCCACCTGCCTTCCCGAAGAAACCACCCAATTCTTCGGCCCAGTGAAACACTTCCTAATGGAGGCCGACGATCCCGCAACAGCCCTCCACTTCACCCGCGGCCCCAAAGGCGCCGCCCAAAAGGAGCTGCAACTTGCTCCCTCTTAGTTCCCAAATCCGACTTCTACCCAAGTCATGTGTCGTCCCGCGCGAAATTCGCAATCTCATCTCAACAAGGCTTGAGCTCTCACTATGCTGACTATTCGCAAGGAACAATTTGCTGTCTTCGAAAAAGTCGCCGAAGGTGATTTTGAGAATCGTATGCTTTCGCACATCAAGGAGTTTTTTCCGGAACAGCATGGGCGTTTTGCTGAGTCCTCTCTCCGTGAGTTCATTCACGACGGCGTTGATCGCGCCGCGGCGTATGGCATCGAGTTGCAACCGGACGTTTGCCAGTTCATCGATTTGATGCTTGTGTTCGGTCGCGATTTTGACCGTGACCCGGCTTTGCCTTGGGCTTCCACGATTTTGAACGATCCTGAAATTCCAGGTCCAACCGCCAGAATCTATGAGCTGCAGAACGCCGTCGCCGCGCTTCAGGCTCCACAGGGAGACGAATAAATGGGAAATCCTCCCGGCGGAGGGCTGCCTGGTGGCGCCGCGAATGCCGGCGCTTGCTTTCCGGCCAAGGGCGTCAAAAACCCTGCAAACCCGTGCGGCAATGCGCCCGCCCCGAAGCCGCCGCCAGCTCCCAAACCGATTATCGCTCCACTGATCAACATGGCTACTCCCGTCGTCCTGGTGAAGAAGAGTTATACGGCGACGCCGGCGCGCCGTATGATCGTGCTGCAAACGGATCAGGCCTTCGACGGCACCGGAACCTTCACCGCGATCAAAGGCGCGGACAAAGTAAAATTCTTCAGCCTTCACAAGGGCGGAGTGGAAATCAAATCCGGCCAGGTGTTTCCCGGCAAGCGGCTCAGCGTCGGCGTACCGATTTTCGCCCAAGGCGTCAAACCCAGCTCCTCCTTGAACGACATCACGATTCAGCTTGCCTTGCAGCCCGGTTCCAATCCCGTCAAGCCACCGGCAAAAGCCAAATTTACTTCTGTCGAAGTCACGCTTGACATTTGCAAGAGCCGCACCAAGGCCGGCGAAACTCCTCCGCCGCTTTCGACCGATGACAAGATCAAGGTCGGGCGATTTCTCCAAGTTCAGGATTTGGGCGTCAACGCTGGACGCGCTCTCCTCATTGTTCGCAAGGCGCAGCCCAAGGCATTTACCGGAAACCTTGTCTTGAAGCCTCGTGCGGGCAACGTGCGACTGTTCGAATTCAAAGACGACCCTCCCGCCGGGGGACAAGTTTCTTTCGCGGACTTAAAAAAGGCGAACTCTTCCATTCCCGCATCAGGTCTGAGACTTTGGGTTGAGGGCACAGCGACCAGCCCGGCCCTGAGGGATACGGGTTACACCCTCGGCGTTGAGGGCGCCGGTGTCGAGGGCGATCTGGTAAAGGCCACGGTGGTGGCGTTCTCCGAGGTCAAGGCTACTATCAAGCCCACGCCGGCCAACACGCCCGCCAACGGAGCCGCGATGGGAATTGCGAATCCCACCAATCACACCTTCAAAAGCACTAGCATCTCGCGCGATTTCACCGTCAATGCGCCGCTCGTGCTGATGAAAAACGCGCAGCCGGACATCGCCCTCGAAATAAAATGCGTGCCTGCCAAGCTCCCGCTTCGCTGGCAAGCGATTCGCAATGAAGCGGACCACGGCCGCCTCGGCAATGCGGGCTCGGTTCCCACCGTGACAGCGAATGCCGCGGACGTGAAAAAGGCCACGCTGAAAGCCGACGCCGGCGGTT
Organism: uncultured Acidobacteriota bacterium; assembly: GCA_963753745.1. Taxonomy (GTDB): domain Bacteria; phylum Acidobacteriota; class Terriglobia; order Acidiferrales; family UBA7541; genus Acidiferrum. The sequence goes on from CAVWDX010000020.1 coordinate 656,570, forward strand.
CCTTCCGCGTGCGCTGCTTTATCGATTGCAACGACAATCATCTCTACGATGATCGCGTTGACAGCGAACCCTCAATTCCCTTGAATCTTGTTCTGGCCAACGCCGTCATGGTCAAGGACAACAGTGCGGCGAACTCCGGCCGGCAAATGCAGGCCACGCTCACCGGCACGGGCGTTAAAATCAGCAACGGAAACTGGCCGGCGGGCGGCGGCGCTCTTACGAAAAATGACCTCAAGCAGGCCGGCATGGGCATGGAACTCGTCGCGGACGTTACCGGCGGAGGCGCCGACGGCCGGCTCGGGCTCGACAAAGTTTTTTCCGGACTGATTAACAATCTTTCTCTCGTGGACATCAACGCGAAGTATCTAGACGCAACCGTTGCGCCTCCCAAAAACTGGAATTGGGTCAACGTCTACGTTTCGAACCGCCCCGTCTCCAATGTTTTTGCACCTGGCGTTGGTGGGCCCGTTCCCGCCCCCCTTGTTTGGCCCATCCTTGATACCGGCCGCAATCCCGGCGGCGGGACTGGCGGCGACACGGCGACCATGACTAGAAGCTTTCCGCACACTTCGGTGAATCGTGCGGTCGGCCAGCGTTGGACCATACGTTGCCTGGATTCCCCGGGGAGGTCCTTCGATTTTCAGCACCCCTTGAATGCGAATGCGATTCTCCAGAAAGTCCATTACCGCCAGGAGTTCACTGCCAACTTCTGCTTCTGGTCCAACGTCAACAAGAATCGCGGCGCTTCCTTTCCTGGCCCGCAAGCCAACGATCCAGCCGATCGCGTGTATTGCGTGCTGCGCATCGTCGCTTGGACGGTCAGCGGGGATTGGAATGTGACCTATGCCGCGGCCGGGGCGAGGCTTACGGTCGCGAATAGACACAAAGCGAGAACGCCGACCCGGTCAACGATCGACCCGATCGGCCGGGCCCAGGACCACAACGTCGAGGTTCGTCCTCCTTCGGGAATTACCGGTGCGATTGCGTGGGATGCCAGATAGAGACCATGAAATGTCCGCTTCTTGTCGTATGCTTTTTGTTGTTTTCTATGGAGGGTGTGATGCCGGACGAGAATTTTGCGCAAGCCAGTAAGCCGACCCCCTCGCCGAACGCTGTCCGGCTGCCGTATGAGCAAGGATCGTCATCCGAACTGCTCTCCGCGAACCACGTGTTCAGCGTGGAAATCGTTTCGCTGCAAGAACGTCCCTGGACCAGAGGAGCTGATGGGCTTGAACACCGCGACTTGCAGATGAACGTCAGGCTGCTTGAGGCCTTCAAGGGATCTCTCGATGCGCCTGCCCAGTCCGCGTTTCCCGTCGAAGTTCCTCAGACCAGGGAAAGCGCGTTTGTTACATCCGACTATCAAGGGTTGTGGTCGCACATTTCTCCCGCGGCCGGCACGAACTATCTCGTGCTCGCGGATGGCAGCTCGAACTCGCCCGCCGCGCTGATGCAGGAAGGGCACTGCCAGAAGCTGTTGGGCCCCGAATACATTCCTGACGTGCGTTTGGCCATCGAGGCGGAAGGCGTGCGGCAGCGCGGGCAGCAAACCGAGGGCGAATCGCCGAACGAGCATGACGCCGTGCTAGCCTTGATCAGTTTCAGCAGCGCTCGGCGTTCGCGTGCGAAGGATCTTTACGAGCGTTATATGTGGGCATTCGTGGGCCCCGCGTTTCATGCCAAGCGCGACCAGGTCCTCTCTCGGATCCTAGAGATGATGGGGGCGGCAGACGGCGACATCGATTTTCGTTCCGCCTTGATCTCCGACGTTTACGACGCCACGGTTGATTCGCAGCCGGATCCAGACCTCACCCGGAGAGTTCTGCGAACGTTTTTCTCTCTCCTGCTGCAGAGAGAAGCCTTGCCTTTGCAGGAGGGACTGGTGGAGGTCGAGATTTATGGATTGGCGTTTGACGATGACAAGCCCGCTTTCAAGGCCGACTCGATTCTTCCAGACCACAGGGAACGAGAGCAGTTGAGAGCCATCCTTGCGTCGTTCGATTCCGGACGTGCTCGCGCGGTGGCGGCGTGGCTCAGCGCGAAATGATCCACGCGCGGGGACAAATTTCGGCATGGGTGTAATTCTGGAAATTCGGGCAGGGGTGGGGGCGGGGAAAGTGATCCCCCTCAAGACGGGCGAGAGCGTCACCATTGGACGGGCGGCGGGGCGCGCGCAGTTTGCTTTGCCGCACGACACGTTCATGTCCGGCGTGCACTTTGCCGTGGAGTGCGGTCCGAGCGGCTGCCGCGTGCAGGACCGCAAGAGCAGCAATGGCACTTTTTTGAATGGCGCGCGTATCACCGAGGCGATGCTCGCGAACGGGGACGAAATCAAGGGCGGGCAAACGATTTTCGCAGTGAAAATTGTTGCCGACGCGAAACTCGCGTCCATGTTGCCGCCCGAAGAAGTTGCGCCGCCTTCGCAGGAAATTGCTCCGCCAGCCGCAACGCCACAACGGCCTCGCGCTGCGGAGCCGCCGCCCCCTCGTGCGGAAATGTCATCGCCTCCTTCGTCGCCGCCCGCGGTCCGACCCGCGGAAGGGCCGAACGCCGCTCCAGTCAGAAATATTGGCCAGTCTTCTCCAGGCAGGGACGTTAGCGAGTCCGCGGCAGGCAACGTGGCTCGCGAGCCTGCAGTGGGCGAGGCTGCTTACGAGCCGCCGCTGTCCGCGCGTCCTTCCGCGGCTGATGCCGCGCCTCCGGCGATGCGGACGGCTGACCTCGATCAGCAGGCTGCGCAGTCGCGCCCCGCTGCTGCAGAATCACACGTACCAACGCCTGGCAGCTTGCGTCCTGGAGCCGAGCAGGCCGCAAAGAACATCCAGCCGCCCGTGGAAGAGCCGCCGAGTTTTCGCGCTGTTCCAAGCCCGCCAAGCGTTTCCGCGAAACCGCCGCGCGGTGGTGAGCCGCCACCGGGCGTTGCGCCGCACATAGCGCAGAAGTTCGGAGACCGTCCTGCTTCGCGCAGCGCGATGAGTCCACGAGGCGCTGCGTTCTCTGTGATGGGCTGGTCGTTTCCTGCCGCGCCTGCCGAATGGCAGGTGCAAGAAGGATTTGGACTTCAGCAATCGGGTCACGAAGAGTTTCCAAGCAGTTTGGCTGCTACCGAAGAATCTCTGGGCGGAATCACGCTGCAGCAATATGTGGAGTCGCAAATCAGCACGCTGCGCGGCTACCTGCGCGATCCCAAAATCGAACCGACGATGCCGCCGCTGGTGGGCGGCGCCGACGAAAGCATGGCCATGGACGTACGGCACTTGACCAAAGACGGCCGGGAACTTGTCTACCGCCGGATTTATGCGCGAAGCGGCGCTTCGGTGGGAGTTTTGACCGTGACCACGCTCGCAACCGACTTGCCTCAGGTGCTGCAAAGCTTGCAGCCTCTACTTGATGGGGCGGCGTTTCGATCGACACTCAACAATTGACCGCTACTCCGTAACTGGTGACCCGTTCCTGATTTTTCTGGTAGCACGACCCCTTCGAAGCGTTTGTCCCTCTATCAAGACTTGGGAAACATGTTCCAAAACCACGCGATCAGGATTCCATAATAAACAGCGACGATTCCGAAACTCACCAGCAACGTGCCGCGTGTCTTCCCGAGTCCCGAGTACTCCTTCTTCCAGTGTCTTCCGCAGAAGACGATCATAAGGACTGCGATGAGTGCAGTGAGCAGAGTGACGATCCAGACTGGAGCTTCCATCAAACCGCCCGTGCGCGGCCCTAAGAGTTGCCGAAAGGAACTCCCCAGCATCCCAGTCACATAGGCCAAGCCAAGCCATACGGCCGATGCGAGGATTCCGATCATGTAAGCCCAGCGATCTTCCATGTAAAACAGCATCACCAAAATGGCGATGTAGAGAATCGATTGATAGAGGTGAAGCAAGAAAAAGTTGGGCTCCAGATGCGTGAGCACAACGAAACAGATAATTTGCGCGCCCGCCAGGGCTGCAATATCCCGATATGGCCTCATAAGACCTCCGTTCGGGTGTGAAACATCCACCTATCAAACAATTATCCTCACGATCTGGCGCAGGTATGTGAGGAGCGTCACATCGCTAGGCATCCCAGAACACCTGACCTTTGAGTGGGCAAAAGCGAACCCTCCTGGCGAGGTGCCTGGCGATACCCGCTCCCTGGGAGACGTCCCCAATTCCGCGCAGGACGTGCGAAAAAAAAACGGATGATTTTCCGGCCCAGTGAATTGCCTGCACGGCAGCCTTACCGCGGCGTAGGTGTTTGTCGGCCGTTACTCGTCGCCGGTCAATTGCTACTCTCCTCGGCGTCGCGATTGCCGACCATTTTGTCGTAGGCTTCGCGGCGGGTAAGGCCGCGTTCTTTGGCCGCCAGTTTGAGGGCTTCTTTGCGGTCGAGTTTGGCTTGGTGGATTAATTCTTCGACGCGCTCCGCCAGGCTTTGCATGGAGTTGGCGGGAGTGCGCGCGTCGGCGGGATCTTCGGCGCCGATGAGCAGCGTGATTTCGCCTTTGGCGGGGCGTTCTTCCAGTGAGGCGAAAAGTTCGGAAAGTTTGCCGCGGCGAAATTCTTCGTGGAGCTTGGTGACTTCGCGGGCGATGCAGGCAGTGCGGTTGCCGAGAACTTCGCGGGCGTCGGCCACGCATTCGGCGATGCGGTGCGGCGCTTCGTAAAGAATGATGGTGCGATCTTCGATGCGCAGGCGTTCGAGGGCGCGGCGCCGTTCGCCGCTGCGAGCCGGAAGAAAACCGACAAAGAGGAATTCTTCGTTGGGCAAACCGCTTGCGGCAAGCGCGGCCAGCAGCGCGGATGGTCCGGGAACTGGCACCACCGGGACATGATGGCGCAAGCAGAGTGTAACGAGGCGATGTCCCGGATCCGAGACTAGCGGCATTCCGGCGTCGCTGACGAGCGCGATTTTTGCCCCCTGTTCAAGAGAGATGAGCAGCTCGGGTGCGCGCGTCATTTCGTTGTGCTCGTGATAGCTGATGAGCGGTTTGCGAATCTCGTAGTGGTTGAGGAGCTTTTGCGTGTGCCGCGTATCTTCGCAGGCGATCTCGTCGACTTCTTTGAGGATTCTCAGCGCGCGCAGGGTCATGTCTTCCAGATTGCCGATGGGTGTGCCGACGAGGTATAAGCAACCCAGGGCAGTTTCTGTGACGGTCGAAGTGGCTCCGCTCATGCACTTGAGTCTAGCACGCACTGCGGAGACATTTTGTGACGCATGCTATACTTTTTTGTTTGGAGACAGAGCGGAGGGAGCAGCTGTGCCACTGTACGAATACAAGTGCCTGAAGTGCGGGCGCCACACGGACAAAATCGAGAAGGTCAGCGGACCGCACTTGAAGAAGTGCCCGCATTGCGGCGGAAAAGTGGAGTCAGTAATCACTGCACCGGCGATAAAATTCAAGGGATCCGGTTGGTACGTCACAGACTACGCGGGCAAATCGCCTGACGGCGGGAGCAAAGAGAGCAAGCCCGCTGGGGACAGCAAAGAGAGTGGCGGAAAAGATTCCGGCAAGGATGTTGGTGCTGCAGATGGCGGCGGCAAAGAGGCCGCCGGGAAAGAACCCGCGAGTAAAGAGACGGCCTCCAAAGAAAGTCCTTCGAAAGAGAAGAAGCCCGCGAAGAAAAAATAAGCCCTGCGAGGAAACCTATGGCTAACACAATTCGTCCGGCAGGCCCATCCGCACGCAAAGTTCGCAAGGCGGTTCTTCCGGCCGCTGGACTCGGCACCCGTTTTCTGCCGGCCACCAAAGCGCAACCAAAAGAAATGCTGACGGTGGTGGACAAACCGCAAATCCAGTACGTTGTGGAAGAGTGCGTTGCCTCTGGAATCGAGCACATCATCATTGTAACGGGCAAGGGTAAGAATTCGATCGAAGATCACTTCGACCATGCGCCCATGCTCGAGCACTTCCTGGAGGAAAGAGGGAAGAAGGATCAAGCGGCCATGATCAGGCGTATCAGCGACATGGTTCAGGTGAGTTACACGCGGCAGAAGGAGCCGCTCGGGCTCGGGCACGCCGTGCTGGTGGCGGAGGACCTGGTCTGCGACGAGCCGTTCGCAGTTTTGCTGGGAGACGTGCTGATTCCTGGAAAAAATCCGGCCACCAAACAGCTCATTGATGTGTACGCGGCTACGGGCGTTGGCGCGATAGCAGTGGAAGAAGTGCCCAAGGAAAAAACGCATCTTTACGGAATCGTCGACGGCGAACCAGCCCCGCAGCCGCCCTTTGGCGCGCGCCTGTTGCGGATTCGCGACCTGGTGGAGAAACCGAAACCAGAAAATGCGCCGTCAAACCTGGCGATCACCGGGCGCTACGTTTTACCGCCGGCGATTTTTGATTGTTTGAAGCGGACCAAGCCTGGCGCAGGGAATGAGATTCAGTTGACAGACGCCCTGCGCATCCTGGCGCAGGAAGAAGGACTTTGGGCGTATATTTTTGAAGGCGTATCGTATGATGCGGGCGACAAACTTGGATTTCTGAAAGCCACCGTCGAAATCGCCTTGCAAAACGAAGAGTTGAGCGCTCCCTTCCGTGAATACTTGAAGAATTTGAAGCTTTAGTTTTGTCCAGCGAGAATCCGAAGATGACCAGCATTCTGGGGATTGAATCGTCCTGCGATGAGACGGCGGCGGCCGTAGTTGCCGATGGGCGCGCGATTTTATCCAGTGTAGTGGCGTCGCAGATCGATATTCACAGAAAATATGGCGGCGTGGTGCCGGAGCTGGCGTCGCGCGAACATTTGCGGCAAATCGTGCCGGTCGTTCGAGAAGCACTGTCGCAGGCGGGGATCAAGCTCGGTGAGGTTGATGCGATTGGCGTCACGCAGGGGCCGGGGCTTGTTGGAGCGCTGCTCGTGGGGATCACCTATGCAAAAACCTTGGCGGAGGCACTGGGCAAGCCTCTGGTATCCGTGAATCACCTGGCGGGGCATGTGCATGCCGTTTTTTTGGAGGCGCACAAAGCCGGGCGCGCGCCGAAACTACCCGCGGTTTGCTTGATTGTCTCCGGTGGGCACACGGTTTTGTATGAAGTGACGGCGGGGGATGCGAGCGCGCCGGATTTGGGCGGGCCTTTGCGCTACAGAAAAATCGGGCAGACGCGCGACGATGCGGCGGGGGAGGCGTACGACAAAGTGGCGAAGCTGCTGGGTCTGGGATATCCGGGCGGTCCGATTCTGGATCGGTTGGCAGCGGTTCCGAATGCTGTGCCTGCTCCCGTGAAATTCGGTCCGACGAAAACGCGGGGAAATGCCCTGGACTTCAGCTTCAGCGGGCTGAAGACGGCCGTGCTGTATCATGTGCGCGAGCACGCGGAATATGCCGGAGAGATTCGAGCGCGGGAGGAAGCATTGCAGAGGGGCGAGCGGAAATTCGAGCAATTGATGCCGCTGTGTTCGCCGCAAACGCTGGCACTGGTGCGCGAATTTCAGAACGCCGTGGTGCGCGATTTGGTGGAGCGCGCGATGTTGGCCGCGGAAGATTTGGCTGTGAGTAGCGTGCTGGTTTCGGGTGGCGTGGCGGCAAACAGCCAGCTGCGTGCGACTTTCGAGGACCGCGCCATGAGCAAAGGCATCGAGGTTTTTTTCCCCAGCCGGGCGCTTTCGACGGATAACGCCGCGATGATCGCTGCGGCGGCGTATGAGAGATTTCGCGCGGGGATCCTCGCCGACAGCAGCCTCAACGCGGATCCGAGTTTGGTCTTGGCTTGAAACATCGACGACGAGCGCGGCCTTAGGCATCAAACAAAGTGCACGTACTCCGCGGTCTCTTAGAATGCGCAGATAGGAGTGCTTGGCTGCCCCCGCGAGCTCGCCCGTGATATCATCCGCTTGCGTTCAGGACGCATCCGGTCCGCGGAAAGGGTAGAAGCCCACCTGTTCGAAACTGGACTTTGCGAACCTTCTTTCGGCCCAATGTGCGGACTACGGGCGATCTAATGAAAGGAGGTCGCTATGACGACCCATTCCTCAGACGCGCCGCGTCCGCTTCCAGAACGACCCAATCTCCGGCATCTGAAAGATCAAGCAAAAGACTTGTTGAAGGCTGGAGCCGCAGACTCACTTGCCGATGCGCAGTTCAAAATCGCTCGGCTCTGCGGATTCGCAAGCTGGCCAAAGTTAAAAGAGCATATCGATTCGCTGGAAGAAATTGGCCAGCTCAAGTTGGCGATCGATGCCAACAACCTCGATCGAGTGAAGATGCTTATGTCCGGCAATCCAGAGTTGCATCGCGCTCCGCTTGGCTATAACAAAAATGGGCCGCTCACGTGGGTTGCGGAATGCCGGATTCCGTGGGAGGCGCCCGGTCCCACCAGATTGGCGATGGCGCAATGGATGATCGAAAACGGGTCGGACATCCATCAAGGCGGCGACGGACCGTTGATGAGAGCCGCACTCGTCGGAATGCGCATTCCAATGATGGAGCTGCTGGTGGCTCATGGTGCGGACGTGAACGCCGAGTGGAACGGATACTTCCCGATTATTTTTGCGCCTTGCGAGACAGTTGATCCCGCGGCTATTCAGTGGTTGCTCGATCACGGAGCGAATCCGAATTGTGCAAGGGCGGATCGCAAGTATCCGGGCACGGCGCTCGACTATGTTATCGGAACGTATGGGCGTTCGCCGGAACTCGGCGAGTGCATGGATATTCTTGTCGATGCCGGCGGGGTTACGAAGTACAACGTGCCTCCCGTGCTGGACTTGCTTCGCGGGCGCCTCGATCTGCTCGCGAAGCATCTCGACGCGGATCGCACGCTGGTCCATCGGCGCTTCCCTGAACTGGATTTCGGAAGCACCGGGGCACGGCTTCTGAAGCTGCAGGGAGCGACTTTGTTGCATGTCGCGGCGGAGTATGGAAACGTGGAAGCCGCCAAGCTGCTCCTGGAACGCGGCGCCGACGTCAACGCCCGGGCGCTAGTGGATGAGTCCGGCGTCGGAGGGCAGACGCCGATTTTTCACGCAGCAACCCAGTTTTTCGAGGGCGGCTTGGCGATGACGCAATTCTTGGTGGAACGCGGCGCAGACCTGTCGGTGCGTGTGAAACTTCCCGGGCACTACGAGCGGCCAGGTGAAGTTGTCGAGTGTACTCCGCTCGGGTACGCCCTGCAGTTTCCCGGTAACGAGCATAGGAATGAATACAAAACTGTGGCCTTCTTGCGGGAGCGCGGCGCACCGGAGTGACCGCGGCGCCGCGTGAGGTATACTCTCGCCGCCATGAAGACCCCTTCGAGCCGCGGCGTACAATTTCGCGTTGCTAGCGATCAGGCCCTGCTCGTCTATTTTGAAACACTCGCCGGCAAAAACGTGGTCAGTGCCCCGCACCTACAGAGACAAATCACAACGGAGAATCACGAACAGGTGCGGAAGCTGTTGCGCCTTTTGGAGTCCGAGCCGATCGCGGGCGTGCGAAACCTGCATCCGGCCTATTGTTCCTTGCTCATTAAGTTCGATGCGTTGAAGTTACGGCATGAGGAGCTAGAAGAAATTTTGCGCGGTTATGTCGCCCGGATGGAAAAAATGGTGTTGCCAGTGCCGCGTCTGGTGGAGATACCGGTGTGTTACGGCGGTGAGTATGGCCCGGACTTGAAGGATGTGGCGGAGTTGCATGGAATTACGACTGAGCGGGTGATCGAGTTGCACGCCACAACCACCTACACAACCTATTTCTTGGGATTTGCCCCCGGTTTTGCGTACCTCGGGCAGCTGCCGGAGGCGCTCGCGACACCGCGATTGGCGTCGCCGAGAAAGTTCGTGCCGAAAGGCAGCGTGGGGATTGCCGGAAGCCAAACAGGCGTGTATCCCATTTCTACGCCCGGCGGATGGAGATTGCTTGGACGGACGCCATTGGCGATGTTCCGGCCCGAAAGGGAGGAGATGAGCCTGCTCTCCATTGGAGATCGCGTGCAATTTGTCCCGATTTCGCGGGAGCAATTTGCGAAGTTGGAGAACGCATGAGCGTGCTTGAGGTGCGTGCTCCGGGAATGCTGACGACGGTCCAGGATTTGGGGCGAGAGGGATTTGGGCCCATGGGTGTCTCGCCCTCGGGGGCTGCTGATCCTGTTGCACTGCGGATTGGAAATCGCTTGGTGGGGAATGCCGAAGGCGCGGCTGGTTTGGAGATGACGCTTCTCGGCGGGACGTTTATTTTTCCCGAGCGTGCGGTGGTGGCGCTGACGGGAGCTAATTTTGGTGCGACGCTGGAAGACGAAAGTGTCGAGATCTGGAATTCGCTGGAGATACGCGCGGGGCAGACGCTGCGTGTAGGAACGACACGCGGGGGAGCGCGGTGTTACTTGTGCGTGCGGGGCGGAATAGATGTGAAATTATTTTTGGGAAGCGCGTCGACGCATCTCTTGAGCGGGCTGGGGGGATTTGAAGGGAGAGCGTTGCGAAAGGGGGACGTGCTTCGAATTAGAGCGGCGCACGATAGTTTTCGCACCTTTCGGAAAACGAAAGTGGCGGGGAGAGCGCTGGAGAAGCTGTCGCCGCGCAAGGTTTTGCGCGTGACGGCGGGGCCGCAAAGTGATTGGTTTTCGCTCGAGGCGCGGGAAGCTTTTTATCGCGGCACGTACCGCGTTGCGGAGGAATCAAATCGCATGGGGCTGCGGCTGGAAGGTACCGGCGATTTCGACGCCTGTCGGCGGCGAGATGATTTCCGAAGGAGTTTCGCTCGGGGCGGTGCAAATTACGGCCGGAGGCTTGCCGATCATTTTGTTCGTCGAGCAGCAGACGACTGGCGGTTATCCGAAAATTGCGAACGTGATTTCCGCCGATTTGAGCAGCCTCGGGCAGCTTCGGCCGCGCGATGAAGTTCGGTTCGAACGAGTCGAGATGGAAACCGCGCGGACGCTTTTTCTGGAGCAGGAGAAATTACTGGCATCGAAGGAGTTGATTCAAGAATGAAGAGCGGCAATTTGAAAATAGATCTGAACTGTGACATGGGCGAGATCCCTGAGGCGATTGCCGACGGCACGCAGGAAGCGCTGATGCGTTCCATTACGTCGGCGAATGTGGCTTGCGGCGGACATGCTGGCGATGCCGAGACAATGCGCGCCACCATTGAACAGGCGCAACGCGCGGGAGTGGCGATCGGCGCGCATCCGGGATATGCGGACCGCGAGAATTTCGGGCGGCTGGAGTTGAAGACGGCACCGAAGCAAGTCGCCGACTCCGTGTTCGAACAGGTGGTGGCACTTGCGGAAATTGCGGGAACTTGCGGCGCGCCAGTAGTACACGTTAAGCCGCACGGGGCGCTTTACAATCAGGCCGTGAAGAATCGCGAACTTGCACGGGCGATTGCTGACGGCGTGGCGCGCTGGCGAAAAGACGTGGTGTTGGTGGGGCTCGCAGGTTCGCCGATGCTCGATGTGTTCCGGGAAGCGGGATTCGTTGTGGCTGCGGAGGCGTTCGCCGATCGCCGCTACGAACCGGATGGGACGCTGCGCTCTAGAAAATTTGAGGACGCGCTGATCCGCGATCCAGAAGAAGCGGCCAGGCAGGCGTTGGCGATAGTCGAGCGCGGTATCGTGACGGCGAGCGATGGTACCGAGGTTAAGGTCGCGGCGCAGACGATTTGCATTCATGGGGATACGCCCGGGGCGACCAAAATTGCCGAGGAAGTCGCACGGACGTTGCGGCAAGCGGGAATTGCGCTCAGTGGGCTGGTTGGGACATAGAAGCCCGAGAAAAGAAAAAGCGGGCAACCGAAGTTGCCCGCCGGAGATTAGAAACGCGCCCGATGTGTGGCGCGTTGGCTATTCGAATTTTTCAGTCATTACGGGGAATTGGAGCTTAGCCTTCGCGAGAGACTTCACGACGATGGCTTCGGCGCTTTCCGCGGTGGTGTTGCGCGACGTAGCCATTTCGCTGACCAAAAGGTACTTCGCGCGTTCCAGCATTTTCTTTTCGCGGAAGGAGAGGGGCTTGCTGCGGCTGAGGGAAACGAGACTCTTGAGGACGACGGCGACTTCGAGGAGCGACCCGGTGCGCATGCGCTCCGAATTCTCTTTGAAGCGGTGTTTCCAGTCGTGATGCGAATTGAGTTTGCCGGTTTCGAGGAAGCCAAGGACTTTGGTTGATTCCGCCGAACGAATGACGGAACGAAGGCCAACGGTTTCTGCGTTTGATTGCGGAACCATGACGCGCAGGCCGCTGGAAACGATGCGAATCATGAAGTAACGTTCAGTCCTGCCATTCAAGACACCGTAACTAATCTGTTCTACAAGTCCGACGCCGTGGTTCGGATATACGACCTTGTCACCGATTTTGTAGTCCATGGATTCTGATGCCCCCTGAGATACTTACAGATTCTAACGGTATGTGTTGCAAGAGTCAAGATATATCCTCTGGAATCATGGAGTTAGAGAAAATTAGGTGCGGATTTGGCAGTCGAATTGCTAGCTGGGTCGCGGCGGAGCCGTTTCTTGCGTGACCCCTGATTCTGGGTAAAGCGAAAGACTCAGAGCCGCGAGACACGAAACAGAGGTTGCAGGCGCGATTTTTGGGTGCACCGGGCTCGTGCATTCTGAAAGCCGGCGTGGTGTGCGGTAGAATGCTGTCGTGATTCTCCTGGCGTTGGACACTTGTGATTCCCGAGGAAGTCTGGCCGTCCTGCGGGACGACGAAGTTTTGAAGGCCATCGCGCATGAAGGAACGGCGGATTACTCGTCGTGGGTCCTGCCTAGCGCACACGAAGCGCTCGAGGCTGCAGGACTCGGGATACGAGATGTAGAGGTGTTTGCGGTCGCCTCGGGCCCCGGGTCTTTTACCGGAGTGCGGATTGGGTTGACCACCGTAAAGGCCTGGAGCGAAGCGTATGGGAGGCCTATCGCGGGGATTTCGAGGTTGGAGGCGGTGGCGTGGGAAGCAGCTGGCAGCCCAAGGGTACGTAGCAGCCTTTGTGGATGCGCAGCGCGATCAGGTGTTTGGCGGGTTGTATCGGAGGCAACTGGAACGACTCAGGTTGGTGGAACAAGAGATGGTTGTGGCGCCGGAGGGCTTCGTGCAATGGGTGGAGGAGCGTGCAGGTCGAGAAACTGTGTCGTGGGTTTCGATGGATCCGGAGAAGATTACTTCGCTGGAGCTTTGGGCTGAGCGCGCGAAGGCTGGAGAAACCGTCCAGCGAAGCTCGAAGCTACTCGCACCGGCGATAGGCAGAATCGGCCGGCGGCGAGCTCTCGAAGGCCGCTTGACGGATGCGCTGGGCGTCGACGCGGAGTATGTCCGCCGTTCAGATGCGGAGCTTTTCCGGAAGGGTGGAGAGAAGCGTGGGAGTTGAGAGTAGCGGGCAGGAGAGCATTTCGGGCGTGCGAAGGTTTTGCGCGGAAGATGCGGATGCGGTGACGGCGATCTCCAATCAGTCACCGGAGGCGGCGAATTGGTCGAAGGAGAGCTACCGGAAGTTGACGGAAGAAGACGGTTCGCTGGCCTTGGTGGTCGGGAGGGACGGAGAGATCAGAGGGTTCTTGGCTGGGAGGCTGGTTACAGATCAAGCCGAAGTCCTAAATCTGGCGGTAGCTGCGAAGCATAGACGCAAGGGAGAAGGTGCTGCGTTGCTGGCCGCAGCCTTAGCGGAATTCGGACTGCGAGGCGTGAAGAATGTGTATCTTGAAGTCCGCGAATCAAATACGGCCGCCATCGCCTTCTACGCCAAACAGGGCTTCGTAAAGTCTGGTCTCCGTAGGGGGTATTATCGGTCTCCCGACGAATCCGCAGTGACCATGATGAAAGTGCTCGAATAGAGAAAACTCACAGGCTAGAACCAACTTCCTAGAGGTTCCCCCTTGACGCCGCCCGCCAGAGTGCTATCGTTCGTTCATGTAGGGTTCACAATTCAATTCGCGCAGTCGTGAGGAGGACGCATGGCAACAGCACAGCGGGCACCTCGGGACATACTCCTCGATTCAGACGCCGAGTATCAGCGTCTGGCCGAGCAGCACTCGAAATACGAAGCAGAACTGCACCGCATCTCCACCGCTACCTACCTCAGTTCAGAAGACCTCCTGGAAGAAATCAAGCTAAAGAAGATGAAGCTCCACTGTAAGGACGAGATGGAGCGGATTGCCCTGCGTATCCAACGCGCGCGGGCACAGTACACGCAATAACGCCCGCTATCCCGAAAATTCTGTCGTAGAATGGCCCTGTTTGCTCGCCGCCTTCCCACAGCGAGCGACCCCGATGAGGTATATTCTCTGAGGTATGGTCAAAGAGGGCTACTACTTTGGATTGCCGCTTCTGGTGCTGGGGGCCGCGGCGTATTTGTTGGAGTGGGCGATAGCCGCGGTCGTATGCGTGTGCCTGGCAATTTTTGTCTTTTCGTTTTTTCGTGATCCGGAGCGAGTCATCCCTAGCGACGCTGGAGCGGTAGTGTCTCCGGCGGACGGCCGCGTGCTCGTGGTGACGGATGAGGAGTACGCGGGCCGGCCAGGGAAACGCATTAGCGTTTTTCTGGCGATATGGAACGTGCACGTGAATCGCGCGCCCGTTGGAGGAGTCATCACGAACCTCGAATACAAGCCGGGGAAATTTCTGGCGGCGATGCGGGAGCAAGCTTCCGCGGAAAACGAACAGAACATTTTCACTTTTTCCACCGATGCCGGAGAGATCGTCTTCAAGCAGATTGCCGGTTTGATTGCCCGGCGCGTTGTAAGTTGGAAAAAGGCCGGGGAACGCGTGGCGCGAGGCGAGAGAATCGGCCTGGTCAGATTTGGCTCGAGGGCGGATGTGTGGGTGCCGCGGGATGCCGAGATTCTTGTGAAAGTAGGCGACCACGTGAAAGGCGGCGCTAGTGTGCTGGCGAAATGGATGCCGATAGCCAGCGGCTCTTCAGTGGAAGGGCATAAGACTTCTAATGCGGATGCAGATATGCCGGCCATGGCGAAAAGGGTGTAGGTGATGGACACGATCGAACAACACGAGATTCCGTTTGAAGGCAAGCGTCACCGGAACCCGAAGCGCCGCCGGGGAATTTTTCTCCTGCCGGCGATGATGACCTCCGCAAACCTGTTGTGCGGATACTACGCCGTGGTTGCCGCGCTGATCGGCGGTCCGGAAGACTTGAACCGTGCCGCGAAAGCGATTGGATTGGCGATCCTGTTCGATTCGCTGGATGGGCGGCTTGCGCGGATGACAGGTACGACGACGGAATTCGGGGTGCAGTTCGATTCGCTCGCGGATGTGGTGAGCTTTGGAATTGCGCCTTCGATTCTCGCTTATGCGTGGGGATTTCGCAGCGTCACCAGCATGGCCGGCGAAGGGCTGCATCAGCTTGGCCAGTTTGCCTGGGTCTGCTGTCTCGCGTTTTTGATCTGTTGCGCATGGAGGCTAGCGCGGTTCAACGTCCAGGGAATGGCGCCGGGCAGCTCGAAGTATTTTGTAGGCATGCCAACTCCAGCAGCGGCCGCGGTGATTGCCTCCATCGTCCATGGGCTTCGCTTGGGTGGGCCAATGTCGATCGGACCGCTACAAAACGGCTGGTGGGCTATAAGCTGGTTCATCCTCACCGCGGCGCTGGGCGGGTTAATGACCAGCACGATCCGGTTTTACAGTTTCAAGGACATTCCCTGGGCTCGAAAGCAGACCTCACTCGCGATCGTGCTCGTGTGCCTTCTGGTGGGAGTCATTTGGCGTTACTCAGAGTACGCGCTACTAATCATTGCTTGCTCGTACACCCTGGTAGGCGTGACCCTGCATCTCATCCGCTTCTTCCGGCATCGCCTGGTTTCGCGGACCGCGTGATTCATGCCATCGCTTGAGCGGGAATCCAACCGAATCGTGATTGCCGGTGCTTCTTCGCTGCTGGGAGTGGAGCTTCGCTCGTTGCTCGAAGAGAGCCGCTTTGCCGGTGCGGAGTTTCGCCTGGTGGATGAAGAGATTGCCGCGGGCATATTGACCGAAGCGGGCGGCGAGCCGGCACTAATTCGCCCTGTGGAAGAAGGCACATTTAACCACGCGGGAAAGGTGTTTTTCACGGGATCGGCGGAGTTCACTCGTGCAAACCTGGGGGCAGCGCGGGCCGCAAACGCCAGAGTCATCGACTTGTCGGGTGCAACCGCAGGCGGGCCGGAGACGATAAGCTGGTTTCCGAAGCTGGATGCATTGCATGGAAGAAAATTTCCGAAGGGCGCGGGTGTCTACGCGATTCCTTCCGCGGCTGCGACGGCTGCTGCTTCCCTGGCGCTAGGTTTGTTCAAGATCGGCGTGTCGCGGCTGGTGATGAATTGCTTCCAGGCCGTATCCGAAGCGGGGCGCGCAGGAGTTGAAGAGTTGGAGAGCCAGACGGGACAACTTTTGTCTTTTCAAGGGATGGGCCAACCGGTATTTGACACCCAAGTGGCATTTAATCTCCTGGACCGGTTTGGCCCCGGCAGCAAACAGAAACTGAACGCCGCCCGGGAACGCTTGCGCGCGGAAACGGAGGCCTGCGTGGGGCAGAAATCAGTCCTGCCGGCCCTGCAACTGATTCATGCGCCGGTGTTTTATGGTTCGGCGTTTACGGCTTTCGGTGAGCTTGTGCCGGGCACGAAGTTCGAGCAGATCCTCGCGGTGTGCGAGGACGCAGGATTTGTGATTCCATCGGACGGAGAACCGGGACCAAGCAACGTAACCGCGGCGGGCGAAAAGGTGGCGCAGTTGGGGAAGCCAGCAGAAGACCCGTCCAGGCCGGGAGCTTGGTGGTTCTGGGGCGCGGCGGATAATATTCGGTTGCCGGCGGCGAACGCGGTAAAGCTGGCGGAGATGCTGCCATGATTGGACCTCGAGGACTCCGCCTTGGGATGCTGGCAGCGCTGCTGATTTCCGGCTGCGGGTACCACGTTGCCGGGCACAGCGCCGCGTTGCCAAAAAGCATTCACGTGATTGCCGTGCCGGCGCTGGAAAACAAGACGACGAGTTACCGGTTGGAACAAAAGCTGACGGCCGCGACGGTTCACGAATTCTTGGCGAAAACGTCGTACCGGGTAGTGTCCAATCCTGAGGATGGCGATGCCGTGCTGAGAGGGAAGGTGCTGAGTTTGGAGGCGGTGCCGCTGCTCTTCGACACGACCACAGGCCGCGCGACGACCATGCTGGTCACAGTGAGGTGCGAAGTGACGTTCACGGAGAGCGCCACGCAGAAAGTCCTCTATCACACGGATAATTTTATTTTTCGCAATCAGTATGAAATCTCGACCGACTTGAAGAGCTTTTTCGAAGAGCAGGACCCGGCGTTGGACCGGCTGGCGCAGGATTTTGCGCAGCGTTTGGTCGCGGCGGTCACCGAGAATTATTAGGAGCACGGCGGATGGCGCAGGTTTCACCGGAAGAGTTGCTGGCACGGATCGGAAAAGGAAAGCCGGTTCCGGCGGTGCTGCTGCTTGGCGAAGAGCCGTATCTTCGGGATGCCTGCCGCGTCCAACTGATCGAAAGATTCGTTCCGGAAGCGGCAAGGACATGGGCGGTTTCGCGGTACTCCGCGGGCCGCGGCGAAACGCAAGCGGCGCTCGATCAGGCGCAAACCATGGCGATGCTTTCGCCGGTGCAAGTGGTCTTTCTCGAAGAAGCAGAAGCAATCGAAAAGCTCGGCGAGAAAAATCGCGAAGAAGCCGTGGCGCAGCTTGCCGCCTACCTTGAGGATCCCGCACCATTCACGATGCTTGTGGTGGAAGCGACGAGCCTGGACCAGCGCATGAAACTGGGAAAACTGCTGGCCGAAAAGACGCTCGTGGTGGCCTGCGGGCTCGGTGAAAACCAGGACCAACGGCAATCGTCGGCCGTCGCATTCGCACGGACGATTGCGAAGGAAGAAGGCGTGGAGTTTGAGAAAGGCGCGGCAGAGGATTTGGCGGAATTCGTGGCGGCGGATTTGCTGCGGCTCAAGACGGAGATCGATAAGCTGGCCACGCATGCGGGCGAGAAGAAGTTCATCAGCAGGAACGATGTCATTGCCATGGTGATCTCCGAAAAGACGACCACGGTTTGGGAACTCGCGGACCTGCTGGCAGCCAGAAAGTCCGCGAAGGCGCTGGAGTTTCTTGACCGCTTGCTGCGCAACGGCGAAGAGCCGCTGCCGATGGTTGGTGCAATGGCATGGATGTATCGCAAGTTGATCGAGGCCAGCGAGGTGAAAGGCGCAACAAACGGATGGCAGGCGGCGCGAGCGCTGGGGATGCGTCCTGAGCAGGCAGAACTGGCTCTCCAAGCATCGCGCAAAATTCCCAAGGCACAACTGTTGGCTGGACTTCGCGCGCTGCAAAAAGCCGATGACCGCCTCAAGGGCGGCGCTGAGGATGAGCGGGCGGTGCTGGAATTTCTGGTCACGGAACTGACGAGCGAGGCAGTCAAGGTGAAATCAGCCTCGAGATAGAACGGTGTTTCGCAGTAACAAAAAAGCGGGCCAGGGCCCGCCCCTGTTGAAACTTGCTACGGGGGAAGAGAGGCAGGCTGAAGTCTGCCCGACTGAAACCTGCTAACGATAAAAAGAGGCAGGCTGAAGCCTGCCCCACTGAAACCTGGTGACGAATTAATTCGGTTCTCGAAACGTTACTTCGCGGCTTTGGCTTTGACGCCGTTGAACGCGAGGCTGAGGCGTGACTTGTAGCGGTTGCCGGTGTTTTCGTGCAGCACGCCCTTGGTGATGGCCTGGTCGATCGCGGACATCGTCGGATGGAGGAGATTGCCAGCGGCGGTGGCGTCTCCAGCGGTGATCGCGGTGCGCAAACGGCGCATCAACGTGCGGACCCGGGTGCGGTTGGCGCGATTCACATCGGCACGTTGATGAGATTGCGCCGCGCGCTTTAAAACCGACTTTTTCTTCTTCTTGATTTTCGTAGCCTGTCCCTGGGCCATCTAGTGCTCCTTTTAGGTGTCGCTCAAACTTCTAACGTTAAACGAGGCATGGGGCTTTGTCAAACGGGAGCGTGACTGGTGAATCGTGACTTGTGACTGGCGGAGGAGAGAGACGGCGCGGTGTTCGTGAGGATAGACACGCATTGTCGCGCGTGGGGAGATGTTCGTCGCTCCGGATGGTCGCTCAGGATACAAATGCCCGATGGATTTGTAGTTAACGATAATTAACCCCTCCCCCTGGAGGTTTCTTGTAAGTGTTGATTCTAAGGGGAAGCGGGTAGCTGTAAGCGGTTTAGAATGAATACTTGTAGGGGGTATTGGAAGTGTTGATTCTAATAGGGTTGTGGGAAATATTATCGGGCGCGGAAATTTGTAGTTGTGAGGTGCCGACGTGGGGGCGGGCGGAGAGGTGTGTGGCGACCAGAACATAGGGAAGGATAGCATGGGTGTGCATTACTGTCAAGGACTATTATTGAATGTATATCATTCGAACGTGAGACGGGGAAGTAGAGTGGATTGAGGTGGTTGGCGGGGAATTGGGAGTTTGGTGAGACTGATTACGTCCCGTCTGTCCGCCTCGATTCGTATGTCTTCCTCGGTCCCCCTCGGTCCCAAGCCGTCATCCAATCAGCCCCATGCGGGCTATGTGGGATGGGCCCACCCTTTGTCGGGCATCGGAGGGAGGACGATCAGTTCGAGTGCTGAAGGGTCAGGCATTCGCCTCACGGTTGCGCCGTCTTCTCTGAAAATCTCCAGTACGACTGGTTTGCCATCAACAACGTGCAAGAGCATGTGAATCACAACTCCGTCTTCATCCTTCGCCTCGGCTTCCACGGGAACCCGTTTAACCACTGGAGATTTCCCTTCGGTTTGGCTGCGGAGTTCTAAACCGCCATCTACATCGGTGGTTCTCACAAGGATGCTGCGGACCATTGGAGCGAGTTCATCTTTGCCGGGAAACTCCGCTTCGAGAAGGCGCTCCAGCAACGACCGTTCCTCGGCCGTTGGCTTGCGGAAATGTGATTCCACGTTTGATTGCTCAGCGTCACTCATGGCGCCCCCACCGTGCATGTGCCTACGTCGATTGTGCCATTGGGAAGCGTAAATGCCCTATAGACGACTGTCTGCCCGTCTACGACGACTTGAAAACGCGGGACAGACGGAACGTTACCAGTCTTCTTGAAAACCACGGCGAAATTGAGCGCATTTTTCGAATGCGGCAGTGTCTGGGCTTGATGGCTAACGCATCAGAAAACGTCCCGTCTGCCCCCGGGTTTCCCGGGTTTCCGAGCGCCGGATTCATCAGGTATTTTTCTTCGTTCGTGCAGTATCGGTTGCGCAATTCGTACAGCATCCGGGGGGAGTCAAACCAACCTACCTGCAGTATTCGGGCCTGACGCCCAGGTTCAGGAGTTTGGTTTAGAGTCGCAGGCGGCAGCGAACTGGCTAGAGTGCACATTGAAAGCCACCGAATGGGGTAAAGCATGAAAAGCAAGTACAGCGTATATGTGGGAGCGGCGCTTATATTGGCATTTACAGGGCCAACGATCGCTCAGGAGAATCCAACGCCGCCAGATGATCGGCCGCTGGTTTTGACCGAAGCCATTCCATTAGAGGGCGTGAGAGGACGATTCGACCATTTTGGGACGAGTGGAAGAAAATTGTTCGTCTCGGCGCTGGGAAATAATACCGTTGAGGTGATCGACATCAGCGGGAGGACTCTGGAGCACACGATAACGGGAGTGCCAAATCCTCAAGGGGTGGTTTACGCTCCCGAGGCGAATAAGCTCTTTGTGGGCAGTAGCAAGGGCAAGTTGTACATCTATGATGGGACGACCTACGAACTGATCAGCGAGATCGACTTCCACGGCGACGTCGATAACCTGCGGTACGACGCGGCGAATAAGCGAGTTTACGTCGGGTATGGCGATGAAGAGACAGCGGCCATCGGGGCCGTCGATGCAACAACCAACAAGCGTATCGCGGAAGAATACAAACTGGGAGCTCACCCGGAGTCCTTCCAACTGGAAACGTCTGGGCCGAATATTTACGTAAACCTGCCGGACTTGAAACAGATTGCCGTGATCAATCGCAACACACATGCCATCACCCGATGGCCCTTGACCTTGGAACACAACTTTCCCATGGCGCTAGATGAGGCCGATCACCGGCTATTCGTTGGCACGCACGAACCAGCCCGTATGGCGGTGTTCGACACGCAGTCGGGTCACATGATCACAGCACTTCCAAGCGTCCAGGACACCGATGACCTTTACTACGACGCGGCTCGCAAGCGAATCTACATGGTAGGAGGAGAGGGTTTTATCTACGCGTTTCAACAGAAAGATCCCGACCACTACCAGCTGATCACCAAGATTCCCACGGCCTTGGGGGCGCGCACGGCGGGGTATTTTGGAAAAGGGAAAAAGAGCTTCGACCGCTTTTTTTTGGCCGTTCCCGCTCGCAGCGGACAGGGCGCTGAAATATGGATTTATACGGTACAGGACTAAAGAAAGAGACAGCACTCATTCCGCGTCAGACTTCGGTGTGTTTCACAACGGGGGGCACTGCCCCGGTGCAGTTCCTTCATGTGGTAGAGAGCAGAGTCGGCGGCATCCATCAGAGCCGTTATAGAATTGCCGTCCCTCGGATACAAGGCGCAACCCGCGCTCAGAGAGATGGCCGGCTGCTCGCCGTCGTTGGCAACACGATCGCAGATTCGTCCCAAGACTTCCTCTGCGCCATGGTCCGTGGTTTCCGGCAGGACTAACGCGAACTCGTCGCCGCCATGCCGTGCAGCAGTGTCAATAGCGCGGGAATGCATGCGCAGCACATCCGCGACGCGGAGAAGTGTGCGGGTGCCGACCTGGTGCCCGAACTGGTCATTGATCCTCTTGAGGCGGTCCAAATCAAAAAGGAGGAGAGCGAACGGCCTGCCAGTCCGGCCTGTTCTTTGGATTTCCACTTCGAGGGAATCCATGAGACGCCGGTAATTGGCGAGGCCGGTGACCGGGTCCGTCATTGCCAAGTGCTGGATGTTCTGAAACAGGTGAATGTTATCCAGGAGGGCTCCGCCGAGTATGACGGCGTAACTGCTGAACTGAAGAATCGCGGCCAGGACGAAAGGCTCGTCGAGTTTGCGGTCAGACTGTGCGGCGGCAAGCGAACACCAGAAATTGATTGCGGCTGCAAAGTAGAGCGAACGATCGAAGGGAGCGGAGGCATCCCTCAGCCGCCGGTGGTACAAGAACGCGGCCAGGAGAAAGAAAGCCGCGGGAATCAGATTTCCTGGACGCGGGAAGAAATGTCCGGGTTGAACGACAAGATAGGATGGAAGGCCCCTGTGGGCAATGCTGAGGAGGGCGGAAACTAGAACGGCTAAAGCCAGAACAGTAGCGAGATCGCGGACCGGGTTGCGGGACCAAGCATACCGCTTCTGAACCAGGGGTGCGGATACCAGCAAAATGGCGAGCAGTGTGCGGCCAATCACCCAAGACATGGGATCGCGGAGACTGGCTTGTGAATCAAAAGGTGCCGGAGCCGACCAGCCGAGGCTGGAGCTTGCTAGGGTGACCCCAACAATGACGAAACCCGCGGCCAGGACCAAGGGGAGAGGGTCTCGAGTTCCGCGAAACCTGACGAACGCCGCTCCCGCAAAGGTGATGGCCAGGATGCCGCTGGTGAATTGAAGCTGTCCGAAGAGGCGTGGATCCAGGGAAGAGAATTGGCCGCGAAGCAGGGCACATAGAATTAGGACACTGGCACCGCCCACGATAGGCAACCAAGTCCCGGTGGAGCCCGAGATAGAGTGCAACGATTCGTGCCGCCGGCTCATGCTCGCACCCACGCAGCTGTGGAGCTGTCGTTTTATGTTGGCTCCGGCAGCCCAGCTAGTGCTGTGATATGGGTCACTGGGAGCCGTGACCCGTGGTACAGCGCTGCATTCAAAAGATCTTCCAGCGTTCAATAGGGAGACTTGGGAGTGCCATGTAGGCGGGAAGAGAGCTCGCGTTCGACTGGGTAGAGATAGTCCGTGGTACAGGAGTGCGGGGCTGGTAGTGCTTGCGCGATTTGGCGCGCGTTGCTTCCAGCTTTTTAGTTGTGTGGAGCGAAGGAAAACGGGAATTCAAAGATTTGGTCGCCGACGAAGATTCGCAAGTTAAGTTCCTGCGAGCTTTTGTCGCGCTGAAACCAGACCACGCCAGAGGTTTTGGCTTTCGGGGCGAGGGTTTGTGACTGGAGCACGGAGGCTTGGGCCTGCTGCATTTCTTGGGCGAAATAGTTCGGAGTAGCGGGGACGTACTGAGAAGTCTTATAGGCGGTGTTCAAATAGGTGGCCGAGGCGGGAGCGCTGGCGCTGGTGTTCGTCGAATAAATCTGGTGGGCGAACGCTTTGGCGAGCTCGTGAGGATTCTGATAGGCGAGCGCGCGGAGTCGGGGCTTCAACTCATCCAAGGTGAAACCGGCGGGGTTGAAGTGGATTTCCGCGACGCTGTCGTTGGCGACGGCCACGTTGGCGCGTATCTTCCAGCCGGTGTCCTGCAAAGAGACCTGAACTGTAATCCCGTTCGCGGTGAGAGATTCCACGAGCGAGTCGCCGCTGAAGAATTGGTCGCTGCCGGGAGCGCCAGCCTGCCAACGGGCAATGCCATTATCGCTGACGATGGCTTCGACGGTGCGAGGATCCCTTGGGGACTTCGCGGAACGTTCCGAGAGGTACATGCGCGCGACATAGCCGCTCTTGCCGTCGGCGGTGCGGATTTGCACGGTGTAGCCTTCGGAGTCCGAGAGAACGAAGACTTCCTCGCCACAGCTTAAATTGGCGACGATGTGCATGGGGAGAGCTTGTGCGGAGTCCGCGGTGATGGGAACATTTTGAAAGTCGTGGCAGACAACCGTGCTGCGAATTGAATTTGAAGCCGGGGCAACGCCAGCGCCGGAGTTCTCAGCGGCGGCGGCTGAAGAAGGCAGAGTGACTGCCAAGGCTGCGAATGCGCCCGCAATCCACAGTGTGCATCTCATGTTTTTCGATCACCCCTCAGTGATGAGAATTTGCGGCATATCTTTTTTTGTCAGCGTCGAGGGGCATCTTCGCGTTACGAAAGGTCCAGGTCCATAGCGCGTTCGTACCAGAGGACAGGTTACGCCCCGGATACTGGAAGGCATGCTCGAAACGTGTGAATCACTAATGTTGGTAACAGAGGGTTAGATGCTGAAACTCGTCCCTGGAGAGGCCCGGAAAGATAGGGATGCGTAATGAAGGCGTAACTTGACCATGAGGCAGGGGTGCGTTAGGGTGTTAGAAGTTTCTTCCTGAGTTGACTGTTGCACGGTCACCGATCGCGAGGAGGAATCCCATCGGCCACCCGGCTTCCTTAGCAGGCAGACCTTCCACTTGGATGAGACGTACCGTTCACATATCCGGAAAAATTGAACCGTTCTTCGGCACGCTTGATGAGAATGTGCGTTTGCTGGAGGACTCGCTGCACGTGCGCACGCACTTGCACGACACGCGGCTGACCATCGAAGGCGAGCAAGAGAGCGTGGATCAGGCCGTGAAGATCGTCGAGGAATACAACCACTTGACGCGGCACGGGCGGTCGCTTTCGAGCACGGAGGTGAAGTCGTTGATGCGCGTGGCGACGGAAGAGCCGCACGAATCGCCGCGCGGCATGTTTGAGCCGGCGCGAACGCGGTCGTTCGGGAAGAAGCAGGTCACGCCGAAAAACGCGAGCCAGCGGCGATACATGGAAGAGATCGAAAAGCACGACATGATGTTCGGCATCGGGCCTGGAGGAACGGGGAAAACTTATATCGCGGTGGCGATGGCCGTGAGCGCGCTGCTGACGAAGCAAGTGAACCGCATCATTTTGGCGCGGCCGGCGGTGGAAGCGGGAGAACGGCTGGGATTTTTGCCGGGCACGCTACAGCAGAAGATCGATCCCTATATGCGGCCGCTTTACGATGCGCTGTACGACATGCTGGATGCGGACCGTCTGGAGAAGTTTCTCGAGAAGGGAATCATCGAGGTGGCCCCACTGGCGTTCATGCGCGGGCGGACGCTAAACGATTCGTTCGTGATTCTGGACGAAGCGCAGAACACGACCAGCGAGCAGATGAAGATGTTTTTGACGCGGCTGGGATTTAATTCGAAAGCAGTGATAACCGGGGATACCACGCAGATCGATTTGCCGCAGGGGAAGAAGTCTGGATTGATCGAGGCGCTCGAAGTGTGCGGGAAAATCGAGGGGATTGGCGTGGTGCAGTTCGGCGAGAAGGACGTGGTCCGGCACAATCTGGTGCAGCAGATCATTCGCGCTTATGAGGATTATGACGTGGCGCATCCGCAGCGCGGGGTGAATGCAGCGACTGGGGCAGGGAACGGCAAGGCCGGAGCGGCTGCCGAGGGAAGCGGGAAAGTACCGAGCAAAGAAAATCAGCAAGCATGATTGTGAACCAGCAACGAAACGTGCGATTTGCGCGGAAGCCCCTTGAGACGTTCTTACGACGAGTGAAAAAAGAGTTAGGCGTACAAGAGTTCGAAGTCACGGTTTGTTTCGTGAGTGACGTTGAAATTGCGGGGATGAATGAGCGGTTTCGGAAGAAGCTGGGGCCGACCGATGTGCTGTCATTTCCTGCCCGAAAGATACAGCGAGACCGCTTAAGAAAAGGAAAGATCATTTACCCACGGGACGCAGCGGACACAGAGGGCACGTCGAAGAGCCGAGAAGGGCCGAGTGCGGTGGCGACGGAGACGTACTTGGGTGATATTGCGATCGCGCCGGAGACGGCGCGGCGTTACGCGAAGAAAAACGGGCGCAGTTTGAGCAATGAATTGCGCGTTCTGATTTTGCACGGTGTGCTGCATTTGATGGGTTACGACCACGAAACCGACCGCGGCGAGATGAACCGCATGGAACGCAAGATGCGGCGAAGATTCGGGCTGGCATGAACACCTATACATGGGTTTACACCCTGGGCGTCGTTCTTCTCGCCTTTGGGCTGCCCATTTTTTCCTACCTGACGCTGATCTATCGCGAACTCGGGCGCATGAATACGGGGCGCGTTCACGAGCATCTGGAAATTTTTGAAGCGGAGATCGAGCCGAAGTTGCGGATCAAGCGCCGCAGCGGGGGCCGGACATTCCGCATTTTGGGGCATTTCTGGCTGGCGTTTCTGGTTCTGGAGACAACCCGGGGCGTGGTCTATTTCGTGTCGGGGAACTGGGAGTCGCTACTTGAATTTTTCGTATTCCTGACGCTGGAAGTTGTGATCGCGATGCACTTCATTCCAGACATGCTGCTGTACCGCACCACGGGGCGCTGGCTGTTTCCGTTATTGCCGCTGATCCGGGCAGCGATGTGGCTGGTATGGCCGGTGCGTGTGTTCCTGGAAGGCGCGGAGTCGCTGGCGCGAATCTCGGAACATGAGCCGGAGATGACGCAAGAGCAACGAACGGAAGAGAGGATCGAGGCGCTGGTGGAGGCGGCGGAGGAAGAAGGTATTATCGCGGCGGATCAGGCGGACCTGATCGAACAAGTCGTGGAGTTTAGCGACAAACGGGTCCGCGAAGTGATGACGCCGCGGCCGGACATCGTGGCGATCGCAGCGGATGCCACGCTCGAGGAGCTCCACGCGAAGTTTGTCGAGAAGAAATTTTCGAAGATGCCCGTGTACGAAAAATCGCTGGACGATATTTTCGGAGTGGTGCACGCGCAGGACCTGCTGCACATCGCGGATCAAGATTTGCCGAAGCGAAAAGTGCGCGAATTGGTGCGCCCGGTGCTGTTTATGCCGGAGACAAAGGCGGGATCGGAGCTGCTGCGCGAGATGCGGCAGAAAGGGCAGCCTCTCGCCGTGATCATCGATGAGCACGGATCAGTCGCGGGAATTGCCACCGTGGAAGACCTCGTGGAAGAAATCGTGGGCGAACGATGGAACGGAGGAAAACCGCCGGCGCCAGACGTGGTGCGCGAAGCGGATGGCGGCTTGATTATGCGCGGGAGCATGGCCATCCGCGACGTTGAAGAATTATTGGGCGTGAGGTTCCGCGAAAAGGCGGACGAGACGGTTACGACGATCGCGGGATTGCTGAGCCACGTTTCCGGCAAGGTGCCGGCGCCCGGAGACAAAGTGCGATTTGGAAGGGTACCGGTTCGAAGTGCTGGAAGCGAACCAGAGAAAAGTGCTGCGGCTTAGGATTCGGAAACGAGTGGCGGCCGGGCCGGCAAAGGCAAGGCCATAGGCCGCAACCGTTTTTTTGCGTAGTAAGATTTGTAGCAGCCTGTGGGATTTCCTTCCCTTACGCGATACGATTCGTGTGCTCGAAATGGTTGGCCCGTGGTCTGGCGGAGGCCGGCGAATGAAAAGGAATAGGATTGCGCGTCGAGTGATCTTGCTGGCGGTGCTGTGTTCGTGTGCCGACCGGCATGCCAAGCCTGGCGCAAGAGAGCGAGGGGAAAGCCGCGGCAATTCCGGATATGCGATGGGCGGTGAAGATACCCATGCGCGACGGCGTTCTGTTAAATGCGACGGTCATTCAGCCGCACGCGCAGAAAGAGCCGTTGCCCGTTATTTTCACGCTGACGCCGTACATCGGCGATAGCTACACGGATCGGGCGATGTATTTTGCGGAGCACGGGTACGTTTATGCGCTGGTGGATGTGCGCGGGCGGGGGAATTCAGGAGGAGTCTTCGAACCGTTTGCGAATGATGGGAAAGACGGATACGACATCGTGGAATGGCTTGCGAAGCAATCGTACTGCAATGGAAAAGTGGCGATGTGGGGCGGCTCTTACGCGGGGTTTGATCAGTGGACGACGCTGAAGGAGTTTCCGCCGCATCTGGCCACCATCGTTCCAGCCGCCGCGGCGCATCCCGGAGTGGATTTTCCTTTCCAATACAACATTTTCGGGCCGTATGACATGCAGTGGTTGACATTTACGAGCGGAGTCACGGGGAATGAGAAGCTCTTCGGAGACGGAGCGTTCTGGGCAGCGAAGGCGCGCGAATACTATGACGGGCATCTGGCATTTCACGAATTTGATCGTATTGTGGGGAATCCTTCCGCGGTGTTTCAAAAGTGGCTGCAGAATCCTGTTCCCGACACGTACTACGACCTAATGGTGCCGAGCTCGGGACATTACAAACGCATTCAGATTCCGATCCTGACGATCACTGGCGATTATGACGGCGACCAGCCCGGCGCGTTCACGTATTACAAGGCCCACATGAAGTACGGGACGCCGGAGGCGAAGCAAAATCATTTCTTGATTATTGGGCCGTGGGACCATGCGGGAACCAGAACGCCCAAGCGAGAAGTCGCCGGACTGAAATTCGGGGACGCCAGCGTTCTGGATCTGAACAAGCTGCACACGGAATGGTACGACTGGGCGATGAAGGGCGGGAAGAAGCCTGAGTTCTTGAAAAAGCGCGTGGCCTACTATGTTGTGGGAGCCGGGGCGGAAAATTGGAAGTATGCGGATAGCTTGGAAAGTATTTCGAATGAAAAGCGCACTTTCTATCTTGGCTCGAACGGAGATGCCGGCAGTGTGTTTCAGTCCGGGACGCTCACGGATAAGCCCGGCGCTGGCGCTGCGACGGATAAATGGACTTACGATCCGCTCGATACGCGGCCGGGGGATGCGGAACTCGATGAGGACGCGGCGGGCTTGACTTCACAACGGGCGGTGATGAACACGTATGGAAACGGAGCGGTCTATCACAGCGAACCCTTTGGCGAGGCAACGGAGGTGAGTGGTTTCTTGAAGTTGGAAGTGTGGCTGGCGATGGACGTTCCGGATACAGACTTGGAAGTGGAAGTTTACGAGATTTTGCCAGGCGGCGATTCTGTTTTCTTGACCGGCGCCACGATGCGCGCGAGGTATCGGGAGTCGCTGCGGCAGGAAAAACTCGTGTCGCCGGGAAAGATCGAAAAGTACGTGTTCGATAACTTCACATTTTTTTCGAGGCGGATCGCGAAGGGCAGCCGTTTGCGGCTTTTTGTGCATTGCCCGAATACTACTGGCACCGAGAAAAATTACAACAGTGGCGGAGTCGTGGCGCTGGAAACCGCGAGGGATGCCAGGACGGCGCACGTTACCCTGGTCCATGATGGGGAACATCAGAGCACGCTGGATTTGCCGGTCGTGAAATAGCCGGCTTGGAAAAAAGAAAAGAATTTACACAGAGTGCGCAGAGATCACCGAGAGCACGGAGAAGATACTAAGAGTGGAGAAAACGGACACGAAGCAGAAGGGAGCGTTTCGGTCGGGATTTGTCGCGATTGTAGGGCGGCCGAACGCAGGGAAATCGACGCTGCTGAACCGCCTGGTAGGGCAGAAGGTGGCGATTGTCACCTCGAAGCCCCAGACGACGCGGAACCGCATCCAGGGAATTGTGACGCGGCCTGAAGGACAAATAGTTTTTATCGATACGCCGGGACTGCACTCGCCGGACTCGGCCCTGGGACGGCAAATGATGCGCGAAGTGGCCGCCGCGCTCGAAGGCATTGATGTGCTGCTGCTCATGGTGGATGCCAGCCGGACGCTGCCGCATGCGGACGATCTACTACTGGATAGGGCCAAGCGGTTCCGCGGAAAAACCGTTCTGGCGTTAAACAAAATCGACGGCCTCCCCAAGTCCAAGCTGTTGCCCCTGATCGAGGCATTTCATAAGGCATTCGAGTTTGCGGCGATCGTCCCAATTTCGGCGCTAAAAGGCGACGGCTGCCAGGAGTTGCTTAGCCAGGTAGTGCGTTTGCTTCCCGAAGGGGAGCCGTACTTCCCTGAAGACCAGGTGACGGATCAGCCAGAACGCTTCCTGGCGGCGGAAATCGTGAGAGAGAAAGCCATCCAATCGATGTATCACGAAGTGCCATACGCGCTGGCAGTGAAGGTTGAAAAGTTTGAAGAATTGCCAAAATTGCTGCGGATTGAAGCGACGATGAATGTGGAGCGGGATTCGCAGAAAAAGATTCTCATTGGGCGCAAGGGCGAGATGCTCAAGAGAATCGGCACACTGGCGCGGAAGGAACTCGAAGAGTTGTTCGGCACGAAGGTTTATCTCGGACTGTTCGTGAAAGTGGTCGCGGATTGGCGGGAAAATCCGCAACGCGTGCGCGAGCTGGATTGGCACGCGCAACTCGAAGCGTTGGAGAAAAGCGCCGAGGGGAGCGAGGACTTAGAACCGGGCGATGTCTGAAAAGGCGGGGTGGATTGGGCGAGCGCGCTAATCCGGCGCGGCAATGCCTAGAGATTTCATTTTGCGGTAAAGATGGCTGCGCTCGAGGCCCAGCGCGGATGCGGTTTGAGTCATGTTCCAGCGGTGCTCCTGCAATTTCCGCAAAATAAATTCGCGCTCGTAGGCGCTGCGCGCTTCGTGCAAAGTCGAGTAGGGCTGTTGAGGGCTTTCGGAAACTCCACGGAAAAGCTCGGGAGGAAGGTGGTGCGCCTCGATGCGTGCTTGCGGGCAGACAATGACGAGACGCTCGACGAGATTGCGCAGTTCGCGCACATTCCCAGGCCACGGATAGCGCACGAGAACGTCCATGGCCGTTGCGCTCAACTCGCGGGTCTTCTTGCCATAGGCCGAGCTGAATTCATCGAGAAAGTAGCGCGCGAGCGTGGGAATATCTTCCTTGCGTTCGCGAAGCGGCGGCACGAAAAAGGGAATTACATTTAGGCGATAGAAAAGATCCTGCCGGAACGCGCCGCGGGTAATTTCCTGTTCGAGGTTTTTATTGGTAGCCGCGATCACGCGCGCATCCACGGTCATGGTCTGGCTGGAACCCACCGGCTCAAAGCGCTGTTCTTCCAGGACCCGCAGAACTTTGGATTGAGTACGCAGGCTCATGTCTCCAATTTCATCCAGAAAAAGCGTGCCGCCATCCGCCTTTTGAAATTTCCCAACCTTGTCCTCGGTAGCGCCCGTGAAGCTTCCTTTGATGTGTCCGAAAAGCTCGGATTCGATCAGTTCCTCGGGAATTGCAGCACAGTTTACCTCGACGAACGGCCCTTTGCTCCGAAGGCTGGCGGCGTGCAGTGCGTGGGCGACGAGCTCTTTGCCGGTGCCGCTTTCGCCGTAGATGAGCACGCGACCGTTGGTGGGAGCGGTGACGGCAATCTGCTGTCGCAACGCCTTCATGGGCACACTGTCGCCGATGACCTGATAGCGATGGCCGAGTTCCCCGCGAAGAACCTGGTTTTCTTCCTGGAGCCGACGCTGTTGGACGGCATTGCGCACGAGAACGATGATCTTCTCGAGCGAGAGCGGCTTCTCGATAAAATCGAAGGCGCCCAATTTTGTGGCGCGGACGGCCGTCTCGATCGTGCCATGACCGGAAATCATGATGACGGCAGGGGCGCGCGGAACCGCCTGAAGCCGGCTGAGTGCTTCCAACCCGTCCATTCCCGGCAACCAGACATCCAGGAGAATGACTTCAAGATCGCCCGAAGCGGCGCGCTGGAGGGCCTCCTCGGCGGAGGCAACCGCTTCTACATGGTAGCCCTCATCTTTGAGGATCGAGGAGAGCGACTCGCGAATTCCGGCTTCGTCGTCGACGACAAGGAGATACGGCTTGGAGGTCATCGAGAGCTTTCCGTCCCGTTGTGATCGGTAATGCCGGCGGGTGCGAGCTCCGCGGCGGGGAGCTCGACAAGGAAACGCGAGCCTGCCGGCTGGTTGTCTTCCACATGGATGCTGCCGCCGTGCTCGGCGACGATGCGGGCGGCGATAGCCAGGCCGAGGCCGGTTCCGCGGTTCTTTGTCGAAAAATGCGGCAGGAAAAGTTTGTCTTTGTCTTGCGGGGAGATGCCGTGACCGGTGTCGGAGACACAAATTTCGACGGTTTCGGCGTCTGGATGCGCGCAAGTGGAGATGAGGATCTCGCGGAAAGTGGAGTTTTCCAAGGCTTCGGCAGCATTGTCAATCAGGTTGACCACTACGCTGCGCAGCAGCCCGCCATCCGCGCGAACGGCGGGGATATTTTCGCCAAGAGTGGTTTTGAGAGAGATGCCATCAAGGCGCCCGGAAAAGACCTCGACCGCTTCGTGCACTATGGTGTTGATGTTCATGGGTGTGGGCTTGGCGGTCGGAAAGCGGACGAACTGCGAGAATTCGTTGACGAGCGCCGCCAGGGTCGAAACTTCCCGCTCGATCAATCGCGAACACTCGTGGACCAGGCTGGTGAGCTCGAGGTCGCGCGGAGCCGTGGATTCGGCGGCCTCGCGCCGCTCGAGAAAACGGGAGAGACGCTGCGACGAAAGCTGAATCGGGGTGAGCGGATTTTTGATCTCGTGGGCGATGCGCCGCGCGACTTCCTGCCACGCGGCCGATTTTTGCGCACGCAGCATTTCGGTAAGGTCATCCAGGACCAGAACGTAACCGGAATTGGCACGTCGCGGGCCGAGGGAACTGGCGGTCACGGCAAGATGCAAGACGCGTCCAGAGACGACGGTTTCGATTTCGCGAGAGACAACGCCCATGCGCAGCGAGCGCCGCATCAGAAGCTGCAGGATGCGGGATGCGTCGGGGCCGAGAAGTTGGTCAAGAGATTGCGCGTTGCGGGCGTCGCTGCCGAACATGCGCGCCACCGCGGTATTGGCGCGAAGAATGGCTCCGCTGGCGTCCAGCGAGATGACTCCAGTGGGGATATTTTCGAGAACGGTCTCCATGAGCTGCCGGCGGCGTTCGAGTTCTTGAACCGCCTGTTGGAGATTTCTGGTGAACTGGTCGATTTGCGAGCGGTTATCCCGCAGCTGCGTGGTCATGGTGTTGAAAGAGCGCACCAGAACACCGAGCTCGTCCTGCGCCTGCTCAGGGACCTGATACTCGAAGTTGCCGGCGGAGATTTCGCGCGTGCCTTCGGCCAAGGCCAGAATGGGGACAGTGACTTGTTTCGCAAGGAAGAGCGCGACCCACATCACCGCCGAAAGCAGCAGGGCGGTGAAGAAAAGAAGAATGAGCAACATCTGGTGCTTCAGCGCTCTGAGACCCTGTTTCTCCTGGTCGTATTCACGAGTCTGAGACTGGATTTCCGTAATTCGAGAAAGAAAGTTCGGGCTGGTACGGTAGGCCGCGACGATCGAGCCAACAGGCTTGCCTTCCTCCATGGCTGGAATGCGCACTACAAAATAATTCCTACCATCAGCTTCCCATACCTCAATCCCGCTCGGCAGCACTCGAAGGGGTTTACCGAGGACCCCGATTTGAGCGCAAATCGTGCCACGGCGTTCTTCGGGTTGGTTTTCACACACTATGCCGCCGCGTGTGGAATTGCCATTCTTGTCCAAAATCCAAACTGCGTCTGCGCCCTTTGCGAAGGCATGTTGCAACAGATCTCCGGTGGGCGAGGAGATGTCCGCCTGAACTTCCAATGCCAGCCGGCGAAGCCGAGGTATTTGCGAGCGGCCAATATCGTTCATGAGCTCTTGCGTCTTCTCTGAAGCGATTTCGAGCGGGCGCGGGAACCACCGCCCAAGGGTACGGTTAATCAGCGAGTAGCTAACGATAAACATGAAAATGACCGGCAACAACGAAATCGCCATCGCCCCCACTACCATCTTCGTTTTGAAACGCGCACCGAGCTGCTCGCGGCTACTTTCTACCCACAAACGAGCCACGCTGCGGCCAAGAATCAGCAGGAAAACCAGAAAGGCAGCGGTGATGAAGCTATTGACCGCGAAGAGCGGCATTAGCGTGCGCCAACTCTTCGGCGCGAACGGGACGTCCAGCGAGCCAAAGGTAAAGACGGCAGCGAGCAGCAGAGTGAACAGAAGGCCGCCGAAGACCAGGGTCCACCGTTGTTTGGGCTGGAGATGACTCATGCGGGGGCTACCGCCGTTTCAGGAAAGAAACTCGTCCACCAATGGAACACGCGGCCGTGTTGATCAACGACTGCGGTCCGCCGAAGGCCACAATGTGAGCGTTGCAATGCTTGCCTGGAGCGGGAGAGCTTTGACGTCGAGAGTCCGCTCAAATAGCGTTCATTTTTGGTCACAGCTTCATGGGGAAGAATTCGTTGCAGCACAATCGGGTATGAAAACCTCTCTTTTGCACGATAGCCACCGTATCGAAGCAAGTCAAGAACGGCGCCTGTACCTCGTTCGAAATACCTGCCCGTGTGGACAGGTATTAGCCATTTCAGAACTCTCTTCTATTTTCCGCATACCTTCGCCGCCGCCATTTGCTATGTTGAGCCTGGGTGCAAACCGGCAGGGAGTGCTGCGGATGTCCGTCCGTTTGGGCGAGATACTTATTAAAGAAAGCCTGATCACTCAGGACCAGCTCCAGAAAGCGCTCGAATTTCAGCGCGCAAATGGCGGCAAGCTGGGGAGCTGCCTGACGAAGATGGGCTTCATCACCGACGATGATATCACCGGTGTGCTCTCCCGCCAGTACGGTGTGCCCTCCATCAATCTGAAGTATTACGAAATCGATCCCAACGTTATCAAGCTCATCCCCCAGGACACGGCGCTGCGTTACCAGGTCATTCCGCTTTCGCGCGTGGGTTCCGTGCTTACCATCGCGATGACCGATCCCACGAACGTCTTCGCCATGGACGACATCAAGTTCATGACCGGATTCAACGTGGAACCGGTGGTGGCGTCCGAATCGGCCATTGGGGAAGCCATTTCGCGGTTCTACGGTGGTTCGGATGCGAACACCGAAGAGCTGAGCAAAATGATGAAGGACCTGGTCGACGAAGACCAGGAGCTGGAGCTGGCCGCAGAGGAAGCCGAACTCGATACCGCCTCGCTGGAAAAGGCCGCCGAAGAGGCGCCCATCATCAAGCTCGTCAACCTGATCTTGACGGACTCCGTGAAACGGGGAGCCAGCGATATTCATATTGAGCCCTATGAACTTGAAATGCGCGTAAGGTTCCGCGTTGACGGGCAGTTGCAAACGGTGATGACCCCGCCGCTCCGCCTGAAAGACGCCATCACGAGCCGGCTGAAAATCATGGCCAAGCTGGACATCGCGGAAAAGCGCTTGCCGCAAGACGGCCGCATCATGATCAAGTACAAGGCCGACGGCAAAAAGAAGGAACTCGATTTTCGCGTTTCGACCGTGCCGACACTCTTTGGCGAAAAGATCGTGCTCCGTCTCCTGGACAAAGAAAATCTCCGCCTGGACATGACTAAGCTCGGCTTCGAGCCGGAATCGCTGAAGAAATTCGAGCGCAATATTTTGCGGCCTTACGGCATGGTGCTGGTCACCGGGCCGACCGGATCGGGCAAGACCAACACGCTTTATTCCTCGGTGGCGCGTCTGAACACTGTCGATACCAACATCATGACCGCCGAAGATCCCGTCGAATTCCAGTTGTCGGGCATCAACCAAGTTCAGATGAAGGAACAGATAGGCCTGAACTTCGCGGCGGCGCTTCGCGCCTTTCTTCGGCAAGACCCCAACATCATCCTGGTTGGCGAAATCCGCGATTTTGAAACCGCCGAAATCGCCGTCAAGGCCGCGCTCACCGGGCACTTGGTGCTCTCGACGCTGCACACCAACGACGCGCCCTCGACGATTAGCCGCTTGATGAACATGGGAATCGAACCTTTCCTGGTGGCTACTTCGGTCAATCTTATTTGCGCACAACGTCTGGTGCGCCGCGTTTGCTCCAATTGCAAAGAAGAACTCGAACTGCCCGAACAGGCGCTTATCGATGCGGGATATACCCCTGACGAAGTCAAAACCACAAAAATTTATCACGGCAAGGGATGCACCACCTGCAACAAGGGCGGCTACAAAGGCCGAACGGGTTTGTATGAAGTGATGGAGATCAACGACGAACTGCGGGAGTTGATTCTCGTCGGCGCCTCCGCTTTGGAACTGAAGAAGAAGGCGATCGAGCAAGGCATGATCACCTTGCGCCGAAGCGGGCTGATCAAAGTGGCTTTAGGGCAGACAACTTTGGAAGAGGTTTTGCGCGAAACGGTATTATAAGAAAAAGGTGAAGCGATGGCCGGGATTACGCTAAGCGAATTGCTTAAAAAGATGATCGAGATGGGTGGCAGCGACCTCCACATCACGACGAATAGCGCCCCGCGCGTTCGGGTTCACGGACACCTGCGGGCTCTGGATATGCCGCCCCTGACGGCCGCCGACACGAAGTCCCTGGCGTATAGCGTTCTGACCGACGCCCAGAAGCACCGCTTCGAAGAAAATCTCGAGCTGGACTTCTCCTTCGGGCTTAAGAACCTGGCGCGTTTTCGCGGCAACGTGTTCAATCAGCGCGGCGCTGTCGGCGCAGTGTTTCGGACCATCCCCTGGGAGATCAAGGGCTTCGACGCTTTGGGTCTACCTTCCGTGGTCAGAGGACTTTGCGACAAACCCCGCGGTCTTGTGCTGGTTACGGGTCCGACGGGTTCGGGAAAATCGACGACCCTCGCCGCGATGCTCGACAAGATCAACAGCGAGCGCGAAGAGCACATGATCACCATCGAGGACCCCATCGAGTTTCTGCATAACCACAAGAAGTGTCTGGTCAACCAGCGGGAAGTGCATGCCGACACCCACTCGTTTGCGAATTCACTTCGCGCCGCGCTCCGCGAAGACCCTGACGTCGTGCTGATCGGTGAAATGCGCGACCTGGAAACCATCGAGTCGGCCTTGCGCATCGCCGAAACCGGACACTTGACGTTTGCTACCCTGCACACTAATTCCGCGTCGTCCACCATCAACCGCATTATCGACGTGTTTCCTTCGCATCAGCAGCCGCAGATTCGTGCGCAGCTTTCTATGGTCATTGAAGGGATCCTTTGCCAGGCGCTTCTGCCGCGCGCGGACGGCCGCGGCCGCGCGATGATCATGGAAGTTCTCATTCCCACTCCGGCGATCCGCAACCTCATTCGCGAGGACAAGATTCACCAGATCTATTCCGCCATGCAGACGGGTACCGGACAAACGGGCATGCAGACATTCAATCAGGGTCTGGCAAACGCGTATTCTGCGAAGCTCATCAGCTTGGACTTGGCGCTCTCGCGTTCCTCGAATGCGGATGAGCTACAGGACATGATCAACCGGGGAGTAACATCACCCGCTGGCGGCAGTCCGAAAACGCCGGCGGGGAGCAAGCGCTAGAGAGTTTTCCGGGCCGTCCGCTGTTGGCCTTTCATTTTGATGGATTGAGGAGGAAAGAACATGCCGGTCTTTACTTATCGTGGAACCAATCGTTCCGGCGGAAGCGTGAGCGGAGAGCTGACCGCGAGAAGCAAGGCGGAGCTCCAGACGCTGCTCCGTCGCCAGCAGATTACGCCGACGAAGATGTCGCAGAAAGGCAAGGAATTCAACTTGCCGACCTTCGGCTCGGGCGTCAACTCCAAAGAACTGGCCATCTTCACGCGACAGTTCTCGGTGATGATCGACGCCGGCTTGCCGCTCGTCCAGTGTTTGGAAATTCTTGCCAGCCAGCAGGAAAACAAGACTTTTCAAAAGGTACTCACGGGGACGCGCGGATCGGTGGAAGGCGGCGCCACACTCTCAACCGCGATGCGACAATTCCCGAAGGTCTTCGATGCGCTCTACGTAAACATGGTCGAGGCCGGCGAAACCGGCGGTATTCTCGACACCATTCTCCAGCGCCTCTCTGCTTACATCGAAAAGAACGTCAAGTTGCAGCGCGCCGTCAAGTCCGCGATGGTCTACCCCATCGGCGTCTTGTCCGTGGCGGGAGGCGTCATCGTCTTACTTTTGTGGAAAGTGGTCCCCATTTTCGCCACCTTGTTCGCTGGATTGGGTGTGGATTTGCCCCTGCCGACCAAGATCGTCATCGGCCTTAGCCACCTCATCGGTAGCATCTTCGGTTTCCTGATCCTCGTGGCTGCTGTCGCCGGGATTTTTGGATTGAAGGTCTGGTACGGCACGCCACAAGGGCGCTATGCAATTGACGCGACCATCCTGCGTTTGCCTGTCCTCGGCGTGCTCATGCGGAAAATCGCGGTCGCACGATTTACACGCACCTTGGGAACGCTCATCTCCAGCGGTGTGCCCATCCTGGAAGGCCTGGATATTACCGCCAAGACTGCTGGAAACGCCGTCGTCGAAAAGGCCCTGCAGCAAGTCCGGAAATCCCTCGAGGAAGGCAAATCACTGACGGAACCCCTAAAGGACTCGAATGTTTTTCCGGGCATGGTCACGCAGATGATCAGCGTCGGCGAACAGACCGGCGCGATGGATGCCATGTTGCAGAAGATCGCGGACTTCTACGAAGAAGAAGTGGACGCCGCCGTGAAAGACCTCCTCACTGCTCTGGAACCAATCATGATCGTGGTCCTCGGCGTGGTGGTCGGCGGCGTGGTCATTTCCATGTACATGCCGTTGTTCACCTTGATTGGCAAGTTGAGTAACAACCACTAGCCCCCTCAGCGGGGTGGGAACAGTATCCAATTGTCCGGAGGGCCGGGAAGGAACTCCCAGTCCTTCGCCGTTTCTGTCTAAACTAGAGAATGCCCGGGGAGATACTCAGGTCTGGAACGCGGGCGATCCATGGATCAAAGTACGACGACGAGAGAGTGGCTGGGTTGGCTGACCCGTGTCCGCCTGCTCACCATTCTCTTGATACTCATTGTCGACCTCATCTGGCCGCAGTACGTCCCGGCTTCCAGCACGAACCACGCGTTTCTGCCTCTTTTGCTTGTCTGGGTCACCCTGGGCCTTGTGCACATCGCCTTAGTCCGGTGGCTGCCAGCCGCCGCGTGGCAGGGCGGTTTGCAGGTTGCCGGCGACATAATCATAATTTCAGCGCTCGTCTACACCACCGGTCTGCAGGAAAGCTATTTCATTTCCCTCTATCTGCTGGTCATTATTGTGGCCAGCATCTTGTTCTCGCGTCGAGCCGCTTTTGTCACCGCCGGAGTTTGTCTAGCCATCCTCGGCGGAATGACCGCGCTGGCTTTTGCCGCCAAGATCCCGCCCACGTTTCTAGTTGTCCCCACGCCAGAAGGCCTCCGAGTCTGGTTTCTCAGCAACCTCTTCGGCTTCCTCGCCGTAGCTTACCTGGCTAGCCTTCTTGCGCAATCGCTACGCCGCAAAGGAATTGAACTCGAGGAAAAACGGGAAGAGCTTCTCGAACTGCAGGATTTTACCGAAGACATCATCCATTCGATGCGCGGCGGTCTGCTCACAACGGACTTGGAGGGCAGGATTGTGCTTCTGAATCGTACGGGAGAAGAAATTCTCGGTTACCGCTTTGTCGATCTGCGCGGACGGAAACTCCCCGAGATCGACGAGAATTTTTGGCTTCCCGGACTGCGAAGCCCCGATGAGCGCCCCGTGGTCCGAAGGGAGATGGACTTCCGCACGCCGGACGGCCAGCTAAGATACTTGGGTATTTCCGTCTCGCCCCTGCGCACCAGAAATTCCACGCGTAGCGGATACGTATTCAATTTTCAGGACTTGACCGAACTTCGGAGACTGGAACAGGAAGTCGCGACAAAGGAGCGCATGGCCGCCTTGGGCAGGCTCTCCGCCGCGATCGCCCACGAAATCCGGCAGCCGCTTACGGCCATGGCTGGCGCGGTGAAGGAACTCGCAAGGCTCGTTCCGCTCGAGGATGATGAGAAGCACCTGGTCAACATCGTCAGCCGCGAATCAGAGCGTTTGAACAACATCATTACGGACTTTCTCAACTACTCGCGCGAGAAGAGCTACGAATTTCAGGACGCCGACCTGCGCGGCTTATTGGATGAAACTCTGACGCTGTTGGAGAAAAAGCCGGAAGTCGAAAACAAGTATCAGATTCTTCGGACATTTAACGGCACCGAGCTGCGCGTCCGCGTGGACCCAGACAAGATCAGGCAAGTCTTCTGGAATCTTTGCGACAACGCCCTCCGCGCGATGCCCGGCGGCGGAACCCTTACCGTAGGCATTGAACAGCTTCCTTTTTGGCTGCGAATTGCATTCCGAGACACTGGTGTCGGCCTCGACGCCAAACAGCGGGCAAAGATCTTCGAGCCTCTCCAGTCCGGTTTTGAAGGCGGCACTGGCCTGGGACTTTCCATCGTGTACCAGATCGTGCAGGCTCACAGCGGAAGAATCAGTGTGATTTCAGAGAAAGATCGCGGCGCGGAATTCATTGTAGATTTGCCGCGGATGGCGTGAGGTCCTATGCAGGGAACGAAAGCAGCCGGTAAAGAAGCTCACAACGAACTAGTTCACATTCTCGTTGTGGACGACGAGCGCTCCATTTGCGAGCTTCTGGAGATTACCTTTCGCAAGGAAGGCCACCGCGTCGAAGTGGCTCACAGCGTCGAGGCTGCCAAGCGAAAGCTCGAATCCCAGATTTTCGACATTATCATCTCGGATGTGCGGATGCCGGGAGCAACCGGTGTCGACCTGCTGAAATTCACCAAGGAGATTTCGCCCAACTCCTTTTTTCTACTCATCACCGGCGTCCCCACGGTCGAAACCGCCATCGCTGCCATAAACTCGGGTGCGGACCGCTACGTCATCAAGGACCACGAACTGGTTGACCAGTTGCGCCGTGCGGTCAAGGAAGTTTCCGAAAGCTTGAAATGGAAAAAAGAGGCCGGATACCTTCGTCGCGAATTGCGGCGCCTGACCGGGCTCGACAACATCATCGGGCAAAGTCCCAAAATGCGCGCCATTTTCGACTTAATTCAAACGATTGCGCCGCAGTCCAGCCGTGTCCTGATCACCGGTGAAAGTGGTACTGGAAAAGAATTGGTAGCTCGCGCCATTCACGAAAACAGCCCTCGTTCCCAGGCTCCCTTCATCACCATCAATTGCGGCGCTTTTCCGGAGACGCTCCTTGAATCCGAACTGTTCGGCTACATGAAAGGCGCGTTTACCGGCGCGAACGAGAACCGCCAAGGGCTCTTCCAGGCTGCCCATGGCGGTACGTTATTTATGGACGAGATTGGCAACATGAGCTTGACCATGCAGGTAAAGCTCTACCGCGTTCTTCAAGAAGGCAAAGTGCGGCCTATCGGCAGCACCGAAGAGATTGACGTGGATGTTCGAATCATTGCCGCCACGAACAAGGAGTTTGAAAAGGAAATCGCCGAAGGTCGTTTTCGGGAAGATTTGTATTATCGCCTGAGCGTCATTCCCATTCGACTTCCTGCTTTGCGAGAGCGCCGCGAAGATATCCCCTTGCTCGCTCGGCATTTCCTGGAAACTTTCCGGAAGTCCATGGAGAAGCCGATTGAGGGACTATCACCGGAAGCCGTTCGCCGCCTCGAAGCCTATGATTGGCCAGGCAACGTCCGCGAATTGGAAAACACCAT
Organism: uncultured Acidobacteriota bacterium; assembly: GCA_963753745.1. Classification (GTDB taxonomy): domain Bacteria; phylum Acidobacteriota; class Terriglobia; order Acidiferrales; family UBA7541; genus Acidiferrum. The sequence continues at coordinate 697,623 of CAVWDX010000020.1, forward strand.
GGAGCGGGCCGTCGCGCTCGAGACTGGGGGAGAGATATCCCTTCGTGTTCTTCCCGACCGCATCGCGAGCTACTCGTCTTCCGCCGCTGCCGGAGGTGGAGTTGCGGGTGACATTTCGTTTCCCGCTGAAGGCCTCGACTTCGAGAAGGAAATAGCCGAGACAGAACGTCGTTATCTGCTGGCCGCCCTTGAAAAAGGCGAGGGAGTCCGTACCCGAGCAGCCGATCTTCTTAAGATCACGTATAGATCGTTTCGGCATTATGCAAAAAAACATAACGTGTGATAACGTCTGGTATAAGTAGTGGTCGACGATCTGCTTTGGCGATGCATTAATTCGGTTTTCAAAGTGACAAAATATGTCATTTCGATGGACAAAAAAAGTGGCTTTAAGTTCTGTCCGGTCTACCCAGGGACCAAATCGGAACTGCAATCGCATCAGTATTCTTAACGTAAGGCATTAAGAATGTGTCGCTTATAGGTGCATTGGATTTGCAAGCTCCTGAGTTTGCGCTTGGCAACTGACGTGCCTCTCGATAGGCCGACAAGGAATTGCAAATTGGCGTCTCCCAAAGAGCCTGTCATGAAAAAACAGAAGGGGTTTTCTCTCATCGAGCTGCTGATCGTCGTCGCGATCATCCTGATCATCGCGGCCATCGCCATCCCGAACTTGATGCGTTCGCGCATGTTGGCGCATGAAGCTTCAGCGGTGAATTCCATGCGCACCATTAACACTGCTCAGGTGACTTATTCGTCTACCTTTGGCCAAGGTTACGCCGCAGGTCTAGGTAACCTGAGCACACCTGCTGGCGGGTGCGGCGTTCCATCGGCTGCTCTTGCTTGCCTGCTCGACAGCAATTTGGGCAGTGGAACGAAGAGCGGATACACATTCACCTCCGTCGGGTCGAACGGCGCCGGCACCACCATCAGTCCATTTGTCGATTTCAACTCAACCGCCAATCCAGTCGTCCCTGGTTCGAGCGGTCAGCGCACCCTCTGTTCCGACGCCTCTGGCGTGATTCGCGGCGACCCCACGGGTGCCCCGGCCCCGGTCGTTTGCGGTACTTCCGGCTTGGCCCCAATCCAGTAGAATCTGTTGGCTAGGGCAACTTCGACCACCCTCTTCCTGAAGTTACTAATATCAGCTCAAAAAAGCCCATATAGAACAGACCTAAATTGGGCGACAAAAGCACGCCAAAGGCTCCCAATATCGCCTTGGTTTCTTCCAATACCTAACTACCAATTAAGAATCGTCGAGCCAGGAATCGTCCCACGAGAAGCATTCAAATCGAAAGCCGAACCGAGCCCTGCTGCCGTTTTCCGCTTGATTGGAGTGACGTAAAACGTCACTTGCAGCCCCCCGCGTACCTCCCTTCGACTTTCTGCACCCGTCAAATACTGGCTAGCTGCGGCCAAGTTCAAGAGTCTGATGGACTTACTGTTTTAGGAAATATTAATTCCTAAAAAGTTAAAAGTGGCGTATGACGTGCCCATTGTAGGGCGTGTGTGTGGCACGGATTTTAGTCTTTCAAGGAGATAGCATGAAGAAACAGAAGGGTTTCTCTCTTATCGAGCTCTTGATCGTCGTGGCGATCATTTTGATCATCGCGGCCATCGCAATTCCGAACCTCCTCAGGTCGAAAATGGCCGCGAACGAGGCTTCGGCAGTAGGTTCTCTACGCACCATTAACACCGCGCAAGTGACCTATTCGTCCACCTACGGTCAAGGTTACGCCGCGGCTTTGGTTAACCTGAGTACACCTGCTGGCGGGTGCGGCGTTCCATCAGTTGCTCTAGCTTGCCTGCTCGACAGCAATTTGGGCGGCGGAACAAAGAGCGGCTACAAGTTCACTTCAGCCGCCATTAACGGCGCGGGCACGACTGCTAGCCCGTTCCTTAACTTCAACAGCACCGCGAATCCAGTGGCGGCTAATTCCAGCGGACATACGACGTACTGCTCGGACGACTCCGGCGTGATTCGCTTTGACGCCACGGGTGGTGCGGCACCGATTCCGTGCGGCACGTCTGGCCTGCCTCCTCTGCAGTAACTCACAGAGTCGGCGGATCAGCCACCGAATCGAGAAGAGCACGGGACACCGTCCTGTGCTCTTTTCTTTTGGGGACACCGTGCTGGCTCCGCGGGGGCCGTCAGCGAGGCTGTAACATAGAGAGCAAGCACGAGGTGTGGTTCGTCCCGGGCGACGCCGAGGATGACAACTCTCATCCGCCAATTACCAATATCTGTCGATGTAAGCCCAGATTTCGGTGAAATCCAGCCGATGAAGGGCAAGAGCCTTTGAAAATTCCTTCAGGTCCTTCCGGCATTTCTCCACTCAAAGAATCTGTGAGAGATAATCCGCCACGGAATAGCCCCATCGGCGAGCTCCAGCGCACAAGAGACGCTACGCCGTCATGCCCTTTTTCGCCTGCTAGGAATGACGGAAAACGTCAAATGTGGCTCTGCGGCGCGCCTCTGATGCTGGACCTGGACAGGCCTCAAACCCGGCAAGATTATGTAAGTTAAAGAATATAAAAGGTTTAGTGTTCAAGAAATCATACCTGCTGGAAGGTCTCAGATTGGCACCTCTCTTGCCTCCTACTAGTGCGTGCTCTGGCACTAAAAATAGACTTTCAAGGAGATAGCATGAAGAAACAGAAGGGTTTCTCTCTTATCGAGCTTTTGATCGTCGTGGCGATCATTTTGATCATCGCGGCCATCGCAATTCCGAACCTCCTCAGGTCGAAAATGGCCGCGAACGAAGCTTCCGCGGTAGGTTCTCTGCGCACCATTAACACCGCGCAGGTGACCTATTCCTCCACCTACGGTCAAGGTTACGCCGCGGCTTTGGTTAACCTGAGCACACCTGCTGGCGGGTGCGGCGTTCCCTCTGTTGCTCTAGCTTGCCTGGTCGACAGCAATTTGGGCGGCGGAACAAAGAGCGGCTACACGTTCACTTCAGCCGCCATCAACGGCGCGGGCACGACTGCTAGCCCGTTCCTTAACTTCAACAGCACCGCGAATCCAGTGGCGGCTAATTCCAGCGGACATACGACGTACTGCTCGGACGACTCCGGCGTGATTCGCTTTGACGCCACGGGTGGTGCGGCACCGATTCCGTGCGGCACGTCTGGCCTGCCTCCTCTGCAGTAATTCACAGAGTCGGCGGATCAGCCACCGAATCCAAGAAGAGCACGGGACACCGTCCCGTGCGCTTCTCTTTTGGGATCAACCTCCAAGCCAACTCGGACGTGGAAGCAAAGCTGATCAACTCGTTCTCTATTCTTGCGGTCGAGCATTTTAATCCCGTCGCTGCCGTCGCGGCATATCCCCTCCCGTCCTGCAAAAAAGACCTGCTAAACTAAGCTTCATGACTTCTCTCTTGGTCCTCGTTCTCGGCCTCTTTTCTCTTGGCACGGGTGCGGCGGACACCCGCCAGTTCGTCCGGCTGCTGGAAGCGCGCTACCATGGCGCGCAAACTCTGCAGACAACGTTTCTCGAGCGCTATTCCGAAAACGGACGAGTAGTTCGCTCAGAGGCCGGCGTGGCGTATTTCCGCCGCCCGGGGAAAATGCGTTGGGAGTACGAAGCGCCAGAAAAAAACGTTTTTGTGGTGGATGGCAAGACTGCGTGGTTTTATGTGCCAGCGGATCGCACTGTCACCCGTGTTCCCGCCAAGCAGAGCACGGACTGGCGCACCCCGATGGCGCTCCTTGCCGGGGAGATGAAATTGTCGCGCGTTTGCGCGCGCGTCGAGACGACCACGCTCGAAAAACCAGCCATCGCCGGTGATATCGTGCTGTATTGCCCCTTGCGTGGCGAGCAAAGCAAGCGACCGTCAGCCGCCGGCGATTCCACGGAAATACAGGACGACAGCCCGGAGGAGTTTGTCTACCTGGAGATTGCGCCGCGCACGGGAGATCTAGCCCGCGTCCTGATACATGAACGAGGCGGTGTTACAGTCGAGTTCAAGTTTGCTGACTGGCGCTTTAATCCCTCGATTGCAGCCTCTTTTTTCCGGTTCGAAGTTCCACCGGGCGTTGCCATCGTAAATGGCGAATCGCCCGCCGTACCAAGCCCTTAAGGTTAAGATCGCGTTAAAAGCCCTGCAGGTTTCTCGAGAGGAACAGCCAACCCTCAGGTGCTTCCCCGCATAATGTCTAGATGAGGTAAACTGAGAGTCTATGGGGGAATTTGTCTGCCGCGTGGCGGATGCCAACGGCCGGGTTTTCTCGCACGTCGAGGCTGCGGGGTCATTAGCCGAAGCGCGCCAGAAGCTGGCTGAAAGGGGCCTTTTTGTCTATTCTGTCGAAACTCGCAGCAGCCTTCTCAGTGCGTTCATAAAACCCAACAGCGAGCGACAGATTGGCGGCTCGGACTTCCTGATTCTCAACCAGCAATTCAATACCCTCATCAAGGCCGGTTTGCCGATTCTCCGTGCTTTGGATCTCCTTGCCGATCGCGCCAGCTCTCCAAAGCTTCGCCCGATCCTCTCCAAAGTCCGCGATCGCGTTCGAGAAGGGAGGTCTCTCTCTGAAGCGATCACCGAGGCGGGCGTATTTTCCAAAGTATACGCCACGGCCATTCTCGCCGGCGAAAAGAGCGGAAATCTGTCCGGCGTTTTGGACTATTACATTGCCTACCAGCGGGTAAGTACCGGAGTTAAGAAGAAAATTCTCGCCACGCTGGTGTATCCAATCCTTCTGATCACCGTCGCGGCGATCATCGTGACGTATCTCGTGACCTTCGTGATTCCCAAATTTGCTTTGTTGTATCGCGATCTAAACGTGGAATTGCCGAAGCCCACGCGAATTCTGATCGCCATCACTGTCGATTACCGCTATTTGGTGATCGGCGCTGTCGCGCTGGTTTTTCTTGCCGCCATTGGCATCTTTCTTTGGTCAAGGACGGAGCAAGGCGGCGAAACGTTTGATCGGTTGAAATTCCGTATTCCCGTCATCGGCGACACCCTTCTGAAATTCCAAGTCGCCCAGTTTTCGCGCACACTGGCGACGCTCCTGACTGGCGGTACTCCTTTGGTTGCAGGTTTGCAAACCGCAGCCGACTCCATCAGCAGCAAGCTGGTTCGCTCGACGGTTACGCAGGCGACCCAGATGGTCCGCGAAGGCGAATCGCTTCACAGCGCCTTGGCGATCAAGGGCGCCATGCCGGACCTGGCTTTGGAGATGATCGAAGTCGGCGAATCCAGCGGTGCTCTGGCTCCCATGCTTACCAGCGTGGCCGAATTCTATGAAGAAGAAGTGAGCGTCCGGCTTTCCGCGCTGGTCGCTATCATCGAGCCCACGATTCTTATTTTCATGGGTTTGCTGGTTGCTTTTATTCTGATTTCACTCTATCTGCCGATCTTCTCCTTCTCCCTCACGGGCGGAGCGGTAAAGTAAGGTAAGGTAAGGAGACCGTGGCTACTCCAGAACACAATTGGACCCCCGCCGATACTGCCGATGCCGTTCCCGAGCGCGAATTCGCGCGCAAACTCGCACACAGGTACCGCTGCGCCTTTGTCGATCTAAGCGAACAGCGCATCGATCCGGAACTTTTCCGCACCATTCCCGCGGACTTGATGTTCCGCTACAATTTCGTTCCTCTCGAAGTGCAGAACAATTCACTCTCCATCGCCGTCGCGGATCCCAGCCTGGTATTGCTCAGTGACGAGCTCCCCTTATTGCTCGGAAAGAAGCTGGCCATCAAAGTGGCCACCGCAAAGCAGATTGGCGACATCCTCAAGCGCACCGAGCAGTCCCAGCGCGTCCTCGAGCAGGCCACGGAAGCATTCACGCTCCAGGTTTCCAAGGAAGAAGAAGAGAGCGAAGAGACCATATCGGGCGACCGCCTGACGCGCGGAGATACCTCGGTCAGCCCAGTTGTACGGTTAGTGGAAACCATCATTTTCACGGCTTTGGAACGCCGCGCCAGTGACATACACATCGAAGCCCGCGACACCGAAGTGGCCGTCAAGTACCGCATCGACGGCGTGCTCCAACACGCCATGCAGCCGATTGCCAAAGAGTGGCACTCCACCGTCCTCTCGCGCATCAAGGTGCTTAGCGATCTGGACATCGCCGAACGCCGCGTTCCCCAGGACGGCCGTTTTCGCGTGAAGTACAAAGGCCGCTTCATCGACCTGCGCGTTTCCATCATGCCGGCGAGCCACGGTGAGGACGCCGTTCTACGCGTCCTGGACAAGGAAACGCTTTCGGAGAAGTTCCAAAGCCTCAGCCTTGATGTCGTGGGATTCTCGGACTTGGAGGTCCGCCGTTTCCGCCGCTATATCCATGAGCCTTACGGCATGGTCCTCGTCACTGGCCCTACGGGCTCTGGCAAGACCACCACTCTTTATGCCGCGATCAACGAAATCAAAACCGACGAAGACAAGATCGTCACCATCGAAGACCCCGTGGAATATCAGCTCAAGGGAATTACGCAAATTCCCGTAAACGAGAAAAAGGGCCTCACCTTCGCGCGCGGCTTGCGTTCCATCCTCCGCCACGATCCCGACAAAATTATGGTCGGCGAAATCCGCGATCAAGAGACCGCCCAAATCGCCATTCAATCGGCCCTTACCGGACATCTGGTCTTTACCACCGTCCACGCCAACAACGTCACCGACGTCATCGGACGCTTTATTAACATGGGCGTCGAGCCTTACAATTTCGTCTCCGCCCTCAACTGCATCATGGCGCAACGGCTTGTTCGCGTTATCTGTCCGAATTGCAAGCGGCAAAAAAATTATTCGTCGGCCGAATTAAAAGAAGCTGGCCTCGATCCCGCGGTGTGGGCTTCCGTCGTCCTTTCTGAAGGTGCTGGCTGCCTGGAATGTTCGGGCACGGGATATCATGGACGCACGGCGATCTGCGAACTGCTGGACTTAACGGATCGCATCCGGGAAATGATTGTGGACCGCCGTCCGACTTCCGAGATCAAGCGTACCGCTCGCGAGGAAGGAATGATCACGTTGCGCGAGAGCGGGCTGGCCAAAATCCGCGACGGAATTACAACCGTCAAGGAAATCAACAAGGTGACCTTCGTTGAGTAGCACGGCTACTTTCCACCAAGGAATCTACAAGAGCAATCTGGTGCGCCGCGTCGCCCGCTGGCTGGATGCCACGCCGCATCCTCCACTCGCCATCGAAATCGGCCCGGACCGTGTCGCGGGCGCGCGCTGGTCGAGGACCGGCGGTCTCGACGCTTACGCCGTCGGGGTTCTTCCACCTGGCGCTCTTGTACCCTCTGCGGTCGAATCCAATTTTTTGAATGGCGCAGCTCTCAAAACCGCTGTAACCGCCGTGTGTTCCACCTTGCGCGCCAAGGACGAGAGCGTCGCCCTGATTTTGCCGGACCCGGTCATACGCGTCTTCGTTCAGCATTTCGACGAATTTCCTCGCTCCAAGGAAGAAGCCGATCCCATGTTGCGCTGGAAGTTGAAGAAGAGCGTGCCGTTTGAAGTGGACGAAACGCTGATCTCCTACATGCGTCAGGCGCCCCGTGAAGCAGGTGTGGACGTCGTCACGGCTCTTGCCCGCTTGCGCATCGTCCGCGAATATGAATCTCTCGTTGAGTCCGCGGGGCTCCATCCCGGAGTCGTGCTGAGTTCTTCCCTGGCAGCCATCGCCTTGCTGGACGAGCATCGCCCCACGCTCCTCGCCCGTGTTTCCGGCGCTGCCCTGACCACTGCGATCGTCCGCGATGGCGTGCTTTGTGGCTACCGCTGCACGGAATTGCCCGCACAAGGCGCTGATCTTACGCCGCACATGCTCCTCGAGGACATCTATCCGGTCGCCGCCTATTACCAGGACACCTGGCAAGAGGGAATTCAGTCCGTACGCGTAGCCGGCCTTGGCGCGCGTTTGCCGGAATTTGTGCCGCCGTTGGAAGCGGAGTTTCAGTGCGAAGTGCGCTCACTGCTTCAGACCGCAGTTTCGGATGGGCGCATTCCCGCAGATGCGCGTCCGCTCGCCGACCGCGAGCTGGAAGGTTTGCTCGGCTGGATGTTGTACCGAGGTTAGAATAGTTCGGGACCGGTTACCGCCGGGAAATCCGTGGGAGAAAAATGAAGGTTCGGCTCAATCTAGCGACCAAGCCGCTCGAGACGCACAGAAAATTTCTAGCCGGTTCAGGTCTTCTTGGCGTTGTCGCGGCCCTCGCGTTTATAGGTCTCGGCTGGCATGTGTATCTTGCCCGCAAGGCTAATGCCGAAATGCGCGCTAAATCGGAAGGCATTCTTCTGCAGGTCCGCGAGCTTGAACAACAGCGCACATCTTTGGAGCGGTTTTTCGGCCTCGAAGAGAACGCCAAGCTGCACGACCGCGCCGCCTTCATCAACAGCCTGATTGATGCGCGCAGTTTTAACTGGACTCTCATGTTTATGGACCTTGAGCGCGTTCTCCCGGCGGGCGTGCACGTTATCAGCATCATGCCCACGCAGAACAAGGGCCGCGTCGAAGTAAAATTCACCATTGGCGCCACTAGCGACGCCGCCAAACTCAAGTTCTTAGAAGCTCTCGAAAACTCGAAGACCTTTACAGACATCAAATTAGTTGATGAGACTGTTCCCGCGCAGCGCACTACCGAAGATCAGGTGGTCGTGCAGTTGACCGCGGAGTACTCGAGGACTTGATGCACCGGGATTTTACATTACGCAAACGTGCCATCCTGGTGGTCCTCGTCTTGCTCCTCGCCGCGGACGCTGGGCTGGCCGCCTACAGCTGGAAATTGGCCTCCTCTCCGCAGACGCCGCAGCAGGAATTCGACGCGCAGAATCTCCAGCTCAAGATCATCAGAGGCGACATTAAGTCCAAGCAGTACATCAAAGACCATATGCCCGCCACGCGGAAAGATTGCGAGAAATTCGAACACTCTCTTCCGCCAGAAAGCATCGGCTCCTCTGTCACCACGGCCGAGCTCCATGAAATCGCGAAAAAAGCAGGCCTTCAGATTGCCTCTCTTGCCTTCACGCAGAAAGAGGTCGAGAACCGCGGCATGGCCGAGGTGAGCATCGAGGCCACCGTGAGCGGCGATTATGGCAGCGTGGTGCGATTCGTGAATGGTTTGCAGCGTTCGCAGGGATTCTACATCGTCGATAGCTTGACGCTTGCTTCCGAGGTGCAAAATCGCGCCTCTTCCGGCGCTATTCTCGTGGGACTTCACCTCCGTACCTATTTCCGGGATGCGGCATGACGCGCAAGCAACAAATCATCGTTCTTGTTTTGCTGGTGGCCGTTGCTATAGTGGTTTGGAGTTTCGAATGGAACAAGCACACGCCTGCCATCCAAACCGCCTTGTCCATCCAGAACTACAAAGTCCTGGCTGTCGAGAATCCTCAAATTCACTGGCCCGAGCTTGAGCGTGCGCGCAAGACCGAATACAAGAGCAGCGGCCGCAATCCGTTCAGTATCATCGTCCCTCCCACTCCCCAAGAGCAGCAAGCCAAGCTGAGGCAAGCTGAACAACTCAAAAATACTCCGCCTCCCCCGCCTCCGCCGCCCACCGAAGCCAAGTTGCCGCCCAACCTCAAATATTTTGGGTATGGCGCGGTCCCCACTGGAACGGCACGGCGCGCATTTTTTACCGATGGCGAGGACGTGTACATCGTCACCGAAGGGGATACGCTGCTGGGCCGCTATCGTATTCTCAAAGTCGGAAATGCCAATCTCGAATTTCAGGAAATTTCGAGTGGACTTCACGGCACCGCTCCGCTCGAAGAGCAGCCTGGTTCTCCATCGTGATGAGAAAGTTGCCGGCAGTGATCAAAGCGAAAAAAAATCAAGGCGGTTACGCCATCCTCATCGTTCTGTTTCTCACCACCCTCGTCCTTATTGCCGCCATGTCGATTGGATTGCGTGTCGCTACGCAAGGCCGGCGCCAAAAAGAACAGGAAATGATCTGGCGCGGCAATCAATATGTGCGCGGCATCAAGCTCTATTATCGCAAGTTCGGCCGTTTCCCCACTTCCATGGACCAGCTGATCAAGCCCTCCGTCGGCAACATTCGTTTCATGCGGCAAGCTTATAAAGATCCCATGAACAAGGAAGATGGCTCTTGGCGCCTGATTTACGTGGGCCCTGCCGGACAACTTATCGGTAGCCTCAAACCTCAGACAGGCGGTATCCAGATGCCCGTCGCCGGTGGGCCGCCGGCCCCCCAGGTTGGTTTTGGCACGCAACCGGGCGCCCCCGGCGGACAGTTGGGATTTGCTACCCCTCCGGGCGCGGGCGCTCCTGCGCCGGGAGCAGCCACAACCGGAAGTGCCGCTGGCGCGCAAGGAACGGATACAGGCGTCGCAGGGACTGATTCTCAGAGCGTGCCGACGGGCGATACGCCGACCATCATGGGCGGCAATATCATTGGCGTAGGAAGCAAGGTCAATCAACCGTCCGTGATGGTTTATGAAAAGGCCAAGAATTACCGCCTGTTCGAATTCATCTGGGATCCTTCCAAAGATATGGGCATCGTGGCTTCTCCCGGGGCGCCGCTTGCTGCACCAGCCGGAACGCCAGGGCAGAATCCGACGGGTCCGCAGTTTAACCCTCTAAATCCTCCAGCGGGTCCTCCGACGGCGATTCCGAACCCGCAGCAACCATAGCTCTGAAATCTATTTATTTTTCGCATTCAACGATCGCGCGGTGCAGACAGTTTCTGCATTCGTGCGAGGTGCACAACGTATCCTGCGCGGGAATTTTAGTTCGACGCGTTGAGTTGAGAATTAGCGCTGTCTGCGCGAGGGGCTCGTTCGGCGACTGGTGTGATTTTCCTGCTGGAGGGTTTCGGCGCAGCCTCAGTCGATGCTCCCGATTTGCTTTTGTCGTAGGCTCGCTTCACCCGGCGAACATAGGAAATCGTCTCGGCGTACGGCGGCACTCGTCCAAACTGTTGGACTCGCTCCGGTCCCGCATTGTAGGCAGCCAAGGCCAGCGCCAAATCGTTGCTGTAGCGCTCCAGCAGGTCGCGGAGATAGTGCGTGCCCGCATCGATATTTTCTTGCGGATCGAAAATATTATGCACTCCGAAGCGCGCGGCCGTCTCCGGAAGAAGCTGCATCAGTCCACGTGCATTCCGTCTCGAAACGGCTTTCGGGTCGAAATTAGATTCCGCGGCAATTACGCTGGAGATCAAATCCGCGTCCACGCTATAGCGCGCCGCCGCAGCTTTTACGATTTCATGATAGGGCGCCGTCGCCACGATCGGCGCGGGCAGCGGAGCAAAGTCGTCCTCCGGATCGATCGAGACGACATCCGCGGCCGGAACTTCCACTATGCCGCCAGCAACCTGCAGCCGGTATCGCTCGCCAAGAAGCTGGTAACCTGTTACGTGGAGCCGCTGGCCGCTCCGCAAAGCGACGTACTCTGCATGCAAGTTCGGCGCTGCCGCGAAAACCAACGCACCCGCGAGCAGTATTCGAGTCAGGCGCACGGAGCCGCCTCTTGCAAAGCAAAATATTCGATCGCCGCGGCCACGCCGCCTTCGTCATTGCTGGCGGTTTCGTGCCAGCCAAAGCCTTTCAATTCGGCTACGCCGTTTCCCATCACCACAGGAATGCCCGCGAACGCGAGCATCTCCAAATCATTGTGGTTGTCGCCGATAGCCAGTACTTCTTCGCGCGCGACGCCCCGCAGCGCGGCCCATTCCGCCAGTGCCGCGCCTTTGGAACAAACCGGATTAATCACATCGATCATCGAAAAATTTCGAGTTTCGTAAACTGTTGCAGCCAGTGCAAAATCCTGCGCAAACGCCGCGCGGCGAAGCGCTGCTTCCGCTTCTCGCATCCGCGCCACGTCTCCACTCAGCATTATTTGCAGGGGATCTTCCGTCAGGCAGCTTTCGAGGGGGTTTGCCACTCCCAGGAACTCGCGATTGCGCGTGTAATAGGCGGTGCGGATGGGGTCATCCAAATTCATCGATTCAATCACGATTTGATTCTCGCGACGGCGGTCAAACACGACTCCCGCGCAATCTCGCCAAGGGCGCGTAAGCTCCAGCACGCGCGCGGCGGTGTCTTTTGCGAGCAGGTGCCGCAAGTGCGTCTCCCCGTCTTGCGTGCGAATCACCGCTCCGTTGCTGACGATCATGGTCAGGGGCGCAGCGATCTGGCGGGCGATGGGGAGAGCAAAATCGTAGCGCCGGCCCGTGACCAGGGCTACTTCGATGCCTCTCTGCGTAGCCGCTGCGATAGCCGCGCGGTTGGCCTCGGGAAGCTGCCAGCGACTGTCCAAAAGCGTGCCGTCAATATCCAGCGCGATTAGCCGTACGCCCATCCAACTATTGTACCGTGCCATGGGCGCGGCTTTAGAGGATTTGTGGATAGCCATCAGCTGGTTAGCCATGACGGGGGGCCCCACCCCGGTTTTTTCGTAAGTGTTCATTCTAAAGGGTTTTAAATCATGTGTTTTGGAAGTGCGGATTCCAAAGGGGTTACCGGCGGGTCTTTCGGAAGTGCGGATTGCAAAGGACTTAGTGATTTGCAAGCCCGACAAGGTAGGGGCAGGCTGATGATGCGTAACGGGCAGAAGAGGGGAGCGCTCCCGCAGGGGGGTGGTCAATGTGTTGGCGGGGAGGCGTGCGGGAAGAAGAGACGAGCACGGGCCTAAAGGACCGTCACTACAAAGGCAGCAGAGAGCTGGGCGGAGGAGAAGCTGGTACGAGCGAAACATGGAAAATGATAGCAGGGAATTTGATTACTGTCAAGGTACAGTACCACAGTTTTATCATTCGAATGAGACGCGGAGAAGTTGAGGAGATAGAAGGAGTTGGCGGGAATTTTGTAGTTTGGTGAGACAGTGAGACGCGGTTTGAGGGAAGAGAACGTAGACTGACGAAGAGAAAGTCAAAATCCGCACCCTGAAAACCGCAGGGATGCGGCACCCAAAGTCAAAAACGACTGCTCAGAGTTTGCCACCCGCCATTCGTCGAGGAGGACCTTCATTTCCCGAAGCGAGCTAAGAGAAGAGTCTTCGCTTCTTCCAACGCGGCGACGGCTTGCTCGCGGCTTACTCCAGGATATTGTTTCAGGAATTCATCCAGCGTTTCTCCGCCCTCCAAATAATCAAGCAGAGTCTGGAAAGGGACGCGGGTGCCTCGGAAGACGGGTTCTCCACTGTGGATGTCCGGATCTTGAACAATTACGCTTTGAGAGACGGTAGCCATCGGGCGCCTCCTGGTCGAAGGTTAATTACCTCACTCACCCGGAAAAAGCGCTCCGGAAAGTGCAGACGCCCGACACCGGAATGACTCTAAACCCGCACTCAAAAAATCCCCCGTATGCGGCACCCAGAATCGTCCCTGTTTCTATCCTCTGCGCCACCCGCCTGAAAACCGCAGGGATGCGGCACTCAGTTTTTCAGGCGCCTAACGACGGACGGGTCGTAGTATTTGGCGCAGTAGTATGATGAACAAGGGTTATTCCACAGGTGCGATGGCCCGCGCAGTTTCGGCGTGCTATTGCGCTCACCGCAGACAAGAGCTAGCATATCGTTATGGGCAAGGCTAAGGAATTTGACTTCGAAAAGCCCGCACCTATCCTTGATGACGAAGACGAGGCCACTCTCGCCTCCATCGACGAAGGCATCCGTGATGCCAAAGCTGGACGCACCGTGGAACTAGAGCAAGTCCGCAAGCTGTTGCCAAAGTGGATTACCGCCTCCTCATCACCCAAAGAGCGCTGACCGATCTCGCTGAAATCATCGGCCACATTGCCGAAGACGACGCTGAGGCTGCTTCGCGTTTCGGAACCTCCTTGAGCGAACAGAACTTAGACTGCCGAAGAGAAGGTCAAAATCCGCACCCTGAAAAACGCCGGGATGCGGCACCCGGCACCCTCGTCTCTTCACGCCACGGTGAATTACGAAAGTGGTATCCTCTCCTCGTGCCGCATCGTCAAGCAGACACTTTCGGAGAATCGAGCGAGCCACCCGCCAAGCATCCTTGAAGCGATTCTTCGACAGTTCTGTTCTGGTTCCGGTCTTTTACGCTGACCATCCGCAGCACGCATCCAGCACAAAATTATTCCTTGGCGCGGATTCGCACCGAGTAGCCGTTCCGTGTGGAAAGACGAGCTTCGTGGGCTTGCCACCCGCCGGCCCTCATGCCCACAAATATAAAGTTTCCGATCCCCGGCCACCCGCCACGGTGAATTACGAAAGTGGTATCCTCTCCTCGTGCCGCACCGTCAAGCAGAGACTTTCGGAGAATCGAGTGAACCACCCGCCAGTGGTGAGAGGCGCACGGTGGCTCAGGTCTAGCGGTACATGATCGGAGGATGATATGAAGCTCAGCCTGTTCTTGATAGGCGGCTTGGCCCTGGTGTTCGGCGGCTATGCGGTGGGAGGAGCACAGAGCAGTGACAAGAACTCCATCGAATTTGGCACGACTGTACTGCGCCCAGGAATGGCCAAAGATTCTGTCGTGGCCGCACTCGCGAAGTATTACAGCGTGAACGACGACGGCAGCGTAATCAGTAAGGCAGGCCCGCCGCACAGCAATGAAGGATCACTCGTCTTTAAGGACGGCAAGCTGACCTCAGTATGGAAGAACTGGTCTCCAAGCAATCAGAAACAGAGCTACGAACTCGCCAACAACCTATACGGACTGTTCAACGGTCTAAAGAACGAAGGGAGCGTTGAATGTGTCCTGGGTACCGAAGCGAAGCAGGCGAACGACGGCGGTGAGAAAAAATCGATTTTCGTGTTCTGTGGCGAAAAAGAAGTTCGCATTGACGCCGTGCACTGGCCTAGTGGAGATAAGTTAGACGAGGCCGTAGTTGTCACCGAAATTTTGAGGGCAAAGGAATAACGCGCGCTCCTCAGACGCCACCCAGAGTTCTGATAACCCAATCGACACGTACCGCCAATGAATACTATCTGAGCCGCACTTGGTGTCGTGTAGTAAAAAAGTGGGAGGAAACATAAAATTCATTCTCGCTCTATTCTTGTGTCTGGCCGCAGTTCCGACGCTTAGAGCGGATTGGGGATGTTGCAGCCCGTCGCTGCTTGCCTCGCACCTTCGCGTGCTTTTTCTAGCGCAGTCTTCGCGCTTTCACGGAAACGATCCTCGACCTTCTCGATGAACTTTTTAGTGATGTCACGTAAATTCGTCGCGAACTCGAGCGGCTGATTCTTGAGATGATCGGAGCCATCCTGCCCTAACCCTCCCGAAAAGTCACTCCGGTCATACGCGAGATGGAAGACGCGCTTATTGATCGGAGAATTTGTGCGGAATACGCCCGTCGTCTCCTGTCCCCTTATGTACTTCTCGAATAGACCTAACTCGTCGCTCGTGAACTCCTTTTCAGTCCATTCCCCGAAGTGGCTGGCGTGCGCGGTTTCTCCCTTCTCGCCTGTGGGCTTATCTGTTTTCTTAGGATTATAGAACTCGTAGAGAGCACGAGCTTGCACGAAGCTCGCAGACGCCGCGAGTCCTTTCAAAAAGGGACAAAGTTCCTTTTCATTGGCTTTCGCGGCCCTGTCAGCCGCCTCCCAAACGACAGCTCCGACGAATAGCCCCTTGAGGGCATCGGACAAGTCGTCTCTCAAGAAATCCTTTTGGTTGTCCACGGTACGCATGTATACCTCCGTCATACGGATTGTGCCGCCAACCGACGCAATATAAAAGGGCGCGTGGTACACACCGAGGTACACAGTAGGGATGTCTAAGACTGTCTTGCAATGACTTAGGATGCCGTCCGTGCTCTTGTAAGTCGTTGCAAGTACTTATGAATCGCCCACTGTCACGGCAGAGGTCGCGAGTTCGAGTCCCGTCGTCCCCGGCGGGTGGCAAACACGATTATTGGTTCAGCAACTTTGGGTGCCGCATCCTTCACGATTTTTGTGAAGGGTGCGGGTTTTGACTTTTTCGGTGAACATCGGCGCAAAAATCTTCCGCAACTAATCTCAGGCGCGTGGTCAGGTCGTAAATCCCTCAAACTGATGTTCAGCGCCAGCCTCTCAGCTCCGCACTTGCTGGAGAATATGAAGATATTTGACGATGTCGCCCGTCGAAAGCATTCCAACGAGGTTGTTTCCCTGCATGACAGGCATTTCATTGATCCCTTCTCGGCCCATCTTTTCCATTGCTGTCCACAATTCTGCGCTTGGATCGGTCTTACTTAGCTTTTCAATGGGCATCATGGCTTGGGATGCGGTAGTCGTCGTCCAAGAAGGCCGGGGAATTTCTTTCATGTGGTGCAGGGTCAGCAACCCGACCACGCGGTCTCCCCGATCCACGAGGAAGCATTGTCGACCGTGTGTAAGAACCTCTTCATCGATTAGCTTCTGTACGGACGCGTCGCCCGATACATGAGTGCATGCATTTCCCATCGCCTCTGATACCTTGTGGCCGACCAATAGGCCTTGCACCATTTGCTGCTGGACTTGGGCTGCGGCCGCGCTTTCGAGGAACCAGCCGATGAAGGCAATCCACAGACCATTGAAGATGTTTCCCCTTAGCGCTTGCCATACTCCCCAAACAATGAAAAGAAATCCAAAGAATCTGCCGGTACTGGCGGCAATCAGCGTAGCGCGGCGGAAGTTCTTGTTCACACCCCAAACGATGGCCCGAAAAACGCGCCCGCCATCCAAAGGAAATCCTGGAATAAGGTTGAACAACCCAAGGATGCCGTTAATGAGCGCGAGATACTTGGCGACCGCCAGGGCCGGCGTGATGTTGACCAACAACGGCTCCGAGAAATAAAAGAGCGCGGCCAGCGCAAAGCTGGTGAGCGGCCCAACAACCGCAATTAGAAATTCAGCGGCAGCGCTCGGCGGTTCACCTGCGATTTGGGATACGCCGCCGAAGATGAACAGTGTGATCCGGTTTACAGGTACTTTGTAGCGAAGGGCTACCCACGAATGGGCCAGTTCGTGGACAAGGATGCTGACGAAAAACAGCACTGCCGTCACGGCGCCCATCAACCAGTATTCGACGCTCGTGCCGCCTTTGAATTCAATCGGGTAGTAATTAACGGCCAAAATCCAGGTAATTAGGGCGGCGATCAAAAACCAGGAGTAATCCAACTCGATTGGAATCCCAAAGACGCGGCCAATCGGAATTGTATGGCGAAGCAAAAGTCACCTACCTTTCGCTAGAAGGCAAAATGATTCCAAGCTGTTTGTGCATCGGTACGTGACGAAATTCCGGATTGTTTGGTCACAACGGGTGGCGCGCTCGATTCTCCCGATTTTTCTGCTTGACGAAGCAGCACGAGGAGAGGATACCACTTTCGTACTTCACCGTGGCGTGAAGAAACAGGGGTGCCCAACCTTTCTGAAAGAAAGAGTGGGCGGTTCTTTTCTGATGCCGGGAACCTGAAACGACATTACGGAAAAGGTGACCTGCACTTTATCAGCTTGAGCTGCGAGCAGAAAAAGAGGAAGAGAGTAACCCACCCTTTCAAAAACCAAAATCGAAAGAGTCGGGGCACCCCTGAAAAGAAAAGCCCAATTCAAATTCGGTTGGGCGAGCTGAGGGTGGTCAGCGGCGGGGGCGCGTGATTTAATGATGTTTTGAGTGAATTCGATCCCGGTTTTGCGGAGAGCTGCTCCTGTCCTTACCCATCGAAGATTACGCGATGATCGGCGACTGCCACACCGCCGCACTGGTGTCCAAAGAGGGCTCGATCGACTGGCTTTGTGTTCCGCACTTTGATTCGGCTGCGTGCTTTGCGGCGCTTCTTGGAACTCCCGACAACGGACATTGGACCATCTCGCCGGCGGAACCGATCCGCGCTGTTCGCCGGCGCTATCGCGAGGGAACGCTCATCCTCGAGACGGAATTTGAGACCGAAAACGGAGCCGTCACTCTCGTCGATTGCATGACGCCTCGCAATGAGTTGCCACACCTCTTGCGGGTAGTCGTCGGCACGAAGGGGCAGGTTCAGATGAACCTGGAACTGGTGATTCGATTTGACTACGGTTCCGTGGTTCCGTGGGTGCGGCGGGCGGATCGGGGGATCTCGGCAATCGCGGGTCCGGATATGCTCGTTCTGCGCACAGAAGTGCCGCTTCGCGGAGAAAATTTTAAAACTGTCGCGACATTTTCAGTGAAGGAAGGAGAGCGAGTTCCTTTTGAGCTTACCTGGCATCCCTCGCACCGCGATAAACCAGCAGCGCTGGACGTCCCTCGCGAGGTCCAAGGCACCGAGAGATGGTGGCGAAAATGGTCGGGTCGCTGTTCGTATGGAGGCGAATGGCGCGATGCTGTTTTGCGCTCGCTGATCACACTCAAAGCCCTGACGTTCTTGCCCACCGGCGGGATCGTGGCAGCGCCTACGACTTCACTTCCGGAATGGCTGGGCGGCGCGCGCAATTGGGACTATCGTTTTTGCTGGGTGCGGGATGCGTCGCTGACTCTGCACTCCCTGATCGATGCCGGCTATCATGACGAAGCTCGAGAGTGGCGGGAATGGCTTCTGCGCGCCGTTGCCGGCAGCCCCTCGGAACTCAATATTCTTTACGGCCTCCATGGCGAACGGAGGCTCACCGAACTGGAGCTGCCGTGGCTCCCCGGTTATGCGAAATCCGTGCCGGTGCGCACGGGCAATGCTGCGTACGGCCAATTTCAATTGGATATCTACGGAGAGATTTCCAACACGCTTTTTCAGTGCCGCCAGGCAGGGCTCGATCCGCCGAAGGATGAAGGCGAAGATGTGGCCCAGGCGCTGCTCGAATTCCTCGAAACAGTATGGCAGCAACCTGATGATGGCATTTGGGAAGTGCGCGGCCCGCGCCGGAATTTCGTTCACTCCAAGGTGATGGCGTGGGTCGCCGTCGATCGCGCGATTCGGTCCGCGGAACAGGGCTGGTTCTCTGGGGATATCGCGCGGTGGAAGGCGCTTCGCAATACGATTCACGACGAAGTATGCCGGCAAGGCTTCGACGCCGGCCTGAATTCCTTTGTGCAGTACTACGGCTCGAAACATCTCGACGCCAGCCTCCTCATGATGCCTTTGTTCGGCTTTCTTCCGCCGGAGGATCCTCGCGTCATCGGCACGGTGAAAGCCATCGAAACAGGTCTCATGGAAAATGGCTTTGTCTCACGCTACGGGCAGGGCGCCGCCGTCGATGGCATGCCCCAAGGAGAAGGGAAGTTTCTGGCGTGCTCTTTTTGGTTGGCGGACAATTACGTTTTGCAGAACCGCCGTGACGATGCCGTGCGCTTGTTCGAACGCTTGCTCGCAATTCGAAATGATGTCGGCCTGCTGTCCGAAGAATATGATCCCGTCGCTAAACGCCTGCTGGGAAATTTTCCCCAGGCGTTCTCTCACGTCGGTTTGGTGAACACCGCCATCACTCTCAGCCGCAGCAGTGTTCAGCCTGCCCTCAACAAGACGGCGCCTGTCGTTCCCCGTTGAACTTGCCGGCTTGCCGCACTCATTTCGAGTGCGCGCCGTTCTCCGATTAAGCAAATGTGTTTAGCCTCCTCCTCAATCGAAAGACCGGAAAGGCCTGTGATAGACTTTTCTCCCATGACAAAACCGACGAACATCCTGGAACTGGAATGCTCAGCCTGTGCGAAGAAGTTCGATCCGTCCGAGGAGCAGCATCTTTGTACTTGTGGCAAACCGCTCTTCGCCAAGTATGACCTCAAGCGCGCAGCCGCGACGCTCACACTGGAAAATTTGAGATCGCGGGTACGCAGTCTGTGGCGGTATGCGGAAGTGCTGCCAGACGACCCTCCGGTGACGTTAGGGGAGGGCATGACGCCCCTGGTGGCAGCCAAGAGGCTGGGAGCCTCCCTCGGCGTATCTAACCTGTTGGTTAAGGACGAAGGGCTGAACCCCACCGGCTCTTTCAAGGCGCGGGGCATGACAGCAGCGGTGACCCGCGCCAAGAGATTGGGAGCAAAGATTTTAGCGACTCCTACGGCAGGTAACGCTGGCGGTGCTTTGGCTGCTTATGCAGCCGCTGCTGGCATTCCCGCAGTCATCGTCATGCCAGCAGATACGCCTTCGGCGAACATCCTGGAATGCCAAGCCTTTGGCGCTAAAGTTATCAAACTGAACGGTTTAATCTCCGACTGCGGCAAATATGTAGCGGAACGCAAAGATCGTGAAGGCTGGTACGACGTTTCGACGTTGAAGGAGCCGTATCGGATCGAAGGTAAGAAGACCATGGGTTACGAACTGTGGGAGCAGTTCGGCGGCAAGCTGCCAGACGTGATTCTTTATCCGACAGGCGGAGGCGTCGGCCTCATTGGCATGTGCAAAGCGTTCGATGAAATGCAAGAGATGGGCTGGATCGGTTCCGAAAGGCCGCGCATGGTGGTGGTGCAAGCAGAAGGCTGCGCGCCGATCGTGAAAGCATGGGAAGCGCATCGCACTACCTCGGAGTTCTTCCAAAACGCCGCCACGCTGGCCTCGGGACTTCGCGTGCCGGGGCCGCTCGGAGATTTTCTTATCCTTCGAATGCTGAAACAAACTCACGGAACCGCACTGACGGTGACGGACGAGGAGATGCTGCAAGC
The DNA here is from genome assembly GCA_963753745.1 of uncultured Acidobacteriota bacterium. Taxonomy (GTDB): domain Bacteria; phylum Acidobacteriota; class Terriglobia; order Acidiferrales; family UBA7541; genus Acidiferrum. The sequence continues at coordinate 718,087 of CAVWDX010000020.1, forward strand.
AGGGAAGGAACTTGCTTCGCAAGAGGGAATATTCGCTGCGCCGGAAGGCGCGGCAACCGTGAGCGCGACTCGCAAGCTCGCGGCCTCTGGCTGGATCAAGCCGCATGAGACGGTCGTGCTGTTCAACACGGGAACCGGCTACAAATATTCTGAAGCGTGGCAACGCGCGCTGCAGGCCTGAACTGCATGACCACTCGCCGGCTGTACTACGACGACGCCTTTGAACGCGAATTTCCCGCGCGGGTCGTCCATTGCGAACTGCTCCCGCCGGATGTGAACTCCGGGCTCACGGGACAAGCAATGGGCCTGGTTCTGGACCGCACCGCCTTCTATCCAACTTCGGGAGGCCAGCCAAACGATTTAGGGAAGATCGGGGATGCGAATGTGCTCGATGTCCGCGACGAAGGCGATGAAATCATTCACGTCGTCGACCGCCGCCCCGGAAGTCCGGACGTGCTCGGCTGCATCAACTGGCCGCGCCGCTTCGATCACATGCAGCAACATACAGGCCAGCATTTGCTTTCCGCGATGTTTCAAGAACGCTTTGGGAGGCCGACAGAGTCCTTCCATCTCGGGACGGAAGTGAGCACCATCGACCTGCGCGGCCCGGAGCCATCGGACGAAATCCTCGAAGGCGCGGAGCGCGCTGCCAACGCGATTATCTTTGAAGGCCGGCCCGTGACAGTGCGCTATGGGACTGCCGAAGACTTAGCGGAGATCGGAGTGCGCAAGAAGATCGAGCGCGCGGGAATTTTGCGGGCCATCGAGATCGAGGGCGCTGACCTCCAGCCTTGCGGGGGCACTCACGTTAAGAGCACCGGCCAGATTGGAACGCTCCTCGTGAGGCGGTGCACGAAAATGCGGCAGGATTGGCGCGTGGAATTTGTTTGCGGCGGGCGAGCCGAACGCGCCGCGCGCCAGGATTTTCTACGCCTTCGCGCAGCCGCTGAAAAATTAGGTTGCGCGCCGGAAGAAATTTTGACCTCCGCGGAGCGGGCTCTTTTGGAACGTGATGCGAATTTCAAACGAACGCGCGCGCTTCTCCAGCGTCTCGCGGAAATCGAAGCGGGGCAAGCTGCGCGCGAGGCCACGGCTAACCCAGACGGCCTTCGGATCGTGCAACGAGTTTTCGACGGGGTCGAAGCCGAGTTCCTGGGCTACTTCGCAACCGAAGTCGCAAAAACCGAAAAAACGATCGCGCTGCTGGCAAGGTTCGGTTGCGGCCACATACTCTTCGCGCAACATCCCGCCGCCGGAAAAGACATGAACGCGCTCCTCAAGCAAGTTTTGACAAAAGTAGGAGGCAAAGGCGGTGGCACGCCCGATTTCGCCCGAGGTCGCCTCGACGATCCCGCCCAGGCCGAGAAGGCTTTGGAAGTCGCAAGAGAACTCCTGGCTGGCGAGCGGCCCAGCGTGTCGCACGGCTGAGCAGATCAGCTAAAAAGCCGTGGTCGAGCCCGCTCCGCGCCGAGAGCTACGGCCGCTCTCCCACCTCGCAACCAGAAACCAAGTAACGCAATCACCGACAATCGACCAGGCCCTCCAGCGTTTGTGCCATGCCGCCGTCGTTAACTCGTGGATGAGGGTGGGGGAGAGCATGGAAAAGCAAAAAGCCCAGGTGCAATACCCGTCACCTGGAGGACGCGACGATGGAACTTGGCGGGGAGTGCGACTTTTCCAAGGTGATGCAAGGCCCATTGGACGGTGATTCATCGCACATCTTGGCTGGTACCAAAGCAATATCGTGAGGAGAGTTTTAGAGAAGAAGACGATGCCATGCAGAAGAAGAGAATTTCGAAACGGCTGAAGCAAGGCGCTCTCGTAGGAGCGGCCATCTTTTTGGTTGCCCAAATCTATGCGTTCCGTGAATTGGTCCTTCTCGGAATCCTTTTTTCGATTGCATTCTGGCTTGTGGCTGGTGTGGTCTGCGTGGGACTGCTGATCTTCGGGGGTGTGCACGCAACGCTCGTGTGGATGGGACGCCATACCTCGCTCGAAAAATTCAGCCTCGAACACCCGATCGCTTGGGCGCAAACGCTTCGCATCGCGGGAGTGAGGCGCATTGTCGTGCACTCAGGTCCAACTCAGGTCCAGACCAAAATCGTCCACCACGGTCCGAGAATAAGTTTCGAGTCCCCGAAAATCTAGAAGTCACGGATGTCAGTAATTCCCAAGGCAACATCACTACGTGATCTGGTATTCCTTCAAGAGCGCGATTATAGTCTGCCGATTGGCGCCGAAAGCAGTCCACACGGATCTGCACCAATCGTTGATTGCCAGGTCGCGCTCAGGCCCGGCAGATGCTGCCAACACATTGGCAACCGTGATGCTGCCGCGATCCTCGGGCATATGCACACGCGGCCATTCTCGTTTTCTGCGTCCAAGTTCCACGTGTACTCTCTGGACTTGGCGGCCCGAAAACTGTTTTTCAACGTAAAGATAAAGCCCCACCAACCCGAACACAACGCCGATCGGCTTGCTGTCGTCGTTGGCGGTTTGCACAGCGAAGGCGTCCACCACGTGCTGCAGGATAAATCCGGGGCGGCCCATCGTGTAGACATAGACTTCATCGAATGCGGCGCGCTCGGTATTCATGTTAAGGACAGTCTAGCAAGAGACTTACGTGCGTGTGGCCGCGTCGGTCCCTCCTGGTTGCCTAGCACTTATCGCTTGTCCACCACTATTGATAGACTTGAGCGTGCCGGCCAGTTGGAGAGCCAAGCCGAAGTAATTTACGTCCCGATCAACCGAAAGCGGACATGTGCCGACCCTGCCGATTCCAAGTGTCCCGTAACGCGTGGCAGGTCTCGGACAGCAACATCTCTGCGTTCTGGCTGTCCCCACACCGCGTTTGAACTGTCGTATACCCTACAGACAGCAATCCTCCTTCGGAGTAAGATTGAATCTGGGAGTTTCACTTGGCTGCGATGGCCAAAAAACTCAAGAATGTAAAGGTGCCCGTTTTCGATGTCCAGGCTTTTCTCGATTCGGCTGGGGTGTCGAGAAAAGTCAAAGAGTATAAGAGGGCGGAGGGCATCTACGCTCAAGGTGATGCCGCCGAGAGCGTAATTTACTTACAAAGTGGTGGTGTGAAGCTCACCGTCCTCAATGAAGTCGGCAAAGAGGCGGTTGTCGCCATTTTGGGACCGGGTGACTTCTTTGGTGAGGGCTCTCTGGCAGGTCAACCTGTTCGAATAGGAACGGCTACCGCGATCACACCTAGCACTGTGCTCGTCATTGAGAAGAATGAGATGTTCAAGGTGCTTCACGCGGAGCATGGCCTCTCCGACCTGTTCATAAAGTTCATGCTGGCACGGAACATCCGAATCGAGGCTGACCTGGTCGATCAGTTATTCAATTCGAGCGAGAAGCGGCTGGCCCGTACTCTTCTATTGCTGGCCCGTTACGGTAAAGAAGACCAGCCTCAGGGAGTACTTCCCAAAGTATCGCAAGAAACGTTGGCGGAGATGGTCGGCACAACGCGGTCCAGAGTCAATTTTTTCATGAATAAATTCAGAAAACTGGGCTTCATTCAATATAACAATGACGGATTTCAGGTTCACAAATCCCTCCTGAGTGTTGTCCTGCACGAATAAACACTCACTTTCACGCTCATCGGAAAGCGGAATCTTTGCAGATCAGTGTTGATATCAGGGCTTGCCACCGCGTAACTAGGATTGTCGGTCGCAAGGGGATTTATCGACGTCGTCGGGGACCACGGGGAATTCCTTTTGTCTCAATCGCCTCGGCTGCGGCAAACTTCCGGTCCACATGTGATTCTGAGCGGGGAGCACCTGAATGCAGCACACAACACTCCCCGGCAGCGACGCCGCATGTAGGACAGGGGACGGAGGATACTTGTCTGGACGTGAGTTCGCTTTTCTTCAATTTGGTAGAATACGCCTACACCCAGTCGCGAATCTGTACAATTTTGGACACCCCCGGGGCTTAGTCGCGTAAACGCCAATACCGGACATGTCTGGGAACGCGACTTCTC